>NZ_JBEZGO010000002.1:514124-547559 GCF_040650035.1 Actinoplanes sp. NPDC048796 | reverse complement strand
CGGGCCGGTGAAACAGCCGGGGCGGAACCATCGGGCTGGTAGAACAGCCGGGCCGGTAGAACAGCGCTGAGCCGCCAAAAACAGCGCAAAGACAGCGCTGGGTCGTTGGAAGCAGCGCGAAGCCCCAGAAAATAAAGCCGCCGAGCCCGGCCGCTCGTGGCAGGCCGGACCCGGCGGGAATCCGGGGTGGGGCGTCTAGCTCAGGCGCTCCAGGATCAGGGCCATGCCTTGGCCGCCGCCGACGCACATCGTTTCCAGGCCGATGGACTTGTCGTGCCAGGCGAGCGAGTTCAGCAGGGTGCCGGTGATGCGGGCGCCCGTCATGCCGAACGGGTGGCCGACTGCGATCGCGCCGCCGTTCACGTTCAGCTTGTCGATCGGGATGCCCAGGTCCTGGTACGAGGGGATGACCTGGGCCGCGAACGCCTCGTTGATCTCGACCAGGTCGACGTCGTCGATGGTCATTCCGGCTCGCTTGAGGGCCTGCTTCGAGGCCTCGACCGGGCCCAGGCCCATGATCTCGGGGCTGAGCGCGGTGACGCCGGTCGACACGATCCGGGCCAGCGGGGTGATGCCCAGCTCGCGGGCCTTCGTATCGCTCATGATGACCACCGCGGCCGCGCCGTCGTTCAGCGGGCAGCAGTTGCCGGCCGTCACCCGGCCGTCGGGGCGGAAGACCGGCTTCAGCTGGGATACGCCCTCGATGGTGACGCCGGGGCGGGGGCCGTCATCCGTGGAGACGACCGTGCCGTCGGGCAGCGTCACCGGGGTGATCTCCCGCTCCCAGAAGCCGTCGGCGATCGCCTTCTCGGCCAGGTTTTGGCTGCGTACGCCGAATTCGTCCATTTCCTCGCGGCTGATCCCCTTGACCTGGGCGAGGTTCTCGGCGGTCTGCCCCATCGCGATGTAGACGTCCGGCAGCAGGTCGTCCTCGCGCGGGTCGTGCCAGGTCTTGCCGCCTTCGGCGTACGACTTGGTGCGGGCGTGGGCGTCGGCGAACTTCGGGTTCTCCCAGCCGCCGCCGACCTGCGCGCGCAGCTCGGGCGGGAGGCCGTCGGAGTTGCCCCGGGCGAACCGGGAGACGGTCTCGACGCCGGCCGAGAGGAAGATGTCGCCCTCGCCGGCCTTGATGGCGTGGAACGCCATGCGCGTGGTCTGCAGCGACGACGAGCAGTACCGCGTGACGGTGGCGCCGGGCAGGCCGTCGAGGCCGAGCTGGGTGGCGACCACGCGGGCCATGTTGAAGCCCTGCTCGCCGCCGGGGAGCCCGCAGCCGAGGTACAGGTCTTCGATCAGGGTCCGGTCGAGCTGCGGCACCTTGTTCAGGGCGGCGTCGATGATGGTGGTGGCGAGGTCGTCGGGGCGCAGGTCCTTCAGCGAGCCTTTGACGGCGCGGCCGATGGGCGATCGGGCGGTGGCGACGATGACGGCTTCCGGCATGCAGTCAATTTAACTCGCCGGTAACTTTCATCGGAAGTGCAAATTTGTCACACCTACTGCACCGACGACATCGCGGCCTTGACCACCGCCGGGTAGAGCGCGTGGGCCCATACCCGGTAGCCGTCGGCCGAGGGATGGAAGCCGTCGTAGCAGAGCGTCCCGGCGTCGGCGCGGAACACCGCGCCCGTCTCCTCGGCCAGGTCGACCACCGCCCCGCCGGCCGCGGTGACCGCCTTGGCCTGGGCTTTCGCCATGCGGCGGCCCATCAGGCCGGCCATCTGCCGCAGCGGGGGAGCGATCGCCCGCAGCGCGCCCAGGTCGGGGCAGGTGCCGACGACGACCCGGACGCCGGCCTCGCGCAGGCGGCGCACCGCCGTGCCGAGCTGGGCCGCCGACTCCTCGGGGCTGCGCAGGCTGGTCGCGTCGTGCGCGCCGATCAGCACCACGGCCACGTCGGGCCGGTCGCCGAGCAGGGCCCGGGCCACCTGGGTGCCCAGGTCGGAGGAGCGGGAACCGGCCACGCCCACGCTGGAGAGCAGCACGTGGCGCTCACCGGTGTCGGCCGTGCCCTCGGCGAGCAGGCGGGCGAGCTGACCGCCGACCGTCTCGGAGAGCCATTCCACGCCCACCCCGATCGCGGCCGAGTCGCCCAGCAGCACCAGGCGCAGCTGGGGCGCCGACAGGCGGCCCATCGACGTGCGCAGGGCCAGGCCCATGGTCGGTTTCGCGTACCGCCGGGCCTTGGCCGCGAGCACCTCGCCGACCATCAGGGCGGCACCGCCCACGGCGCCGGCGAGCAGACCGGTGGCCGCGGCCCTGCCGATCCGTGCGTTGAGCCCCGCCATCTCTCGCCTCCCTGCTATTGATCCTCTGGGGTCCACCCTACGGCGCTCGGCGCCGAGGTACGGCGGTGACCGAACCAGTGCCGCGTCTCGCCGAACCACGGGTGACGCCGCAGAACGGCCCATCGTCCCTGCGCGCTCACCTCCGTGCCGGCCGCCCGCACCGCCTCGTGCGCGGCCTCCTCCAGGCCGTCGACAGCGGCGGCGGGGCGGGGGGTGTCTTCGCCGAGGGCGGCCATCAGGGTCGGCATCACGACCGCCGCCGCACGGGCGTACCCCTCGACGGACGGGTGGAAACGGTCGGAGCTGAACATCCGTACCGGATCGGCGATGAACATCGGGCCGAGCAGGTTGCCCAGCGAGACCGTACGCCCGCCGGCCTCGACCACGGCGACCGTCTGGGCGGCCGCCAGGTCGCGGCTCCACTTGCGGGCCAGCCAGCGCAGGGGCGGCTTGATCGGCTGGATGGCGCCGATGTCGGGGCAGGTGCCGACCACGACGCGGCAGCCGGTGGCGCGCAGCCGCCGTACGGCGTCGCCCAGATGGCGTACGGCTCCGGCCCGGTCCGAATAGTGCGTGACGTCGTTGGCGCCGATCAGGATCACCGCGACCTCGGGCTCGTGCTCGAGGGCGGCGTCCACCTGGTACGGCAGGCCGGACGACATGGAACCGACCACGGCCAGCCGGTGCAGCCGCACGGGCCGGCGCAGCCGCCGTGACACGCCGGTGGCCAGCAGCGCGCCGGGTGTCTCGCGGGGACGGTGCACGCCGTATCCGGCGGCCGAGGAGTCACCGAGGATGACCATGGTGAGTGGCTTGCCGCCGAATTTCGCGCCGTAGACGCCGTCGCCCCGCGGCGGGGGCGCCTCGGCCATGGGGATGACGCGCCGCGCGTCCGCGGCCTGGCGCAACAGGAGACCGGCCGACACCGCGGTCAGCCCGGCCAGCGCGCCCGTCACGCCGCCGAGGACCCGCCCGGCCAGCTTGATCCGGCGCCAGTCGTCGGCGGTGATCTCGATGGTGCTCACGGGCTCCCTCGCTGTTGGGTCAAAACAACGTCAGTAGGGAATTACGAGGCTAACGCGCGACGGCGAGAGGTAATCATGGCGCGCCCAAGTCATGCTGGAGTAGCGGAGAGGGGAACACCATGGCGAAAACACTGAAACGTGCGGCGGCGTTCAGCGCCCTGACCAAGGCTCTCGTGTCCGGGGCCCGGGGCGGGCCGTCCCTGAGCAAGCGGGTCGCGGCCATTCCGCGCATGCTCAAGGCCACCGCGAGCGGCAAGTACGACGGCGGGATGCGCCTGGCCCTGATGACGGCGGCCACGGTGTACGTCGTCTCGCCGATCGACTTCGTCCCGGAGGCCTTCCTGTTCGTCCTCGGGCTGGCCGACGACGCCGTGATGGTCGCCTGGCTGGCCGGGGCGGTGCTGGCCGAGACCGAGCGCTTCCTGGAGTGGGAGAGGCAGCAGGACCGGATCGTCGTAGTCTAAAGCGTGCGCTACTACGACAACGTCGTCGACATCATCGGGGACACCCCCCTGGTCAAGCTGAACCGGGTCACCGAGGGCATCTCCGCCACGGTGCTGGCCAAGGTCGAGTACTTCAATCCGGGCGGTTCGGTCAAGGACCGGATCGCCCTGCGGATGGTGCTCGACGCCGAGGAGGCCGGCCTGCTCAAACCCGGCGGCACCATCGTCGAGCCGACCAGCGGTAACACCGGGGTCGGCCTCGCCCTCGTCGCGCAGCAGCGCGGCTACAAGTGCGTCTTCGTCTGCCCCGACAAGGTCAGCGAGGACAAGCGGAACGTTCTCAAGGCGTACGGCGCTGAGGTCGTCGTCTGCCCCACGGCAGTGGCCCCCGAGGACCCCCGCTCCTACTACAACGTCTCCGACCGGCTGGCCCGCGAGATCCCGGGCGCCTGGAAGCCGGACCAGTACAGCAACCAGGCCAACCCGCGCTCGCACTACGAGCAGACCGGCCCCGAGCTGTGGAAACAGACCGACGGCCAAATCACCCACTTCGTGGCGGGCGTCGGCACCGGCGGCACGATCACCGGTGTCGGGAAATACCTCAAGGAGCAGGGTTCGGTACGGGTCATCGGGGCCGACCCCGAGGGATCGGTCTACTCCGGTGGCACCGGCCGGCCGTACCTGGTCGAGGGCGTCGGTGAGGATTTCTGGCCGACGACGTACGACCGGTCGCTGGCCGACGACATCATCGAGGTCTCCGACTCGGACTCGTTCGAGATGACCCGTCGCCTGGCCCGCGAGGAGGGGCTGCTGGTCGGCGGCTCCTGCGGCATGGCCGTGGTGGCCGCGCTCGAGGTGGCCCGCAAGGCCAGCCCCGACGACGTCATCGTGGTCCTGCTGCCGGACGGCGGTCGCGGCTATCTGTCGAAGATCTTCAACGACGACTGGATGGCCCGGTACGGCTTCCTGCGTACGGTGGAGGGCCAGCCCACCGTGGCCGACGCGCTCGAGAGCAAGGGCGGCGCCATGCCGCCCCTGATCCACGTGCACCCCACGGAGACGGTCCGCGACGCCATCGACTACATGCGGGAGTACGGCGTCTCGCAGCTGCCCGTGCTCAAGGCCGAGCCCCCGGTGGTCACCGGGGAGGTGGCCGGCTCGATCGCCGAGAAGGCGCTGCTGGACGCCCTGTTCACCGGCCAGGCCCACCTGCACGACACGATCGAGCGGCACATGGGCGACCCGCTGCCGATGATCGGCGGCGGCCAGCCCGTCAGCGAGGCGGTGTCGATGCTGGAGAAGGCGGACGCCGCCATGGTCCTCGTCGACGGCAAGCCGGCCGGCGTGCTGACCCGCCAGGACCTGCTGGCTCACCTGTCCTGATCGTCGCGGTCGTGCCCGCCGGGGCTCACTCCAGCTCGGCGGGCACGGTCACCACGTCGACCAGGGCGTTCTTGCGCAGCAGGGTCATCGGCAGCTCCTGCCCGATGGCCGGGCCCAGCATGAGCCGCTGCAGCTCCTGCACGGTCTGTACGGGCTTGCCGCCGGCCGTGAGCAGGACGTCGCCCAGGTAGATGCCGGCCTTGCCGGCCGGGCTGCCCGGCACGACCTCCACCACGCGCAAGCCGAGCTTCTGGTCGATGCGCGCGGCCAGCTGCGGCGGCAGCGGGGCGGGCACGCCCGCGACTCCCAGCCAGGCGCGCCGCACCCGGCCCGAGGCCACCAGCTCCCCGACGATCGCGCGGGTGGTGGCGTTGATCGGCACGGCCAGGCCGAGGCCGTACCCGGCGACCGCGGTGTTGATCCCGACGACCGTGCCGGTCGAGTCGGCCAGTGCCCCGCCCGAATTGCCCGGGTTGAGGGCGGCGTCGGTCTGGATGACGCTGTCGATGATCCGCAGGCGGTGCCCGTCGCGGGCCGGCAGGGAACGCCCGAGCCCGGAGATCACGCCCGCGGTGACCGATCCGGCCAGGCCCATCGGGTTGCCCACGGCCACGACCAGCTGGCCGATCTTGAGATCGTCCGCGTTGCCGAGCGGCGCCGCGGGCGCGCCCGCGTTCTGCACGCGGACCACGGCCAGGTCGGAGAGCGGATCGGCGCCGACCACGTCGAACCTGGTCTCGGTGCCGTCGGCGAAGGTGGCCGTTCCGCCGTTGGCCCCGGCCACCACATGAGCATTTGTCAGGAGAAAACCGTCGTCGGTGAAGGTGACCGCCGATCCGGCGCCGGCGCCGCGGGCGGTACGGACCGACAGGGCGGCCACGGAGGGCAGAAGCTTGGTGGCGACGCCGGTCACCACACGGCTGTAGGCATCGAGCGCCCCGGATTCGACACCCGTGTGTTCGGTATCCATGACGGTCTCAACATTGTCCGTACGACCGTCGATGCCCGCCGCCCGTCCGCCCATGGCGAACACTTGTCCGTCACGCATAGTCGCCGCAGTCGCACAGAAAGTCCGACCGGGGGATGGCGCTGGGCGGTTGTATGAGTCGTGACGGACGTATGACGAACGGGGGTGAGGAATGGTCATCGCCGACAAGCCGGTCCCGGCCGACATCGTGGACCGCCTGCTGTGGCGCGACGCCCAGAGCATGCTCGGGCAGCACGCCGGTGCCGGCCAGGACGGGAACTGTGTCGGGTGTGGATGGCGCTGGCCGTGCGCCCCGCGGCGGCTCGCCGAGCGGGCCGAGGCGGCCTCCCGGCGGCCCTGGCGGGAAGCCTGGACCGTACGCCACGACCTGAACAGCATCCGGGCGCTGCCGGTCATGAACCATCGGCCACGCAACACCGGCTACTTCAACTGAATCTTCCGACGTCGCCGTCCGCTTGACCTCCCCCGGATTAGCAGCCCGGCGACGTCACCCCGGCGGTGAGTTCGCTGCGCCCCGCCAGCGCCGCGATCTCCCGCATCAGGACCCGCCCTTGAACCGGCCAGGATCGGCACGCCTCCGCCGGTCCAGCGCCTCCGGCCAGGCGCGACCCCCGGTTCGGGCGGGGCGGTTGGCGGGAGTGCGTGACCACAGGTTCCCCCGTTCCGCATCGGTCACGCGCTCCCGCCCAACCAACTGTCAGCAACTGATGATCGCGTAGCTCCCTCGCCCCTTCGTCCATTCCCACCCGGCACTGCGCCGGGCGTCGGCACGAAGACAGGGCGACGTCTCCGACGAGATACGCGACCAGTTGTAGACCCGGAATCCGAACGGCCCGACCCCGCAGGTATTGGTGCCGACCACCTTCTGTTTGGTGCTGAAGAACGGGCTGCTGTGCTTGAAGTCCAGACAGCCGCTGACGTCAGAATCGCTGAACGCCGAGGCGGGAGCCGCAAGACCAAGCACGAGCGCACCGCCCGCAACCACGCTCATAGCCGTACGGACGAGTGTGCGCTTAAGGGCCATGACCACTCCTCAAAACGGGGGATATCACCGCGAAATATCGCTGGCCCCACGATAAATAGCCGCCGCCCCGGCCACAGTCCCTCGCCGGCGGTCACCTGTTAAGAGCCCGATTCCAGCGGAACGGCCGCCCCGCTCCGGCCACGCGATCGCGTGGCCGGCCTGGTCTGGCGTCCAGCCCCTTCTCCGGCCGGCGCTGCACCACATTTGTCGGCTGATCTCGTCGATGATCGAGGTAGGGCGCGCCTGACGCGCGGTGCACCTCTCGGTGAACCGCGAGTACCGGGTTCCGGCTCTCGAAGACCGGCTCCCGGACGAGCGGATCGGCGCGCAGAGCCTCCCGGAGTGCGTCGCGCCGCTGCCCGGTGCTGCCCTGCCTCAGGGTGATCCCGACGTCGGTGACATCGTGGCCGAGCGCCGGCCAGCAGCCCATGGCGGATGACCCGGTCTCTCGATCGAACAGGTCCTTCAAAAGGCTTCCCTACGTGACTCGTTGGAGGCGGAGATCGGTCACATGCCACGACCCGAATCCACTCTGACCATCGGGGCCCGATGACCAATACAGCAGAGTCGCACAATAAAAAGGTTTTGGGTTTTACTGATCTTGCTACATTCGGTCGGTGACGAAACGGCTCGCTCTGTGGCTCGCCGCAGGCATGTTGGTGGCGATCAGCCTAAGGGTGAACGGCCGCGACGGCCTCGAAGCGCTGAGCTGGCTGTTTGCCATTGGCGGAACGGTCTATGTCGTCACGACCAATGTGCGCTCGCCAGATGCCGGCCGCGCGACGGAAACGGCCGTCGAGGTTCCGGCAAAAAATGAAGAATCCTCCATTGTGGCTGAGCCCGTCCCTGGCCACCTTGACAGTAAAACGCCAGAGCCAACCCCGAGGGAAGAGGAGCCGGTCGAGCCGAATCTCGGTAATGCCGGGAAAGCCCATGGGTGGTCGCAGCTACGCGCCCTCATCATCATGATCGTCATAGTCGCTGGATTGATCGCCGCCGCGGAATCGGCGGATTGGGGCGGCGGCGGCAGCGGTGGCAGCGGGAGAGACCCGAACTGCGTCCCCGGCTGGGGCAACTACTGCGCTCTATGATCACGCGCCGACCGGCCGGTGGAATTCATGCCTCTGGGTGTAAAAGATCGACATATCCCGACATGATCCGCACACTGGGGGTCCAGGAGCGGTACCGCGGGAGGTGAACCATGCCGTCCTTCTTCAACGACGAGGAGCGCCACGCCTGGGATCTTGGCGAGGCGCTGTCCGAGCAGGCCCGGGCCATGATGCGGGAGGCCGAGGCGGCGCTCGAGACGTGGAAGACCGGCAAGGAGATGAACCGGCTGCGCTGCGCCCGCAAGGGGATCAGCGAGTCGGATGCGGAGATCCGCTGGGCGGCGTCGGCCAACTCGAAGAACGCGCTGACGAACAACAGCTTCCACGTCGGGCTGGCGACGATGTATTACAGCGCGGCCTCCGCCGCCTATTCGCGCGCGCTCTACCTGCGCACCGTGCGCATGGCCGGCGTCTAGGCCTCGTCGTCCTCGACTCTGGTCGCCTCGGGGGACGCGGACGGGGCCGCGGTGGACGAGGACGAGGAGGACGCGGCGGATGAAGCGGAGGACGAGGACGGGGCAGCCGAAGCCGGGCCGGTGAGCGCGAGGCCGAGAACGGCGCCGGCGCCGATCAGGCCCAGGCCGGCCAGGGACACCGGACGACGGTCTTGCTTCTCCACGAGGTACCTCCCCAAAGAAGTGGCTTACCAAGATGCCCGACCAAGCTGAGATCTCGCTGTGCACAACCTGCCAAACAGTTCCCTGTGTCGTGCGGCGAAAGTCGGGCAACATGAATACATGGAGATCGCCAGCGAAACGGAACTCAAATACGACGTGCCCGACGGCTTCGTGTTGCCGGACTTCGCCGGCGAGGCGGGTGTCGCCGGCGCCGGTGGCGCCGAGACCCATGATCTCGATGCCACGTACTTCGACACGGACGAGCTGACCCTCCTGCGGCATCGGCGGACGCTGCGCCGGCGCAGCGGCGGCCACGACGCCGGCTGGCATCTGAAGACGCCCGGTGAGGGCTTCAGCCGTAAGGAACACCGGTTGCCGCTCAACGGCAGCGATCCCGACCTCGTGCCCGGCGAGCTTCAGGCAATGGTCCGGGCCATCATCCGGCGGCAGGACCTCAAGCCGATCGCCCGGCTGCGCACACACCGGGTCGAGACGCCGCTGAAGAAGGCCGACGGCACCACGCTCGCGCTGATCGCGCAGGACCAGGTGATCGCCGAACGCGACGGGCAGGAGCAGCGCTGGCAGGAGGTCGAGGTCGAGCTGGTCGACGGCAGCCCGGCCCTGCTGGCCAAGGTCGGGCGCCTGCTCGAGGACGCCGGCGCGCGGCCCGCCGCCGGTCCCTCCAAGGTCGCTCGCGCCCTCGGCAACCCGCAGCCCGGCAAAACCCCTAAGACCCCTAAAAACCCGGTTCTCGCGTACGTGCGGGAGCAGCGCGACGCGATCACCGGCTTCGATCCCGGCGTGCGCCAGGGTGAGCCCGACGCCGTACACAAGATGCGCGTCGGCACGCGGCGGCTGCGCAGCACCCTGAAGACCTTCAAGCGCAGCTTCGCCGGCGCCCAGGAGATCGGCGACGAGCTCAAGTGGCTGGCCGACCTGCTCGGCGAGGTGCGCGACGGCCAGGTGCAGGAGCAGAAACTGCTGGCCGGCATCGAGGACAGCCCGCGCTTCGCGCCGGTCGCCGCCCGCATCCGGCAGCATCTCGACGCCCAGGTCGAGCGGGGCCGGGCCGCCCTCGACGAGGCCCTGGAAAGTGAGCGCTACCTGGCCCTGCTCGACCGCATCGACCGGCTCGCCGAGCAGCAGACCACCGAGAAGGATCTGCTCAAGCAGGCCCGCAAGAGTCTGGCCAAGGCCGACGCCCTGCTCGACCGGGCGCTCGCCGACGGCATCGACCACGAATTGCATGACGCGCGGAAGGCGTACAAGAAAGCGCGTTATGCCGTCGAGGTTTTCGTCCCGGAGGCCGGAAAGCCGGGCAAGCAGCTGGTCAGCGCGCTGACCGACCTGCAGGACGTGCTCGGCGCCCACCAGGACTCGGTGGTCGCCCGTGAACTGCTCGAGGAGATCGGCCAGGGCGACGGCGACGCGTTCTGGTTCGGTGTGCTCTACGGGCGGCAGGAGCAGGTCGGCGTCGAGACCCACGCCCAGCTCCCGCCGGTGGTCGAGGACTCGCGGGGGAAGAAGCTTCGGGCCTGGATCGGCTGATGTTCACCTTCACTGGGTATGTATGACGGTCATGCAGGCGGAGGCGGAGTTCGAAGAGATCCAGGAGCAGGTCAGCGAGCCGTACGACGGTTCGATCGCCGAGCTCGACGGCTACCGGGTGGCGGACGACGATGACGACGACCCGGTGCTGCTCAATGCCGACGGCACGCCGGTCGACACCTGGCGCGAGGACTATCCGTACGACGAACGGATGTCCCGCCAGGAGTACGACCACCAGAAGCGCCTGCTCCAGATCGAGCTGCTGAAGCTGCAGAACTGGTGCAAGTCGTCCGGCGAGCGTCTGGTGATCCTCTTCGAGGGGCGGGACGCCGCCGGCAAGGGCGGCACGATCAAGCGCTTCATGGAGCACCTGAACCCGCGCGGCGCCTCGGTGGTCGCTCTCGAGAAGCCGAACGAGCGCGAGAGCAACCAGTGGTACTACCAGCGCTACATCAAGCACCTGCCGTCCGCCGGCGAGATCGTGCTGTTCGACCGGTCCTGGTACAACCGGGCCGGCGTGGAGCGGGTCATGGGCTTCTGCACCCGGGCCGAGTACCTCGAGTTCATGCGGCAGACCCCCGAGCTGGAGCGGATGTTCGTCCGCTCCGGCATCCACCTGGTCAAGTTCTGGTTCTCGGTCACCCAGCGCGAGCAGCGCACACGGTTCGCCATCCGCCAGGTCGATCCGGTACGCCAGTGGAAGCTCTCCCCGAACGACCTGGCCTCCCTGGACAAGTGGGGCGACTACACCGAGGCGAAGGAGGCGATGTTCTTCTACACCGACACCGCCGACGCCCCGTGGACCGTGGTCAAGAGCAACGACAAGAAGCGGGCCCGGCTCGAGGCGATGCGCCACGTGCTCAACCGGTTCGACTACGAGAACAAGGACGCCGAGGTCGTCGGCACCCCCGATCCGCTGATCGTGGGCCCGGCCTCGCTTGCGGTGGAAGGAACCGAAATGTCCCCGCGGGTATTCCCTCGTCTGTAGTGATTCAAAAAGCATTGGCGAAGGGCCCCTCGGCTGGTTAACGTGGCCGTACACGTGAAGGGAGGTGGTCCGAAGTTGTATAGCAACGGGACTCGTGAGGTGGCTGTCCGCTAGCCGCTGTCCTCGACAGCTTCGTTTGTAGTACGTCGAGACCGTGTGGCAGCGGTGCGGCGAATATCAGACAGCCACCCGACCCCTGGGGATCCGGCCTTGTCCGACCGGACCACGTACTTCGTGCGTGGAAGTCCCCAGGGGTCGCTTCATTTCCGGGGATGAACATGCGCGAGCTGGTGATCCTGGGTAGCGCGAGTCAGGTGCCGACCCGCCACCGCAACCACAACGGCTACCTGCTGCGCTGGGACGACGAGGTGATCCTCTTCGACCCGGGCGAGGGCACCCAGCGCCAGATGCTGTTCGCCGGCCTCGCGGTGACCCCCATCCGGCGCATCTGCATCACCCACTTCCACGGCGACCACAGCCTCGGCCTGCCCGGCATCCTCCAGCGGATCTCGCTCGACAAGGTGCAACACCCGGTGACGGTCCACTACCCGGGCGCCGGCCAGGAGTTCTACGACCGCCTGCGGCACGCCACCAGCTACTGGGACAACGCGGAGATCGTCGCTTCGCCGATCGAGGGCGCGAGCTTCTCGGCGGAGACCCCGGCGGGGCGCCTCACGGCGCTGCCACTGCGGCATTCACTTCCCACGTACGGGTACCGACTCGACGAACCACCGGTCCGGCGCATGATTCCCGAGCGGCTGGCCGAGCACGGCCTGGCCGGACCGGCGGTGGGCGCGCTGCAACGCGACGGCCGGTTCGGCGACGTGACGCTGGACCAGGTCAGCGTCGAGCGCCCCGGGCAGAGCTTCGCCTTCATCATGGACACCGGGCTCACCGACACCGTCTACCGGCTCGCCGAGGGCGTCGACCTGCTGGTCATCGAGTCCACGTTCCTCACCGAGGACGCCGAGATGGCGGCCATGGTCGGCCACCTGACGGCGGCCCAGGCGGCGTCGGTGGCGCGCGAGTCCGGCGTACGCAAACTGGTCTTGACCCATTTCTCCCAGCGCTACGCCGACCCGCAACGCTTCCTCGACGAGGCCGCGGCCGAGTTCCCGGGCGAGATCGTGATCGCGGAGGACCTGATGCGCGTCCCCGTGCCCGCGCGGCGCCCCGCTACGGTCGAGAAATGAGCCTGTCCCTCCGTACAGCCGAGGAATTTGATTTGCACGCGGTGGGAGCGCTGCACCAGCGGTCGCGGGTCGCCGCCTACGCCCACATCCTGCCCGCGGAGGTCCTGGCCGCGAGGTCGGAGGAGGGCTTCGGCGAGTGGTGGGCCGAACGCTGGAAGTGGGAACGCGACACCCACGAGATGACGGTGGCCCTCGTCGACGGCGAGATCGCCGGTTTCACGTACGTGGGCCCGAGCGAGACCCCTTCCTCGGCGGAGCTGTACGCGATCCACGTGGCTCCCGACCTGGTCGGTACGGGCGTGGGCCGAGCCTTGATGGTCAACGCCCTCGACCAGCTACACGCGCTGGGCACCCCACGGGCCGTGCTCTGGGTCCTGGAGGACAACACTGTGGCCCGCCGCTTCTACGAGCGGGGCGGCTGGACCCCCGACGGCGAAACCCGCGTCGAGCCCGTCAACGACACCCCGGTCCGCCAGCTGCGCTACGCGTTGACCCTCACCCCCGACTTAGTTAGGCTACCCTAACTAGGGACCTTGAGCCGTCCCGAAGTACTTCGGCGCGCCCAGTCTTGCCGGGCCGGGCGCGCCGAGGATCAAACCTTCGACGGATATGCCACGACTGGCGTCCGGCTCGGGACCTCCCCCGAATGACGCCGGCCGCACACCCCTTGCACCAACTTCTGAAAAAGTTCAGAATTGACGGGTGGACGTCAAGGAAGTGCAGTGGAGCGAGCTCCAGCGTGACCCCAAGAGTGTCGCCGCGCTGGCTGACGCGGGTGATGTGCGGGTTCGCCGGCGCGACGGAGCGGATCTCCTGCTGACGCGCGAAGACCGGATGGCGGCCTCTGGTGAGGGGGCGATCGCGACCGTACGTGCCCTGCGGAACCTTCTCGCCCACGTTTCTCCGGAGACGGCCGCGGAAGCCCTGAGTGACGAGTTCCCGTGGCTCAGCCTCCTGCCGCCGGACGCCGTCCCACAGTTCGTCGTCGAGTTCACCAAGGCGGCGCGGATCTCCGCGGATCTGGGACAGTGGTCGGTGCTCGCCGACGTGCTTCGTGGCTGGAAAGCGACGGCCATGGTCTACACCGATCCCGACCTCCTGCGCCAGTTGAGCGGCCCAGTCGACGACGATCTCGGCGCCGTTCCTGCCCCGGTGGAGGACGACGGCGATGAGCGCTAAGCGCGGTGATCGCGTGGCACCGCCGGGGAAGCCGGGAGGTTGGGAGGCTCGCTTCGCCACCTCCGAGGCGGCCAAGGGCTGGGAAAGCCTCTGCCAGACAGCCAGATCCAATACATGGGAGGCGTGGGTAGTCCTGACCGAGCGACCTACCGCGCCGGTGAACCCGGCACGGCAGCATCGACTCTACGGACCTCTCGCCCACCGGGAGGTCGGCGGCAGATCTCTGGAGCAGTGGCAATACGAGGTGACAGCAGGCGGCCGGATCTGGTACTGCCCTGACCCGGAGCGCCGCATCATCTGGGTTGTCGCCGCCGGTCCGGCCCATCCGAAAGCGACCGACTGACCCGGCAGTGCGGGCCACGCCGGGCCGAGCGAGTCATGCAGTTCGGACGAGGCTGTCGATATGTACCCCACGACATGCCACACCGGCCTCGCCCACTGTCTGTGACGATGGCTCTCCTTCAATGCAGCTTTACTGAGTGCGCCGTTAGGGCAGAACCGTTGGCGTCTCGACGATTTGCTACATCAATATTGCCTCCTCAGCCATCTGCTGGAGTGTCACCTACGCCTCCATGCAAGTCGGCCTACGCTGCATGCTCATCTACTGCCGCTGAGTAATCAACCGGGTGGGACGTAGCTCGGTGTGTAAAGCTGCACCATTGATCAAGCCTTCGCGTAAAGTGGTAAGGTGATTCGGCTAGGCGCCATGATTCGGGCGTACCGCGCTAGATTAAGCAATAACCAATTATCGGGGGAGGGTATGAGTAATACTGGCGCCTGGGATAAACGTCTAACCCAGTTAGAGGATCGAGTCTATAAAACCTATAAAGCTCGACTGGAGGCGTGCAAACGTCTTGAGGCTAGATCGCGAGCGATAAATGGTCTCGTCGTGGCACTATCGCTTTCAAGCCTGATCGCGGCCAGCGGTATGATCGCGGATAAGGAAATTTACGGTCCTCATGGCGATGTACTTTGGTTATATATAGCAATTTTGACTTTTGCTGGTTCGCTTACATCGTCATCCATGGGCTATGCTGCTAGAAGTCGCAACATGTTTCAAAATTATCGTAAGGTTCAAAGTCTATCCGTCCGGGTGGAAAGCGCTAAAAGCGACCCTTCGCAGTTTACGAAAGAAAACTTCGAGAGGTTAAGTTCCGAGTATAACGATTTGCTCGATGAAAGCGAGAACCACACCACCGCTGACTTCTTACGGGCGCGATCGCAGTTTGCGCCAGCAACTAAGCCCAAAAGGTCCGAGCGCCTGCACGTTCTCGCGTCCGGCGCTCTCACCTTGATGCCATGGCTCGCGGTTCTTGCCCCCGTGGCACTTGTGGTGCCAGCCGTTAAATCTTTCTGGCCCTAATCCTGTACAAACCCTCGACGTCTGGGCGCTCCTCCGCTATGCTCTTGTGCATCGTTCAAGAGAACGTAGGCTTTGACCCGGAGCTGGGCGGCGCAACCGCCCCTTCGATCATTGGTGAACGCCACCTATGATCTGCATGCGAATGCAACTCTTTCAGGGTTCGATCAGCCGCACAGGACCCGCTTTGAGCGGGTCCTGTTTTTTTAGGGGGAAGCCGTGGAGGATTTCGCAACCACCATGACTCGTATAGCTCAAGCGCGTATTCGTCGCTTCGAGCGTGCTGCCAAGCGACACTACGATGAGATGGAGCGCGAATCGCGCCGAGCGAACACGGTAACGTCAAAAATTTTTTACTCTAAGCCCAAGTCGTGGTCGTTCAGGAAAGACTTCAATCCTTTTATTGTGAGATCCCGTGCAGATGTTTATGCACACGGGATTGGGCAATCTTTGAAAAATAAGACGTATACGGTAGGCGCCCCTTACATTTTCGACGTTACAAAACCGCAAGGCGGTTCCCGAAGGATTACATCCTTCGGTATACCCGACGAAGCATTATCCAAGCGTACGTACAGGTCGCTAATGAGTAAGAATATGGGCGCATTAAGTGGTAGATCCTACGCCTACAGGGCAGACATCAATGTATTCGATGCCATTACGTATATCTCAAGTGAGTGGCGGGATCATCCTCGCCTTTTTGTAGCAGAGTATGACCTAAAAGATTACTTTGGATCGGTAGACCACCGGTACTTGTTTCGGCAGATGGAGATGCTGAATCTGCGAATGACCCCGCGTGAACGGTTAATAGTGGAGGCGTTTCTGCAGGCGCCTAATACGGGCCTCTCAAATGGTTTCCCCCAGGGGACCTCTATTAGCCTATTCTTGTCAGGCATTGCGCTGTCGCCGCTGGACCGATCCCTTGAACGGCTTAATGTAGGATTCGCCAGGTTTTCCGACGACATCTTGCTTTGGGGTGCTGACTATGCGGCAGTGAGAGCCGGGGTGGACATGCTCTTCGAGTGGTCAAACGAATCTGGAGTTGGCATCAGTAAGTCCAAAAGCCGCGGGCTGCAAATCCTTTCTCCAGCGGGAGGGATCGGCGGGTCGGAAATTCGGGACGTCGATTCGGTCGAGTTTTTAAGTCATAAGATCTCATTGAGAAGTGTAGGGCTTGCAAGTCGGCCCGAACAGCAAATTCGGCGGCGATCTTCGGTGCTGATCTATGCGAATCTATTAAGACATCCGCTCGCTAAGACGCAAGATTTGAGACGACTGGCTAATGGGGTGGATCGCGACTATATAACTTTGCTTTCGCAGTTACGGCGTCTTTTGTATGGTGGCCTGAGCGAACATCAGGTTATCAGGTTTTCTCGTTCAGGATATGTGCCGATTACCCATCTTACAGGATTCGTTGCTCGGCACCCTGTCGTAACTGAAGAAGACAACTGGCGCGATCTAGATAAATGGCTTCGTCGGCAGATTTGGCTCGCTCTGAGGCGTCGCGCTTCACTTCTCCGGAAGGATGGTTACGCTGGATCGTGTATCCCTTGGGGTGTTCCCGTGCATATGCTTAGTAAACAATCTTATCGCTCCAAGCGAACGTCATTCCTTTTAAACATGACGGTTCCGAGTGCGACGCGGATGGCACGTGTGGTTCGTAGGGCGACGGGACTGCATGGAACGCGGGTTACGGAACGACCGCGTGGAATTTATTAGTGGCAACCAAGTTGGTATAGCCGCATAGGCGCGTTAGGGGTCCCCGCCTGGCCGGGGCCAACTGATAGCGCGCACATGCCGCTCGTAGCGGCATGTGCCATCTGTGGGTCGTGGTTGCAGTCGTCGCACGGGTTCGTTGCGTCGAAGAGGTACTGCTGGAGGTGGTGGTACCGTGCGTTAGGTGACTATTGATGGCCCTAGATTATTGCTCGTGATTTCGTACGCGCGGATCAGTAGCGACGGCGAGCGCGATGAGGATGGTGTCACCAATCAGCACCAGGCCAATCGGCGGACAGCGCGACGCCTCGGCTGGGCGGTAGTCGCCGAGGTCACCCACAACGACCAGTCGGCCAGCAAGGCGGGCGTGACTCGTGAGGCCTTTCGAGGCGATGCTCAAGACTGTTGCGGTCGGCCACCTCGGCGACGGTACAAAGATGCGCGGCGTCGTGGTGCTCAACGAGGACCGCTTGGCCCGGCGAGCTGGTAACAATGAGCGGTTCGTGGAAGCGCTGACTGCGGACGACGGCCGGGTATTCACCGACGAGCGCACCCCCGCCGTCCGCCGTCCGCCGCTTCAGGCGTAGCCGAGCAGAGCACCGCCTGGACCGCCAAGCCTTCGCGCGCACCTTACGGTGGGCGTGCAGCGGCGGCCCCGACGGCGGCCCACTCCCGGAGGGGGGGTCGAAGGCCGACGGGCTGGCTGGCAGAAACGAACTGAGCCCGCATCCGCTGAGGCGAGCGCGAGCCTAGACGTTCAGAGCGAGAAGATCAGTTGGTGCGGGCCACGCCGACCGGGCAGGTCATGCCGTTGGGGCCGTGGTTGCAGTAGCCGTATGGGTTCTTCGCGTCGGAGAGGTACTGCTGGTGGTAGTCCTCGGCGTAGAAGTAGCTGCCCAAGGGGCGGATCTCCGTGGTGATCTGGCCGTGGCGGGCGGCGGTCACGATCGGCTGGAAGGCCTCCAGGGAAGCCTTCGCCGTCGCGGCCTGGGCGTCCGTCGTGGTGTAGATCGTGGAGCGGTACTGGGTGCCGACGTCGTTGCCCTGGCGCATGCCCTGGGTGGGGTCGTGGTTCTCCCAGAAGGCCTTCAGCAGGTCCTCGTACTGGATTCTGCTCGGGTCGTAGACGACCTGGACCACCTCGGCGTGGCCGGTGGAGCCGGAGCAGACCTCTTCGTACGTGGGGTTGCTGGTGAAGCCGCCGGCGTAGCCGACCGACGTCGAGTGGACGCCGGGCAGGCGCCAGAAGATGCGCTCGGCGCCCCAGAAACAGCCCATGCCGAAGACGGCTACCTCATAGCCGGCCGGCCAGGGGCCCTTCAGTGGGGTGCCCAGCACGACGTGGGTGTCGGCGACCGGCATTTCGAAAGTGCGGCCGGGCAGGGCCTTGTCGGGGGTCACCAGCTCGGGCTTGCGGAACCGTAGGAACACGGTCACTCCCTTCATCCGCTGGGTGCAACACCGGGGTCAGTCCAGTTGTTTCGCGATCAGGGCGGCGTACGAGGTGGCCTCCTCGTCGCTGTCGTAGCGGTGCCGCGGCCAGAAGAAGCCGCGCAGCCCGTCGCCTTTCGTCCGGGGGACGACGTGGAAGTGCAGATGCGCCACGGATTGCGACACCACGTTGTTGTTCGCCACAAATGTCCCCTGGGCATCGAGCGCGGGAGGTACCGCCGCCGCGACCCGCTGAACGAGTCCGAAAAATCCGGGCAAAAGGTCGAGGGGGAGCGAAGGAAGCGTGACGACGTGGGTGCGGGGGACGATCAACACGTGGCCCTTGAAGACGGGGCGCGTATCGAGGAAACCAACTCCATCAGGGGAATCCACGACCTTGAAAGCGGGCACCGTCCCCGCCACGATGCCACAGAACACACAGTCGGCCACCAGCTGAGACTAGCCTTGCGCAGCATGACGGCTAACCACTACGGGTTCGACACCCTCGCCATCCACGCCGGCCAGGATCCGGATCCCCGGACCGGCGCGGTGGTGCCTCCGATCTATCAGACGAGCACGTACGCCCAGGACGCCGTCGGCGCGCCGCGGCTCGGCTACGAGTACAGCCGCTCCAGCAACCCGACGCGTGACGCGCTCCAGGAATGCCTCGCCGCGATCGAGGGCGGCCGCCGCGGCCTGGCCTTCGCCAGCGGGCTGTCGGCCGAGGACACGCTGCTCCGCACGGTGTGCCGGCCGGGTGACCATGTGGTGATCCCCGACGACGCGTACGGCGGGACCTTCCGTCTTTTCTCCAAGGTCCTGGAGAACTGGGGTCTCGATTGGACCGCCGTGCCGCTCGAGGACCTCGACGCCGTGCGCGCCGCCTTCCGGCCCGGCCACACCAAGCTGATCTGGGCCGAGACGCCGACCAACCCGCTGCTCAACGTGGCCGATATCGCCGCGCTGGGCGGGCTCGCCCACGAGTACGACGCCCTGCTCGTCGTCGACAACACCTTCGCCTCGCCGTACCTGCAGCAGCCGATCGCGCTCGGCGCCGACGTCGTCGTCCACTCGACCACCAAATATCTGGGCGGCCACTCCGATGTGGTCGGTGGCGCGCTGATCACGGCCACCGACGACCTCGGTGACCAGCTCGCCTTCCACCAGAACGCGATGGGCGGCGTCAACGGCCCCTTCGACGCGTGGCTGACCCTGCGCGGGATCAAGACCTTGGGTGTACGGATGGAGCGGCACTGCGACAACGCGGAACGCATCGTGGGATTCCTGCGGGAGCACCGGGCCGTCGCGAGCGTTCTCTACCCGGGCCTGGAGGATCACCCCGGGCACGAGGTCGCGGCCAAGCAGATGCGGCGCTTCGGCGGCATGGTGTCGTTCCGCGCGGCCGGCGGCCCCGAGCAGGCGATCGCGATCTGCAACCGGACGAAGCTCTTCGTGCTCGCCGAGTCACTGGGCGGGGTCGAGTCGCTGATCGAGCACCCGGGTCAGATGACACACCTGTCGGCTGCGGGCTCCGCGCTTGAAGTCCCCGCCGATCTCGTGCGACTGTCTGTCGGCATCGAGACCGTTGACGATCTGCTCGCCGATCTCGAGCAGGCATTGGGCTGATATACCGCTGATTTATGGAGTAACTATGACGGACGGGACGACCTGGGCCGGCGCCACCGCGAAGCAGATCGCCCGCGCGGTGCGGCGCGGTGACGTGACAGCCACCCAGGTCGTCGCCGACCACCTCGAACAGATCGCCATCACCGACCCGTCGCTCGACGCGTTCCGCGTGGTCCGCGGGGGAGAGGCGATCACCGAGGCCGAGAAGGTCGACGACCAGGAGGACCTGGCCAACCTTCCGCTGGCCGGCGTGCCGGTCGCGGTCAAGGAGAACACCGCGGTGGCCGGGCTTCCGGTCTGGTCGGGCTCGGCGGCGGTGCGCTCGGCTGTCGCCGAGGAGGACCACGAGGTCGTACGGCGGTTGCGCGGCGCCGGAGCGGTGGTGGTGGGCGTGACCCGGATGCCCGAGATGGGCCTCTGGGCGGTCACCGACGACGCCGAGGGCGCCACCCGCAACCCTTGGGACCTGGACCGTACGCCCGGTGGCTCGTCCGGCGGGTCGGCCGCCGCGGTGGCCGCGGGCCTGGTGCCGATCGCGCACGGCAACGACGGGCTCGGCTCGATCCGCATCCCGGCCGCCTGCTGCGGCCTGGTCGGCCTCAAGCCCGGCCGCGGCGTGGTCCCGGCCGAGCTGGGCGTCGACAACTGGTTCGGCCTGGTCGAGAACGGCGTGCTCACCACCACGGTGGGCGACGCCGCGGTGGGCTTCTCGGTGCTGGCCGGCCGCGACCCGGTCCGGCTGGTCGAGCCGTCCCGGCTGCGGATCGGCGTGTCCACCCGCTCGCCGGTGGCCGGCATCCGCCTCGACGAGCCGAACGCGGACGCCGTCACCGCCGCCTCCAAGCTGCTCGTGAAGGCCGGGCACGACACGCTCACGGCCAACCCGAGCTACCCGCAGTCGCTCGGCGTCGGCACGCTGGCCACCTGGTTCGCCTCGGCCTACGTCGAGTCGCGCGACTACGACCTGGCCCGGCTCCAGCCGCGCACCCGGCGCCACATCAAGCTCGGCAAGTGGGCCATGCGCAGCGGCCTGGTGCGCCAGTCGCAGCGCGACGCCTTCCGCGAGCGCTCGATCGGCTTCTTCGCCGACCGGGGAATCGACCTGCTGCTCACCCCGGCCCTGGCCACCGCGCCGCCGCCGGCCGAGGGGCACGCGAACGGGTCGTGGCGGGCCAACATGAGCGCGAGCATGCGGTACGCCCCGTACGCCGCGCCCTGGAACGTCGCCGGCCTACCGGCGATCGTGGTCCCGGTCGGCGTGCGCCCCGACGGCCTGCCCGTCGCCGTGCAGCTGGTCGGCCCGCCCGACTCCGAGACGCTGCTGCTGGCCGTCGCCGGTCAGTTCGAAGTGATGAACCCCTGGCGCCGTCACGCTTTCGGATGATCAGTGGCACGATTCAGTCCATGCCTGGTGCCACCCCGCCGCTCGATCTGCTGACCCTCGCCGACATCCAAGCGGCCCGCAGCCTGCTGAAAGGGGTGGTCAAGACCACCCCGCTGATCGAGTCCCGCCCGCTCACCGAGATCACCGGCACCGACGCCTGGCTCAAGTGTGAGAACCAGCAGCGCGCCGGGTCGTACAAGGTGCGCGGCGCCTACACCCGGATCAGCCGCCTCTCGGACGCCGAGCGGTCCCGGGGCGTCGTCGCGGCCAGCGCCGGCAACCACGCACAGGGTGTCGCGCTCGCGGCCGAACTGCTGGGCGCCCGGGCCACAGTCTTCATGCCGGAGGGGGCGCCGCTGCCCAAGGTCACGGCGACCAAGGGGTACGGCGCGGCGATCGAGTACGCGGGCACGAGCGTCGACGATTCGCTGGTGGCGGCGCAGCTGTTCGCCGAGCGGACCGGCGCCGTGCTGATCCACCCGTTCGACCACCCGGACGTCATCGCCGGTCAGGGCACAGTCGGCCTGGAGATCCTCGACCAGCTGCCGGCGGCCACCACGATCATCACGGCCGTCGGCGGCGGCGGGCTCATCTCGGGCATCGCGGTCGCGGCCAAGGCCCTGCGGCCGGACGTCCGGGTCGTCGGCGTGCAGGCGGCCGGCGCCGCCGCCTATCCGCCCTCGCTCGCCGCGGGCTCGCCGCAGAAGCTGGCCCAGGGCGTCACGATCGCCGACGGCATCTGCGTGCTGCGGCCCGGCGACCTGAACTTCGCGCACGTCAGCAAGCTGGTCGACGAGGTCGTCACGGTCAGCGACGAGGACCTGTCGGCGGCGCTGCTGGTGCTGCTGGAGCGGCACAAAATGGTGGTCGAACCGGCCGGGGGAGCGGCCTTCGCGGCGCTGCTGACCGGCGCCTACGTCCCGCCGGCGGACGGGCCGGTGGTGGCCGTGCTCTCCGGCGGCAACATCGACCCGATGCTGCTCCTGCGGGTGATCGAGCACGGGCTGGCCTCGGCCGGGCGCTTCCTGCGCCTCGCGGTGCGCTGCGACGACCGGCCGGGTGAACTGGCCCGGCTGCTCGGCCGCATCGCCGAGCTGCGGGCGAACGTGGTCGAGGTCGGGCACTCGCGGCAGAGCCCGCGGCTCGGGTTCGGCCAGGTCGAGGTGGCGCTGTCGGTCGAGACCCGCGGGCCGGACCACTCGGACGCCCTGATCAGCACGCTGCGCGACAGCGGTTACCGGGTCTCGCTCCTGGCCGACGCGACCCCGTGAACGGAAACGGGCCCGCCTTTCGGCGGGCCCGAACAAATCTCGGTCAGCCCTCGAACGGGCCGAACTTGACCACCGTGACCTTGATGTCGGCGCCGCTGGGGGCCGTGTAGGTGACGGTCTGGCCCTCGCCGGCGCCGAGGATCGCCTTGCCGAGCGCCGACTCCGGGCTGTACACGGTGAGGTCGGTGGTCGAGGAGATCTCGCGCGAGCCCAGCAGGAAGGTCTCGGTGTCGCTCTGGTCGTCGTCGAAGTAGATCGTGACGACCGAGCCCGGCCCGACGTTGTCGGCCGCCGACGCCTCGCCGACCTCGGCGGTGCGCAGGAACTCCTTCAAGTAGAGGATCCGGCCCTCCTGGCGGCTCTGCTCCTCGCGGGCGGCGTGGTAGCCGCCGTTCTCCCGCAGGTCACCCTCCTCGCGGCGCGCGTTGATCTCGGCCGCGACCTCGGGCCGGGCGGCGATCAGCTCGTCAAGCTCGGACTGCAGCCGGTCGTAAGCGTCCTGAGAAAGCCAAGTCTTGGGCGCCTCTGAACTGGACACGGTTGATCTCCTTGCATGGAAGGGCGGGCACTAACAAGATCGCTCCGTACAAAGAACATTGACGGAGCGAATCACCAAGCTTACCAGCGGTACGCACGGGGCCAGAATGGCGCGAGGCGCCCGGGCCTCAGGCGGGGTCACACCCCAGGACGTCGCCGACGGAGCCGCGGGCGGTGGTGGTCACCGTCTCCTTGGCGTCGATGGCCGTCTCGCCGGGCTCGGGTCTCACCACGACCGTACGGCGGCCGACCTCGAATCCGTCGTAGTCGCGGGCCCGCAGCGTGCAGCTCGCCGCTCCGCCGGCCGGGACCCGCACCTTGAACTCGATGACCATCTCTTTGTCGGTCGGCTCCGACCACCCGACGATCTGCGCGTCGTAGTCGGTCTGGCCGAACCGCTGGTAGAGCTTCAGCGAGAGGACCAGCGACGCCGCGAGGACCACCACGAGAACGAGGATGGGCAGCACCAACCGGCGGCGGCCGGACCGGCGCCGTCCGTATCGGCCCGGCGGGAAGACCGGGGCTGTGGTGCGCGTCTCGCTCACCTGACGACCTCTCATGCGTTTGTTGTCGGTGGGATCCGCCAGAATGGCAGGGTCCATCTTCGCAGCCGACACCGGCCCGCGCGACGCGGGTCAGGTCCGAGGAGATTTCAGTGGCTGAGCAGTTGCGTCTCATGGCGGTGCACGCGCACCCCGACGACGAGTCCAGCAAGGGTGCCGCGACCATGGCGAAATACGTCGCCGAGGGTGTCCAGGTGCTGGTCGCGACGTGTACGGGTGGCGAGCGCGGGAGCGTGCTCAACCCGAAGATGGACCGGCCCGAGGTGCTGGCCGACATCACCAACATCCGCCGGGCCGAGATGGATCGCGCCCGCGAGATCCTCGGCGTCGAGCAGGCCTGGCTCGGCTTCGTCGACTCGGGCCTGCCCGAGGGCGACCCGCTGCCGCCGCTGCCCGAGGGCTGCTTCGGCCTGCAAGATCCGGAGACCGCCGCGATCCCGCTGATCAAGCTGATCCGCGAGTTCCGGCCGCACGTCATGACGACGTACGACGAGAACGGCGGCTACCCGCACCCCGACCACATCATGTGCCACAAGATCTCGGTGGTGGCCTTCGAGGCGGCCGGCGACCCGGAGAAGTACCCGGAGCTGGGCGAGCCGTGGCAGCCGCTGAAGCTGTACTACAACTCGGGCTGGACCCGGGCCCGCATGCTCGCGCTGCACGAGGGCATGATCGCGGCGGGGCTCGAGTCGCCGTACACCGAATGGCTCGAGAAGAGCGCCGACCGCGAGGACCGCGGCGACAAGATCACCACTCGGGTCGAGGTCGGCGAGTACTTCGAGATCCGCGACGAGGCGCTGCGGGCCCACGCCACCCAGGTCGACCCGGACGGTTTCTGGTTCAAGATCCCGCTGGAGCTCCAGCAGAAGGTGTGGCCGACCGAGGACTTCGAGTTGGCCCGCTCGCTGGTCGACAGCCCGATTCCCGAGTCCGACCTCTTCGCGGGGGTTCGCGAGCGCGTCGAGACGCACTAGTAGTCTCGTCCCATGGGCACTTTTGCCGTCAACAACTTCGGAGACACCCGCTCGGGCGGCCTGGCCGGCCCGATGGGTCTCTTCATCATCGTGCTGCTGTCCATAGCAACTGTTTTGCTGATCCGCAATATGAACAAGCGCGTGCGTCGGCTTCCCGACAGTTTTCCGGACGTAAGGCAGACACAGCGTGAGGCCGAGATCGCTCGGCTGAATGCGGATCTCGAGCGTTCCGGCGACGGAACGGTGGCGGATCGTGTCGAAGCCGATCGATCGACGACGGTCGACCCGGGCGCGGACGGCGAGGTCAAAGCCGTTACTACTGAGCGTGACGGTGGATCGGCGGACGGCGATCCGCGCCGCGTTTGACCTAGTGGGAAGTGGTTCGATCTTCAGGGCGACGGGTACGGTCCGTATTGGTCAGACGTATGTGTAATACGGGCCGTTCGTCAAGCCTTGTTGTGTTCATCGGTATTGATTTAGCCTTCCGCCGGGGGCCTAGCCGCCCCTGATCCCTGCGCGGAAGGGGGCGCTGAAAATGACCATTCCCCGCCCGCAGATTTCTCCACTGCAGATGCACGTGCATCCGCCAGTGCTCCTGGTGAAGTGGGTTTCGCCGTGACCGCGCCGCCGGTCGCCCGGCGTTCCTGGATCGACGTCGCCGGGCTTGCCGGGCGTCCCCTCAGCGTGCGCGTTCTGACCGCCACGGTCGCCGCCGCGGCGCTCATCCTGGCCGTCCTCGGCGCGCTGCTGCCGGTCGACCGGCCGGCCGACCGCCCCCTCACCCCGCTGGCCGGCGCGGCGCTGGCCGCCGCCGTGGTCGCCGCGGGCCAGCTCGCCCGGCTGCGATTCCGGCTCGGCCGCGGCGTCGTCTCCGTCTCGTGGGGCGAGGCCGCCTTCATCATCGGCTTCGTCGTGGCCCCGCCCGGGTGGCTGCCCGCCGTGACCCTCGCCGGCGCGGTCGCCGCGTGGGCGCTGCTCGCCTGGTGGGAATCGCTGCGCAACGTGGCCGAGGTGGTTCATCTGGCCGCCTCGCTCAGCCTCGGCGCGGCCGGCGCCGCCGTCGTGGCCGGCGCGATCGCCGGCGGCGCGCCGGTGCTCGGCGCCCGCATGGTGACCGCCCTGGTCGCGGGCGCGCTCACCTACCTGGTCCTGACCTTCGGGCTGGCCACCCTGACGCTCGCCCTGCACCGCGACGCCCCGGCCGCCCAGATCCTGGTCCGCGCCTCGTACGCGAAGGTCCCGATGGTCGTCGGCAACGTGATCGTCGGCCTGGCCGCCGTGGTCGCGCTGGTCGAGAACCCGCTCTGGCTGCTCGCCTTCCCGCCGGCCCTGTGGCTGCTCCAGCGGACCTACCGGTTCCACCTGCGGGCCGAGGAGGAGCGCCGGCTGTGGGAGGCGTTCGCCGCGGCCACGGCCACCCTGCCCGGCGGCACCGAGATCGAGGTGGTCGAGGCCGGCCTGCGCGCCGCGCTCGACGTCTTCGGTGCCCGGCGGGTCGAGATCGAGGTGCGCGGCCGCGACGGCGAGCGCCGCTACGCCCAGGACGGCCCGGGCCAGGACAACGCGGTGGCCGGACTGCCCGGCCCGGCGATCACCCGGTCCATGGCGGTCGACGGCGACCTGGTCGGCGAGCTGACCGTCTGGCTCTCCGAGCCCACCCTGCCCGTCCCGCGCGACGAGTCGGCCATCTCGGCGTTCGGCGACGCGCTGGCCGGCGCCCTGCACGACGCCGCCGCCCGTGAGCGGGTGGCCGAGCTGAGCGGGCAGGTGGCGTACGAGACGCGTCACGACCGGCTGACCGGCCTGCTCGACCGTCCCACCCTGCTGGCCGAGGGCGACCAGCTGCTGCGCTCGTTCGACCGCCGGCGGCACGTGGCCCTGCTGCTGCTCGACATCAACGACTTCCGCGAGGTCAACGGCACCCTCGGCCATCGGCACGGCGACGAGCTGCTGCGCCTGGTGGCCGACCGGCTGACCGAGCTGACCCGCGACGGCGAGATGCTCGCCCGCACCGGCGACGACGAGTTCGCGCTGCTGGTGCCCCGGGTGGTCCCGCTGATCGACTCGTCCGCCCCGGCCGACGTGCCGCTGTCCGACTCGATGCCGCTGGCCCTGCGCCGCGCCCGCGAGCTGGTCGAGGAGCTGGGCCGCCCGATGGAGGTGTCCAGCGTCCGGCTCGCGGTCGAGGTGGCGGCCGGCGTCACGGTCGCCCCGGCCGGCCGGGCCGACGTGGCCGAGCTGGTGCGCCGCGCCTCGCTGGCCCTGCAGGAGGCGAAACGCCACGAGGTGACGGTCGCCGCCTTCGACGCCGCCCAGGACGCGGTCACCACCGACGGCCTGGCCCTGCTGGCCGAGCTGAAGGAGGCGCTGGCCGCCGACGACCAGATCGTGCTGCACCTGCAGCCCGCCGTCGACCTGATCACCGCCGCTCCCACCGGCGTCGAAGCGCTTGTCCGCTGGCAGCACCCCCGCCGCGGCCGGCTGTCGCCCGACGAGTTCATCGCCAAGGTCGAGCACACCGAGCTGCACACGGCGTTCACCCGCCGGGTCCTCGACCTGGCCCTGGACGCGGCCGGCCGGTGGCACGCGGCCGGCGTCGACGTGCCGGTCTCGGTGAACGTGCCCGCCCGCAGCCTGCTCGACCCGAGCTTTCCGGCCCAGGTCCGCGACGCCCTCCGGCGCCACCACGCCCCCGCCTCCCGCCTGGTCCTCGAGATCACCGAGTCGGTCGCGGTCAGCGAGGAGCGCATCGTCGACGACGTCCTGGCCGAGCTGCGCGGCGCCGGTGTCCAGCTCTCCCTGGACGATTTCGGCACCGGCTACTCGTCGCTGGCGATAGTCACCCGGGCTCCGGTCGACGAAATCAAGATCGACCGCTCCTTCGTCGACGACATGATCGAGTCGCCCGCCGCCGGCGCCGTGGTCCGGGGCGCCGTCGAGCTCGGCGCCCGCCTGGGTGTCCGGGTGGTGGCCGAGGGCGTCGAGACGACCGAGCAGCGGGCCGCCCTGATCGAGCTGGGCTGCCCCACGGCCCAGGGCTACCACTTCTGCCGGCCCATGCCGGCCGACCGCATCGTCCAGTCCCTCACCCAGTTGAGCGAGGCCGCACCGGCCAACATCCGCCCGTTGCGCGCCGACGACGCCTCCTGACCGCGCTCCGGCGGCGAGGCCGAGCGGGGCGTGAGAGGCTGGTGGCATGGCCAACCGCCTCGCCGACGCGACCTCGCCCTATCTGCTCCAGCACAAGGACAATCCGGTTGACTGGTGGCAATGGGGGGACGAGGCGTTCGCCGAGGCCAAGCGCCGCGATGTGCCGGTCCTGATCTCGGTCGGCTACGCGGCCTGCCACTGGTGCCACGTGATGGCCCACGAGTCCTTCGAGGATGAGCAGATCGCCGCTCTGCTCAACGACGGCTTCGTGTCGATCAAGGTGGATCGCGAGGAGCGGCCCGACGTCGACGCCGTCTACATGACCGCCACGCAGGCCATGACCGGGCAGGGCGGCTGGCCCATGACCGTCTTCGCCACCCCCGAGGGGGAACCGTTCTTCTGCGGCACCTACTACCCCAAGAGCAACTTCGGTCGCCTGATCAGCTCGGTCACCAAGGCGTGGCAGGAGCAGCGCGACCAGGTGATCGAGCAGGGCGCCTCGGTGGTCAAGGCGATCGGCGGGGCCCAGCTGGTCGGCGGGCCGGTCGCGCCGATCTCGGCCGAACTGCTCGAGGCGGGCGCGCTGGGGCTGCTCAAGGAACAGGACGAGATCAACGGCGGCTTCGGCGGGGCGCCGAAGTTCCCGCCGCACATGGGGATGCTCTTCCTGCTGCGCCACCACCAGCGGACCGGGTCGGCCGAGGCGCTCGAGGTGGTCCGGCACGCGGCCGAGCGGATGGGGCGCGGTGGCATCTACGACCAGCTCGGCGGCGGGTTCGCGCGGTACGCGGTGGACGCCACCTGGACCGTGCCGCACTTCGAGAAGATGCTGTACGACAACGCGCTCCTGCTGCGGGCGTACACCCAGCTGTGGCGGCTCACCGGTGACGTCTACGCGCGGCGGATCGCCGACGAGACGGCCACCTTCCTGCTGCGCGACCTCGGCACGCCGCGGGGCGGGCTGGCGTCGGCGCTGGACGCGGACACCGACGGGGTCGAGGGGCTGACCTACGCGTGGACGCCGGCCCAGCTCACCGAAGTGCTCGGCGAACAGGACGGCGCGTGGGCGGCCGACCTGTTCAACGTGACCGAGGAGGGCACGTTCGAGCACGGCAGCAGCGTGCTGGTACTGGCCCGCGACATCGACGCGGCCGAGCCTGAGCTTGTCGAGCGCTGGACGGGCGTACGCCGCAAGCTCTATGAGGCCCGGCAGGGCCGTCCTCAGCCCGCCCGTGACGACAAGGTCGTCGCCTCCTGGAACGGGCTCGCGGTGACCGCGCTGGCCGAGCACGCCGTGCTGACCGGCGATCGCGCCTCGCACGACGCGGCCGTGGAGATCGCGACCGTGCTGGCCGAGCGGCACATCGTCGACGGCCGGCTGCGCCGGGTGTCCCGCGACGGCGTGGTGGGCGAGCCGGCCGGGGTGCTCGACGACTACGGCTGCGTGGCCGAGGCGTTCCTGGCCGTGCACCAGCTCACGGCCGAGGGGAAGTGGCTCGACGCGGCCCGGGAACTGCTCGACGTGGCGCTCGCCCGCTTCGCCACCGGCCAGGGCGGTTTCTACGACACCGCCGACGACGCCGAGAAGCTGGTCACCCGGCCGGCCGACCCGACCGACAACGCGACGCCCTCGGGGGTGTCGTCCATCGTCGCCGCGCTGGTGACGTACGCGGCCCTCAGCGGCGAGCCGGAGTACCGGGAGGCCGCGGACGCGGCGCTGGGCACGGTCGGGCCGCTGATCGGCGGGCATCCGCGGTTCGCCGGCTACTCGGCGGCGGTGGCCGAGGCGGCGCTCTCCGGGCCGTACGAGATCGCCATCGCCACCACCGACCCGGTGGGAGACCCGCTGGTCGCGGAGGCGCACCGCAGTGCCCCGGCCGGGGCCGTGGTGGTGGCCGGCGAGCCCGACCGGCCGGGTGTGCCGCTGCTGGCCGACCGCCCGCTCCTGGACGGCGTGCCCACGGCGTACGTCTGCAAGGGTTTCGTCTGTGAGCGGCCCGTCACCAGCCCGGCTGATCTGATTGCCCGCTTGCAGGCGTGAGCTGGGGCGTCGCTACGCTTGGCGTGCGATGGATACCCGAACCGGTCTGCCCGTAGTCGGCATGGTGGGCGGGGGCCAGCTGGCCCGGATGACCCACCAAGCCGCCATCTCCCTCGGCCAGTCACTGCGCGTGCTCAGTGAGTCGCCCGACGACAGTGCGGCGCTGGTCGCCGCCGACGTCCGGATCGGCACACACACCGATCTGGCCGCGTTGCGCGAGTTCGCCAAGGGGTGCGAGGCGCTCACCTTCGATCATGAGCATGTGCCGACGGCGCACATCGAGGCGCTGGAGGCCGAGGGGGTCAAGGTCTTCCCCGGCTCGAAGGCGCTCGTGTTCGCCCAGGACAAGGGCCTGATGCGGGACCGGCTCACCGGCCCGTTCACACCCCGCTGGCGCCGCGTCTCCGACACTTCTGACATCTCCGATTTCGCGGCGGAAGTCGGCTGGCCGATCATCGCCAAGGCGACCCGCGGCGGCTACGACGGCAAGGGCGTCTGGGTGCTCGACTCGGAAGCCGCCGCCGCCGAACTCGTGGCCACCGGCACGCCGCTGATCGTCGAGGAGAAGGTGCGGCTCAAGCGCGAGCTGGCCGCCCTGGTCGCGCGCTCGCCGTTCGGGCAGGTCGCGGCGTACCCGGTGGTGGAGACCGTCCAGAAGGACGGCATCTGCGTCGAGGTGCTGGCCCCCGCCCCCGGGCTCCCCGAGGACCTGGCGGTCAAGGCCCAGCAGCTCGCCATCGACCTGGCCAACGACCTCGGCGTGGTCGGCCTGCTCGCGGTCGAGCTGTTCGAGACCGACGAGGGCATCGTCGTCAACGAGCTGGCCATGCGCCCGCACAACTCCGGTCACTGGACCATCGAGGGCGCCCGCACGTCGCAGTTCGAGCAGCACCTGCGGGCCGTGCTCGACTACCCGATGGGCGAGACGTCGCTGACCGCCCCCGCCGTCGTGATGGCGAACGTCCTCGGCGGCGAGCCGGGCGGCATCTCCATCGACGAACGCCTGCACCATCTGTTCGCCGAGGACCCGGGGGCCCGCGTCCACCTGTACGGCAAACAGGTCCGGCCCGGCCGCAAGATCGGCCACGTCACGGTCCTGGGCGACGACATGACCTCGGTGCGGGCCCGCGCGGCCCGCGCCGCCCGCTGGCTTCAGGAAGGCAAGTAATGGCACCGCAGGTCGGCATCATCATGGGCAGCGACTCCGACTGGCCCACGATGGAGGCGGCGGCCCTGGCCCTGGCCGAGTTCGAGGTGCCGTTCGAGGTCGGCGTCGTCTCGGCGCACCGCACGGTCCGCAAAATGGTCGACTACGCCGAGTCGGCGGCCGACCGCGGCCTGCGCGCCATCATCGCCGGCGCCGGCGGCGCGGCCCACCTGCCCGGCATGGTCGCGGCCCTGACCCCGCTGCCGGTGATCGGCGTGCCGGTCCCGCTCAAACACCTCGACGGCATGGACTCCCTGCTCTCGATCGTCCAGATGCCGGCCGGCGTCCCCGTGGCCACCGTCTCGATCGGCGGCGCCCGCAACGCCGGCCTGCTCGCCATCCGCATCCTCGGCGCCGCCGACCCGGCCCTGCGCACCAAGATGGCCAACTTCCAGGCCGGCCTGGAGAAGCTGGTGGCCGAAAAGGACGCCGCCCTCCGCAGCCGGCTCCTCGGCTGAAGCCCGCCGGGTCGCCCGCCCGGCGCTGAGGTAGCGTCGCGGCATGGTGCGGAGGTGGCTTCCCTCGATCGTGGTCGTCGTGGCGGCCGTCTTCCTCGTCGGCGTGTGGCTCCGCGACGGCCGCGTCCTGACCGCCGTGCTGATGGGCGCCCTGCTGCTGGCCGGCGCCGTCGCGCTGTCGCCGCGCGGCTTCCCGGCCTCGGTCAGCGACGCCGCGGCCCGCGAGGCCAGCGCCCACGACGGACGCCCGATCGTCTATTGGCGTCCGGGATGCCCCTATTGCGCCCGGCTCCGCGTCTCCCTCGGCCGCCGCGCGTCCCAACTGCACTGGGTCGACATCTGGCAGGACCCGGCCGGCGCCGCCTCGGTCCGCGACATCACCGGCGGCGACGAAACGGTCCCGACCGTCGTCACCAGCGGTGACTCATTCGTCAACCCCTCGCCCGGGCTGGTGCGGCGACTCGCCCTCTGAAGAAGAGATACGGAATTGACGGAGAGCACCGCCGAGGGCACCGGGTCCGTCGTGGTCACCCTCCGCGCGCCGCCGCCGGGCTGTCCCGTCACTCGCGCTGAAAACCCCGCTTCACGCGCCGGCGCCGTGCACGGTCCCGAGGCCATCGTGAAGTTCGCCGGGGCGTGCGGCGGCGCGGGTAGGGTCGGCTCATGAGTTCTGCTATCGACCTGCATGGTGATCCGCACGTTGAGCGCTACCTCGCGACCAACGGCGAGGACGGGTTCCACTGGCGGAACGGGACCGAGATCCTGATCCTGTTCACGCGGGGCCGCAAGTCCGGGCACGAGCGTACCCACGCCCTGATCTTCCGCGAGCACGGCGGCGACTACCTGGTGGTCGCCTCAAAGGGCGGCACCGACGCGCCACCGGCCTGGTTCGTCAACCTCCAGGCCGACCCGCACGTCGAGGTCCAGATCAAGGGCGACCGTTTCCCCGCCCGCGCCCGCGTAGCCACCCCGGAGGAGAAGCCGGAGTTGTGGGCGAAGATGGCCGAGGTCTGGCCCGACTACAACGAGTACCAGAAGAAGACCGACCGCGAGATCCCCGTGGTCGTCCTCGAACGCGCCTGACTGTTGCCTGCCGGGGCAACCTCTGCCCCGGCCCGCTTCTCGGCGGGTGGCCGACCACAGTGGCCGGCACCGCGTCCTGGGTCAGGGCAGGACCACGCAGCGGCGGCAGCGGGCCTCGTAGGTGTAGGTGCCGTCGTCGGGGAGCGCGGTCGACGGGGCCAGCTCGCGGATCATCGGCTTGCCGTGCTCCAGGACCTGGGTGTGCGTGGCGCCCAGGGAACGGCAGACGTCGCATACGGCACGCCGGTAGATGACCTTCTCGGGGGCCAGTTCGAACAGCGCCCGGACCGGGGCGAACAGCTGCCCGCGGTGGTCAAGGTCGATGCCGGCGACGACGACCTTGATTCCCTGGCGTACGGCGGCGCCCAGCTCCGCGATGTCGTCGACCGTGAACATGTGGATCTCGTCGACGCCGATCACCTCGAAGCCGCCGCCGGCCGCGCCGGCCAGCGAACTCACCTTCACGGTCTGCAGGCTTCCGCCGGAGCGCGACGTCACGGCCGTGTCCCGCCCGTGCCGGGCCGACTGATAGACGCGGTGCGGGATGCCGGCGTGCTGCAACGGCGACAGCAGGCTGATCATCTCGAGCGACTTGCCGCCCTTCATCGGGCCGAGGATCACGGTCAAATCCATGCCGCAGACCGTGCCATGCCCCTCCGCCGCCCGCCATCGGCCCACCGCCCCGGAGACAACTGCCACACCGCTCCCGCCCGGCTGTCGCGCCGTTCCCGGTGGGTTGTCGCGCTGTTCCCGGTCGGCTGTCGCGCTGTTCCCGGTCGGCTGTCGCGCTGTTCCCGGTCGGCTGTCGCGCTGTTCCCGGTCGGCTGTCGCGCTGTTCCCGGTCGGCTGTCGCGC
>NZ_JBEZGO010000002.1:0-514028 GCF_040650035.1 Actinoplanes sp. NPDC048796 | reverse complement strand
GCGCTGTTCCCGGTCGGCTGTCACGCCGTTTCCGGTCGGCTGTCACGCCGTTTCCGGTCGGTCGTCACGCCGTTCCTGGCCGGCTGTCACGTCGCTCGTGGCCAGCTGCCACACCGGCTCCGCGTGGAGGGATCCAGCCGGGGCCTATCGGAGCCAGGCTGATCGAAGGGCCTGTCGGCGCTGCGGCCTGTCAGCCGTGGGCTGATCGAAGGGCCTGTCGGCGCTGCGGCCTGTCAGCTGTGGGCTGATCGAAGGGCCTGTCGGCGCTGCGGCCTGTCAGCTGTGGGCTGATCGAAGGGCCTGTCGGTGCTGGGGCCTGTCGGCAGACGGGCTGATCCGGACCGTCGTGCGAGCGGGTTGTGCGGGTGGTGGTCGAAGTGCGGTGTGGCGGCGAAGCCGCCTTGCTTTGAGCTATGGCGACGGGAACAGCCCGGCAGCGGCACGCCGGGAATGACCACGACGGGCCCGATGCCCTCGGCGGTGCTGGTGGAGAATTCCGTATATCTGCGGTTTTAGGGGTTACCGCATGCGGACCAGGGCGCCTCGTAGGCCTTCGCGGGTGCGGCGGCGGTTTTCGTTTGTGGCGCCGACCCAGAGGAGGATGATGCCGAGTGGCACCAGGACCAGCCAGGGGCCTACCAGCGTGACGGCGAAGTGGATGGCGGCGAAGACGGTGGCCAAGGCGCCGACCACCACGGGAGCCTGCTGGCGGTTGCGGGAGCCGATGATCAGGGTGGCTACGGCGCCCAGCAGCAGCAGGACCTCGCGGAGTTCGCCGCCGTTGCCGGCCAGGACGATGCCCATGGTGGGGACGAACGCGGCCAGCAACGCCACGCCGTAGGCGGCCCAGCTGCTCAGGTCGGGGCGATGGCGCGACTCGATGACGCCGACGATCAGAGCCAGGGCGGCGAAGGGCAGGGTGTACGCCTCGGGGAGTGCGACGTCGGCCAGGGCGATGAACAGCCACCAGCCGACGATCTCGAAGCCCACGGCCAGCCAGAAGAGCAGGCGGCGCTGGTTGGCCGGACGGCCGGCCCGGGAAGCGGCCAGGCCGAGCACGGCGCCCCAGGCGGCGAGCAGGGCGGCCAGGTGGGCGGGGGAGTCGAAGGCCAGGACGCCGGCCAGGATGGCCGAGGCGTAGCCGCTCCACTCGACCGTCTGGGCCTCGAGACGGTACTGCGGGAGGCCCATCCGGGGGACCGTCGCCTCGAGGATGAGCAGGGCCGCGCCGACCGCCAGGACGCCGAAGGCGGCCCACGGGCGCTGGACGCCGGCGGCGATGGCGGCCGTGAGGACGAAGAACTGGCCCATCACGGCGGTGAAGAGCCAGCCCAGGACGCGGGCGTGGCGGCTGCGGCCGCCGAGGGCGGCGACCAGGCCGACGCCGATCGCCGAGCCCAGGGTGAACAGGGTCAGGGGCTGCTGGGCCAGGCTGCCGGCCAGGCCCGCGTTGCCGGCCAGCAGGCCGATCACGAAGACGATCGTGCGGGTGGTGCGCAGCAGCGACGCGCGGGTGGCGATCGGGGGCGGCGTCAGGGCCAGGCCCAGCATCGAGATCGTGAAGACCACCAGGGCGGCCGAGGTCGCCGCCGGGAAGCGCATGTGCAGGGCGATCGGCGTGATCAGCAGGGTGATGGCCAGGCCGGGCAGGATCACCGGTACGGACTCGGAGGCCTTGCCGCCGAAGCCGATGGCGGCCAGGGCGGCGGCGCCGGTGAGCAGCACGATGGCCAGGACGCTGGTGCCGTCGACGTAGCCGGCGGGCGGGGTGGACAGCGCCGGGATGGGGCCGTCCCAGATGTGCTGGGCCTGGGCCAGCGGGTCGATCAGGGCCGCCTTGAGCGCCGGGGCGATCGAGAAAAGGGCCAGGATGGTGGGTACGAGGGCCAGCACCACCGCGCTGGTGGCCGGGTCGACCAGCCAGCGGCCGCTGAGGCCGAGCGGGCGGCGCGGGCCGCGGAAACGGGTGTTCGACCAGTAGTGGTCGCGGGCCAGCGTGATGCCGGGAGCCGGGATGGAGCCGCGCAGCAGTTCGGCCATCACGCCGAGCAGGGCGGCGGCGGCCGCGTAGAGGGCCGTCGAGTACGGGGTGGGAATCGACACGAACGCGGTGACGGTCGCGCCGAGGACCAGGCCGACGGTCGCCCACGGCAGGTACTGCGGGATCTTGCGGCCGGCCAGGGCCAGCAGGGCCAGGCTGAGGCTGGACGCGGCCATGGCGGCGGTCAGCGCGACCTGCGCGTCGTGGCCCTGGTCGGCGGCGAGCGAGGCCAGCACGCCGGGCAGCGCCAGCAGCACGGCGCCGGTGGCGGCGCCGCCGATCTGGGCGCGGTGCCGGGGCATGCCGGTGTCGTCGCGGGCCAGGTCGCTCTCGGTCACCACGAACGGCGCCCAGAAGCGGCCGGGGCCGCCGGGCACGGCGTCGTCCTCGGCCGGGTCGGGGATCTCGGCCACCGCGGTCCGGGCCATCACGGCGGCCAGCAGGCCGACCAGCACGACCACCAGCAGCGCGAGCGCGGTCGACCAGGGCCGGGCCAGTCCGGCGCCGACCGCGTAGAGCAGCACGACGGCGGCGGCGCCGGCGCGGCACAGGGCGGCCCGCGGGTCGGTGGTGGCCACGGCGGCCATCACGTAGCCGATGGCGACCGCGCCGCTGATCAGCAGCGGCGACCACCAGGGCAAGCCCAGCGCGAACGGCGCGCCGATGGTGGCCAGCGCCCCGCAGACGGCGGAGATCAGGTACGAGAACGGGCGGGGCGCGGCGATGGCGGCCGCGAAGGCGACCATGAGCAGGGCGAACGGCGCCTGCCAGGCGCCGGGGCCGGGCGCCGGGTACTTGCTCAGGTCGGCGTCCCACACCTCGCCCAGAACCGTGATGACGCGGCCGGCGCCGGCCAGGGCCTGCCAGCCGGCGATCGCGCCGACCACGACACCGGCCACGGCCAGACCCCGGTTGGGCCCGCGGCTCCAGTCGGCCGGGAGCAGCGCCACGCCGAAGGCGACGATCAGCACGACCACGCCGGCCACGGCCAGCGGCGCGCTCGGGAAGGCCAGCGCGAAGACCCGGGCCAGCGCGCCGCAGATGGCGACGGTGGCGGCCGCGGCGGCGATGTCGGGGCCGTCCAGCACCCGGTCGCTGCGCCGGCCGTTGTCGATCGACTTGGCGAAGAACAGCAGGCCCGCGGCGACCAGCAGCAGCGCGCCGACCCAGACGTCGGGCGCGGTCGCGCCGGGGGCGAGCAGGGCGGCCAGGGCCAGCGAGATCGCTCCGAGGCTGGTGCCGGCCGTGAGCGGGGTGCTGATCTCGCGGCGGGCCACCTGGAAGACGGCGGCGTAGCTGAGCGTGGCGGCGACCGCGAGGAAGCCGACGGCCAGCGCGGGCACGGTGACTTCCGGGGTGGGCGGCGGGCCGTCGCCGCGGTCGGCGACGGCGAGCGCGGCGGTGACCACGGCGCCGGGCAGGGCCAGGGCGGCCGCGCCGGAGGCCCAGTCGCCGACCAGCCAGGCGTACAACCGGATCGGGATCTGCCGGGCGGCCACGGCGATCATCACGCCGGCCCCGGCCAGCGCGGTGAGCACGGCGGCGGTCAGCCACGGGGCGCTGAGGGCGGAACCGGCGCCGAAGAAGCCGACCACGGCGGCCGCGGCGACGTGCACGATCGCGATCCGCCGGGTGGTGGCGGCCAGGCCGGCCGCGCCGATGCCGACGGCGGCCAGGACCAGCGGCCACGGCGCCTCCGACCAGCGCATGCTCAGCGAGGCGGGCACGGCCAGGGCGGTCAGCGCGATACCGGTGACCGCGCCCTCGTGGCGCACGTTGCGGGGCAGGGCGAGCGCGGCGCCGATGGTGACGATCAGGGCGCTGAACGCGAGCAGCCAGCCCTGGCCCTGAGTCGCGTCGGCGAGCTTGGCCGCGTAGCCGGCGGTGTCGGCGTGCCAGACCGGGCGGGCCGCCTGGAGCGGGGCCAGAGCGGCGCGCAGGCAGTCGACGGTGAGGATGACGCCGACGATGCCGAGCGCGACGGCCGAGGCGATCTCGGGACCGCGCCGGACCTCGGCCGGCAGCAGGGAGGCGACGGCGCCGACGACCGCGACGACGGCGGCGGCCACCACGATGGTCCAGCGCGGCGACACCACGTCGGCGATCCGGGCGGCCGAGCCGACCAGGGCCAGGGCGAGCACCCCGCCGGCGATGTTGCGGGCGGTCAGGTTGTCGAGCAGCCAGGCGGCGGCCACCGTGGTCAGCGCGGCCAGCACCACGATCAGGCCGGAACGCATGGCGTCCGGCACGACCTGGGCCTGGAGCAGGGCGACCGACGAGTAGAGCAGGGCGCCCGCGCTGGCCACGCAGAGCAGGGCGAACGTGAGCTCGCGGAGCCAGTCGGCCGAGGGCGGGCTGGCCGGCGGGGCGAGCGGAACCGAACCGGCGGCGGGGGCGCCCGCCGGGCGGGGACCGGGGAAGATGCGGGTGCGCAGCCAGCGGCGCCTGGGCCCGGTCAGCCCGTGGATGATGAGGTCGGGCTCCTCCGGAGCCGACTCGGGCCGGGGCGGGGCGTCGGCCGCGTACGCGTCGGGGTCGGCCGGATCGGGCGCGCCCGGGTGAAGGTCGTCGTCGGCCTGGGCGAGCGTCTCGCGGTCGCCCGCGACCGGGCGCCCGAGAGGCCATCGCGGCAGCAGGCGGCCACGGCGGATCACGGTGGTGAGCAGGAGCAGGTCGAGTACGGCGACGATGGTCAGCGCCATGCCCCAGCCGGCCGGGCTCTGGATCAGCGGCTCGGCCAGCAGCAGGGGCACCGGCTGGACGGCGACGACGGTCGCGTAGCGCGGAGCGGCCAGGCGGGTGACGCCGGCGTAGAGGAAGCTGGCCACGGCGGTGATCGCGAAGGTGATGCCCAGATAGAGCGGGACGGGCACGTCGGCGCCGCCGGCCAGCTCGCTGCCGTGCAGCGCGAACATCGTCATGGGCAGCAGCACGAGGCCGACACCGGCGACGGTCTCGGCGGTCGAGCTCAGGCCGCGCTTGGCGATGCCGGGGGCGGCGACCAGGGCGATCGCGGTGGCCATGGCCAGGATGGTGGCCCGGGCCAGGGGGTTGTTGACGGCGACGCCGGCGAAGACGACGGCGGCCACGCCGATGAGCAGGGCGCCGAGGGCGAGCGTGATGTTCTGCACCGACTGCGAGGACGCCTCGGGCGGGTGGACCTCGCCGCCGGTGAAGCTGGCGACCCGGCGGGGCGGGGGAGCCACCCGCTCGGTGGGCGGCGGGTCGTCGACGAGCGCTGTCACGCCGTCGGTGGCGACGCCGGGTGGGCCGCTGTGCGCGGTGCCCGGGGCGGCCCAGTCCGGCGGCGGGCCGGCCGGGCGGGCCGTACGGCGCGGCGGCGGCTCCGCATCGACGACCGTACGTCCGGGCGGCGGAGGCGGCGGGGCGTTCCGCGCGGAGGCGCCGCCGGGCGGAGGCGGCGGGGCGTCGCGTGGCGGGCTGGTCCCGGGCGGGGGCGGAGGGGCGTCGTAGTCCGTGACGCCGCCCGGCGGGGGTGGCGGGGGAGGCGGGGCGTCCGGCCTGCGTACACGCCGGGGCTTTGCCGCCTTTTTGGCCTTTTTCTGCTGGTTGGCGTGCGACAGGATGTCGCGCTGGAACTGCGCCGCCTGGATCTTGGCGGCGATCTGGGTGCGCTCCTTCGCCGCGGCCATGTCGCGGATCTTCAGATCCGCGATCGAGGCTTCGATGCGGGCCAGCTCTTCGTCGTAGCTGTCGGGCTGTTCAGCCTGCGCCACGGAACCTCCTCGACCTGCCGGCCACCCGTCCACCTAGAGCATGCCCATACGACACCTCATTAGAACAGGCTCACGGGGGCGGAGATCTATAGAAAACGCCGCAGACCTCGTGCCCGGGTCTCAGGCGGGCGGCCGCCCCATCCCCCGATAGGACCACCCCGCCCGCGACCACTGGCGCGGATCCAGGCAATTCCGCCCGTCGATGACCTTGCGGTCGGCGACGAGCTCACCCAGGAGCACCGGGTCGGCGTTGCGAAATTCCGGCCATTCGGTCGCGACGAGGACGAGGGAGACGTCCGTCACGGCGGCCGTCATCGACTCGGCGTAGTTCAAGGCCGGCTGGGCCCGGCGGGCGTTCGCCATGCCCTGCGGGTCGTAGACGCGGACGTGCGCGCCGGCCGCGGCCAGGGCGCCCGCGACGGCGAGACTGGGCGCGTCGCGGACGTCATCGGAGTTCGGCTTGAACGTCGCGCCCAGCACAGCCACCGACGTGCCGGAAAGGTCCGGCCCGGCCGGGCCGACCGGCCGCCCGAGCAGCTCCGCCGCGAGGGTGAGCACCCGGGAGCGCCGGCGGGTGTTGATCAGATCGACCTCGTGCAGGAAGCGCAGCGCCTCGCCCGCGCCCAGCTCCTGCGCGCGGGCCTGGAAGGCGCGGATGTCCTTGGGCAGGCAGCCGCCGCCGAAGCCGAGGCCGGCCTGCAGGAAGCGGTTGCCGATCCGCGGGTCGTAGCCGATGGCCCGGGCGAGCTGGGTGACGTCGGCCCCGGCGACGTCGCAGACCTCGGCCATCGCGTTGATGAAGCTGATCTTGGTGGCGAGGAAGGCGTTGGCGGCCACCTTGACCAGTTCGGCCGTTGCGAAATCGGTCATCACCACCGGAACGTCGCGATCCTCGGTGGCCGCCAGGTCGAAGACGCCCTTGTGGGCGGCGCGCAGGCGGTCCGACGCCCACTGGCTCTTCACCCCGCAGACGATCCGATTCGGTCGCAGGACGTCCTCGACCGCGTACCCCTCCTGCAGGAACTCCGGTGACCAGGCGACCTCGACCCCGAGCCCGGGGTCGGCGTGCTTGGCGACCAGTTCCTCGACCCAGTCCGCGGTGCCGACGGGCACCGTCGACTTGCCCACGATCAGCGCCCGCTTGGTGAGCAGCGGGGCCAGGTTGATCACGGCGCTCTCCACGTAGCTGAGGTCGGCGCCCATGCCGTCCGCCCGCTGCGGGGTGCCGACACAGATGAAGTGAACATCGGCAAAATTCGCGATTTCCCGGTACGTGGTCACGAAGCGCAACCGGCCGGACGCGAGGTTGCGGCGCAGCAGATCGTCCAGCCCCGGCTCGTGGAACGGCACCTGGCCGCTCGCCAGCTTGGATATCTTCGCCTCGTCGACGTCGAACCCGAGGACCTCGTAGCCGAGCTCGGCGAAGCAGATGGCGTACGTGGCGCCGAGGTATCCGGTGCCCAGGAAGGCCAGACGGGGAAGCGTGATCACGTCTGGCATAACGATCCGGACCCTGGCGGGCGTACGCTACCTGCCAGTAACATCGCTGCAAACGAGAAGGGCATGGGCCATGAGCGAGTTCGACGCCTACCGGCTTTCGGAGGACCACGAGACCATCCGGGCCGCCGTGCGCGAGGTCTGCGACGCCCGCGTGGCGCCGAACGCGGCCGAGGCCGACGAGACCAGCGAGTTCCCCAAGGCTTCCTACGACGCGCTGCGCGCCTCCGACTTCCACGCCCCGCACATCCCGGTCGAGTACGGCGGCGCCGGCGCGGACGCCCTGGCCACCGCGATCGTGATCGAGGAGGTGGCCCGCGCCTGCGCGTCCTCGTCGCTGATCCCGGCGGTGAACAAGCTCGGCACGATGCCCCTCATCCTGGCGGCGTCGGAAGAGCTCAAGCAGAAGTACCTGCCCAAGGTGGCGTCGGGCGAGGCGATGTTCTCGTACTGCCTGTCCGAGCCGGAGGCCGGCTCGGACGCGGCGTCGATGACCACGCGCGCGGTCCGCGACGGCGACTTCTGGGTGCTCAACGGGGTCAAGCGCTGGATCACCAACGCGGGCGTGTCGGAGTACTACACGGTCTTCGCGGTCACCGACCCCACGTTGCGGTCGCGCGGCATCTCGGCGTTCGTCGTGGAGAAGTCGGACGAGGGGGTCTCGTTCGGGGCGCCGGAGAAGAAGCTGGGCATCAAGGGTTCCCCGACCCGCGAGGTCTACTTCGACAACGTCCGCATCCCCGCCGACCGCATGATCGGCGCCGAGGGCACCGGCTTCGCCACGGCCATGGCCACCCTCGACCACACGCGGGTGACGATCGCGGCCCAGGCGCTGGGCATCGCGCAGGGCGCCCTCGACTTCGCCAAGGGCTACGTGAAGGAACGCAAGCAGTTCGGCAAGCCGGTGAGCGACTTCCAGGGCGTCCAGTTCATGCTGGCCGACATGGGCATGAAGCTCGAGGCGGCCCGCCAGCTGACGTACGCCGCCGCCGGTAAGAGCGAACGAGGCGACGCCGACCTGACCTACTTCGGCGCGGCCGCGAAGTGCTTCGCCTCCGACGCCGCCATGGAAATCACCACGGACGCGGTCCAGCTCCTGGGCGGCTACGGCTACACCCGCGACTACCCGGTGGAGCGCATGATGCGCGACGCCAAAATCACCCAGATCTACGAGGGCACCAACCAGGTCCAGCGCATCGTCATGGCCCGCCAGCTCCTGAAGGACTGAACCGGGGCGTTTCCAGGGCCTGCGGTCAGGGTTCGCGCCTGGCCGCAGGTCGGATGCCGCACTTAAGACATTTTCCTAGCTTCCGCTTGTCGTTGACGTAGCTTTTCGAGAAGTGCGGTGTCTTTGGCGAGGTCGGGATGGCTGACCTGACGATCAAGGTCGACTACCTGTTCGAGTTCGCTGATGGCCTGGTCGAGCTCACCCTGTGCCAGGTGGACCGTCGCGATGTTGTATCGAGCGGTCGCCTCGCCGACTCGGTCACCAGTCCCGCGCCGGATAGGCAGGGCTTGCCGGTAGAAGGTCAGAGCTTGTCGCCGGTCGCCCAACCCCTCGTACACGGTGCCGATGTTGTTGAGAGTGGTGGCTTCGCCGGCACGGTCACCGACCTCGCGTCGAATGGGTAGGGCCTGTTGGTGGTAGGCCAGAGCCTGCTCGTAGTCGCCTAACACGTCGTGGACTTGGCCAATGTTGTTGAGGGTGGTGGCTTCGCCGGCGCGGTTGCCGACCTCCCGTGTGATAGGTAGGGCTTGTTGGTAGTAGGTCAAAGCTTGCTCCTGGTCGCCCAACGCGTCGTGGGCGTGGCCGATGTTGTTGAGGGTGGTGGCTTCGCCGGCGCGGTTGCCGACCTCCCGTGTGATAGGTAGGGCTTGTTGGTAGTAGGCCAAAGCTTGCTCCTGGTCGCCCAACGCGTCGTGGACGTGGCCGATGTTGTTGAGAATGGCCGCTTCGCTGACGCGGCCACCGGCCTCTCGTGCGAGGGGTAGGACTCGCTCGAAATAGGTCAGGGCCTGCTGCTGGTCGCCAAGGGCGCTGTACACGGTGCCGATGCTGTTAAGAGTGGCAGCTTCGTTGGCCTTGTCACCCGCTAACTGATCCAGGGCTAAGGCCTTCTCGAAGTCGTCGAGCGCCTGTCGGGGCTGGCCGGTGACTAGGCGTGCCCGACCCCGGCTGAAGAGGGCCCTGGCGTCTGTGCCCAAACTCAACGTCGATGTCGCCAGGGTTTCGACATCGGCGAAGCGTGAGGTGCGTAGCCATACGTGGGCCAGTCGGGCGCCGACGTCACTGGCGATGTCGAGTTGCTGGCCGGCCACCGCGAGCCGGTGCACCTCGATCGCTTGCTGGATTGACGTCATGACGTCGCCTCGGGGCCTGTGATCCACAGTTCATACAGGGACCGGGCGGCGGCTGCGCACGCCTGGGTGTACTCGTCGTCGGTGAGCAAGGGACGGATCAGCGGGCGTAGGACGTTCGAGACGTAGTAGCGGGGCTGACCCGTTTCGGGGTCGGTGCCCTCCTCGATCAGGCCCAATTGGGCGGCGCGTTCGATGTGGCTGGCGGCGTCCTCGTGGTCGTGTAGGGCGTGGACCGTCTCCACCGGAACGGGCAGTTCTACGACGTTGACTTTGGCGAGCATTTTTCGCAGGTCCAGGGGCTGCGAGTCGAGCAGGTTGGTGGCGAGAATCGTTTCGCGGCGGAAACGGTCGGCCTCGTTTTCGATGGCCGTGAGCAGGGCGTCGACGTCGAGGGCGGTGTCGGTGACGATCAGGTCGAGCCAGTCGAGCAGGCGGGGGTTGCCGGCCGCGGCGTCGATCGCTCGGTCTCGGATGCCGGGGTCGAGGGTTGAGTCCAGGCGCAGGTTTCGGAGGTTCGCGATCTTCTTGGCCTGCTCGACGGGCGTGAGAGTTTCCAGGGATTCGACGACGACTGTGGTTCCGGCCGGTGTGGGGAAGCGGTAGCGGCTCGTGATGATGACCCGGCTGGGGCTGCCCGTGTCGCGGATCGCCTGCAGCAGGGCGGGCAGGATGCCGGCCATGTCGGGGGAGAGTACGTGGCCGTCGGCGCCGCGCTTGTCGAGGTTGCCGTCCTCGAAGTCGTCGAAGACGAACAGGCATGGTGTCTGTCCGAGCAGGCCGTCGGCGTCGAGCAGGTGACGGAGGCGAAGCGTCAGGGAAACCCGGTCGTTGTCGAGCACCTCGGCTGCTTCGGCCTGCGCTTCCAGGGTGTCGAAGCGGACCTTGTTGGTGAGCTCGCGGAACTTCGTCAGGTCGACCCGGCCGTACCAGACCACGCGTTGGTGGGTGGGCATGCGCTCCAGCAGCCGCGAGGCGAGGCTGCTCTTGCCGAGACCGCCCATGCCCTGCAGCACCAGGGCCTGCGCGGTACCGGCGCCGGCCGGTTTCTTGAGCGTGCGCAGGCAGCGCTGGATGATGCGGCGCCGGCCGACGAACGTCGCCCGCGAGGCGACCCGGGACAGCTGGGTCTGCGGGTCCAGGAACTCCTGGTCGGCCGCCCGTACCCGCAAGCGAGCCCTTTTCGGGGTGTGCAGCGGGGTGACCATGGGAGCCAGCGGCGACCGGTCGGCGTAGACGCGCAGCAGATGCCAGTTGCCGCGCTTGTTCGCGTAGAGATGGCGACGCGCCTCGACGACGGCGTGATCGAGGGGCTGCCCGTCGGCCAGCGACCGGTACAGCTCGGCGGCGAACTCGGTCGCCGAGACGTCGCCGACCGGCAGCGCCCAGCCCAGCACCGCCGGCGCTCCCGCTTTGACCAGGCTCTCGCTCATCGACGGAAGGGTTCCGCCGCCGGGAGAGCTACCGGTCAGGCAGCCCGAGACGAACACCAGCCGGGGCCAATGGCCTTCCAGCGCCTGGGCGATCTGGTCGGCGGTGGCCATGACGCTCCCGCCGAACTCGTTCTCCACCACGAACGTCGGCTGCCCACCGCTGGTGGTGGCGTGCCCGCTCAAATGCAGAACGTCGAAATGGTCGGGGCCGTAGTCGCGGCTCAGGAAACGAAGCCCTTCCAGGGTTCCGCTTTCTTCGACGACCAGATCGGTTCCCGTACGCGACGTGGCGTCCAGAATGGCCGTCTCTTCCGCCTCGTAGTTGAGGACGGGCTCGACCCCTTCCGGGGAGGTGGCCATGAACAGCACCCGCAACGGCCGATTACCGGGCGCTATCGGAGCGGCGTTGGCGCCCACAGCCCGTACGGGCAATAAAGGCGCACGACCCGCGACCGCGAGAAAAGAGCCTTGCTGGGCCAGCAGCTCCCAGGGCAGATGACGCAGCCGCTGCGCGGCGGTGATTCGCAGTACGGCCCCGTCCCGGTGCAGCAGGACCGGAGCCAGCCACCGCTCGTCCCCGTCGAGAAAGACCGCGAGACGCTCACCCAACTCGCTGAGCCGAACAGCGCCGAACACCTTTTGCGCGTACGCGTCCTGGCTGTAGTCCCGCTCCACCAGAGCGATCAGCTCGTCGACGATCGCCCCGTCCAAGCCTCGCGTCAGCGGCGGACCGTCATCGCTGGACAGCCTCAGCTCGTAGTAGCTCGAGGTCTGCTCGAAGATCTCCAGCTCGTACGTGTTCATCCGGCTCATCCCCGCCCGAGCGTGATCTCCAACTGCTCCTGATCAGCGTCCTTGAGCTCGATCCGCGTACCGTCCGGCAGAAGAATCGTGACAGCGACATCGTCCTTACGCCGCGCCTGCCACCACTCAGCGAGCGTCTTGGCCACCTCCACCCCGGAGAACACGAGCCCGATCACCGCGATCACCATCTCCGCCGACCGCTGAACCTCCACAGGCGACACGGAATCGCCCGGCCGGGCCTCCGCAACGAGCGCGGCCCGCAGCTCAGCCGCCGACTGCGCAGCCCGTACCCCTGAAACCTCCACCGTGGCGCTACCCATTTGCCCATCCTTTTCCGCTTACCGACGCTGGACCAAGGACAGTCCCATCCGGCCCAGACCGGTATCGCCCATGTGACGGATTTCCGACCCCACCCAAATCTGTAGCGTTGCTGACCCATCAGAGCGGGATCATCGAAGGGCTCGTTCGCAGGGAGCGCCGAGATGGCAGAGAATCGAGGTGCGGTGGTCACCGTCGCCCATCAGGTCGAGGTGCATCGGCTGGCGGTGGCCGGCCGGGAGGCGAGCATCGCCCGGGAAGTCGGCAGCCAAGTGGCAGCAACCTGGCTGCGAACATCACGGTTCGCCGAGGTCGAAGCCCTCACCACCGAAACGCTGCGCCTAGGACCAGACGCCGACGCGTTCTACAGCCGAGGCTGGGCACGGTCCGCAACCGGTCGAGCCTCGCAAGCGCTCAATGACTATGGACAAGCCTTGGCCTTGTACCGGCAGAAGGGCAGCAGCGGCAATGAAGCCGCTACTTTGAGTAATATCGGGCTGTCGCTCAATGAGCTGGGTGATCCACGGCAGGCCCTAGCGCACTTCCAGCAGGCCCTTCCCATTGCCAGGGCGGTCGGTGACCGGGCGGGCGAAGCCACTGCCCTCAGCAACATCGGCAGCTTGTATAACCGGTTGGGCGATCGGCAGCAGGCACTGGCGTACTGCCAAGAGGCCTTGCCGATTCAGCGGGAAGTCGGTGACCGGGTCGGCGAGGCGACTACCCGATTCAACATCGCTATGGTCCATCTTGCTCACGGTCGGCTTGACCAAGCGATCAACGAACTTGAACGGGCCGTCGAGCTGGAACGTCAGGTCAGCCACCCCGACCTTGCCGCCGACACGGCACTTCTTGAGCGGCTGCGCCGACAACTTCACTAGTCGTGCAGGGGGAGATATTCGTCCGGTGGGGGAAATAGGAGCGAATGCAGTTCCGCGCTGAAGGCGACAACCAGGAACAACACCGCAGACGCCGCCACGGCGATCAGTGCCGTCATCGCCGCGCGGCCTCGCAGCCAAGCTGTGGCGCTGAGGCCGAGAGTCCATGGTGACAGGAAGCCGAGCGCCGTGAAATAGCCGTAGCCGTCGGCCGTCATCATTCCGGGCATCATCACCAGCAGGGACACGCCGCCGGCCGCGAAGCCGGGAAGGACGGGGACCAGCGCCTTCCAGCCGCCGGCCGGTGTTCGCCGGGTCAGTGCGACCACGCGAACCGCCGCCGCGGCCAGGACTGTCGTTGTCACCACGGCTGCGGCTGTCCACGCCACCAGCAGGGGCCAGGGCAGGCCGCCGCCGGGTGCGCTGGTCATCCACGCCGGGACCACGGTGCTCACCTAGGCTCAACCGCGATGGCACGGCTTCGGTCACGGGCCGGAGGAAGACGGGGGCATTGATGATTGAATACGCCGTACGTGACGGCGCCGGATGGGTGACCATCGACAACCCGGCTCGGCGTAACGCTCTCTCGGTGGCGTTGATGGGTGACCTTGAGTCCGCGGTGCGGCAGCTCGACGACGATGACGCGGCCCGCAGCATCGTGCTGACGGGGGCGGGCAATACCTTCTGCGCCGGTGCCGACATCTCCGAGTTCGCCGGGCACCACGACTCCGAAGACGGGCGGCGCGCGTTCAACGAGGCGCTGTCGGGGCTGTTCGCCACCCTGAGCGGGCTGCGGACGCCGTTGATCGCCGTCATCCGGGGGCACTGCCTCGGTGCCGGTATGGCTCTGGCCCTCAGCGCCGATCTACGGATCGCGGCCGAGGGCAGCATGTTCGGCATTCCGGCGGCGCGGCTGGGGGTGGGCTATCCGGTGGCGCTGGCCGAAACGCTCGTGCATGTGGTCGGTCCGGCCCACGCGGCCGATCTGCTGCTCACCGCCCGCACGTTCACCGCGGCCGAGGCACTGGCCGCGGGCTTCGTCAACCGCCTGGTTCCGACCGAGGAATTGAACGCTGACGCGCTGCGGACGGTCAAAGCCATCGCGGCCAACGCCCCGCTGTCGGTTCGAGCGGCCAAGGCGTCGATCCGAGCCACCGCCCACCCCGAGCTGGCGGCGCGGGCCCGCGAGATGGTCGCAGCCTGCGCCGACAGCGCCGACGAGCGGGAAGGGCAGCGCGCCTTCATGGAGCGGCGCCCCCCGGTTTTCCACGGCCGATAACTGTTACGCCGGCGCCGGCCGTGAGGTGTGGCTCGACCACGAGTTCCGCGTCCGCGCCGACGTCGTACCTGGTCGACGGAACGATCCGGCAGTGGATAGGTGCCGCCGAAATAGCTGGGCGTCACGTCCGCAAGTCGGGTAGGGCCTCGCCACCTGCGGGAATGAAGCCGCGGCATGACCATGACCCAACAGGAACTCCGCGCCGCCGTGGCGCGGGAGATGCCCGGCGTCCGGGCCGGCCTCGAACGGCTGGTGCGCATTCCCAGCGTCGCCTTCGACGGCTTCGACCACGCCCAGGTGGACCGGTCGGCCGACGCGGTCGCCGACCTTCTCCGCGGCTGCGGCCTCGACACGAAGGTCGTCCGCAGCGGCGGCCGCCCCGCGGTGATCGGCCGCCGGGCGGCGCCGCCGGGAGCGCCGACCGTCATGTTGTACGCCCACCACGACGTACAGCCGGCCGTTGACCGATCTTTGTGGACGAACGGTGATCCGTTCGAGCCGCAGGAGCGCGACGGCCGGTTGTACGGGCGGGGCACCGCCGACGACAAGTCGGGCATCATGGCGCACGTCGCCGCGTTGCGCGCCTTCGGCGACGACCTGCCGGTCGGCGTGGTGGTCTTCGTCGAGGGCGAGGAGGAGTACGGCTCCCACTCGCTGCGCGGCATCCTCCGCGAGCACCTCGACGACCTGCGGGCCGACGTCATCGTGATCGCCGACTCGACCAACTGGGACCTCGGCGTGCCCGCGCTCACCACGTCGCTGCGCGGCGAGGTCAACTGCTTCGTCGAGGTACGGACCCTCGAGTCGGCGGTGCACAGCGGCATCTACGGCGGCCCGGCCCCGGACGCGCTGACCACGCTGGCCCGGCTGATCGCCACCCTGCACGACGCCGACGGCAACCCGGCCGTCGACGGGCTCGGCGGCTACGACCACGCCACCCTGGACTACCCGGAGGAGCGTTTCCGCCGGCAGGCCGGGGTCCTCGACGGCGTACACCTGATCGGCTCCGGCGGCATCGCCGCGCGCAACTGGACCAGGCCCTCGATCTCGGTGCTCGGCCTCGACGCCCCGCCGACCGGCGCCGCGCCCAACGCTCTGGTGCCGGTGGCCAAGGCGAAGATCGGCGTCCGGGTGGCGCCGGGGGACGACGCCGGCGCGGCCTGGCAGGCGATCCGCGCCCACCTGGAGAAGCACGTGCCGTGGGGTGCTCAGCTGACGGTCACGCTGGAACTCACGGGCGAGCCGACCGCCCTGGACGCGACCGGCCCGGCCTTCGACGCGGCCCGCGCCGCGCTGCGCGACGCCTGGGACGGCACCGACCCGGTCGACATGGGCCTGGGCGGCTCCATCCCGTTCATCGCCGACTTCCGCGCCGTGCTCCCGGATGCCGTGATCATGGTGACGGGCGCCGAGGACCCGTACTCACGAACGCATTCCCCCGACGAAAGCCTCGACCTGTCGGAGTTCGCCCGGATCTGCCTAGGGGAGGCGTTTCTGCTGCACAACCTGGCGATCGCGGATCAGCGGCGCGACCCAGACCAGAACGAGGACGAGTACAAGGAAAAGGCCTAAGGGCTGGGTTCCCTCGTACGCCGCCAGCGCGACCAGCCAGGGGGCGAGAACCAGGGTTCGCAGCATGAGGTCCGGCTTCATGTCAGTGGACTTCCCCGCCGCCCGGCCCACGGGGGCCGCGCGGCGGCCCGCCGGGGCCACCGCGGCAGGACGACCTCCATGGCCAGCCCGGCCGGGAAGAGCCGGCGAGCCCGGACCGACCCGCGTAACGAGCCCACGAGCTGCCGGACAACCCACAGCCCGAGGCCGCGGTCATCCGGCGGCGCGGTGCGGCGCCGCAGCGCGGTACGCAGGGCCGGCGTCGCACCACCCCGGTCGACAACCGCGAGGCGCAGCCGCCGCGCCCGCACCGAGGCGGTGAGCTTCACCGGCCCCGGCGCGTGCCGAAGCGAGTTGCCCACCAGATTGATCAGAATCTGCCGGGTGTGCGCCGGATGCACCGGCCACCCCAGCGCCGCCCGACTGGCCGAAACCGACAATCCCGGAGCCCCGGCCCGAACAGCCGCCAGAACCACCCCCAGCGACTCCGGCGCCCGCGGCCCGTCCCCTTCCCGCCCCCACGCGGTCGCGGCGGCTTCCCGCAGAACCGCACCCGCATACTCCACATGCTCCGCCGCAAGCCGAGCAAGCTCACTGCGCCGAGGCTCCGGCGGCGCCTCCTCCAACGCCCGAAGCAGAGCGGCCAGCGTCGCCATCGGCGGCCGCAGCTCATGACAGAGGCTGCGAGCCAGCAGAAGCCCCGGATCAGCGCCACCACCGGAGCCCACGGCAAGCCCGAGCTCGTCCCCGCCCCCGGCAGCAACCACAGGCCCGGTGTCACCGGTGACGCCGGCAAGCGAGATGCCACCGGCAAAGCCGCCCGGCCCAGTCGAGCCGCTGACGCCAGACCTGTCCGTCCGAATCTCCGTCGCCCAGGGTTCGGCCGTTCCGGGCTCGGCTGTCCTGGAACTGGCCGTCTTGGGTTCCGCCCCCGGGCGTTCGGCTGTCCTGGATTTGGCCGTCCTGAAATCCGCCGTCCTAGTTTCGGCAGTCCCGGGGTTGTCCGTGCGGGGGTCGGCCGGGCGGAACGTGGCGGCGCGAGGGTCGCCCGGGCGGGTCGGGCTGGTGGGGTGGCGGCGGCGGATCAGGCGCATGAGTTGTCCCGGATGGGGGAAGCGGGCGCCATGCGCAACATTCGAGTGGCGATCGTCGATGACCACAATCTCTTCGCGCGCGGCCTGGAACTGCTCCTGCCCGAGGTGAGTGACGGGCGTGCCACCGTTGTGGCGACTACGGACGACGCGGCGTACGCGGCCAGTGTGGTCCGGCACGCCGTGCCGGATGTGGTTCTGGTGGATCTGCGCATGCCGCCGCCCGGTGGGTTGCGGGCGATCGACGCGGTGCGCCGGGCTGCCCCGCGGGCGCGGGTGCTGGCCATGTCGGGCGATGACGATCCGGAGCTGGCGCTGGCGGCACTGCGGGCCGGGGCCGCTGGGTTCCTGCCCAAGAGCAGCGATCCGGCCGACATCCTCCAGCCGCTGCTGGCCGTGATCGACGGCTGGGCGGTGGTGCCGCCACGGCTGCTCGCCGTGATGATCGAGAAGAACGGCCGGCCCGCCGTACCGGAGACCCTGTCCGACGACGACCGTGACCTGCTGCGGCTGATCGCGGCCGGCGCATCAACCGTCGACATAGCCGTCAAGCTGCACGTCTCCGAGCGAACCGTCAAACGCCTGACCGCAACGCTGCTACGCAAACTGCACGTCACCAGCCGCGCGGAGGCGGCAGCCCTGGCCGGCCGCGCCGGCCTGCTGTAAGTCGGCATGCGCCCCGCATGCCCCCTCACACACCGGTCAATCCACCGGCATTCACCCCAAGCCCTCCCGTGCCGGCCGCCCCGCCCATCCTCCTTGGTCGGCCGGAGGCGTTCGCCTCGCATGCCCTTTCACTGTGGCCGACCCGGAAATTTGCCTCGCGTGCCCCTTTCGCCTTGGCCGGCTCGGGAATTTGCCTCGCGTGCCCCTTTCGCCTTGGCCGGCTCGGGAATTTGCCTCGCGTGCCCTTTCGCTTCGGCCGGCCGGGGTATTTGCCTCGGATGCTCTTCCGCCTTGGCCGGCCCAAAGGCACACCCGCGTCGGCGGCATTCGCGCCGCGCACCCTTTCGCCCTGGTCGAGCCAAGGCGGCGCCCGCGTCGTGGTTGACCTCGAAGGTATGCGCCTCGCGCGCAGTCCTGTCCGGGCTCACGCAAAGGCATGTGATCCGAGCCCTGTCCGCGTCGGTCGGCCGAGCGGCATGCGGCCCGCGCGTCATCCCGAGCCGATCAGAACAACAGCGCGATCGCAACGACAGCGCGGCCAGAACGACGGCGCGATCAGAACGACGGCGCGATCAGAACGACGGCGCGATCAGAACGACGGCGCGGCCAGGACGACGGCGCGGCCAGGACGACGGGCGCGGCCAGGACGACGGGGCGGCCAGGACGACGGCGCGGCCAGAACAGCGGCGCAACAGCGCGGTCGGACAACAGCGCGGACAAACAACGGCGGTTGAACGGCGGGGCCAACTCAACGGCGGGCGAGCGGGATGGAGGGTCCGGCTTCGACGGGGGAGATCAGCCCAGCGTTCTGATGATCAGGAGGGCGTTGAGGGCGATGATCAGCAGGGCCGCCGCCGAGGCCGCCGCTGTGGTGAGGGGGTGGTTGACCTGGTCGCCCATCACGTCTCGGCGGCGGGTCAGCCAGATCAGGGGTACCAGGGCGAACGGCACCCCGAACGACAGCACCACCTGGGACCAGACCAGGGCGCTCGTCGGGTCGGCGCCCAGCATCAGCACCGCCATCGCCGGCGCCATGGTGATCAGGCGGCGGGCCGCCAGGGGGATCGTACGGCCGATGAAGCCCTGCATGACCACCTGCCCGGCGTAGGTTCCGACGCTGGAGGACGCGAGGCCGGAGGCCAGCAGCGCGACCGCGAACGCCGTCGCCGCGTGCCCGTCCAGCACCGAGGCGAACGCCGCGTGGATGCCCTCCAACGACTCGACGTCGGAGCCGAAGAAGAGCTGGGCCGCTATGACCAGCATGGCCAGGTTGACCAGCCCGGCCGCGCCGAGCGCGATCAGCGTGTCCGCCCTCTGGTAGCGCAGTGCCTCCCGGCGGCGTGTCACCGCGGCCGCCGCCCGTGACTTCGTCAGTGCCGAGTGCAGGTAGATGACGTGTGGCATCACCGTCGCGCCGAGGATGCCCGTGGCCAGGACCAGGCTGTCGGGGCCGTCGAACGATGGCATCATGCCGGCGCCCAGGGCGACGCCGTCCACCCCGGAGCGGAGCGCGTTGTAGAGGAAGCCGAGCAGGATCACGCCGAGCAGGGCGCCGATCACCGTCTCGAAGCGGCGTACGCCGTGCCTGTGCAGTTCGAGCAGGGCGAACGCGGCCGCGCAGGTGATCAGGCCGCCGATCGGCAGTGGGATGCCGAACAGCAGGTGGAGGGCCAGCGCGCCGCCGATGATCTCGGCCAGGTCGGTGGCCATGGCGACCAGTTCGGCCTGCACCCACAGGCCGCGGGCGACCGGGCGGGGCAGCCGTTCGCGGCACCATTCGGGCAGGTCGCGGCCCGTCACCAGGCCCAGCTTGGCCGACAGCGACTGGATCAGCATGGCCATGATGTTGGCCGCCACGATCACCCAGACCAGCAGGTAGCCGAAGCTCGCGCCGCCGGTGAAGTTCGTCGCGAAGTTGCCGGGGTCGGCGTAGGCGATCGCGGCCACGAAGGCCGGTCCGAACCAGGGCGCCACCCGGGCCACCCGCTGTCGTAAGGGGATCGCAACCACCATGCGGCTTCGATTGCCCTTGATCGAAGGCCCGTAGAGGCCGCGGCCGACCCGCGGGGGCCAGGACGGCGGGTAGCCGGATGTCGTACCGCACGACACCGCAAGGGAGGCCCGTGATGTTCAAGCACGTCGATTACCTGCAGTTCCAGGCCAAGCCGGAGAAGCCGGACGCGTTCTTCGCGGCCAAGCTCCAGGAGCTGGTCGGTGGCCAGTTCGGCGAGATGACGGTGATGATGCAGTACCTGTGGCAGGGCTGGTCGTGCCGGGTGCCCGGCAAGTACAAAGACATGATCATGGACATCGCGACCGAGGAGATCGGTCACGTCGAGATGCTCACGACCATGCTGGCCCGCCTGCTCGAGGGCGCGCCGTCGGAGGCCACCGAGAAGGCGGCCGCCGCCAACCCGCTGCTCGCGGCCGTGCTGGGTGGGCAGAACCCGCAGCACGCCATCGTCACCGGCGGCGGACCGATGCCGACCAACAGCCAGGGCGTGCCGTGGAACGCCGGCTACATCGTGGCCAGCGGCAACCTGCTGGCCGACTTCCGGTCCAACGTGGCCGCCGAGGCGCAGAGCCGCCTGCAGACCAGCCGCATCTACAACATGACGGACGACCGCGGCGTCAAGGACATGCTGCAATTCAACCTGGCCCGCGACACCTACCACCAGCAGCAGTGGCTGCTCGGCATCGAGCAGCTCATCGAGGACGGTTTCACCGAGAACGGCATCGAGGACTCCAACGCCGAGCACGAGCACCCGGAGGCCAACCACACGTTCTACAGCTTCGACCCGGAGAGCACCGCGGCCGAGGGCCGGTGGGCGCGCGGTCCGGCGCTCAACGGCAAGGACGAGATCATCTACGTGCCGGACGCGCAGCCGCTGACCGACGACAAGCCGCTGGGCCCGGCGCCGGACCCGAAGCTGTTCGTCACCTACGACGGCTCGATGGGCAAGGGCAAGCCCGGCACCGGCGCGGGCGCGCACGGTCAGGGCGTGGCCAATGTGGTCAACAAGATCAAGGGTGCCCTCGAATAGTTTATCGACGCCTCACCGCGGTATCCGGCCCATGACCCAACGAAGGGACGGATCATGGGCCGTACGGTGAAAGCACTGCTCGTCATCGCGCCGATCGCAGCCGTCGTCGCGCTGATCGCCACCAGAAAGCCGTCACCACGTCGCACCCACGTGGTGACGGTGAACCGGCCGCTCTCCGAGGTGCCACCCCGGCTGCGCGAGCTCGCCGACAGCGTCGAGATCACCCTGTCCGACGCTCCGGGAGATCGAGGGACGGAGATTTCCGTACGCGTCCCGGACGGCTCCCCGGTGAGCGAGGGGGAGGTCCGCCGGGCCCTGCGCGAGACCCGCTCCCTGGTGGAGGTGGGCGACGTGCTGTTGCCGTCCCGGCCGACGACGGAGAAGACGCTGGCCAACCGGCCGCTGCGGAAAGTGACCGAGCACGGCCGTGAGGGAGGACTGCTGTGAAGGCGTTGCAGTGGCAGGGAGTCAACAAGCTCGCGGTGGGAACCGTCCCCGATCCCGAGCTGCGTAACCCGGGCGACATCATCGTCAAGGTGGCCCGGACCGTGACCTGCGGCTCCGACCTGCACCTGATCGGCGGCTACATCCCGTTCATGGAGAAGGGCGACGTGCTCGGGCACGAGTTCCTGGGTGAGGTCGTCGAGGTGGGCCCGGACGTCAAGCGCCACCGGGTCGGCGACCGGGTGGTGGTCTCCTCGTTCATCGCCTGCGGCAGCTGCTGGTACTGCGACCAGCAGCTCTTCTCGCTCTGCGACAACGGCAACACCAATCCGGCGATCACCGAGACGCTGTGGGGCCAGGCCCCCGGCGGGTGTTTCGGCTACTCGCACGCGATGGGCGGCAACGCCGGCAGCCACGCCGAGTTCATCCGGGTGCCGTTCGCCGACGTGGGCGCGTTCACCGTGCCCGACGGGGTGAGCGACGAGCGCGCGCTGTTCGCCTCGGACTCCGCCGCGACCGGCTGGATGGGCGCCGACCTGGGCGGGGTGAAGCCGGGTGACGTGGTCGCGGTGTGGGGCGCCGGCGCGGTGGGCCAGATGGCCGCGCGGGCGGCGGCGCTGCTCGGCGCCGACCGGGTCATCGTCATCGACCGCCTGGACAACCGTCTCGACCAGGCCGCGAAGTACGCCGGGGCCGAGACCCTGAACTATGAGCGCACCGATGTCGCCGGCGAGCTGCGCGAGCGCAGCGGCGGCCGGGGGCCGGACGTGTGCATCGAGGCGGTCGGCATGGAGGCGCATTCGCCCGGCGCGCATTTCGCGTACGACCAGATCAAGCAGCAGTTGCGCCTGCAGACGGACCGGCCGATCGCCGTCCGGGAGGCGATTCACGCCTGCCGCAAGGGCGGCTCGGTCTTCGTGCTCGGCGTCTACGCCGGCTTCGTCGACAAGTTCCCGCTCGGCGCGCTGATGAACAAGGGCCTGACCGTGCGCGGGGCGCAGATGCACGGCCAGCGCTACATCCCGATGCTGCTCGAGCGGATGGCCAAGGACGAGCTGGTCACCGAGCATCTGGCGACGCACGTGATGCCGCTTGACCAGGGGCCCGAGGGCTATCGCATCTTCAAGGAGAAAGACGACAATTGCGTACGGGCGGTGTTCGTGCCGTAGGTGGTTCAGCGGTGACTCGAGAATCACGTTCCGTTTTCCCGGGAACGGCCGCGGAGATTCTCGGGTCATGCGGACAACGATCATTGCGGTAGGAGCGGCCGGGCTCGTCCTCGCCGCCGGCGGATGCGCCTCCTCGTCCAACGCGTCCCCGGCCGCGACTCCCACGAGTCCCACGACCTCCACAACCGAGGCGCCCGCGCCGTCGGAGACGACTACTGCAGTCGCGCCGTCGCCCACCTCGACACGGACCACGACGACCGCCGTCAAGTCCTGTCTCAGCAAGAACCTCAAGGTCACCGCGGTGGCCGACGAGGGCGGCGGGTCGGCCGGGCACACCACCCAGAACATCGTCTTCGCGAACACCGCCGGCTTCGCCTGCACGCTGTACGGATATCCGGGCGTCTCGTTCGTCGCCGGCAACCAGGGCAAGCAGGTCGGCAGCGCCTTACCCGGACGCCGGGCGAGAAGCGGACGGTCACCCTCGAGCCGGGCGACAAGGTGCACGCCACGGTCCAGATCGCCGACTACCAGAACGTCGACGCGGCCTCCTGCAAGCCGGTCCAGGTGCGCGGCTTCCGGGTCTACCCGCCGAACGAGACCGCCGCCGTCTTCGTCGCCCAGCCGCAGACCGCCTGCTCGGCGCCGAACCAGGCGGTCGGCCAGGTGCAGCCGGTGGCGCGGGGGGAGTGATCCGCGCCTCGGTCCGGCAATGTTCACGCAGTAAGTTCCCCGACTGTCCGCCGGCAGCGAACGGGCCAGACTGTGGCCCATGCGTCTTCTTGAGCGCGAGCACGCCCTCGCCTCCCTGTCCGACTACGCCGCCGGCGGCGAGGTGCGCCTCGTGCTGGTCGCGGGCGAGGCCGGCATCGGCAAGACGAGCCTGGTCGAGGCGCTGCGCGAGCGGACCGGCGACGAGCTCCGCTGGGCCTGGGGGATGTGCGACGGGCTGTTCACCCCGCGGCCGCTCGGCCCGCTGTTCGACCTCGCGGCCGAGCTGGGCGGCGAGATCGACCAGCTGTGCCGCCGCCGGGCGCCCCGCGAGGAGCTGTTCGACGCGCTGCTGGAACAAACGAAACAGCGGCCGCACGTCCTGGTCATCGAGGATCTGCACTGGGCCGACGAGGCGACCGTCGACCTGGTGCGGTTCTTGGCCCGGCGGTTGCGCGACACGCTGCTGATCGCCACCTACCGCGACGACGAGCTCGATCCGCACGGGCCGCTGCGGATCGCGCTCGGCCGGCTGGCCGCGCTGCGCGGCACACGCCGGATCAACCTGGCCCCGCTGTCGCCGGAAGCCGTGGGCGCCCTGGCCGGCGACAGCTGTCTTCCGGCGGCCGAGCTGCACCGGCTGACCGGGGGCAACCCGTTCTTCGTGACCGAGGTGATCCGGGCCGGGAGCACGGCCGTGCCCGCCTCGGCCCGCGACGCGGTGCTGGCGCGCGTGGCCGAACTCAGCGCCGAGGGCCGCGCGCTGCTGGAGACGGCGGCACTGGCCGGGTCGCGGGTGGATCCGCGTCTGGTCGAGGCGGCGCCGCTCGACGAAGTGCTCAAGAGCGGTCTGCTGGTCGATGATCCGCCCTGGTTGCGGTTCCGGCACGAGCTGGCCCGGCTCGCCGTCGAGCAGGCCGTCCCGGCCCATCGGGCGACCCGCGTGCACGCCGCGATCCTGGCCACCCTGCACGACCTGGGCAGCGACGACGACGCCCAGATGGCCTTCCACGCCGAGGCGGCCGGTGACGCCGAGGCCACCCTTCATCACGCCGTACGGGCGGCCGACCGCGCGGCCGAGCTGGGCGCCCACCGCGAGGCGGCCGCGCAGTACGAGCGGGCGTTGCGGATCACCGAGAACGCCGAGCTCTACGACCGTCTCTCGGCCCAACTGTCCCTTCTGGATCGGGGCGCGGATCAGCTCGTCGCCGCCACCAAGGCGCGGGAGCTGTGGCGGGCCGAGGGCGACGAGCGCAAGGAGGGCGTGGCGCTGCTGCGGCTCTCGATCGCGCTGGTCACCCTCTGCCGCCGGCGCGAGGCGATGGTCGCGGCCGAGCAGGCCCTGACCCTGCTGGAAAGGCACGGCAAAACCCCGGAGCTGGCCCGGGCGTACGCCCACCTGGCGACCCAGTGCATGCTCACCGACCGCCACGTGGAGGCGATCGACCTGGCCGTCCGGGCCCAGGAGGCCGCGGCCGAGCTGGGCCTGCCCGCGATCCTCAGCGACGCGCTGAACACGCAGGCGTGCGCGCTGTCGATAGGCGATCAGCACTGGGCGGCCGAGATGACCGCCGCCCTGCGCGTCGCCCAGGAGCACGGGCTGGAGGAGCAGGCCGGCCGCGCGTACACCAATTTCTACGGTGTTCTCACCTGCGAGCGCCGCTACGCCGAGGCCGAGCCGTGGTACGAGACCGGCATCGCCTTCTGCGACGAGCGTGACGTCTCCGCGTTCGGCACCTGCATGCGCGGCGAGCGCACGGTCAGCTTGGCCCGCACCGACCGCTGGGACGAGGCGGCCCGGCTCGGCCGCCGGCTCCTCACCGAGGTCGAGGCGTCGCCGATCAACCGGATCAGCCCGCTGCTCGGCCTGGCCACGGTGCTGGTGCGCCGCGGCGACGACGAGGCCGTGGCGCTGCTGGACGAGGCGGCGGTGACCGCCGACGGCTCGGCCGAACCACAGTGGATCGTCTACGTCCGGCTGACCAGGGCCGAATGGCGATGGTTAGCCGGCTACCGGGACGAGGCGCGGCGCGAGGCCGAGCTCGCGGACGACGTGGCGGGCGCGGCGAACCGGTGGATGCGCGGTGCGGTCGCGGTGTGGCTCCGCCGTACGCAATCGGAAAGGTCCTGGAAGTCGCCGGTGGCCGAGCCGTTCCAGCTCTTCCTCGACGGCGACTTCGCGGCGTCGGCCGAGAGCTGGGACACGATCGGCAGCCGCTACGAGGCGGCGCTGTCGCTGATGGCCTCGCCCGCGGAGGAGCACCTGCGCGAAGCGGTCCGCCGGTTCGACGAGCTGGGCGCCGTGCCCGCCGCCCGCCGGGCCCGGCAATTGCTGCGAAGCCGTGGGGTCCGATCGGTGCCGGTCGGGCCGCGCGCGGCCACCCGCGCCCATCCGGCCGGGCTGACACGCAGGGAGCACGAGGTGCTCGACCTGATCGGCGCCGGGCGCACCAACGCCGAGATCGCGGCCCACCTCGTGCTCTCGGTGAAGACGATCGACCATCATGTGTCGGCCGTGCTGGCCAAGCTCGGCGCGCCGACACGCTCGGCGGCGGCGGCCGAGGCCCGGCGCCTCGGTCTGATTGGGTAGCCGGCGAAGAAAACTGGGTAGCCGCTCCCGATCAGCCGGGAAGGCTCGGCGACCAGAGTGAAAGCCATGAACACCTACATGGATGTCCACACCGTCGCCGGCGGCGTCAACCTCGACGACGTCGTCAAGGCACACCAGGCCGACCTCGCCACGCAGGCCGAGTTCGACGTCAGCTACCTGCGCTACTGGGTCGACGAGGCCCACGGCAAGATCTTCTGCCTCGTCGCCGCCCCCTCGGCCGACGCCGCCGCGGCCGTACACCGCAAGGCCCACGGCCTGGTGGCCGACGAGATCTACCAGGTGGCGGAAGGAGCGTGACCCGCTAGTCAGACTATCTGCTATGCAGGTAGTCTGACTACATGACGCCTCGGCCGTGGTTGCACGGCTTCCTCGATCTCTGCCTGCTCGCGATGCTCCGCGAGCGGCCCGACTACGGGTACGGCCTGGCCCAGCGGCTCGCCGCGGCCGGCGTGGCCGACGTTCCCGGCGGCACGCTCTACCCGGCCCTGCTGCGCCTGGAGCAGCAGGGCCTCGCCGTGCCGGACTGGCAGCCGTCCGAGTCGGGGCCGCGCCGCAAGTACTACGCGATCACCGACGCCGGCCGGGAGTTCGTCGACGGCCAGACGGCGGAGTGGCGGCAGTTCCGGGACGGCGTGGACGCCCTCATCGAAGCGCGGGCGGCCCGATGAGCGACTGGCCCGAGCTGTTCGAGACCGAGCTGCTGCGCCTCGGCCTGCAACCGGTGCGGGCCCGGCAGCTGACCGCCGAGACGGCCCAGCAGTCGGCCGAACACGGGGCACCGCCGGCCGACGTCTTCGGCCCGGCTCACCTGTACGCCCGGCATCTGGTCGCCGAGCTCAACTCTTCGGCCTCCGCCCGTCGGCTGGCGCCCGGCCCGGTGCTGCTGAGCCTCACCGGTGTCGGCAAACGCTACCGCCGCCGCACCGTCTTCGCGGGCGTCGATCTGCGGGTACGAGGCGGTGAGGTGGCCGCGATCGTCGGCGCCAACGGCTGTGGCAAGTCCACATTGCTCAAGATCTGCGCGGGCCTGATCCGGCCCAGCACCGGCGAGGTGCGCCGGACCCGGCGCGTCGGCTTCGTCCCCCAGGACGGCGGCACGGCGGGCTGGCTGACCGCGGAGGAGCACTTCACGCTCTTCGGCGCGGCGGCCGGCATGGTGCCCGGCCGGGCCCGCTCCACCGGCGTCCACCTGGCGGCCCGGCTGGCCTGGCGGCCGAACACCGGGCAGCCCGCGCAACACCTGTCCGGCGGTACACGGCAGAAGCTCAACCTGGTGCTCGGCGAACTGCACGCGCCCGATCTGCTGTTGCTCGACGAGCCGTACCAGGGCTTCGACCAGGGCACGTACCTCGACTTCTGGCAGCAGGTCTTCGCCTGGCGCGACGCCGGCCGGGCCGTCGTGGTCGTCACCCACCTGCTGCACGACCTGCGGAACGTCGACCACGTACTCGACCTGGGCGCGCTGTGACGGCCTTCGTGGTGGCGAGCCTGTGTGCTCGCGAGGTGTCCCGCCGGTGGGCGGCGCTGGTTCTGGTGGTCGCGCTTCCGCTCTGGTTCTATCTCGTACGCCGTGACCTCGCCGGCCAGTCGACGCGCATGCTGGCCCTGGGCATCGGGTGGTCAGTGTCCACTTTGACGTTGTTCGTGGTGAACGCCTCGCGGAGCGTGGATCCGCGCCTGCGACTGACCGGCGCGTCGACGGCGAGCATCATCGGTGGCCGGCTGGCCGCGATGTCGGGCGTCGGTCTCGCCGTGGCGCTCGGCTACTGGCTGCTGGTCGGCGTCGACCAGGACCTGCGGCACTGGTGGGTGGCCGGTCTCATGATGGCGGTGACGGCGCTGGCCGCGGCTCCGCTCGGCAGCCTGATCGGCGCGCTGCTGCCGCGCGAGCTGGAGGGTGCCCTGGCCCTGCTCAGCGTGTGCGCGGTGCAGATGCTGGCCGACCCGGCGGGCTCGGTCGCCAAGCTGATGCCGTTCTGGTCCACACGCGAGATCGGCACGTACGCGGTGGACGGCGGCGGCTTCGATATGGTGTGGCGCGGTCTCGGGCACGCCGCCCTGGTGTGGCTCATCTGCACGGGCGGGACGCTGGCGATCTTTCGGTGGCGCCTGCGCGTGGCGAACTATCCAGAACCGACTTAAAACCTGACAAACGGTCAAGCAAGATCAGCCGAAAGTACGTATCAGCCTCCGCAAGACTCTTATGTCCGATATGCCACGATCTGTGGCGTAAGCGGAAAACACATCTGGAGGTTGGATATGAACAAGGCAGTTCGGATGCTGACCATGATCGGCATGGGTGTGATGGCCAGCGCGGCGATCGGCGCCCCGGCCCTGGCGGCGGACGGCGGCTCGTCGGCGACGGCCAAGAGCGAGTCCACCGCCAAGGTGCAGCGGCACGACCGCGACCAGGTCGTCGGCTTCTACCGGACGCTGCGCGACTGTGAGAAGGCCGGCCGTATCGGCGAGTGGTTCGACCGCTGGGAGGACTACGACTGCGACCGGGTGCGCTTCGGCTTCCGCCGCGGTTTCTGGGCCCTCGAGGTCGAGCGGAACTGGCGGGGCGGCGGCCACCACTTCCGTGACCGCGACTTCCGCGACCGCGACCGTGACCACCGCGACCGTGACTTCGGCGACCGCGACCGCGACCGTCACGACAACGACCGTCACGACAACGACCGTCACGACTCGCGTCGCTGAGGCGGCGTGCCAGACACGCCGCCGGCCATGACGCCCCGAACCGTCAAGGCCGTCGGCGTGCTCTGACACCCACACATGCCGGAGCCCGGCCCGCGCCGCGGAAGGCGTGAGCCGGGCGCCGCGCACAAACCCACCCCGGTGCTCGGGCCGTGTCTCTGCGGAGGCGCGGCCCGAGCATTTGTCTGTATGCGCCGGGGGACGTTTGTCTGTATGCGCCGGGGGCGCCTGTCCGTATGCGCCGGAGGGCGCTTGTTTATATGCGCCGGAGGACGCTGACGACCTTGCCGAGGATGGTGGCGCCGTCGCCGGGAATCACGTCGTAGGCCGGGTTGCGCGGCACCAGCTCGACGTGGCCGCTGGCGCGGCGCAGCACCTTCACCGTCGCCTCGCCGTCGAGCATGGCGGCGACGATCTCGCCGTCCTCGGCGACCTGCTGCTGGCGGACCACGACGGTGTCGCCGTCGCAGATCGCGGCCTCGACCATCGAGTCACCCTTGACCCGCAGGGCGAAGAGCGTTCCCTTGCCGACCAGGCTGACCGGCAGGGTGAGCTGTTCCTCGACGTGTTCGTCGGCCAGGATCGGCGCGCCGGCGGCGATCGCGCCCAGCACCGGAACCGAGACGTTGCCGTCGCTCTCGGTGCGGATGTCGATCGCCCGCGAGCCGCGCGCACCCCGGCGGATCAGGCCGCGCTCCTCGAGGACGCCGAGCTGATGCGCGACCGACGACGGCGAGTCGAGCCCGACCGCGGCACCGATCTCACGGATGGTCGGCGGGTAGCCATGGCGGTCGATCCAGTCGCGGATCATCGCGTAGATCTGCCGTTGTCGCTTACTGAGAGGCACGTCATCCGGGGACGTCATGCGTGGATGATACTACAATCTTCGATCATCTGTACGAAACTCTTCCGGGTGACGCTCGGCCCAGCAGTCGGCTGAGCAGCACGTCCTCGGCCCGGTCCGCCGCCAGCGGGTCCGCTTCTCCACCTGCAACTCGGTCACGACCGGGTAGGCCAGGTCCGACAAGCCCTAAATCAGGGGCGCTGGCCGTCGGAGGGCGTCCGCTGGGCGGGGATCTCGTCCGGCGGCCGCTCCATGCTCATCACGGTCATCGCCCGCTCAGCCGGCTTTCCCGCACGAGCCGCCGCCGGCACGATACGGCTGGTCGGATCATCAGCGATGTCGGGCTGCTCCGCATCCACAATGGAGATCGCGCCACCCCGCTGGGCCTGAGACTCCACCGAATCTTCCCGGACGACCTGAGCCCCATCCGCCTCCGAAAGCCGAATCACCTGCGTCCGATCCCCATCAGCATCCCCGGCGTCGGCCGCTTCGACACCGTTCGCGCTATCCACGCGGTTGGCAAGCTCTTCACCGTTCGTGCCGCTCGCCGAATCGCCGCCCGCCGAATCGCCGGTCGTCGGGTCGCCGGTCGCCGGGTGGGCGCTCCCCGGATGGCCGGTCGCTGAATCGGCGCTCGCCGGATCGTCCTCTGCCGGGGACAGCGCGGTGAGCTTGATCGCTTGGGTCTGATCGGGATCTGGCGCTGTGAAAGACCGGGTGGTGTCGGGGTCTGGCGTGGTGAGGGCTCGGGTGGTGTCGGGGTCTGGCGTGGTGAGGGCTCGGGTGGTGTCGGGGTCTGGCGTGGTGAGGGATCGGGTGATGTCGGGAGTCTCCGCCGGCGCGGACGCATCTGCCGCCTTTGGGGCGGAAGCTTCGATGGGCTCGCCGGCGGTGGAGGCAGCCCCGTCCGGGGAAGTCGCGGCGGTCATCGACTGCGCGGGAGAAGCGATCGGCCGGGGAGCCGATTCGAGAGTGCGTTCCTCGGGGGCGTTCTCCGTAGCGACCGGTTCGACGTCGAGCTGCGGGGCGGCCGGCGTGTTCACGGTCGGTTCGCCGGCGATGACCGTCGTGGCGTCGCTGTCCGTGGCTGTTGCGGTGGGCTCGTCGCCGGCGATGACCGTTGTGGAGTCGCTGCTTGTAGGTGCGGCGGTGGGCTCGTCGCTTGCGATCACCGCTGTGGGCTCGCTGTGGGTGGTGGCGGCGGTGGGCTCGTCGCTTGCGATGACCGCTGTGGGTTCGCCGTGGGTGGTTGCTGCCGTCGGTTCGTTGTTGGGGAGCGGCGATGTGGCCGCCGTCGGAGCGTTGGGCAGAGAGCCGGCGGCGACCGTCGGGTCGCTGCCGGGGACGACCACGGCCGTGGTGCTGTCGGTGGATGTGGGCTTGGGGGTGAGCCGCAGGACCGTGGTCGGGTCGGGGTCGGACGGGGGCCTGATGACAGTGGTCTCCAGGACGGCGGCCGGGGTGCTCGGGGCCGGCGCGGCTCCCCGGAAGCGGCCGATCTGGCCGATCAGCGGGAGGACCGGGGGCTCGTATCGTTCCCAGCGGCGCGCGCTCAACGCCGTACACAGCAGGGGAATCGCCAGCATCGCGGCCAGGCCGTAGCCGGGGCGGCTGAGGTCGAAGCCTTCCTTCGCGACGTTCGCCGGCCACTGGGCGGCGTAGTCGGACGGCGCCGTCAGGGCCCAGATCGAGACGCCCAGGAAGGTCAGGCCGGCCAGCAGTGGGCCGGCCGGGGAGATCGGGGCCGACAGCAGGATGGCGTACGCCGCGCCGGCCAGCAGGAGCAGGGACAGGCCGCCCAGGGATTCGACGGCGAAGTCGTCGCGGCCGCGGGTGGTCAGGTCCTGGGTGAAGCCCGCACCGGCGAGGATCCACACCGCCGGGGCCAGCACGACGGCGTACAAGATCGACCTGAAGTGGCGCAAGGTTTGTCTCCCATGTTTTCCCGCTGCTCAGGCACCGTAGCGCCGGCCCGCAAGCCCCGTAATCTACGGCGCATGAGTGAGCAGCCCACCGGCCGGCCGACGTCGTATTCGCGGGTCACGCTGAGCCGGATCATGACCGCGGTGGACGTCAATCTGTACGGGACGGTGCACGGCGGCGTGCTGATGAAGTTCGTCGACGACGTGGCGGGGGCGGCCGCGGCCCGGCACAGCGGCGGCACCGCCGTGACCGCCGCCATCGACGAGATCCTGTTCCTCGAGCCGGTGCGGGTCGGTGACCTCGTACACGCTTACGCGCAGGTGAACTGGACCGGCACCAGTTCGATGGAGGTCGGCGTCAAGCTGGTCGCCGAGCGCTGGGACGTGGTCAGCCCGGAGCCGCTGACCGTCGCCACCGCATACCTTGTGTTCGTGGCGGTGGACGTGGCGGGCCACCCACGGAACGTGCCACCGGTGTTGCCTGAGCACATGGACGACGAGCGCCGTTTCCGCGAGGCTCTGATCAGGCGGGAGCACCGTCTGTCGCGCCGGACGGCCATCCAGCGGGCCCGGCAGGAGCAGGTGAATGAACGTTAAGGTGAGCGCATGACGGGCACAGTGTTGTGGGAGCCGCCGGCCGATGTCCTCCAGACCTCGCGCATCGGGCGCTACATGTCCTGGCTGGGCCGGGCCGACGACGACTACGCGGCGCTGTGGCAGTGGTCCGTCGACGACCTGCCCGGCTTCTGGCAATCGATTTGGGACTATTTCGATGTCATCAGCCATGACAAACCGACCGCAGTCCTTCAAAAAGCCGAAATGCCCGGGGCGAAGTGGTTCCCCGGCGCCACTCTCAACTACGCCGAGCACGTCCTGCGCGCGCCGGGGCTCGGCGAGGATGAGCCGGTCGTCATCGCGTACAGCCAAAGCCGTGACCGCAAGCAACTCACCGTGCGTGAGTTGCGCGAGGAGGTCCGCCAGGTCCGGGCCGGGCTGAAAGCCCGCGGTGTCGGCCCGGGCGACCGGGTCGCGGCTTATGCGCCGAACATCCCCGAGACGTACGTTCTGATGCTCGCCACCGCCAGCCTCGGCGCGATCTTCTCGTCGTGCGCGCCCGAGTTCGGCGTACGCAGCGTCATCGACCGCTGGCAGCAGATCGAGCCCAAGGTTCTCGTCGCCGTCGACGGCTACATGTACGGCGACAAGGCCGTGGATCGCCGCGAGGAGGTGGCGGCCATCGTCGCCGCGCTCCCGTCGATCGAGCACCTGGTGACCATCGGTTACCTGCACGGTGGCGGCGAGTTCGCCGAGCTTCATGGCGACGAGCCGATGGCGTACGCGCACGTGCCGTTCGATCATCCGCTGTACGTGCTCTACAGCTCGGGCACCACCGGCCTGCCCAAACCGATCGTCCACGGGCACGGCGGCATCCTGCTGGAACACCTGAAGATGCTCGCCCTGCACCACGATCTGGGCCCGGGCGACCGCTTCTTCTGGTTCACCACGACCGGCTGGATGATGTGGAACTTCCTGGTCAGCGCCCCGGCGGTGGGCGCGGCCATCGTGCTGTTCGACGGCAACCCGGGTTTCCCGGACATGTCGGCGCTGTGGGATCTCGTCGACGAGGCCGGCATCACCTATTTCGGCACCTCGGCGCCGTACATCATGGCCTGTCGCAAGGCCGGCCTGACCCCGCGCAAGCGGCTCAAGGGCATCGGCTCGACGGGCGCGCCGCTGCCGCCGGAGGGCTTCGACTGGGTGTACGAGGCGGTCGGCTCGGAGCTGCAACTCCAGTCGCTGTCCGGCGGCACCGACGTCTGCACCGGCTTCGTCGGCGCGGTTCCGCTGCTCCCGGTGGTCGAGGGCAAGATCGCCTGTCGCGCGCTGGGGGCTCGGGTCGAGGCGTACGACCCGGCCGGGAAGCCGGTGATCGGTGAGCTGGGCGAGCTGGTGATCACCGCCCCGATGCCGAGCATGCCGGTCGGCTTCTGGAACGATCCCGACGGCAAGCGCTATCGCGAGGCGTACTTCGACTACTTCCCGGGCGTGTGGCGGCACGGCGACTGGATCACCATCGGCGCCGACGGCAGCTGTGTGATCACCGGCCGCTCCGACGCCACGCTCAACCGCGGCGGCGTGCGGCTGGGCACCGCCGAGTTCTACTCGGTCGTCGAGAGCCTGCCCGAGATCGCCGACTCGGTGGTCGTGCACCTCGAGCAGGACGGCAACCCCAACGGCGAGCTGCTGCTGTTCGTCGTGCCGGCCGAGGGCGTCACCCTCGACGACGCCCTGCGCAAGCGGATCGGTGCAGAGCTGCGTGCGGCGCTGTCGCCCCGGCATGTCCCCGACGAGATATTTGCCGTACGGGCGGTGCCGCGCACCCTGTCGTCGAAGAAGCTCGAGGTGCCGGTGAAGCGCATTCTCACCGGCACGCCGGTCGAGTCGGCGGCCGCGGCCGGCGCCCTGGCCAACCCGTCGTCGCTGCTCGAGTTCGAGAAACTGTTCAGAGCACGAGGCTGACCTTCTCGGATTCGGCCCGCGCGGCCGTCCTGGCCGGGTCCAGGTTGGCGCAGAGCACGACCGAGGCACCCGCGACCAGCGGGGCGAGCAGCCAGGTGACCGGGTCGGGGTGCCTGCCCGCGTCGATCAGGACGCGGGCCCCGGCCGGGATGGCGATCTCCGCCGCGGCGGCCAGGACCTCTCGGTGGGTACGGCCGTCGAGCGCCTTGTCGTCGGCGGCGACCGGCTGCCCGGGGAAGTAGTCGCCGTGCTGGCGTACCTCCAGGACGTAGTCGGCGTAGCCGGCCGGCAGCTCGCGCAGCGGCATCGCGAACGGCAGCAGGCCCGTGGCGTACCTGTCTGGTGCTTTTGTCGTACTGGTCTGTCCTGGCGTGGTCACCACGACATCGGCCGACGCTGTGTCCCCGGTCTCGGCGGCCAGGCCGGCCGACCACACGCCGAGCAGGATCGCCGCGGTCTGCCAGTGCGGCGGCAGCTGCACGGCGGCGGTGTCGCCCTTACTCAGGCCGAGGCCGTCGACCAGCAGATTCGCGGTCTTCGAGACCCAGTTGTCCAGCGTCACCCCGGACAATTCGGTGCGGTCACCACTGGTGTCGTCATAGAAGGTCAGCAGCGGCGAAGCCGGGTCATTCCGGACGGCTGCGGCGAGAACCTGCGGGATCGTCGATTGCACTTCGACCACGATAGTGTCGTGACCGTCCGTAATCGATCCTGGACGCGCGATGAGTTCGCCGAAACGCTGGGAACAAGGCGGTGTCGCCGTCACATGCGCGATGCATTGCGGGCGTAGTCTTGCCAGTGGTCTGAATTACAACCTCTTTGGGAGTTGCCTCGTGACCGCCGGTCGCCCCCCGCGAGTGCTCGTCGACGCCACCAGCGTCCCCGCTGACCGAGGAGGCGTCGGCAGATACGTCGACGGCTTGCTCGGCGCCCTCGGACGGATGGACCCCGACCGGGTCGATCTGGCCGTCGTGGCCCAGCGTTCGGATGCGGAGCGTTACAGCCGCATGCTCGACGACAAGGCCGAGGTGATCGCCGGCCCGGCCGCGGTCGCCCACCGGCCGGCCCGACTGGCCTGGGAGCAGACGGGCCTGCCGTTGCTCGCCCAGCAGGTCGGCGCCCAGGTACTGCACTCACCGTTCTACACGTGCCCGCTGCGCGCGGGCTGCCCCGTCACGGTGACCGTGCACGACGCCACGTTCTTCACCGAGCCGGAGCACTACGACAACACCAAGCGCACGTTCTTCCGCAGCGCCATCAAGACGTCGCTGCGCCGGGCGGCCCGGGTCATCGTGCCCAGCAAGGCCACCCGCGACGAGCTGATCCGCCTGCTCGACGCCGACCCGACCCGGATCGACGTCGCCTACCACGGCGTCGACCAGGCCGCGTTCCACGCGCCGACCGAGGAGGAGAAAGCGCGCGTGCGCGCCCGCCTCGGCCTCAACGACTCCGGTTACGTCGCGTTCCTCGGGGCCAAGGAGCCCCGCAAGAACGTGCCCAACCTGATCCGCGGCTGGGCCCGCGCGGTCGCCGACTGGCCGCACCCGCCGGCGCTGGTGCTGGCCGGCGGCCAGGGCCACGACGACGAGATCGACCGCGCGGTGGCCGAGGTGCCGTCCCACCTGCGCCTGCTGCGCCCGGGCTACCTGCGCTACGCCGACCTGCCCGGCTTCCTCGGCGGCGCGCTGGTCGCCTGCTACCCGTCGTTCGGCGAGGGCTTCGGCCTGCCGATCCTCGAGGCGATGGCCTGCGCCACGCCGGTGCTCACCACCCCGCGGCTCTCCCTGCCCGAGGTGGGCGGCGACGCGGTCGCGTACACCACCGAGGACCCCGACCGGATCGCCTCCGACCTGGCCGATCTGCTGCACGACGAGCCCCGCCGGCTGACCCTCGCCAAGGCCGGCTTCGACCGGGCCAAGGAGTTCACGTGGCAGTCGAGCGCCGAGGTACATGTCACAACCTGGAAACGAGTCGCGGCCCTCTGACCTTTACACTCTGTGCACATGAGCGATCAATTCGGTGGACTCTACGGTGTCGTGCTGGCCGGTGGCACGGGCACTCGCCTCTGGCCTCTGTCCCGGGCAGGTCACCCGAAATTCCTTCACCCGCTGACCGGCACTGACGCCTCGCTGTTGCAGGCGACGGTGCAGCGCCTCGACCTGCTCGCGCCGCTCGACCGCATCTTCGTGGTCACCGGTGTGGCGCACGCGGCCGCGGTGTCCCGCCAGCTCGACGCCATCCCCGACACGAACGTCCTGGTCGAACCGTCCCCACGCGACTCCTGCGCGGCGATCGCCCTGGCCGCGGCGGTGATCGCCCGCCGCGACCCGCAGGCGATCATGGGCTCGTTCGCGTCGGACCACCTGATCGCCGACAAGCAGCGGTTCACCGAGGTCATCAAGAAGGCGATGGTCGGCGCCCAGCAGGGCCTGCTGATGACGCTGGGCATCACGCCGACACGCCCGGAAACCGGATACGGCTACCTTCAGTGCGGCGGCGCGGTCGGCGAGGACCCCGTGCTCGGCGTCGAGGAGTTCAAGGAGAAGCCGACGTACGACGTAGCCGAGAGTTACGTCAAGTCGGGCAACTACCTCTGGAACGCCGGCATGTTCGTCTGGCGTGTCGACGCGTTCCTGGCCGAGCTCTCCCGTCAGCAGCCGCAACTGGCGGCCGGCGTCTCGCGCATCGCCGCGGCCTGGGACTCGCCCGAGCGCGAAGAGGTGCTCGGCGAGGTGTGGCCGACCCTGCCCCGCATCTCGGTCGACTACGCGGTCATGGAGGGCGCGGCCACTGTGGGCCGGGTCGGCACCGTGCCCGGCGACTTCGGCTGGAACGACGTCGGCGACTTCCACACCCTGGGCGAGGTGCTGGCGGCCGACCCGTCCGGCAACGTGGTGGTCGGCCAGGCCGTCGAGGCGGACACCAAGTCGGGCGTCCTGCTGCGCGACACCGAGGGCCTGGTCGTCGTGCCCACACCGGGCCGCCTGGTCGCCGCCATGGGCGTCCGTGACCTGATCATCGTGGACACTCCGGACGCCGTCCTGGTTTGCCCCCGCGAGCGCGCCCAGGAGGTCAAGCACCTGGTCGACGAGCTGAAGGAACTGGGCGAGCACGACTACGTGTGACCCACCCCCTGCGGCCGCGCTCCTCTCGGCGCGGCCGTCCGCTCGCCGGGTTCATCGTCTCGAAACATTGCCGAAAACGTTTTCGTACGTCAGGGTAGCTCGCATAGATGGCGCTCAATCGCCATCGACCTGCGAATCTCCGCCGCAGGCACCCCACAACCTTGGGATGGGTGGTGTCGAATGCAGCTTCCCCGGGTGCAAGCTTGGCGACCCTGGTTGGTCGTTCTCCTCGCCCTCACGCTGCTCACGGGCGTGACTCTGACGCCGCGACTCGCCACCCCGGCGTCCGCGGCCGCCAAGACCGTCTACATCCCCGAGCGATGGGCCCGGACCGGTGAGGTGCCCTGGGCCGCGAACCGTACCCGTGAGTCGAACAACTTCGTACTGCTGTGGGGTGAGAAGTCCGGCGTCAACCCGGTATCGGCCCCCGCGCCCTACAACTTCGACCCGGCCGACGTCATCGGCCAGCTCGAGCGCCTGTACAGCTTCTACGTGGACACCATGAGGTTCACGCCGGAGTCCGGACTGCTGGCCCAGCACAAGATCATCGTGATCGTCACCAACACCTGGAACCGTGCCGAACTCAACGCCTGGGCATCCGGCGGATCGGTCGACGGCAAGGTCGGCGTCATCAACCTCGCCCCGGGTGCGGCGCTGCCCGGCTCCTGGGGAGTCGCCCACGAACTCGCCCACGTGTTCCAGAACTACACCTTCCTCGGACGCCCCGGCTTCGGCTTCACCGACCCCGCGGCCGGCACGTTCTGGGAGACCAGCGCCGAGTTCATGGCGATGCAGGCCCTGCCGGCCACGGCCGCCGGCGACCTGACCCGGTTCCTGCGCTCGGAGAACCTGTACTACAGCTCCAGCCGCCACCACTACGGCAACTGGATGCTCGCGCAGTACATCAAGGATCGCGACGGCATCGGCATGTTCAACCGAATGTGGAACGAAGCCCGCGACAACGAACACCCGCTCGAGGTCTACCGCCGCCTCGCCGGCATCACCCAAGCCGAACTCAACCGGCGCGTCGGTGAGTACGCCACCCGTACCGTCACCTACGACTTCGGCAACCGGTCCACCCTCATGCCGTTCATCGACAACGTCTACGGCGCCGGTTTCCTCAACGCCTACAACGGCGGCAACGTCGAAGCCGTCGACCGGAGCCTCGACCACTACCGCGTCAACGCCCGCGTCGCGCCCTCCGACTACGGCTACCACAAAATCAAGCTCGTCCCCACCGCCGCCGGGAGCCTGGTCAAACTTCGGCTCAAGGGCCACACCGAGACCGGCGCCAGTGGCTGGACGTTCGGCCTGGTCGCGATCCGCAACGGCGTCCCGCGCTACTCGGCGCTGCACACGGGCGTCGACGGGCAGATCGGCTTCCAGCTCCAGGCCGGCGAGACAGAGGTCTGGCTGGTCGTCACCGCCACCCCGACCGCCGTGCCGCACTACGGTTTCCTCGACGGCTACACCAAGGCACGCCGTTTCCCGTACGAGTTCCGCGTCGTCGGCGCCACCCCGTCGGGATTCGAACCCGGCTACGTCAAGCCGGCCCCGGCCGGCGGCGGCCGCTGGCACACCAACGGCGGCGGCTGGGTCGCCGCGGGCGCCAACGTCGCCGCCTCCGCCTACGTCGGGCCGAAAGCCGCTGTGATGGCCGGAACCGTCACCGGCAACGCCCGCGTCGAAGGCCTCGGCTGGGTCAACGGCGGCACCGTCGGAGGCAACGCCATCGTCAAGGACAACGCCCTCATCCAGGGCGGCGCCAACCTTTCCGGCACCGTCGTCGTCGGCGGTGACGCCGAAATCGGGTACGCCTGTTCCTCCGGCACCTATCTCATGTTCAATCCGGACCGCGGTTGCGACGGAGCCGGCGGCGAACCCGACATCAACCCGGCCTTCACCGCCTTCAACAGCGCCGACCTGGCGATCAGCGACACCGTCAATCCCCGGTGGGGTGCCTGGCCGGAAACCGGCCAGACGCCTACAACACCGTCACCTTCGCCCCGGTCGACACCACCCGGCTCCGGATCCTGATGCAGGGGCGCCGCCTCGGTCGGCCTCCTCGAGGTGAAGGCCTTCCCATAAGATCGGCGCGGCGAAGTCGAACTGCACCCTTATGTGAGGGTGCGGTCGAGTTTGTTCTGGTATGCGGGGGCGGTAGAGTGCCCGGATGTCTGACGACGACTTCCGGGCCACGGTGATCAGCGCGGCCGAAGAGCTGGTCCGCGAGCGACTGGGCGCCGACGCCACCGGGCACGACTGGTTCCACGCCGACCGCGTCCGCCGTACGGCGCTGCGGATCGCCCGCGAGGAGGGCGCCGACCTCTTCGTGGTGGAGCTGACCGCCCTGCTGCACGACATCGCCGACTACAAGTTCTCCGGCAGCGAGGAGGCCGGCCCGCAGCTCGCCCAGGCCTGGCTGATCGGCAAGGGCGTCGAGGCCGAGACCGCCGAGGCGGTCGCCCACATCATCCGGCACCTGTCCTACAAGGGCGCCGGGGTGGCCGACGTCCCGTTGAGCCTCGAGGGCCAGTGCGTGCAGGACGCCGACCGGCTGGACGCGCTGGGCGCGATCGGCGTGGGCCGGGCTTTCGCGTACGGCGGCTGGGACAAGCGCCTCATGCACGACCCCGACGTGCCCCCCACCATGCACGCCGACGTGGCGGCGTACCGGGCGGCGAAGGGCACGACGGTCAACCACTTCTACGAGAAGCTGCTACTCCTCAAGGACCGGATCAACACCAAGGCGGGCGCTCGGATCGCCGAACACCGTCACGAGGTCCTGTCGAACTTCCTCGACGAGTTCCTCGCCGAGTGGGACGCCAAGGACTGAAGGCAACGGGTCGGCGCCGGCGCCGGCTTAGCGGGCGGCGCCCGAGAGATCGAGACGGATGCCGTCCTCGTGCGGCAGCGACAACGTGACCACACCCTCGGCGGCCAGGGCCGCGCGCAGGCGGTGGGCGTCGGCGCCCAGGCGCATGAAGCCGGCCGGGCTCGCGTCGCGGGTGCTCAGGTGGAAGGCGGCGGTGGCCCCGCTGCCGGTGATCGCCTCGGCCGGGGCGATGACGGTGGCGTGCGACAGGGTCCCCGCGATCAGGGCCAGGGCCCGGTCGACGGCGGCCGGGTCGGTCGGCAGGCCGGGCAGGGCGGCCCGCGGGCCGTCGGGCAGTTGGGCGGCGGTGCGCAGGCCGGTGGCGACGGCCTCGGTGGTGCCCAGGCTGAACATGTCGCTGGCGGCGTCGCGGAGCAGGACCGCGGCGCCGTCCGAGTCGCGGATGCCGGAGCGCGGGTAGCCGCGGACGACGGCGACCGGCACCGCGTCGACCTTGCCCTTCACGAGCTCGCCGGCCGCGGCCAGCTCGTCGATGACGGCCATCTGGGTGATTTCCAGCTGATTGCCGTACGGGTCGGTCTCGCCCCGGTGGTCGCGGACGGGCTCGATGCCGGCCGCGCCCAGGGCCACGTCGGTCAGGCCGTTGCGCCAGGCCCGGCCCATCGTGTCGGAGACGATGACGCCGACGTCGAGGCCGCGGGCGCGCAGGTCGGCGCGGAGCCGGCGGGCCGAGGCGTCGGGATCGGCGGGCAGCAGGACCAGGTGGGTCTTGTCCACGTTGGAGGCGTCGATGCCGGCCGCCGCCATCACGAAGCCGTGGTGGGTCTGCACGATCGTGGTCGGGCCGCGGCGGGCGACCACCCGGGCCGTCTCGGACTCCAGGGCGGCGGCGCGGGCGGCGTCCCGCTCGGGGCCGTCGGCCGGCACCTCGACCAGGCGGCCCTCCGCCTTGGAGACGATCTTGCTGGTGACCACCAGTACGTCGCCGTCGGCCAGCCAGGGCGCGGCCGCGGTGATCAGGCCGGCCAGGTCGTCGCCGGCCACCACGTCGCCGATGCCGCGCACCGGCCGGATCTCGAGCCCATCAGTCACAAGGACATCCTTCCCCTCAGGTGGGCCGTCCAGGCGCGGGAGGAGAGCAGGGTCACGCGACGCCGGCCAGGGACAGGGCGTCCGCGACCATCTGGGCGGTGGCCTCCTCGGAGCTCATCCAGAGCGGGACGGCCCGGGTCGGCACGCCGGGCACCTCGGCGCCGGCGTCGCTGGAGTCGACCAGCCAGCCATCGAGCACGCCGCCGGCGGAGCGGGCGCCGTAGAGGCGGCCGACCGCGGCCGCGCTGACCTCGACGTCGATGGTGGCCAGGCACTTGTCGGCCATGCCGCGCAGCGGCGAGTCACCGATGATCGGGGAGACGCCGACCACCGGCGCGCCGCCGCCGGCCAGCGCCTCGCGCAGGCCGCCGACGGCCAGAATGGGCGCGATGCTGACCACCGGGTTGCTCGGGGCGATCAGCACCACGTCGGCCGAGGCCAGCGCGTCGAGCACGCCCGGGGCGGGCTTGGCCGCCTCCGCACCGACGAAGACGAACCGGTGGGTCGGCACGTCGCCGCGGTAGCGCACCCACCACTCCTGGAAGTGGATCGCCTTGCGCTCGCCCTCGACGTCGGCCACGACATGGGTCTCGAGCCGGTCGTCGGTGGCGGGCAGGATCGTCACGCCGGGCTGCCAGCGGGTGCACAGGGCGGCCGTGACCTGCGAGAGCGGGTAGCCGGCGGTGAGCATCTGGGTCCGTACGAGATGAGTGGCCGTGTCCTTGTCGCCCAGGCCGAACCACGACGGCTCGGCGCCGTAGGCGGCCAGCTCCTCCTTGACCACCCACGACTCGCCGACCCGGCCCCAGCCGCGCTCGCGGTCGTGGGCGCCACCGAGCGTGTACATCACGCTGTCCAGGTCGGGGCAGATCTGCAGGCCGTGCATGCGTACGTCGTCGCCGACGTTGACGACCGCGGTGACCTCCGCGCCGATCGCCTTGGCGTGCGCGCGCGCACCGACGAGGAATTTGGCGCCGCCGATGCCGCCGGAAAGGACCACGATCCGCATCCCACCATCCTCGCGCACGGCGTATCGGTGCACCGTGCGGCCCCGGACTACGCTGAGCGGACCCGACCATCCCCACGTTCAGGGAGTACCCGTGACCAGCCCACCGCAGCCCCCTACGGACGGCAAGTCCGCCCTCGAGTTCCTGCGCCCGCTGCGCGACATCGCGGTGTACGCGCTCGTGGGCGTGCCCGCGCTGTTGCTCTTCGTAGCGGTCGTCCGGCTGATCCCGGACAGCGGCCTCGGGTTCGGCCTGCGTACACAGGGCAGCTTCGGCGACTTCGTCAACCTGACGACGATCTTCTTCCCGCTCGCCGCCGTGCTGCTGGCGCTGCTGGTGAAACCGCGTCACCCCAAGGCCCGGCTGGTCGTCGTGGCCGCCCTGGTGGAGTACGCGGTGATGGCCGTGTTCGGGGTGCTCTTCGGCTTCCTGATCGGCCTGATCAACGTGGCGAGCAACAGCGGCGCCCGGGCCGCGTTCGAGGAACTGCTGGTCCGCCTGGCCTGGCTCGGCGTCTTCGGCGTCGCGGCCTACGCGGTGTTCCGCGTCTGGCAGGGACTGTTCCAGGCGGCAAAGCCCAAGCCCCAGCCCGGTGTGTACGGAAACCCGCAGTACAACCAGCCGGGCACGTTCCCCGGCCAGCCCGGTTACGGGCCACCCCCGGGGCAGCCGGGCTACCCGCCGCACCCGGGCGGGCAGTACCCGGGCGCGCCCGCGCCGGGCGGTTACCCGCCCCCGCCGGGCGCCGCTCCTTACGGCCAGCCGGTGTACGGCCAGCCGCAGCCGCCCGCCTGGAACCAGCCGGCCGTCCCGATCCCGGCCTCGGGCGCGCCCGCACCCGGCTTCCCGCCGGCCCCGCCCGCGTCAGCCCCGCCCGCCGCGCCCAGCTCCTTCGCTGAGCCGACCCAGGTGGTGCCGCCCACGCCGCCCACGCCGTCCACGCCGTCCACGCCGGGCTCGCCCACGTCCGCCCCGCCCGCCTCCTTCGCCGAGCCGACCCAGGTGGTGCCGCCCACGTCCGGGCCGGCCCCGGCCGGGGAGGATCGCACCGAGAAGATCCCCGATGACCGTCCCGGGTTCGGGCCGGCCGACCAGGACCCGCCCCGCCGGTAAGGACCGTTCCGCCCGGGCGTCGTGTCCTATCCCACTGCGCGCGCCCGGGCACCGCTGGGGCAGCCGAAAGAATTCCGGCCTAGGCTGCTCTGGTGGTCGAGGTCAACGCGGCAGTAGCCAATATCAGCATCACGCCCACCGAGCCGGTGCCGACCGAGGCGCAGATCAAACGCGCGCTGCGCCGGGCCGCCGACGGCAAGGCCGTCGATGCCGAGGAGGCGGCCGCCTTGCTGGCCGCGACCGGTGAGCAGTTCGACGAGCTGCTGGCTCTCGCCGGCGGCATCCGCGACGCGGGCCTGCGCGAGGCCGGGCGGCCGGGCGTCGTCACGTACTCCCGCAAGGTCTTCATTCCGTTGACCCGGCTCTGCCGCGACCGGTGCCACTACTGCACCTTCGCCACGGTGCCGCACCGGTTGCCGGCCGCTTTCCTGGAGCGTGACGAGGTCCTGGCGATCGCCCGCGAGGGCGCCGCCCAGGGCTGCAAGGAAGCGCTGTTCACGCTGGGCGACCGCCCCGAGGAGCGCTGGCCGGCGGCCCGGCAGTGGCTCGACGAGCGCGGGTACGACTCGACGCTCGACTACGTGCGGTCGGTGGCGATCGCCGTGCTGGAGGAGACCGGGCTGCTGCCCCACCTCAACCCCGGCGTGATGAGCTGGGCCGAGTTGCAGCGCCTCAAGCCGGTGGCGCCCAGCATGGGCATGATGCTCGAGACCACGGCGACCCGCCTCTGGTCGGAGAAGGGCGGCCCGCACTACGGCTCGCCCGACAAGGAGCCGGCCGTGCGCCTGCGGGTGCTCGACGACGCCGGCCGGGTCGGCGTGCCGTTCACCACCGGCATCCTGATCGGCATCGGCGAGACCCGGGCCGAGCGGGTGGACGCCATCTTCGCGATGCGCCGGGCGGCCCGCGAGTACGGCCACATCCAAGAGATCATCATCCAGAACTTCCGCGCCAAGCCGGACACGGCGATGCGCGGGATGCCCGACGCCGAGCTGCGGGAGCTGGCGGCGACGGTGGCGGTGGGCCGGATCATCATGGGCCCGCGGGCCCGGGTGCAGGCGCCGCCCAACCTGATCGACAGCGAGTTCTCGCTGCTGCTGCGGGCCGGCATCGACGACTGGGGCGGCGTCTCCCCGGTCACCCCCGACCATGTCAATCCTGAGCGCCCCTGGCCGCAGATCGAGCTTCTTCGCGAAAAATCGGCCGACGCCGGATTTGTGCTCCGAGAGCGCTTGACGATCTACCCGGAGTACGTCCGCCGGGGCGCCGAGGGCTGGCTCGACCCGCGGCTGGCGGCCCATGTGGCCGCGCTGGCGGACAGGGATGGGCTCGCTCTGGACAAAAGCCCCGAGGGACTTCCATGGCAGGAGCCCGACGACGCGTACGGCGAAGGGCGCACCGATCTTTTCGCCACGATCGACACCGATGGGCGTACGAGCGATCGCCGCTCCGACTTCGACGACGTCTACGGCGACTGGAACGAGGTGGCGGCCCACGTCACCACCGACACCCGCACCACGCTCGACAGCGACGTGATCAAGGGCCTCAAGCTCGCCTCGGAAAACCCGGCCGCGCTTCTCGAGAAGGAGCACGACGACGAGGCGATGGCGCTGTTCAACGCCGACGGCCCGGCCCTCGACGAGCTGGCCCGTATCGCCGACGACCTGCGCAAGCACGTCAACGGCGACGACATCACGTACGTGGTGAACCGGAACATCAACTTCACGAACGTCTGCTACGTGGGCTGCCGGTTCTGCGCTTTCGCCCAGCGGGAGAAGGACGCCGACGCCTACCGCCTCTCGGTCGACCAGGTCGCCGACCGGGCCGAGCAGGCCTGGCAGGACGGCGCGTCCGAGGTCTGCATGCAGGGCGGCATCGATCCGAAGATGCCCGTGACCGCGTACGCCGACCTGGTCCGCGCGGTCAAGCAGCGGGTTCCTGGGATGCACGTTCACGCGTACTCACCGATGGAGATCGTCACCGCCGCCGCCAAGGCCGGCGTCTCCGTGCGCGAGTGGCTGACCGACCTGCGCGACGCCGGCCTCGGCACCATCCCCGGCACGGCCGCCGAGATCCTGGACGACGACGTGCGCTGGGTGCTGACCAAGGGCAAGCTGCCGGCGAGCGCCTGGGTCGACGTCGTGACCACCGCGCACCAGGTGGGCGTCAGGTCGAGTTCGACCATGATGTACGGCCATGTCGATCACCCCCGGCAGTGGCTGGGCCATTTCCGGGTGCTGGCCGGCATCCAGGATGTGACAGGCGGCTTCACCGAGTTCGTGGCGTTGCCGTTCATCCACACCAACGCGCCGATCTATCTGGCCGGTATCGCAAAAGCGGGTCCCACCTGGCGGGAGAACCGGGTCGTGCACGCGATGGCCCGTATTCTGCTGCACGGCCGGATCGACAACATCCAATGCTCATGGGTGAAACTCGGCGACGACGGAACGCGAGAAATGCTCAACGGCGGTTGCAACGATCTCGGTGGCACCCTGATGGAGGAAACGATCTCCCGAATGGCGGGTTCTGAGCACGGTTCGGCGCGTACGGTCGCCGAATTGAAGGAACTGGCCGCGACGGCCGGACGGCCTGCGGTGGAGCGGACGACGACCTACGGTCGACGATAGGTCACAAATCGGGTTAAATTGGACTCGTGTGGCCGAGGACGCGTTACCAACCGGGGCTTCGGAGAGATAGGGCAGGAACGGGACCACGACGCGCCGAAGGCGCGCCGGGGAAACGGGCCTATTTATCAGGTTCGGCTTGACGACGCACGTCTTACACGCGTGTAATTTCGGTGGGGTTGTGGGCTGCGACGCCGCAAATGCGTAGGCGGCTCACAAAAAACACGCTGCGTGCGTGGGGGGTCAGCGCCGGCATCGCTGCCGGTGCGGAAATTGGGAGGCACGCCGATGGAAGCGCAGGTTGAAGGGGTCGACCTGCTCGGGGACGCGCCCGAGTGGCAGGAACGGGCGCTGTGTTCGCAGACCGACCCGGAGGCCTTCTTCCCGGAGAAGGGTGGGTCCACCCGGGAGGCAAAGAGGATCTGCGGCCGCTGCGAGGTCAAGGCCGAGTGCCTGGAATACGCGCTGGGTCATGACGAACGCTTCGGCATCTGGGGTGGACTGTCCGAGCGGGAACGCCGCAAGCTCAAGCGACGGGTTGCCTAAGAGAGCTCGTCAGGGTCCACTCCGAGCAGGTTGGCTACCTGCTCGATGATCACATCGTGGACGAGGTCGGCGAGGTCCTCACGGTCCATCGCCCGGAATTCCAGCGGCCGCCGGTAGAGCACGATCCGTGGGGGGAGCTCCTGCCGGCCGGGGCGGCCGGGAAGCAGGCGAGCCAGTGGCACCTCGCCGTCCTCGAGCACGTCGGAGTCGTAGACGTTCAGCTCGGGCGGCACGTCCTCGACGGCGAACTCGACGCCGGCGAGCTCTTTCGCATAACGCCGCTCAAGGCCCTCGACGGTGTCGAGCACGAGGTCGTCGAAGATCTCGGCCTTGGTACGGGCCAGCGGGACGGTCGCCGGCACCAGGCGCCCCCGCAGGCCGCGCCCATGCCTGTCCCGCCGGGCGGGATGGCCCGGGCCGGCTCGGCGGGGCGAGCGCGCCGGTTCGCTGCGGCTGCGTTCGGGGCTGGTGGTCACCGGACAACTCTAGTCCTCCGGCGGGGTGACAGGCCCCCAGGCCGCGTCACAAGCGTGTCGTGCCCGAATTCGCCCCATCGGGGGCGGCGTGTCTGCCCGGCATCGCCGAATCGTGATGCATCGTGAGTCGGCGTGTCGCGGCCCTTCCGCGCCCCTGCGGCCCGTCGGGGCGATAACGTGCCGCCGTGAGGTCACCACGGCGCTGCTCCCGGAACGGCTGTCCCCGACAGGCGGTCGCCACGCTGACCTACGTCTACAGCGATTCGACCGCCGTAGTGGGCCCCCTGGCGGCGTTCGCCGAGCCACACACGTACGACCTGTGCGAGCCGCACGCCCGCAGCCTCACCGCCCCCCGAGGCTGGGATCTGGTCCGCCACGACGGCGATTTCGCCCCGCCGCCTCCCACCACCGACGACCTGGTCGCCCTGGCCGACGCCGTCCGCGAGGCGGCCCGCCCGGCCGCGCCACCCCCGCGCACCGACGAGCAGGACACCCCCGGCCACCAGACCGGCCGCCGGGGCCACCTGCGCGTCATCCCGCCCAGTCACTGACCGCCCAGTCACTGACCGCCCAGCCCGGTATCAGGGCAGTCGATCAGGGCAGGGCGATCAGCTGATAACGCTTGCGGAGGTACGGCAGGAGAGTGCGGTACGCGGCGATGGTGTCCGGCTGCGCGTAGTCGTGGGACAGGATGATCGACCCGGGGTGGGCGTGCTTCCTGATCGAGGAGATGACGCGGGCCCGGTGGGCCGACGACGACTCGCCCTTCTTGTGGTCCCAGTCGCGCGGGTCGAGCTTCCAGTAGATCGACGACATGTGCAGCTTGTTGGCCACCGACACCAGCCGGGGCGTGAAGTTGCCGCCCGGGGCGCGGAAGTATTTGACCTTCGCGGTCGGCACCGCTCGCAGGATGGCGTTGTTGGTGCGGGCCAGGTCGCTGCGGATCTTGGCCTCGGGGTCCTTGCCGATCTTCAGGCTGTGGTCCCAGGTGTGGTTGCAGAGGGTGTGACCGTCGGCGGCGATCTGGCGTACCAGGTTCGGGAACTTGGCCGCGTTCTGGCCGACCAGGCAGAAGGTGGCCTTGACGTGCTGCTGCTTGAGCATCTTCAGCAGCTGCGGCGTGGTCGCCGGGTCGGGGCCGTCGTCGAAGGTCAGCGCGATCCCCTTGGACCCGGTCATCGTGCGGCTGCCGGCCGGGCCCCCGGCGTACGAAACGCTCTTGCCGGTGGGTATGCCCTTCGGTGGTTTGTGCGGCACCGGGGCCTTGGACGGCGGCTTGGGCTTGGGGCTGACGGCCGGGACCGAGGGGGACGCCGCCGGCGCCGCGACCGGCTCCTCGGGTGTGGACTGGGCGGCGGCCCGGCCCGTCAGGCCCACCGCGATCACCACCACACCGAGCAGCACGGCCTTCCTGGCGCGCGACATCCGCATCACAACCTCCCCGAACCTGGCGTCCTCCGACGGTGCCGGGTTCGAGGGGCGATCCGCTACATCTACGGCGCTTTCGGCACGATCTGATGACGCGGCAGTAGGTCGATCAGCCCCGAATAACAGCGATATAAGCCATTTGTCCGCGCGGGCAAGGACGTGGCCGATGACAGCGAGGACCCGGCCGGCCACGGCGCGTACAGGAGCTAGGCGGCTGAAGGTTTTTCGCATGTCTCGGAGGCTGGCATACGCCCGGTTACGGAAGTTCGGCACACTCGTCCTCTGTGATCCGGCCCAAACGACACAGTGAAGTACGTGCCGGCAAGGCCCGGGGATCAAGGACGGGGCCGGACCGCACGGACGGCCCGGCCCCGAGCTGGGGGGATCACGACGAGAGTTCGGCCAGTTCCTCCGAGGTGAGCAGGCGGGAACGGATCAGGAACCGTACGCCCTCGGGCGCCTCCAGCGAGAAGCCGGAACCGCGCCCGGGGACCACGTCCACCGTCAGATGGGTGTGCTTCCAGAGCTCGAACTGCGAGGACGACATCCAGAACGTGATCGGCTCGTCGACGCCCTCGATCTTCAGTGATTCGAGCAGAACGTCGGACTGGCCGGTGCGGAACTCGCCGTCGAGGTAGCACATGGGTGAGCTGCCGTCGCAGCACCCGCCGGACTGGTGGAACATCAACGGGCCGTGCTGTCCCCGCAGCCGCCGCATCATGTCGGCGGCCGCGGGGGTCACGTCTACTCGGGTGGCCGGCATGGCTTAGAAGAAGCCCATGGCCTTCGGGCTGTACGAGACCAGAAGGTTCTTCGTCTGCTGGTAGTGGTCCAGCATCATCTTGTGGTTCTCGCGGCCGATGCCGGACTGCTTGTAGCCACCGAACGCGGCGTGCGCCGGGTAGAGGTGGTACGCGTTGGTCCACACCCGACCGGCCTTGATCGCCCGCCCGGCCCGGTAGGCGAGGTTGATGTCGCGGGTCCACACGCCGGCGCCCAGGCCGTACAGCGTGTCGTTGGCGATCTTGATGGCGTCGGCGTAGTCGGCGAACGACGTCACCGAGACGACCGGCCCGAAGATCTCCTCCTGGAAGATCCGCATGGCGTTGTTGCCCTCGAAGATCGTGGGCTGGACGTAGTAGCCGCCGGACAGGTTGCCGCCCAGGTCGGCCCGGGCCCCGCCGGTCAGCGCCTTGGCGCCCTCCTGACGGCCGATGTCCAGGTACGACAGGATCTTCTCGAGCTGGTCGTTGGAGGCCTGCGCGCCGACCTGGGTGTCGGTGTCGAGCGGGTTGCCCTGCTTGAGGTTCTCGACCCGCTTCACGCCGGCGGCCAGGAAGTCGGGGTAGATGCTCTGCTGGATGAGCGCCCGCGACGGGCAGGTGCAGACCTCGCCCTGGTTGAGCGCGAACATCGAGAAGCCCTCGAGCGACTTGTCGTAGAAGTCGTCGTCGAGGCGGCTGACGTCCTCGAAGAAGATGTTCGGGCTCTTGCCGCCCAGCTCGAGGGTGACCGGGATCAGGTTCTCCGAGGCGTACTGCATGATCAGCCGGCCCGTGGTGGTCTCGCCGGTGAACGCGACCTTGGCGACCCGGTTGGACGAGGCGAGCGGCTTGCCGGCCTCGACGCCGAACCCGTTGACGATGTTGACCACGCCCGGCGGGAGCAGGTCGGCGATCAGCGACATCCAGTAGTGGATGGAGGCGGGGGTCTGCTCGGCCGGCTTGAGCACGACCGCGTTGCCGGCGGCCAGGGCCGGGGCGAGCTTCCAGACCGCCATCAGGATCGGGAAGTTCCACGGGATGATCTGGGCGACCACGCCCAGCGGCTCGTGGAAGTGGTAGGCCACGGTGTCGTCGTCGATCTCGCCCGCGGTGCCCTCCTGGGCCCGGATGGCGCCGGCGAAGTAGCGGAAGTGGTCGATCGCCAGCGGGATGTCGGCGGCCAGGGTCTCGCGGACCGGCTTGCCGTTCTCCCACGCCTCGGCCACGGCGAGCTTCTCGAGGTTCGCCTCCATCCGGTCGGCGATCTTGTTGAGGATGTTGGCCCGTTCGGCGGCCGAGGTGCGGCCCCACGCGTCGGCGGCGCCGTGCGCGGCGTCGAGCGCCCTCTCGACGTCCTCGGCGGTGCCCCGGGCGATCTCGCAGAAGTCCTGGCCGGTGACCGGCGACGGGTTGGTGAAGTATTGGCCCTTGGCCGGCGGGACGTATTCGCCGCCGATGAAGTGGTCGTACCGGGACTCGTAGTCGACGATGGCGCCGTCGGTGTTGGGCGCGGCGTACACGGTCATGGACTGCCTCCGTACCTGCTGGGGTACGGGCGAACCTAGTTACGCCGACGTTGCGAGAACGTTGCAAGCTGTGCTCGCCGGCGTCGCCTCCGGCTCGCGGGGACCGCGCCCCGAGGGGCCGGTGACGGGGGCGCCGAAAATGCCCTCAGCTTCGCCTCGACATTTTCGGAGCCCTCGTCACCGGCGGGCGCAGTCCGTACTCGGCTGTCAGCTCGCGGATGCGGGCGGTGGCCAGGGGGTTCAAGGGCGAGACCTTGGCGTACGCCTCCCAGACGGCCAGATCGTCGGATCCCCACGCCGAGTTGAGCCAGGCCCGCAGCAGTTCGGCGTCGCCACTGTTCAGCACGGCCGATCGCAGCTGGCCGTCGACGAGCCGGCGGAGGCGCACCACGCCGGGCGCCTCCGAGCCGGGGAGCAGCGGACCCGCGTACTGACGCAACGCCTCCTCGACGTTCCTGGCTCGCAGGAGGCCCAGCACGCTGCGGAAGTCGGCCGTCAGCTCGGCGCGCAGGCGGTAGGGGCGCGACTCCATCAGTTCGGGGCCGAGCGTGCGGCGCAGGCGGGACAGCTCGGCCCGTACGGTGACCGGGTTGATCTCGTCGCCGTAGAGCTCGAAGCCCAGTTCCTCGCCGGTGCTGCCCTCGGGGCGGGCCAGCAGCAGCACGAGCAGCTCGGAATGCCGGCGGCCGAGCCGCCACCGGCGCCCGCCGAAGCTGAGCAGCGCCTCGTTGCGGCCCAGCGCGGTGACCGTACCGGCCGTCGCCTTGGCCGTGGAATGACCTCGCAGGTAGGCCTCGGCGGCCAGCGCCGTCGCCCGCACCAGGGCCAGGCTGTGCGGGTTGGCCAGATGGTCGCCGCCGGTCACGTCGATCGCGCCCAGCAGCCCACCGGTCGCCGGATCGTGGATCGGGGCGGCCGCGCAGGTCCAGCGCTGGACCGGCCGGCTGAAGTGCTCGGTCGCGAAGATCTGCAGCGGGTGGTCGACGGCCAGGGCGGTGCCCGGCGCGTTCGTGCCGGCGTGCGCCTCGTCCCAGCGGGCGCCCGGCACGAAGTTCATCCGCTCGGCGCCGCGCAGCATGCTGGCGGTGCCCTCGACCCAGAGGAGCCGGCCGTACGCGTCGCAGACCGCCATCAGATGTTCGCCGTCCTCGGCCAAGCCGCCCAGCAGGTCGCGGAAGATCGGCATGACCCGGGTCAGGGGGTGGGCCGCCCGGTAGGCCTCCAGCTCGCGGTCGCCGAGCTCGATCGGCGCCGTGCTGTCCGCGCTCGGCAGGGCCACGGCCGACCGGCGCCACGACTCGGCCACCACCGGCCGGATCCCGTTCGCCGTCTTTTCCCCGCCCACGAATCGCTCGTGGGCGCGCCCGACCTGCCGGATGCGCTCGGCGGGGTCGGTGCCGGTGTCGAGGGCAAGCCAGGGGTTGGCCACGGGGCACCTCCAGGGACACCATCATCGTGACCCGCATCACGCCGGACGACAAGCTCCACTCGTAACGGTGGCGCCGCGTGGTTCTGGCTTTTCGGACATCCGGCTCGGCTACTCTCGGCGGGTCATCAAAGGAGCAGGGGGAGCAGTGTCCGATCTGTCCGGCATCATCAAGGCGTACGACGTTCGCGGCACCGTCCCCGATCAGTTCGACGAGCGAACGGCCCGGGCCATCGGCACGGCCTTCATCGAGATGCTCCGCGAGTCCGGCGACGACGCCGACCAGATCGTCGTCGCGCACGACATGCGTGAGTCCGGCCCCGGCCTGGTCGCCGCCTTCGCCCGCGGCGCCAACGCCAGCGGCGCCGCCGTGATCAACGTCGGGCTGGCCTCGACCGACGAGCTCTACTACGCGTCCGGCTCGCTCGGCCTGCCCGGCGCCATGTTCACCGCCAGCCACAACCCGGCGAAGTACAACGGCATCAAGATGTGCCGGGCCGGCGCCCGGCCGGTCGGGCAGGACAGCGGCCTGGCCGTCGTCCGCCGCCGCGCCGAACAACTGCTCGACGACCTGAACGCCGAGGCGGACGGCCCGTCCGAGGTGGAGAACCGCGACCTGCTGGCCGACTACGCGGCCCACCTGCGCTCGCTGGTCGACCTGTCCGGCATCCGGCCGCTCAAGGTGATCGTGGACGCCGGCAACGGCATGGGCGGCTACACGGTGCCGGCCGTCCTGGGCGACCAGGTGCTGCCCGCGCTGCCGCTCGAGATCGTCCCGCTCTACTTCGAACTCGACGGCTCGTTCCCCAACCACGAGGCCAACCCGCTCGACCCGGCCAACCTGGTCGACCTCCAGCGGGCCATCCGGGAGCAGGGCGCCGACATCGGGGTGGCCTTCGACGGCGACGCCGACCGCTGCTTCATCATCGACGAGAAGGGCGACCCGGTCTCGCCGTCGGCGATCACCGCGCTGGTCGCCAAGCGGGAGCTGGCCAAGTTCCCGGGCAGCACGGTCATCTACAACCTGATCACCTCGGCCGCGGTGCCCGAGATCATCACGGAGAACGGCGGCAACCCGGTCCGCAGCCGGGTCGGCCACTCGTTCATCAAGGCCGAGATGGCCCGCACCAACGCGATCTTCGGCGGCGAGCACTCGGCCCACTACTACTTCCGCGACTTCTGGTTCGCCGACACCGGCATGCTGGCCGCGATGCACGTCCTGGCCGCGCTCGGCGGCCAGAGCCGCCCGCTGTCCGAGTTCGCCGCCGAGTTCGAGCGCTACTCGGCCTCCGGTGAGATCAACTCCACGGTCGACGACGCCCAGGCCCGGATCAAGGCGGTACGCGAGGCCTTCGCCGGCGCCCAGTTCGACACGCTCGACGGCCTCACCGTCACCCTGCCCGACGGCGCCTGGTTCAACCTGCGAGCGTCCAACACGGAGCCGCTGCTGCGCCTGAACGTCGAGGCCGCCAAGCCCGACCGCATGGCATCCCTGCGCGACGAAGTGCTCGCCGTCGTTCGCGGATAGGATCTGGAGGTTCGACAGCCCTCCGCGACAAAAGGAGCCGTTCGGTGGCCCTCGATCCGCAGTTGCTGGACATCCTGGCCTGCCCGGACACGCATCACGCGCCGTTGACGTACGACGCTGGTGCGCAGACCCTCACATGCACCGAGTGCGGGCGCGTCTTCGAGGTCCGGGACGACATCCCGGTCCTCCTGCTCGACGAGGCTCGCGAGCCGCAGGGCGGTGCCTCCTGATGGCGGGCCCGCTGGAGGGCGCGGCCGGGGTCCACGGGCACCGGCACGCCGACGAGAGACTGCTCGACGACGAAAAGGCGATGCTCGCCAACGACCCGGGCGGCATGCTGCGGGCCACGGCGTCGGCCGGCGCGCAGGTGCGCGAGTCGGCCGCGCTGGCCGCCGAGACCGACCTGACCGTGCTGATCGACGAGGGCCGCCCCCGCGCGGTCGTCGTCGCCGGCATCGGCACGGCCGGGCTCACCGGCAACATTCTGGCCACGGTGGCCGGCCCCCGCTGCCCGGTGCCGATCATCGGCCACCGCAGCGCCGGCGTGCCCGGCTGGGTCGGCGCGGCCGACGTGGTCATCGCCGTCTCCGCCTCCGGCCGCAGCCCCGAGGCGCTGGCCGCGGCCGACGCGGCCGCCCGCCGGGGCGCCCGCCTGGTCGCCATCGGCAACCCCGACTCCGAGCTCGAGGCGGTGGCCGCGCGCGCCCGCGCGCCGTTCATCCCGGTGCCGCGCCGCGCACCGGCCCGGGCCAGCCTGTGGGGCCTGACCGTGCCGGTGCTGCTCGCCGCCCGGGCCATCGGCCTGGTCAAGGTGACCGAGGCCGACCTGGCCGAGACCGCGACCCGGCTCGACGCCGACGCCGAACGCTGCCGCCCCGGCGCCGACTCGTTCGTCAACCCGGCCAAGGAGCTCGCGCTCGGCCTGGCCGGCTCGATCCCGATCGTCTGGGGCTCGTCGCCGCTGGCCACCGTGGCCGCCCGCCGGTTCGCCGACACCCTGGCCGCCAACGCCCGCTACCCGGTGATGGCCGGCGCCCTGGGCGAGGCCGGCCGGGGCCGGGTGGGCCTGCTCGACGGCGTGTTCGGCGGCCTGGCCGAGTCGTCGCGCGACATCTTCGCCGACCCGGACGAGGCCGAGGACACGGCGGACGCGACCCGCCTGCGCCTGGTCGTCTTCCGCGACGGCGGCCTCAACCCCGAGGACGACGCGGACGAGCCGGTGGCGGTCGAGGAGCGCCGGGCCGACGCGGTGCAGACCCTGGCCGAGCGCCGCGGCGTGCGCTGCGACGTGCTGACCGCCGAGGGCGGCTCGACCCTGGAGCGGCTCGCCTCGCTCACCTCGGTGCCCGACTTCGCGTCGCTGTATCTTGCTCTGGCGCACGGTCTCGACCCGATGGCCGTGCCGGCGATCAGCGAGATGAAGGAGTTGTCGAACCCGATGCCCGAGGCTATTCAGTGAGTGCAGAGGGTGGCACCAAAGCAATTCTGGCGGCGTTGACCGCCAACCTGGGCATCGCGGTCACGAAGTTCGTGGCGTGGCTGCTCACCAGCTCCTCGTCGATGCTCGCGGAGTCGATCCACTCGGTTGCCGACTCGGGCAACCAGCTGCTGCTGCTGATCGGCGGCAAGCGGTCGAAGCGGCAGGCCACCCCGGAGCACCCGTTCGGCTTCGGCCGGGAGCGCTACATCTACGCGTTCATCGTGTCGATCGTGCTCTTCAGCGTCGGCGGCCTGTTCGCGCTGTACGAGGGCTACCACAAGATCTCGCACCCGGAGCCGATCGAGTCCTGGCAGTGGGTGCCGATCACGGTCCTGGTGGTGGCGATCGGCCTGGAGTCGTACTCGTTCTACACGGCGATCAAGGAGTCGAACCACACCCGGGGCAAGACGTCCTGGGTCAACTTCGTGCGCCGGGCCAAGGCCCCCGAGCTGCCGGTGGTGCTGCTCGAGGACTCCGGCGCCCTGCTCGGCCTGGTCTTCGCGCTGTTCGGCGTGGTGCTCACCCTGATCACCGGCGACGGTACGTGGGACGGGATCGGCACGCTGCTGATCGGCGCCCTGCTGGTGGTCATCGCGGTGGTGCTGGCCATCGAGACGAAGAGCCTGCTGCTGGGCGAGGGCGCCAACCCCGAGGCGGTCCGCAAGATCGAGCAGGCGGTGCTGGCCGGCGAGGGCGTCGAGCGGATCATCCACATGAAGACGCTGCACCTCGGCCCCGAGGAGCTGCTGGTCGCGGTGAAGATCGCCGTGCCGAGCTCGGAGCGCGCCGACGAGGTGGCCCGCCACATCGACGAGACCGAGACGCGCATCCGCGAGGCGGTGCCGATCGCCCGGGTCATCTACATCGAGCCGGACATCTACCGCCCCGCCACGGCGTCTACCCCAGCATGATCATGCTGTAATTTGCCCCCTATGAGCGTCTTTCCGTTGACCGGGGTCGTCCGGCCGTACGCCTGGGGATCCCGCACCGTCATCGCCGAGCTTCAGGGCCGGCCCGCGCCCACCGAGGGGCCCGAGGCCGAGCTCTGGCTCGGCGCCCACCCCGGCGACCCGTCCACGGTCACCGGCCCGGACGGCCCGGTCACCCTGGACGCGCTCATCGCCGCCGACCCGAAGGCCCAGCTCGGCGAGCCGGTCGAGGCGGCGTTCGGGCCCCGGCTGCCGTTCCTGCTGAAGGTGCTGGCCGCGGAAAGCCCGCTCTCCCTGCAGGCTCACCCCGATGTGGAGTACGCGAAACAGGCGTACGCCAAGCAGGAAGCCGACCCCACCCTCCCGAAGAACTACACCGACGCCAACCACAAGCCGGAGATGCTGGTCGCCGTCACGCCGTTCGAGGCCCTGTGCGGCTTCCGCGACCCGGCGAAGGCGGCCGACGCCATCGAGGCGTTCGCCGTGCCGGCGCTGAACCCGGTGGTGACCGCGCTGCGCGGGGGAGACCTGCGCTCCGCCGTCGAGACCCTGCTGAGCTGGCCCGCCGGCGACCGCCCGGCGCTGATCGAGGCGGTCGTGGCGGCGGCCGGCGCGGCCGGGCCCGACCACACCCAGGCGGCGTCGTTCGCCCTGGCCACGTCGCTGGCCGGCCACTACCCGGGAGACCCGGGCGTGCTGGTCGCGCTTCTGCTCAACCACGTACGCCTCGAGCCCGGCGAAGCCATCTGGATGCCGGCCGGCAACCTGCACGCGTACCTGCGCGGCGCCGGTGTCGAGCTGATGGCGGCCAGCGACAACGTTCTGCGCGGCGGCCTGACCCCGAAGCGGGTCGACGTGGCCGAACTGCTGAACGTGCTGCGCTTCGAGGTCCTGGACGACCCGATCCTGCGGGCACATACGGTGGCGCCCGGCGTGGACACGTGGCCGGTCCCGGTCGCGGACTTCGTCCTCTACCGCGTCACGCTGGACGGCACGCGCCCGCCGACCGAGGTTCCGGTCGGCGGCCCGCGCATCATCCTGGCCACGGCGGGCGACGTCTTCGTCGGCGAGAGCGTCGACGGCACCCCGGTCGAGCTGACTCCGGGAACGGCGGCGTTCGCCCCGTCCGACGCCGGGAACATCAAGGTCGCCGGCACCGGCCAGGTCTTCGTGGCCGCCGTCCCCGCCTGACCGTCTCGTTCCCCTCGGCCGGCACGCAGGTCTTCCTTGTAGCTCGCCGCCGCCCGGCGGTAGCTCGACACCGTCCGGGCGCAGCCGGACCGTGGCTCGACAAAGCTTCGGACCTGCTCCCGTGCGGCACCGTGTGTCACTCCCAGCAGCATCCAAAATAGGAAATTTCCGGATTTGCTTGACACGGGCATGTGCGGAGTGTGAATCTATAAACACGCAGCGTCATTGGTGATCGGGGGGTCCCACGGACGCGCGCGGTACCAAACCGGGGGGATGAACGGGGCGGCGGGTCTAGGCCTGCCGTCCCGTTCGCTATGTCCGGACCGGCGCGGATCCCCGCGACTGCCGGCGCTGCCGATCCGGTCTGGCGGGAGCCCTCGTTTGTGGCGCCGGCGGCGGCTCGACGTGGCAAGGAGCTTGAGTCGCGCCGCGGAGGCCGGCCACGACGGGCCTCGCGGCGCGTGGGGGCGGTGGTCGGTGTCTGCGGTCGGGGACCTGGGCGATTCCGTACCGCATCGGTTGATTGACGAAGTCGAGCCCCGTCCGCCCGCCGGACGGGGCTCGATCTCTTCGGGTCCGGCCGCGTTTGCCGCCACTGCCGGTCCCGTCGTTCGTCCCCTTATTACTTCACGGCCTCTGACCTGCATGCAAGTACATAGCGTGGGATGCAAGTTGCAGACAGCGACCGATGTGCCGTTATGGTGACTGCGTGGCGAGGGCGACTTCGACGGCGCGGCGTGAGCTGGGCACCGAGCTGCGCCGACTGCGGAGCGAGCGCAGGGCGGCCTCGGTGGCGACCGCGCTCGGCTGGTCCGAGTCGAAACTGTCGCGGATCGAGACGGCGCACACGGGGATCAGCGAGGACGATCTCGATCGGTTGCTGACGCTTTACGGTGTACGGGTCGAGGACCGTGACCGGCTGCGCGAACTGGCCCGCCGGGGGCGCGCGCGGGCCTGGTGGACGCCGTACCGATCGTCCGTTCCCGACCCCTACGACGAATATGTGGCCCTGGAGGCCGAGGCCGTGGCGATCAGCGAGTGGGAGTCGCAGATCGTGCCGGGCCTGTTGCAGACCGATGAGTACGCGCGGGCCGTGATCGAGGTCGGCGCCGATGTGGGCGACACCGAGACGATCCAGCGGCGGCTGGCGCTGCGGATGGCCCGGCAGGCCGTGCTGACCCGGGAACCGCCGCCGCTGTTGCGGATCGTGCTCGACGAGGCCGTGCTGCATCGCGAGGTCGGCGGGCCCGAGGTTCTCCGGCGGCAGCTGGCGCGGCTGGTCGAGGCGAGCGAGCGGCCCGGTGTGGAGCTTCTCGTGCTTCCGTTCTCGGCCGGGGCGCACGCCGGCATGACCGAGTCGTTCATGGTTCTGGAGTTCGCGCCGGGCTCCCGCTCGCCGATCGTGCACATCGAAGGGCTGACCGGTGGTCTCTTCCGGGTGAAGCCGCCCGACGTCGACGTCTATCGGGACGGGCTCTCTGACCTGCGGGAACGCGCGCTGTCGGCAGAGATGAGCCGAACGGCTATCGCTGAGAGGGAGGAAGCCCTGCGCCGGGTGGTCGCTTCGTGAGCTGAAATGGAGGCGAATCATTCCTGGAAGGGGACCCCCACGATGCAGAACGCCGACCTCACCTGGCGTAAGAGCACTCGAAGCGGAGCCGCCGGGCACTGCGTCGAGGTTGCCACCGTTCCATCGACCGTGCTGGTCCGCGACTCGAAGGACGCGGCGGGCCCGATGCTCGCCTTCGGCGACACCGATTGGTCCGGTTTCATTGCCGGTGTCAGGGCTGGGGAGTTCGACCGGCCCCGCTCCTGAGTGAAGTATGGGCGGCCCCCGCGGGGGTCGCCCCGTCTTGCCGGTTGGCCTAAGCTGACCTGTGCATTCCGGCAAGATCGGCCCCGGGGTACGCGGGGTTCGGGAGGACAGTGCAATATTGGACCGCATGAGAGCCCGGGTACTCGTCGTCGATGACGACCCAGCGTTGGCCGAGATGCTCGGCATCGTCCTGCGCAGCGAGGGATTCCTGCCCTCGTTCGTCGCCGACGGTGAACGCGCCCTGGCCGCCTTCCGGGAAAACCGTCCGGACATCGTCCTGCTCGACCTCATGCTTCCGGGCATGAGCGGCATCGACGTGGCCCGCGCGATCCGCGGCGAGTCGGGCATCCCGATCGTCATGCTCACGGCCAAGAGCGACACCGTCGACGTGGTGCTCGGCCTCGAGTCGGGCGCCGACGACTACGTGGTGAAGCCGTTCAAGCCCAAGGAGCTGGTGGCCCGCATGCGGGCGCGGCTGCGCCGGGGCGAGGACGCGGCGCCCGAGATGCTGACCATCGGGCCGCCCGGCAACCAGATCACCATCGACGTCCCGGCCCACACGGTGTCCCGCGACGGCGAGGAGGTCAAGCTCACGCCGCTCGAGTTCGACCTGCTGGTGGCCCTGGCCCGCAAGCCACGCCAGGTGTTCACCCGCGAGGTGCTGCTCGAGCAGGTCTGGGGATACCGGCACGCGGCCGACACCCGCCTGGTCAACGTCCACGTGCAGCGGCTGCGCGCCAAGATCGAGCCCGATCCGGAGCGGCCGGAAATCATCTTGACCGTACGGGGGGTCGGCTACAAGGCCGGTACCGGCTGAGGGCGCTACCCTTGCCCGCGTAATGCGCGCACCCGCCTGGCTTCCGATGCCCATCCGCCGCACCCTTCGCGTGGTGCGGCGGTACTGGCGTGTGGCCGCGCGCCGGCTCGAGGTCCACTCCGCACCGGCCCGCCGGGCGTGGCGGCGCTCGCTCCAGCTGCGCGTGGTCACCCTGACCCTGATCGCCTCCAGCGTGCTGGTCGGCGCGTTCGGCTGGTTCATCGCCGCCCGCAGCGCCACGATCCTGCTGACCCGCGCGCAGGAGGAGGCCAAGGTCTCCATGCGCAACAAGATCGATTACGCGGAGCAGCAGCTCACGGTCAACCCGCAGCCGAACGATCCCAAGCTGCCGAACACGTTCGAGCTGATCGTCAGCCAGCTCGCCGACGGTGACCCGGCCGAGTCAGGTGGCTCGGTGGTCTCGATGCGCGCCGGGCAGTATCCCGAGCTGCGCGCGGCCACCCTGCCGAACGTGGGCACCGAGGAGCTGATCACTCCCGAGCTGGCCCGGACCGTCTCCGACGACAGCAAAGAGGCCAGCCAGGTCGTCACGGCCACCCTCAACGGCCGGACCACGAAATATCTGGCGTACGGGGCACCGGTGCGCACCAGCTTCGGCCACGTCGAGCTGTATTACATGATGCCGCTGACCACCGAGGACAGTGCGGCCAACCAGATCCGGACGACGGTGCTGGCCACCGGGTTCGCCCTGGTCCTGCTGCTCGGCGTGGTGGCCGGCCTGGTGACCCGGCTGGTGGTCACCCCGGTGCGGGTCGCCGCCCGTACCGCCCAGCGCCTCTCGGCCGGCCTGCTCGACCAGCGGATGAAAGTCGACGGCGAGGACGACCTGGCCCTGCTCGCCGCCTCGTTCAACCAGATGGCGGCCAACCTCCAGCGCCAGATCGTCCGGCTCGAGGAACTGTCCCGCCTGCAGCGCCGGTTCACCTCCGACGTGTCGCACGAGCTGCGCACCCCGCTCACCACGGTCCGCATGGCGGCCGACCTGATCTTCGCCGAGCGCGACGAGTTCGACCCGGCCGTGGCCCGCAGCGCCGAGTTGCTGCAGGCCGAGCTCGACCGTTTCGAGAGCCTGCTGACCGACCTGCTGGAGATCAGCCGGTTCGACGCCGGCTTCGCCGCCCTGGACGCCGAGCACACCGACCTGGTGCCGATCGTCGAGCGGGTCGCCGAGCGGCTCACCGGCCTGGCCGAGCGGGTCGGCGTCACCCTCGAGCTGCGCCTGCCGGAGACGCCGGTGATCGCCGAGGTCGATCCGCGCCGGGTCGAGCGGGTGCTGCGCAACCTGGTCGGCAACGCGGTCGAGCACGGCGAGGGCCGGCCGGTGGTGGTGACCCTGGCCGCCGACGAGGCGGCGGTCGCGGTTACCGTTCGCGACCACGGCATCGGGCTCAAGCCGGGCGAGGAGCGGCTGGTCTTCAACCGGTTCTGGCGGGCCGACCCGTCGCGGGCCCGGCAGACCGGCGGTACCGGCCTCGGCCTGTCGATCAGCGCCGAGGACGCCCGGCTGCACGGCGGCTGGCTCGAGGCGTGGGGCTCGCCCGGCGAGGGCGCCCAGTTCCGGCTGACCCTGCCGGTGCGCTCGGGCGACCGGCTGCTGGCGGCCCCGCTGCCGTTGATCCCGCGTGACCGTGCCCCCGTCCTGGAGGCCGCGGAGGAGGTGTCCTGATGCGCCGTCTGCTCCTGGGCGTCGTGGCGCTGGCCCTGTTCGTGCCGGGCGGCTGCGGCATACCGGACCGCACCGAGGTGACCGTGATCGGCGACGGCCGCTCGTCCGGCGTCTCGGTCGACGACGAGACCCCGCCCCCGACGCAGTACAAGCGCGAGGCCGCCACCAACCCGCGCGAACTGGTCCAGTACTACCTGCAGGCCGCCGCCGGCGACCCGCAGACCGCGCTGGACCGGGTCAAGGCCTTCCTCGCGCCCGAGGAGGCGGCCGGCTTCACCAACACCGACGTGCGGGTGGTGCGCGAGGCCGAGTCCATCCTCGGCGGTTACTCGCCGACCGACTCGGTCGTCACCATCACCGAGCAGCAGGTCGGCAACCTGACCAGCAACGGCGAGCTGGTGCCGGCCCCGCCCACCCCCTCGTCGACGTACGAGATCAAGGTCGGCTCCATCGAGGGGCAGACCGGCCTGTGGATCCTCGACGCGCCGCCGGTGATGCTGCTGACCGTCGACGCTCTGAACTCGTTCTACCTGCGGCGGGCGATCTATTTCTGGAACCGGGACAACACCAGCCTGGTGCCCGACCTGCGGTACATGCCGCGCAGCGTGCCGGCGGTGCAGCAGCCCACGACGATCCTGCAGTGGCTGGCCGCCGGCCCGTCCGACTGGCTCCGCGACGCCGTGCAGGCCCTGCCGCAGGGCACCGCCGTGGACGGCAACATCCCGGCCATCAGCAACGAGACACTCCAGATCAACCTGTCCGCGCAGACCATTCCCGGCGGCAGCGACGCCGGGGCGATGGACCGGCTGCGGCGCCAGGTGCAGTGGTCGATCTACCCGGTCGTGCCTCGCACCCTGGAGATCAAGATCGGCCGGCAGGACCCGGTCAGCTTCAAGGACGGCGAATACAAAGAGAGCAACCTCGGCTATTTCCTGGACGACGCGCCCGAGCGCTTCGTCGTCTTCGGCGGCGCGGTCCGGCGCCTGAAGGAGACGCCGCGCGCCGAGGAGCCGGTGCCGGTTCTCAAGGAGGCGGCCAACCGGGGCATCACCACCGCCGCCTTCAGCGCCACGCCGACACACACCTTCGCCGCGGTGGTCACCGGCGCGGGCGGCAACCAGCGGCTGCGGGTCGCCGGGGCGCCGGCCGGGCAGCAGGCCGACCTCAGGGAGGTCGGCGGCCTCAAGGGCGCGCTCGGGCAGCCGGTGTGGGCGCAGACCGGCACCAGGGGCGCGGCCGGCGCGGTCGGCCTGATCACCGCGGGCGGGCGGCTCTACAGCTTCGGTCCCGGCGGCGGGGCGGCCCGGCCGGTCGAGTGGCAGGGCGATCCGGGCCCGGTCACCGCCCTGTCGGTGGCGCCCGACGGGCGGCGGGTCGCGCTGGTCAGCGGCGGGCGTCTCTACCGTACGGTCCTCAACAGCAGCGCCGACGGCGTCGTGATGAGCGGGCCCCAGCAGGTGTTGCCGCCCAACCTGAGATCGGTCACGGCGGTCGCCTGGAGCAGCCAGACCTACCTGGTGGTGGCCGGGGTCCGGGCCGACAACAACCGCGTCTCGGTGATCGACGTGACGGTCGACGGCGCGCTCTCGGCGACGCGGCTCGGCGACATCGGGACCGAGCCGGTGAGCTACCTGACGGCGTACCCGGAAAATCCGATCACCGGCACCGAGACCTCCGACTCGGAGGCGTACGTGGCCGGCGGCGAGGCCTGGGACGTGTTCAGCCAGCCGAACCCGATCACCAAGGCGAGCCTCGCCGGCCCGGCGGTCAACGCGCCGGCCACGGTCAAGCCGACCGCGCCGCTCTACCTCAATTGAGCGTCCTCGCCGATCTCGCCGATTTGATCCTGCCGAGCCCGTGCGCCGGCTGCGCCGCCGAGCGGGTGCCGCTGCGCCGGGGCGCCTGCGCCGACTGCGCGGCCCGGCTGGAGGCGCTGCGGCCGTTCCGGACGGCGCCGACCCCGCCGCCGCCCGGCATGCCGCCGTGCGTGGCCGTGGGCGCCTACGCGGGGCCGCTGAGAGGCGCTCTGCTGGCGTACAAGGAGCGGGGCCGGCATCGGCTGGCCCGGCCGCTCGGCGCGCTGCTGGCGACCGCTGTGGCGGGCCTGGCGCCGCGCCGGGGACCGGTGGTGCTCGTCCCGGTGCCCTCGACCGCCGCCGCGGCCCGGGAACGGCACGGCGACCACATGACGCGGCTGGCCGCACACGCCGTGCGGCGGCTGCGCGCGGCCGGCTGGGACGCTGACGTCAGCCATCCACTCGAAGCGTTACCCCGACCTGACTCCACGTCACTGAGCGTGTCCGACCGCCGCGCCGCGGCTGAGAGTTCGCTGCGAATACGGCGTGCCCGAATCGGGTTTCCGCGACACGCGACCCCGCGGAAAGGCACCCTTGTCGTAGTGGACGACATCGTCACGACCGGGGCCACGCTGGCCGTCGTGACGGGTCGGCTCGAGGAGGCGGAGATGCAGGTCACAGGGGCTGCCGTCCTGGCCGCGACCCAATTGCGGAGATCGTCGCCCGGCGGTTTCACCGGATTGTCGCCGCGAGGCACCGAAAGGGTGGAACGTCCGGCATCTGGTATCCCGAACGAGGGGTGACGGGAGAGCATCGGCACGTTAGCGTCTTGGTGACGAGGGTATGAGCTTCCGCCTACCCAGACCGCCGGCAAGGCGCAGCGTTCCGCGAACCGCCGCACCGGAAAGGAGTCGTCTCACTCGCAAATGGTTACGCCCGGTGATGAAATCCCGGCGTCGCCACATCTAGCACCACCGCGTCGCAGTTTTGGCGCCCCCGGCACCCGTCGTAAGGGCGCCCGCGAAACATGAACGTTGGGGGAGGTCACGAGTGGACATTGTCGTCAAGGGCCGCAACGTAGAGGTTCCCGCTCACTACCGGGAGCACGTCGCCGACAAGCTGAGCAAGGTCGAGCGTTACGACCAGAAGCTGATGAGAGCGGACGTCGAGTTGTTCCACGAGCGCAACCCGCGCCAGTCGGACAATTGCCAGCGAGTCGAGATCACCGTCATGACGAGAGGCCCGGTCATTCGTGCCGAGGCCTGCGCCAAGGACTTCTACGCAGCCCTGGACTGCGCCATCGCCAAACTCGACGGCAGGTTGCGCCGCTCGGCCGACCGCCGTCGCGTCCACCGCGGGCGCCGCGCGCCCGTCTCGGTCGCGGCCGCCACCGCGAGCCTTCCGACCGACCTCAGCCTGGCCCAAGCGGCCGAGGAGACGTCATCCGTCGCCACCGCCCTGGCCGAGCACGACGAAGACCAGCCGTGGCGCATCGTGCGGGAGAAGGAACACCCCGCCGACCCGATGACCGTCGACGACGCTCTCTTCCAGATGGAGCTCGTCGGCCACGACTTCTATCTCTTCCTCGACAAGGACAGCGGTCGCCCCAGCGTCGTGTACCGGCGCCGCGGCTACGACTACGGCATCCTGTCGCTGGAGACCACGGGTTAGTCACCCATCAAGCCGAGGGCCTTCGGTCAGGAGGTCCTCGGCCAGCAGGACGTACTGCACGTCGTCGACCCGGCCACCGTCCGGGCCGGGCAGACGCGAGCGCATGTACGCCTCCTGGTGGAAACCGGCCTTCTCGAGCACCCGTTGCGAGCCCTTGTTCGCCGGCACCGCGCCGGCGATCAGCCGGGCCACGCTCGTCTCGGCGAAGACCCAGAGCGCGAGCAGCTGCGCGGCCCGCGTCGCCAGGCCACGGCCCCGGAACGCCGGCAGCATGCTGTACCCGATCATCGCCTGACCGGTGACCGGCTCGTCGTTGAACAGGCCGATGTCGCCGGCCGGCGCGCCGGTGGCCACGTCCTCGATGACCAGGTCGGCCCGGTCGCCGGCGAGCCAGTGCGCCTCGGCCCGGAAACAGCGCTGGTGGATGTTCGCGGCGGTCGGCGGCACCGGCGGCACGCTGGTCGCCACCACGTCGGGCAGCCCCAGCAACTCGCCGAGGAAGGGCACGTCGCCCGGTCCGAGCGGCCGCAACCGGACCACGCCGTCGGTCAGTTCGCCGCCGGGCAGGTCGGGCAGCAGGCGGGGGACGGGCTCGCCGTCGTCACCGGCGAGCCGGGCGAAGGCCAGCATGTCGTCGCGGCCACCGTCCCGGTTGGGCTGGGCGCCCCGGCGTACGCCCTCACGCCGGTAGCCCGCGGCCATCGCCACCCGCTGGCTGACCGGGTTGTCCCAGTGCGTGATCAGCTCGAGGCGCTGGAGGCCGTGCTTGAAGGCGTGCGCGGTCATCGTGCGTACGGCCGCGGTGGCCACGCCGCGGCCGCGCGCCCAGGGACCGACCCAGTAACCGATCTCGGCCTGGCTCCGGCTGGGCACCGCCTTGTCGAAGCCGACCCCGCCGAGCAGTTCGTCGGTCTCCGGGTCGGCCACCGCGTAGAAGGCGCCGCCCTCGGCGAACAGCGAGTCGATCCGCTCGGCGATGAAGGTCTCGGCCTGCGCGACCGTGAACGGCGACGGGACCACGGTCAGGAACCGCTGGGACATTTGATCGTTGTAGCCCTCGGCGAGCGCTTCGGCGTCCTCAGACCGGAACGCTCGCAGACGCACCCCTTCACCGTTGATCTCCGCGCTTCGCACTCGGCCCATCCTGCCCGAAGGACTGCGCTCTAAGCGAACTTGATGCGTCGTTTCGCCCCATTTGTGCGGTTAACCGGAGGCTCGGGTCACAGCTTCGGCGGAAGGGTGCCTACCATGGTTCCGCAGACTGTCTAGGGGAGCGCTGACCCGTGTCGATATTGGAAAAGGTCCTACGCGCCGGCGAAGGCCGCATGGTGCGACGGCTCAAAGCGATCGCGGAAGCGGTCAATTCGATCGAGGAAGACTATGTCGACCTCACGGATGACGAGTTGCGCGAGTGCACCCAGCAGTTCAAGGAGCGCTACGCGGACGGCGAGTCCCTCGACTCCCTGCTCCCCGAGGCGTTCGCGGTGGCCCGCGAGGGCGCCAAGCGGGTGCTCGGCCAGCGGGCGTACGACGTCCAGCTGATGGGCGGCGCCGCCCTGCACTTCGGCAACATCCCCGAGATGAAGACCGGTGAGGGCAAGACCCTGACCGGTGTGTTCCCGGCCTACCTCAACGCGTTGAGCGGCAAGGGCGTGCACATCATCACGGTGAACGACTACCTCGCCCAGCGCGACGCCGAGTGGGTCGGCCGGGTGCACGTCTTCCTCGGCCTCACCGTCGGCGTGATCCTGCCCAACCGGCCCGCCGCGGAGCACCGCGAGGCCTACCTGTGCGACATCACGTACGGCACCAACAACGAGTTCGGCTTCGACTACCTGCGCGACAACATGGCGTGGTCGAAGGACGAGCTGGTGCAGCGCGGCCACAACTTCGCGATCGTCGACGAGGTCGACTCCATCCTGATCGACGAGGCGCGTACCCCGCTGATCATCTCCGGCCCGGCCGAGCACTCGGCCCGGTGGTACGGCGAGTTCGCCGCCCTCGTCCAGCGCCTCCAGCGCGGCAAGGAGGGCGAGGCCGACTACGACGTCGACGAGGCCAAGCGCACCATCGCGATCACCGAGCGCGGCGTGGCCAAGGTCGAGGACCGCCTCGGCATCGACAATCTGTACGAGTCGGTGAACACCCCGCTGGTCGGCTACCTGAACAACGCCATCAAGGCCAAGGAGCTGTACAAGCGCGACAAGGACTACATCGTCGACGAGGGCGGCGAAGTCCTCATCGTCGACGAGTTCACCGGCCGCATCCTGCACGGCCGCCGCTACAACGAGGGCATGCACCAGGCCATCGAGGCCAAGGAGGGCGTCGAGGTCAAGCAGGAGAACCAGACCCTGGCGACCATCACGCTGCAGAACTACTTCCGGCTCTACGACAAGCTCGGCGGCATGACCGGTACGGCGCAGACCGAGGCCGGCGAGTTCAACAGCGTCTACAAGGTCGGCGTCGTGTCCATCCCGACCCACCGGCCGATGGTCCGCATCGACCACCCGGACGTCATCTACAAGACCGAGAAGGCGAAGTTCGACGCCGTCATCGAGGACATCGCCGAGCGCCACGCCACCGGCCAGCCGGTGCTGGTCGGCACGGTCTCGGTGGAGAACTCCGAAATCCTCTCGACCCTCCTGCGCCGCCGCGGCATTCCGCACAGCGTGCTGAACGCCAAGTTCCACGCCCAGGAAGCGACGATCATCGCCCAGGCCGGCCGCAAGGGCGGCGTCACGGTCGCCACCAACATGGCCGGCCGTGGCACCGACATCCTGCTCGGCGGCAACCCCGAATTCCTCGCGGCCAACGAGCTGCACCAGCGCGGCCTCGACCCGGTGGAGAGCCCGGAGGAGTACGCGAAGGCGCTCGAAGAGGTCCTGCCGACGTGGAAGGAAGCCTGCGACGCCGAGGCGGCCGAGGTGCAGGCCGCCGGTGGTCTGTATGTGCTCGGCACCGAGCGCCACGACTCCCGCCGCATCGACAACCAGCTGCGCGGCCGCTCCGGCCGGCAGGGCGACCCGGGCGAGTCCCGGTTCTACCTGTCGCTGCAGGACGACCTGATGAAGCGGTTCCGGGCCGGCGCGGTCGAGGCGGTCATGGAGCGCTTCAACATCCCGGACGACGTGCCGATCGAGTCCAAGATGGTGACCCGCCAGATCCGCAGCGCGCAGACGCAGATCGAGGGCCAGAACGCCGAGATCCGCAAGAACGTCCTCAAGTACGACGAGGTCCTGAACAAGCAGCGCCAGGTCATCTACGCCGAGCGCCGCCGGGTGCTCGACGGCGAGGACATGCACGAGCAGGTCCAGCACATGATCGACGACGTGATCGCCGACTACGTCACGGGCGCCACCTCCGAGGGCTACGCGGAGGACTGGGACCTCGAGCAGCTGTGGACGAACCTCAAGCGCCTCTACCCGGTGAGCCTGACGATCGAGGACATCGTCGACGAGTCCGGCGGCGAGCGGCAGACCATCGACCAGGAATTCCTGATCGCGCAGCTCAAGGACGACGCCCAGAAGGCGTACGAGGCGCGCGAGGAGGAGCTGGGGGCCGAGGCCGTACGCGAGCTCGAGCGCCAGGTGCTGCTGAACGTCATCGACCGTAAGTGGCGCGAGCACCTCTACGAGATGGACTACCTGCAGGAAGGCATCAGCCTGCGGGCGTACGCCCAGCGCGACCCGGTGGTCGAGTACCAGCGCGAGGGCTTCGACATGTTCAACCAGATGATGGACGGCATCAAGGAGGAGGCGGTCGGCTACCTGTTCAACCTGGAGGTCCAGGTCGAGGAGCAGCCGACGGTGACTGTCGACCCGAGCAAGGCGGTTCCCCTGCCGGCGGGCGGCGTCATGGCCGACGAGAACGCCAACGAGACCGACTCCGACCGCGTCGAGGTCCGGGCGAAGGGCCTGGGCGGTTCCCGCCCGCGCCAGAACTTGCAGTACACGGCCCCGGCCATCGACGGCGAGGCGGGCGAGGGCTCCCCGGTCATCCAGCCCCAGCAGCAGCCGCAGGCGCCGGCCCTGGGCATCGGCCCGGGCGGTTCCCCGGTCCCGGCCAGCCCGGCCCACACCCCGGCCCCGCAGCGCCGCGGCGCCACCCCCGCGGCCCACCAGGAGTCGAACGGCCCGTCCCGCAACGCCCCGTGCTACTGCGGCTCAGGCAAGAAGTACAAGCGCTGCCACGGAGCCCCCGGAGCAGTCTGACCCCAGCACCACACACGGCCCGCCGGCATCGCCGGCGGGCCGTTCCGCTACCAGCACACCGCCCGCCACCCAGGCTGCATCCGGCGCAGCGCAATGCGCGGCGTCCGCGCTGGATCCGGCACAGCGCGATGGACGGCGCTGGTGCTGGATCAGGCTCAGCGCGACGGCGGCGTCCGTGCTGGATCGAGCTCAGCGTGGTGGGCGGCGTCCGTGCCGGATTGGGCTCAGCGCGATGGGTGGCGTCCGTGCTGGATCGGGCTCAGCGTGGTGGGCGGCGCTCGTGGTGGATCAGGCTCAGCGCGGTGGCGGCCCACGTCTCGTGGTGAAGTTCCATCCGCAGCGCCGTGGCCCACGTGTGCTCGCCGATCTGGAGGGGCGCGGCGGCCTCGACGACGCCGGGCCGTGGCTCGCACAGGTGCAGCCGCAGAACCGCGACCGGCACGGGCTTGCGCGAGGGCCGGCGGCCGCCGGCCCGAAGCCCAGCCCGGCGCAGAGCGACGATGCGGGCCAGGCCCTGCGCGCCCTCGGAAACCACCTCGGCGGCTTCGGCGGGGCGAGCGAGATGGCGCAGATGAGCGGGCGGGCGATAGCCGTTCAAAACCTCCACGCAAGCGTGCAGGAAACGCCGCACGGCCAGATTAGCGTCGCGCGAAGCCCGCACCATGGCGTCCGGAGCACGAGCCTCCGACCGCCGCGCCCTGATCCCAGCCGACCCCGCCGTCCCAGCCGACCCCGCCGTCCCAGCCGACCCCGCCGTCCCAGCCGACCCCGCCGTCCCAGCCGACCCCGCCGTCCCAGCTAACCCCGCCGTCCCAGCCGACCCCGCCGTCCCAGCTGACCCCGCCGTCCCAGCCGACGCCGCCGTCCCAGCCGTCCCAGCCGACCGCGCCGGTCCAGCCGACCCCGCCGTCCCAGCCGTCCCAGCCGACCGCGCCGGTCCAGCCGACCCCGCCGTCCCAGCGGGCGGAAGCATCCCCGCAGCCGCGATGGTCCCGGCTGGCAGGGCCATCCCGCTGGCTGCGTCCATCTCGCCGGCTGCGGCCATCACGCCGGCTGTGGAGATCCCGTGGGCTGCGGAGATCCCGTGGGCTGCGGCCATCCCGTCGGCTGCGGCCATCGCGGCGGCGGCGGCCACCCCGGGCTGTGCCACCGGCCGGGCGGTTGAGGCCGGCCCAGACGGCACCGCCATCCCCGATGGCACCGCCATCCCCGATGGCGCCACCGTTCCCGATGGCGCCACCATCCCCCGTGGCGCCAGGATCCCCGGCGGCGCCACTATCCCGGGCGGCGCCACTAGCCCGGGAGGTGTCACCAAGCCGGCCGAGGTCGCTCGCCCAGCCTGCGCCGGCCGCTCGGTTCGCGCCCTCGTTTCGGTCCGCGCCGCCGTTGCGGTAGGCGCAGTCGGCCCCTCACCCACCGCGTAATACGGGCGGAAGAGATTGAAGGCGGGCTGGGCGAAGGGCCACGGGTCGGTGGTGACCTCGTCGTCGAACGGTGGCTCGCATCGGGGAGCCGGGCGGACCGCTATCGCCTGTCTTCGTACACTCCCCATCGACGCTCACCCCAGTCCTTGCGTTTGCCTTCGTTTGCTTCCGATGACGATTCTTCCGGGGCGTGCGAAGGACGGCAACGGGGCTTGTCCGATGCGGGAAGAGGGGCAAAGAGGACTAGTCAGCCTCGGGATTGACGAGCGGATTGTCGGCCACCCAGGCGGCGGTCTCGGCGTACTTGAGCTCGATGTACTGCTCCAGCTTGGCCCGCTCGACGCGCCACTGGCCCCGGCCGCCGATCTTGATTGCGGGCAGTTCGCCGCTGCGCACCATGTGGTAGACCTGCGAGTCCGAGACGTTCAGCTCGGCGGCGACGTCGGACAGCAGCAGGAATCGGGGCTCCATCCGCATGAGTTTGCCACTGACGACCTGCGTTTGCCTGCCTACTCCGCCGGGGCGGCGACCGCTCGTCCGGGCAGCGGACTGGAGTAGACGACGCTGGTGGTCACCGCGCCCAGACCGGCGATGCGGCCGGTGACCTCTTCCAGGTGGCGCATCGAACGGGTCAGCACCTTGAGGAAGAAGCAGTCCTCGCCGGTCACGTGATGCGCCTCGACGATCTCCGGCGTGGAGTCGAGCAGCGCGTGGAACGGCCGGTAGTTGCCGGTCGGATAGCGCAGCCGCACGAAGGCCATCACGTGCAGGCCGACCCGCTCGGGTTCGACCTGAGCCCGATAACCGGCGATCACGCCGGATTCCTCGAGGCGGCGGATCCGCTCGGCCACCGCGCTGGGCGACATGGCAACGGCACGAGCCAGTTCGGCGTACGAGGAACGCCCGTCCCGCTGCAATTCGGCCAGCAGACGCCAGTCGGTGCGGTCGAGCGCGATTTCCGTGGCCATGACGGCCATCTAAGCGCGTTTCCCCGCCCGGACGCCAGTTGGGCCGTCGAAGCGCCATGGAGCAAGATCGACCGTACTTCTAGCTTGATGACATGACACAAACCCACAGCGACCCCCGCCAGGCGGCGGCGTTCTTCGCGGCGCGGCTCGCCTTCCAGACGGACGTGGCCGACGTGCGGTCGGGTGCCGGCTTCGTCCTGGTCGACTCACGCTCGCGGGCGGCCTGGGATCAGGGCCACATTCCCGGCGCCGTCCACCTCCCCACGGCGGAGATCGCCACCCGAGCCGCCGCCCTGCTGGACCCGGCCGTGCCGGTGGTCACCTATTGCTGGGGTCCCGGCTGCAACGGCGCCACCCGGGCCGCGCTGGCCCTGTCCCTGGCCGGCTACTCCACGAAGGAGATGATCGGCGGCATCGAGTACTGGATCCGCGAGGGCTTCCCCGTCCGTACCGCCGAGGGCGACGTCACGGCACCGCCGGACCCGCGCACCGCCCCGGTCGCGGCGGCCGGGCTGATCGCCCTGGACGCGCCGGGAGCGCCGGCCTGCGGCTGCTGACGACGGCGGGCGTCGCCGAGCGGGGTGGGTGACCCGGCACGCCACGATCCGGACACGACTGGTGGAATGGGCCTTCCCGGGGCCGTTGCGGCGGTGTACTACGGGGACGGTTCAACCGCAGGAGGAGACGTGCCGATCACCGAGCTGGTCCGGGTCTATGTGCCGGCCACCGTGCCGCTGCTCGGGGCCCTGCGCGCCTCGGGGAAGCTGGGCGCCGGCCCGCTGGAGGCGCACGCGGTGACGCCCGCGCTGCGCGAGTGGTACGCCGAGGGCGACGAGGAGGAGCTTGAGTACGTGGCGTTCACCCGCGCCGCCCAGGCCGCCCTCCAGTTGCTGCGCCACGACCCGGCCGCGCCCCGCCGCCGCGTGGTGGTCTCGGCCGACGTGCCGGCGTCGTCGCTGGTGGCGCAGCAGAACGAGCTCGGTTCGAGCACCGTCGACCTGCCGCAGCCGCTGTCGATCAAGGAGGTCGCCTCGATCCACGTCGACGGCGCCGACGCCGCCGAATCGGTGGCCGCGGCGGCCGAGGTGGTCGAGGAGGCGCTGGCCGGCGACCCCGACGCCCAGTTCACGGTCGACAGCGCCGAGGACCACGAGCTGGAGTGGTACGCCGTCTCCGAACTCGACGAACTGCTCTGACCGGCCCTGACCGCGACTCGGCGGCCGCTCAGTCGGCGGCTTTGTCGGACTTTCCGGTGGTAACCTTCGCGGGGGCGGCTCCGGCGTCGTCATCGGCGCCCGTGTTGCGGCCGTCGGCCTCGTGGGTCGCTTCAGGATCGAAGGCGGCTGCCGGGCGGGTGGTGGCTTCGGAGGCGGTGGCCGGCTCTTCCGGTGCGCGGCGGACGCGGCCGGAGCGGGACACCGCCGGGACGGCCGGCGAATCCTCGTCGTCGTCCTCGGCCGGGCGGATCGTGCGGCCGACCGCGAACATCGCGCTGAGCGCGCCCACGAACAGAACGACCAGCGCGCTGTTGAGCCGCGCCCCGCTGAGCATCTGCTGCACCACCAGCTCCAGGTCGCTGACCTTGCCGGCCAGCTCGAGCACCCGGGACCCGGCCGTGCGGGTCAGCATCTCGGCGATCACCAGCAGCAGACCGGGGCCGCCGCCCGCGACCGCGTAGAAGCCCCACGGCACGTCCAGCTCGCCGCTGCTCCGGCGGGCGCGCCGGAGCAGCTTGTAGGCCACCAGACCGGCCGCGAGACCACTGAGGAACGACTGACCGTACGAGAACCACTGTGCGGCGCTGGCCTGTGAGGACTGTGTGTCTCCCGAGCCCAGCGCGCTCAGAAGCGGGCTCTGGAACAGGTTGAGCACGAAGCCGACCAGGAAGACCGCCACCGCGCCCCAGCCGATCGCGTTGATCACCCGGGGAACGCGGAAGCCGGCCAGGGCGCCGCCGATGGTGGCGGCCGCCGCGATCGTGCCGCCGACCACGGCGTACATCCAGCCCTCGGTGTTGATCGTCACGACCGTCAGAGCGCCGGCCGAGCCGATCAGCAGGCCCGTGCCGGTGGCGACCGCGAAGCGGGTGGTGGCGCCGAGCGTGCGACGGCGCGAGAGGAGGGCCAGCACGGCCAGTCCGGTCGCGGCGCCGGTGACGATGGCGGCGGAGATGGCCCCCGGCAACGCGTACGCCGTGGAGGTCACCTCCATCTCGGCGTCCTCACGGCCCGTGATCGTCGCGCGGGCCGACCAGAGCATGGCGCCCATCCAGATCAGGGTGGCGAGCGCGAGAAGAAGACCCGTCGACGAGGGTTGCTCGGCGCTGGCGTCCGCTTTGGGCGGCGCTGGGGTTTCCGGCTCACTCATGGCCCTCAGAGTAACCGCCGAACCTAGGAGGGACGGCCGCGCGTCCACAGCCCGGCTTGCCAGATAATGCGGCTTTTGGGGGTCGCAGCACCGAATTCAGGAACGCGTACGTACCTTTTCGGCCGTTTGCTGCCCGGCATCGCCGTCTGACCGTTTAGGTCGCGCCATTTTACCTGGTCATGAGCAAGTTGAACGGGCGAACGCGCCGGGTCGACACTCGAAGTCGGACTGTCTGTGCGGGACAGTCGTTTGTGGAGACGCAAAATGGACGGATCGGGCGAAATCCTGGACGTCGGCGCGACAAAGTGGCAGCTTAGAAGGCATGCCCGACTCTCAAATCAATCCCACGGCTGCCGCTTTGCTCGGCCTGCTTCACGAGGGGCCGATGACCGGCGGACAGCTCATGGCGGCTGCCGAACGCCGCCTCGGGCCATACTGGTCGATGACGCGGAGCCAGGTCTACCGCGAATTGCCGGTTCTTGCCGAAATGGGCTATGTCCGCCTCGGTAAGCCCGGACCCCGATCAAGCCAGCCCTACGCCATCACCGCCGCCGGCAAGCGAGCCTTCAGCCGGTGGCTGGCCGAGTCTCCGGGCCGGGATGCTCTGCGTAACCCGGTCGCTCTCCGTGTCGCCTTCGGGGAGCAGCACAGCGGTAATCAGTTGCAGACCCTCTACACCGGCGCGAGCGAGTATCACTCCGAGGCGCTCGCCATGGCCAAGGAGCAGGCGAAGGAGGCGAAGAAAGCGGGGGACTCGTACGGCGCGGCCGCGCTGGAGTTCGCCGTCGCCTATCACAAGGCCGCGCTCAGCTGGCTCAAGGTCGCGCCGGCCAACTGAACACACACGCAGCCCCGGCCAGAACTTGGCCGGGGCAGCGTACTCTTGACTGTCGTGACCGCTGCCGACTATCCCGAGCAACTCAAAGCCCTCGACGCCACCCTGCGCAACATCGAAAACGTCTTGGACGTCGACAAGCTGCGGCGGGACAAGGCAGACCTCGAGGAGCAGGCCTCCGCACCCGACCTGTGGGACGACCAGGCGCGCGCGCAGGACGTCAACAGCCGCTTGTCGTACGTCTCCGGCGAGATCAACAGGCTCGAGCGCCTCCGCTCGCGGCTCGACGACGCCGGCCTCCTGCTCGAGATGGCCGAGGCCGAGGGCGACAGCGCCTCGGTCGACGAGGTCGGCGAGGAACTCGTCGGGCTGACCAAGGCCATCGACGAGATGGAGGTCCGCACTCTCCTCTCCGGTGAGTACGACGCCCGTGAGGCCGTGGTGTCCATCCGGGCCGGCGCCGGTGGCGTCGACGCCGCCGACTTCGCCGAGATGCTCCTGCGGATGTACCTGCGGTGGGCCGAGCGGCACGGCTACCCCACGGAGGTCTACGACACCTCGTACGCGGAGGAGGCCGGCCTCAAGTCCGCCACTTTCGCCGTCAAGGTCCCGTACGCGTTCGGCACGCTCAGCGTCGAGTCGGGCACCCACCGGCTCGTCCGGATCAGCCCGTTCGACAACCAGGGCCGCCGCCAGACCAGCTTCGCCGGCGTCGAGGTGATGCCGGTGGTCGAGACGACCGACCACATCGACATCCCCGAGAACGAGCTCCGCGTGGACGTCTACCGTTCGTCGGGTCCTGGTGGACAGAGCGTTAACACCACGGACTCCGCCGTGCGCCTGACGCACATTCCGACGGGCATCGTGGTGACGTGTCAGAACGAGAAATCGCAGCTTCAGAACAAGGCCTCGGCCATGCGCGTGCTCCAGGCGCGGCTCCTCGAGCGCAAGCGCCAGGAGGAGGAGGCCGAGCTCGCCGGGCTCAAGCAGGACACCACTGGATCATGGGGCGACCAGATGCGGTCGTACGTGCTGCACCCGTACCAGATGGTCAAGGATCTGCGCACTGAGCAGGAGACGGGCAACCCGTCCTCGGTCTTCGACGGCGAGATCGACGAGTTCATCGAGGCCGGCATCAAGTGGCGCAAGACGTCGGAGAAGGCCAGCTGATCCTGAGGGCCTGGTGATCTCCGTACGGATGGCGACGACGCCCGGACGCATTGTCCGGGCGTCCGGATTTTTTGCCACCACGGGTGCAGATTGGCGGACCCGGCGGGGTTGGCGTTTTCGTTACACCGCGTAGACTGCGTTCCCGTGATTCAGCTCGAGAACGTGACGAAGACGTACCCCAAGGCGTCTCGGCCGTCGTTGGACGATGTCAGCGTCGGTATCGAGAAGGGTGAGTTCGTCTTCTTCATCGGCCCCTCCGGTTCCGGCAAGTCGACGATCATCAAGCTCCTCCTGCACGAGGTCGCACCGACCCAGGGCAAGGTGATGGTCAACGCCAAGGACGTGACCTCCATCCGTTCGTGGAAGATCCCGCACTTCCGCCGTTCGATCGGCTGCGTGTTCCAGGACTTCCGCCTGCTGCCCAACCGCACCGCGTACGAGAACGTGGCCTTCGCCCTCGAGGTCATCGGCAAGACCAAGGCCGTGTCCCGGCGGGTCGTGCCCGAGGTCCTCGAGCTGGTCGGCCTCGGCGGTAAGGAACACCGTTACCCGCACGAGCTCTCCGGTGGTGAGCAGCAGCGTGTCGCGGTGGCCCGGGCGTTCGTCAACCGGCCGCTCATTCTTCTCGCCGACGAGCCCACCGGTAACCTCGACCCGGACACGTCGATCGAGATCATGCGCCTGCTGGACCGGATCAACCGGACCGGCACCACGGTCGTGATGGTCACGCACGACTCCAACATCGTCAACCAGATGCGCCGCCGCGTCATCGAGATCGAGAGCGGCCGCATCGTCCGTGACCAGGCCCGAGGCGTCTACGGCTGAGCCGGCTCCGCCCCCCAATCCCCCCCAAGAGAATGACTCGGTAATGCGCGGAGTCCCGGAAGGAACCCCCCGATGCGCTTGAAGTACGTACTCAACGAGGTCCTGGTGGGCCTGTGGCGAAACGTCACGATGACGGTCGCCATGATCATCACCATGTCGGTCTCGCTGACCATGCTGGGCGCTAGCGTTCTGCTGTACTTGCAGGTCGACCAGATGAAGGACTACTACTACGGGAACATCGAGGTCTCGATCTTCCTCAAGTCGGAGGTCACCGAGGCTCAGCGCCAGGCGATCGACCAGGCGATCTCCTCGAACCCGCTGGTCGCCGAGCGTACGTACGAGACGCGCGAAGAGGCCCTCAAGCGCTTCCAGAAGCTGTGGCAGGACTCGCCCGAGTTCGTCAAGGCGGTCGGCCCCAACAGCCTCCCGGAGTCGTTCCGGGTCAAGCTCAAGGACCCCGAGCAGTACAAGACCTTCGCCGATCAGATCAAGGGCCTTCAGGGCATCCAGGACGTGATCGACCAGCGGACGCTGCTGGAGAAGGTCTTCAACATCTTCAACGCCATCCAGGTGGGTGCGCTGGTGGTCGCGGGGGTGATGGCGTTGGCCGCGCTGCTCCTGGTGGGAAACACGATCCAGGTCGCGGCGTACAGCAAGCGGCGCGAGGTCGCCGTGATGAAGCTGGTCGGCGCCTCGAACTGGTTCATCCAGGCCCCGTTCGTGCTTGAGGCGGTGGTGGCCGGACTGATCGGCGCCATCCTCGGCTTCGTGGCGCTGTTCGTCAGCAAGGTGGTGCTCTTCGACCACAAGTTGCAGGCGCTGACGAACATCCTCACGCCGATCGACAACGGCAACGTGTGGCTGATGCTGCCGGTGCTGGCGGGCGTCGGCGCCGTGGTCAGCGCGGTCACCGCGTGGGTCACCCTGCGCTTCTACCTGAAGGTCTAAACCCCCCAACGCTCCCGTCCGACCGCCCCACCTCCACCCTTAATTCGAGCTGACGCACCTTCACTACGACGGCCGCGTTCCCTTTACAGGGGAATGCGGCCGTTGGGCGTTATAGGCGAGTACGGTGGCATTCCGTGAGGTCATTTAGCCGGATTGCTACCTTCGTGGCTATTTGCGCGAGCGTGCTGGCGGCGCCGAGCGCGGCCCGTGCCGACCCCAGCAGCCCCGACCAGGCCGCCCGCGCCGTTCACAAGGCGGAAGCCGTGCTCGAGGACGCCACCGAGACGGCCCGGGCCGCGGCCCGCCGCCTCGAAGCCGCCACCGCGGCCATGCCCGGCGCCCAGCAGCGCGTCGCCACCTCGCGCGGGACCGTGGCCGCCGCGATCACCGCGGCCAACACCGCCTCCCGCCGGGCCCAGGCCGCCCGGGCCGCCTTCGACCAGGTCGCCGGCCGCTTCCAGCAGGCGCAGGACCGGGTCGCCGAGTCGCGGTCGCGGGTCGACGAGATCGCCCAGGCCAGCTACATGGGCGGCAACGTCGCCCGGATCAACATGCTGGTCGACGCGACCGGACCGGCCGACATGATGGACCGGCTCAGCCTGGTCGAGCACATCATGCGTACACAGCAACGCGAGGTGGACGCCCTGGTCGGGGCGCGGCGCGAAGCCCGTACCGAACAAGACCGGGCCGGACTCGCCAAGCGCGAGGCCGAAGAGGCCGAAGCCGCGGCGAAGGCCAAGCTGAGGGCCGCTCAAGCGGCCCGGGTGGCCGCCGAGCGGGCCCGCAAAGCGCTGCAGGACCTGGCCGTGAGCCGGGCCCAGGCGTTGCGGGTGGCGAACTCCCAGCGGGCCGCCGTGCTCGCCCGCTACCAGGCGGCCAAGGCCGAGGAGGCGCGGATCCAGTCGGCCCTGCGCGGGTACGCGGTCAAGTCGGGGGAGACCCGCTACGAGGGCGGGCGGCTCTTCATGCCGGTGAACGGCTGGAAGTCCAGTGACTACGGACAGCGATACGACCCGTACTACCGTGTGTGGCAGTTGCACGCCGGGTCCGACTTCGCGGCCGGCGGCGGCACGCCCATCCACGCCGCGGCCAACGGGCGGGTGATCAGGGCCGGGTGGGCCGGCGGCTACGGCCGCTACACCTGCCTCGACCACGGGAAGATCAGCGGCGTCGGCTTCACGACCTGCTACGGCCACCAGTCGGCGATCCTCGTCCACCTCGGCGAGTACGTACGCCGCGGCGAGATCATCGGCCGGGTCGGCACCACCGGCGCCTCCACCGGCAACCATCTGCACTTCGAGACCCGCTTCGACGGTGTGCCGCGCAACCCGCTGCACTACCTGCCGTCGTGCCTCTGTTGACCCCTGTAACATTGACGGGTTGGTTTCACACTCGTCCATAGGGGGTCGCTGGTCATGCCACGCGAACAGGGGCGCAAAGTCGTCGCCTCCAACCGCAAGGCCCGCCACGACTACACGATCCTCGACACGTACGAGGCGGGCCTCGCGCTCACCGGCACCGAGGTCAAGTCGTTGCGGGCCGGCCGGGCGTCGCTGGTCGACGCGTTCGGCCAGGAGACGTACGGCGAACTCTTCCTGCACGGCATGCACATCCCGGAGTACACGCAGGGCACGTGGACCAACCACGAGCCCCGCCGCACCCGCAAGCTGCTCCTGCACCGCGAGGAAATCGCCAAGATCCGCGGCAAGCTCCGCGACGACGGCGTCACCCTGGTGCCGCTCCAGGTCTATTTCAACAACGGGTACGCCAAGGTCGAGATCGGCCTCGCCAAGGGCAAGAAGAGCTACGACAAGCGGCAGGACTTGGCGGCACGAGACGCCCAGAAGGAAATCAACCGGGCAGTCGGCAGGCGTGCGAAAGGCATCGGCTGAGGTATGCTCCGCCCGCTTCTTTGATCTTCGCGGGGGGATTCGCCGTTGCCGTCCAAGCATTCCGTGCGCCTGTTCGGCCCCGCCCGGTTCGTTCTGAGCTTCTCCGTCGCCATCCTGGTCCTGCTGGTCGTCTGGATCGCGGTGCGAGCGGTCGGCCCGGCCGAGGCGTCCCGGCAGCCGTCGGTGACCCTGCCGTCGATGCCGCAGGTGCCGCTCGTCGTGTCCGACTCGCCGGTGCCGCCGCCGGCGCCCTCGTCGGCCGCGCCGAAATCGGCCTCGCCCTCCCCGTCGCGGTCGGCGTCCCGCTCCCCGTCGGCGACGCCCTCGATGACGGCGCCCACGTCCACCAGCGCCGGCCCGCAGCCGGAGAAGTCGACCTGGAAGCCGACCACTAAGCCGGCCACGACGACGCCCGTCACTCCCGCCGCGCCGGCCACCTCCGCGACGACCCCGGCCGCCCGGAGCGACATCAAGGCCCAACTGTCGGTCACGGCGAGTTGGGAGCAGGGCTATGTCGCTTTCGTACGGGTGAAGAACGACGGAGACGCAGCGGCACAGTGGCGCGTCACCGTGTCCCACTCGGGTCTCACCGACATGGAACTGCGCGGCGTCTGGAACGCGGCCGGCAACCGCGACGGCAGCAGCCTCACTTTCAGCGGCGGCTCGCTGGCCCCCGGCCGGTCGGTCACCTTCGGCTACCAGATCTCCAAGAGCGGCCGCGGCAACGCCCGCCCCGCCGGTTGCGGCGCCGTGGGCGGATCTTGCAGCGTGAGGTAAACTTTCGGATGCCGCATTTATGCGGCCCAACAAGGGGGTGACTGGTTTCGACTTCGTACGTGGAGACAGGGGAAGCGAGCCGAGGAAGCCGACGTCGTCTCGAGAATCGGTCGTCGGAAACTTATAAGCGCCAAGGATAACTCCCGCGCTGACTTCGCTCTTGCCGCCTGAGGTAAGTAGCTAAGTCTGTCGGTCTGAGATCGCCTTCGACTCAGTTCACCGGCATCAGCTAGAAGGCTGGCCAAACAGTCCCAGTCGTGAGGACTGTGCGGCGAGATCAAACACGACTGGGCCCGCCATCCGGACTTGCTCACGTGAGCCGGAGGGCCGAGTAGAGGCATAGTGAGCTGCGCTCGGAGAAGCCCTGACAAAGCAACGAAGGACCCGGGTTCGATTCCCGGCACCTCCACGAGAGGGTTCTTACTTGAACCCACAGCGGCGCCGCCCAGATGGGCGGCGCCGCTTTCGTTCCTGGCGTGGTTGACCAGCGGTTCTATCAGTCCGGCGAGGTCATCGGACGCGACGTACGGGCCACGGTCGTCGGTGTCGAGGTACTGCTTCTCGAAGAACGCCTCGTTCAGTACGCGGCGGGCACGCTCGCCCGCTTGTCGGTACAGCTCCTGAGGATCTTCGAGTAGGCCTAGGAGGTACATCAAGGTCTCGCGGGCCGCGTCGAGCCGGGTGGTCTGGTCGTCGTCGAGCTGGCGGGAGAGCCTGTTCCGTTCCTCCCGGATGTCCCGGAGGCGGGTAGCGATCTTCTCTTGCGGCCAGTCAGGATCCCCGATCAGATCCAGGAACCGGTCTTCCTTGCTGTTCAGCTCTCGGAGGCGGGCCGTGACACGCGCCTTTACCTCAGCTTGCGCGTCGGCCGATCCGATCATCGCCTCTTCGACAAGCTCCGTGATCCGCTTTCGAAGTTCTACGGGCAGCGCGACTGTGGCGTAGTTGTCGAGCACTGCTTCCTCAGCCTTTGCGATGGGCAGATAGGGGAGATCGCAGGAGTGCAGTTGCCGGCCGCGGCAGAAGTAGTAGAAGTGCAGGTCGCCGGTCTTGCTCTTGCCCCGCATGACCATGAGCCGGCGGTGGCAGCGGGCGCACCAGACGGCGCCTTTGAGGTAGTGGTTGTGAGTGCGTTCACGGACGCCACCAGCGCGCCGCGTCTCCAACATCCGCTGCACGAGGTCGAAGGTTTCGGGCGTGACCAGCGGTTCGTGTCGGCCTTGGTACTCCTGGCCGCGGTACTGCACGAGGCCGAGGTAGTAGCGGTCGCGGAGGAGGTTTCCCAGGGAGTTGATGGAGATCGGCGTGCCGGCGGGGAAGCGCTTGGTCGGTTTGGTGCGGAGGCCCGCGTCGGTGAGGGTCTGGATCAGCGAGTGGAAGCCGTGGGTGCCGCTTGCGTACAACTCGAAAGCCGTCCGCACGAGCGGGCCGCGTACCGGGTCGACGGCGACCGTACGGACCTCTCGCCCCTCGAAGTTCTCGCGGACGTTGAGGTAGCCGATCGGTGCTCGGCCTACTGAGCCGCCTCGGATGATCTTCTGACCCATTTTGTACGCGATGTCAGCGCCCGACGCTCGCGATTGGTACTCGTTTACGCCGTCCAGCACGGTCGCGACCAGATCACCGATGGCGCTGTCTTCGGTGTAGTCCATGATCGAAATTAGGACTACGCCGGCGCTGCGGAGATCGCGTTTCGTGATCGCGGCATCGATGCTGTTGCGGTGCAGTCGCGAGCGGGCGTAGACGATCACGTAGTCGATGTCCGGTTCGGCCTTGAGCCGGGCCATCATCTCGCGGAAGACCGGTCGGCGATCGACCGTGGTCGCGGAGCGGCCCGGCTCGACGAACTCGGCGACGATGTCCGCGTCGAGTTCTTTGGCGCGGCGCTGGATCGCGGATCGCTGCGCCGGGAGTGAGATGCCCTCCGGGTCGTAGTCGGTGTTGACCTGGCCCGCCGACGAGACGCGTAAATAGATGAAGGCGCGTTTCCGGGGAGTGGTTCGGCGGGTCTCAGTCATCGGGTATCCCTTCCGGTCCGCTCGCCTGCCGGACGAAATCGTCCGCCATCATCGCCAGGGCGCGGGCTAGCAGCTCTTCGCTGACGGCGACCTCGCGTCTCCGAGGCGCCCGCGCTTCACTTGCCGATTCTTTCGATCGTGGCTGGTGACCCGCCACCTTGCGTCGCTGGCGGGTTTCGAGCGCTGGGACGTCTTGGGACGTCTTGAGCTGCGCTTTTGCGATTTTCGGCTGCTTGCACGTTCGTATGCTGCGATTTCTCCTCTCGTTGGTGCTCATGGACTGCCTCCTTTCGGCTCGTGCGCTGCGGTCCGCGCGGTCGTCCGTCCGTCGTCCGTCCACGCGTTGATAGGCGCAGACGCGCGCGAGCGGACGGACGTCCGCGCGGACGATCGGGGTTAGGCGTGCCAGCGCCCGCGAGAGACTTGCCGGGCGTTGCCGGCGGCGGCGAGCGCCTGGAGCCGGTCGTAGACCCAGGTCCGTCGCATCCCGGTAGCGTCGATGAGTTCCGGGATGGTGAGTCCGTTCTCAGGTGCCAGGTTGAGTGCGGCGAGTAGGGCTTGTTCCGGGTCGCTCGGCGGGCTTGGCGCTGGATCGAGCGCCCTGGGCGGTTGGTCGATCGCGGCTTGCGAGAGCGTGTCGAGATCGGGTCGCGTGTTGGCGTATCGGGCGGCGGTCTCGCGTACGTGCTCATCGGTGACGAGGTAGGCGCGGGCTCGTCGGGGCTGGTTGTGGCCGTCGGCGAGGACGTAGAACTTGCCAGGGGCGTCGAGCGTGTGGGCGTGCCAGCCAGCCGAGAGCATGCCCTTATCGAGGATGAGATCTACGTCGCGGCGTTCTCGGACTCGGAGGCAGACTCGGATGCTCATCTGGGAACGAAGTGCCCCGCCCCCCATGGCCTTCTGAGTTGGGCGTTGTGTGGCGGCGAGCAGGTCGACGGCGAGCGCGCGGCCTCTGCGGGCAACGGACTCGGCGTGTCCGACAGCGGCGGGCGCGGTGTCGGCGAGTTCGGCGTACTCGTCGATGACGATGACTAGCGCTGGTGATTCCGGGGTGGGCTCCCAGACGCGGGTGTTGTCGTGGCTGGCCGCGTGTGCGCGGGCTTCGAGGACAGCGACGGCGTCGGCGAGCAGTTGGGTTGCCTCGTCGGGTGTGGTGGCCAGGCGGCCAAGGCAAGCAGCCCAGGGGCGGAGTTCCATGCCGCCCTTGAGGTCTATGCCCCAGAGGACGACATCGGGGCAGGCGACGAGGTTGCCGAGGATGACATTCAGAACGCCGCTCTTGCCCGAGTCGGTTGTGCCGCCGATCAGGGCATGTCTTCGGAGCAGGGGTATTCGGACGGTTGTCGCGTCCTCGAAGACGCCGATGTCGATCGGGTCGGCCAGCGAGCGTGCGGTCGGCCCTTGCCACGGGATCGCGCCGGCATGCGGATCGACGGCGAGGACACGCATCGTGCAGCGGCCGGCGTGCGCCGGATCTTGCTCGACGCGGACGGCGCCAGGCCGTGTTCCCAAAGCCGACTCGATGGCCGGGACGCGGGCGACTACGTCCGCGACGCTTTGGCCCGCGCGGAGCTTCACACGGCCGCGCCAGCCCCACGTGTCCACGACGGCCGACATGATGCGCGATCCGTCGAGTCCAATGTTCTCCGCCAGATCGGGCCACGCATGTATCACCCGATCGACGCGGACACGTGCTCGCCGCCGGCGGTGAGCCCACCAAGGAAGGCTGAGTACCACGACGGCCAGTGCGAGAACAGTCGGCAGAGGCTTGGTAGTGGGGCCAACCGCGGTTGCGGTCGCGAGCCAGCCTCCCGCAACGGTCGTTGTTGTTGCTGCGTATACGCGTTCTGCGGTCCGGCGGATACGAAGTCCCAAAGCCATGGCCGCGCTTGCCGCGACGAGCGCGACGACGGGCCAAAGCTCGGGGTGCGCGTGGTGGAGGAAGAGTCCGGCAACTGCGAGGGCGAGCCCGGCGGCGAACGGGGCGAGTCCTGAGCGGTATCGAAACAGAACCCGACCGATCGTGGCGAGGGCGACGACGAACAGCGGTTCGTCGGGCAGGAGCAGGAGCGGTTGCGGATTTCGCCGGCTCCATCGGCGGTGCCGGCGTCCGTAGGCCCTCATTGGGTCAGTTCGCCTGTGTCCGGTGGCACCCAGGTTCGGTGCTGGGCGACCTCGTCTCGGAGATACGCCAGAGGGTCGGACTCGCCGTCTTGGTCGGCGGCGAGAGTCGCTTGTCCGGCGGCGAGCAGGTTGGCGAAGTCCCACCGGGTGCGGCTCAGCAGCCGGGCGAGGCGGTCCACCTCGGCGAGCAGGACAGGGACGTCACCCACAACGGTCCACAGCGCGGAAGGCGTCTGGTGGCGTCGAGCATCGTGAAGGTGGGTGAGAACTGCCTCCTGGTCGAGGATCGGGCGCGGTGTGCGCGGCTCGGTGGTCATGGCGGAGTGATGCCTCCTTTCAAAGATCCAGTCCGGCGATAAACCGGGCCAGGGAGCGGAGTCCGTTGCCGATCGTGGGGCCAATGGAAGACGCGGCCAGGTAGTAACCGAACGCCGCGCAGATCGCCGCCTGCCATAGCGGAAGACGGGCGTACCGCCAGAGCAGGAAGACGAAGACGCCGAGCAGGACAACGGCGGAGACTTCGATCGTCATGCGCCACGGTCCTTGCGAATCCGGCGCGTACGGATGCCCTTGTCGGCGCCGCTGTGGCTGCCGCGCGCCCGGTGCCGGCGGATCCAGCGGTTCCGGGCTGCGCACTTGCGGCAGAGCGTTGAGTTGCCCGCCCCGAGCTGGGCGCCGCACGGGCAGATAGGGGCCTCGCTCGTGAAGTGTTGGATCCCCATTGCAGATCTCCTCTCGATTGGCGATGCGTGTGCCGCATCGACGCCATTGAGAGTGAGGCCAGGCGACGGGACGTGATCAGGTCATGGCTGGACGTGTTCGAGATGTCTGGCCTAGGGTGGGCAGCCTGACGGACGTCCTTTATGGGGAGACGATGCCGAACGAGCGCCTACGCTCCGCGATGCTGCAACGTGGGATCACCCCGGCGGCCCTTGCGGAAGCGCTCAAAGTTGATCCGAAGAGCATCGAACGCTGGATCAGCGGACGGTTGCCGTATCGGCGCCATCGCTATGCGGCGGCTGCTCATCTCGGCGTGGATGAGGTGTACCTCTGGCCTGAAGCACTCGGCGCAGACCAGGTCGCTAGCGCCAGCGAGAGCGAAATCATCAACATCTACCCGCATCGCTGGACCGTGCCGTCTGAACTTTGGCGCAACTTCTTCGACAACGCCGAGTCAGAGATCGGGGTCCTGGTCTACAGCGGGCTTTTCCTGTCCGAGGACGCAGGCGTACGCCGTATCTTCCGGAAGAAAGCCGAGGCGGGAGCACGTGTACGCATCCTCCTTGGCGATCCGGAATCCGAGGTGGTGGCGCAGCGCGACAGCGACGAGGGCATCGAAAGCCTGGCCGCGAAAATCAAGAACGCCATCGTGATGTACCGACCCCTGCTCAGCATCGAGGGCGTCGAGCTGCGGCTACATCGCACGGTTCTCTACAACTCGATTTACCGTGCCGATGAACAACTGCTGGTCAACACGCACATTTACAGCTTCCCGGCGTCCGAGGCGCCGGTCTTCCACCTGCGGCGCGTCGCTGGCGCGACCATGGTTTCGACCTACGCGGAGAGCTTCGAGCACGTGTGGGATGCCGCGACACTGCTGGAATGAGGACGACGTGGGACGACGCATCGACTACTACAACGACCCTGAAGCGCCAAAGGCCAACAGCGTCGTCCCCTCGGCGAATGCCGTTGTGGTCAATGACGAGGGCGCAATCCTGCTGATCCGCCGATCGGACAACGACAACTGGGCGCTACCCGGCGGTGGGATTGACCTCGGCGAGTCGCTGCCGGACACGGCCGTACGGGAAACGGCCGAGGAGACCGGGATCGACGTGGAGGTGACCGGGCTGGTCGGCATATACACCGACCCGAACCACGTCATTCTCTACACCAGCAACAACGAGGCCCGGCAGGAATTCTCCGTCGTGTTCACCGCGCGTCCCGTCGGAGGGACACCGACGCCGAGCGACGAGTCGACCGAAGTTCGATGGGTGGCACCGGCCGAGATCAACGCGTTGCCGATGGACCGCTCGATGCGTATGAGGATCGACCAGTACCTCACCTCACCGCTCGACATCCACCTTGGATAGCGACTGGCTCAGCGCCTTCGCGGACGTCTTTGCCGCGGTCGGTACGGTCGGTGCTTTCGTCCTCGGATTCTTGCTTCTGCGCCGTGAGCACCGGCGCGAGGCCGACCGCGCCGAGGATGAACGTCGCTCGCAGGCCGAACGGATCAGCGCGTGGGTCGAGCTGACACAGAGGCTCGAAGGTGGCCGGGAGCTCTGGTTTCACATCCACAACGCGAGCGCGATGCCCATCTACGAGGTCGAGCTGCCGCTTCCTGCTCGCGACGGCGAAGAACCTCGGTCAGAATTCGTCGGCCTCGTTCCTCCGGGCCAAACTGTCCAGCGAGCAGCGCCGGCGGAATGGCTTCGGTCGTATGTCGAGCCCGAGCCGGTACAGATCGAATTCCTGGACAGCGCCGGCCGTCGGTGGAGCCGCGACGAGCAGGGAGCGCTCGCCCCTGCGGAGTGACGTCAACCCTTGGCCAGCGCAGACTTGATCCTTTGAACCGACTGGGTGATGAGCGGCCCTGCTTCGCTGATGGACCTGGCCACGAGGTGATCGGGCCCGTAACGATCCAAGATTTCGGCGAGACGCCGCTCCACGTCAACGGGATCACCGTCGGGGGTAGTCGTCATGTCCGCGTACGTTATGGCGTCCGAGAGGATGCCCTCGACGGGCGCAAACTCGTCCGCGAGCTGGTCGCCTAGCCCGCGGTTCCTAGCCTCGATAAAGGCGCACGAGTGGTGAGCGACCAGTCGGCAAACCAGATCATCAGCGCGCGCAACATCACGCAGGTAGCGAGCCCCGTCGAGTTGATGCATGCCGGTCACGATCAGGTCTGGCGAATAGCCGACGTCGTGAAGCCACGAGGCGGCGACCAAGGCCGGTCCGTCATCGCGGACCAGGGCCGCGATCGACTCGGCCTTACGCCCGACGCCCTGGCTGTGGAACCAGCGGCGCGGGATCGACTCGGCCAGTAGCTGCTGCGCAAGGTCACGGGCGCCCTCGACTTGATCCACATAGGGAGCCTAGCGTCGGGGTTGTCACCTGTCGCCGTTGTCAACCCGCAAGGCCATAGCGAGCCGGTCAGCGACTGCTGGCAGGACGTCGCCGATTCTTACGACGGGGTTCCCTTGGTGGCCGATCGCGTCGCTCAGGGCCGGGAAGTCTTGGCCGACGTCGAAGCCTGCATCTTCCAAGGCAAGCGCCAGCCGATCCGCTGGCGATCTTGCTGCGTCTGGGTCGCTCTCCATGGCGTTCCGTCCATTCTCTCTTCTCCGCTAAGTGTTCACTCCAAGTGACGGACGCTGAACCACGGGCTGGGACGTCTAGGGACTTCTTGGCTAGGATGGCTGTCTCGCCCAGCGATGGGAGCGGATGCGTGAACCACATGCTCGCCCGAGCGCTAAGCGGCGCCAGGCTCGATATCGTCGACGTTGCCGCCCAGCTATGCGTCGATCCCAAGACAGTCCAGCGTTGGATCAGCAGCGGTCGTATCCCGTATCCCCGTCACCGCGACGCGCTGGTCAGCCTGACGGGATGGTCGGCATACGACCTGTGGCCGAGCCTGCCTCGCCCCTCCGAGCCGCTGGCGGCCGCTGACGAGATCCGGATCGTCTACCCGCACCGATCGGCTGTACCGTCCGACTCCTGGTCAAGCGTGCTGAGCCGGGCCGAGCGAGAGATCGACATCCTCGTCTACAGCGCGAGTTTCTTGGCCGACGACGTCGCGGTGCTTACTCTGCTCCGCGAGAAGGCCCAGGATGGCGTGCGGGTACGCATTGCCCTCGGCGATCCAGACGGCGAGCACATCGCCAGCCGCGGAGTCGAGGAGCGCATCGGCGCCGGCATGAGCGCGCGTATCCGTATTGCGCTCGTCAGTCTCCAGCCGCTCGCCGATGAGCCCGGCATCGCCCTACGACTGCACGACACCGTGCTCTACAACTCGACCTACCGCGCCGACGACGAAATGCTCGTCAACTCCCACATCTACGGCCGTCCCGCCGCCCAAGCGCCGGTGCTGCACCTCAAGCGCGTCGGTGACGAAGGCATGGTCTCGACTTACATGGCCTCATTCGAGCGCGTCTGGTCCGTAGCAAAGCCGTCGAAGCTACCAGTACCGCCGGCCATGTAGACACCTGCTACTCCCGCGCGCCGACGTGGCAAAACGCCATAGCTGTTTAGTAGAGCAAGCGCCGCGTACCGAGCACGGCACGGCTCAGGCTCCGAGCATCCGACACACAAGCCCCCTGGCGTGACGACGAGATGGTCGTAGAGCGAAGTCTCGGCCCGCGCCAAGACATCACGGCGGCTTGCAGATAGAAGGGGTACCTCGACTAGAACCGGCGGGTGCCCGGCGCTCATGTGCCCGCTTGCGAGATTAAGCGCTAAGCCAATTTCTTCGCGGCTGGTCATCTCCGTATTCCCTTCACCGGTCCTCATCCTGTTGATCTTCTGAAGGGCCTGCTCCTTCTGCCCTCGAAGGGTCTCCCGGCGGGTCCGCTTTGACACGATGGAGATGCGCTCGATGGGCACTAAGCCACTCGACGACGTGTTAGCGAGTCCAGTTCCCGCCAGACGCCGACCGGGCGACTGACGGTGGGAACCTTTCGGCCTTCCTCTTGGGTACTTGCGCCGCTGGCTGACATCTAGGACCGCCCCCCATTTCAGTTGTCCGTGAAACGAAGCGTCGCTGGCTGCCCAGCCATCCGGCCGTTTTCGCAAGCATCTGCAGTACTAGGCGATCGGTGGCAACCCAGCCGCCCGGAGCGAGTCACGGACGGCTGGGGTCTTACCCGCCGGTGTCCCAAGACGGACGCCTCTAGCAACCGGCTACCAAGAAGGCTGCCGCGACAAGCGTCGGCGGCAGACTACGTCTGCATGGACGTCTCGGCATTTCTAGTCGTGCTCGAGCCGTCTGAGACTTCCAGAGAGCCGCCACCGTCGCATTCTGGGACGTTGTGTCACACGGGCACGGGTAGGGCCGACGCCGGCCTCTGCTCTGACCAGGACGGCGGCCACTGGGCGTCAAGAACCACATTGACGGGTTACGGGTCCGGCCAAAACAGAATGGCCGAACCGCCAGCCGCAAACGTGCCGAGCTGACAAGGCACGTCGACGCCATGTAGCGTGCTCGAGTGCGCAGTCCGAAGCTCGGGGGATCAGGTAGCCGGCAGTACTATCGGTACTACGCTGGTTACACTCAGGAATTTGTCGAGGACATGCTTCGCCACCTGGCGGTGCCCTCGGGTGGCGTGGTCCTTGACCCCTGGAACGGGGCGGGCACGACGACTGTAGCGGCGGCAGCGGCTGGCTTGAACGTCAGGGGTTTCGATGTGAACCCGGCTGCGGTCATCATTGGGCGTGCTCGGCTCATCGGGTCAGATGTCGCCGACAGCCTTGTTCCGATCGCTCTTGACATATGTGATCGAGCAGCTTCAATGCGGGTTAAGTCTAACGACAGTGATCTTCTTGGTACTTGGTTCGGTCCCGTCACGGCTGGAGAAATCCGCGCTCTGGAGCGGGCAACTTGCCGAGTCCTGATCGACGCTGATTCTGACTCAGGATTTATCGGCTACGACACTAGCCTTCGGCACTCGCCGCTAGCGTCCTTGTTTTATGTTGCGTTGTTCCGCACTGTCCGGAACCTAGTCAAAAAGTATGTCCCGTCAAATCCTTCGTGGATCAAGAATCCATCTGGTCGTAGGTTGGGCGTGCCCCGTTCCGACCTTCATGACCTCTTCGCCAAAGCAGTGCAGCTCAGCAATCCTTATCAGGGCCAGCTAGAGATCCCGCTGCCCACGCGGGATTCTATGGCGAGTGTTGAAGTAGCCTCGTCGATCAATCTGCCTCTCGAGACTGCCAGCGTAGATGCGGTAGTTTCGTCGCCGCCTTATTGCACACGACTTGACTACGTCAAAGCCACTCTCCCAGAGCTGGCGGTTCTTGGCTTGGGGAAAGGTGACATCCGGCAGCTTCGCGATCAGATGATCGGCACTCCCACGATAGCGGGTTTGTCATCAGACGTTCGTCCGGATCAATGGGGTGCGGCAGCGGCCGATTTATTGGCAAGAGTTACGGCGCACAGCTCTGTGGCATCGGCTACATACTACCGGAAGTATTACACCCAATACTTTCAGGGCATGTGGACTTCTCTCAATGAATTGCATCGCGTAGTTAAGGCGGGTAGCCCGGCAGTTCTAGTCGTGCAGGACTCCTTCTACAAGGATATTCATGTTGATCTTCCGGCCTTGGTTGGTGACATGAGTAAAGCTGCCGGTTGGTCAGCTTGGCGGCGCCTCAACTTCAACGTTCCGCGAACGATGGCAGCAATCAATCCTCGCTCGCGGCGGTATCGTGAAAATTTCGCCGCTACTGAAAGTGCTGTAGTTCTGACCCGGTAAGCGATTGATTCATCTGATCAGGTAAAGCTTGGTGTCGATGTAATCGGTAATCGTTGCAACGAAGTGACTCGCAAACGCCTCGACGTCATCTATATACCGTTCGATATCGGGAACGTCGACGGCCGGCTGTTGGAAAATTTGGTAAATCGGAAGGTTGCCATGCGCTACATCGTTCCTGAGGCCGGAGAGCTTCTGGATCGATGCGCTCCAAGAGGCGACAGGGAATACCTCTCGGTGTAAGCCGTACACTGCCCAAATTCGGCTGTACAAGCCAGGAGTTGGTGTTCTGCCGTCCATGGGCGGGAGTGGGCCACGTCGCGGCAGTGGCAGATTTGCTCCTCGCTGTTGCCTATCCATGCTGGTAGCAAATGCACGCTTCTCCCATACTTTAGTCGCATCTTGAAGCGTGCGAAGGCTCTCGAACTCATCATGCGCTGCGAGTTGACGCAAGCAGGCCGCTATGGTGCTTATTGGCACCCCTGCGTCGTTGATATGTTGATGGAGTTCTGTCAACGCGGTTCGCGTCAAGCTTTCAAGTTCTGCAACTATTCCCACGATCGCCGCGGCGCGAGCTTCTTGCAGTAATAAGGCTTGAGAGGAGGGGGCTCCCCTTACGGCGGTCTGCACGGATATAATGAGCCGTTTCAGCCCCTGAGCGCGCTTGACTAGCCGCTCTTGCTGGACGCTTATGTTCTGCGCGGCTGAACTAATTGTTGCCACTGAGGAACGCCCGTGCTCGGTTTAGACGCCGGTTCAACATGCTTCGCGAATTCGACCCAGCGCCACTCGACTCGCGAAACTCTGAATCAGAGAGCCACCCGGATGGGGGATCAACGACTTCCTTACCCTCGGCTTGGAGCTCGGCGATTGCTACCAATACCGCTTCGAACTGGAGGAGGGGACTGGTGGGATAGCCGGCGCGGAGGAATTGCTTACCTTCGAGAATTTCACTCAAACGAAGTGTCGCTTTTTTGAAAGCATTTTCTTCCCCGGAATAATCGAAACCGTCCTCCTGGACCTTACCCATGTAGCGATTCAGCCACCGTTCGACCTTGCCATCGTACGTTTCGCGGAAGTTCTTGAAAGCGAAGAACTTCAAGACCTGCTCGGCCGCCGTTCCATCGCTTTGGTTTACCTTTTTGAACTTAAGCATGGCGCTGAACGGCTCGAATGTGGCTAAATTCGAAACTAGGTCGTTTAGGCTTCCTTGGTATACGCAGGCCCTAACTTCCTGCGGCGTGAGCTTAACGGCTCCCCTATTGAGACGCGCGAAAACGTCGAATCGAACTTGGAGATCACTTTTGTCAGTGAGCGAAACAACCTGCAACGGTTGCCGGCCGAAGTAAACCTGCAAGTTCTTGGGAAGCTGCTCATAGGCAAGCCCGTTTAGCTGGTTGAGCTTTTCAAGCCCTTGCAGCTCGAGGCGTTCTTTCCGGTCAATTATCGCCAGATCTGCCGGATTGGAGGAGACAAAATGCACGAGCGTAGAAAGGCGTTGAAGTCCGTCAACTACCTCCCACTGGAATCCGACGTTGGTCGCGACGAAAATAGGAGGAATGGGAAGGCCCAGGAATACCGACTCGATGAAAGTGGACTCTCCGTCCGGTTCCCACCGGAATTGACGTTGGTAATCTGGTGCGACATTAAGCTCCGACTCGGCTATCATCCGGACTAGCTCGCGGACGGAAAAATTGTGAGTCGCGACGTCAACTTTCCTACGCTCCAGATGAAGTTGATCCTCGAGAAGAGCTAGGTCTTCTGCTACACCCATACGTCTACTACCGCCTTGGTCGTCTCACGCGTCGTCCAAAGCGTACAGAAGATGGTGTCGCCTGGGGATAGGGTAAAGAGTGCCTTCTTGGCCTCGCCGTAGTTCTTGCAGCTCAGCTCATGGGCAGGCTGCAGCCTTCGGCGCCAGCCCCCTAGGGTAGATGCCGGGTGATTCGTCTGTCGCGAGACCTTCATGGTGACGGCTATGTCCTCACGGCCAAGACGTCCTTACGGCCAAGACCAAGCCACGCGAAGACGGCATGACTGCCCTGACGGTGGCGGCGGTCGGCAGTGTTGTTCGGTGGACCGCGACACACCGCTTGTGGAAGTTTTCGGCCCGACCTCTGGCCGACTGGCAGGGTGTTGGGGATGGGTAGCGTGCGGCAGTCACTGGAACGCGAGCCGAATAGTCGTGTCGAGCGTCAACCGACTGGCGCTGTATCCGTAGCGCTCAGCCGAGCATATTCCTGATTCTCCGCGAGAGATGCTTCTCGAATCGACGTAGATACTCCCGAAGACTGCCGCCGAATACCAGGGCGTATGCGGATAGGAGGATGGCAATCCCGACGATGCACGAGATTACGAAGCCTAGTAGGCCGCCAACCCCAACCGTGCGCTCGGATGGAAACGGCGCGGTCAAAATGGCGCCGAAAATTGCTAATGGTGCTAGCAATGCCAAGACACTGTTAAGGATCGTTCGTGCATAGTTTTGCGCTCGCTCGTCGAGTCGCCGCGCTCGCGCGGCCTCCTGCTCTTTAAGTTCGGCAAGCTCAGATGACAAGACTGAGCGATGCTGTCTCTGAATCGCCGCGTCATCTATTGCTTGTTGGGCGATATTCCGCTGCGCACGCGCCAGAACGCGATCCTTAGTTCCCTCAGTAAACGCCTCCGGATCTTCGCCAATCTCCACCATAATCACTGAGCGGACGTGGATAGACTGCCTTAGAATTGTGTATTCGTCTTCCGAGACGTCGCCCGTTCGAGCCATCTTCTCGATCTTTTCAACCACCAAGAGCCAAACATCGTCTTTTGGCTGCATCGCCGCGTGGCAATCGGCGATGATTTGACTTGCAGGAAGGTCGGGCGAAGCCAGGGGTTCCTTGAGCCACATGAGCGTCACGAGCGAATGGTCCGGGATTACTAGCGGGACTGTGCCTCGATCAAATTGTTCTATCTTCCCGTATTTTCTTGCGGCTCGGACCAGAGCGGAGTTGGAGGTGACGAAGATGCCACGCGACCTTTCAATTTGCATGAATTCATTACCCCGACGCAGTCGGTAGATCGATGAAACCGAGTCGACGTCTCTCCTTAGCGCAGGGGTGCTCTTATAACGGACTTCGTCCATTAGGATTTTCTCGAGGCGCTCTTCGTCGAGCGTTAACCGCTCTACATGCTCCGGCTTCTCGGTTATCTTCACCCCAAGCGCTCTAAGTCGTGTCTCCAAGTTGTCGCTGAGGGTTATAACGTCAGAAACCCCCCATCCGTCCGCAACCATGAACTCTGTCGCTTCTCCGAAATACTTCGCGTTGCCGGACTTGACAACTGATTTGCAAGCTTCTAGCACACCTTGCATTTCGTTGAGCGTGTGCTCAAAGCAACGTAGCTGCCCGCCTAACCGAAGGGCCAGTGAGAGCATTTCAACGGCTGCTTCCTCCCTTTCGGGGCCGCAGGCGCCGACGGCCCGCAGTAAAAGTGTGGTGTCAAAGTATATTGACAAGCGATCGAATTTGCGATTTACGGCGCTTACGTCGGGGAAGTAGAGCGCACTTGCCAACAGCGATCCCTTAACGACTTCAGTAAAGTATGAGAACCCTTCAGTATCGGAACTTTCGAGATTGGCGACGAAAGCCGGCACAACGTACTTGAGTGGTCCATCTTTTTCTTCGACGAGGTTCGCAATGGGCTGCCCGTCGATTACCGTTGCGAGCAAGGGGGCCGAGTTCTGCCGAATGAAAGACTGCACCGCAGCCTCAAAGTCTGCTTCGGTGGGTGAAATTTCGTATTGCTGAGCTGCGAACTCGATGCCGAGCTGAATTAGTGCTTGATGTTGCCGCTCAACGGTACGCCGAGCCGGCGTCAGATCGTACTCGGCAAGTCGGTCTTTCTCGCGAATATAAATGCCAGTTTCTTGACGCAGTAGACCGTTCCGTGCGCATCTTTTTATCAGTGTTCCAAGGGCGGCCAAAGGGACTGCAATCCCATATTCCTGACGCACCGCTTCTCGTATTTCGGGCGTTGACACAGCGTCTTGATCGGCGTGGTAGATGCGATCTGCGACAAATGGGACGAAGTTGTCGAGGAGGTCTTTGCCGAAACGGTCGTAATTGACCTTTACAATCGCCATGCTGGTCAAAGTGGACGTTCCCATGCATCACTCTCCCTGGCTTGGTCCGGCAGGCTCGCCTCGGGGACGCCGAGGACGCTGGCGCGTGCGTAACCATACGGCAGTCGGCCACCGGCGGCGGCTTCCAGGCAAAGAGGGTGAGGGATGGCATTTTGATTCAAATTGTTTGCTGGGCGAAGGTATAGCAGGTGTCAAGATTCTTTACCTCGATCGCTGCATCCGGCTGCGGTAGGGCCGATCGCTGTGCGCAGCTGTGCGATCCGGTGAGAGGGGTTCAAGTAGGCGGACGTTATCTCCACTGCCTGGCGGCCCCCTGCTCGCGGAAAGCGCGAGCCGGGGGCCGTTTCGGTATGTCTGCTCAGGGGGCCGAGCCCCCTGAAACCCCACGGTGTCTGTTGGTTGCGCTTACTGGTGTGTGCGCTGAATTCGAGTACGCGGACACCACCTCCACTGCCTGGACGTTTCGGTTTGTCTGCTCAGGGGCCGAGCCCTCTGAAGCCCGCGGTGCGCTGGTTGGCGGTTGCGCTCCTCTTCGGGTTGGGCTGCCCTATCATCCGGCGGATGAAAAGCGGGGATCGGCTTGAGACTGGACTGATCGAGGCGTTGCTGGGGCCGCCTGGTAGCCATCCGGGGACAGTTCACGGGGACCAGACTGTGCTGGGGGCGTTTTTCACCTCGCTGCTTGGTGGGTTGCCCTGGTGGGATCGGACGTGGCGGGTGGCTGACGTGGGGCCGGCGGTTCATAGCTCCACGTCGCTGGCTTTGGCGCCGGAGAAGGTACAGGTTGTTGAGGTGACTGTGCCGGGCTCACTGAGCCGGGGGACAGACGAGGCGCAGCCGTTCTCGGCGCGGGTCAGGCTGCTGGAGGATCGGCTTCTGCGGTGGCAGATCAAGGTCGGGGAGATGGTCATCGGGCCGGCGCTGGCCCCGGTGGGGGAGCCCGAGCCGCATCCGTTCGGCGCGGTTGTTCGGCTGCTGATGGAGTCGCGTGGCGTGCCGCTCGCTGAGGTCGCCCGCCAGACCGGGCGATCCATGTCGACTATCCGGATGCTTCAAGACGGACGGTTGGTTGCCGAACGGCGGTTGGTCGACAAGTTGGCCCGGGCGCTGGACCTGCCGGCCGCTGAGCTGGCCGTGATCGCCGGGCTCGACCCGGCCGACCCCGGATGGGGATAGCTGACGCGAAGATGGTCTGTGAGTTCAAGTAGTCCGACAGCAGCTCCACGGGAGGCGCAGACCGGGGCCTCCCGTCATTTCTCTCCGGGGGCCGAGCCCCTGGAAGCGCTTATTGCGTCGGGGGTTGCGGTTACTGTGCGGGGGTTGTCTGTGAAGGGTGGGCTTGCGGTCGAAGCGGCTGGGTGCGGTTTGGGCCGGTGTTGCGGATGCGGGTTCGGTAGCGGTGGGGGGATTCGCCTACCTCACGTTTGAAGGCTGTGCTGAAGGCGCTCTCCGAGGTGTAGCCCAGGCTTGCCGCCAGCGGGCGCATGCGGACGTCGGCGTCACGCAGCGCGCGCTGGGCCAGCAGCATGCGCCAGCCGTTCAGGTAGGTCAGGGGCGGAACGCCGGCGGCCGCGCGGAAGCGTTCGGTGAACGTCGTGCGGGACATCGCGCAGGCGCGGGCCAGTTCTTCCAGCTTCCAGTTTCGGCCGGGGTCGGCGTGTATGCGGCTGACGGCCGGGCGCAGGCGCTCGTCGGTCAGCACGCGCAGCCGTCCCGCGGGCAGCGGTGTCTGTCCGACGTACGCTCTGAGCACCTCGAGCAGCAGCAGCTGGGCGTATTGGCGTACGGCGAAATCTGATCCCATCCGCTCGCCCGCCAGTTCGCCGACCAGCTGGTCGGCGATGGTGCGGAGCCGCGGTGCCTCGGCCGCCGACGCGCGGACGTGGCCAACCGGCGGGAGCGCCTGCAGCAGCAGCGCCTGTCCGGCCGGGTTGAGCAGAACGCGACCGCCAACCACGAGATCGCCGTCGGGGCCGGCGGCGGCGATCGCACCGGCCGGGTCGGTGACCTCGGGCTCGATCTCCCGCGGCGGTCCGTCGCCGGCGCCTCCCTGAAGTTCAAGCCAGGAACGGCTGTTCAAAATCGCGACGTCGCCCGGCTCGAGCAGCAGCGGAGCGTCGAGACCGTCGGCGGACAGCCGGGCCTGGCCGCGCACCATCACCGTGAGCTTGAGCAGGCTCTCCCCGTGCGCGCGAGCCACCCACCGGCCTTGCGCGGCGAACACACCCGTCACCTGGCCGCGTGCCTCCATGATGTCGAAAACCTCGGAGAGCTCGTCCATGCCCGGACTATCGCGAACAATATGCGGATGTTCAAGCATTCATAGTACGGATGGTCACGTGCACAGTAAGGCCATGACCACCGACCAGCAGCACCCCCTCGGCACCCCGTTCACCCCGGCGTCGACGGCCGACGATGTTCTCGCCGGTATCGATCTGACCGGCAAGAACATCGTCATCACCGGCGGCGCCGGTGGGCTCGGACTCGAGGCCACGCACGCGCTGAGCAAGGCCGGCGCATCGATCACGGTGGCCGCTCGTGACCCGGGGCGGGCTGCGGCGAAGCTGGCCGGCATCGACCGTGTCGAGACCAGCCAACTCGACCTGCTGAACCCGATCTCGATAGACGCCTTCGCCGGCCGCTACCTCGACTCCGGCCGGCCGCTGCACATTCTGATCAACAACGCGGGCAACGGGTACGGCAAGCTGACCCTGGACGCCCGTGGCTACGAGGCATCCTTCGCCGCGTTCCACCTCGGCCACTTCCAGCTGACGTCGGCCCTGCATCCGGCACTGCGCGCCGCGCGGGGCGCCCGGATTGTCAACGTTTCCTCCGGCGCGCACCGCACCAGCGACATCCGCTGGGACGATCTGCACTTCGCGCGGGGCTACAACGGCAACCTCGCGTACGGGCAGACGAAGACCGCCGGCGTGCTGTTCGCGGTGGAACTGGATCGGCGCTGGGGCGGTGAAGGCATCCGGGCCTTCTCGGTGCATCCGGGCATCTCCGTCGCGTCCACCCTGGCGCACATGGAACAGGGCACCTTCAGCATGGCCCAGTTGCGGGCCATGGAGCTGGTCGACGACCAGGGCCAACCGATCATCGACCCCGAGCACGAGAAGAAGACCCCGCGGCAGGCCGCCGCGACCATAGTGTTCGGTGCGACCAGCCCTTTGCTCGACGGCGTCGGCGGGGTCTATCTGAAGAACAGCGACGTGGCACCGGTGGACCCCACCCCGTGGGGCCCGACCCCGGTGGGCGAAAAGCCAGTGATGTCGTCCGACGCCGCCCCGCACGCGCTCGACCCCGAATCGGCACAGCGCCTTTGGGAACTGAGCGAGGAACTGCTCAAGCGTTGAAAACCTATTCCAGAGCGGTTCAGTCGGCGGTGTTGCGCCAGCGGAGCCAGAAGTCGCCCAGGTCCACCGTCGTCGCCGACTGCAGTGCGGCACGCAACTCCGCCGGCCGCGCCACGCCGAACTTCTGAGCGGCCAAGTAGCGCCGCAGCCCGGTACGCATCGCGTCGCCGCCGATCAGCGCCTCCAGCTCGTGGAACATGCAGGCCCCGTCTCCGTAGACGGCGGGAACGTACTCGTCGCGGCGGGTGTCGTAGTAGTCCATTCCGGCGTCGACGCGCATGCTGTCGGAGAACCAGAACGGTGCGCCGGCGCAGTAGTCGGGGATGCCGAGCAGTTTCGTGGTGGTGTATTGGGTCAGCGACTCGTCCAGCCAAGGATGGGCGTACTCGTCGTTGCCGACCAGGGCGTACCACCACTGGTGCGCGGCCTCGTGCACGGCCGGCAGCGTGGCCGGCTCGGTCAGGATGAGGGTGGGGTACTCCATCCCGCTGAACCCGTCGAAGCCGCCGATCACAGTGTCCATTTCGGGGTACGGGTACGGGCCGTACTCGCCGGCCGCGAACTCCATCGCCCGCGCGACCTGCCCCTGCACCTCCGCGGCGGTTTCCGCGGTCACGTCCGGCGTGTACCAGGTGCGCAGGCGCACACCGGTCGCCGTGCGCGTCTCGGCGCGGCGGAACGGCCCCGCCGCCCAGGCGAAGTCGCGCACCAGCGGCGCGGTGATCGTCGTGGTGGTGCGGCCGCCGTTCCGCTTCTCCGCCAGCACGGTTCCGGTGGCCGGAACGGCGAGCTCTTTCGGGTGGTTGAGGGACACGGCGAAGTTGCTGGTCAGCGAGTAGAAGCTTTCCGCGTTCGCCACGTACGGGGGAAGCTGCCAGCCGCGCTCGTCGCGTACGGCGAGCAGCGGCAGGGCGTTGCCGAGGAACGAGTACGGCCCGACCCGGCCGAACCGGTCCGCCCGCTCCGGCACCCGGATCGTCAAGTCGAAGGCGACCGCGGCGACTCCTCCCGGTGCGGCCGGCCGGCTCAGGCGTACCGGCAGCGCCGTGCAGCCGACGGCGAGCGGGCCGGCCTTGCCGCCCTCGAGGGCCGAGACGGCGATCGCCGGGGTAGTCGTACAGCCGTCCGGGCCGTTGCCCCACAGCCGCAGCCAGACGGTGTCGAGCGGGCCCGAGCCGTTGTTGACGAAGGCGACCCGCTGATGGCCGCGCCAGGTAGCGCCGGTGTCGTCGGCCGAGAGCCGGACCTGGTAGGCGACCGGCTGCGGCCCGGCGGGCGGGTAAGCGGCGGAGGTCGATCCGGCGGCGGGTGCCGTGGCCGCGTCCGGGGTGGCGTACGCCGGCACGGCGGGTATGGCGGCCGCGACGACGATGGTCGCGGCACTGAACAGGCGTGCGTGTCTCATGGCGGTCAGGATCCGGGGCCGGGATCGACGTACGCGATCCTTTCAGGCAGGGTCGAAACATGCTGCGCCTCTTGTTCGAACCCGCCGACCGGGGCCGGGTCATCTTCGACATCGCCTGGCATGCGGAAACCATCGGTAGCGTGCAGGCGCTGCGGCAGCCCGTGTCCGGGCCGTTCCTGGACCGGTGGCGGCAGACCGTCCGGCCCCGGGTACGCGGTGCGGCGGCCGCCCTCTTCGACGTGATCCCGCCAGAGGGCCTGGTCCCCGACTTCCTGACCCCGGAGGGATACAGCGGATGGTCCACCGACCGGTTCGCCGACGCGCTACGTGCCACCGGCGCGGCGACGGCCTGCGGCGAGCTGCGGGGAATCGACGACGCGCACCGCCGGACCCTGGTCGGACTCGCCGACGCGCTGGAGGCGTACCACCGGATCTGTATCGCACCCACGGTGACCACCGTCGACGCGCTGCTGCGCGCCGAGCTCGCGCACCGCGCAGGTTTGATCCTGACCGACGGCGTCGATGCGGCGCTGGCCACCCTGGGCCCGGACATCAACTGGACGCCGCCGGTGCTCGAGGTGCGCTCGCCCGCCGAGGGCGAGGTCCGGCTGGGCGGGCGCGGGCTGCGCCTGGTGCCATCGGTGTTCTGGAGCCGCCCCGGGGTGATCGCGGAGGCGGGCGGCTGGCCGACGCTGACCTACCCGATCCACCCCGCCCCCGCGTCCTGGGTGGAGCCCTACGAGGACCCGCTGGCCGCGCTCGTCGGCCCCACCCGCGCCCGGGTGCTGCGCGCCCTGATCACCGGCCGCAGCACCACAGAGCTGGCCCGGGATCTGCGGATCAGCGTCGCTTCCGCGTCCGGGCACGTCTCCGCGCTGCGGGCCGCCGGCCTGGCCGCCACCCGGCGGGCAGGCCGAGCCGTTCGGCACACCCTCACCCCGCTGGGCCTGCAAGTCCTCGCGTCGACCCGGCCCAGGGCAGGCCGAACGAAAGCTTGATCCCGGTGAGCGCGCGTTGACGGGGGTCGCCGGGATGCGGCTCCATCAGAGCGGCGCGGAGCGACCCGTTCGCGGACAGCGCGAGCCGGGGGCGTCGTAGCGGCGGGCGCCGGGATCAGGAGCCCTGGCGTAGGTACAGGTCGCGGAGCAGGCCGATCTCGCCGCCGTGGTGGGCGACCTCGCGCAAGGCGTGCAGCGTGAGCTTCAGGTAGGTCTCGTCGGCCCAGGTGCCGGGGCCGACGCCCATCGGGGCCAGGAGGCGTTTGTCGCCGAGGGCGGCGATGCGGGTGGTGAAGTTCTCCCAGTCCTTCGCGAGCGCCTGGACGCCTTCTTTCGCCGTGCCCGGCCACTCGTGGCGGTCGCCGAGATCCGGAACGTCCTCGAAGAAGTGGATCACGTAGCCGCGCAGGCACAGGCTTCCGATGTGCCAGATGCGCCAGGCGATCGTCGTGACCGGGTCCGGAACGCCCGGGACCGGCTCCGGTATCAGTTCGGCGACGCGGAAGATGCCGTCGTCGCCGGCGCGGATGCTGAGGCTGTCGGCGACGGGTTCCCAGAGGTATTCGGCGTCGGTCAGGCCGTCGAGACGCCCGAACAGGCGGCTGCGCGCAGCTTCGAAGGCCGCGATCACGTCACGGGTGGCGGGGTCGGACGCGCTCGGGAGAGTCATGCCGGTCAGGATAGGGCGGCCTCGGGGACTTCGAGGTCGGTGTGGATCGCGACCGTGCGGGCCAGGCCGTCGTGGGCCGGGCGGCGACCTGTCGAGGCGAGTCTTGGGCGGTGTGCCCCACGTCACGGTGTGTCGTCCGCTGGAATCGGCCGGGGATCGTCGAGGTTCCCGCTGACATGACGACGATCGGGTTCATCGGTAGCGGCAACATCGGCAGCACTGTGGCGCGGTTGGCGGTCGCCGCTGGTCATGACGTGGTGTTGAGCAATTCGCGTGGTCCGCAGACTCTCCAGGACCTGGTGTCCGAACTGGGTCCGAAGGCGCGCGCCGCAACCCCCGCGGAGGCGGCCGCAGCCGGCGACATCGTGGTGGTGACGGTGCCGCTGCGGGCGTACCGGGACGTCCCGGCCGGCCCCTTGGCGGGCAAGGTGGTCATCGACACCAACAACTACTACCCGGAGCGCGACGGCGTCTTCGACGAGCTGGAGGACGGCTCCAGCACCACCGGTGAGCTGCTGCAGAAGCACGTTCCGGAGGGCCGCGTGGTGAAGGGGTTCAACAACATCTGGTTCGGGCATCTCGGGTCCCTGGGGCGGCCGGCGGGCAGCGCGGACCGATCGGCGCTTCCCATCGCCGGTGACGACGCCGCCGCCAAACGGCAGGTCGCCGAACTGCTCGACAGCCTTGGCTTCGACACCGTGGACGCCGGGCCGCTCGCTGAGAACTGGCGCACCCAGCGGGACACTCCGGTCTACGTGACTCCCTACGGTGAGTACGGGGTGCTGCCGGGAACGCCGGCGAGCGCGCAGGTCGTTCGTGAGGCGCTCGCCGCGGCGAAGCCCGCCGCGGCCTGAGACCCTTCCCGGTTCAGGGGCCGGGGGTGGTCAGGGCGGGCAGGGGCGTCTCGAGCGACCAGCGTCAGGTGCCGGCTCAGTACGTGCGGGGTGTGGTGATCAGGCTCACGGGGGTTTGGGGTCTTGCGGTTTTGTAGGTCTTAACGCGGCGGCCGAGATGCCGATGGTAAGCGGTGGGCCCGTGTGGGCCCGACCATCGGGGGCCTTTCATGCGCATCAGGGATGCGAGCGTCGGCAAAAGGCTCGGCGCTTCCTACCTTGTTCTTACCGCTTTGATCATCACGGCAGCCGGTGTCGGCTGGTGGAGTCTGGGTCAGCAGACGGAGAAACAACGGGCGCTGGCCACGCTGCAGGGCTTGCGCGACGACATTCAAACCATTGCCTATGACGCGGCGGATGTGACCGGCTGGCAAGGGCTTGTGCTCGCGGACGCGGGAGCCTTCGGCAACGCGTACGCCACGAAATCCGACAACTACAACCGCAAGGGCGAGTTGGCCGCGAAAGAGCGGATCTACGCCGATGTCGCGGCCGTCGACACCAACGCGATGACCGCGACTGAGAAGGCGGAGTTCGCCAAGCTCAAGCCCGCCTGGGACGACTTCTTCGCCTGGGACGACACGGTCATGGGCTGGCTCGCGCAGGATACCCGGGCCGCCCGGGCCAAGGCTATGAACAGCATCAACGGCGGTGACGCGGCGGACGCCTACAGCGTCGTGCTCGACCTCACCGCCGCGCTGGAGAAGTCCGTCGAAGGCCGGGTCGCTGTGTTGGCCGCCGAGGTGGAGCAGGTGCGCGACACCGGCGTACGGGTTCTCGGTGGCACCTTGGCGCTCGCCGTGCTGCTTGCCGTGGCGATGGGTGTGCTGGTCACCCGTTCAGTGGTCCGGCCGCTCGCCGTCGCCGTCACCGCCCTGAACCGGCTGGCCGGCGGCGACCTCACCACCCGCGTCGAGCTCGGCCGCAAGGATGAGCTGGGGGTGCTCGGGCAGGCGCTCGACCGCACCGCCGCCTCACTGGGTGACACGGTCTCGGCGATCAACGGGCACGCCGTCACGCTGGCCGGCGCCTCTCAGGAACTGGCCGGCATCTCCGCGCAGATCGACGCGTCGAGCGCCGAGACCGATGCGAAGGCCGGGGCGGTTTCCCGCGCCGCCGACAACGTTTCCGGCAATGTACGGACCTTGGAAGCCGGCAGCGCCGAGATGGCGCTCGCCATCGAAGAGATCGCGAAGGGCGCGGGTGAGGCGGCCCGAGTCGCGACGGAGGCGGTTGCCGCGGTCGAGCGGACGACCAGGACTGTCGGCAAGCTCGGCGCCTCGTCAGCGGAGATCGGCAAGGTGGTCGCGCTGATCACCGCGATCGCGGAGCAGACCAACCTGCTGGCCCTCAACGCCACCATCGAAGCGGCCCGGGCCGGTGAGTCGGGCAAGGGATTCGCGGTCGTCGCGGGCGAGGTCAAGGAACTCGCCCAGGAAACCGCGAAGGCGACAACCGAGATTTCCCGGCTTGTCGACCAGATCCAGGGCGACACCGGCGATTCGGTGACTGCGATCGACGGGATCGGTGACGTGGTCAGGCGGATCAGCGACCTGCAGACGGTCATCGCGGCCGCGGTGGAGGAACAGACCGCCACGGCCAGCGAGATGGGCCGCAACGTGGCCGAGGTGGCCGGCAGCAGCTCCGAGATCGCGATGAACATCAACGGTGTCGCGTCGGCGGCGGCCGTCACCGCATCGGCGGTCGCGCATTCCCGGGGCAGCGCGGACGATCTGGCCCGCACCAGCGCGGAACTCCGATCCTTGGTCGCAGGCTTCCGGGTCTGAAGGCGGGCAGTAGGTCCACGAGTCGGCAGGCGGCGTGCGTTCGAAAGCGCGAACCACGCCGCCTCGTCATGTCGGCTGCGGGGGTGTAGCCCCCGGGAACCCGCTGTGTGACGGTTGTTTCGCCGATTGTGCGAGACGGTCTGGTGTCTGCCGCTCGTCAAGCCGCCTGCCGGGCGCCGCGGATCAGCTTGCCGGCCTCGCGGGAGATGTAGACCCCGTAGATCGTGGTGGCCAAGGCGGCGCCCACGGCGACCATGCCGATGACGAGATCTTCCGAGGCGCCCGCGGCGAGGGCGCCGATGCCGGCCAGCCCGACCAGGGTCGTCCACGTGGCCAGGTAAAGGTCGATGGTGCGCCGGAAGACGCGGGCCATGGGGTAGAAGTGCAGGCCGACGATCAGGGCGATGGCCGGCACCACGTAGTCGGCTTGGCCGGTGGCGTTGAGGATCAGCACGACGATCCAGATCGCCAAGGCCTCCGCGCCGAAGATGATGCCGAACGCCCGGCCGCTGCTGCGCCGGTACTGCTCGTCCTCCGCGGAAAGCTTCGCCGGGAAGCGTTTGCGTAATCCGATCAGCCGCACGCCCTGCGCGATGAAGCACACAGCCAGGATCGCGAACGCCGCCCAGATGGGCCATGCGACAGCCGCCGGCCACGCGGCGAACGTGTTGGCGGACCACATCAGGGTGAAGAAGGCCATCAGGAACAGGCCGGTGACGACACCCACCACGGCGGCCCGGGGTGCGAGCGTCGATGGCGTCACGCCAGTTGTCATGCGTTTGATGATGTCACCCCTCACGCGTACCACTTGTCGTACGGGTGGCGGCCCGGGCGGAAACCCAGCGCCTCGGCCAAGGCGACCGCTTCGGCGAAGCCGTTGCCGACGAAGGACGGGTCGTGCGCGTCGCTGCCGAAGGTGATCGCCTTGCCGCCCACCTCGCGCCACCACCGGACGATCTCGGGGAACGGCTTGCGGTTGGTGTTGACCTCCAGTGCCCGATCGGTGGTCGCGACCGCCGTCAACGCGTACCGGAAATGCTCTTCGAAGTCCGTGGGTTTGAAGGGACCGGCGGACGCCGGCCAGAAGCGGCTGACGAAGTCGATGTGGGCGAGGGCTTCGAAGTCGGCGAAGCCGGCTACCAGCCGTGGTATCTCGGCCAGATAGTCGCGGACCACGTCCGCGGCCGGGCGCCGCGCGAAATGCTCACCCGGCTCGTTGAGTCCGCCGCCCAGTGGCAGGGTGTGCAGGGAGGCGAGCACACGGTCGAACTGTCCCGCCCCGAGGATCCTGGCGAATTGGTCCCGGTGCCAGTGCGGTTCGCCGGCCTCGACCCCGGTGAAAATCAGCAGGCCGGGAAATTTGTCACGGCAGCGCTGGACGCAGGACAGGTAGCCGTCGACGTCGAGCGGTGGCGGGGCCAGTGTCCCGTCCGTGCTGATCAGGTTGGTCACCTTGGCGGGGGCGTCCGGCGCCGGTTCCACATTGGTCCAGACGGTGAAGTCCAGGTGTTCGGTGAAGGCGACGGCTGGGAGGCCCAACGTCGACGCTCGGGCGCAGGTGGACTCCATGTCGCCGGTCGCGCAGTCCCAGGACCATTCGGTGTGTACGTGTCCGTCAGTGGGCAGCATGAGACGACGGTCCCCCCTGTACGGGCGACGGCGCGGGAGGCCGATGTCGACGTGCCGGATGACCGGACCGGATCAATAAGATCTAGGGGCAAGTACCGCTACTCAAGCCGAGGACGCGTCAGTCGTGGACCGAGAGAACCATCTCCATGAGTTGTTACTGCGAATCGTCGGCCCACTGGTCATGGGGCCTTTCGGGTCACCGTGCGTTGATTCGGTACGCCTTGGTGGTGTTGTTCGCGCTGGACTCGATCACACACGCGTCATTCTGCGAGCCGGTGTCGAAGCGCCGGCTGGCGTTGCCGTTGAATTCACTCTTGTCGGCGGTGACGGCGCCGAACTCGATGTCGACGCCGCGGTCGATTGGCTGCGCACGCTGACGGCGGCTGATCTGCGCGCCGCGGTCGGCGAAGTCGACAGCCACGGAAACGTTGTCGTCCACGCCATGGACGCCGGGTTCTCCGCCGATCGCCGTGCCGGGCAGTACGACATGAATTATTTCTCGATGCTTCGCCAATTCTTGTACGGCGGTGGCCGGCTGTGGTTCGAGGATATTTTCTCGGTAAGCGGCTTCCTCGTCCTGAACCCGCGTAGCCACCGCCTTTACGTCACCGAAGGCGCCACGGGCGAGATCATCGGGATCGATCTTCCCTTGACGGAGGCGGATGGGACGGTCAGCCCCGGCCGGGGAGGTACTTTTCCTTCCGTGCTGCCGTCGTTGATCGAGTATGACGGCCTGAAGAGCCATCGTCCGGTCGCCTCCCGTGACGATTATTGTGCTCGGATCTACGACTTGAGCGAATGGATCTGAGCGCTGACGGACGGGCGGCGCATGCGGAGGGCGGTTACCCGTACGGTTCCGTTGTTGTCCGAGGTCGGTAAGGCCGGGCGGTGGTCGCCGTCGGTTTGCAGGTGCAGCGGCTCCATGAGGTGGATCGCTTCGGTCACGTCGATGTTCCAGACCTCGGCTATCGTGCGGATGGCCAAGCCGACTGAGCCGAAGTTGCCGGTGTCGTACCACCAGCGGCGTGGATCCCAGGCGTCGTCGCCCTCGACCGCGTGGGCGAAACGTTCGTCGCGGGGGCTGGGGCAGACCTCCTCGGGGATGAACCACTCCGGGTTCATCTCCACAAGGAGGCAGTCGTCCGGGAGGCTCACCGGGTCACCGTCGCCGAACGTGAAGAACTTCGGGGGGCGGTCGCCGCGTTCGATCCAGGAGAGGCTGCCCCAGGCGGGCTGGCGCAGACTGTCGCTGCTTGTGCTTCGAGCCATGTTTGGAGCTGATCCAGGCTGGCGATCAAGAACGCCTTGAGCCGGTCGGCCGTCAGGGGGCGGCCGACGAACGCGCCCAGGCACCACCAGATCTCGCCCGACTCGAAACCGCCCACGTAGATCGGCGCCTTGGTCGGCCGCATCCAGCGCAGGTCCGGGTGGACCGCCTCCCAGCCGGTGGCGACCATGGCACGGCCGATGATCGTGCCCTCGTCGTCGAGCAGGTCGTCGGCGTGCTGGACGAACCAGCGTTCGTAGCCGTCGTAGATGATCCGGTCGAGGTGGTTCGCCTCGTCGCGGCGGTAGATGCGGCGGAACAACTCGGCCGGGGGGATCCGGGTCCAGTCGCCGGCCTGGACGATCCGTACCGGCGCCGGGTCGTCGGGTCCTTGAACCGCGACGTCCACCTCGGCGAGCGCGCACATGCGGGTCAGCCGGCTGTGCAGCAGCTGGTTGTGGGTCAGCCGGCGGTCGGTGGTCTTGAACAGCCCCTCGACGGTGCGCGGGTCGTGGCGCAGTCGCGCCCGCACCATGGTTCCGCTGCTGCGCAGCCGCTCGTGGACGTCGGCCACCCGCAGCAGCGGCCGTGCGGCGACGCCATGGTGAAACTCGAGGACGTGGGTGGTACGGGGCGCCTCGTCGTACGCGAGGCTGCGTACCTGGACCTCGTCGGCGATCATGAACACCGCGAAGAAGCCGATGCCGAAGCGGCCGGTGGGCTCGAAACCCTTGGCGAGCAGGCGCGGGAACGCGGCCAGCATCGACGCGTTCTGCCAGTGTGAGATGCCGAAATCGGTCAGGGCGGACACCATCGTCTCCGGTGACATGCCGATGCCGTGATCCTCGACTTCCAGCCACCACACGTCATCCGCCTGTCGCAGGCGGACCGTGACCGCACCGCCGGGCGACTCCTCGTGGACGGCGCGGGCGCGAGTCGCGTCGGCGCCGTTGGCGATCAGCTCCCGCATCGCGATCTGGGGCTTGTTGCCGTACAGATCGACACCGCCAGCCGTTCCGGCGAGTCCGCGCCGGCCACCGAGCGGACGGCGAACCGGGGGCGGCTCAGATCCGCGCAGAGGGCGTCCACCCGGCGCAGCTCGTTGTCGATGCCGCGCACCGAGTCGTACGCGAGCCACCAGGCGGCCGCCTCGTCCCGGCCGAACGGGCGCGACGAGGTGTAGACGAGACGGTCCCCGTCGACCCGGGGCCGGGTCAGGCGTTCCTGGAAGTACCAGTGATCGCGGGACGTGCCCGCCGGCTGCCGGAACGCGTGCAGGTAGGTCGACGCGCGCCGGTGGTCGATCTGCGTGATGTCGGCCAGGCGCAGGACGCAGGCCAGCTTGAGCGGGTCGACCTCCCACGTGGGCGGATGCTCGACGCAGGAGCCCAGCGGCACCTCGAATCCCTGGAGCTCCGACACGTCCGACCAGTGGCTGCGGGCGAGCCGGCCGATGATCGATCCGAACGTGTGCCGCAGGACCGGATCGCCCAGCAGATAGAACGGTTCGCCGTCGGACGTACGGAACGCCGTGGTGACGAGCCGTTCGGCCTGCTCCGCGTGCCGCAGCCGCAACAGGTCGGCGATCGTCTGCTCGCGCGCGTCCCGGTCGACGGCGCCGGCGTCCGCGAAGGGGTCACCGCGGCGCAGCCGGGTGCGGGCCATCGCGTACAGGTCGTCGAATTGCGGGTCCTTCTCCAGCGCCACGGTCCCGCCGCGGTAGGACGCCAGTCCCATGCCCAGATCGTGCAGCAGGAAGGCGCCGCCGAGGACGAACGCCTCGGCCGGATTGATGGGTACGACGTCGCCGCACACCAGCGAGGCCGTGTCCCACAGAGCGTCGGCGTGGGCGACGGAGTGATCGGTGAACATGGGCAGAGATCGGCTGATCTCACCGGCCAGCGGCTCGACGGCCGAGCGGAATTCGAGGTACGCCGTCCGTAAGCGCCGCCGTGCTGCCTCGTGGGGGTCCGGGGATTCGCAGGTCAGGGTCCGCAGCCACAGCGGCGTCTGCTCGAACGGCAACGGCATCTCGCCCCCCGGTCATTCTGTAGCGAACAGGCTACTTTACGTGCGGAAAGCTCAGGCGGGGGAAGGCCGGCACGGGGTGGCCGACACGAGACCCCGATGCCAATTGGGTACGGAGGCGGTCGGCACCCTGCGGCAGGAACGGCTGGGACTCGGTGGCCAGCAGACGACATGTCGCGACCAAAGTGGCCAGCACGGTGTCGAGGAGTTCGGTCGCGGAGCCGTCGCCGTCGCGTTCGGCGCGGGCGAGCTCCCACGGGCGAGTGCCCTCGACCAGCCGATTGCCCTCGTCCACCACGGACACGAGCGCGTCCGTGGCGGCTCGAAAGTCGAAATTGCCGAGGGTACGGTCGATACGGGCGGCCAGCGTGGCACTCGCACCGGACAGGCGGGCGCCCGGCGGCACCTGGCCGGCGCGGTACTTGTGAACGAGGGTCAGCGTGCGGTTCACCAGGTTGCCGAGACCGTTGGCCAGGTCGGTGTCGGCCCGGTGGATCAGCCGATCGAGGGTGAAGTCGGTGTCACCGGTTCGGGCCACCTCGCGGAGCAGCCACCAGCGGACCGCGTCCCCGCCGTACCGGTCGGCGAGGCCGGCCGGGTCGACGGCGTTGCCGGCGCTCTTGGCGAGCTTGGCGCCGTCCACGGTGAGGTAGTCGTGCACGAACACGGCGGTCGGCAGGGGGAGACCGGCCGACAGGAGCAGGGCCGGCCAGTACACGGCATGGAAGCGGACGATGCCCTTCCCGATCACGTGCACCCGCTCGGCCGAGTCCACCCACCACCTTTCGTACGCGGGGTCGCCGGTGCCGTAGCCGAGCGCGGTGACGTAGTTGGCGAGGGCGTCCCACCAGACGTACACCACCTGGTCCGGGTCGCCGGGCACCGGAATGCCCCAGCCGCCGGCCCGCGCGGCCGGGCGGGAGACACTGAAATCGGCGAGACCGGCCCGTACAAAAGCAAGAACCTCATTGCGGCGAGCCCGGGGCTCGACGCGCACCCGGCCGCTCTCGAGGATTTCCAGCAGTTGATCCGTGTAGCGGGACAGCCGGAAGAACCAGTTCTCCTCGGCCACGGTTTCGGGAGCCGTCCGGTGCTCCGGACAGAGGCCGCCGGCCAGCTCGGCTTCGGGATAGAACTGCTCGCAGCCGGCGCAGTAAAGCCCCTCATACCGTCGGCGGTAGAAATCACCGGCGGCGGCACACCGACGCCACAGCCGCTCCACACCGGCCGCGTGACGAGGGTCGGAACTGGTGCTGATGAAGTCGTCGAACGACAGGGCGAGGGGTTCGCGCAGCCCGGCGAACCGGGCGGCATTGCCCTCGACAAAGGCCCGAACATCCACCCCGGCGGCGCGCGCGGCGGCGACATTCTTGAGAGCGTTGTCGTCGGTCCCGGTCAGAAACCGCACCGGCCGCCCCCGTGAACGCGCGTGACGTGCGAGAACATCGGCCTGCACAAGCTCCAGCGCATGCCCGAGGTGAGGGGCGGCATTGACGTACGGAATAGCGGTCGTGAAGTAGGAAGTCATGTCTCTCCGCTCGCCCTGCCGGCAGCGGGAGACGACACGACAGACCCCGCACGACAGGGGCCTGGTAGTGGGTCGTGTTGCTAGCGCACGCCGAAGAGCCCCGGGAAGGGGCGCGTCATTCGCTCGAGGCGCGGCGGCATGACCCCGATGGTGTCAGACCCGCCGCACATCAGCCAGTCAGTTGATTCCGGGATCAGCCCCCGTGGATCCGGCGGGGCGATGTGAAACCAGGCGGCGACCGCCAGCATTGAGCCATGTCGCGATCGCGGAACATCCTGTCGTACCGGTCCAGTGGCTCGATTCTCAGCGTCTGCTCGAAGGACTCGATCCTGTCCGTGGCCTCACTCGGCTCGATCCTGTCGGTGGCGTCCGCCGGCTCGATCCTGTCGATCCTGTCGATCGGATCCTTCGGCTCGGTGCTCTCGATCGGCGCCCTGGGCTCGCTTCTGAGCATCGGCGCCTTCGCCACTTTTGCCAGCACCGGTTCCTATGTGCTCACCGGCTTCATCCTCGCGGCCGTCCTGACCGCCATGGCCCTGCTCGCGGTCGTCACCCGGCCGAGAACCCGGCTGAGCTGAGCGCCGGCTCGGGGAGAGTCAAGGATCGGCTAGTAGTTGCCGTTGTTCTGGAAGTTCTGCCAGGCGCCGCACGGCGTTTTGTAGCGGCCCTTCACGTAGCCGAGGCCCCACTTGATCTGGGTGGCGGGGTTGGTCTTCCAGTCGGCGCCCTCGGAGGCCATCTTCTTGCCGGGGAGGGACTGGGGGATGCCGTACGCGCCCGAGGACTTGTTTTCGGCCTTGTAGTTCCAGCCGCTCTCTGCGTCCCACAACTTGTTGAGGCAGGGGAACTGGTCGATGCCGAAGCCGGCCTCGAGCATCAGGGCGCAGCCGATTTCGCGGCTGCCGCTGAACTCGTTGCAGGAGCCGGGGATCGGGCCGCTGTAGGGGACCGGGCCACCGTTCTCCAGGGCCTTCTTCTTCGCCTCGGCCTTCTTCTTGTCCTCGATGACCTGCTTCTCGAGCTCGTGCGCGCGGGCCGCGGTGAGCTTGGCGGCGGCGGCCGCCTTGGCCGCGGCGGCGCCCTCGGCCTCGCGTTGCCAGGCGCGGGCGGCGGCGTGGGTGGCCTGGCGCTGCTTGAGCAAGGTCAGGTCCTGCGCCTCGACCATCAGGTTCACCGGCGCGCCGGAAGCGGCGGGGGACGCGTCCACCCGCTCCTTGCCCAGGTAGACGCCGCCGACCAGTCCCGCCAGAAGCAAGCCGACCGATGCCGCGCGCACGCCGAGGCGGCCCAGACGCCGTTCCACGAGGGAGTCCCTTCGCCGAGGATCAACGGCGAATACCATCACGCATCGACCCCTGTGCGCGAAACAGCAGGACCCGGATGTGACTGTAGTCACATAATGGGGCGAACCCAGGTGGAGATGTGCGACTCGCTCTCGTTGTGGAACGGGTCGCGGGACCACGACTCCCAGCGATGCTCCGGCTCCAGGCCGGCGAGCTGGGCCATGAGGTCGAGTTCGGCCGGCCAGACGTACCGGAAAGGAATCGAGGTCATCTCGCCGTCGACGACGTGGATCGAGGCCATGGCCTGGGTGGCCGGCTCGTACGTGTCGAAGCCGAGCCTCGTGGGGGTGACGGTGAACGGGACGGCGGTCTGGCCGGGCGGCAGCTTGCGCAGCTCCGGGAGCATCACCTCGATCAAGAAGCGGCCGCCGGGACGCAGATGGGCCGCGGCGTTGCGGAACGCGGCGACCTGGCCCTGCTGCGTGGTCACGTTCATGATCGTGTTGAAGACCAGGTAGACCAGGTCGAACTCACCGTCCACGCGCGTGGTGGTGAAGTCGCCGACCGTCACGCCGATGTTCTCGGCGCCGGGCTTGGGACGCAGACGGGCCAGCATCGCGCGGGACATGTCGATGCCATGCACCTCGACGCCGCGCTCGGCCAGCGGGACCGCCACCCGGCCGGTGCCGATCGCGAACTCCAGGGCCCGGCCGCCGCCGGCCAGATCGGCCAGCACGTCAGCGGTCAGCGCCACGACCGCCGGATCGAACTGCGGGTCGTTGGGGATGTCGTACTTCTCGGCGACCTTCTCCCCGAAGAAGCCATCGGCGTCCGTCATTCGATCACGGTAACTCGATCGGCAGCTTCATGCCCTCCAGCGCTGACGCGCAAGGGCAGGTCCGTCGCGCGGGGAGATTGCTCACCGCTTCCAGGAGTACGGATCGGAGGCGCTCCGTGTTCTCGGCGAACACCCGGAAAACCTCCTCCTGGGTGACACCGTGATCGCCCTCGACCCCGGCGTCCAGGTCGGTGACCAGGGCGATCGACGTGTAGCAGAGCCCGAGCTCGCGGGCCAGCACGGCCTCCGGGTGGCCGGTCATGTTGACGATCGTGCCGCCGATCGACGTGAACCAGCGCGACTCGGCGCGGGTGGAGAACCGCGGGCCCTCGACCACCACCATGGTGCCGCCGTCGACCGGATCGACCGGACGGGCGGCCGCCAGCACGACGGCGCGGCCGTCCGGGCAGTACGGGTCGGCGAAGTTCACGTGGACGGCGCCGGAGTCGTAGTAGGTCTGCGCGCGCCCACTGGTCCGGTCGATGAGCTGGTCGGGCACCACGAAAGTGCCCGGGCCGAGCTCGGGCCGGAGGCCACCGACCGCGCAGGGCGCGACGATCTGCCGTACACCCAAAGCGCGAAGCGCCCAAAGATTCGCCCGGTAGGGAATCTTGTGCGGCGGGAAGCGGTGGTCACGCCCGTGGCGCGGCAGGAAGGCGACGCGGCGGTCACCCACTCGGGCGATCGTGATCGGGTCGGACGGCTCACCGTAGGGCGTGGACACGACCTGCTCGACCGCGTCATCCAGGAGGGCGTACAGCCCTGAGCCACCGATGACGCCGATCTCCGCCGCTGCGTTCATGGCCAGACCTTATCGGTGGCCGGAAACTCGGGCTAATGTGCGTTCATGGCGTTGGTGGAAGCGTTGTGCGTGACGCTGCGGGCTGCCCGTGTATAGCGAGGGTCAGCGGATCGGAGGCCGGTCGATGGAGTCCATGACCGGCCGGCTCCTGGTGGCCACCCCCACCCTCAAAGACCCTAATTTCGACCGTACGGTCGTGCTGCTCGTGGCCCACGAGACGGGCGGCGCCCTGGGCGTGGTCCTCAACCGGGCGACGGAGGTCCCGGTCTCCGACGTCCTCGGCACGTGGGGCGAGCTGGCGGGCGACCCGGCGGTCCTGTTCGAGGGCGGCCCGGTGCAGCCCGAGTCGGCGATCTGCCTGGCCCGCACCCGCCCCGAGGTGAAAAAGCGGGTGTCCGGCTTCCACCAGGTGTCCGGCGCCCTGGGCACCGTCGACCTCTCCACCGACCCGGAACGCCTGCGCGACAGCGTGGCCGGCGTCCGCGTCTTCGCCGGCTACTCGGGCTGGTCCGCCGGCCAGCTGGAAGAGGAGATCGCCGCCGGCTCGTGGTTCCTGCTGGACGCCCTGCCCGGCGACCCGTTCATCAACCGCCCGGACGACCTGTGGGCCATGGTCCTGCGCCGCCAGGGCGACATCCTGGCCGCCGTCGCCCACTTCCCACCCGACCCCGCGATGAACTGAGGGGGAGGGGGTCCCGGCGGACACCCGCCGAGGGTGTGTAGTATTTCCTCCGTGCCCGGGACACCGGGGACAAGCAAGGGGCTGTGGCGCAGCTGGTAGCGCACCACACTGGCAGTGTGGGGGTCAGGGGTTCGAGTCCCCTCAGCTCCACGAGAGCGATGGGCGACCTGTGTCCGCGGAAAGCGCGGACCTGGTCGCCCTCGTCATATCTGCTCCGGGGGCCGAGCCCCCGGAAGCCCCGCGATGCGGTGGTTGCGCTGCGATGCGGTGGTTGCGCTGCGATGCGGTGGTTGCGCTGCGATGCGGTGGTTGCGCTGCGGGCGGTGGTGGCGCTGCGGGGCGGTGGTGGCGCTGCGGGGCGGTGGTGGCGCTGCGGGGCGGTGAAGGTGCCGTTCAGTGGGCGGCCTCCGAAGTCGGGCCGGGCGCCGGGAATGGCTGGCGTTTCCCTCGACGGGCATTGTTAGCGTTGGCGGGGTGAGCGGGCGGCCCAGGGCACCGCGCGGCGGCGATGGTGAGCCGCCGTCCCTTCGCCGCGGCCGGGGAGCATCACAGGCGGCGGGCACTGTGGCTCAAGCGCATGAGTCTGTCGCGCACGTCTCTCGGGCAGGACGGGCCGCTATGGCGGGTGGGGCCGGCGTCGGGGGCGATCCTAGAGGCGAGTTCCGGCCGGACTTTCCCCGTGGCGCCGAGTTCGTCGACAGCGGGTCCGGCTTCACGCGCCGGGCGGCGGACGCCTATCTGCGTATCCGGAACAGTCCCGAAGAGGCGGCCATCGTCGCGGCGAACACGGGGATCGACCCCGCGGTCGTCGCGAGGATGCATCGGAACCTGTTCGTCGAGGAGCACGACATCGCGCTCGGTCCCGATTGGGTCGAACGCGGATATTTCACGCCCGACGATGACATCGCCGACATGTGGGAGGGCGCCGTCCGGGGCGGCCTCAGCGCGGACGAGTCCCTCGACTTCCGTGCGCTCGTCGCTCACGAGTATGTCGAGAACAAGCTGATGGAAGCCGGCTTTCCTTATCGCTCTTCCCATCCGGACTCTTTCAACGCCGAGGGGGACAGCATCGTCAATCCGGCTGACCCCGGTGCCCATGATCTGGCGCCCAACGCTTGGCGGCCGGAGGCTCCGCTTGCACACTGGTCGGCATTCGGTTTGCGAGGGGACGAGCTGGAGATCGCGCCAGACCTGTCGAACCTCGACGAGATCGTGGACGCCGCATTGCGAGGATGGGAACGATGACGCCGGAAGACGCCGTACAGGAGATGGCCGATCGCTTGGCCGCCGTCGATTGGCGACGCGGTGGCGACAAGGCCTGGTCCAGGGCTGCGCTCGTGAAGGAGTACTTCCGGAGGGCGGCCAGGTGGGCGGCTGTTTATGGCTGCGACACCGCTGTGCCCTTCTATGACATCGCCGCGTGCGTCGACCCGGGCGTCGATGTCGACCAGGAGGTCGTTGGCGCCGTGGTCGCGAAGGTGGGGCCCGGGAACCGGTCTGTGCGCCGGCTGGTGCCGTTCATCCTGCGTTGGGCTGCCCTGCGCGGAACGCCCGGCGTCGCGTTGCCAGGCGACCTTGAAGACCCTTTCGAGCCTCTGGTACGGCTTTTCGAGCGCGGCGGCGGCTTCCACACCGAGAACGGCGAGGTCAACCTGGAATGGGTGTCCGTGCGTATGGCGGGCTGGCGGGAACGTGCGGGCGACCCGCCCATGAACGTCTTCGACGTGCGCGCGCTCGACGAAATGGATCGCGTGGGGTTGCGCGCCTACGTCGGGCACACGACCGGAAACTAGCGGGGTTCAGATCTGAGGCCGTGGAGGAGGAAGTCGAGGCGGCGTTCGTAGTCGGGGCGGGACTGTTTGGCGCAGGTGCGCAGGGCGGCGCCGCGTTCCAGGATCAGGTATATCAGGTCGGTGGGGGTCAGGTCGGGGCGGATGACGCCGGCTGACTGGGCGTCCTCCAGGAGGCCGCGGCCGAAGCGGCTGGCGCGGTCGCACAGGGTGGTCAGCTGTTCCGAGTCGGGCAGGGCCCGGACCAGGACGTCGTTGGCGGCGGGCTCGTCGTACTGCAGGAGCCACATGCGCAGCAGGTACTGCTCGAAGCGGGCCAGCGGGTCGGTCAAGGACGAGACGGCCTCGATGATGTCGGCGATGCGTTCGGCCACCAGGTCGTCGACCACGGCGTCGATCAAGCCGTGGCGGCTGCCGAAGCGGTGGTAGATGGTGCCCTTGCTCACGCCGGCGGCCTTGGCCACCTCGTCCAGCGGGGTGGTCAGGCCGCGGGCGCGGAAAACGTCGAGGGCGGCCCGGCGGATGCCCTCGACGTTGCGTCTCGCGTCGGCGCGCAAGCGGGTCATGCCGGCTGAGTCTGCCGGTCTTCCCAGGCCAGGTCGAGGGCGCGGCGGAACAGCTCGACGGGCTGGGCGCCGGAGACGGCCCGCTTGTTGTCGAAGACGAAGAACGGGACGCCGCTGATGCCCAGCTCGCGGGCGCGGGACAGGTCGGCGCGGATGTCCTTCTCGTAGCCCTTGTTCGCCAAGGTCTGCACCGCCTCGGCGCGGTCGAGGCCCAGCTCGGCCGCCAGGTCGGCCAGGATGCCGTGGTCGGCCAGGTTGAGGCCTTCGGTGAACTCGGCGCGGAACAGGCGCTCGACCATGGCGCTCTCCTGACCGTGTGCCTTGGCCAGGTGGATCACGCGGTGCGCGTCGAGGGTGTTCACCATCTGCGCCTTGGCGAACTGGTAGTCGAGGCCGGCGGCGGCGCCGCGGGAGGCGAGCTGGGCGTGCGAGGCCTCGATCTGCGCCTTCGGCATGCCGTGGCTCTGGGCCAGGTAGTCGTCGGCCAGGACGGCCTCACCGGGCGCGAAGCCGGGGTTCAGCTGGAAGCTGTGGTAGCGGATCCGCACCGCGGAGCCGTGCGGGTGCTGCTCGACGGCCTCGGCGAGGACCGCGTGGCCGAGGTAGCAGAACGGGCAGACGACGTCGCTCCAGATGTCGATCAGGATGGGCTCGGCCGCCCGGCCGAACACGCTGCCGGTCATCAGTCGCACCATCCGTCCGGGGAGCACGCGCCGGCGTCGTCCGACGACTCCAGCCGGATCAGGCCGGCCACCGGGGTGGCCGGCTCCACGATCTCTTCGGGTTCTTCCACTACGTCAGGCTCCATGAGCGAAAAGTAACTCAACTTGACTGGGGCGACAACTTAGCTCGAGAGCAGGAGCCAGTTCACGCGGCGCATCATCTCGCGGGAGCTGAACGGCTTGGGCAGGAAGTCGTCGGCGCCGGCGGCGAGCAGGCGGGCCGGCTCGGCGTGGCCACTGATCATCAGGACCGGGATCTCAGCCGTGGCGGCCGAGTTGTGCAGCTCGGTGCAGACCGCGAGGCCGTCGAGCTGGGGCATCGTGACGTCCAGGATGATCACCTGCGGGCGGCGCTCGACGGCCAGGGTCAGCGCCGAGCGGCCGTTGTCGGCGGTGAGCGTACGGAATCCGGCCACCTGCAGGCGGTACTCGATCACGTCGCGGACCTCGTCGTCGTCGTCCGCGATGAGGATGCTGGGCGCCACCGGCATGGAGAACGGCCGGGAGGACATGGCCCGGGCGAACGCGTCGGTGTCCGTGGGGCGGTCGAGAAGCGCGGTCATGGCTGTTTCCCTTCAAGAAGGTCGCGCAGTTCGGCGACGACCCGTTGGGGCGAGAGCGGCTTGGGCAGGTAGCGGTCGGCTCCGGCGCCGAGGCCCGCGTCGATGTCGTGTGCGTGCGTGTTGGCCGAGATCATGAGGATCGCGGTGTCGCGGCTCGCGGGGTCGAGCCGGGCTATCTGGGTCAGCTCCATTCCGTTGAGCGCGGGCATGCGGACGTCCGTGACGAGGCCGGCCGGGCGGGCGACCTTGAGGATCCGCGCCGCCGTGTTGCCGTCCTTGGCGGCGACGGTGCGGAAGCCGGCCGACTCCAGCGTCACCGTGAGCAGGTCACGGATGTCGCTGTCGTCCTCGGCGATGAGGATGAGGTTCTGGGGCTGAGGCATCGGGGGAGGCCTTTCTGCTCGGACACCCGCCCCATCGGCCGCGTCGGGGTGACCTCCAGGGAGAACCGGGTTGCAGACCGGTAGCGCCTTCGCCGATCGCGAAAAAGTCTTTCCCGCGGCCGCGGCCGGAGGGCAGCGTGAGGCGATGGCGACCTTCTCCCTTCAGGCACAGCCCACCACCGCCGCCGCATGGCTGGACCTCGCGCGGGAGGCCGAGCGGCTCGGCTTCGACGCGCTCACCGTGGCCGACCATCCCGGCGCGTGCGCGTCGCCGTTCGTGGCCCTCGCGGCGGCCGCGGCGGTCACCTCACGGCTGCGGCTGGGGTCGTACGTGTCGAACGCGGGTGTCCGCGAGCCGATCCTGCTCGCCTCCGATGTGGCGACCCTCGACGTCGTCTCGGGTGGCCGGGCGTTCCTGGGCCTGGGCGCCGGGCACACGCCGTCCGAGTGGGAGGCGATCGGCAAGACCAGGCCCGATGTACGCGGCCGGATCGACCACTGCATCGCGGTGGCCGAGGCGACCACGCGGCTGCTGGCCGGCGACGGTCTGGACAAGCCGCGCCCGGTGCAGGCGAAGGTGCCGCTGCTGATCGGTGGTGGCAACACCCGGCTGCTGCGCTGGGCCGCCAGGAACGCCGACCGGATCGGCCTGTCGGGGCTGGGCCGCACCCTCGCCGACGGTCACACGCACGAGGCACGCTGGAGTACCGCCGAGATCGACGCTCAGGTGGAGCTCTGCGGTGACACGCCGACCGAGGCGCTCGTCCAGCGCTTCGAGATCACCGACGACGGCGGGGCGGGTTACGCCGCGTACGCCAAGGAGGCCGAGGTCGAAGAGAGCGACCTGATCGCCGGGCCGTACGCCTTCTTCGGCACCAAGGGCGAGATCTCGGCCAAGCTGGCCGAGATCGAGCGGCGGTGGGGCATGACCCATTTCGCCGTACGGACGACGGCGGCGGCCGAGGTTTTCCGGAGTTAGTCGAACAGCTCGCGCTCGACCCGGGACCGGTATTCGGCGAAGAGATCGCGGTACCGGGTCAGGGCGCCCTGGGCGTCGCCGGCGTCCAGCAGGCGCAGGATGTCGTCGTGGCCCTCGATCCACGTGCTCCAGATGTCGCTCTCGGCGGTCATGGCCAGGATGCGCATCGTCCGGGCCACGACCAGGTCCACCATGGACTGGAGTTCGCGGTTGCCGCTGGCCAGGATGACGATGCTGCTGAAGTCGGCGCCGGCCGCGCTGGCCGCGAGCACGTTGCTGCCGCGCAGTGCCTCGACGAACTCCCGCTGCCGCTGGCGCATCAGCTCGACGTGGGTGGCGGTGAGGTTGTCGACGCCCCACTCGAAGCCCGCGCAGGCGAGCACGCTCATCACGTCGATCAGCTCTAGTGCGTTCTTCTGGGTGACCCGGGTGACGTGGCGGGTGCGGTTGGGCGCGATGTCGATCAGGCCCTCGACCGAGAGCTGGGCGATCGCCTCGCGCACCGGGGTGATGCTCACGCCCAGGCGCTGCGCCAGCTCAGCGTCCTTGATCAGGGTGCCCGGGGACAGCTCGCCGGTGACTATCTCGTTGCGCAGCTGGCGGACGACAGCGGCGGTGCGGGTCGGCGGGACCGCGTAAGACATACGGGCAGGGTACTCAGGGTGACAGTGGGGTGTTCCGCCTACCCACCGAGTTCACCCGTTGTACCCGCCGTGAAGATCAGCTGCCGGCCTTGCAGGCGTCGCTGCCGGCCGGTTTGCCCTCGCTGTCGTCGATCTTCGTGGTCGTGCAGAAGGCGGTCAGGTTGATGTTGGCGGTCATCGCGCCGTCCTCGGTGGAGAGGCCGACCGAGGTGACCAGCACCGCGCGGTCCTGCACGTCCTGCAGCCGGTCGAGGAACCGGTCGATGTTGGACTGGGTGCCCGTCGCGGTGAGCGTGACGGGCACCTCCACGGCCGTCGTCACGGTCTTCGCCGCGGCCGGGTCGCCCGCGGTGAAGTTGCTGACCGCCACGTTCGTGGCGGCGCCCACGGTCTGCAGCATGCGCAGGAAGTCGGGCTCGGCGTAGCTCTCCGGCAGGTTGTCGGCGAGCTCGTTCACCGACGCCTGGTAGGTGGCCCTCTTCTTGTCCTGCGCGGCCAGCTGGGCCACCTCCTTGTTGAGGCGCAGCAGCTGGATGTTGACGTCGTCCGCCTCGGCCTGCACCGCGTCGGTGTCCGAGAGCTTGGGCGAGATCAGCAGGAACCACGTGCCCAGGACGAGCAGGACGATGGCGGCGATCCCGCCGGCCAGCCAGACCTGGTTCGCGCGCCGCGCGTCCATCAGTTCCCCGTTCCGCAGGTGGTGGTGAAGCGGCCGCAGAGGGCCTGGGCGGTGAGGTCGACCGTCAGGGCGAACTTGAAGTTCTTGTCGCTCGTGTCGTACGACACCGACGACGCGTACGGCCGCGTCAGTTCGTCCCGGTCGGCGAGTTTCTCGATGAAGGAGGCGATGTTCCTCTTCTCCGGACCGGACCCGCTCACGGTGATCGTCCCGACGGTCGGGGTCGCGGAATCGGCCGACGACTCCGACAGCGCGCCGCTGAGCTCGGTCAGAGTGACGCCGGCGGCGGTCGCGTCGGCGCGGATGTAGCCGAAGTCGGTCGTCCAGGGAGTGTCGCTCGCCAGCAGGGACTTGAGCTCACCCTGGACCCGCGTCTGGTCGTTCATGAGCCCGGTGACCTTGGCGAACTTCTTCTTGCTCCCGGTCGCCTGCAGGACCATCTCGTTGGCGGTGTCGAGGTTGCTCTGCGCCTCGTCGTGCTGCTGGTGGGCGTAGGCGTACCAGGCCACGAGCACGCCGATCACGAGGATCACGGCGCCGATCAGCAGGAATCTCGTCCGGCGGGCGTTGCGGCCGGCCATGAGCTCGCCCGGCAGCAGGTTCGCGCGGATCGGCAGGATCCGCGCGGCCTGCTCGGGCGAGACGGCCGGGTCGATCGGCATGAGGGTCGTCGTCGATGTCGCCATCAGGCTGCCGCTCCCAGGGTCAGGCCGATCGACACGGCGGCCGACGGCACGAAACTGTCGAAGCCGCGTTCGCGGCCCTTACGCGTGTCCCGCAGGCGGCTGGCGCTGTCCGCGTACATCACGGTGATGCGCAGCTGGTCCTGCAAGTGCTCGGCGAGGCCCGGCATCAGCGCGCTGCCCCCGCAGAGCGCGAGCCGGGTGACCTGTTTCTGGCGCTCGCCCGAGGCGAGATAGGTGAACGAGCTCCGCAGCTCGTTGACGAGCGGGCGGACCGCCTCGGCGGCCGCCTCGACCGTCTCCGGGTTGCCGTCGCCGTGCAGGCCGAAGCGGCACTTGAGCATCTCGGCCTCGCCGGGCGGCACGCCGAGCCGGCTGGCCATGGCGTCGGTGATCTCCTGGCCGCCGCGGGGCACGGTCCGTACGATCAGCGGCTCGCCGTCGGCGTGCACGATCACGCTGGTCACGTCGTACCCGACGTCGACGATCGCCTCGACCTGGGTGTCGAGCCGGGAGGCGGCGCGCAGCATCGCGAACGAGGCCAGGTCGACCGCCTTGACGTGCAGGCCGGCCTTCTCGACGGCGGCCACCGAGCTCAGCACCGCGTCCTTGGGCATGGCGATCAGCAGCCCGCGCACGGTCGGGTTGTCGCCCGGCACCTCGAGCGGGTAGAAGTCCAGCAGCGAACGTTCGACGGCCAGCGGCAGCGCGTCCTTGACCTGGAACGGCAGCGCCAGCTTCATCTCCTTGGGCGGCAGGTTCTGCAGGCTCATCTCCCGGACCACGAGCTGTGGGCTGGTCACCGCGATGCTGACGTTCTTGGAGCCGAACTTGCAGGCCGCCCAGAGCTGCTTGATGGCCGAGGTGACCATCATCGGGTCCTGCACCACGCCGCCGTTGACCGCGCCCGGTGGCAGCGGCACCTGGCCGAAGTTGCTCAGCGAGTAGTCGTCCTTGCCGCGGCGGACCTCGACGGCCCGGATCGAGGACGAGCCGATGTCCAGCCCGATCGGCGGTGCGCCTGCCATCAGAGTCCTTTCAGGCGGAGGGTACGAGGAGGGAGGAGTACCAGTCGGCGATCGGCGCCGCCGCGAAGACCGCGAGAAAGGCGCCGGCGAGCATGTACGGCCCGAAGGGGATCCGGGACTTGCGGCCGGCCCGGCGCGTCGCCATGAGCGCGGCGCCGACCACGCCGCCGAGCAGGAAGGCGGCGAACGCGCCGATCAGCACCGCGCTCCACCCCAGCCAGCCGAGGTAGAACCCGAGCAGCGGGGCGAGTTTCACGTCGCCGCCGCCCATGCCGCTGGGCAGCGCGGCCAGCAGGAAGTAGACGAGGTAGAGGACGGCCGCCGCGACCAGGCCGCGACCGGCCTGGGCCCAGCTGTGGTGGGCGATCACGGCGGGCGCGATCAGAACCAGGGCCACCGCGTACGACGGAAGCACGATCTTGTCGGGCAGGCGCATCACGTCGAGGTCGATCACGGCGAGGGCGATCGCGATCGCCGCGAGATAGAGGTACGCCGGGAGTTCCCAGGTGAGGCCGAACTTGGCCGCCACCGCCACGAACAGGACGGCGGTCAGCGTCTCGACGAGGGGATAGCGGGGGCTGATCGGCGATTCGCAGTCGGCGCACCGCCCGCGCAGCACCAGCCAGCCCAGCACGGGGATGTTGTGCCGGTTGCGGACCTCGGTGCCGCAGGCCGGGCAGTGCGACCGCGGGTGGATCAGCGACTCGTCACGTGGCACCCGGTAGATGACCACGTTGAGGAACGAGCCGACGGCCAGGCCGAGGAGGGCCACCACGATGACCAAGAGCAGCATCGTCGTCGCCCTCCTCTCATGAGCTGGTGTGCCGGGATCAGGGGGTGGTGGTGGTAGTGCCGCAGGTGGCGACGTTCGTGTTCGCTCCGGTCAGCGCCTTCACCGAGCCGCCGACCGTGCTGTCGTAGGCGTAGACCTTGCCGCTGCCGCCGCTGTTGGTCGCGCAGATCTTGTACGAGGCGCCCTTGTTGTTCGGGTCGGTGCCGGTCGCGAGGTAGGTCAGCGTGGTGCCGTCGGAGAGGTTGATCAAGGCGGGCGTACCGGTCGTCGCAGGGGTCGTACTTCCGCTTGCGGCGGCGGTGTTGGCGACCGGGAAGCTGGTGGTCTTGCTCGTGTAATTGGCCGTCGGGTACGAGTTGCTGTTGTCGGTGTAGAACTGCTCGACCTGGCTCACCGCCGCCCGGACGTCGGACTGCGCCGCCTTGTCCGCCGCACCCTTGCGGTAGTTCAGGTAGACCGGCACGGCGATCGCGACCAGGATGCCGATGATGACCACGACGACCAGCAGCTCGATGAGCGTGAAGCCTTCGTCGTCCTTCTTGTTGCGCAGCCGGTTGATGACGTCCTGCATAGGGGGTGCCTCCATGGCGATGTGGGGTCAGGGAGTGACGGCGGGGTCCGTCAATTTGTCTGGATCTGCTGGCCGATGCTGAACATCGGGAGGTAGAGACAGATCACCATCGAGCCGACCACGGTGCCCATGACCAGGACCATGATCGGTTCGATCGATGCGGTCAGGGATTCGGCGGCGCTGTCGACCTCCCTGTCGTAGAAATCGGCAACCTTGTCGAGCATCTGACTGATTTGACCGCTTTCTTCGCCGACTTCGATCATCTGTGTGACCATGGCCGGGAAGATCGGGTGGTTGCGCAGCGCCGAGGACATGGTGTTGCCGTCCCGGACGGCGTTCTGCACGTCCTTCATGGCGCGGTTGATGACCTCGTTGCCGGTGGTCTCGCCGACCACGGTCAGCGCCTGCATCACCGGCACGCCCACGTTGAGCAGCAGGCCCAGGTTGCGGGAGAAGCGGCTCATCGCGAGTTTGCGCAGCAGCGGCCCGAAGACCGGCATCCGCACCTTGAGCTGGTCGACCTTCAGGCGGAAGTCGGCGCTGGTGCGCATCTGCTGCTTGTAGGTGACCGAGGCGGCGACGCCCGCGATGATCACGAGCGGCCCGATCCACACCATGTTGTGGCTGGCTGTGACCAGGAATTGGGTGGGCGCCGGCAGTTCGCCGCCGAGGCTGGCGAACATGTTCTCGAAGATCGGCACGATGAAGATCAGCACCGCGGCGATCAGGATGAAGGTGAACGACAGCACGATGGCCGGATAGGTCAGCGCGCTCTTGATCTTGCCGCGGAGCGCGGTGTCCTTCTCCAGGCTGTTCGCGACCTGCTCGAGCGCCTGGTCGATCATGCCGCCGGTCTCACCGGCCCGGATCATGGCGACCATCAGGCGGGGGAAGACCCGGTCGTGCTTGGCCATCGCGCCGGACAGCGAGGCGCCGGCCGATACCTCGGCCCGCAGCTCGCCGATCGCCTTCTTCAGCGCCGGCGCCGCGGTCTGCTCCTCGAGGATCGCCAGCGACCGCAGCAGCGACATGCCGGACGAGGTCATCGTGGCGAACTGGCGGGCGAACAGCGCCAGGTCCCGGAGCTTGACCCGGCCACCGAGACCCGGGATCTTGAGCTCCCGGTCGAGGCCCTTGCCCGCCTCGCTCAGCTCGAGCGGCGTCTCGCCGCGCTGGCGGAGCAGGTGACCGGCGGCGGCCTCGTTGGGCGCCTCGACGGTGCCCTTGCCCCGGTGCCCGGCGGCGTCGACGCTGCTGTAGCGGTAGACCTTGGTGACCGGCATGTGATCACATCCGTCCCACGAGCCGTTTGAGCTCTTCCGAGGAGTGGCAGAGCTCGAGAGCGGTCGCCATGCTCACGGTCTGCTCGCGGACCTTCTCGGCCAGGTGCTGGTCGAAGGCGAGCATGCCGTCACCGGCGCCGGCCTGCATGAACGAGGGGATCTGGTGCGACTTGCCCTCACGGATGAGGCTGCGGATGGCCGGGGTCGCGGTCAGGATCTCGGCGATCACCACGCGGCCCTTGTTGTCGGCCCGCGGCGCCAGCGCCTGGGTGACCACACCCTGCAGCGAGGCGGCCAGTTGGGCGCGGATCTGCAGCTGCTGGTGCGGCGGGAAGATGTCGATGACGCGGTCGATCGTCTGGGTGGCGCTCTGCGTGTGCAGGGTGGCCAGCACCAGGTGACCGGTCTCGGCCGCGGTCAGCGCGGTGGCCGTCGTCTCCAGGTCGCGGAGCTCGCCGACCAGGATGACGTCCGGGTCCTGCCGCAGGGCGTGCTTGAGCGCGCTCGAGAAGTCCTCGGTGTCCGAGCCGACCTCGCGCTGGTTGACCACGCTGCGCTTGTGCGGGTGCAGGAACTCGATCGGGTCCTCGATGGTGATGATGTGTGCCGCGCGGCTGCGGTTGATCAGGTCGAGGATCGAGGCCAGCGTGGTCGTCTTGCCCGAGCCGGTCGGGCCGGTGACCAGCACGAGGCCGCGCGGCAGGTGGGCGAAGCGGGCCACCGAGTCGGGCATGCCGAGCTCGTCGAGCGGCTTGATCTCGTGCGGGATGGCCCGGAAGACCGCGCCGCACGAGTTGCGCTGCACGTAGAGGTTGCCGCGGAACCGGGAGACGCCGGCGATGCTGTGCGCGAAGTCCAGCTCCTGCTTCTGCTGGAACTCGCTCCACTGCTCGCCGGTGATCGAGGCGCGGGCCAGCAGGGCGGTGTCGGCGGAGTTGAGGTTGCCGTATCCCTGCAGCGGCCGGAGCGAGCCGTTGACCCGGATCATCGGCGGGCTGCCGACGGTCAGATGCAGGTCGGAGCCGCGGGACTCGACCAGGGTGACGAGCATCTGGTTGAGCACGGCCAGGTCGCCCGGCGCGGGCGCGGCCGGCTCGAAGGGCGCCACCTGCTGGGGCACCTGCTGGGTCGTGGACATCTGCTGCGGCATCCTTTTCGTCGGTGGCGCCATCTGTATTCGGCACGCCTGGTGGCCGGTTGAGGGGCTCTTTGCGGCTATTCGGGTGAAGCACTCAAAAACCGGATAAGCTAAACGGCCACCCGAGAGACTTCCCGTACGGAGGTCAGGCCGCCGGCCGCCTTGGCCAGGCCGTCCGCCCGCAGCTCGTACATCCCCTGGTAGAGAGCGACCTCGCGGATCTCGTTGGCCGAGGCGCGGCGGATCGTGAGCGACTCGATCTCCGGGCTGATCGGCATCACCTCGTGCACGGCGATGCGGCCCCGGTAACCGGTGTTGGCGCAGTTGCGGCAGCCCTTCGGCGCGTACAGCACCTCCGGCACCGCCAGATCCTCGAACGGCCAGCGGGCGCCGAGGAGTTCCTGCTCGGTCGGCTTGTAGGCCTCCTTGCACCAGTCGCAGAGCCGCCGCGCCAGCCGCTGGGCCAGCACGCAGTCCAGCGACGAGCCGACCAGGAAGGGCTCGATGCCCATCTCGGTCAGGCGGGTGACCGCGCCCGGCGCGTCGTTGGTGTGCAGGGTCGAGAGCACGAGGTGACCGGTGAGCGACGCCTCCACCGCGATCTGCGCGGTGGCCGCGTCCCGGATCTCGCCGATCAGGACCACGTCCGGGTCGGAGCGCAGGATGGCCGGCAGCACCGCCGCGAAGGTCAGGCCGGCCTTCGCGTTCACCTGCACCTGGTTGACCCCGCGCAGGCGGTACTCGACCGGGTCCTCGACGGTGATCACGTTGACCTCGGGCTTGCTGATCCGGCCCAGGGTGGCGTACAGGGTGGTCGACTTGCCGGAACCGGTCGGCCCGGTGACCAGCACCATGCCGTGCGGCTTGGTGAACGAGCCGGCGAAACGGTCGAGGTTGTGCTGGGTGAAGCCCAGCTTGCTCATGTCGAGGTCGATGCCGCCGGTGTCGAGCACCCGCAGCACGATCTTCTCGCCCCAGACGGTGGGCAGCGTGGCGGTACGCAGGTCGACCGTCCGGTCGCGGATCAGCGCCGTGATGCGGCCGTTCTGCGGAACCCGCCGCTCGGTGATGTCGACCCCCGACATGATCTTGATGCGGGAGGTGAGCGCGGCCATGACGCCGCGCGGCACGACGTCGACCTCGTGCAGCACGCCGTCGATGCGGTAGCGCACCCGCATGTCGTCCTCGGTCGGCTCGAGGTGCAGGTCGGAGGCGCGGTTCATGACCGCCTGCTCGATCAGGCTGTTCACGTACCGCACGATCGGGGCGTCGTCGGCGCTGGTGGCCTGGGCCGCCATCGCCGACTGGTCGTCCTCCTGATCGACCATCTCGCCCAGGTCGCTGGCCTCGCGCTGAAGGCGCTCGATGATCCGGCGGACCTCGCTGCGGGCGACCACGGCCGGGCGTACGGTCATGCCGGTGGCGGCCCGGACGTCGTCCAGCGCGACCACGTCGCCCGGGTCGGTCACGCCGACCACGAGCTCGCCGTCGGACATCGACAGGCCGATCACGCGGTGGCGGAGCACGACCGGCAGCGGGATGCGCTTGAGCGCGGCCGGGTCGGGGGTGAAGCTGACCAGGTCGACCGTGTTGATGCCGAAGGCGGCGGCGGCCGCGGTGGTGAGCTGGTCCTCGGTGACGACGTTGTCGTTGATCAGGACGGCGCGGACGGAACGGCCGCTGCGCTGGGCCTCCTCGGCGGCCGCGTCGACGGCGCGCGGATCGATCCCGATCTGCTTGAGCGCGTCCAGCAGCGGGCGGAAGGTCTGGTCCATGACGTCCTTTGCATCGGCTATCGGTGCTTGCCTCTGTCCATCGGACGTACGCGGACCTAGCTGAGCCGCGCCCGGTTAGGACCCGGTTGGCACCGGTTGCCGGAAGGTTCGCCGATACGCGGTGGGCGCCACCCCGATCGCCTGCTGGAAGTGCTGCCGCAGGGCGGTCGCGCTGCCCAGGCCGGAGCGGCGGGCGACGGTCTCGACGCCCAGATCGGTCGACTCGAGCAACATTTGAGCGTGGGTGACCCGCTGCTGGAGCAGCCACTGCCGCGGGCTGGTGCCGGTCTCCTCGCGGAAGCGCCGGGTGAAGGTGCGCACGCTCATGCTGGCGTGGGCGGCCATCTCCTCGAGGCTGACCGGCTCGGCCAGGCGGTCGAGGGTCCAGGCCCGGGTGGGCGCGGTGCCGGTGTCGGTGGCCGGGGGGACCGGGCGCTCGATGTACTGGGCCTGGCCGCCCTCGCGCCAGGGTGGCAGGACGCAGCGGCGGGCGGCGCGGTTGGCCACCTCGGCGCCGAAGTCGCTCCGGACGATGTGCAGGCAGAGGTCGACTCCGGCCCCGACGCCGGCCGACGTGAGGACGTCACCGTCGTCGACGAACAGGACGTCGAGGTTCCAGTGCACCTGGGGGTAGAGCTCGGCCACCGTCTCACCCCAGCCCCAGTGGGTCGCGGCCGGCCGGCCGTCGAGCAGGCCCGCGGCCGCGAGAACCGTCGCCCCCGTGCAGATCGAGACAATCCGGGCGCCGCGCGCGGCTGCGGCTAGCAGGGCCTCGCGCACATCGTCGCGAAGTGTCCCATCCGTCACGGTGGTCCCGGCATCAACGCCGGGCACGACGATCGTCTCGGCGGTTTCCAGAACCGACAAATCATGATCTGGGGTCACGGTGAAGCCCGCCGAACTGCGTACGGGCCCTGGACCGCAGACCACCGTCTTGTAGTGCCGGCGCAGGTCGGCGTCGCGAGCGGCGCGGAACACCTGGGTGGCAGTTCCCAGATCGAAGGGGACGAGGCCGTCGAGCACGAGGACGGCGACAACGTGGCGGCTGTGCGGCATGGCCCGATTCTTGCGCATGATGGCCTCTCGGCCACTCGTCCGGGCGGGTGGAGATTCGCAGACTGTGTACGTGCTCAAGACCCGCATTCATCCGGCCTGGTTCGTCGCCGTGGTGGCCTTCGTCGCGCTCGTCGGCGCCGCCGGCTTCCGGGCCACTCCCTCCGTGATGCTCCGCCCGCTGCACGACGAGTTCGGCTGGTCCCTCGGCACGATCTCGGCCGCCGTCTCGGTGAACCTTCTGCTGTACGGCCTGACCGCCCCGTTCGCGGCCGCCCTGATGGAGCGCTTCGGCGTCCGGCGCGTGATCATGGCCGCGCTGGTGCTGGTCGCGGCCGGTTCCGGCCTCACCGTCTTCATGCGTACGAGCTGGCAGCTCGTGCTGCTCTGGGGCGTGCTCGTCGGCCTGGGCACCGGCTCGATGGCCCTCGGCTTCGTCGCCACCATCACCGGCCGCTGGTTCGTCAAGCACCGTGGCCTGGTCACCGGCGTCCTCACCGCCGGCGGCGCGGCCGGCAACCTGGTCTTCCTGCCGCTGCTCGCCTCGATCACCGAGAACCACGGCTGGCGGGTCGCCGCGCTGACCGTCACCGGGGCCGCGTTGCTGGTCGTGCCGCTGGTCTGGTGGCGTCTACGCGACCATCCGGCCGAGCTGGGACTCGGCCCGCTGGGCGGCGAGTACGAACAGCCGAAGCCGATCGCCCCGCAGGGCGCGGCCCGGATCGCGCTGCGGGCGCTGCGCGACGCCGCCCGCACCCGGCCGTTCTGGCTGCTCGCGGGTGGCTTCGCGATCTGCGGCGCCACCACCAACGGGCTGGTCGGCACCCATTTCATCCCGGCCGCCCACGATCACGGCATGGCCGAGACCACGGCCGCGAGCCTGCTGGCGCTGGTCGGCCTGTTCGACATCGTCGGCACGATCCTGTCCGGCTGGCTGACCGACCGGGTGGACAGCCGGATCCTGCTCGGCGGCTACTACTTCCTGCGCGGGATGTCGCTGCTGGTGCTGCCGTCGCTGTTCGCGGCGACCGCACATCCGAGCATGGTGCTGTTCATCCTCTTCTACGGGCTGGACTGGGTGGCGACCGTCCCGCCGACGGTGACGCTGTGCCGGGAGTACTTCGGCGACCGCGGCGCCGTCGTCTTCGGCTGGGTCTTCGCCTCGCACCAGTTCGGCGCGGCGGCCGCCGCCACCGCCGCCGGCCTGGTCCGCGACCAGCTCGGCGCCTACACCTGGGCCTGGTACGGCGCCGGGGCGCTGGCCGTGCTGGCCAGCGTGCTCAGCCTGATGCTGTTCGCCGGCAAGCGCCTCAAGCCGGTAGCGCCCGGGATCGGCCTGGCCGTCGAGCCCGCCCAGGCGTAGGGGCGGGCCACCCGGCCGGACGGTGGCCGGGTGGCCCTAGCTCTGTTGGAGGGCGCTCTGCCTGGTCAGCAGGCCGGTGAGCTCGGCCGCCGGCATCGGGCGGGCGAAGTGGTAGCCCTGCGCGTGCACGCAGTCCAGCTCGCGCAGGCGATCGGCCTGCTCCCGGTCCTCGACGCCCTCGGCCACCGGTGACAGGTTGAAGGTGCGGGCGATCTGCAGGACCGCTTCGGCCACCGAACCGCCACCGGAGTTCTCGTGCATGGCCTGCACGAACGACTTGTCGATCTTCACTACGTCGACCGGCAGGGCGCCCAGGTGGCTCAGCGACGAGAAGCCGGTGCCGAAGTCGTCCAGGGCGATCCGCACTCCGAGGGTCTTGAGCGAGGCCAGGACGCGGGCCGACTCCTTGAGGTCGGTCAGCGCGACCGACTCGGTCAGCTCCAGCACGAGCAGTTCGGACGGGATGCCGGTCTCCTCGATCACCGCGCGGATCTCGTCGGTCAGGTCCGGGTTGGCCAGCTGCGAGGCCGACAGGTTGACGTTCAGCTCGAAGCCGGGGTTCTGGCGCTGCCACTCGACGGCGCGCAGGCAGGCCTCGCGCAGGATCCACAGGCCCAGCTTGGGCATCATGCCCATCGTCTCGGCCAGCTCGAGGAAGGCGCCCGGCGGCAGCAGGCCACGGTTCGGGTGCTGCCAGCGGACCAGGGCCTCGACGCCGACCGTGTGCTCGCCGTCCAGGTCGACGATCGGCTGGTAGAAGACCTCGAACTGGCCGTCCAGGAACGCCCGGCGCAGATCGGCCTCGTCGCGGCGGCGCTGCTCCATCTCGGCGAAGCGGGCCGGGTCGAACCGTCGTACGACCCCTTTGCCGTCTTCTTTCGCCTGATAGAGAGCTTCGTCGGCCTCGCGCAGCAGGGTGTCGACGTCGTGTTCGCCGCCCTTGGTGATGGCGATGCCGGCGCTGGCCCGGATGGTCAGCACCACCTCACCGATCTCCAGCGGCTGTTCCAGGTCGCGCAGGATCCGGCCGGCCACCGTGTCGGCGATGGTGTCGTCGACCAGCCGGGGGAGCAGCACCACGAACTCGTCGCCGCCGAGCCTCGACACGGTGTCGTTGGCCCGCACGTTCGCGTTCAGCCGTTCGGCGGTGACCTTGAGCAGCTCGTCGCCGGCCGCGTGGCCGTACGTGTCGTTGACGCCCTTGAACCCGTCGAGGTCGAACAGGACGACGGCGGTCATCGTCTGGTCGTCGTCGGCCAGCGCGTCGGTGGCGTGGTCCATGAACATGGCCCGGTTGCCGAGCTGGGTCAGCGGGTCGCGGAACGCCTGGCGGGCCAGGATGGCGCGCTGCTTGGTGAGGTCGCGCATGAGTCCCTCGTTCGTGTGTGAACCGAGGAACTGCCGGATGAGGATGATGCCGGCCACGATGATGATCAGCCAGGTCAGCTCCGGATCGGCGCCGCCGAGCCGGCCGTGCTGCACCGCCGCGGTGACGACGGCCGCCGCGACCGGCGCGTACTGCACCAGCGGCCAGGCGTCGGCCAGCCGCGCCACCGCCGCGCCGGCCAGCACCACTCCCACGAGGGGGAGGATCCAGCCGGCCACGCTCGCGTTCTCGTCGGTCAGCCGCTCGAAGAGCAGCGGCCAGGCGAGCGCCATGAGCGACGCGAAGATCAGGGCGTCGTCGACACCGCGCCGCACCCTGTTCACAGCCTTGCCGGAACGAACCATGGCCGCCCCATCGGCCGACCGGGTGAGGACTTGAGCGAAGTCATGTAACCCATCGGTGCGAGCAGCTGAGGTCGATGTGTTGCGTGGAGGTTACGGTGGTCGCCAGGTCGAGTGATGGCCCGGCGGGCGGGGTAGGGGTGTGCGGCGCGACGTTGCGTCACCGTGATCTCATAGAACGCCAACAGCACGAATGTCGGCAACGGAGGACAAACTGTGCCGAGTGGAAATATCGCGGAGCGCCTGGCGACGCTCAGTGCGACCGCCACGGACGACGACGGGGTCGTCACGGTCACGGTCGCCGGGCCCGGCGTCCTGACCGGTCTGCGGCTCGACGACCGGATGCGGCAGCTCAGCGGCGCGGCGCTCTCGTCGGAGATCCTGCGGACGATGCGCCGGGCGCAGGCCGCGCTGGCCGATCGGGTGACCGCCGCCGTCGACGAGACGGTCGGCGCCGACACCGAGGACGGTAAGGCCCTGTTGGACAGCTACACCCAGAACTTCCCGGCGGACGACGACGAGCCGCCCGCTCCGGTGATGCCCGCGGCGCCGCCCTTCCCCACCTTCCAGAACACGCCGTCGCTGCCGCACCAGGCGCCCGGCAACGGATACGAGAGTGGTCGTGACAGTCGTGCCCGGTGACAAGCCCGCGCTCCCGCAACGAGGCCCGGCGCCCGCTGTCGACCAGATGTCGAACGCGGAACTCGCCCGCATGGTCGAGTCCGAGCACCCGTACCGGGGCAAGGCGCTGTTCGAGCTCTCCGACCGGATCGCGTTGGACGACGACGCGGCGACCAAGGTCGCGATGCTGACCCGGCTGACCTCGCTGCGCCGCGCGCGGCTGTTCGACCGGGTGTCACTCGCCTGGTCGGGCATCATCGCGCTGCTGGCCGCCGAGACCGCGCACTCACGGGAGGTCGCCTACGAGGCGTTCGGCGCCCTCGATGAGGAGGAGCAGCGGGACATGCTGGACTACCTGGAAGTGACCGCTATCGAGGAGGCCCACCCGCGGATCGTGTGACCGAGGGCGGGCCCCGGGCCGGTCACGCCTCGACGCGGACGTCCTTCCAGAAGGCGACGCGGTCGCGGACGGCCTTGGCGTCGGGCTTGGGTTCGGGGTAGAAGAAGACGGCGTCGGGGGTGGTGTGACCGTCGGCCGTGAGCGTGTAATAGGACGCCTTGCCCTTCCAGGGGCAGACGGTGTGGGTGTCCGAGGGGGTCAGTACGTCCTCGCGCAGAGACGCGCGGGGGAAGTAGTGATGTCCCTCGACAACCACGGTGTCGTCGCTCTCGGCGATAACTTCGTCGTTCCAGATGGCCTTAGGCATAGTCCGAACGTAGCGCGGACCGGGCCGGTAGTCCGATATGCGGAAGTTAATCGCTATCGGGAGTGAAAGGTGATGATCCGTCCGCAAGGTGCCGATGCTTGTACGAAGATCTACCCTTCGACCCGAAGAGATACGGCATGAAGATCCCGATCACGCTTCCCGCCGCCGGTGAGCAGGCGCGGCACGCGCTCCTGCTGCTCGGCGCGCCGGCGCCGGCCCGGCTCGTGGTGCGGGTGCACGCCGCCCTGTTCGACGGCGACCTGTCGGTGCCGGCCCTCGCGGCCCTCGTGCGTGACCGGGATGCGGGGCTGTGCGCGGCGCTCGACGCCGACCTCACGGCGGTGCCGGGTCTGATCGCGCTGGCCGACTGGCCGCTCGAGCGCCGGCTCATGACGCCGGTGGCCCGCCGGACGTCCGCCCTGGCGATGATCATCCGGGTGGCCGAGTTCGCCGGGATGAAAGCGTCGGCCGGTCCCGCCGAGCATCGGCTGCTGCGAGAGCTGGCCCGGGACGTACCCCATGGGCCCGAATCGGTTGATCTCGCGGAGGCGGCCCGGGAGGCGCTGGAGTCGCTGTGCGCGGCCCAGGCGGCCGAGGAACCGGTGCGCGCGGCGGCTCTCGCGCGCGCCGCGTCCCTCGATGCCGATCAATTGCTGTACGGTCTTCCGGCCGTTCCCCACCAGCGAGGACGCGAGTGAGTCGAGTAGATCAACTGCGGGGCTCCGGGCCGCGCAAGCGGCACAACGCGCGGACGATCGCCGCGCTGACCGGCAACCCGGGCTGCACCCGCCGGGCCGTGCTCGACGCGGCCGGCGTCGACAAGCCGCGGCTGGCCGAGACGATCGGCTTCCCGGGCAGCTTCGGGCAGTCACGGTTCGCGCTGGCGCGCGGTAACGCGTTCGAGGCGATGCTCAAGGCCGACGACTGCGCGCTGTTGCGGTCGGTACTTTCGTTTCCGGACGGCCGCTACGAGGACCTGGGCGAGGACAGCGACGACACGCTGACCGCCCGGCACACGCGGACGCGGGCCGTGCTCGCCGACGGTGACGGCGGGCTGCTCGATCATCCGCTGCTGACCCTCTCGGTGGCCGGCCAGACGGTCTTCCTCGAGCCCGACCTGATCGCCGCCCAGCGGGGCGACGTGCTGCAGGTCGTCGAGATCAAGTCGTTCGCCATCGTCGACGGGCAGGCGGACAGCGCCGCCGTGTCGTCGGCCGCCGTCCAGGCCGCGGTCTACGTGCTCGCGCTGCGCCAGTTGCTCGGCGACGACCGGGTCAGCCACGAGGTCGTTCTCGTGTGCCCGGAGAACTTCTCGCTTCAGCCGGCGGCTGTCGTTCTTGACGTACGCAAGCAATTGTCGACTCTCAAACGGCAGCTCTCCCGGCTCGCGTCGGTGTCGTCGCTGATCGACGAACTGCCCCCGTCGGTGACCTTCGACGTGGCCCAGCCGGTGCCGGCGCTGCTCGAGTCGCTGGCCGCGGTGGACGCGCGGTACGCCCCGGAATGCCTGTCGACCTGCGAGCTGTCGGTCTACTGCCGGCACGAGGCGACCGGCTCGACGGCCGCGCTGGGCCGTCCGGTGCGCGACGCCCTGGGCGGGGTGGCGACGGTCGACGAGGCGCTCGGGCTGGCCGCCGGCACGGTGCTGCCGACGCCGGAGCAGACCGAGGCGGCGGCCCTGCTGGCCGCGGCGGCCCGGCTGCGCAACGAAGCCCTTTCCGCGTGAGTACGCTCGTCGCGCTCGCCCGGGCCCAGGCCTTCGCGGCCGGGAAGGCGCAGCCCATCGCCACCGTCCGCCACCTGCACGTGAGCGACGATCCGCTGGTGCTGATCCCGCTCGCGATGGCGGGCGAGGCCAACGCCCCGCTGGCCGCGATGATCGGCACCTCGGTCGAGAAGCCGCGCCTGCTGGTCGTCTCCCAGCCCCGCAACCGGGACGAGCGGTTCGCGTTCACCGCCGCGCTCGCCGGTGAGCTGCTGCCCTACCTGGAGTCGTTCGCCACCGAGACCGAGGCGGTGGCGGTCGACCGGGGGCGCGACGTGCGCTACCGCTACGTCGACGCGCCGCAGGTCTGGGTGCCGAACCCGGCCGGCGCCGACTTCCTCAAGCTGCTCGGGCGTTCGACCCGCTTTCGGCGTACGGACGGCGACTACCCGGTGCCGGCGGCGGTCCCGCTGCTCGGGCAGTGGCTGACCTTCCTCGCCTCGGCGGCCGAAATGCCCGGGTCGGTGTTGCTGGCCAACACAGTGCAGGCGCTCGCCATGCACTGGACGACGGGGCAGAGCGCGGCCGAGGACGCCCAGCTGGGGTCGCTGTTCGCCTGGATCACGGCGGGAGCCGCGGCCGCCCGGGAAGCCGAGAACGGGCCGGTCGCGGGACCGGCCACCGATCCCGAGTTCGACAACAAGGTGCTGGCGCCGCTGATCGCCGAGTCGTCGCCGCAACTCGAGGACGTGCTGCGCGACCTGCTGACGCCGACGTGGGAACGGATGTGGCGTTCGCTGGACCTGCTGCGGGCGCTGCCGGCCGGGGCCCGGGTGGGCAGCCGGTGGGACAGCGACCGGGACACGTACTCGGCGTTCGTCGAGCACCTGGCCTCCGGCGGTGCCCCGCAGCCCCGCCGCGACGGGGCGGTGGCCGCCGCGTCCCGGCTCCAGCGGCTGGAGAACGCGGCCGCCCGCTACGCGGTGCAGCGCGCCTTCGACGACCCGCTGATCATGGCCGAACACCGCCTGACCGGCGCCGCCTTCGCGGGCGTGGTGACCTTGGCCAACCCGGACCGCGTCGACGACACCGGCAAACGTCCCGTCCTGCGGCCGCGGATCATGGTGGCGACGACCGAGCCGGTACGGGTCGAGGCCGGAGCCGGCCTGACATCGCCGGCCCGCCCGTCGCAGAAGGCGAAGGTCGTGTCGGTGACGCCGACGGCGGACGGGTGCGACGTGCTGCTGGAGCTGTCCGGCGGGATGGGGCGCAAGCTGGTCGCCGAGCCGGGCAGCGTGCCGGCGGTGGGGGAGCGGATCCTGCTGACGACCTTGAGCGAGGCGTACCGCCCGGGCGCGGCCTTCCCCGACCCGGCCGACACTCCGTGGACCCACGGCGGACCGCCGGCGGCCTTCGACCCCGACGCTGTAACATCCGCGTAACACGCCCTGCCCGGACGCTGTCGATCATGGAACGGCGTCGATAAGGTGACGCTGTGTGCTCCACGACGATGTCGGGCTCGGCGAATTCATGACGGTCTACTATCGCGGACCGGCCGGGACGGTGACCGAAAGTCACTTCGTGACGCATTCCCCCGACGGCTCGGCGTACGACCTCAACGATCTCCGTAACATCATGCGCGTACGGCGGCGCGGCCCCCGCTTCGCCATGCTGCTGTCCGCCGCCGTCGCGGTGATCGTGGCCGGCCTCGCCGCCGGCTGGGCCATGGGCGCCGTCAGCGGCCTGCCGGTCGTCCTCGTGGCCGTCCTGGCCGCGGTGTTCCTCGTGCGGCTGGCCAGCCCGGTCTACACGCTCCGGGCCGATCATCGGGACCGGGCGGTCGAGCTCTACTCCACCAAGGACAGGGTCGACTTCGAGCGGGTGTGCCGCAACCTGGAGAGGGCGCTCGAAGACTTACGCCCCGCCTGACTCGAGACGCGGCGGCCGTCCGCGCGTTCTCGACGTCGCAGTCCTCGCCCAAGACCAGAACCGACCGCAGGCAGTCGGCGAGCTCATCCTCAAAACACGGATCGGTGAGGCGCGGGCCCCTGGGGTGTGGCGCTTCGGGGTGCGGCGCTTCGGGGTGTGGCGCTCTGGGGTGTGGCGCTTCGGGGTGCGGCGCTTCGGAGTGCGGCCCTCCTACGGTGCGGACTCCTGAGGTGCGGACTCCTACGGTGCGGACTCCTACGGTGCGGACTCCTGAGGTGCGGACTCCTGAGGTGCGGACTCCTACGGTGCGGACCGTGAGGTGCGGGTCGGTGAGGTGAGGTGCGGATTGGTGAGGCGCGGGTCGGTGCGACGGGACACATGCCAGCGCGACCACAACGCCGCTCGACAGCAAGGCCGGTCAACGGGGGCACGGCTCAACACGCGCTGATCGGCATGGTCACCGGCAGACGCAAACGCAGATTGGCCGACGCCACAGGAAGGCGTCGGCGCTGGCACTGACACAGATGCGGCGCGACGGCGCGGGCGAGGGTCAGGAACGGCGTGATCTCGTGCGATGCCAGGACGCTTGCTGCGCGGGCACTGCTGCGCGGGCACTGCTGCCAAGGCGCCGGTGAGAAGGGGGTCGGGCGTGAAGGGTCCGGGCGTGAAGGGGTGGGCGTGAGGGCGCCGAGCGTGAGGGCGCCGAGCGTAAGGGTGCGAGGTGTGAAGGGCGTCAGGCGATGGCGACGGGTGTGAGGGTGGGCTGGGTGGCGGTGGGTGGGATGGGGGATGGCGCGGGATGTGGCAGGAGGGGGGCGAGGGTCGTTGATGTGGGCGTAGCCCCGGTAGCCTGGCAGGTCCGACCTGCTAGCGAGCGGCGGTCATTGTTCGGGAGCGAATGGTGCTGCGCGAAGATTTGGCCGCGGGTGCGCCGAACGAAGTGATCGGTGCGCCCGCGCGGCTGCGAGCGGTGTCGCGGCTGGGGCTTGGCTCGGGGGCCGATCCGGCATTTGACCGGATTGCGGCTATCGTCGAGCGGCTTGTCGACGCGCCGGTTGCTGTGGTGACGGTGGTTACCGGGGATCGGCAGTATCTTCCGGGGCAGGTGGGGCTGCCCGCGCCGTTTGCGGGGGCGCGGGAGATGGGGCTTGAGCATTCGTTCAGCCGGCATGTGGTGGCGGCGGGAGAACCGCTCATCGTTCCGGACGTACGGGATGATCCCCGCATGCGGGACAATCTGTCCATTCGAGATCTGGGAGCTGTTGCCTACGCGGGGGTGCCGCTCACCGACTCGGACGGGCTGGTGCTCGGCACGCTGGCGGTGATGGACCGGGAGGCGCGGAAGTGGACGCCCAGCGAGATCGCGCTCCTGGTTGAGCTGGGTGAGGTCTGCTCGTCGGAGCTGCGCCTGCGCATCGCGCGGGAGATCGCCGACGAGGCGCGACGGCATGCCGAGTCGGCGCACGACCAGCTCATTCTGCTCGGGGAGCTGACCGACGCGCTCGCCGAGACCATGGACATCGACGCCGCGCTGACCAAGCTCGGCCACCTCGTCGCCGGGCGCCTGGCCGACTGGTGTTTCATCGCGCTGGCCGACCCGTCCGGCGCGATCCGGCACATGTCCGCGGCTCATCGCGACCCGGCGTACGGCGAATTGGCCTCGACGCTGACCGCCCAGGCCCGCCGCGCCGATCTCAAGCCTCTGCTCCGGTCCGTCCAGCGCACCGGCCGGCCGATCCGGCGCGACGACACCGGCGGCGATCTGCTGCGCCGCCAGGCTCCGGAGCTCGCGGGGGTCGCCGCCGAGCTGGGCAGCTCTTCCGTGCTGGTCGTGCCGATCACCGCACCCGTGACCAAACGCCTGCTCGGTCTCGTCCTGCTGGCCAACGGCACAGCCCCGTTCACCGGCGCCGCCGAGCAGACCGCGGCCGAGGTGGGCCGCCGGGCCGGCATGGCCGTCGACAACAGCCGGCTCTACGGTCACCAACGGCACGTCGCCGAGGTCCTTCAGCAAAGCATGCTGCCCGATCTGCCCACCGTGGACGGTGTCGAGCTGCACGGCCGCTATCTACCCGCCCAGGCCGGAGCCGAGGTCGGCGGTGACTGGTACGACGCCTTCGCCCAGCCCGACGGCAGCCTGATGCTCGCCGTCGGCGACGTCTCCGGCCACGACATCGAGGCCGCCGCCACCATGGGCCAGGTCCGCAACCTGGTACGCGGCGACGCGTACGGCCGCGACGACGCCCCGGGCCCGCTGCTCGCCCAGCTCGACCGGGCCCTGCACGGCCTGCGCGTACCCGCCGCCGCCACCGCCGTCCTGGCCCGCCTGCGCCGCGAGGGCGACGACTATCTGATCACGTTCGCCAACGCCGGCCATCCCCCACCGCTGCTGCTGCGCCCCGACGGCGAGGTGGAGATCTGGTGGGAGACACCGGAGCCGCTGCTGGGCCTGCTCCCTCGCGACCCGCGCGCCACCCATCACCGCCGGGTACCGGCCGGTTCCACCCTGCTCCTCTACACCGACGGCCTGGTCGAGGATCCCGCCCATCTCATCGACGAGGGCATAGAACGCCTCCGCGCAGTCCTGCACGGCGCGCCTACTCGATCCCTCGAGGAAATCTGCACAAAAATCATCAAAACCGTCCATCGTCGAGACGACGACATCGCTCTCCTATTGGCCAGGCTTCTTTAGGAGTACGCCGGTAGCCCGCACCCGAGGAACACAGTGGACGGCCGGAATTGCCCCGGCTCCGATGGCGCCGGCTTCATCGTGTTCTTGCCCGTGATCGCCGCCGAGTTTCGCCCTTCCGGGCCGGCGCCGCCGCCCAGCTCGCGCCGGCGCCTGCCCAACCCAGAGCCCGCGTTGGTGCGGGCCAGGCGGGCTGGGCGCCGGGCGTTGCGCGGGCTGGGCATCGGGCATTGCGCGGGCTGGGTATCGGGCATTGCGCGGGCTGGGCGTCGGGCGTTGCGCGGGCTGGGCGCGGCGGACTCGGTGCAGCCTCCGCGCCTGCGCAGGGCCGGCCCGGCGGTGATCGCGGCCGGCGGTCATCGCGGCCCCGCGTGGTGGATCGCAGCCCCCCCGTGGTGGATCGCGGCGCCGTGGTGGGTCCCGGCTCGGTGGTGGATCGCGGCACCGTGGTGGGTCCCGGCTCGGTGGTGGATCGCGGCGCCGTGGTGGATCCCGGTCCGTGGTGGATCCCGGTCCTCCGTGGTGGATCGCGGCCCCCGTGGTGGATCCCGGCCCGTGGTGGCTCGCGGCCCCGAGGTGGAGCGCGGCCGGTGGTGGTGGTGGTGGTGGTGGGCGGCCGGCGGTGGGTCGATCTGGCGGTGGTGAGGTCGGCGGTGGGTGGGCTTTGTGGGGTGGGTGTCAGGGGGTTGGGGCTGGGTTTTCGGCGGTGGTCAGGTTGGCGTCGGCGGCTAAGGGGGCCCAGCGCTTGGCCCAGGTTTCGCGGGTGGATTCGAAAGTGGGGTCGTCGAGGCCGAAGGTGGAGATGGTCACCTCGAAGCGGGCTGCGGACGGGGCGTGCAAGGGCAGGTGGCCGGCCACCACGACCAGGTGGCCGTCGGGGTCGATGGTGGAGGCGACTCGGGGGCCGAAGTGCTGCCAGTCGCCGGGTGACAGGGTCAGGGCCTGGTGGCCTGTGGTCTCGCCGGTCAAGTAGATGGTGCGGCGGCGGCCGGTCGGGCGTTCGCGCAGCAGGAAAGCGAGCTGGGTCAGGAACGCGCGCCAGCCCTCCTCGATCGCGTCGTACACCTCCTCGCCGGCCGGGCCGGTGCCCTCTCGGGACACGCGGACGCGGGACTGGTCATCGGTGCCGTCGACCTCCAAAGAGGAGCCGTCGGCCCAGCCCATCCGCTCCGGGGCCCACAGGGTGGCCTCGTCGATGAAGATCTGGCGGATCTCCGCGTCGAGGCCGTCGTAGTCCCATCCGAACCACTGGCGCAGCACCTCGGGCCGGGTCACGGCCTCCCAGGCCTGGTCGCGCCCCACCGGCAACGAGATCTCGACGTCGTAGGGCTTGAGCGGGCGTCGGTCGGTCATGCCGGGACCCCGGCTGTAGTCACGTCGGTCATCACCCCATCTTTGGGGTTATGCGGCGATCACGCCACGCGGCGGCCCGGGTCGGGGGCGAACGGACTGCGCCGGCCGGCGGTCATGCCCGAACGGATCGTGGCGCGGGTCTCGGCGCGGCCCAGCCCGGCGAAGCGGGCGGCCGTTTCGAGCTCGCGGGTCACCTCGGCCGCGTCGAGCAGCCCGGCGCCGACGAAGCGGCCCAGGGCGAAGGCAGCGCGGTTGAGGGTGTCGTTGCGCGCGCCGATCGGGGCCCGCGCCACCCGGTCGGTCTCGGCGGTCAGCGCGGCCCGCGCGTAGCGGCCGGGGTGGGCGATCGGGCCGCGGGGCGGACGGTCCGGCGGAGACGGACCCTCGATGAGCTCGCGCAGGGCCGGCGGGCCGCTCGGCAGGTCGTGGCCCGGGCGGTGCACCCAGCGGTAGTCGCCGCCGCTCACATGCCGGGAGGGTGGGGCCACCACATAGCCGCCGGAGCCGCGCCAGTCGAGGCCGGGCAGCAGGTGCACCCGGTTGCCGAAGCCGGTCGGGTGGAACCAGAAATGCCAGCCGCCGCTGCCCGTGCGGACCAGCGGGCCCGCGGGCAAGGAGCCGCCGAGCACATGACACAAGCCGTGCCAGCCCTGCTCGGAGTCGACGTCGGCCACATCCATCACGACTCCGGTGCGCAAGCCCACGTTCGCCTCGGGCCAGCGATGCCACCAGAGGTCGATCAGGCGTGGGTCGGTCGTCGCCTCGGTCAGGCCGTGACGCAGGTGAGGGTGTTTGCCGGGTCGCTCGCATCGGATCCCCCTGTCGCAGGAACAGCCGTCCGGGCCAGCCGTGTGCACCGGCAGGACGGGTATCCCGTGCCGGGCGTAGGCCAACGCGGCTGTCAGCAACATTAGAACAAGCGTACGACAAAATCGGCCCCGTCAGGACCGGAGGCCGCCGAACGCCTGGCGCAGCACGGAGCGCCGCAGGCCGCGCGGCATGCGGGGTGCGTGGCGGCGGACCGGGTCGATCTCGGTGAGCTTCGCTTGCCATTGGCCGGGCACCCAGCTGCCGCCCGGCCGGGGCGTGTGGAGCAGCCCTCCGGCGATGTGCTCGCCCTCGAGGTGGCGGCGGAGCCGGCGGGCGTAGGCGGGGCCGAACCAGCACCAGAGGGGCGGATCCGGCGGCAGGCCGAGCCAGTCACCGAGCGGCGCCAGATAGGGCTCGGCCCGGCGTCCGTCCTGGCCGTAAAGGGTGTCACCGTCGAGTTCCATGGTGGCCGTCGACGCTGACACGTAGATCGTGTCGGGGTGGGTCATGGCCAGGGAGAACCCGCGCACCCGCGGGTCCTCCGGATCGAGGGCGGCGGTCATGGTGTGCGCCAGGACCGGGCCGCGGCCGGCGGTGGCGAGCGTGGCGTGATAGACGGGCGGGGCGCCGGCCAGGAACAGCAGGGGGTCGGCCGTCGCGTACGCCTGGCGCAGGGCGTCCTCGCCGTCGCGGTCGAGCCGGCCGCGCAGGGGCTCGCTCTCGCCGAAGCGGCGGGGCACGGCGGCGGGCAGGTGCGCGCGGGCGGCGCGCAGCCACCGGTCGACCACGTCGGCGGAGCCGGCGCGGCGCTCGTACCAGCGGAGGATGAGAGCGTCCACGGGACGAGCATAGGGTTGGAGCTTTCGTTGCAGGACAGCCCGGCAGCGGCGGCAGGGAGGGTGACCACGACGTCAGCCGGCTGGTGGCGGCGGTGCTGTTCGCTGTTCCGTACCTAATGAAGGTTTTGAAGTACGTGGGCAATGTGATGGCTTGTGCTCCAGGACATCCAGCTGGCCGAGCTGCCACCACCGCGGGCCGTGCGGGCTCGGCGGGCCAGTTCGGCGTCGCCCCAGGAGAAACGGGCGCCGAGGGTGGGCCAGTGCGGGGAGGCGACGAGCGTGCGGCAGAGATCGTGGCAGCGGTCGTCGCTGCGGCCGCCGCGGCGGGACCAGCGGTAGATCCACCAGTCCCGGTCGTCGGTGTAGCGCAGGGTCGGGAGCTGGCGATGGCGCTGGACGCCCCGGCGGCGAACGGGGGAGGTGACGCCGTAATCGGAGTAGCCCACGCCGGGTTCGGCCAGGCGTTGCCACACGCGGGCGTCGAGGCGGCCCACCGTGACCGGGCGGTCGGTGGGCAGATCGTCCAGGTTGGCGGGCATCGCGCCGGAGGCGACGCTGACCGAGCGCCACGGCATCGAGCGCGCCCACCGCAGCACCCGGCGGCACTGCTCCTCGACCTTGTCGGCGTGGGACACGCAGGCCGTCTCGGCCAGGTCGATGAGCAGGTCGACCTCCTCGGCCGCCAGGCCCGCGAAGCGCAGAACACGGCCGGTGACCTCGTCGGCCTGGGCCGGGTTGGCCGCGTCGACGTGCGGCTGGAGCCTGAGGACGGCCCGGCCCAGGTGCATCCGGGCGGCCAGGCCGTGGGCGATCAGCCGGCGGCGGCTCTCGTGGGCCCGCAGTACCGGCAGCATGGCCACGCCGAGGCCGGCCAGCGCCTCGGCGAGATCGAGCGAGGGCATGTCACTCGAGTCGATCGCGACCACGCCGGTACGCGGGGGCAGCTCACGGAGCAGCGCCACGATGCCGGGGCTGTCGTCGAGTTCGAGAATCGGCATGACCCGGGCCGCGTCGTCGGCCGTCAAGTGGGTGAGCGCCGCCAGCTCGCCTCGGCGCGGGCGCAGGATGGGCCGGTAGACACCGTCCCGCGTGGACCCCGCCGTCGTGAATACCGCCATTCACTTAAGGTAACTACCTTTGTCGGCTAAGTGACACTGCTCGATGCAAATAGGCGAGAATAGCCTGATTCGCCTCCCAGCCGTCGGGGAACTTGACAGGCACGTTGAGGTGCACCGGCTCGGTCGACGGATGCGCGTCGAGCAGTTCGGCGATCCCCTCGCGGGCCACCACGACGCAGGCGTGCCGGTGACGTGAGGTCAGCACGCACAACCGGCCCGACTCCAGGTGGAACGCGGTCGCGTCCTGCCGGCCGGAGAGCGGGTGCAGGACGACGGTCAGGTCGTACTCCCGGCCCTGGAGCCGGTTGGCCGTGTCGACCGTGATGCCGGCGGCCTCGGGCGGCAGCAGTGACCGGATGACCGCGACCTGGTCGCGGTGGGCGGCGCCGATGGCGATCCGGTCGGCGGTCAGGGGGGCCGTGCCCGACTCGGAGGAGGCGACGGCCTGCCGGGCCAGGGCCCGGACGGCGAGCGTGGCGCAGGCGGAGGCGGCCTCGGCGTCGGTACGGACGGTGAAGCGGGCGGGCAGCTCGTGCAGGCCCCAGCCGGTCTCGGCGGCCCGGTCGAGCACCTCGTCGAGCGGGTCGCCCGGCGGCGAGGTGAAGCTCAGCCGGCGCTCGCCGGGACCGGTGCCGGAGCGGAAGCCGGTGAACGGGTAGAAGGCCTCGGCCACGACCGGCGCGGCCGTGTAGGGCAGGCGCCAGGAGACCGGCAGGCGGTGGACCGGCAGGTCGGGGTTGTGGCGCAGGAGCACGTTGACGGCGCTCAGCATCGGGTCCCAGGACAGGCCGGTCCATCGGTCGGTTTCCACTGTGGAGAACGGGTCGAGCTGTCCGGGATCGCCGACGAACAGGGCGCGGACGAAGCGGGGGGCGACGCGCAGCAGGGCGTCGGACCGCATCTGGTAGGCCTCGTCGACGATGGCCCAGGGCCAGGAGCCCTCGGTGACGGTCGCCCATTTCGCGGCCGTGCCGATGGTGACGGCCGGGGTGCCGAGCTCGGCGACCTTGGCCCCGACGCGGCAGCGGGGATGGTCGCGGACCCGCTCGCTCGGCTCGTAGTCGACGGCGGAGAGCCGGCCGACCTCGACCTCGGGCGACCGGGCGCCGAGCCGGGCGATGAGGTCGTCGACTTGTTCGTTGGTCTGGGCCACGATCATCAGGGGTTCGCCGGACGCGGCCAGCTCGCCGGCCGCCCGCACCACGAGGGTGGATTTGCCGGCGCCGGGCGGCGAGTCGACCACGACGCCACGATGATCGCCCTCACGCAGGTCACGCAGCACGGCGTCGATGACGAGGGCGGCCTCGGCGGCCGGGCTCAGGGCGGGGTGCGATGTCACCGGGCAAGTGTCTTAGGTTTCGGACGCTTCCACGAAGCTGGCACTGACAAAAATCTGACAGCGCGGCGGTCGGGGATCGTCTAGTGCCCTGGCTGTCGGGCGGGTCCGGTGGGCAGATGATCGAGAAAGATGAATTGGGAGCGTTCACAAAATGCCGGTGCTGATCTGGCATCGCAGGTGGGTGGAAGTTTGCCCGCTGGTCACGGCTTTGAAATATCCGGGTGATTCACTGGTCGCACTTGGTCGAATTGCGAAGCCGACATGCAACTTGCACGTGCGGTTCGCCGTGCAAGTTGCATGTTTCGCAAGGTCCCGACCTGCTGCTCCGTCGCCGTAGCAACCTTTTGATCGTCGCTCCCGATTTCATTCACGGGCGTTTCTGGGATCAAGCAAAGGGAACCCTTCCAGTCGATCACCGGAAGTGGAACTCTTCTAGCCAGCAGTAACGCCAGCGACACGGACGGTGGTGGTAACGAATGCGCCCAGACGTTCTGGTCGGTCCGAGCGAGTGGGTGGTCGAACAGTTCGGCGACAAGGTTGCCGGCGAGCTGTGGACCCGGGTGCCGGAGGCATTGAGCACCGCGATCGATCGCGAGGTTCACGCGCACCCCGCCATGACGCAGACTACGGAACGAGTGCTCGCCAATCCGCGGTGGCCGCTCCCGTACGAGGAATTGGTGCTCTTCCTGGGCACGCTTCCCGGCGCCGAGATCATCAGCGTACCGAAATCGGTGTACCAGCTGGTGGTTCTCAACGGGCACGTGGTGGTGCCGTGGTGCTACGGGCAGTCGGCCCGCGACTCGATGCGCGACGCGGCGGTCGGCCGGTCCTTCGGCCGGTTGGCCCGCGAGCTTCTCCGCCGGTTCGGCCCGCCGTGGCGGCGCTCCCAGGCCGAGCCGCCGCTGCCGCTCGACGCGGTCGACGAGCGCGAGGTCGCCAAGATCTGCGCGGCGATCGCGACCATCGAGCCGAAACCCGAGGTGATCATCGCGGGGTACGCGGGCGCGCCCAACCTGGGTCTGCTCCGGGCCTGCCTCGGCGAGGTCAAGTCGACCGACAACGGCTCGCTCAACTGGAGCCACCTCGACGACCTGCCCCTTCCTCCCCCCGTCATCCCCCGCCCACGTCGCATGCAGTTCCCCTGAGTCGTCGGAGAGAGCGCCCATCGGGCGCTCTCTCTATGTGAAGGGGCCATGAGCTAGGTGGACGCCGGCATCGGCCGTAGCAACCGTCGCGGTCCGAGTTCGAAGCGGGGGCGCTGAGCTGGGCCACCGGCGACACCGGGATCGTGCCGATCTTCGCCGGCGCCTGGCTGCACGAGACGCCGGCGGCCGAGATGAGCGCGCTGATCGCCCGTAACGTCGATCCGGTGCTGACCGGCTGCGCGGCCGCGCTGCGCGCCTTCCTGGCCCGCGGCGACGGTGGCGCCATCGTCAACATCTCGTCCCATCAGGGACAACGCCCGGTGCGGGGCGCTTTCGCGTACGCGACGGCCAAGGCCGCCGTCGAGGGACTGACGCGTGCGCTCGCGGTCGATTACGGTCCTTCCGGCGTACGGGTGAACGCCCTGGCCCTGGGATCGATAGCCACCGAGAGGTCGGCGTCCTATCTGGCCGGTCTGTCCGATCAGGGGCGGGAGGCGTTCGACGGCGAGATCCGCCTGCTGCGGCCGCTCGGCCGGATGGGCCGCCCCGAGGAGGTCGCCGACGCGGTGGCGTTCCTCCTCTCCGATCAGGCCGCCTTCATCAGCGGCGCGATCATCCCGGTGGACGGCGGCCGGTCCGCTGTCGGCCGCGACCCTGAAGAGGCCTAGGACACGAGCTGGGCCGTCGTGAACGGCTCGAGGCGGGCGCGCTGGTCGGCGTACGTGGTGAGCAGGAACGGCGCGAGGAAGACGCCACTGGCGATCGCGAACAGGACCGACACCGCGATGCTGGTCACCCCGGTCGGATCGAGCCCGGCGACGATGCCGACGACGCCCTCGGCCCCGCCGAGCGCGAACTGCACGGCGAAGATGGTGGCGACCCGGCCCGCCGAGGCGCCGAAGTCGGCGTGGAAGAGGTTGAAGGCGCGGCCGATGATGCCGCCGCGTTCCACCAGCACGAGCACCGGCAGCGTGATCATCGCGGCCGCGACGTACAGGCCGGGGAGCAGGCAGGCGATCGCGCCGAGCGCGATGAGAAGCCCGGCCGGGATGCCCCACCCGATGAACGCGAGCAGCCGGCGCAGGCCGGTCAGCAGGGCGGCGCCCACGGAGACCGGGCGGCCGGTCACGTGCTGCAGGGCGATCTCCACCGTGGCCAGCTGGACGACCAGGCTGGCCAGGACCGCGATCAGCACGATCGGGATGGCGACGGGCAGGACGACGGCCGGGTCGTCGATCCACCCGTCGTCGGAGAGCCCGTTGAAGGTGACCGGTACGGCGGCGAGGCCGCCCAGGACCAGCAGCGGGCCGTTGAGCGTGAGCTGCACCAGCGCCATCGGCTTCCACAGCGTGCGCACCAGGGCGATGCCGCGCTGCCACCAGCCGCTGTAGTCGCCGCTGACGAGCGGGTCGTACGGGCCGGCGTGGTAGGCGGCCCGGGCGCCCTTGGTCCAGGCCGGCGGCGGGTTGTAGGCGGGCGGCGGGTTATAGGCCGGCGGCGGCTGCTGGCCCGGGAGGGGCCCGTAGCCCGGCGGCACGGGATGCCGGGGAATCTGCGGCCCGTTGTAAGCGGACGGCTCGTCCGAAGGCGTCTTGTTAGTAGAGGGGTCTTCCGGAGAGGGGTTGTCATGAGGGTCATTCACGGTGCCACGCTCCACTCCAAGATCAGCGGTGGTCACAGTAGCGGTTGTGGGCGCGCTCAGGGGGCGCGCGGGCCCGGGCGTCCTAGACTTCGGAGGATGTCCGAGCAGCTCGAGTCGCCCACGACGATCCGGGACAGGGCCGTCGCGGTCGCCGACTATCTGCTCGCCGTCCGCGCCCAGATGGATCGGCCCGCGCGGGTGGTGCCCGCCGACGCGTTCCGTCTCGACGCCCTGCCCGATCATCCGGCCTGCCAGGCCGGCCCGGCCGGGGACGACACGTCGTGGTTGCGCGTCGGCCTGCCGCCGCTGCCGCCGCCCGTCGCGGTGCCGGCGGCCCTGCGCCGGCGTCTCCGTGGCGACGTCACGGCCGGCGAGGAGCCGACCCCCGTCCAGGAGGCCGGCGACGACTTCGAGACCTGGCGTGACCAGGTCTGGCGGCCCTGGGCGGAGGCGACGGCCGAGGCCGAGAAGACCCGCGCGCTGCACCGGCGGCTGTTCGACCTGATGCACCAGATCGACATGACAGCGGCCACCACCGAGCTGGTCTGGGGGCACGGCCTGCTCGAGACCGTCGTCAACGGCGAGCGGGTCCGCTACCCGCTGGTCGCCACGCCGGTGCTGATCGAGTACGAGCCCGACCGCTCCCTGGTCACCGTGTCGCCCGCCGGGCCCGCCCGCCTGCAGACCGACGCCCTGGCCGGCCTCGACGAGCGCTACCTGGGCCAGCTCCTCGGCCTGGCCGGGCCGGCCGGCACGCTCGAGGTCGATCTCTGGAACGACCTGGAGCGGCGCGAGCTGTTCGAACGGGCGCTGGGCCGCCTCGGCTACGACCGCCTGATCACCTCCGAGGAGACCGACCAGCCGCATGTCAGCGACGTCGGGGTCCTGTTCGCGCGCCCCAAGCAGCGGCTCCTGCGCGGCTTCCTGGAAAACCTGCGCAACCGGTTGCTGGCCGGCGACACCGCGAGTGTGGGGGCGCTGGCCGCCATCGTGGCCCATGAGCCGAGCAAGCTGCGGATGCCCGACGACCAGCCGGACAGCTGGCACCGGGTCGGCGAGCGCCTGCTCATGCCGTTGCCCACCAACGAGGCGCAGGAGTCGATCGCCCGCCGCCTGGCCCAGCATCGCAACGTCGCCGTCCAGGGCCCGCCCGGCACGGGCAAGACCCACACCATCCGCAACCTGATCTGCCACCTGATGGCCAACGGCAAGCGGGTGCTCGTCGTGGCGCAGAAGGAGGACCCGCTGCGGGTGCTCCGGGACGGCCTTCCCGAGGAGATTCGGGCGCTCTGCCTGGCCGTGCTCGGGCGCACCACCGATCAGCTCGTCCAGCTCCAGCTGGCCGCCCGTGAGCTGGCCGACCGGGCTGCCACCCTGGACCGCGACGCCGAGGCGCGCCGGGTCGAGCGGCTGACCAGGCTGCTCGAGGAGGCCGAGCGTGAGCTGGCCACGGCCCTCGGCGGCCTGCGGGCGATCGCCGAGAACGAGGCCGTCACGTACCCGATCGACGGCGCCCCGCTCACCCCGGTCGAGGTGGGCGCCTGGCTGCGGGAACGGGCCGCCACCCGCAGCGGCATCCCCGATCCGGTCGGCGAGCCGCCGCCGCTGGACGGCGCCGAGTTCCAGGCGCTGCTGGAAACGGCCGCGCGTGTCTCGCCCGCGGATCGGCGGGCGGCGTTGCGGCCTCTGCCCGTGGTGAGTGACCTTCCCGAGGCCGCCGAGGCGGCCTCGGCGCGGGCGTCGCGGGACTCGCTCGCCGAGCGCGTGTCGCGCTTGGCGTCGGCCGGTCTCGACCTTCAGTCCGTACGGGGTGAGGACCTCGCCGCCGTACGCTCCGGCCTGCACAACGCGCTGACGTGGCTGCGCCGCCGTGAGGGCTCCTGGACCGACCGGCTGGGGCGCCTGCTCAACGACCCGCACTGGCGCACGGTCTGGGCCGATCACGTCGGCGCGACCGAGGCGCTGCTCGCCGAGCTGGCCACGCTCACCCGCACGCTGGCCGGCCACCCGGTGACCGTGCCCGGACCGTGGGCGGCCGAGCCGAAAAGGCTGCTGGCCCAGCTCGACGAGATCCGGCAGCGGTTCGCGGGCGGCCGAGGCCTGAGCCGGCTGCTCCAGGCCGGGCTCTACCGGCTGGCCGACGAGGTCCGGGTCGACGGCGAGCCCCTGCGCACCGTCGAGGACGTCGACGTGGCGGTCGCGTGGGTCCGGCGGCAGCGGGCCCGGCAGCGGCTCGGTGGCCTGTGGACGGAGTGGATCGGCCGGCTGGCGATCCCGGCCCCGGCCGGCGACCCGGAGATCTGGGCGGGATCGCTGCTGGCCGAGGCCGGGCAGTCGCTGGACTGGGACGTGCGCCACTGGCCGGTGCTGGCCGAGCGCCTGGGCCGGCTCGTGCCCCAGCGGGAGCTCGAACTCGATTCGGCGCGGCTGGCCGAGGTCGCGGAACTGCTCGACGCGGCGGGCGCGGTGGCCGAGATGGACGCGCTCGACCGGCGACGCCGGGAGATCGCCGAGCGGGTCACGCCGTGGAAACCGCTCGCCGAGGCGTGGGTGACGCTGGAGGGCTGGGACGCGGAGCTGGCCGAGGTGCGCCGGTTGGCGGCGTTGCGGCCCGAGGCCGAGACGTACGCCGTGTTGCGCGACCGGCTCCGGCCGGCGGCGCCCCTGTGGGCGGCGTCCATCGAGGCCGGCCGGGTGCCGGCGGTCTCCGGCCAGGCCTGCCTGGACGCCTGGCAGTGGCGGCGGGCGCAGACCTGGTTCGACGAGGTGATCGGCAGCGTCGACCCGGCCGTGCTGGCCAAGCGGGTGGAGAGCGCCCGCGAGAAGATCCGGCGGCGGACGGCCGAGCTGGTGGTGGCGTCGGCCTGGCTCGAGGTGTCGCGCAGCCTGGACGACCGGCGGCGGGCGGCCCTGGCCGACTGGACGACCGCCCTCCGCAAGATCGGCAAGGGGACCGGGCGTACGGCGGCGGCCTGGCAGGCGCACGCGCAGCGGGCCATGGAGCAGGCGGTCGACGCCGTGCCGGTCTGGGTCATGTCGGTCGACCGCGCCATCGAGCAGTTCGCCGGCGGCGCCCGGTTCGACGTGGTGATCGTCGACGAGGCGTCGCAGGCCGACCTGTTCGCGCTGCCGGTGCTGTCGCTGGCCGAGCGGGCCGTCGTGGTCGGCGACGACCAGCAGATCGGGCCGCAACTGGGCTTCGTGGGCACGGTCGGCGGCCTGATCCACAGCCATCTCGGCGACGTGCCGTCGGCCGAGCATTTCGACCCGGAGTCGTCGCTCTACGACCACGCGGTGCGGCGCTCGCCGGAGCGGATCCTGCTCACCGAGCACTTCCGCTGCGTACCGCAGATCATCGAGTTCTCGTCCCGCCACTACTACGACGGCAAGATCATGCCGCTGCGGGCGGACCGCCCGTCGCTGGCCCCGATCCGCACGGTCTTCCTGCCCGACGGGGTACGGCAGCCGCTGTCCGGCTTCGGCGACGTCAACATGTCCGAGGCAGGGGCGCTGGTCGACCAGGTGGCGGCGATCGTGCGGGACCCGGCGTACGCGGGACGCACGCTCGGCGTGATCTCACTGCTGAGCACGAGTGGCCAGGCGACCTACCTGCTGAGCCGGCTGCGCGCGGAGATCGGCGAGGACGAGATCCAGGCGCGGCGATTGCGGGTCGGCGACGCGTACACGTTCCAGGGCGACGAACGCGACGTGGTGCTGGTGTCCATGGTGGTCTCCGACAACGACCCGCGGATCGCGGCCTTCACCAAGCGGGAGTACCACCGCCGGATCAACGTCGCCGCGTCCCGGGCCCGCGACCAGTTGTGGATCTTCCATTCGGTACGGCCGGGGTCGCTGCTCGCCGACGACGCGCGGGGGCTGCTCCTGTCGTACGCGCTCAATCTGACACCGGCCGAGGAAGCGGCCGACCTGGCCGGACGCTGCGAGAGCGACTTCGAACGCGACGTGCTCAAGCGGCTGCTGGCGCGCGGGTTCCGGCCCATCCCGCAGTTCCGGATCGGGGCCTACCGCATCGACTTCGTGCTGAACGCCCCGGACGGCCGCCGCCTGGCGATCGAGTGCGACGGGGACGCCTACCACGGGCCGGAACAGTGGGAGAGCGACATGCGCCGGCAAGCGGTGCTGGAGCGGGTCGGCAACTGCGTCTTCGTGCGTATCCGGGGCAGCATCTACGCCCGCGAACCGGAGGCGGCGATGAGCCCGGTGTGGCAGCGTGCCGACGAGCTCGGCATCGTGCCGCCGCCGCGCCGCACGGTCCTCGAAGTGGGACAGTGGCAGGGCTCCGGCTCGCCGACCGCGGCCCGGCTGGCCGAGGGGGCGGCCGCGCTGGCCCGGATGATCCCGGGCCACCGGCGGGTCCGGGTGCCGGTGGCCGGCTCCCTGGCGGACAACCTGGCGGCGATCCGGGCCGCGGTCACCGACCCGCCAATGATCACGGCGGGTGGCGACTGCGGGGTCGAGCTGGCGCCGATCGAGGCGGCGCTGGAAAGGCACGGCGACGGGCTCGTGGTGGTGTGGTTCGACGCCCACGGCGACCTCAACACGCCCGAGTCGTCGACGTCGGGCGCGTTCCACGGGATGGTGCTGCGCACTCTGCTCGGCGAGGGCCCGGCCGACCTGAAACCCCGGCGGACCCTGCGGCCGTCGCAGGTGGTGCTGGCCGGAGTGCGAGCCCTGGACCCATCGGAAAGGGAGTACATTTCCGACAACTCCGTGGCGATGGCGGCCCTCGACGACCTGCCCGCGGTGGTCGCGGCCGCCGGAGCGCGGGCCGTCTACGTCCACATCGACCTGGACGTGCTCGACCCGTCCACCTTCTCATCGGTCGGCCGCCCGGCCCCGGACGGCGTCACCCCGCGCCAGCTGGCCACGGCGGTTCGGGCCTTGACCGACCGCTTCCCGCTCGCCGGCCTGGGAATCACCGAGTACGAGCCCAGCGATCCCGCCGATCCCGCCGACGAGGATGCCCTGGCCCGCCTGATCCGCGCGATCTGCTGACGACCCGCTCCACCGGCGGCGCGGGTCCGGCCGACGGTGAGTTGGCGGGCCGGGTGCTGGGGGTGCGCGCGTGGGCCGGTCAGTGCTGGGACAGGTAGGCGGCGATGGCTGTGGCGGCGCGGCGCGGGGAGGTGGTCAGGGCGTTGTGGGCGGCGCCGGGGATGGTCACCGATGTGCCGGCGGTCATCTCGGCTACGGCGGTGCGCCAGGTCAGGGGAGCCACCGTGTCCAGGGAGCCGCCCAGGACCAGCGGGGACACGGGTAGGCGGAGCAGGTCCTTCTCGACCTCGTTGCGGACCGAGTGGCCGACCGTGGCCAGGACGCGCCAAGGCTTGGCGTCGGCGACGTCGTGGGCCAGGATCGGGGCCTGCCACGGGGCCTCGACCAGCGTGTCCAGCAGCCAGCGGCCGATCAGGGCGCGGCGGCTGCGGGCGCGTGGGTCTGTCGTCGGGCCGGCCAGGACCAGGCCGGTGACCAGGCCGGGGTGGTCGGCGGCGAGCCGCGCGGCCACCTCGGCGCCGAAGGAGTGGCCGACCAGGGCCACCGGGCCCAGGTCGCGGGCCTTCAGCCAGGCGGCCAGGTGGTCGGCGTGCTCGCCTACGTCGTACGCGTGGGCCGGCTTGTCGCTGTGGCCGAAGCCGGGCAGGTCCGGTACCACGACGGGATGCCGGGGCGCGAGGGCTCGCGCGGTGGGCATGAGGTAGCGGTGCGAGACGGCGAGGCCGTGCACGAAGACGACCGGGGTGCCGGGAGCGTCCTCCGCCGCGACGTCGTGGATCCGTAGCCCTCGCACGAGGGCCCAGCGGCGGCGGAACACCATGGCCTCGCTGTACCCGCCGCTCGCCGGGATATGCCGCGAGGGCCGGACCGCCGACTCGGTGGGAGCTACCGGATGGTGTCGCGGCCGGGGCCGCACCGGGTCGGGTCACTCACGCTGTGACGGTTTCGGTCAGTTCGATGCGGGCCTTCACCCGGCAGTAGTTCGACAGGAGGGTGACCAGGGCCGGGCCGTCGATCAGTTCCAGGGGGCGGCCGGCCAGGGCCTCGTACGCCTCGGGCTCGATGCCGCCCAGCGAGACCAGGATGCCCTTGGTGGCGCCGGCCGCGCTCACCGCCCCGGCCAGGGCGTGCACCGCGGCCGAGCCGGCGGCCGGGCCGCGGGTCGCGAAGATGACCACCGGGCCGCCGAAGATCGGGCGGGGGTCGGTGCAGAGCCAGCGAGTGCCGGCGCCCGTCCGGGTGGGCGTGCCCATCTGCAGGCCCATCACGCCGAACAGGTCGGCCAGCTGCTGTTCCCAGGCCGCGTCGGGCAGGGTGACCAGGTTCGGCCGTTCGTCGATCTCGGCCAGGACGTTGAACTCCTCGGTGAAGTCGCGGTCGGCGTCGCGGTCGAAGTCGATTTTCGGGGAGATGCCGGCCAGCTCGTCGGGGCTGGGCGACAGCGCGCCCTCCAGGTGTTTCACGCAGGCCACCGGGTCGACCCGGCGCAACTTGATCGCGGCGAACGTCTCCCGGTCCGTTTTCAGCGAGACCAGGCACGGCCGGACGAACTGGCCGGTGCGCTTGTCGATGCTGTCCACGATGCCGTTGAACGACACCTGCTGGACCAGGCCGCCCCGGTCGGCCTCGATGATCTCGTGGATCGTGCGCAGGGTGACCCGGGCGATCACCTCCACGTACCGGCTGCGGATCTCGCCCTCGTCACGGGGGACGGCGGTCAAGTCGTCGCGGGTGCGGTCGTAGCGGTACTCCTTGACGATCGGCACCACCTCGATCGGCGGCAGGTGGTACTCGATCAGCAGGTGCTTCTGCTTCGGCAGGTAGGCCAGGCGGAAGTGCTGCGGGAAGTCGTCCGGGTAGACCGAGTTGCCCAGCACCATCGCGAAGTACTCGACCACCGACGCCGGGTCGGCGCCGGCCACCGCCGTCGCGAACCGGTCCACTTCGGCGTTGTAGGCGGCCATCTGCTCCTGGTGCTTGCGGACGGTCTCCTCGTACTGCCGGCGCCGGGCCTGCAACTGCCGCCGGCGCCGCTGTTCGGCCTCGGCCCACCGGGCCCGCGCGTCCTCGTACGCACGCCGGGCACTGGCCGTCTGCTGCTGGCGCACCCGGTCGCCGCCCAGGATCTTGCCGACGCCGCGCTGGGGTGGCGGCACGAAGCTGTCCCAGCGGGGCTCCGGCGCCGGCCGGCCGAGCGGTCCCGGGTCGAACGGCGGCACGACCACGGGCTTCTTGAAGATCTCGAGGTCGATGTGGTCGTCGACGTCCAGCGTGGAGAGCAGCAGCCGGTCCAGGTCGCTGAGCCGGGCCCGGATCTCGGCGTTGGCCGCGGCGGCGTCGGCGTTGCGCGCCTCGATGTAGAGCCGGCGGCGTTCCCGCTGCCGGTCGGTGTCGGAGGCGGCCTGCTGCGCGGCCGCGATGGCCAGGTCGGCATTGCGCCGGATCAGGTCGCGCTGCTGCGCCGCGGCGGTGTTGGCGCGATGCTCGGCCGCCGCCTGCGTGGCGTGCACCCGCTGCATGTTCCGAATGATGCCCATGCCCTGCCTCTGCCTCACTTGCTCACTAGGTTCCGATCGAGGGTTGTTCGCGACGGTGGAGCGCCGGGTGCGGAGCCGGCGGCTGATCGGGGCTCGAGGTAGGTCGCGAACAACCCTCGAGGGCCACCATATCCATCCTTAACGGATCTAGTTACGCGGTGCATCCCTCGAAGCGCGTAGCGTGCATGCCAGTCGGCTCGGACGGGTAGGAATCGCGGTAGGTTCCACGATCGGCACACGTAGTGACTGTCTGTCATGGAATCGACGGTCTTCGCCCGCGATAATCACTCAGCGCAGTGGTCAACCGATCGGCTAATTCCCTACTCTGATCGGGCGAGAACCAGCAGCTCGTGATTTTGTTGGCAAGCCGCGCAAAACATTTGGGCGGGCGTCCCCTGTTATCTCGACCCCGTGACGGGTCGTAATAGTCAGGGGGTTCGGGAGACGCCGGGGGAGGTGGCGGGCGCGATGGTGGCACCGGATGAGCACCGGCATGCCCCGCCGAGGCTTCCGGAACAGCGCCCGCCCGCCGACGACGACCCGCGTTCGGCCTGGTTCTCGTACACGGCCAACGGCGACCGCATCGTCTGGTCGGCCGCGCTGCGGGCGATGCTCGGCCACCCGCCGGCGCAGGACGAGGTCAGCCGCAAGGTCCTTGTGCGCTATGTGCACCGCGACGACCACGCGCGGGCTCTCGGTGCGATCACCTCGGCCTGGACCAGCGGTACGACCGTGCGCACCACCCTGCGCCTCATGCGCTCCGACGGCGGCTGGTTCGACGTCGACTGCGGCATCGAACCGGTGAAGAGCCCCGACGGCACGGTCCGCGGCATCCGCTGCACGGTGACCGATGTCTCGGCCCGGGAACGGGCCCGCCGCGAGATGGCCCGCCTGGCCCGCCGGGGCGAGACCGTGCAGGACTCGCTGATCGAGCCCGACCCGGCGACCGGCCTGCTCACCCGCGCCCGCTTCGCGGACGAGATCGACCGGGCGCTGCGCCGGGGCGGCGGAGCGGTGCTGGTCATCCGCGTACAACCGGAAAGCGGAAGCCGCCCCGAGCGCAACGCCGATCTCCTGCACCGGGCCGCCCGCGTGCTGGAGGGCGTCGTGCAGGAGGGCGCGCTGCTCGGCCGGGTCGGCCCCAACGAGATCGCGCTGCTGCTGGCCGGCACGTCGTGGCCGATGGCCCGGCGCGAGGCCGAGCTGCTGGTGCAGGCGCTGCGCTCACAGACCTTCGTGCTCACCGACACCTGGCTGCGGGCCGAGGCGTGGGGCGGCCTGGTCCGGTTCACCCCGGACGGTGACGCGGGCAGCCACGAGCTGCTGATCGACGCCGAGCAGGCGTGGCGGCAGTCGCGCGACGCCGACCGGCCGCTCACCCACGTGGCCCATCCGGTGCCGGCCCGCGACCGGCAGGGCAACTACCGCAGCCGGGTCGCCGACGCCCTCGACACCGACCGGTTCACCCTCTACGCCCAGCCCATCCTCGACCTGCAGACCAACACGGTGACCCGGCACGAGCTGCTGCTACGGGTCCTCGACGAGGCGGACGGCCCGCAGTCGCCGATCCAGGTGCTGGACACGGCCGAACGTCTCGACGCGGTCTTCGACATCGACCTGTGGGTGGTCGAGCGGGCCATGCAGCTCGCCGCCGAGCAGCCCTCGACCTGCCTGCAGATCAACCTGTCCGGCCGCTCGGTCGGCGATCCGCGGCTCACCGACGAGGTCGAACGGCTCATCCAGCAGTACCGGGTCAAGCCCGAACAGCTCACCTTCGAGATCACCGAGACCGCGCTGATCGGCAACCTGAGCGAGGCCCGCCGCTTCGCCGACCGGATCCGCGACCTCGGCTGCGAGCTCGCCCTCGACGACTTCGGCTCCGGCTACGCGTCGTTCCGCTACCTGCGGATCTTCCCCATCGACCTCGTGAAGATCGACGGTGAGTACGTGGTCGATCTGGTGGAGAATCCCCAGGACCAGGTTCTGGTACGCGCGTTGGTCCAGGTCTGCCAGGCGTACGGGATCCACACGGTGGCCGAGTTCGTGCAGGACGAGCCGACCCTGCGCCTGCTCCGCGAGCTCGGCGTCGATTACGTGCAGGGCTATCTGATCGGCCGGCCCGCGCCGGTCGTGGAAGGCCGATTGCCTACGCCCTGAGCGGGGTACATGGCCCTCATGGAGCACTTCACGATCGCCACCGTAGCCGAGAAGAGCCCGGACTTCCGCCGGGTCCTGTGGACCGGTAAGCACACGCAGCTGGTCATCATGACGATTCCGCCGGACGGCGAGATCGGCGAGGAGGTCCACGAGGTGGACCAGATCCTCACCTTCGTCAGCGGCACCGGCAAGGCCATCGTCTCGGGGCAGACCCGCAACGTCGCCCAGGGCGACCTTGTCGTGGTCCCGGCCGGTCACAAGCACAACTTCCTCAACACCGGCCCGAACCCGCTGGTCCTCTACACCGTCTACGGCCCGCCGGAGCACGCCGACGGCGCGGTGCACAAGACGAAGGAGGAGGCGGACCGCCTCGAGGAGCAGGGCAAGGACGAGCCGCCGCAGAAGTAACACGACACCGGGACCGGCCGTGGCCCCCCAGCCAGCCGGTCCCGGCATCGTGCCGGTGAGAGCAAAGTATCCGCGCAGCGTACCCAAGCCAGAGCCGAGCGTCGATGTATTGACCCGGATCGTGACCTGAGCGCGTCGCGCTACTAACCTCTCTGCATGACAGAGCCCGCGCCGCGATGGTTGAGCGACGAGCAGCAGCAGACGTGGCGCCGCTTCGTCGAGGTGCTGATCAGAGTTCCCGCGGCGCTCGAGGCCCAGCTTCAGCGCGACGCCGGCCTCACCCACATGGGTTACATCGTGCTGGTCTACCTGTCCGAGCAGCCCGGCCGCCGGCTCGCCATGAGCCGCCTGGCCAAGTCGGTCAGCGCCTCCCTCTCCCGCCTGTCGCACGTCGTGGCCCGCCTCGAAGGGCAGGGCTGGGTTCACCGCGAGCGCGACCCCGACGACGGCCGCGTCCAGATCGCGGTGCTCACCGACGAGGGATACGCGAAGGTCGCCGAGACCGCGCCGGGGCACGTCGAGGCCGTACAACAATTGGTTTTCGATCGTCTGACCCCGACGCAGGTGCGGCAACTGGCCAAGGTCGCCGCCGCATTGCTCGACGAGCCGCTGACGTCCGGCGCGGCCCGTCCTACGCTGGGGCGATGAGTCAGCGAGTGCAGGGCGTCATCGCCCGAGGCAAAGGTGCTCCGGTCGAGTTGACCACCATCGTCATTCCCGACCCGGGACCGGGCGAGGCAGTGGTCAAAATCCAGGCGTGCGGCGTCTGCCACACAGATCTGCACTATCGCGAGGGCGGTATCAACGACGACTTCCCGTTCCTGCTCGGCCACGAGGCGGCGGGAGTGGTCGAGTCGGTCGGCGCCGGCGTCACCGAGGTCGCCCCGGGCGACTTCGTGGTGCTCAACTGGCGTGCCGTCTGCGGCCAGTGCCGGGCCTGCCGCAAGGGCAAGCCGTGGTACTGCTTCGCCACCCACAACGCCACCCAGAAGATGACCCTCACCGACGGCACCGAACTCTCACCGGCCCTGGGCATCGGCGCGTTCGTGGAGAAGACGCTGGTCGCGGCCGGACAGTGCACAAAGGTCGACCCGCGGGCGCGTCCGGCGGCGGTCGGCCTGCTCGGCTGCGGTGTGATGGCCGGCATCGGCGCGGCCGTGAACACGGGCGGCGTCACCCGCGGCGACTCGGTCGCCGTGATCGGCTGCGGCGGGGTCGGCGACGGCGCGGTGGCCGGTGCGGCGCTGGCCGGCGCCACCACGATCATCGCGATCGACACCGACGAGCAGAAACTGGAGTGGGCCAAGGGCTTCGGCGCCACCCACACCATCAACGCCCGCGGCACCGACGTGGTCGAGGCGGTGAAGGAACTGACCGGCGGCTTCGGCGCCGACGTGGTGATCGAGGCGGTCGGGCGTCCCGAGACGTACGAGACCGCCTTTTATGCCCGCGACCTGGCCGGCACCGTGGTCCTGGTCGGCGTGCCGACCCCGGACATGAAGATCGAACTGCCGTTGCTCGAGGTCTTCGGCCGTGGCGGCGCGCTGAAGTCCAGCTGGTACGGCGACTGCCTGCCCAGCCGGGACTTCCCCATGCTCACCGAGCTCTACCTGCAGGGACGGCTCGACCTGGACGCCTTCGTGACCGAGGAGATCGGCTTGGGCGACGTCGAGGCCGCGTTCAAGAAGATGCACACCGGCGGCGTGCTCCGCTCGGTCGTCTTGTTCTAAGCCGCTTTCGCGTACGCCGGTACGGAACGGTCGGCGAGCAGGTCGAGGGCCAGGGCGGCCGTCCAGCTGAAACAGGGCGCCCCCAGGCCCTCGCCCGTCTCCGGGTGGAAGTACTCGAAGTGGCCGTTGCGGTGCACGAGCCGCACCATGGCGGCGCGCAGATCCTCCGCCTCGTCCCGGCGGCCGTGCACGAGCAGACCCCGGCGCAGCAGCCAGTTCACGTTGATCCAGACCGGGCCGCGCCAATACCGCAAGACGTCAAAATCCGCGGCCGTACGGTCGTAGCTCGTCACCGGCAGGCCGAACCGCTCCGAGCGCATGGCCGCGAGCACGCCCTCCACCTGGCCGGCGGGCAGATCCGGGAGCATCAGCGGCACCAGACCGCTGACACAGCGGGCCGGGGTCAGCTTGCCGGTGTGCGTGTCCCGCGCGTGGAACATGCCGGTGTCCGGGTTCCACAGCCGCGACACGATGGCCGAGGTGATCCGCTGGGCCCGCTCCCGGTGCGCGCCGGCCGCGCCGGTGTGCCCGAGAACCCCGGCGATCTGGGCCAGGGACAGCTCGGCGGCGCCGAGAATGGCGTTGAACGACGGGCACTCGACCGCGAAAGCGTGCCGCGCCAGCAGATCGGTGTCCGAATAGTCGGCGGCCCGGTAGCTGAGCACCAGGCCCACATATCGCGCGTAGTCGGTGTCGGTGGGCCGGTGCGAGGCGTCCGACACGGCCAGGTCCCGGCGGCGGTAGACGTTGAGCAGCGACAGGTCGGCCGGCACGTTGGCCATCGCGTCGTCCCAGGCCGGGCTGTTGTCCAGCCCCGACTCCCACGAATGCACGATGCTGGCCAGGCCGCCCCCGCCGAGATCACGGCGGTCGGTCAGGTACTCCTGCTGGGCGACCAGCCGCGGATAGAGCCACTCCAGCTCGGCCCGGGCCTGCTGCGAGGCGGCGGCGCCGTGCGCGGCGGCCCGCCGGTAGACCTCCCACGCCGCGACCGCGTGCAGCGGCGGCTGGACGATGCCGGTGCTGCCGTGAGCGGGCCGGGAGCCGTACGCGGGAACCCCCCAGAAAGCCGGCCCCGGGAAGTAGTCGGCCTCGGCCATGGCTGGGTCGAAGACGATGTGCGGCACCCGCCCGTCCGGCCACTGAGCCTCGAACAGGCTGCGCAGATCCCGCCAGGCACGGGTGGGGTTGACGTAGGCCAGACCGACCGCGATGAAGGCGGCGTCCCAGCTCCACTGGTGGGGGTAGAGGCGGCGGGAGGGGACCATGTGATCGCCGGCCCAGTTCGTCTCGAGGACGCCGGCGGCGGAGTTCCAGAGTTCGGCAGACATCTCAGTCACAGGTGCTGGCAGGGGTGGTCGGGGTGCATCTAATCAGAAGACCTTTCCGCTCCAGACGCCGGTAAACCCCTATCGGGTCACCGGCCCTCCGCCTGAAGGGAACCCCCTGTTCGCACCCGGTTCACGGACGCCGAGTGCGAGACCTCAGTCGAGGTAGCCGAAGTTGTCGCAGGTGCGGCGTTGGAGGATGCAGTTCTTGGTGCGCTTGTTCATGGCGTCCTGGTCCCACATGACGAAAGCGTCGCCGTGCATGGAGGAAGCGCTCTTCACGTCCTTGTCGGAGGAGAGGTAGTAGCCGGCGGGGGTGCCCTTGACGCCGTACTGGATGTCGAAGGTTATGGCCGGGATGCGGACCGGGTGGGTGGACGGGCAGCCCTGGCCGGTGCCGAAGGTGACGTGGTCCCTGTGGTTGGGGCTGTCCAGGTGCTCGCCGTCCCAGCAGTCGGGGAACTGGAGCATGAAGTGCAGGGTGGCGTCGCCGCCGCAGATCGGCCAGTTGCCGTTGGTGCTGCGGGCGATGCCGTCCAGGTCGCCGGGGCCGTAGAAGGCGCAGTAGAACTGGCCCTGGGCGCCGCGCGGGGTGGGCACCTTCTTCTTGGCGTCGCCGGCCACCATGCGCAGGCCGTTGGGGAGCGGCATCACGCCCTCGGAGCTGTCGCGCAGCGAGCGGTAGTACACCCGGAAGCCGGTCGTCTCGACGGGCTTGTTCGTCGCGTTGTCGTACAGGGTCGGCACCCAGTACGCCGAATGGTCCTGCACCGGCTTGCATGTGGTGGCCGTGAACTTCTGCAGGTCGCCGGCGGTCGTGTCGGCGTCGACCGCCTTGTTGCCCACGAACGAGTGCATGTGTGAGGCGCCGCGCAGGCCGGGCAGGACGATCGGGTCGTCGGGCAGCCGGTGGCTGTACTGGCAGTCGGCGCGGAACTCGGGCAGGTTCCCGACGCCGGCCGGGACAGGATCGATCTTGCGATTGCGGTACGCGTCGACCTGCGCCTGCCAGACCGCGGGGTCGACGTTGATCCAGCCGGGCTTGGCCGGGGCCTGCTGCTGCTTCGTGGGCGCCGACGGGGTCGTCGCGGCGGGATTGGCCGACGCCGACGCCGACGCCGACGCCGACGCGGGGGCGGGGGCCGACGCGGCTGGGAAGGCGGACGTCGGCCGGTGGGTCGTGGGGGACGGCGCTGGTGAAGAGGAAGGCGCGGCCGCTACAAGTGACGTGGTGCCGCGGTTGGTGAGCGAGATCGCGGCCACGGAGACGGCGACCGCGACCACGGCCACGCCGGCGCCGAGGGCGATGACGGTGCGGCCGGGCCGGCGCCGGTGACGCCGGGGCGGCTGGGGGATCGTCGTGTTCGACACGACAGGGAGACGGGCCGATCAGCGCGCGATAACGGAAAGCCAGAGACGGCTTCGCCGGCCCGGGAGGTACGGCGAGTCGAGCCGCTTGGCGACGATCCCGTCCAGGCCCTGGGCGCGGGCCGTCTCCAGCGCGAACTCGCCGCCGCCGGGGAAGTAGGGCGGCGTCTGCCAGTGGTCGCCGGCGATCGACAGGCCCTCCAGCAGTTCGCGACGTTCCGCGTACCGCACGAGCTCGAGCGTGCTGTGCCCGTCGAGCCACAGAAGGTCGTACACCAATAAATGCACCGGCGTCCGCTCCGCCGCCCGCCTCGCCGCCGCCGAGTCCTTCGGCGCTTTGCGCCGGGCCAGCAGGTCGGGGGAGGGGCGCGGGCCGTCGAACGCCACGATCTCGCCGTCGAGGACGGCCTCGACCGGCGCCAGCGCCGGGCCGAGACCCCTGATCTCCGGATACCAGCTGGTCACGTCGGTGTCGGCCATCAGCCGTACGCGTCCCCCGGAGACGTACACCTGGACGCGCCGGCCGCCCCACGCGAGTTCGTAGCCCCAGTCGGCGTCGTCGGACGGCAGCGTGGCCGCCGGAACCGGCAGCATCGGCTCCACCTCGTCCGGCATGGACTCCCAGCCGGGCTCGGGCGGGTCCATCCGGCGGACCATCCAGTCGTTGCCGCCGGTCTGGAAGAAGACGTACCGCCCGTTCGTGCGGTCGCCGTGAAAGGTCACACCTATCTCGTCGTCGCGCCACTTGTCGGCCTCGTACGTGCCCTGGTCGAAGATGGTCATCCGGCCGCCGCCGTACTCGCCGGCCGGGATCTCGCCGGAGAAGGCCAGGTATTCCAGCGGGTGGTCCTCGGTGTGCTTGGCCAGGTTGTTGCGGGCCTGCTCCTTGGGCAGGCCACGGGGTACGGCGAAGGAGACCAGCACGCCGTCGCGCTCGAGCCGGACGTCCCAATGCAGGCTGCGCGCGTGATGCTGCTGGATGACGAAGCGGTTCGCGTCCTTCGTGCTCCGTCCGGCCTGCCGCGGGATGGGCTCCGGCGTGCGCCGGGCGTCCCGCTTGTTCCGGTACTCCGCCAGGCGATCCGTCATGCCCTTATTTTTTCCCGCGGTGACCGAAAATACACCGATGTCATTTGTCATACGCCTGTGCCAGGGTTGGCGGCATGGCGAGCCTGACCAACAATTCGGACGCGTCGATGATCGCGGGTTTCCCCCCATCCGTGGCGCGGGGTAGTGTCTTGGCTCCAACGCGTGTCCGACCGGTGGGAGGCAGTGCTGCGATGACGTTGCGCATCCTCGTGGTGGGCGCCGGAATCGCCGGGCTCGCCGCCGCTCGGGCCCTGCGGCTGGCCGGCTTCCGGCCGGACGTGGTGGAGGAACTGCCGGCGACCATGCTGCCCGGCGCCGGCATCTATCTTCCCGGCAACGCCTCGCGTGCCCTGCGCCAGCTGGGGCTGGACGCGCCGCTGAGGCCGCTGGGCGATCTGATCTTCCGGCAGGTCTTCCTCGACGCCCGCGGCCGCGAGCTGTTCGAGATGGACGTGGCCGGGCTCTGGGCCGGCGTGGGCGAGTCGCGGGCGCTGTCGCGGGCCGACCTCCAGCAGGTGCTGCTCACCGGCGTCGGCGGCGAGGTGCGGTACGACACGGCCGTGCGCGACCTGGAGATCTTCGACGGGACCGCCAAGGTCGAGTTCGGAGACGGCAGCGTCGCGGAGTACGACCTGGTCGTCGGGGCCGACGGCCGGCGCTCGACGATCCGGGCCAAGGCCGGGCTGGGCGCCGCGGCCGACCCCACCGGGCAGATCGTCTACCGCTCGGTGGTCACCGGCGGCCCGCCGCTGAGCGACTGGACCGCCCTGCTCGGGCGCCGGTCCTCGTTCGTCGCCATGCCGATGGGCGGCCGCAAGATCTACTGCTACGCCGACGAGACCGCGCCCGACTCGCCCAACCCGGAGGACCCCAAGGCCCACCTGCGGGAGCTGTTCGGCACGTTCGGCGGCCCGGTGCCGGCCATTCTCGACGCCATCGAAAAGATCCAGGTCGCCCGCACCGACGAGGTTGTTCTGCCAAGCTGGTCACGTGGCCCTGTCCTGCTCGTCGGTGACGCGGCGCACGCCACCGCCCCGACGCTCGCTCAGGGCGCGGCCATGTCGTTCGAGGACGCGGTCGTGCTCGGCGAGGAGCTTCGCGCTTCCTCCGGTGACGTCGCGACCGCCCTCACGGCGTACGAAAATCGACGCCGTCCCCGGTGTGAGTCGGTGCGTGACCGCACCCGCGAGCGCGACCGGACCCGCGATGTCCCGCCCGCGCTGCGTGATCCGATGCTGCGCAGGCGCGGCCTGCGGATCTTCACCGACCACTACCGCCCGCTGGTATCGCCCGCCTGATCTAGAAGACCTCTTTGGTCACCCCGCGCCCGCGGGAGGTCAGTGGGGGACTATTCTGCCTGCGAGGTACGCCTTTCACTATGGGCGCACTGAGTGGGACGTACGAGACAACGGAGGCTATTCGTGACGACCGTTGCGCCTAAGCCGATCGTGACCCGGCCATACCCGGTCCGGCGGCAGGTCAAGGGTTCGGCATTCGCCCGGATCCTGCGCACGACGGATGCGAAGCAGATCGGGATCATGTACATGATCACGGCCTTCGTGTTCTACATGCTCGGCGGCCTGATGGCGCTGCTGATGCGTACCGAGCTGGCTCGCCCGGGCATGCAGTTGCTCTCGCCCGAGCAGTACAACCAGCTGTTCACGATGCACGGCACGATCATGCTGCTGTTCTTCGCGACGCCGATCGTGTTCGCGTTCGCCAACTTCGTGGTGCCGATCCAGATCGGTGCGCCCGATGTGGCCTTCCCGCGTCTGAACGCGTTCGCCTACTGGCTCTACCTGTTCGGCGGCACCATCACGATCAGCGGGTTCATCACGCCGGGAGGCGCGGCCGACTTCGGCTGGTTCGCCTACACGCCGCTGAGCGACTCGCTGCACTCGCCGGGCATCGGCGGCAACATGTGGGTGGTCGGCCTGGCCCTGTCCGGCCTGGGCACCATCCTCGGTGGTGTCAACCTGATCACCACGATCCTGACCCTGCGCGCGCCCGGCATGACCATGTTCCGCATGCCGATCATGACGTGGAACATCCTGGTCACCAGCCTGCTGGTCATCATGGTCTTCCCGTTCCTGGCCGCCGCGCTGTTCGCGCTGGCCGCCGACCGTGTCCTCGGTGCGCACGTCTTCGACGTGCAGACCGGCGGGCCCATGCTCTGGCAGCACCTGTTCTGGTTCTTCGGCCACCCCGAGGTGTACATCGTGGCGCTGCCGTTCTTCGGCATCATCACCGAGGTCATCCCGGTCTTCAGCCGCAAGCCGGTCTTCGGCTACAAGGGCCTGGTGGCGGCGACGCTGCTGATCGCGGCGCTGTCGATGTCGGTGTGGGCGCACCACATGTTCGTCACCGGCCAGGTTCTGCTGCCGTTCTTCAGCTTCCTGAGCTTCCTCATCGCCGTACCGACCGGCATGAAGTTCTTCGTGTGGATCGGCACGATGTGGCGGGGCCAGATCAGCTTCGAGACGCCGATGATGTTCGCGATCGGCTTCCTGGTGACGTTCCTCTTCGGTGGCCTGTCCGGCGTGCTGCTGGCCTCCCCGCCGATCGACTTCCACGTCTCCGACTCGTACTTCGTGATCGCGCACTTCCACTACGTGCTCTTCGGCACGATCGTGTTCGCGGTGTTCTCCGGCATCTACTTCTGGTTCCCGAAGATGTTCGGGCGGATGCTGGACGACCGCCTCGGCAAGGTCCACTTCTGGCTGACCTTCCTGGGCTTCCACGGCACCTTCCTGGTCCAGCACTGGCTGGGCACCGAGGGCATGCCGCGGCGGTACGCGGACTACCTGCCGTCGGACGGGTTCACCTTCCTGAACACGTTCTCGACCATCGGGTCGTTCGTGCTGGGTCTGTCCACGCTGCCGTTCATCTACAACTGCTGGAAGTCCTACAAGGTCGGCCAGCTGGTCACCGTGGACGACCCGTGGGGTCACGGCAACTCGCTGGAGTGGGCCACCTCGTCGCCGCCGCCGCTGCGGAACTTCGACCGCATGCCGCGGATCCGCTCCGAGCGTCCGGCCTTCGACGCGAAGTTCCCGGAGCTGGCCGCCGGCGAGCAGTCGATCGCCGGTCCGCCCGAGGGTGGGGCCCGTCCGCTGACCAAGGAGTCAGACGGGGGAGCCACCTACAACGAGGACACAGACAACAAGAAGCACTGATTGAAGAAGCCCGCCCGTGGAGGCGGGCTTTTTCATGCCCAGGCGTAGACACTGTCTACGCCGCTCTGGTAGACAGTGTCTATGGATTTGCGGGCGCGGCTCGTCGAGGTCGGTGGTGAGCTGCTGGACAGCGAGGGCCTGGGCGCCCTGTCGCTGCGCGAGATCGCCCGCCGGGCCGGGGTGTCGCACGGCGCGCCCCGCCGGCACTTCCCGACCCACCTCGAGCTGCTGTCGGCGATCGCCCGCGAGGGCTTCACCGACCTGGCCGCGCGGGCCGAGGCCGCCCTGGCCACCGGCCCGGCCGCCCCGCGCGCCCGCCTCGGCGTGCTGGCCCGCGTCTACCTCGACTTCGCCGTCGAGCGGCGCGGCCGCTACGAGCTGATGTTCCGCCACGACATCCTCGAGAGCGGCCACCTGCGCTTACGGGAAAAGAGCCTGCCACTCTTCCGACTGCTCACCGATCTCGTCGCCCAGGCCGCGCCCCCGTCGTCGTCGCCACCGGAGATCGTGGCGGGGGCGCTGTGGGCCAGCCTGCACGGCCTCGCCGAGCTGTGGAACTGGGGAAGCCTCACGCTGGCCACCGGCGCGACCGATCCCGGGGCGCTGCTCGAGGCCGCTCTCACCGCCCACCTCGGCCCGGCTCCGGAGGCGACGACATGAACGGTGCCCCACCCCTCTACGCACTGGCCCACCGCGCGCTCGGCGGATATCTCCGGGCGACCTGGCGCCCCACGGTCGGCGGGCTCGACCATCTCCCCGCGACCGGCGGCGCGATCCTGGCCCCCAACCACCTTTCGATCGGCGACCAGGTGTTCCTGGGGGTGCTCACGCCCCGGCACATCGCCTTCTGGGCCAAAGCCGAGTACTTCCGGGGCAGCGGCCCCCGCGGCGGCCTGACCCGCCGAGTGGTCACCGGCATGGGCGCGATCCCGGTGGAGCGCGGCGGCGGGCGCGCGGTGCTGACCGCCTTCGACGGCGCCATCCCCGTACTGAAGGAAGGTGGCCTGGTGGCGATCTTCCCGGAGGGGACCCGCTCCCCGGACGGCCGCCTCTACCGCGGCCGCACCGGCGCGGTCCGCCTGGCCCAGCAGGCCGGCGTACCGATCATCCCGGTCGGCATCCGCGGCACCGGCCACCTACGGCCACCGGGCCGCCGCCTCCCTCGCCGCCACCCGGTCAGCGTCACGTTCGGCCCACCGATCCCGGTACTCGCCGAAACCCCCACCGACATCCGCCGCCTCACCGACACCCTGATGGCCGCCATCCAGTCCCTGACCGGCCAGGAGTACGTCCCCTGCTACGCCCGCCCGAACTGACCATCAGCGGCGCCCCAAGCTACTCCGCCTTCCACCCACCCCCTCTTCGCGCTGTCCCGCGCGTGCGGGTGTGAGGGACGATGGCACGGTGATCGTTGACTACGACCCGGGGTGGCCGGGGCAGGCGGCGGCCGCGATCGCGGAGCTGCGGCCGGTGCTGGCTGGGGTGGTCACCGAGATCGAGCACATCGGGTCGACTTCCGTACCCGGGATGGCGGCCAAGCCGACCATCGACCTCATGGCCGCCGCGCCACGGCTGGAACCTGTCGGTTCGCGGGCGGGGAAGCTGGCGGAACTCGGATACCGGCCGCACGACAACGGGATGACCGACCGGCTGCTCTACGTCCGATTCGACGGCCCGGCCCGCAGTCACCTCCTGCACGTGGTCACCGCCGACTCCTGGCCCACGCGCAATCAGCGGCTCCTGCGGGACTATCTGCGGAGGCATCCGTCCGAGGCGGAGCGCTACGGGCGGTTCAAGAAGGAGCTGGCGGCGGCCGGGGTCCATCCCGGTGACTATGCGGCGGCCAAGACCGCGCTCGTGCAGGAGCTCACCGATCGGGCGCGGGCGGAGGCCGGTCTGGCGCCGGTGCCGGTGTGGGAGAAGGGGGCATGAGCTACCTGCCGGATCTTTCCGCGCTCCTGGTGGAGGGGGCTTCTTTCCGGGGCGGCGGTTCGGCGTACGTCATGGGAACCCAGACCTTGGAAAACGTCGTCCTCCCGAGCGGCCGGGTCGTCGGGTGCGACCCTCTGCTCGGCGTGGAGGATGCCGAGCCGTTCACCACCGGGGTCACGCCCGGGATCTATGCGTTGCGGGCATGGGTGGCGATGATCAGGCCGGAGCGAGGGCTTCCCCAGACGCGTACGGCGGCGCTGGAGCTCGTGATCGACGACCGGCCGGCGGTCCGGTGGGAGATGGCGCTGATCCCCGGCCAGGACACGGCGGACCTGCCGGACGACGGTTTCTTCGGCTATAAGGTCGAGGCGGGCGCCGGCGCACTGGCCGACGAGGTGGCGGTGCGGGCGCTGCGCGACTGGACGTACGACGACTACGAGCGGGTCTTCATCGCCGACGAGCTTCCGCCGCCGCCGAGCGCGCTGGGCGGCGTCACCGACCAGCCCACCGGAGCCAACGTCATCTCGGTCAGCACCGGCTGGGGCGACGGCGTCTATCCGACCTACGTGGGCCTCGCCGCCGGCGGCGAGATCACCAGTTTCGTCACCGACTTCCTGGTCCTGCCCACCGACTGATCCCTAGGTGGCGGCCAGGCGTCGGATGGTGGCGCTGAGGGCTCGGGTGTCGACGTCCCGCCCGGTGATCAGAGCCTGCAGCATGACCCCGTCGACCAGGGCGATCAGGTCACTGGCGGCGGCCCCGCCCAGATGGGGCTCAAGGATCTCCCGCAGCCCGTTCAGCCAGGCCAGAGCGAGCGGCCGCAGCGCGGCATCGCGGCCCGCGGCCACGTACAGCTCGCACTCGATCTGGGCCCGCTGACGATCGGCGAGATAGTCGGCGATGAGTTCGGCCAGCGCGTTCGGCAGGTCCTCGGCCCCGCGCAGGCGCGCGCCCCACAGGTCGAGATCGCGCTGCAGGTCAGCGGCGGCTTTCTGAAGCCCGGCCGCGATCAGATCGTCCAAGGTCGGGAAGTAGTAGGTGGTCGACCCGAGCGGAAGCCCGGCCCGCGCGGCCACGGCGCGGTGAGTGGTCCGCCCGATCCCCACCTCGGCGATGACCTCCAGGGCTGCCGTCGCGAGCGTGCGCCGACGAGCTTCGGGATCCCGGGCCCGCTGCGTTCGCCGCCGAGCCCCGGCCGGGCTCGAGTTCGCGCCGTTGGCTGGCGGGGCGGTCAATGGGCACCGCTCAGGTTGACGATGACGACGCCGGCGATGATCAGGCTCACGCCGATCACTTTGGGCACTGTCAGGGGCTCGCCGAGGAACGCCGCGCCGATGGCGACGATGGCGGCTGTGCCGACGGCTGACCAGACGGCGTAGACGATGCCTACCGGCAGGTCGCGGACGGTCAGGGCGAGCATCAGGAACGAGAACGCGTAGCCGGACAGGCAGGCCAGCGTCGGCCAGAGCCGGGTGAAGCCGTCGGTCGTCTTGAGCATGCTGGTCGCGGCGACCTCGGAGGAGATGGCGAGCAGCAGGAAGAGGTACGGCACGACGACACTCCCGACTTGTACGTATGTACAACTCAGGACCGTATAAGAAAATCTCTCACGCGTCTTTGGTGACTCACGCCACTACAGCCTCGTCGGCTACGCCGCCGATCGCGCCGAAGGGCGTCCGGCGGGCAGCGGGCGGCGGGCAGCGGGCAGCGGGCGGCGGGCAGCGGGCGGCGGGCGGCGGGCGGCGGGCAGCGGGCAGCGGGCGGCGGGCGGCGGGCGGCGTCGGACGGGGCGGCAGCGGGCAGCGGGCAGCGGGCAGCGGGCGGCGACGGACGGGGCGGCGCGGCATGGCGCGGCGGCGGGCGGGATGGCGGGCGGCACGGTGCGGTGCGGCGGCGGCACGGCACCGCACCGTGCGGCGGGCGGCGCGGCAGCGGGCGGCGGGCGGGACGGCACGGTGCGGTGGGCGGCACGGCACGGTGCGGTGCGGTGCGGGCGGCGCGGCATGGTGCGGGGCGGCGCGGCACGGCGGCGGCGGACGGGCGGCGCGGCACGGCGGCGGGCGGGACGGTGGGCGGCGCGGCGGCACGGCGAGGCGGCGGGCCGCGCGGCGGCGCGGCACGGCGCGGTGAGGGTGAACGGTCAGGGATGCGGCGACGGGGCTTGGTGGGGTCGGCAGGCGGGGCGAGGGAGGGTGATCAGGGGCGGGTGGAGGGGGTGCGGAGGTCGTCGGCCGGGCCGGCGTAGCCCGAGGCGAGGGTGTCGGGGAGGTCGCCGAGGGCCGGATCGGCTGCGGGAGGGGTGGGGGTGTCCTGCTGGGGGATGGTGGCGGTCGAAGAGGGCGTGCGGCGGTGGCGGAGCTCGGCCGGGAGGACCAGGAGGGCGATCAGGACGCCCAGGCCGCCGACGGCGACGAAGCCCCACGGTGGGGAGAGAGTGTCGGCGGCCAGGCCGGCCAACGGGCCGCCGCAGGCTACGCCGACCGTGAGGGCTGAGTTGTGCAAACCCATGGCCTCGCCTCGGGCGGCGGCGGGGGTCATACGGCTCACCGCGTCGGCGCTGGAGGTGATCAGAGGAGCGCACAGGGCGCCGGCCGGCAGCAGGAGCAGGGCCAGCAGCCACCAGTGGGAGGAGCCCAGGCTGACCACCGCCGTGGCCACCGCCATCGGGGTCAGCAGGGCGATCGGGGGCAGGCCACGGCGGATCGTGCCGTAGGCGAAACCGCCCAGCAGGGAGAAGAACGCCCACAGCGTCATCACCAGGCCGGCGTAGCCCAGTTCGCCGTTCTCGCGCAGGACGGCCACCACCGCCACGTCGGTGCCGGCCAGCACCAGGGTGGCGGCCGAGGTGATGGCCAGGATGGCGACGAAGCGCGGGGTCAGCCAGCTGCGGCGGGGTACCCGCGCGCCGGAGCCGATCGACGCCTCGTGTGCGGCCCGGACCGGTGGGTTGAGCAGCCACAGGCCGACGCCGGAGACCAGGATGCCGGCGCCGATGGCCAGCATCGCCCAGCGGGCGCCGGCGCTCGTGGCGATCAGCACGCCCAGGGCGGGGCCGGTCATGAAGCTCAGCTCGGTGGTGATCGAGTCGAGGGCGAAGGCCGGCAGCCGCTGGGACTCCGGTGTCATCGCCGCGATCGCCTGGCGGGCCACCGAGAACGCCGGCAGCGCCAGGAAGCCGCCGATCACCGCGATGACCAGCAGCACCGGGAACGGCACGGCCTGGGCCAGCGTCCAGAACAGGACCTCGGCGACAGTGGTCAGCACCAGGACCAGCCGCAGGCCGCGCCGGTCGATGAGCCGACCCATCACCGGGGCGCCGACCGAGCCGCCGATCGTGAAGGCGGCGCCGATCAGGCCGGCCGCGCCGTAGCCCCGCCCCAGGTCGTTGACCACGTGCAGGGTGAGGGTGACGGCGCCGGCGGCGATGGGAATGCGCGCGAGGGTCGCCACCGCCAGCAACGACTTGATGCCGGGCAGGGCGAGCGTCTCGCGGTAAGGCTTGAGCAGCATGTGGGTCCTGACCTCCGGGACACATACTGCCCCGGGGGTACGACAATCACGCCGAGACGACCGGTGTGCCCGTCGTCTCAATCCGCGCCGAACGCATCTCTTCCAGGGCCGACGCCGTGGTGCCCTCGGCGACGCCGGCGGTCAGTTCGAGCAGCACAGTCGTGTCGAAGCCCTCCGCCTTGGCGTCGAGCGCGGTCGCCCGTACGCAATGGTCGGTGGCGATGCCGACGAGCTCGACCTCGGTGACGCCGCGTGAGCGCAGCCAGTCGGCCAGGGTCTCCCCGGTCTCGGTGTGCCCCTCGAAGCCGGAGTACGCCGCCTTGTGTTCGCCCTTGTGGAAGACCGCCTCGATGCGGTCGGTGCTCAGTTCCGGGTGGAACTCGGCGCCGTCCGAGCCGACCACGCAGTGTGCCGGCCAGGTGTCGTGGTAGTCGGGGTGGTCGCTGAAGTGGTTGCCGGGGTCGATGTGCCAGTCCTTGGTGGCGACCACGTGGTCCCACCGGGCGCCCGCCTTGCGCAGCACCAGCGAGATGCCCTTGGCCACGGCGGCGCCGCCGCCGACGGCGAGCGAGCCGCCCTCGCAGAAATCGTTCTGGACGTCGACGATGATCAGCGCGCGTGTCACGGGACCCCCACGATGGTGACCGGAATGGCCGGGTCGCCGGCCGACAGCTTCAGACCCTCCCACGGTATCGAGATCAGGCACTGCCGCAGATGTTCACGGGATTCCCGCAACGCCGGCTGCTCGACGATCTCGCCGGCGGCGACGATCGGGCGCTGGAGAAGCCGGTCGTTCGGGGCATGATCGGGCACACCCTGGGACACGATGATCTCTTCGGTGGCCGTGCCGGTCGGCTTGTGCCGCCGGACCGCGGTCTTGCGGCCGCCGACGGTCGCCTTGTTCTCCGAGCGCTTGACCACCGGGCGGCCCTCGACCTCGACCAGCTTGTAGACCAGGCCCGCGGTCGGCGCGCCGGAGCCGGTGACCACCGCCGTGCCGGCGCCGTACATGTCGACCGGCTCGGCGGCCAGGGCGGCGATCGCGTACTCGTCCATGTCGCCCGAGACGACGATCTTGGTCTCGGTGGCGCCCAGCGAGTCGAGGAGCTCGCGGGAGTGCTGCGCGAGCACCGACAGGTCGCCCGAGTCGATCCGGACCGCCCGCAGGTCGGGGCCGGCCACCGCGATCGCGTTGCGGATGCCCTGGGCGATGTCGTACGTGTCGACCAGCAGCGTGGTGTTCTTGCCGAGGGCGGCAACCTGTGAGGCGAACGCCGCCGGCTCGTCGTCGTGCAGCAGGGTGAACGCGTGGGCCGAGGTGCCGGTGGTCGGGATGCCGTACCGGGCGCCGGCCGCGAGGTTGGACGTCGAGGCGAAACCGGCCAGGTAGGCCGCGCGGGCCGCCGCCACGGCGCTGTCCTCGTGCGTACGCCGGGAACCCATCTCGATGATCGGCCGGCCCCGGGCCGCCGTGACCATGCGGGCGGCCGCCGAGGCGATGGCCGAGTCGTGGTTGAGCACCGACAGGATGAGCGTCTCGAGGACCACGCACTCGGCGAACGTGCCGGAGACGGTCATGATCGGCGAGCCGGGGAAGAAGAGCTCGCCCTCCGCGTACCCGTCGATGTCGCCGCTGAAGCGGTAGCTCCGCAGCCACTCGGCCGTGGTCTCGTCGACGATGCCCGCCTCGCGCAGGAAGCCGACCTCGGCCTCGCTGAAGCGGAAGTCGCGGATCAGCTCGACCAGGCGGCCGGTGCCGGCGACCACGCCGTACCGCCGCCCGCCCGGCAGTCGCCGCGCGAAGACCTCGAAGACGCACGGCCGGTCGGCGGTGCCGTCCTTGAGCGCGGCGCTGACCATGGTCAGCTCGTACTGATCGGTGAGCAGCGCGGGGGCGAAGGAGTTCACACACCCACCCTATTGCGCCGGACGGCCCCTTACGAACTGCCCGCTGACCTGCGGTTCGGCGTTCCGGTTCACCGATGCGGCAAAACCGGTGGCAACATGGGGGGCATGGCGTTGCCTCAGGTTGCTCCCGTCGAGACGCCGGAGATCCAAGAAGCACCGGAAGACGACCGGCCGTGGGTGACCATCGTCTGGGACGATCCGGTCAACCTCATGTCGTACGTGACCTGGGTTTTTCAGAAGCTCTTCGGTTACAGCAAGGAAAAGGCCGAAGCTCTGATGCTTGACGTGCACACGAAAGGCAAGGCGGTGGTGAGCATCGGTGCGCGCGAGCGCATGGAGATGGACGCCAACCAGTTGCACGGTTACGGCCTCTGGGCCACGGTCGACCGGTCCTGAACACCGCGGGAGAGGGCAGATGTTCCGACGCAACGGCAGCCAGTGTGTGGCCACGTTCGCGGTCGACGAGGTGCGCGTCTTGCGCAAGGTCGCCGGTGAGGTGGTCGGTCTGCTGACCGACGGCATGGATCACGGCGACCCCGTGGTCTCGCGCCTGTTCCCCGATATCTATCCGGACCGTCCGGACGATTCGGCCGAGTTCCGCCTCTACACCGAGGGCGAACTCAAAACCGGCAAGATCGATCAGGCCGGCGCGATTCTCGCGGCTCTGCCCGACGAGGGCGAGGGAGAGGTACGCCTCGACGGTGAGGCCGCCGAGGCCTGGCTGCGCGCCATCAACGACGCGCGGCTGGCCATGGGGACCCGGCTCGACATCAGGGCCGACACCGATCTGAGCGAGGAGCTGGAAACGGCCGTCGTCCGCGACCCCGGCTCCAGCCGTGTCTTCCAGCTCAGCGTGTACGCGTACCTGGGCTACCTCCAGGAGTCGCTGCTGAACGCGCTGCCGGAGATAGAGTGAGCCCCGCCACGCTCGGGGCGGCGAAATCTCACGGTAATGTGAACGACGTGCTGACCATCGACAGCGCGATCGTCGACGCGATCGTCGCCCATGCCCGCCGGGACCACCCGGACGAGGCCTGCGGCGTGGTCGCCGGTCCGATCGGCAGCGACCGGCCGGCGCGGCTCATCCCGATGGACAACGCGGCCCGCTCGATGACGTTCTACGAGTTCGACTCCATGGAGCAGCTGCGCGTCTGGCGCGAGATGGACGACAACGACGAGGAGCCGGTGGTCATCTACCACTCGCACACGGCGACCGAGGCCTATCCGTCGCGGACGGACATCTCCTTCGCCGGCGAGCCCGGTGCGCATTATCTTCTCGTCTCCACCCGCGAGCCGGACTCGGAGGAGATCCGGTCGTTCCGCATAGTGGACGGCGTGGTGACCGAGGAAGAGATCAACATCGTGGATGCGACGGTAGACGCGTGATGGCGAGCGCTGTGCAGTCGTACATGTTCGGGCAGAGCCCGGTGTCGGTCTTCTACGAGTGTCGCTGACGACATTCGTACGTGAAGACCCTGCCCTCAGTTCGTTCTTCCTTTTGGAGCATTCACCGTCATGGCTATCGAAGTCCGCGTTCCGACCATCCTGCGCAGCTACACCGGTGGCGCCAAGACCGTCGAGGGTGCCGGCTCGACCCTCACCGAGCTGATCGACGACCTGGACGCCAAGCACAACGGCCTCAAGGGCCGCCTGATCACCGGCGAGGGCAACCTGCACCGGTTCGTCAACATCTACGTCAATGACGAGGACGTCCGCTTCCTGGGCGCGCTCGACGCCAAGCTCAGCGACGGTGACTCGATCACCATCCTGCCGGCCGTGGCCGGTGGCGCCCTGGGCTTCGCCGCGGCCGCCGCGCTGCTCGGAAGGTAGTCGTCATGGCTCGCTATGAGAGCCTCCTCGACGCGCTCGGGGGCACGCCGCTGGTCGGCCTGCCCCGCCTGTCACCGGCGGTGCCCGAGGGGGCGCCGCCGGTGCGGCTTTGGGCCAAGCTCGAGGACCACAACCCGACCGGCAGCATCAAGGACCGCCCGGCGCTGTACATGGTGCGCGATGCCGAGGAGTCCGGCCACCTGCGCCCGGGCGACACGATCCTCGAGCCCACCAGCGGCAACACCGGCATCGCGCTGGCCATGGTGGCCAAGCTCCGGGGCTACCGGCTGGTCTGCGTGATGCCCGAGAACGTGTCGGCCGAGCGGGTCCAGCTGCTGCGGATGTACGGCGCGGAGATCATCTTCTCGCCGGCCGCCGGCGGCTCGAACCAGGCCGTGGCCACGGCCAAGCAGATCGCGGCCGAGCACCCGGACTGGAAGATGCTGTTCCAGTACGGCAACCCGGCCAACGCCCGCGCCCACTACGAGACCACCGGTCCCGAGCTGCTGCAGGACCTGCCCACGATCACCCACTTCGTGGCCGGGCTGGGCACCACGGGCACGCTGATGGGCACCGGCCGGTTCCTCAAGGAGAAGGTCGAGGGCATCCAGATCGTCGCGGCCGAGCCGCGCTACGGCGAGCTGGTGTACGGCCTGCGCAACATCGACGAGGGCTACGTGCCGGAGCTGTACGACGCGTCGGTGCTCGACCGCCGCTTCTCGGTCGGCACCCGCGACGCCGTGCTGCGTACCCGTCAGCTCGTCGAGGTCGAGGGCATCTTCGCCGGCTTCTCCAGCGGCGCCATCCTGCACGCGGCGCTGGCGGTGGCCCACGACGCGGTCAAGAACGGCAAGCGGGCCGACGTCGCCTTCGTGATCTGCGACGGCGGCTGGAAATATCTGTCGACCGGCGCCTACGGCGGCACGCTGAACGACGCCGAAGAAGCCCTCGACGGGCAGCTCTGGGCCTAATACAGCGCGGCGATCAGCACGTCGATCGCGAGTGGTCCCGTGGCGCCCAGAAGAAGCAGCCATGGGAGGACCGGGCGGTGGATCGAAAGGAACGAGCCCACCGCCAGTCCGACGCTGATCAGTCCGAAAAGGGTCAGCACCGGCATGTACCAGAAATCGGCACCGCCCAGCACCGTGACGAATGCGCGCACGCCCACTCCGATGCCCGCCAGGCCCAGTGCCGTCGCGTACAGGGACAGAATCAGCAATCGCGCGGTGCCCGGCGCGGGATCATCCGGTGCCGGAAAACGAAAGAGTGTTTCGTTGTCCCCGAATCCGGTCGGAGCCGGTGTAATCTCCCAGCCACCGAACGGCATGATCTCCGCCGCCTCGGTCTGCGTGGGGCGGCTCCTCTCGGCCGTGGTCACGTGTTGCCTCCGCCTGTTCCGTCCGTTGAAGTCGTCACTTCGTGCAACGCGAACGACTCACCGGACGTAACGGGAATGGCGTTAATGGCCGAGGTCACGGGCGGTGTGATGTACGTTGTCGATTTAGCGACAAATCGATCAGACGTTTACATGGTGCGCAGCTCCCGGCGTACGCTTCGCTCCGTGATTGACTGGTCTGACGACTCCAGCACGGACCGGTCGGGCGGGGCGTGTAAGACCCAGTGTGAGCCAGAGGGACCCGCATGCGACTGACCGTTCTCGGCTGTGCCGGCAGTTTTCCCGGCCCCGAGTCGGCTTGTTCCGCCTACCTCGTCGAGGCTGAGGGCTTCCGGCTGCTGATCGATTTCGGCTCGGGTTCGCTCTCCGCTCTTCAGCGCTACTCGGACATGAACAAGATCGACGCCATCGTCCTGACACATCTGCACTGCGATCACGTCCTGGACGCCTGTACGTACATCGTGGTGCGCCGCTACGACCCGTCCGGGGCGCTGCCGCCGGTGCCGGTCTACGCGCCGCTCGGCGCGGCCGAGCGGATCTCCTCGGCGTACAGCCAGGAGAACGAGGCGATCGACGACGTGTACACGTTCTACGGTCTGCAGCCCGGCACTTTCCCGATCGGCCCGTTCTCGGTCACCGTCGACCGGGTCAACCATCCGGTGGAGACGTACGGGGTGCGCATCGAGCACGGAGGGCGCGTGCTCGCCTACTCTTCGGACACGGCGCCGTGCGAACCGCTGCTGCGACTCGCCGCCGGCGCAGATCTTTTTCTGTGTGAGGCTTCTTACGCCGACGGGGTCGACAACCCTCCCGGCCTGCACCTGACCGGCCGCGAGGCGGGTGAGGCGGCGACCAAGGCGGACGTCGGCCGGCTGTTGCTGACCCATCTGGTGCCCGCGTGGGTCTCGGAGGCATCTATTGTGGATGCCGCCGTGGCCGCATTTGCGGGACCGGTTGAGGTCGTGCGCCCAGGTGCCCGTTACGATCTCTGAGCCGGGGGACTGAAGCACCAGCGGATCGTGATCTTGGAGTTGTTGCATGCGCATCGTTCGCCTGGCCAACTTCGTGACCCCTCATACGGGTGGCCTGCGGACCGCACTCCGGAACCTCGGTGAGGGCTATCAGCTCGCCGGCCACGAGGCCGTGCTGATCGTGCCGGGCCGCGAGCGCTCCGACAAGATGACCAGTCAGGGCCGCGTCATCACGCTGCCCAGCGCCCCCCTGCCGCGTACCGGCGGCTACCGGGTCATGACCGGCCGCCGCGAGCTGGCCAAGCTCCTCGACGACCTCGAGCCCGACCGCATCGAGGTCTCCGACCGCACCACGCTGCGCTGGACCGGCAGCTGGGCCCGGCAGCGCGGTGTCGGCTCGATCATGGTGTCGCACGAGAGCCTGGCCGGCCTGCTCGGCGTCTGGGGCATGCCCAAACGCGAACAGCTGGCCGACAAGTACAACCTGCGTACCTCCGAGTTCTTCGACCAGATCGTCTGCACCACCTCGTTCGCCGCGGCCGAGTTCCGCCGGATCGGCGCGCCGAACCTGATCGAGGTGCCGCTCGGGGTCGACCTCGACGCCTTCCACCCCGGCCGCGCCGACGAGACGGTCCGCGCCCGCTACGCCCGGCCCGGCGAGACGCTGGTCGCCTTCTGCAGCCGGCTGTCCGGCGTGAAGAAGCCCGAGCTGGCCGTGGACGCGCTGGCGGTGCTGCGCAACGACAAGGTGCCGGCCGTGCTCGCGGTGGCCGGAGACGGCGTACGGCGGGCCGCCCTGGCCTATCGCGCGGCGCGCCTGCCGGTGCGCTTCGCCGGCCACATCAGCGACCGCGCGACGATGGCCGCCCTGCTCGCCAGCGCCGACGTGGTGGTGGCCCCCGGGCCGGTCGAGACGTTCGGCCTGGCCGCCCTCGAGGCGCTCGCCTGCGGCACGCCGGTCGTGGTCAACGAGTCGAGCGCGCTCCCTGAGGTGGTCGGCGACGCCGGTGTCGCGGTTCCGGGCACGGCCGAGGCCTTCGCCAACGGGGTACGCACGCTGCTGGAGCGCCCGGAAGCCGAGCGGCGAGCCGCGGCCCGCGCCCGCGCCGAGCACTTCGGCTGGCAGGCGGCGGTGGACGGTTTCCTGCGCGCGCACGGCGCCCTGCCCGACGTCGCGGTCGCCGGTGTGCCGTCGGTCCGGCAGCGGCCGGCGGCGGTGCTGCGCCCGGCCATCCCCCGGCCCGACCAAGCCTTCACCGGCTGGTTCGGCTGAGTTATCCACAGGAGCCGGGGCGGCTGAGGCGCGCCCGGCCCGCTGCGCATAAGGTTTGGGCATGGCACGACCCGACGGCCGAGCGGCCGACCAGCTGCGACCGGTCACTCTCACCCGTAAATGGAGCATTCACCCCGAGGGGTCGGTGCTCGTCGAGTTCGGCGACACCCGGGTGCTCTGCACGGCCAGCGTCACCGAGGGTGTTCCCCGGTGGCGCAAAGGCTCCGGCCTGGGCTGGGTCACCGCGGAGTACGCGATGCTGCCCCGCGCGACGAACACGCGCGGCGACCGCGAGAGCCTCAAGGGCAAGGTCGGCGGGCGTACCCACGAGATCTCCCGCCTGATCGGTCGTAGCCTGCGGGCCAGCATCGACCTGAAGGCCCTCGGGGAGAATTCGATCGTGCTCGACTGCGACGTCCTGCAGGCCGACGGCGGCACCCGCACGGCCGCGATCACGGGGGCGTACGTGGCTCTGCACGACGCGGTCACCTGGCTGGCCGGCCGCAAGTCCCTGGCCGGCAAGGTGGAGAACGTGATGCACCGCTCCATCCAGGCGGTCAGTGTCGGCATCATCGACGGCGAGCCCCGCCTCGACCTGATGTATCTCGAGGACGTCGCGGCCGAGGTCGACATGAACGTGGTCGCCACCGGCGACGGCGACTTCGTCGAGGTGCAGGGCACGGGGGAGAACGGCGTGTTCCGGCGCGACCAGATGGACGCCCTGCTCGACCTGGCCCTGGCCGGCTGCGCCGATCTGGCCGCGGCCCAGCAGAAAGCGCTCGCCTCGTGAGCGCCCGGCTGCTGCTCGCCACGGCGAACAAGAAGAAGCTCGTGGAGCTTCAGCGCATCCTCGACCAGTCGCTGGGCACCAACCGTGTCCAGCTGGTCGGCCTGGCCGACTTCGAGGGCTACCCCGACGTTCCCGAGACCGGCCTCACCTTCGGCGAGAACGCGCTGATCAAGGCCCGTGAGGGCGCGAAGCGCACCGGGCTGCCCACGGTGGCCGACGACTCGGGCATCGCTGTCGACGCGCTCAACGGCATGCCCGGTGTCTTCAGCGCCCGCTGGTCCGGCGTGCACGGCGACGACAACGCCAACCTCGACCTGCTGCTCGCCCAGATCAGCGACGTGTCCGACGAGCAGCGCGGCGGCGCCTTCGTCTGCGCGGCCGCCCTGGTCCTGCCGAACGGCCGCGAGCACCTGGTCGAGGGCCGCCAGCCTGGCAAGATCCTCCGCGCCCGCCGCGGCGAGGGCGGCTTCGGCTACGACCCCATCTTCCTGGGTGACGGCCAGACGAGGACGAACGCCGAACTGACCCCGGCCGAAAAGGACGCGATCAGCCACCGGGGCAAGGCTTTCCGCGAGCTTTCCAAGGTCATCGCCAAGGAGCTCCCGGCCTAGCCCGAGCCGAGCTGCGGTGATCACGCCGCCCGGGCGGCTCGGCGCCGGGCGCGCGCCATCCGCCACAGGTAGACCGGTGTCGGTGGCACCCACCCCAGTTGGACGCCCTGACCGAGATCGTCGCGGTTGGCCCAGTGCTCGACGACGAGGCCGTCGCGCATCCGGAGCCAGTGCGTCTGGGTCACCGCCATCCGGCGTCCGGTCGGCGGGAACGCCTGGGCGACTCGGCCCTGCTCGTCGTAGGTGACGAAGGGGCCCACCTGCCGACCGGACATCGTGCAGTGCACGACGACCAGGTCGCCGGAGGCGAGCGCCTCGTGCACCTCGAAGGTGAGATCGGCGAAGGCGGACCGCAGCCATCGTGCGGTGGCGGCGAAGCCGGCCGGTCCCGCGACCCGGCAGTCCGGCGGCTCGTCGCGCGCCTCGCGGTTGACCGCCTCCGGGTGAACGACCTCGGACAACTCGTCGAGATCTCCGGACGCCATCAGCTGCATGGAGCGGACGCAGGTGTGGATGTCGCCGGTCGTCATGGCGTACCTCCTATTCGGTTACTGTCATACGGTATTGAATACGAGTGAGTGGTAGGCAATGAGCGATCGTCGGGCATACGACAACAGCCGGCGCGCCGAGCGGGCGCGCCTGACCCGGCGCGCCATCCTCGACGCCGCCCGGGAGCTGGTCGTCGCGCGCGGCCCGAACGCGGTCACCATGCGCGACGTCGCCGCCCGCGCGGCCGTGTCCGCCGAGACGGTCCAGAAAGCCTTCCGGACCAAAGCGGCCTTGTTCAAGGAGACCTACGACGTCACGCTGGCCGGCGACGACGAACCGGTGCCGATACGGGACCGCCCCGAATTCCAGGCGATCCTGGCCGCCGCCACCCCGCAGGAGAAGCTGGCCCGCTACGCCGCCCTGGCCCGGACGATCGGCACCCGCATCGGGCCGCTGCTCTCCCGGCTGCTGGCCGCCGCGCGGGGCGGCGACCCCGACCTGGCCGGCTTCCTGGAAACAACCGGGCGGGAACGACTCATCGGCGCGGCCGGCATCGTCGAGCATCTCGCCGCCACCGGCGGTCTGCGCGCCGACGTCTCCACCGACCACGGCCGCGACCTGGTCTGGGCTCTGATCTCACCGGAGATGTACGACCTGCTGGTCGTCGACCGTGGCTGGAGCCCGGCCCGGTACGAGCAGTGGCTCACCCAGGCCCTCATCGACGCCCTGACCCCGACAGAATGAGCCGGTCCGGCGAGATCGAGGAATGAGGTTCCGGCAGATGACGGCAGACGATCGGCGGCCGGCGGGGCACGCGTGGCAGGAACTCACCGCGGACTACGAGCTCGCCCGTGCTCGGGAAGATTCACTGGACCGGCTGGTCGAGTGGCCGGCCCAGCGGAACCTCCTCGGTGATGTCACGGGACGCTCGATTCTCGACCTGGGCTGTGGCAACGGTGGCAAGCTGGCGGAGCTCGTTCACGCGGGCGCGGTCGCGTCGGCCGGGGTGGACATCGCGGGAAACTTCGTCTCGGACCCACCGGCCGGCGCTGAGTTGATCCAGGGCGACCTGTCCCATCTGGAGTCGCTGCCGCAACTGCGTGGGCGTACGTTCGACCGGGTCCTTTTCCTGCAGTCCTTCGGTTATGCCGAGAACCCGGTGCGCACGCTGCGGGCCGCGCGCGCGATGCTGAACCGGGACGGCTTCATCCTGCTGACGAGGACCCAGCCGATCCGGTACGCCGTCGAACGCACCGAGCGGAACGGGACCACGCTCGGCGAGGAGTACTTCTCCGGGGCCGACTACACCTACCGCACCGGCTGGAACAAGGACATCGCCCTGACCAAACGCCCCTTCACCATGTCCGACCTGCTCAACACGTTCAGCGCGGCCGGACTCTGTATCGAGGCCACCGTCGAGCCCCGGCTCACCGAGGAGGCCGCGCGCCGCTACCCGCACAAGCAGGAGTGGATGAACAAATACCTCGGCATTCTGATCTTCAAGTTGCGGCCCCACACCACCACCTAGAGCAGGGATCCGGTGCTCCGCTCGATCTCGGTTCGCAGGGCGCGGTCCATGACGATCCGGCGGGCCTCCTCCATGACCGGGGCCAGGAACAGGTCGGGGCCGGGGGCGCCGGCGGTGGGGGCCAGGGCGGCCACGGCGGCCGTGCCGGCCGGGGAAGGCGTCAGCGGGTGGCGCAGCTGCAGACCCCGTACGGCCGACAGCAATTCCACCGCCAGCAGGCTCGTCAGGTTGTCCAGGACGGTGCGGAGCTTCTTCGTGGCGGCCCAGCCCATCGAGACGTGGTCCTCCTGCATGCCGCTCGTCGGCAGGGAATCGACCGAGGCGGGGGCGGCCAGACGGCGGTTCTCGGCGACGATGCCGGCCGCCGTGTACTGGGCGATCATCAGGCCCGAGTTGACGCCGGCGTCCGGGGACAGGAACGGCGGGAGCTCGCGGGAACGGGTCACGTCGAGCAGGCGGTCGACGCGGCGTTCGGCGATCGCGCCCACCTCGGCGGCGGCGATGGCCAGGAAGTCGGCGGCGAAGCCGAGCGGGGCGCCGTGGAAGTTGCCGGTCGACTCGACGCGGCCGTCGGGGAGGACCACCGGGTTGTCGACGACCGAGACGAGCTCGCGGGCGGCCACCTGGCGCACGAAATCGAGGGTGTCCCGGGCCGCGCCGGCGACCTGGGGAGCGCAGCGCATCGAGTAGGCGTCCTGCACCGCGTGGGCCAGGTCGTCCCGGTGCGAGTCCATGATCGGCGAGTTCTGGAGCAGGCGCAGGATGTTGGCGGCCGAGGCCGTCTGGCCCGGATGGGGGCGGATCTCGTGCAGCTCGGGCAGGAACGGGCGCTCCGAGCCGAGCATGGCCTCGATGGCCAGGGCCGCCGTCACGTCGGCCATGGTGAACAGGTGGGCCGCGTCGTCGATGGCCAGCAGCAGCATGCCGAGCATGCCGTCGGTGCCGTTGATCAGGGCCAGGCCCTCCTTCGCGGCCAGCTCCAGCGGCCGTAGGCCGGCCGCGTGCAGCGCCTCGGCCGCCGAGTGCCGGGCGCCGTCCTTGCCGATCACCCAGCCCTCGCCGAGCAGCACGATCGCGCAGTGGGCGAGCGGGGCCAGGTCGCCCGAGGCGCCCAGCGAGCCGTGCTCCGGCACCCACGGGGTGATGTCGTGGTTGAGCAGGTCGGCCAGGCCCTGCGCGAGCACCGGCCGTACACCGGAACGCCCCAGAGCCAGAGACCGCAGGCGCAGCAACATCATGGCCCGCACGACCTCGCGCGGCATGGGCGCGCCGACACCGGCCGCGTGCGAGCGGATCAGCGCGTGCTGGAGCTCGGCCCGGCGCGACGGCTCGATCCGGGTGTTGGCCAGGGCGCCGAAGCCGGTCGACACACCGTAGACGGGTTTGCCGGACGCCTCGATCCGGTCGACGATCGCGCGGCTGGTCTCCATCGCGGCGACGGTCTCGGGGGCGATCTCGACGCGGGCGTCGTGGCGGGCCACGGCGATGACGTCGGCCGGCGTGACGCCGGTGGGCTGGACGATGACGGTCATTGCGCCACTCCGTTGTGCAGAACGGTCTTGATCAGGGGTACGCCGGGCCGGTAGGCCAGGTGCAGGTGGGACGGCGCGTCGAGCACCATCAGGTCGGCCTTGGAGCCGGGTCGCAGCCGGCCGACGTCGTCGCGGCGCAGGGCGTGCGCGCCGCCCGCGGTCGCCGCGTGGATCGCCTCGGCCGGGGTCATCCGCATGTCGCGGACGGCCAGGGCGATACAGAAGGGCATGGAGCTGGTGTACGACGATCCGGGGTTGCAGTCGGTGGCCAGCGCGACCCGGACACCGGCGTCGATGAGCCGCCGCGCGTCGGGATACGGCGACCGGGTGGAGAACTCGGCGCCGGGCAGCAGCGTGGCGACGGTCGCGGAACCGGCCAGGGCGGCCACGTCGGCGTCGCTCAGGTGCGTGCAGTGGTCGGCGCTCGCGGCGCCCAGCTCGACCGCGAGTCGCACACCGGGCCCTGCGGTCAGCTGGTTCGCGTGCAGGCGGGGCAGCAGGCCGCGCTTGATACCGGCGGTCAGGATCTCCCGCGCCTGGTCACCGTCGAAGGCGCCGCGGTCACAGAAGACATCGACCCATTTGCTGTACGGGGCACAGGCGTCCAGCATCTCCCCGCTGACCAGCGCGACGTAGTCGTCCGGGTCGTGCCCGGCCGGGACGACGTGCGCGCCCAGGAAGGTGGTCTCGCCGGTCAGGTTCTGAGCCAGGCGCAGCGAACGGGCCTCGTCGGCCACGTTCAGCCCGTAACCGCTCTTGATCTCCACGGTCGTGGTGCCCTGCCGCCGCATCTCGGCGACCAGCCGCGCCGCGTTGGCCAGCAGCTCGTCGTCGCTCGCGGCCCTCGTCGCGGCCACTGTCGTCCGGATGCCGCCACCGGTGTACGGCTCGCCGGCCATCCGCGCGCCGAACTCCGCGGCCCGGTCCCCGGCGAAGACCAGATGGGCGTGACTGTCCACGAAGCCCGGCAGAACGGCCCCACCGGCGGCGTCGATCCGCTCGTCGGCGGCCGGCGCCTGCTCGCGCGCCCCGATCCAGGCGACGCGATCCCCGTCGACGACCAGAGCGACGTCGTGCCGAAGCCCGAGCATCCCGTCCCCGTCGTCGTTGGTGACAAGCTCCCCGATGTTGTCGATCAGCAGACTCACGACTCGGCTCCCTCGGTCCCGCCGTCGGTGGACGCGCCGGACGGCACGCCGGAGGAGGGCGCGGCGGGTGCGGGCCTCGCGGGTTCGAGCGCGGCGGGTTCCGGCGCGGCCGAGCCGTGCGGGGTGAGCTCGGCCGCGGCCGCTTCGGGCGCGGTCGCTTGGGTCGCGGTCGCTTCGGGCGCGGTCGCTTCGGGCGCGACAAAGCCGGGCGCGGCGAAGCTGGGCGCGGCGGGTTCGGGTAGGGCTGAGCCGGGCGCGGCGGATGCCGGAGCGGCCGCGGAGGGGCGCAGGGAGGAAGGCCGGGCGGGGCGCGGGGAGGAAGGCCGGGTGGTGGGTAGGACGGCGGAGATCGCGGTGTTGAGGGCATGCGGGACGTCGATCGTGACGTGGCGGCCGTCGGCGACGATCAGGCGGCCGTCGGCGATCACGTGGGTGATGTCGGCGGCGGTGGCGGCCAGGAGGGCCTGGGCCGGGTCGGTGCCGGCGGTGCGGACGCTGTCGAGGCGTACGCAGACCAGGTCGGCCCGGTTGCCGACGGCGATGGTGCCGGCGTCGGCCCAGCCGAGGGAAGTGTGCGCGGTGGCCGCGGTCATCAGGCCGGCCGGGGTGAAGCGGCCGCGCTGAAGCCGGGACACCCGCTCGTTCATCTCCAGGCCGCGGATCTCCTCGAACATGTCGATCACGGCGTGGCCGTCGCTGCCGAGGCTGAGCGGACAGCCGTGGGCGGCCAGCTCGCCGGCCGGGCCGATGCCGTCGGCCAGGTCCCGCTCGGTGGTGGGGCACATGCACACTCCGGTGCCGCTGCCGCCCAGCGTCTTGACGTCGCGTCCGGTGAGGTGGGTGGCGTGGACCGCGGTGACGTTCGCGCCGAGCAGCCCGTGCCGGTCCAGCAGCTCGGTCGGCGTGCACCCGTGGACCGCCCGGCACTGCTCGTTCTCAGCCGGTTGTTCGGAGAGATGAACATGGACCGGACGACCGGACGACCAGGTGGCCATCTCGCTGATCGCGGGGGCGGGCACCGCTCGTACGGAATGGACTGCCGCCCCGACCAGGGCGTGCGGGGCTCCGGAAAGCTCAGCCACCCGCGAAGCCCAGCTCTCGAAGTCGCCGTCGCCGAAGCGGCGCTGCACCCCTTGCAGGGGAGCGCCGTCGACGCCGGCCGTGAGGTAGAGCGTGTCGAGCAGAGTGATCCGGATGCCGGCCTCGGCCGCGGCGGTGATCAGCGCGTGGCCCATGGCGTTCGGGTCGGCGTACCGGGCGCCGCCGGCAGCGTGGTGCAGATAGTGGAACTCGCCCACGGCCGTGATGCCGGCCAGCGCCATCTCGGCGTAGACGGCCCGGGCCAGCGCCAGGTACGAGGACGGGTCGAGGCGCGCCGCGACCTCGTACATCTTGTCGCGCCAGGTCCAGAAGCTGCCGCCGTCACCGTGCGTACGGCCTCGCAAGGCTCGATGAAAAGCGTGCGAGTGAGCGTTGGCGAAGCCCGGCACCACGAGTCCGGGCAGCACGACGTCGGGCGATTTGCCGGAACTCAAAGAGGTGAAGCGGCCGTCGGCGACTTCGATGTGGACATCGTGCGCGAGGTGGTCGCCGAGCCAGGCGTGCGCGGCGAAATAGACCGTCATGTCAGGTCCAGCAGGACCCGGGCCAGGGCCTGGATCCCCTCGACGCAGTCCGCCTCCTCGGCGTGCTCGGCCGGCGAGTGCGAGACGCCGGTCGGGTTGCGCACGAAGAGCATCGCCGTCGGCACGTGCGCCGACAGCACGCCGGCGTCGTGGCCGGCGCCCGTCGGCAGGATCGGCGCGTGGCCCAGCAGCTCCGAGATGCGCGCGGCCAGCGACTTCTCGAAGGACACCTCCTGGCTGAACGACTCGTTCGTCACCGACACCTCGACGCCGTCGCGGGCCGCCCGGTCGTAGGCCCGCTTGATCACGGCCTCGACCAGGCCGTCCAGCGTGTTCGTCTCGGCCGCGCGCGCGTCCAGCCAGCCGCGCACCAGCGACGGGATGGCGTTGGTGGCGTTCGGCTCGACCTCGACCCGGGCCACCGTCGCGTGCGCGCCGGACAGCCGGGCCTCCTTGTTCGCCGCCAGCACCGTGTAGGCGAAGGTCAGCATCGGGTCGCGCCGGTCGGCCATCCGGGTCGTGCCCGCGTGGTCGCCGTGCCCGGTGAAGTCGAACCGCCAGCGGCCGTGCGGCCAGATGGCGCTGGCCACGCCGACCGGCACCTCCAGGGCCCGGCCCTGCTCGATGTGCAGCTCGATCAGCGCGCCGATCCGGCTGGTCAGCCCGGGCAGCCGGCCGGCCGGGGTGGTGCCCAGCGCCTCGCCGAACGTGATGCCCTCGCGGTCGGTCAGCGCGGCCGCCGTCTCCGGCTCGATGGCCCCGGTGAGCAGGCGCGATCCGAGGCAGGGCAGCCCGAAGCGGCCGCCCTCCTCGTCGACGAAGGCGACCACGGCGATCGGGCGGCGCGGCACGTGGCCGCGGCGGCGCAGCTCGTCGACGGCCAGGAAGCCGCTGACGATGCCGAGCGGCCCGTCGTAGCCGCCGCCGTGCGGCACCGAGTCGAAGTGCGAGCCGGTCAGTACGGCGTCGTGCCCCCATTGCCCGCCCCACCAGGCGAACAGGTTGCCGTTGCCGTCGTCGGTGACCGGCATGTCACGCCGGGCCGCCTGGTTGCGGAACCAGTCCCGCAGGACCAGTTCGGGTTCTTCGAGGGCGTACCGCTCGTAGCCGTTGGCCACCCGGCCGATCGGGGCGATCTCGGCCCAGAGCTCCGCGAAAGTCGCGCTCACTTGTCGTCCTGTCGCATCGGGATGTGGACGCCGTCGGCGGCGTCCGAGTCGTAGCCGGCGTCGACGTGCCGGATGACGCCCATGCCGGGGTCGTTGGTCAGCACCCGCTCGATCTTCTGACCGGCCAGTGCGGTGCCGTCGGCCACGCACACCTGACCGGCGTGGATCGAGCGGCCGATGCCGACGCCGCCGCCGTGGTGGATCGACACCCAGCTCGCGCCGCTGGCCGTGTTGATCATCGCATTGAGCAGCGGCCAGTCGGCGATCGCGTCGGAACCGTCGAGCATGGACTCGGTCTCCCGGTACGGCGAGGCGACCGACCCGGAGTCGAGATGATCCCGGCCGATGACGATCGGGGCGCTGAGCTCACCGCTGGCGACCATGTCGTTGAACCGGGTGCCGGCGACGTCGCGCTCGCCGTAGCCGAGCCAGCAGATCCGCGCGGGCAGGCCCTGGAAGGCGACGCGTTCGCCGGCCATCCGGATCCAGCGGGCCAGGGCCTCGTTCTCGGGGAAGAGGTCGAGGATCGCCTTGTCGGTCTTGTGGATGTCGGCCGGGTCGCCGGAGAGGGCGGCCCAGCGGAAGGGGCCTTTGCCTTCGGCGAAGAGCGGGCGGATGTACGCGGGGACGAAGCCCGGGAAGTCGAACGCGCGCTCGTAGCCGCCCAGTTTGGCTTCGCCGCGGATCGAGTTGCCGTAGTCGAAGACCTCGGCCCCGGCGTCCTGGAAGCCGACCATGGCGGCGACGTGCCGGGCCATGCTGGCGCGGGCCCGGTCGGTGAACTCCTCGGGCTTGGCCGCGGCATAGTCTTTCGCATCCTCAAGATCCACGCCGACCGGCAGGTAGCTGAGTGGATCGTGGGCGCTCGTCTGGTCGGTCACGATGTCGATGTCGACGCCCTTGACCAGCAGCTCCGGAAACACGACGGCGGCGTTGCCGACCACGCCGATGCTGACCGCGCGCTTTTCGGACTTGGCGGTTAGAGCGCGATTCACCGCGTCATCGAGGTTGTCGGCGATCTCGTCCAGGTACCGCGTCTGGACCCGGCGCTCCAGCCGTGACCGATCAACGTCGACGATCAGGCAGACGCCGCCGTTCATGGTCACGGCGAGGGGCTGGGCGCCGCCCATGCCGCCACAGCCGGCGGTCAGGGTGAGTGTGCCGGCCAGGGTGCCCTGGAAGCGCTTGGCGGCGACCGCGGCGAACGTCTCGTACGTGCCCTGGAGGATGCCCTGCGTCCCGATGTAGATCCACGAGCCGGCGGTCATCTGCCCGTACATGGTCAGGCCCAGCTTCTCCAGGCGGCGGAACTCGGGCCAGGTCGCCCAGTCGCCGACGAGATTGGAGTTGGCGATGAGCACGCGCGGGGCCCACTCGTGGGTGCGGAAGACACCGACCGGCTTGCCCGACTGCACGAGCAGGGTCTCGTCGTCCTTGAGCTCGTCGAGCTCGCGCACGATGGCGTGGAACGAGGGCCAGTTCCGCGCCGCCCGCCCCGTACCGCCGTACACCACAAGGTCTTCGGGCCTTTCGGCCACGTCGGGGTCGAGGTTGTTCATCAACATCCGCTTGGCGGCTTCTTGCGGCCAGCCCTTCGCGGTGTACGCCGTACCGCGCGGCGCCCGGATCTCCGTCATCGATCTTCCCCTCTACCCCTGGAACAGTTGCCGCCGCGTGGCGGCCGCCTCGAATTCCTCGAGCCGGCGCTGCACCGGCTCCGGATCCGCGTCACACATCGCCTGCAACACCACCATCGCCATCGCCATCGGCCCCGTGTGCAGGTCGAACACCAGGCGAGTGCCCACGGCGGCCGGCAACACGACCTCGGCGTCCTCGGCGACCGGGCTGACGGCCGAGTCGGTGATCGCGACAACCGCGTACCCCATGCCCTTGGCCTCTTTGACGACCTCGAGCGACTCCCGTGGATAGCGCGGCAACACCAAGGCCAGCATGGCACCGGCACCCGCCACCCGGGCCTGATCGAGCCGGTCGAGCAGCGACGTCCCGCCCGTGTCCCACACCCGCACATCCGGGTGCACCTTGCTCGCGAAGTACCCGAAATATCCCGCCAAAGGGGCCGCCGCCCTGAGCCCCAGAACCGGCAGCGGCCGACTGGCGACAAGCAGATCAGCCGCTTTCCGTACGGCGTCCAGGCTGCCCAACTGCTCCCTCAGCCGCCCGAGATGCTCGGCTTCAGCCGTGATCGCTCGCTGGATGGCGTTGTCCTCACGGAGGTCATCGGCCGGCCCGCCACCGACATCCCGTAGGGCGCGCCGCAGCGCCGGATACCCCGGAAACCCGAGCGCGATCGCAAACCGCGTGACCGAAGGCTGACTGACCCCGGCCAGCTCAGCCACCTCAGCCGACGACAGGGCGGCCGCCGCCCCACCCCGCTCCACCAGGCAGTGCGCGATTCGCCGCTGCGTGGGCGTGAGCCGGGCCCCGGCCAACAGGTCGAGCACGCCACCATTCACTACCGCAGACTATGCATAAAAACTTTCAGAAGCCAGGGCCTCGCTGTCCGACCTCAGCGCTTGCTATGGGACAACTTCGACCTTGCCCGTAGATTCGCCGCCATGCGCTTTCTGGTGACCGGCGGAGCCGGCTACATCGGTTCGACGACCACGACCCTGCTTCTCGAGGCAGGCCACCAGGTGACCGTGCTCGACGATCTGTCGTCAGGCCGTGAGTCGGCCGTGCCGGCCGGGGCGACCTTCGTGCGGGGCGCGGTGCAGGATGAGGCCGACGCCGTGCTGGGCTCGGCTCGGTTCGATGGAGTGCTGCACTTCGCCGGCCTCATCGAGGTGGCTGAAAGCGTGCGTGAGCCGGAGCGCTACTGGGAGAACAACGTTGTCGGCACTTTACGACTGCTCCAGGCGATGCGGGTCCATGACGTGCCAAGGCTGATCTTCTCGTCCACCGGTACGGTTTACGGCGATACCAAGGAGATGCCCATCGCCGAGACGGCGGCGATCGCACCGAAAAATCCGTACGCGGCGACGAAGGCCGCAGTCGACGCTCTGCTCACCGGATACGCGGCCGCTCGCGGACTCGCCGCCACCTCTCTGCGCTACTTCAACGCCTCCGGAGCTCTGCTTCGGCCCGGCGGCGAGTCCTGCGGGGAACGCCACGATCCAGAGTCCCACCTCATACCGATCATGCTGCAGGTGGCGGCGGGGGAACGGCCGGCGCTGCCGCTCTACGGCGACGACTACGACACCGTCGACGGCACCTGTGTGCGCGATTACGTGCACGTTGCCGACCTGGCCGCCGCGCATTTGCTGGCCCTGGAACACGCGCGGGCCGGCGAGCACCACATCTTCAACCTCGGCAACGGCACTGGCTTCTCCAACCAGCAGGTCATCGAGGCCGTGCGGCAGGTGACCGGGCGCCCGGTGCCGGTCGAACGACAGCCGAGGCGACCGGGCGACATCGTCGCGCAGGTCGCCTCCTCGGAGCGCGCCCGCGCCGTGCTGGGCTGGCGGCCGGCCCGTACCGAGCTGACCGACATCGTCGCCGACGCCTGGCGGTTCAAGCAGGAGCTCGCCTGACAACCGAGCTGCGGTCCGCAGCCGTCACCTCACGTGTACGGATCTGCCCTCCGCGTTCACGACGCCCTCATCTGCTACCCGTGGTTGCCCGCTCCATCTGAACAGTTGCCACTGTCGGTGGCGCCGGAGTGCGCCGAGGGCCGCTGTTTCCGCAGCCTCGCGGTGCGGCGGAACGACAGGCGGGCGGCGAGCCGGCCCATGCTGAGGTCACGTTCGCGCTGCTGGAATCCGGTCTGCGGCGTGGTCAGCTCGAGGCCGAAAAGGTACGGCATCATGTCGGTTGCTCCTGGTCGTCGGAGGCCCCGCCCGGGGCGCTGTCATCCGAACGTCGAAGCAGGTTCCGCGTTTCTCGACACCATCCGCCATCATGTCCGACACCGTCGCGGGCAGATGAGCACTTCGCCGAACGACCAGCGGCGACACCCCCGGCACGGGCAACGCTGAAGCCTCCGAGGCGGTGACGACTATCGCTGTCGGTCACACTCAGGCGGTTGTTCTACAGGACTCGGGTGCCGCGGGTGAAGACGGCCTGAGTGTGGTGCAGGGTGCTGAGGTCGTCCAGTGGGTTGCCCTGGACGGCCAGGATGTCGGCGTCGAAGCCCGGGGCGAGGCGGCCCTTGCGGTGGCCGAGGCCGCACGCCTGGGCCGCGGCCGATGTGGCCAGGCGCAGCGCCGTTACGGCGTCCAGGCCGATCATCGAGGTCTGGGCCAGCGCGTGCCGTAGCACGTCATGCGGTTTCGGGCGGCCGATGCCGGCGTCCGTGCCGATGATCAGGCGGGCGCCGGCGTCGTACATGGCCCTCGTGTTGGCGATGATGCGGGGCATTCGCATCATCACCGCCGGCGGCGGTGACACTCCGGGGATCGGGGCGACGCCGGCGGTGACGCCCACCGCCACGCGGCTCGCGGCGATGCGCCCGAGCAGGTCGCCCGGGTCGTCCACGCCGTCGGCGCTCCAGAACGAGACGTGTTCCATGCCGTCCACGCCGGCGTCCAGGGCGGCCCGGATGGCGCCGGTGCCGTGGGCGTGCGCAGTCACCGGCAGGCCGAGCCGGTGCGCCTCGTCGGCCAGCACCCTCAGCTGGCCGGTCGTGAACTGGGCGATCTCCTGGCGTGTGCCCGGCGTCATGGTGCCGCCGCTGGCCATCACCTTCACGATGTCGACGCCGCGGTCGGCGCGCTCGCGCACTGCCGCCCGCAGTCCCGCGGGCGACGGGTCGACCGCCCCGCCCAGGAAGTGACAGTGCCCCGCCGGCGTGGTGACCGGTGGGCCGGCGGCGACGATGGTGGGCAGGCCGGGAACGTCGCGCAGGCGCAGGGAGAGGTAGTCGCGGTCGCCGAGGTCGCGCACCGTGGTGATTCCGGCCCGGACGGCGACTCGGGCCGCGCTCGTCATGGCGGCCAGCGCGGCGTCGTCGTCCCGGGCGGCGAGGGTGGCGACCGGGTCGGCGCCGGCGTCGAACGCGAGGTGGACGTGGGTGTCTATCAATCCGGGAAGCAGGGTGGCGCCGGGCAGGTCGGTCACGTCCGCGTCCGGCGGGACCGCCGTCCGGCCGGCGCTGACGATGGCCGGGCCGTCCAGCACCAGCACCGGGTCGTGGACCGGGTCCGGGGAGACCCCGTCGAAGAGGGCAGCTGCTTTGATCGCTACCAACCGTCCCATGCCGGGACGTTACCCCGGGATGGCGGTGAGATAGGCGTCGAGGGCGGCGGCGCCCGCCAGCATCGCCCGGCCTCGGGCGGTCAGGCGGGTGTGCCAGTCGTGCAGGGTGGACTCCAGGGGCTCGACGCCGCCGGCCGTGCGGACCTGGGTGATCAGTGGGGCTATCTGGTTCAGGAGGTAGCCGCCTCGGCGTAGCTGGTGGATCAGCTGGGCGTCGCGGATGTCGGCGGGGGAGTAGACGCGGTAGCCGGTCTGTGGGTCTCGGCGGGGGTGAACCAGGCCGGCCCGTTCCCACTTGCGCAGGGTGGCCGGGCGGAGGCCGAGCCGGCGGGACAGGGGGCCGACGAAGGTGTCGCCCCGCGACGGTTCGGTCGGGTTCAGGTCGCGCAGCGCCGCCTCCACGGCGTGCAAGGTGCGGCGGTCCGCCAGGAGCTGGCAGTGGCTCTCGTCGATCAGGCGCAGGGCCTCCTCGGTGGCACCCCGGTTGAGGGTTTGCATGATCGTGGCGGCGGTGCGGTGGCCGTGGCCGGGGATCAGGGCGAGGAAGGCCCGCAACGCCCCCGCGTGCCGCTGCGTGTAGGCGCGATAGCCGGATTCCGTGCGTTCGGCCGGTGGGAGGATGCCCGAAGCCTCGTAGTTGCGGATCGCCTGGGTGGACAAGCCGTGTTCGCGGGCCAGGTCGACCGGGCGTGGGTGTCGAGGGTTCGGCATGAGCCAAGTTTCAACCGTCGGTTCAACGATACTGTTGAGAGGCATGATTGCTGAGATTTTGGCGCTGTTGCCGGGGCGGCCGCGGCTGCTGGCTCTGGGTGAGCCGACCCACTTCGAGGACTCGCTGCTTCGCGTGCGCAACGACCTCTTCCGGGAACTCGTCGAGCGGGAGGGGTTCCAGGCGATCGCCATCGAGAGCGACTGCCTGATGGGGCTGATCGTCGACGACTATGTCGTGCACGGGATCGGCACGCTGGACGACGTCATGGCGCGGGGCTTCAGCCACGAGTTCGGCACGATGGCGGGGAATCGTGAGCTTGTGCGCTGGATGCACGCGTACAACCGCAATCGGCCGTTGACCGGGAGGGTGCGCTTCGCGGGCTTCGACGGGCCGCTGGAGATCACCGGTGGGGCGAGCCCGCGGGAGGCCCTGCTCGGGCTGCACGGCCTTCTCGCCGACAAGCCGTGCACCGTGGCGGAGCTCGACCGTCTGATCGGCGACGACGAGCGGTGGCCCGATCCGGACGCGATGATGGATCCTTCGCGGTCGGTGGGCCGGACGCCCGAGGCTCGGCAGTTGCGGTTGCTGGCCGATGAAATGGCCGCCCTGTTCGAGGCGGAGACGCCCGGGTCGGCTGAGGAGAGGGACCGGGGGCGGTTGTACGGGCGTACGGCAATCGGCCTTCTGCTTTATCACCATTGGATGGCCGATCCGTCGCCGGCGCGGTTGACCCGGGTGCTCGGCCAGCGGGCCACAATGATGGCGGCCAATCTGCTCGCCCTCGTCGAGCGGCACGGGCCGGTGATGGCTTTCGCGCAGAACAGTCATCTGCAGCGGGCCCGGAGCAGCATTCGCCTGGGCGGCCCGCTGCTGCATTGGTGGAGCGCCGGCTCGATCGCGGCCACCCGCCTGGGACCGGGTTATGCCTTCGTGGCCACCGCCCTCGGCACGATCCGCCGTCGTGGTGTGGAAACCCCGCCGGGCACAACCATCGAGGGCTTGCTGTACGACCGGACGCCCGGCCATTTCGTGGTCGATCCTCGAGAGCTGCCGGCCGACGCGGAGATGCGCGAGTCGCCCTGGTTCGGTTACGCCCCGCTCGACCCGGCCCATCTGCCGGAAATTGACGCGCTCGTCTACGTCAAGGACGCCACAATGGATCAGTGATCGGGGACGACGTCTTCGTCGAGCGGTTCCTCGCGGCGTCCGGCGGCGCGCTGCCGACCAGGCTGATCGCCTCTTGGGAGCAGGTCGTGGGCTGGTGCGAAGAGGGCTACTACGACGACGAAGATCCGAGAGCGGGTGGCGGCGCTCGACGCCCGGATGGCGGCGATTAATCATTCAGATTGAGAATCATATTTGGCCACTATGGTGGCGCCATGGCAAGTGACAGGCCGCGCACGCCGGTGGGGAGTGTGTCGTTCCGGCTCGGGGTGCTGGGGGTCGCTCAGGAGGCGCAGTTCGCGGCCCGGCTGGCCGAGCTCGGGCTCAAACCCAAGCACGTGGCCGTGCTCAGCGCGCTGCGCCTCAAGGGTGCCGAGTCGCAATGGGAGCTGTCCCAGGTCATGCGGGTCGCCCCGAGCCTCGTGGTGCTGCTGGTCGACCAGCTGGAGACGCGCGGGGCGGTGGCCCGCGTCCGTGACCCGGCCGATCGCCGCAAGCAGCAGGTGCACCTGACCGTCGAGGGCGCGCGCCTGCTCGAGGCGGCGACCGAGGTCGCGGCGCTTCTCGACGAGGAGCTGATCGCCTCGCTCAGCGCCACCGACCGGACCGCCCTGGCCCGCGTGCTCGACCGGCTCGCGGCCGGGGACGGTCTGCTCTCAAATTCATAGAAAGGCACCGCTACCGTGTGCAGGGTGACCGACACGCTGCCGATCCGCCGCCGTGAACTGACCGAGATCCTGGCCGATATCGAGAACGGCCGGTCGGCGGGCGTGCTGGTGCTCGGCATCGACGGATCGGGCAAGACGGTGCTGTTGCGCATGCTCGGCGACGACCTGCGGCAGCGCGGCCGGTCCGTCTTCCACGTCGACCTGTCGGGAGTGCGCCGGGCGTCCGAGGTGAGCAGCCGGGCGCTGGAGACCGTCGGGGCGCCGACGCTGCGATCGTCGTCGGGGGCGCCGCCCGTGTCGGAGACGATCGAGGTGTTACGGGCCGTCGAGCTGGAGCTGGAACGGCCCGTCCTGGTCTTCGACAGCCTCGACGCGGCGGTCGACCCGGCCGGTACGGCGTCGGCCCTCACCGAGCTCAGCGGCGCGCTGCCACGCTGGCAGTTCGTAATCGGCTCGCGGCCGCCGGTGACCGGGGGCCTGGAGCAGTTCGCCGCGTACACGCTGGCCCCGCTCAGCCGCGACGAGGCGGCGCTGCTGTTCCGCCGGCTGATCCAGGGCGTGGACGGGGTGGAGGCCGCGGGCGAGGCGTCGATCCGCGACTACATCGAGCGGATCATCGAGCGGGTCGTCGACGGCACCTCCGACCCCGCCAAGACCCGGTCCCTGCTCGACCGGCTCGCCCTGACCGGCGGCAGCGAACGCCTCGACGTGCTGGCCGCCCGGTCGGGTGTCCTCGAGGACGACGCGGTCCGGCTCTTCCTCAACGGGCCGGCCGGCTCGGCCGCCGGCCCGACAGTGGTCCTGCCCGACCTGGTCCGCGACGTCTATCTGGCCTGGCGGCTGGCCGGCCACCCGTTCGAGCTGGCCGACCTGCGGTTCGGCGCCGAGGACGCCGAGCGTGACGACCTGCTGGAGGAGAGCTTCGTCCTCTGGCAGAACGTCGGGTCGATCCTCAGTCAGCGCCGCTCGATCGTCGTGGGCGACCGCGGCGCCGGCAAGAGCGCGATCTTCCACAAGCTTTCCGCCGGTCAGGAGGGCGTCGAGGTCTTCCCGGTGGCCAACCCCAGCGACCTCCTGCAGCGGATCGCCGGGCCGGCCACCCACGACGCCGACACGCTGCGGGCGGCCTGGCTGGTGGTGGTGGCCGCGGTGGTAGCGGCGGCCCTGCCCGAGGACGCGCCCCGCAAGCTGCTTCAGGAAGGCGCGGAATTGCGTACGGCCGTGGGCCTGCCCAGCCGGGCGATCGGCCGCACCAAGCGGGCCCTGCGGGCCATGGCCCGCCCGTTCGGCGGCACCACCCTGCGCTTCGCCGTCGGCCCGGTCAACCTGGAGGCCGAGCTGCCGGCGGGCAGCGCGCCCAGCACCAGCACGGTCGACGTCGAGGCCTTCCTGAACGTCACCGACAAGATCCTGCGGGCCGAGAAGCGCCGGGCGGTGGTGCTCTTCGACCGGATCGACGAGCTTTTCAAGTACGACCGGGCGCGCCAGGAAGCCGTCGTGCAGGGGCTGCTTCAGGTGGAGGGGCGGATCAGCCTGCTCGACGGGCTCGACCTGGTCGTCTTCCTCCGCACCGACCTCTTCGAGCTCTACGACATCCAGGAGAAGAACAAACTGGTCTCGCGCCGGCTGGTGCTGGACTGGACCGAGGACGACTGGCTTCAGGTGCTGGTACGCCGGGTGCTGGCCAACGAGCCGCTGGGCTGGGTGGCCGAGCGGCTGCGGCTGCCGGCCGGCGGGTTCGAGACCCGTCCGGCGCTGAGCGTGCTCTTCCCGGCCACGGTCGAGGGCCGTCCGATCGACCGGTGGCTTTCTGATTCCGTACGCAATGGGAATGGTGACGTTTCGCCGCGCCTGGCGGTTCTGCTCCTTCACCTGGCGCGCGAATACTCGGCCCGGCCCCGCGACACCGTGAGCACTCTGCCGCTGTTCTCGGCGGCGGCGGTCGCCCGGGCCATGACCGAGGTGTCGGAGCTCAGCTTCTCCGAGGTGGTGAACGACTTCAAGGTGGCGTCGTCGTTCGTGCTGAACTGCCGGGCCGGCAAACGCACACTGTTCAGCCTGGGCGAGGTCGAAGGGCTCTTCGAGCCCGCGGAAGGGCCGGTCAGCGAGCAGGTACGCCTTTTGGAACGGCTCGGCTTCCTCGAGCGGGTGGTCCGCGACAACGGCGACGGCGCCCGTTCGATGTTCCGCATCCCGGAGCTTTACACCCGCTGCTGGGGGGCCTCTTAGGCGCGCGTGAAAGGCTGGCCGGCATGCGCATCACGGCCCTTTATTCGTACCCCGTCAAGGGTTGTCACCGGATCGAGCACGACGTGGCGGAGGTGGAGCCGTGGGGTCTGGCCGGCGACCGCCGCTGGCTGATGGTCGATCCGGACGGCGTCGGCATCACCCAGCGCGACACCCCTCGCCTCACCCAGCTGCGCGTTCGTCACCGCCCGGGCGGTCTGGTGCTGAGCGCGCCCGGCCGGCCCGACCTCGACATCGACGAGCCGAAAGACGGGCCGATCGAGGGTGTACGGGTGTTCCGGCGCAAGCAAGCGGTGCCCGGCCGCGTCGCCGAGAAGGAGTGGAGCAGCCGCTTTCTCGGACGCGACGCCCGGCTGGTGTGGCAGCAGGACACGCGGGGGCGGGCGCTGGAGTCGCACGCCCAGCCGGACGACCGGGTCAGCTTCGCCGACGGCTTCCCGATGCTGCTGGCGAACGAGGGGTCGCTGGCCGCGCTCAACGACTGGCTCTCGTCCGCTGCTCACGAGCCGGTTCCGATGACGCGGTTCCGGCCCAACCTGGTCGTCGGGGGCGCGCCGGCCTGGGCCGAGGATTCCTGGCTGGGTCAGCGGCTGCGGGTCGGCGACGCGACGTTCCGGGCGGCCAAGGCGTGCGCGCGCTGCCTGGTGACGACCATCGATCAGGAGACGGGGGAGAAGGGCCGGGAGCCGCTGCGGATGCTCGCCGAGCATCGCCGCTTCGACGACGGATTACTCTTTGCTATCAACCTCATTCCCGACATGTCCGGTGTGTCGATTAAGGTGGGCGATCCGGTCGACGTACTCGGACCTAACGGGTGAGGCGAGTCTTAGGAGTGTCTTAGGAAAGTTGCCGCCGCCCCGGCGAGCGTGCAGGGTCGGACGGCGTGACCGGAAGATTTCGCCTGCTGACGCCCCGCTGGCTCGCCGCCGGAGGCGCCGCCGTCCTCGCCGCCGTCCTGGGCCTGACCCTTGTTTTCCAGAACAGCGGCGCCGCCTGCGCGGCCCCGCCGTCCACGACCGCGAGCAAGGGCAAGGCGACCTACTTCTCCCTGGACGGGACGCTGGGTAACTGCTCGTTCCCGTCGGCGCCGGCCGACGACCTCTTCGTGGCGCTGGGACAGCACAACCAGTACTCGGAGGGCGCGGCCTGCGGCACGTACATCGACGTCACCGGCCCCAAGGGCTCGACCCGGGTCAAGGTGATCGACTCGTGCCCGGAGTGCCCGGCCGGCCACCTCGACCTGAGCCTCACGGCGTTCAAGAAGATCGGCGTCCAGTCGGACGGCATCATCCCGATCACGTACAAGACGGTGCCGAACGCGACCGTGCCGGGCTCGCTGTCCGTACGGGTGAAGGAAGGCTCGTCGCAGTACTGGCTGAGCGTGCTCATCGACAACCACTCGAACCAGCTGGCCTCGGTCAAAATCGCCGGCTCGGGCGGCACGTTCAAGGCGGCGACCCACGAGGACTTCAACTACTGGACGCTGCCGAGCGGCGCCGGCAAAGGCCCCTTCAAGGTCAAGGTCACCGACATCTACGGCAACTCGGTGACGCTCCCCGACATCAAGCTGGCCGAGGGCCAGACCCAGAGGACCGGCCTCAAGCTGGCCGGCGGCGTCGCCAAGAAGGTCACCGCCTCAAGCCCGGCCGCCAAGAAGAAGAAGGCCCCGGCCGCTACGAAGGTCAAGCCGTCGTCCGCCGCGCCGAAGCCGCCCGCTCCTTCATCGGCGGCGCCGCTGCTCGAGTCGACGCCCGTCGCCACCACCGAAGCCACGACGGCCCCGCCGGCCCCGCCGGCGCCGGCCGCCGTCGACCTGGCCGCCGGCACGGCCTCGAAGTGCGGCTGACCTAGAGGTCGAGCCACATGTACGTCTCGTCGCGATCGTCCCCGGGCGCCAGCCGCAGAGCGCCCGGGATCCGGCCCACCTCGCGGTAGCCGAGCCCCCGATAGAACCGCTCGATGCCCAGGCCGCCGCGCACGGTGACCTGGAGGGCGTCCAGCCCCATCCGCCGCCCGAGCGCCTCGGCTTCCCGCATGAGCGCGGCCCCGTACCCCTTGCCCTGGCTCTTCGGCGCCACCATGACCCGCTTGAGCACCCGCCAGTGGCTCTTCAGTGCAAACCGGTTGTCGACGACGAAGAGCAGCGCCACCAGCTCATCCCCGTCCCTCCCGACGAGCAGTCGGTCGTAGCCGTCCGCCACCGCCTGAAACGCCGCCTCGGCCACCGGCCACACGGCGCCGGCCTCGACCGGCGCGACAAAGCCCACGGCCCCGCCGGCGTTGGTGACGTCCACCCAGAGGGCAACCGCCCGCTCTTTCAGATCCTCGGTAAGCGCCGGATCCACGACGAACTCAATTCCCATACCCACATCATCGGGGCTTCCCGGCCGTACGAACGTGTGCGCTCAGTCTCGCCCTTCACGTCTTCTTGCCGTCCGCCGTCCCCGTCCGCCGGCGCCCTCGCCCGGCCCTCCTGCCGCCGGCGTCCTCGCCCCGGCCCTCCTGCTGCCGGCGTCGTAGCGCGGGTTCTGCTGCCGCTGACCTCGTGCGGGTACTCGGGCGGCGTCGTGCCGTAGTTCCTCCTGGCGGCGTCCTCGTCCAGCTTCTCCGGTTGGCGTCGCGTCACGGGTACGCTGCCGGCGGCTTCGCGCGGGTCTTCCGGTGCGCCGCCGACGCTCTTGCGGCCTGCGCGACGAGGTACCACGCGGATGCGGGTTCTTCAGGCGCGGCCGGCCGCCGGTGAGGCGTGCCGCGTCCTCGGGGCGCGGCCGTTACGGCGTTTCGGCTGTGGGGTCCTCTGCCGGGTGGCGGGCGAGGACGGCGGCCAGGAGAGCGACGGCGAAGGCGACGATGCCCGCCAGGGTGCAGCCATACCCGTACGTCAAGCTCAGTGACCAGAATGGCCGGATCGGCGGACCGTTCGAGAGCATTTCGGAGATCAGCGCGGCCAGCCCGACCAGCGCCTGCGGAAGCAGCAGCACGAGCGCGACCACTGACGAGAGAAGCGTGACCGCCCGGGGCGCCGCCCGCGCGAACTCGGTGCGCCGGCTCGCCCAGCCGGCCACCAGCCAGCCGATCAGCGCCCCGGCCACCAGACCCAGCGCGCCGGCCGGCCCGACGAAGCCGGGCACGAGCCGGTCGAGCCGCGCGGTGACGTAGAACGACCCGGCCGGTGTGTCGACGACGTCGGTCATGGACTCCACCTTGATCGCCAGCCCGTCCCGGGTGGCGCTGAAGGTACGCCCGGTGTCATCGATCTCGCCGGTGGCGGTCCAGGTCGGTCCGGTGATCTCGGCGTCGCCCACCTGCCAGCCCTCCTTGACCAGGCGCTCCTGAGCTTCGACGGTCCACAACCGATAGTCGCCGGGTATGAACCATTTGTCCGGGTAGATGGTCACTCCGGAGAAGCCGAAGTCCTCGGTGTGCCCCCACAGAAGCACGTCGGCGGTGCCCCGCTCGGACACGTCGGTGAAGAGCCCGCCCCGATCCGGTTCGGCGTTCGCCCGCACCCCGGGGAAGACCGTCGCCGCGATGGCGTCCAGAGCGGCCCCGCTCGGATACTCAGGCGCTAACTCCCAGGCCACCCGCGCGGTGCCCGCCGCGCCGGCAAAGCCGCCGATCAGAGCGACCAGGACGGCGACCGCAACCACGCCTTTGCTGCCCGGCCGGCCGAGGCGGGCCCGCAGCCCGTGCCGCAGAAGATTGACCACCTCCCGCCCGCTGGGCCGCCGCCGATCCGCCGGCGCCCCCTCGAGAAGCGTGTCGAGCAGCTCCTCCCGGCGCCGCCCTTTCGGATAGGCGCGAAGAAGTACCCGGTAGCGAGCCCCGAGTTGCTGGGAGTGGTCGCGCCTCATGCGGTGGCCGGGCCGAGGTCGGGATTGATGGCGGCGTCGCCGCGACCGGGGCGGGCGGCCAGCTGGCGCCCCGCGGTGCGAACGTTCTGGGCCAGGCGTGCGACCTCGGCGTCCAGCGCGGCGACCCCGCCCGCGGTGAGGCGGTAGTAGCGGCGGTCGCGGCCGTCCACCTTCTCGTCGTGGTCGACCTCGATGAGGCCTTCGGCGTGCAGCCGGTCCAGAGCCGCGTACAGCGTGCCCGCCTGCAACTTGACCTGTCCTTCGGAGAGCGCGGCGGCCGACTGGATGATCCCGTAGCCGTGCCGGGCCTGCTGCGCGAGCGCGGTCAGGATCCAGAAGGTGGGTTCCCGCATAGCCTTCGCCATGCCGCGCAATATAAAGATGATCTGACTATAGGGTCAAGCGATGGTGCGGAAGGGGGGACTTGAACCCCCACGCCCTTTCGGGCACGGGCACCTAAAACCCGCGCGGCTGCCTATTACGCCACTCCCGCTCGGCCGGCCCGGGCTACCGGACCAGCGCGTTGAAGTGATTCTAGACGGTCCGGCCGGACTTCCGGGCCCCGGTGTTCCATTGACGGAGTGAGTACTCACTCCGTACCGTGGCGGTTATGACTACGCAGCCTTCGGCTCGGCGCCGAGCGCCGGGCATGACACCCGAACAGCGCCGCGAGGCGATCGTCAACGCCGCTCTGCCCTTGGTGGCCGAGCACGGGGCCGCCGTGACCACGGCCCAGATCGCCCGCGCCGCGGGCATCGGCGAGGCCACGATCTTCCGCGTCTTCGACGACAAGGAAGCCCTGCTCGAGGCCTGCATTCTGCGGGCGCTGGACCCCGCCAACGTCCTGTCCCAGCTCCACGCCATCCCCCTCGACCAGCCGTTGGCCGACCGCCTCATCGACGCCGTCGAAGCCCTGGACGCCCACGGCGGCCGCATCGGCGCGGTGATCGGCGCCCTGCGCGCCTCCGGCATGCCCAACCGCCGCCCCCGCCCCCGCAACACCGACCAACCGGCTTCAGACGCGCCCGACCGCCGTCCAATCGCGGCCGCCACCGATCCGGCCGCTTCGGGCACCCATGACCGCCGTCCGATCTCGGCCGCCACCGATCCGGCCGCTTCGAGCATCCATGACCGCCGTCCACTCTCGGCCGCCACCGACCTGGCCGCTTCGGGCACCCATGACCGCCGTCCACTCTCGGGCGACGCTGGCCGGGCGGGCGCGCATGCGCGTCCTCTAGCCTCGGGCGACGCCGACCGGTCCGCTCCGGACGCCCGCGACCGCCGTTCAAGCTCGGGCGACGGCGGGCTGCGTGCCCTTTCGGCCTCGCGTGAGGAGGCGCAGGCGGCTACCCGGCAGGCCGTACTGGAGCTTGTTGAACCTGACCGGGACAGCCTGCGCCTTTCCGCCGAGGCGGTGACCGACGCCTTTCTCGGTGTCATCACCGGGCGCGGCCGGGGGCCCGACCTTCCGGCGGCCGAGCTGGTCGATCTTTTCCTGTACGGGGCCCTCGCCCGCCCCTGAAGCAGAGGGGCGGCGGCGATGGTCACCGAGCCCGCGCGGAAGAGGCCTGGTGGACGGCGGACATGGTCACCGGGGCGGGGTCGAGGAGGGCAAGGCCGGGCCGTTCAGGCCACGGTGTCAAAGTGGACTGCGGCGATGGTCGCCGGGGCGGGGTCGAAGGGGCGAGGTCGAAGGGGCGGGTCGGGGCCGTTCAGGCCACGGTTGTCAGGTGGACGGCGGCGATGGTCACCAGGCCGGCTCCGAAGAGGGTGATGCCGGCGGCGGCCAGGATCGGGGTCACCCTGGTGGCCCTAGTCAGCAGGGCGAACGAGCGTGAGCTGCGGGTGATCAGGGAGCTGCCGGCTACCGCGAGCACGCCTACGCCGAAGAGGACCACGGCCATGCCGGCGCCGAAGGTCAGTACCAGGAGCAGGGCGAAGCCGGCGCGGCCCAGGAACAGGCCGGTGGCCAGCACCAGGAAAGCCGCGGGGGAGGGAGTCAGGCCGCCCGAAATGCCCAGCAGCAGCAGTCCGGGGCGCCGGGAATGATCATGGCTGTGGGAATGGTCTTGAGGAGTGTCCGCGGAGTGGCCGTGGTCAAGGCCATGAGGAGTGCCGGCGGAGTGGTCCTGCGAGAGGTCGTGGGAGTGGCCCTCGGAGGGGGAGAGGGAGGGGGAGTGGGAGTGGCCCTGAGAGGGGGAGGGGGAGTGGGAGTGGGAGTGGGAGTGGGAGTGGCCATGATGATGATGGTGGTGGCCGCGGAGATGGCGGCGCAGCATCCAGATGCCGGTGGCCACGATCAGGGCGCCGGCGGCTACCTGTAGCCAGGTGGTCAGCTGCTCCATGCGTACGAAATCGGAGAGTGACAAGAAGGTCCAGGCTATGCCGATGACCAGGACCGAGAACGTGTGCATGGCCGCCACGGAACCGCCGAGCCAGGCGGCGTCGCGGATGCGGCCCTTCGAGCCGGCCAGGTAGGCGGCGGCCAAGGTTTTGCCGTGGCCGGGGGCTACCGCGTGACCGGCGCCGGCCAGGAAGGCGATGAGGAACGCCAGCGGTGTCACGCCCGGCGTGTGGATGAGGTCCTGCATCCGGTCGGACAGGACGGAAGCGTCGATCATGCGGGCACCGCCCGGCGGCGGCGCTTCAGGAGGACGAGCGCGGTCGCGATGATGACCAGGACGGCGCCGAGGACCGCCGCCAGCTGGGTGAAGGCGCTGTTGTCCGGGTGAGCGCCCACCAGCGTCCACGAGTGGGTGTCGTTGCCGTCCTCGTAGGCGTACCGCTGGCCCTCGGGGCCGGTCGCCAGCGTGCGGTAGGCCGGGTTGAGGTCGGTCAGCATGCGCACCGCGACCGTCGCCGACGTCACCGGGGACGGGCAGGTGAACGACGCCGTGGCGCCCTTGAGCGCCAGCGCCTCGATCGGCTGCCGGACCTGGCCGGCGCACTCGCGCGTACCGTCGGTGACCGCGATCTGCCGCAGGAAGTAGTCGGCGAACTTCGACGACGCGCCCACGACGCCCGGGTCGGTGTAGCGGTAGTCGACGTTGCCGTCGGCCTTCCTCCGCTCCGGGGGCAGGAGTCCCAGCTCCACGCCGAGCAGGGTCAGATCGTCCGGGCCGCCGACCCGCCACTTCACGTGGACGACCGCGGGCTGCTGCTCGTCGAACGAGATGGACACCGTCTGCGGATCACCGAAGGGGTGGGCCGCGGCCGGGGACGGCGCGGCCACCGCGATCCCGGCCACGGCCAGGGTCACCAGGACGCGTGAGCTGTACAAAAACACGCCATGCAGTCTGGCCACCATTAGTGATCTTGAAGAGTCGCCGACATGAACAACTCCTGGTCAGTGGGTGTGAGGGAGCCGGGTCCGGCGATCTCGGGTAGACACTGGCGCATGCGACGACGCGACTTCGGCGGGCCGGACGATCTGATCAGAATGCAGCGGGCCGTGCAGCGGGGGTGGGCGCCGGGCGCTCAGTGGCACATCGGTGACCTGGCCTGGCAGTGGAACTCCGGGCTGAACTCATGGCGGGTCGCGCTCTGGGAGGACGGCGACGGCGAGGTTCGCGCCTGGGGACGGGTCGACGGCGACGGCCATCTCGACTTCCACGCCGAGGACGGGCTGGCCGATGAGGTTCTGGCCTGGGCCGACCCGCTCACTGTCACGGTCCGTGACGATGGTCCGGCGCCGCTCTTTCGGCACTGCGTCCGCGAGCTCGACGATCTCGAGACGCCGAAACTTCCCAGCGGCTATTCGGTACGGACGGTGCGCGGCGAGGAGGAAGCCGGCGCCCGGGCCGCCGTGCATCGCGCGGCCTGGCAGCCCGCGCGGATCGGTGAGCTCCTGGTTCCGGCGGTCGCGTTGAGCGGTGAGTCACGCGTCACCACTGAGCGATATCGGGACGTGATGGGCTCATGGCCGTACCGGACGGAACTGGATCTTGTAGTGGAAGGGCCGGGCGGCGATCTGGTGGCGTTCGCGCTCGGCTGGCTCGACGAGGTCAACCGGGTCGGTGAGCTGGAGCCGGTCGGCACCCACCCGGATCATGCCCGCCGTGGGCTGGGGGCCGCGGTCAGCCTGGCCTGCCTGCACGCGATGCGCGAGGCCGGCGCGACCCGGGCCGTCGTTCATCCGCGCGGCGACGACGCCTACCCCGTGCCGGGTCGCCTCTACCGGGGGCTGGGCTTTCGGCCGGTCGCCGGATACAGCACGGCGGCCGCCTCGCGAATCAAAGCCGCGTGACAGCCGCCGTGGGACAGGGGACCTCTGGCCGGTCGCCCTCAAGAATCGGCAGGAACCTGCAGGACTGAAGTATTTGTCAGTCGATTGCGAGATCGCGGCGGAGCTTGGCGACGTGGCCGGTGGCCTTGACGTTGTAGAGCGCGCGCTCGATCTTGCCGTCCTCGTCGATCACGAACGTGGAGCGGATCACGCCCATGACCTTCTTGCCGTAGTTCATCTTCTCGCCGAACGCGCCGTACGCGGTCAGAACGCTCTTGTCCTCGTCGCTGACCAGCGGGAAAGTGATGGCGTCGCGCTCGCGGAACTTGGCCAGCTTGGCCGGAGCGTCGGGCGAGATGCCGACGACCTCGTAACCGGCGGCCTGCAGCGAGCCCAGCGAGTCGCGGAAGTCGCACGCCTGGGTCGTGCAGCCCGGCGTCATGGCGGCCGGGTAGACGTACAGGATGACCTTGCGCCCGCGCAGGTCGGACAGGGTCAGCCGGTCGCCGTTGTCGGTGGGCAGCGAGAACTCGGGGGCGGCGTCGCCGGCGGAGAGTCGGTCAGTCATGCTGCGACGATAGTCCGGCCGGGTTGCGCGGCCGGCAGGGCGGCGCGCAGCCGCAGCACGCCGGTCAGGGCCAGCCCGGCGCCCACCCCGATGGCCAGGGCGACGGCCGCGCGGGTGACGACGGCGGGACCGGCCGCCGGCAGCACCGCCGCGTCGAACACGCCCACCGAATTGAAGCCGCCGAACAGCGCCACCACCGCCCCGGCCAGCGCCAGGAAGAAGGGCGGATGCCGGTAGGCGGCGGCCACCCCGATGAGCCCGGCCAGCACCAGGACGGGCGACGGGCTTCCGCCGTCGAGGGCGGTCGTCACGGCGTACAGCAGAGGGCTCAAACCCGCGACCAGCGCGAGCGGCCGCACCGAGCCGGACCAGCGGCGAGCCAGGGCCACCGTGACCAGGCCGGCGAGGCCGGCGCCGAGCCACCACAGCCAGGCGCGTGGCGGCGGCTCCCAGTCGAGGGTGCCGCGCAGCTCGAACGGGCGGACCTGCTCGCGCAGCGGCACCACCCAGTCGCGCAGGCGATGGGCGCGCGAGGGATCGGCCCGCGCCTGCGGCGGCAGACCGGGGCTGAGCCAGTGGGTGCGCTGATCGTGCCAGCGCACGGTGGTCGAGGAGGAGATCTTGCGCCAGGTGGGGGCCGAGGTCGGGTCGGCGTACGCGGGTACGGGCGTGTCGCCGGTGACGGTCTCGTTGAGGTACGCGGCCGGGGAGCTCGTGTTCTGGTACGTGCCGTCGGGCCGGACGTCGAGGTAGGGCTCGCCGGAATAGCCCAGCACCTCGACCGAGTGACCGGTCTCGTTGCTCAGCTCGAGCCGGGCGCCGGCCTCGACCGTACGGACCGTCAAGCCCTTCTCCGGCGTGCTGATCCCGGTGATCGCGGTCCGGTACGCCGTCGCGTCGGGCGTGTCGCCGGCGTGCGCGAACGCGGGCGTGGCCGGCGCCACGAACATCAGGACGCCGGCCATGATCATCGCTTGGCGGATCACCCCTCGGCGGCCTGCACAGCCTGCTCGAACACGGCCGTCGTGGGCAGCGTCTTGTTCGGCCCCTCGACCTGCTTGCCGTTCACCACGATCGTCGGCGTGCCGTTGTAGCCGCGCGAGGCGAACGTGTCGGTCACCTTGGTCATCCAGTTGTCGTACGTCTTGTCGTTCACCGCGGTCTCGAAGCTCGACCCGAGACCGACCGACTTGCCCAGCTCGATCAGCTTGGCGTCGGTGAGGCCGGAGCTGCCCTCCTCGGGCTGGTTGGCGTAGAGCACGTCGTGGTACTCGGTGAACTTGCCGTCCACGGCGGCGGCGGCCGCCGCCCCGCCGGACCGGGTCGAGTACTTGGTGCCGTTCGACGCGTCGTCGAGGATCGCCACCGGGTGGTAGCGAACGGTCACCCGCTTGTCGGTGACCATCTGCTTGATCGTGGGGCCGGTCTGCTGCTCGAACGAGTTGCAGATCGGGCACATGAAGTCCTCGTACAGGTCGACGGTGACCGGGCCCGTCCCGACCGCGAAGGCCGTGCCGTCGTCGACCGCCACGCTCGGCGTGGTCACCTGGGAGGCATCGGTCTTCTTGTTCTGGTTGGCCAGTACGCCCCAGCCGATGCCGCCGGCGATCACCAGCACCGCCACGACCGCCACGGTCGTCCAGATGGTGACCTTGCGGCGTCTCTCGGCCGCCTTCTGCGCCTCGACGATCTTGCGCGCCTGCGCGCTCTTCCGGTCTCTGTCGCCCTTGCTCATCTCTCCCCCAACAACAGGCCGTCGAGCGAAAACTTCGTCCGCGGTTTCCACAGCAGGATTCCGGCCAGGACGAGGAAGCCCACGTCACGCAGGATGTCCAGTCCGTATTCCGCGGTCCGCCCGCCGGTCAGCTCCCCGCCCTTGCTGAAGCAACCACAGTCGATCTGCAGCCCTCGCGCCCAGGCCGAGACGATGCCCCCGATGAAGATCACCAGCAGGACGGCCGCGATGGCCGCGCTCAGCCGGGTGGCGATGCCGATCAACAACAGCAGGCCCAGCGCGATCTCCAGGAACGGCTGCACGGCGCCGACCACCTTGGCGGTCTCCCACGACATCAGGTCGTACGCGTTCACGGCGCGCCCCGAGGCGGCCAGGTCGGTCACCTTGAGTCCACCGGAGATCAGGAAGACCGCCGCCAGGCCGAGCCGCGCGAGGGTGGAGATCCAGGGCCAGGCTGCCGTCAGCCGGGACGGCCGCTGCTTCAAGTCCATGGTCACCCCACTTAGTCGATGCCACTGTCCCGCCGGTTCCCCCCATTTTGCTGGGGTTCCGCTGGGAAAAAGCTGACTAGACGGCGCGAGCCTCGGCCACAGCGGTCACGAGCTCGTCCCGCGCCCGGGCCACCCGGGAGCGGATCGTGCCCACCGGAACATCCTCCACCTGCGCGGCTTCGGCGTAGGAGAGTCCAAGGACCTGTGTGAGCACGAACGCGGTGCGGCGCTCGTCACTGAGCCGGCCCAGAAGGTCGGCGGTGGTCAGCCGGTGGGCCGGATCGGGCGACGGCTGATCGGTCCACGCCTGCGCGGCCAGCCGCACGTCGAGCCGGCGCCGGCGCACGACCGCGCGCAGGTGGTCGGCGCAGGTGCGGCGGGCGATGCCGAGCAGCCAGGTGCGGACGCTGGAGCGGCCCTCGAACGCCTTGAGGGCCTTGAACGCCCGCAGGAACGTCTCCTGGGTGAGGTCGTCGGCGGCGCCCGGGTCGACCAGGGCCGCGCAGAACCGCCACACCTCGGCCTGGGTGGCCCGGACGAACGCCGCCTGGGCGGCGGGATCGCCGGCGCGGGCAAGCTCGGTCGTCTCCTCCAGGCCGTCCATGGCGGTCATCGTACGCGGAAAGGAGTCTTTCGATGTCTCCTCCCACCCGCCAGTGGGCGTTCAGGTTGAGATCGGGCAGCATGTCGGGGTGACTAATCGGCGGCGCATGCGCGTGTACGGGGCTCTAGCCGGTCTGCTGGTCGGGTTCTTCGCGGTCCTGCTGGGGCCGGCCGCGCCCGCGAGCGCGCACGCGGCCCTGGTCAACAGCGATCCCGCAAACGGCACGATCGTGCCCGACGCGCCGAACAAGGTGACGCTCACCTTCAGCGAGTCCGTCCAGCTGCTCTCCGGCAAGATCCAGGTGCTGGCGCCGGACAGCAGCCGGGCCGACCAGGGCGAGCCGACCGTCGACGGCGGCACGGTGACGATCCCGCTGCGCTCGGGCGGCGGCCGGGGCACGTACCTCGTCAGTTACCGCGTCATCTCGGCCGACAGCCACCCGGTCGGCGGCAGCATCACCTTCTCCGTCGGCGCCGCCTCGACGCCGCCCTCGGCCACTGTCGACGAAACCAAGGTCAATTCGGTCGTACGGGCTCTCATCCCGGTCGGCAAATACCTCGGGTACGCGGGATTGGTGCTCCTCGTCGGCCCGGTGCTGGTGCTGGCGCTGCTCTGGCCGCACCGGCTCAGCCGCCGCGGGCCGGCCCGGCTCATCTGGACCGGCGTCGGGCTGATCACCGCGAGCACATTGATGGCGCTCTGGCTCCAGGCGCCGTACTCGACCGGCTCCACGCTCTTCGACGTGCGCGTCGGCGACCTGCGCGACGTGCTCGGCAGCACCTTCGGCGCGGTCATGCTGGTCCGCCTCGGCGTCATCTGCGCGGCCGCCCTGCTGCTCCGGCCACTGCTGCGCGGCCGGGGCAACGAGTCCAAGGCCGACCTCGCCCTGCTCGGCGTGCTGGGCGTGGCCGCGCTGGCGACCTGGCCGCTGACCGGCCACCCGACCGCCTCCCCGGTGGCCGGCGTGTCGGTGGTGGTCGACGCCATCCACCTGGCCGCCATGGCGGTCTGGCTCGGCGGGCTGGTCATGCTCGTCGCGTTCCTGCTGCCGCGGGCGGACGAGCGGGAGCTCGGGGCGATCCTGCCGATCTGGTCCCGCTGGGCGGCGACAGCGGTGAGCGCGCTGATCATCGCGGGCGTCGTGCAGGCGCTGATCGAGGTGGCGTCGCTCAAGGGGCTGGTCGACAGCACGTACGGCCAATTGATCCTGGTCAAGGTGGCGCTCGCGGCAGTGGTGCTCGGTGTGGCGTGGTGGTCCCGTCGCCTCGTACGGTCGAAATCGGCCGAGGCTGAACCGCGCGGCCTGCGGAAGATCGTCATCGCCGAGCTCGCCATCACCGCGGTGATCCTCGGCGTCACGTCGGCCCTGGTGCAGATCTCGCCGCCGCGCACGGCCGAGGCGGCCTCGTCGGCCGACACGAACACGACGGTGACGAAGACCCTGACCGACCCGAAGATGGCCGTCCAGATCGACATCTTCCCGGCCCAGGTCGGCAACAATTCGATTCACCTGTACGCCTTCACGCCCGACAACAAGCCGCTGACGGTTGTCGAGTGGAAGGCGACGGCGGCGCTCCCGTCGAAGGGCATCGAGGGCATCGAGATCCCGCTGCTGCGGATCACCGACTTCCACGCGGTCGGCGACATCGCCCTGCCCCAGCCCGGCGAGTGGACTTTCAAGATCACGGCCCGCACCAGCGACATCGACCAGTCGACGCTGACCACCACGGCCACCATCAACTGATTTTTTCCGGCCCGGTTCCCGCTTTTGCCGGGGGCCGGGCTTTTTCGTGCTAGTGATTCGCGGCTGTTTGACCACTTTAGGGGTATTTGGCTCTGTATGGTCGGCGCAGTTAGTGCTGATACAGGGGGAGAAGCTGATGCGGGTGTTCCGCACCATCCTCGGGATGCTGCTGCTGGCCATCGGCCTGCCGTCGCTGCTCGCCGGCGCCGGCCTCTGGGCCGCCATGCAACACCGCGACCCCGGCGGCGCCTTCAGCGGCGAACTGCAACGGCTGTCCACACCCGGCTACGCCTTCGTGGTCCCGGACGTCGACCGCCTGCTGCGCGCCGACGCCTCCTTCACCCGGGTCGGCGACACCCAGCTGCGCCTGCGAGCCGACACCCAGGGCGGCCCGGCCTTCATCGGACTGGCCCCCACGGCCGAGGTCCAGCGCTACCTGAGCGGCGTGCCGTTCTCGGTGATCCGCACGGTCGACATCGGCACGGGAGCCCTGCCGGTGGCGACGAACTTCAACCGCGGCCGTACGGCGCCGGCCACGCCCCCGAACCGCAACGACTTCTGGACCAGAAGCGGCCTGGGCCAGGTGTCCTGGACTCCCGGGGAGGTGACAGGAGGCCCGTACAGCCTGGTCGTGATGTCACCGGCGGCCCGCCCCGGCCTCCAGTTGACGGCGACGGCCGAACTCCGCCCCGGCTGGCTTAACTCGAGCACGTGGGGCCTGCTCACCATGGGCACCCTCCTGCTGATGACCGGCCTGATCACCCTGGCCTGGCCCACCCGCCGCCGCGAGATCGTCTACGTGGTGGAGCCCAGCCAGGTCCCGGCCCTGATGGCCGCGATCGGCGCACCGATGCCCACGGCGGCGCTGGCCGCCCCCCGTCCCGGCGCCCACCGCCCGCGAACGCTGGCGGACGCACAGAAGCGGCGTCCCGCGGCTCTGCCCCCGGCGCCCGACTGGCCGCCGTCGGGTGAGCCGGTCATGGCGCTTTCGGCCCTCCCGTCCGCTGTTTCCCCTTCGCCGGTTTCCCCGGCGGTGGTCGCTGCGATCCCCGGTGCGGAGACGCGGGGGCGTGAGGTCGCCGCCCCCTCGAACAGCGGTACTGACCCCTCCGGAGGCGCCGCGATCGGCGGTGGTCCGGCTGGGGCCGTAGCCACCGATGCTCGCACTCCAGGCCAGGCGCCGCCTTCCGCCACGGGCTCGGTCCCCGCTTCAGCTTCGGCGGCTCCTGCTTCGGCCCCGGCGGGCGTTGCTTCGGCTTCGATGGTCCCCGCTTCAGCTTCGGCGGTTCCGGCTTCAGCTTCGGCGGTTCCGGCTTCAGCTTCGGCGGTTCCGGCTTCAGCTTCCGCGGTTCCGGCTTCAGCTTCCGCGGTTCCGGCTTCAGCTTCCGCGGTTCCGGCTTCAGCTTCCACGGTCCCGGCTTCAGCTTCGGCGGTTTCCGCCTCGGCTTCCGCGGTCCCGGGTTCGGCGGTTTCCGCCTCGGCTTCGGCGGTCTCCGCTTGGGCGCCGGCGGGGCCTGGGTCGGCGCCGCAGGGCCGGCAGCCGGCCGAACCGCCCTCCGCCGCGGAGTACGCGGCCGCCACGGCGATCCCCGCGCGGGCCCCACGCCCGAACAGCCAGCGGACCCCCGCCCCGGGCGAGCCGCTGAGCTTCATCGGCGCACACTCCGCCGCCGGCCCGATCTCGCTCCCCCTGGGCGACCCGCCGGCGACACCCGACCCGCTGTTCGGCGGCCGCCCCGAACGGGGACCCCGCCGCCACACGACCACCCCCACCGACATCCCGATGTTCCGGGCGTCCGCCGTCGGAGCCTGGGTAGCCGAAACGGCCCCCGCCCGAGCCCGCGAAGCCGAAGCCCAGGCGGCAGCCCGGGTAGCCGAAGCGGCCCGCCGCCGAGCCGCCGCCGCGCAGAGCGCCCCTTCCGACCCGGCCTCGGCCCCGGAAACCGCAGCCCTCACCAATCCGGAACCAGCCGGTTCCCGTTTGATGACCAGCGCCGACCTTTCCACTGCGTCTCCAGCGACCCACACCTCGCCCGGCACCCTTAGCGCCGAGCCGAGCACCGACGCCGAGCGGGCTACCACCGCCGGGCCGGCTGCTGACGCCGAGCGGGCTACCACCGCCGGGCCGGCTGCTGACGCCGGGCGGATCACCGACGCCGGGCCGGCTGCTGACGCCGGGCGGATCACCGACGCCGGGTCGACTGCCGACGCCGGGCGGATCACCGACGCCGGGTCGACTGCTGACGCCGGACCGGCTGCCGACGCCGAGCTGGCCGCAGGGGCCGAACTGGTGGGCGCCGAGCCGGGTGAGGGCGCCGGGCCGGAACTGTCCACCTCACGGTCGACGTCGGATTCTGGCCCGCGTTCGGCTGCGCCGCCTCGTCGCGCCGCCGGCACCAAGCCTTCCCCGCGCCCCACCCGGAACCTGGCCGAAGCCGGTACCGGCAGCCCGGCCACCTCGACCAGCCCCGCGCCGTCGGCGTCAGCCGTCGCGCCCACGGGTGCGGGTTCGGTCGAATCGACGTCGGATGCACCGATCTCCGTCGACGCCGTGGCGGCCGCCTATGCCGCCGGCGCCGCGGACGCGCGTGCCTTCCGCGCCGATGCGCCTGATCCGGAAGTCACTGGGGCATCGCCGGCGAACGCGGCGGCCGTCGCCGACCGTGACCTCGCCACTAGTTCCGCCCGCCCCGACGCGCAGCGTGACCCGCGCATGGCGGGCCAGCGAGTCTCAGTAGTCACCGGCCCGAAGGCCACCGACTGGACCGCAACTGGCCCTCGCCGATCCCAGCCACCGCGCGTCGGCCGCCAATCCCCGCCGAAGAGCCATCCCTCCCCGAACGGCGATCCCTCCCCGAACGGCGATCCCTCCCCGAACGGCGATCCCTCCCTGAACGGCGATCCCTCCCTGAACGGCGATCCTGCCGCGAGCAACCGTCCTTCCGCGAGCAGCCGTCCTTCCGTGAGCAGCCGTCCTTCCGCGAGCGGCCGTCCTTCCTTGAGCGGTAGCGCTTCCGCGAGCGGTGGTCCTTCCCTGGGCGGCAGTGTCTCCGTGGCCGGCGGTGTCTCCGCGAGTGGCAGTCCCTCCGCGAGTGGCAGTCCCTCCGCGATCGGCAGCGCCTCCGTCCAAGGGCGGCCCTCGCCGGTGCCTTCGCCGGTCGGGTTTGTGGCGGCGGGATCGGATGATGAGGCCATGTCGGCTGTGAAGCAGAGTGTGGCTTCTTCCGCTGGTGGGGCTCGCTCGCTCAAGCGCGAAGCGCCGGCGAACTCCGCGTCCGCTGGCGGCTTGCCGGCCGGTGGCGGGGCTCACCACGGCAGTGATGTTGATCGCCGAGAGGGCGTCGATTCTGGCGTTCGGGGCGATTCGGCCGTACATCTTGAACCGGTCGTTGCGGTTGACCCGGCTGCGCTGGGGAAGGTGACGACTTCGGGTGATGGCGCGGAAGCGGAGAGCTTCGGCGGGGAGCCCGGAACGACTGGGTCCGGCGGCGCCGGCGGGACGGCTCGCGACATCGAGCCGGCCGCCGCGACGACGCGGGAACGGTCCACCAAGCGTTACTCGGAGTCGGCCACCCCATCCGCCAGTGGGGGCCGGCCGACCGTGGAGGCCGGCACCGAGGCCGTCGGCGAGAGCCAGGGCCCGGTGCCGGTTTTCCCGCCGCTCGCGAAGAGCGACATCGCGGGTTCGGTTCCTGTCTCCGCCGAGCCGCCGGCGAATGGTGAGCGCGTAGAGGCTGACGCGGCGGGTGCTGAAAGCGGGGCCAACGGCGATCTCTCTGCGGCGTCTCAGTCGAATGTCTTCAGCGGTGTGCGGCCGACCGGGACCACAGCTCCGGCTCCACCGCGGCCCTCGGTGCCCCGGCCGCCCGTACCGTCGCGGCCGATCGTTCCTTCACCCACGCGTCCCTCTCCCTCTCCTTCTGATGAGGGTGTGCTGCCCGCCGGGCCGGTTGAGGAACGGCTCGCCGAGCAGATCAAGCCGGTCGCAGCGACCCCGATCGCTGAGCCGGTGACCGATCCGACCGCCGCACCGAGCTCCGAGCCGTCCGGGACGCCGATCGCCGAGCCGGCCAAGGCGCCGATCTCCGAGTCGGCTGAGCCGGTTGTGAGGCCGATCGCCGAGCCGGCCAGCCGGCCGGTCGCGGCGCCGATCTCCGGCTCGGCGGGGGCGCGGGACTCCGAGTCGGCGGGAGTGCCGATCTCTGGGTTGGCTGGGCCGGCCGGGATGCCGGGTGCCGAGCCGGCCAACGGGCCGGTCAGAGAGCTGGTCAAAGAGCCGGTCAACGGGCTGGCCGACGGGCCGGTCAAAGAGCCGGTCAACGCGCAGGTGGCGGAGTCGGCGTCCGGCTCGGCCGCTGAGCCGGGTGTGGCTTCGATCCCTGAGTCGGGTGCTGAGCCTGTCGCGGGGTCGGCTGAAGGTGAGCTGTCGGGTGACGCTGAGGAAGCGAAGCCGCGGTCCTCGGGCCGGCGGCCGGCTGAGGGTGGGCTGCTGGCGCAGGCGCAGGGGCGGATCGAAGGCGGGCTGACCTCGACGTTCGCCGGGCGCCTGCCGGGGAACGGGTCCGGTCGGCCCGCGCCGGTTGCCTGGCGGCGGGCTGCGGAGAGCGTGGCTGCGCGGGCTGCGGAGAGCGTGGCTGCGCGGGCTTCGGAGGGTGTGGCCGCGCGGGCTGCGGAGAGCGTGGCTGCGCGGGCTTCGGAGGGTGTGGCTGCGCGGGCTTCGGAGGGTGTGGCTGCGCGAGCTGCGGAGGGCGTGGCTGCGCAGGCCGTGGAGGGCGTGGCTGCGAAGGGTGTGGCTGCGCGCGCGGCGGGCAGCGTGGCCGCGAGTGCGGCGGCAGCCGCTGAGGAGGGCGGGAACGGCGAGGTCGGCGGCCGGGCGGCCGGGTCGGGTGCCGAGCGGCGCGGTGCGGCGAGCCGGCCTGCTTCCGCGCGGGCCTCTCGGAGCCGGGCCGTACGGGCGAGCGTGCCGGAACCCGAACCGTCGATGGCTGCGGACGTCGAGGATGCCACGCCGGCCACGAGCGGCAAGACGGCGCGGGCCGCCAAGACGGCCAGGACCGCGGCCAAGGCGGCCACTCCGGCGAAGAGCGCGGCGGGGGAGGCCAAGCCGGCGAAAACCGCCAAGCCCAAGCAGGCGCCGGCCAAGCCCGCAAAACCTAGGCAGGCGCAGGTCAAGCCGGTTCGGCAGCCTGATGTTCCGGTGCGGACCAGCACCGGCGCCATTCCCGCCGGGAGCGGCACCCCGACCGGATGGCTGGCCGCCTACCAGAAGGAGGCCGCCGAGCTGCTTGCCGCCTCGGGGCAGCGTCGCCGCCGTCGCACCACCGCCACCCCGGCCGAGCAGACCGTCGAGGGTACGGAGTCGACTCGCCGCCGGCGCTCTTCCGGCGAGGACTGACCTGCTTGTCCCGTACGACGAAGGCCGCTCCGATGACGGGGCGGCCTTCGTCGTACACCCGAAAGGGCCCTCCGCGCTGCCGACGCGGAAGGCCCTTTACCGGGGGAACGGAGTAACCGAAGGGGGGCTTCGTCCGTTAAGACCAGTTTAGCCCCAACTAGTGATATGTGGGAAGTCATCGCCTGAAAGCGGACATTCGTGCCGGTCGTGCCCGGACGGGTGGCTGGGAAACGCGCCGCAGCGGTTCGGGGGGTTGCGGCGTACGCTGTGCGGGTGGCGGATCTTCTGGTGTGGATCGATTGTGAGATGACCGGCCTCGATCTGGGCAAGGACAAGCTCATCGAGGTGGCGGCCCTGGTCACCGATCCCGACCTCAACGTGCTCGGCGACGGCGTCGACCTGGTCATTCACGCCGACGACGCGGCGCTCGACGCGATGCCGCCGGTGGTCCGGGACATGCATGCCAAGTCGGGGCTGACCGAAGAGGTACGGGCGTCGGCGATCACGATGGCGGAGGCCGAGGAGGCCGTACTCGCGTACGTACGCCAATTCGTTCCGAATCCCCGCACAGCGCCCCTCTGCGGCAATTCGATCGCGACCGACCGCGGCTTCCTGGCCCGCGACATGCCGGCGCTCGACGACTTCCTGCACTACCGCATGATCGACGTCTCCTCGATCAAGGAGCTGTGCCGCCGCTGGTACCCGCGGGTGTACTTCGGCCAGCCGGCCAAGGGCCTCGCCCACCGGGCGCTCGCCGACATCCGCGAGAGCATTCGAGAGCTCGAGTACTACCGCCGTACGATCTTCGTCCCGCTGCCCGGCCCGGACGTGGAGACCGCGAAGTCGATCGCCGCCGAGCTGTAAGAGGTGTCACCCGGGCGTGCCCGGTAACCCGCTCGACGAGCCCCGTGGGGATTCGGCTATGATTGCTCGGCACCACGGGGAACGCTCCCGTGCGCGATGGTGGTCGTAGCTCAGCTGGTAGAGCACCGGGTTGTGGTCCCGGGGGTCGCGGGTTCAAGTCCCGTCGATCACCCCATAGTAAGTCCAGGTCAGAGGGTTAGTCCGAGTCACGGGCTAGCCCTCTTGCCGTCAGGTGTCCGATTCTGCGAGCGGGCCGGAAGCCGTGCTCCCAGCGAGAGCGGACGTACGCCCCAGGCGGTACGGCCGAGGGTGCGTCAAGCACCGGGGCCGCCGGTGCCGGGGAGAGCGCCGCTCGTGCCCGGTGAGCGTCAAGCCGCCGGGGCATGAAGGCCTCCAAGCCTGTGTGTGGCGTCTTGGCAGCTCCACTACACCGTTGGAGGCCTTCATCTGGTCACCGGATCGAAGCCCCGGGGTTTCGAGGCACTGGACCGGTGAGGGTCACTGGACCGGTGAGGGTCACTGGCCGATGGTGGCCTGAGGGCCGGCGTAGGTCTTGAGGAGGCTCGGGACGTCGGCTGCCGGGTCGGGTGAGTACGGGTAGTAGGCGCTGGGCGTGAAGGCGGAGCCGTTCGTCTGCTGCTTGCCGGAACTGTTCACGACGATGCTGCCACTCTGCTTGAGCTGGGCGGCGGATGTGTCGTTGTAGTACGGGTTCTTCACATTGTCGAAGTAGCTGTTCTCCAGCACGAGCTTGGTGGCGCCGCGGGAGAGGTTTCCGTACGACGTGATGTTCTGCAGGTAGTTGTTGTAGAGGTGGGCCAGGGCGACGTTGTCGACGCTGGGATTGCGCTGATTGGTGTCGTGGATCCAGTTGTGGTGGATCGTCATCCGCGCGGTCACGTTGTCGGTCCAGCCGATGCCGAACGCCTTGTTGTTGCTGGACAGCACGTTCCACGACACGGTCAGGTAACTGGTGTCCTTGCGGCTGTCGATGGAGCCGTCGTTCATCCGCGTGATGGTGTTGTGGTCGATCCAGACGTGGTCGGCCGTGTCCATCTGGATGCCGTCGTAGTCGTACACCTTGTCATCGGGGTCGTCGTCGGGCATCGCGGTGTCACGGATCGTGAGGTTGCGGATGATGACGTTGCGTACGCCCGTACCGAGGAAGAAGCCGCCGCCGACGATGTGACCGCTCGTGCCGACGCCCACGATCGTCTTGTTCGACTGCACCTTGAGTTCGGTGCCCTTCGGCGTGATCGTGATGGTCCCATTGACCCGGATGACGTACGGGGTGCCGGCCGTGACGTACTTCTGCAGGTCGGCCATGGTGCTGACGGTGACTGTCGGTCCTGCCGCGCCGCCCGTGGTGCCGCCGCCGGTGGAGGCGAAGCCGTCCGGTGTGGACGGCCACGTCCGGCCGCCGCCGATCGGCTCGAAGGCCCATTGTCTGTTGCTGTTGGCGGTGCACTGGCCCGAGGCACAACCCCATTGCTGCAGTTGTACGCCGCTTGTCGCGCTCGCCCCGGGAACGTCGATACATTTGCCGCTGCTGACGTTCTGGAGCAAATAATTGCTGCCCGCCGCGACGAGCTTGAATTGCTGCCAGGCGGCGCCGGTCGTGCAGCCCCACTGCTGGAGCAGGGCGCCGTTCGCGCTGGACGCACCGGGCACGTCGACGCACTTGCCGCTCTTGGCGACCTTCAGCTGATAGGTGCCACCGGTCGCGGGGAGGGCGGCGGCTTCCGACGGGAGCGCGCTCGTGGCGACGATGATCAACGCGGGGGCGAGCGCCGCAGCGTACCAAATCGGCTTTTTCATCATTCTGCTCCTTCTCAACCGACCGGGTTCCAGCCGTCGGAGCCGGCCAGGTATTTCTGCGGGGTGTAATTCGCGGCCTGCGCGTCACTGAGCTGCGGCCGGTTGCTGTTGACGGTCGCGCCGGAGCCGGTATTCTTGTATTCGAGGAAGCGCGCGTTCTGCCAGACGTTGCCGGACATGTCGGTCCAGGGCTGCGCGTTCTTGATGGTGGTGCTGAGGTTCGACTCGCGGTACAGCACCTGTGCGTTCGGGCGCCACGGGCGGCCGAGCTGGGTCACATTGCTGGCCGCGCCGGTGATCGTGCACTGATGGAACAGGAGGCCGTACGTCTTGGCGGCATCGGTGCTGGCCGCGGTGATCGGGCCGCCGCTGGTGCGCTTCTCGTGAATCGTGCTGCCGTGGAACACCGTCGTGGCGCCGCCGAAAATGAAGTCGACGGTGCCCTCGACGTACGAATTCTTGACGTACGACCGGTTGTTGTTGACCAGGAACGTGTCCTGGTTGCCGAGGAAGCGCACGTTGGTGAAGACGGACCGGTCGGCGTTGAGATTGACCGCCACCGCTTGGCTGCCCTCGCCGTAATCGTTGGCGAAGGTCAGATTGCCGGCGGCGAAATCGTGGCCGTCGAGAAAGGCGGTCGCGCTGCCCGAGGTGCCGTATCCGCCGGCATTGCTGTGGTTGTTGACGATCACCGTCTGGCCGGCGCTGCCACCCAGCCCTTGCAGCGTGACGTAGGGCTTGTTGGAGGGGACGGTGACGATCTCGCGATACGTGCCGGCCTTGATGGTGATCACGCGGCGGGTCGTGTTGCCGGCCGGAACGGCGTCGATCGCGGCCTGCACAGTCGTGTACTGACCCGTGCCGTCCTTCGCCACCGTGGCCGCTTGATCTTGGATGAAGCTCCACTGCTTGTTGCTGTTCGCGGTGCACGTCTCCTGGATGATCGCCGCGCCACTGGCCGTGGAAGCATCCTTGTCGCTCATGCAGAGGCCGCTGCCCACGTTGATGATCTGGAACGTGTCAGTGCCGCTGGGGTTCAGGCGCCACTGCTGGTTGGCCTGTCCGCCGGCGCAGCCCCACTGCTGGAGTTGCACGCTCGTCGTGGCCGCGCCGGGGACGTCGACGCATTTGCCGCTGCTGACGTTCTGGAGCAGATAGTTGCTGCCCGCCGCGACGAGCTTGAACTGTTGCCAGGCGGCGCCGGTCGTGCAGCCCCACTGCTGGAGCAGGGCGCCGTTCGCGGTGGACGCGCCCGGAACGTCGACGCACTGGGCGCTCTTGGTGACCTTGAGCTGATAGATGCCGCCCGTGGCAGGCGGGGCGGCCGCCGCGGGCAGGGCGCCGCAGAGGATCGCGGCGGTGGGGACGGCGACGGCCAGGGCGGCCACGACGAGACGTCTCACGATGGTCCTCTCACTTTCCGGGAGCGCTCCCATTCGGTTGCACCCTGGTAGATGTGGCTGCGGCTGTACGACAACAAAAATCCGGCGGCGTTCTTTGTTGGCCGCTCGTCATCCGGCGTGCCAGTCTTTGCTTTGACGATCTTCGATGTCTGGGACGGGAGGCGTGATGACTCGAAGTCGGATCGCGCTCTCGCTGGTCCGTGACGCCCAGGCCGGATCCACAGCGGCCCGCGACGCACTGATCGCCGAGCACCTGCCGCTGATCTACAACATCATCGGGCGGGCACTGGACGGTCACCCCGACGTCGACGACCTGGTGCAGGACACGATGTTGCGCGCCATCCGCGGGCTGCCGTCGCTGCGCGAGCCGGCCCGGTTCCGGTCGTGGCTGATCGCGATCGCGTACCGGCAGATCCAGATGCACCTGCGCGCCAAGAAGTCGGCGCCACGCCTCCCCCTCACGTTCGACGTGCCCGACCCGGCGGCCGACTTCGCCGAACGCACAACGGCCGAGCTCGTCGTGGCCGAGCAGCGCCGCGAACTGATCGAGGCGGCCCGCTGGCTCGACGAGGGCGACCGGCGCCTGCTGAGCCTGTGGTGGCAGGAGGCGGCCGGCGAGCTGACCCGATCGGAGCTGGCGGCGGCCCTTCAGGTGCGGCCCAAACACGCGGCCGTCCGCGTCCAGCGGATGAAGGCCCAACTCGACGCGGCCCGCTCAGTGGTGCGGGCACTGCGGTCACGGCCACGCTGCCCCACATTGCAGGACCAGGTCCGCCGGTGGAACGGCATCGCCGACCCGTTGTGGCGCAAGCGGCTCATGCGCCACGTGCGGGACTGCCCTCGCTGCACCCTGAGCCGGCACGGGCTGCTCGCCCCGGAGGAGCTGCTGTTGGGCATCGCCGCCCTCCCGGTCCCGGCGGGGGTGGCCTCCGCGCTGCTGACCCCTGCAGCGCTTTCGGGAACCGCCAAGGCTTCCGCACTTCCTAAATTCGCGGCTGCCGCGGCGGCCGCGGCGGCGGTGGCCGGGGGCGGGTTCGCCTACGCGGTGTACGAGACTCCCTTGCCGGCTCCGCCGCCGGCGGCTGTCGCCCCGCCTCCCGTGGCGGTGCGCCCTTCCGCGCCGGGCGCGGCGGTCCGCGGCCGTACGCCAACCGCCTCTCCCGCCGCCGTGGCCTCCGCGCTGCCGATCGCGGGCCTCGGCGTGCAGCGGGCCGACGTCTTCGTGGCGCCGAACGGATCGGACTCCGGCGACGGGTCATTCGCCCATCCGTACGCCTCAATTCACAAAGCCGTCTCGGCCGTGCGGACCTGGCAGACGATCGCCCTGCGCGGGGGAACCTATCGCCTCTCCTCCGGCGTCACGATCTCGTCGACCGCCACCGGCGTCACGGTGAGCAACTACCGCGACGAACAGCCCGTGATCGACGCCTCGTCACTCCCCGCCTCCGAATGGGCCGTCACGCAACGAACGGCGAACTGGACCGTGCAGGGCCTCTCGGTGATCAACTCAGCCGGTCACGCGTACGTGTGCTCGTCGTGCCGCTCGACCGTCTTCCGGCACCTGATCATGCGGAACAACGCCCGATCGGGCCTGCTCCTGCGCGACCCCGGCACCACCGGCAACCAGGTTTTGGACAGCGACTTCACCGGCGGCGGGGGCATCGGCCTGGGCTTCATGGCCGGCGACGGCGACGACAACCGCGTCCGCGGCAACCGCTTCGCCGGCAACGCCCGGTCCGGCCTGGACCTGAATTTCGCCGGCCCGGTGACCGTCGAATACAACTGGTCCTACGACAACGGCGGCAACGGCTTCGTCCTCACCGGCGGAGCCCCACACCGGCTGCGCCACAACGCGGCCTGGACCAACGCCAACCACGGCTTCACCGACGACGCCGGCCCGGTCAGCGGCCTGACCTTGACCAACAACACCGCCTACGACAACGGCGGTTCCGGCTTCGCCCTCCCCGGAGGTCCCGCGGTGCTACGGACAAACGCGGCTGTGGACAACCGAATCGAGCCCGCCGGCCTGGCCCCGGGCTCGACCGAGACTCGCAACAGCTGGCAGGAGGACAACTGGACCCCGGCCCGCTTCCGCTCCACCGACCCCACCACGGCCGAGAACCCGCGCCCACCGTCGGGCAGGCTTCCCGCAACCATTTTCCTGGCCACCGGCAACGGCATCGGGGCGTCGATGGGCGGCTGACCCGGCCGCCATCAGTCGAACGGCCGGCGCGGGCGGTCGGATCGACCGGGCGGACAGTCAGCAGGCGTGCGGGGCCGATTACTTTGGCGGTCATAGCAAAGCCCTGGCCGGTCACCGATCTCAGGCGCCGTGATAAAAGAACCGCCCCAGGCCGATCGTGAAGATGGTGATGCCGTACAGCGCGTGCTCGACCGAGACCACCAGCAGCGACCCGGTCCGCTGGTAACGCCGGGCGAACAGCCATCCGCCGGCGAGGGTGGCGACGACCGCGAGCACGTTGCCGAACAGCAGATGGACGAAGCCGAAAGCGACAGCGCTGGCGGCGGCGCCATAGGGATACCTGTGCATGAGGAAACCGCGGTAAAGCAGCTCCTGCGGATAGACCGAGAGCAGCGGATAGCCGACGCAGATCGCGAGCCAGAGCCAAGGGTCTTCGCGCGGCAGAATGAGTAGATTGCCTGGGTCGAACAGGGCAACCGCGATGAGCGCGAATATCGATACCGCGCTCCACAAACCGACGATGCCGGGCAAGGCCCCGCGTAGAGCGGACGCTCGCAGCAGCGGTAAGGAGGACCGTCGCATGTAGATGATCACTAGTGCGGCCGCCAGTAGCAGCACCGGAATCGGGCCGCCGGGGACGTCCAGCGCGATGTACAGGCCGGCGACGCCGTAGAACAGCAGCAGGTATTCGGCGAGTCGGCTCATCACCGGCGACGCTAGGCGGCGCAGGTGTCGGGCGGGTGGACTCAGCGTGGCAGAAGCTGGTGCAGGGCGCCGATGAGATGTTCGGTCTGGAACGGCTTGTGCAGCAGTGGCGCGTCGGCCGGCAACTCCTGGCCACCCGGGGCCGGGCCGCTGGTGTAGCCCGACATGAACAGCACCGGCAGGTCGGGCCGGGTGCGGCGCAGTTCCGCGGCCAGCTGGGTGCCCGACATCCCGGGCATGATGACGTCGCTGAGCAGGGCGTCGAAGCTCAGGTCGTCCTCGCGGCACATGCGGAGCGCCTCCAGCGGATCGCCCGCCGCGTGCACCTCGTACCCGGCCTTGCGCAGGATGCGGCAGACGATGTCCCGTACGCCGTCCTCGTCCTCGACCACCAGGATGCTGCGGCCCTGGCCGGAGGCCGCGGCCGGGCGGGAGATCAGCGTGGCCGCCGGCGCCGTCACCTCGGCCGGTGGCAGGCAGACCCGTACCGTCGTGCCCTCGCCCGGCGCCGACTCCAGGCCGATCGTGCCCCCGGCGTCCGCCACCACGCCGTACGCCGTCGCCAGACCCAAGCCGGTGCCTTTGCCCCGGCCCTTCGTGGTGAAGAACGGCTCGAACGCCCGGGCCGCCACCTCGGGCGGCATGCCGCTGCCGGTGTCGGTGATGGTGAGGCAGACGTGGCCGGTGTCGCGGTCGAGGCCGGTCGCGATGGTGAGCCGGCCACCCGACGGCATGGCCGCGCGCGAGTTCATCACCGCGTTCATCATGACCTGTTCCAGCTTGCTGCGGTCCATGGTGATCGGCGGCAGGTCGAGCGAGAGCGTCGTCCGCAGCTCGATGTCCTCGCCCAGCGTGCGGCCGAGCAGGCGCTGCATGTCGGTGGCGACCGCGTTGAGGTCGAGCGTCTCCAGGCGCGACGGCTCGAGGCGGCTGAAGATCAGCAGTTGCCGGGTCAGGCCGCTGCCGCGCGCCGCCGCCTGCTCGATCGCCTGCGAGTCGGCGTGCAGCGGATGGTCGGGGCCCAGTTCCTCGGAGAGGATCGCGGCGTACCCGGAGATCACGGCCAGGATGTTGTTGAAGTCGTGTGCGATGCCGCCGGCGAGCTGGCCGAGCGAGTCGAGCCGTTCGGCCTGGCGCAGCTGCTGTTCCATCTCGGCGCGTTCCTGCTCGGCCCGCACCCGCTTGCTGATGTCACGCATGATGCCCTCGACCGCGAGGGGCTGCCCGTCGGCGTCGGTGACCGCGCTGGCCCGCTGTTCGACCCAGGCCACCCGGCCGTCGCGGCAGTGCCAGCGCATGGTCAGCGTGCCGGGCTGGGCCGAGCGCCACGACTGTTCCAGCGCGGGCCGGTCCTCGGGGTCGACCAGCCGGAAGATGAGCGCCGGGTCGGCGTAGAAGTCCTCCGGTGGGTGGCCGGTGATCGGCTCGATGGCCGGGCTGAGGTATTCCATGGCCGGCGCCGGGTGCAGGCGGAACCGGAAGATGATGTCGTGCGCGTGCTCGGCCAGCAGCCGGAACCGTTCCTCGCTCTCGCGCAGGGCGGCCTCGGCGTGGCGGTGCTGGCGGCGCTCGGCGGCCTCGGTCAGCTCCCGCTGCACCGCCGGCGCGAGCCGGGCCAGCCGGTCCTTGAGAACGAAGTCGCGGGCGCCGGCCCGCATCAGCGAGGCCGCCGTCTCCTCGCCGATCTGCCCCGACACCAGCAGGAACGGGACATCCGGGTCGTGCTCGCGGACCTGATCGAGCACGTCCTCGGCGCGTACCCCGGGCATGTTGTAGTCGCAGATGACGACGTCCGGGGTCTGCCCGGCCAGCGCCTCCGCGACACCTTCCGCGGTCTCGGCGCGGGTGGTGGTGACGGTCAGCCCGGCCTTGCGCAGGCCGCGGGCGACGAGCATGGCGTCGTCCTCGCTGTCGTCGACGACCAGCACGTGGATCATCGGATCGTCCATCCGTCCGGCGCGGGGGAGAGGCTGAACGAGAAGGCCGCGCCCTCGCCCGGCTCGCCCGAGGCGCAGATCTGGCCGCCGTGGCGGGTGACGATGCGGTGCACGATGGCCAGGCCGATGCCGGTGCCCTCGAACTCGCTCTGCGCGTGCAGCCGCTGGAACGGGTCGAACATCTTGTGTGCGTGCCGCATCTCGAAGCCGGCACCGTTGTCGCGGATGGTGAAGACGGCGACGTCGTCCTTCAGGGTGCACGACAGCGTGATGCGCGGCTCCGGCTCGTACGACGTGAATTTGTAGGCGTTGCCGAGCAGGTTCTGCAGCACGAGCCGGATCAGGTGCGGATCGCCGAGCGCCTCGAGCCCGTCGGGGATGTCGAAGGTGACAGTGCGCAGCGGGTCGGAGGCGTGCAGCTCCTCGGCGATCTCGCGGGCCAGCGCGCTCAGGTCCGTACGCTCGCGGCGCAGTTCGCTGCGGGTGGCGCGGGACAGGTGCAGCAGGTCGTCGATCATCTGGGCCATGCGCTCGGCGTTGGCCTGGATGCGCGACAGGTAGCGCTGGCCCTCGGCGTCGAGCACACCGGCGTAGTCCTCCAGCAGCACCTGACTGAAGCCCTCCAGGGAGCGCAGCGGCGCGCGCAGATCGTGCGAGACCGAGTACGCGAACGCGTCCAGCTCCCGGGTCGACGCCTCGAGCTGGGCGGTGCGCTGCTCGACCCGCTGCTCGAGCTCCTCGTTGAGCAGGCGCACCTCCTCCTCGGCCCGCTTGCGGTCGGTGATGTCGGTCGAGATGCCGCAGACCGCGTACGCCTTGCCGTCGCCGTCGGCCAGGGGAAACTTCACCGTGACGTACGTATGCAGGCCGTCGTCGCCGGGCGCCTGCTCCTCCACCTGCACGGGCTCGCCGCGGGCGAACGCCTCGAGGTCGTTGCGGCGGAACTCGTCGGCCAGCGGCGGCGGGAAGAGGTCGTGGTCGGTGAGGCCCACGATGTCCTCGCGGCGCAACCGGAACAGCCGCTCGTACTCCCGGTTGACCAGGAGGTAGCGTCCCTCGGCGTCGCGCATGTAGATCACGGCCGAGGTGTGGTCGATCAGGGCCATGAGCTGTTCGGGGCCCACCTCGACCACGGGCCGAGTGCTCATCCCGCCCTCTTTCATCCCACCTGCGCGACGGAAACCGACGCTACCCGCGACGACGGGACCCGGGGGCCTTTTATGGCTTTTTGCAGGCCGGCCAGCAGGTGGTCCTGCCGGGCCCGGGTGAGCCGTTCCAGGAACGACTCGTTCATCCCGGTCGTCCCGCTGCGGTTGGAGACCAGCGGCCGGTCGCCGAGCCCGTTCGCGTCGCGCTGCCGCTGCGGCTTGAACAGGAACTTCTTGCTCAACATCAGGTGGGCGCCGGCGGCCCGGGCGTGCTCGGTCAGCAGCCGGTACCAGTCGATCAGGGCCGGATGCCGGCCGAGCAGCCGGTCGAGGTCGGCCGGCTCGGCCACGGCCAGGTCGTCCACCGCCACGTCGATCGCGTCGAGCAGCCGCTCGGGCAGGGTCGGCTGGGTCATCAGGCCGTCGAGCGCGGCCCGTTCGCCGTCGAGCAGTGCCGGGTAGATCCGGCGTACGTGCCGGTCGTAGTCGGGGATCGCGATGCCGAGCAGGAAGTCGCGCTTGAGTGCCTCCGGGTCGAGGGCGCCGCTGGGCGGGATGTCGTCCTCGGTCCAGTGCACCGCGAACTGCCGGAACACGTCCATGAAGAACTCCGGCGGCATGCTCCTCTCCGGCGGCAGGGCCGCGAAGTCGAGGAACAACTGGCGCAGGGCGGTCAGCAGTTCGGTCGCCAGCCGTACCCGGCCGACGGCGTCCTCGCAGGTGAGCCCGGCCCCGTCGCGGGTCAGCGGATCGAGGACGTCGTTGACCGCGAGTTCCAGCACCTCGCCCTGCTTGACCAGCAGGAAGAACCGCTGCTCGCTGGCCGTCCCGGTGTAGCTGCGGATCCGCCCGTCGTCGAAGACCCCCGGCAGTTCGGCCAGGCACTCGTCGCCGCGATGCACCTGGAGGGTGCCCACGTTCCAGCGGACGAGGGAGGCGTAGCTGTCCCGGCCGTAGTGCCCGTGCCCGGTGTGGGTGGCCAGGGCCGCGAAGTAGTCCCGGAACGGCATCTCGTCGGTGCCGGCCAGCAGCCCGTCGAAGGCCCGTTCCGGATGGTGCCGCCCGTGCGGCGTCCACTCCTGGTAGTGCCGCGACAGCGAGGCGCCGACGAAGCCGAGCCGGACGACGAGCCGTTGCGCCTCGAGCTGGTCCAGCCGGCAGACGGCCGGCAGATGCGGGAGCAGGACCTCGCGGGTCTGCTCCGCGAGCAGCCCGGGCGGGGCGTCGCCGTCGAGGATGGCGCGGTTGAGGCGGGGCACCTCATCGTCCAGCCAAGCGTCGATCATGTTCCTTCTTTTCGACGTGATACCGCATTTCCTTAATCCCGAGGTGCGCTTCGGCGTCGATTCGGCGACCATGGCGGTTCAACCAGGGAATATCGATAACTCTGGATGGTGAGCCATGGATGAGACGTTCCGGATCGTCACCGACCCCGTGTCCGATTCCGTCGCGATCTCCGCGATCTTCGCGGCCCTGCCCCTGTTGACCCTGTTCGTCCTGCTCGGCGCGCTGCGCATGAGAGCCTGGCTGGCCGGGCTGATCTCGCTGGTGGTGGCGCTCGTGGTCGCCGTCGCGATCTACGCGATGCCGGTCGGCCAGGCGCTGCTGTCGGCCGGCGAGGGCGCGGCGTTCGGCTTCTTCCCCATCCTGTGGATCGTCATCAACGCCATCTGGGTCTACAACCTGACCGTGGCCAGTGGCCACTTCGACGTGCTGCGCCGCTCGATGGAACGGGTCAGCCCCGACATGCGGATCCAGGCCGTGATCGTGGCGTTCTGCTTCGGGGCGCTGCTCGAGGCGCTGGCCGGATTCGGCACGCCGGTCGCGGTGACCGTGGTGATGCTGATGGCGCTCGGCTTCAAGCCGATCAAGGCGGCGGCGGTGGCGCTGATCGCCAACACGGCGCCGGTCGCCTTCGGCGCCCTGGCCACGCCGATCACCACGCTGGGTACGGTGACGTCCGGCGCCGCCGACGATCCGCGACTCAACACCGACACGCTCGGTGCGATGGTGGGCCGCCAGACGCCCGTACTCGCCGTGGTCGTGCCCCTGGTCCTGGTGGCCGTGATCGACGGCAGGCGGGGAGTGAAGCAGACCTGGCCGGTCGCCGTCCTGGCCGGCGTGGTCTTCGCGGTCGCCCAGTTCGTCGCGTCCAACTACATCTCGGTGCCGCTGACCGACATCATCGCCTCGCTGGTCGCGGCCGCCGCCGTGATCCTCCTGCTGCGGATGTGGCAGCCCGTCTCCTCCTATGCCGAGCCGGGCGGCGGCGGTGGTGGGGGATCGGTAGCGGTCAAGCGGGACACGACAATCGAGGTGGTGCGCGCCTACGCGCCGTACCTCATCATCATCGTCATTTTCGCCATCGCGAATCTCGGGCCGATCAAGGACGCCCTCGCCACCGAACCGTGGACGGTGAAATTCGCGTGGCCGGGCCTGCACGTGCTCGGCGAGAACGGGCAGCCACTGGCCTCGACCACCTTCTCCTTCGGCTGGCTCCCGGCCGCCGGCACCCTGATGATCCTGGCCGGCGTCATCACCGCGGTGGTGCTGCGTGTGCGCCCGGGCCGGGCCCTCAAGGCGTACGCGGACACGTATGTCGAACTGCGGCACGCGATCGTCACGGTGATGGCCGTACTGGCGCTCGCCTATGTTCTGAATCAGTCCGGGCAGACCAATACGCTCGGCGAATTCCTGGCCGGGGCGGGCGCGTTCTTCGTCTTCCTCTCGTCGATTCTGGGCTGGATCGGCGTGGCCGTGACGGGGTCCGACACGTCGGCCAACGCGCTCTTCGGCGCCCTTCAGGTGCAGACCGCGGCCGACGCCGGCCTCGACCCGCTCCTGCTGGCCGCGGCCAATTCCTCCGGCGGCGTCCTGGGCAAGATGATCAGCCCGCAGAACCTGGCCATCGCCGCGGCCGCCGTCGGCATGGCCGGCAAGGAGGGTGACATCTTCCGCCGCGTCGTCGGCTGGAGCATCATTCTGCTCCTGGCCATGTGTGTGCTGGTCACCCTGCAGGCCACGCCCGTGCTGGATTGGATGGTGCCCTCGGTATGACGCCGACGTTATGCATTGACATCTATTAATTGGCGGTGCGAGGGTCGGGACTGCCAAAAGCAGAAAGGAACACCCATGCGCGTACGCCGTGCCCTCGCTCTCGCCGCCGCCGCGGTCGCCGCCGCGACCGGAGTTCTGGCCGGGCCCGCATCGCCCGCCCAGGCGGTCGCCGCCACCACGCTCGCCAACACCATCGCCCTGAGCAACTGCTCGGCCTCGCTGGTCCGCTATCCCAGCTCGGTCAGCAGCGACCGGGCCATGATGCTCACCAACGGCCACTGCTACGAGGGCGGCTTCCTCAGCGCCGGCCAGGTGCTGGTCAACCGCACCTCCAGCCGCTCCGGCACGCTGCTCAACAGCTCCGGTGGCTCACTCGGCACGGTCCGGGCCGACCGCGTGCTGTACGCCACGATGACCGGCACCGACGTCACGCTCTACCGCCTCACCAGCACCTTCGCCACGCTCCAGTCCCGCTACGGCGCGACCGCGCTGACCATCGCCGGCGCCAAGCCCGCGGTCGGCGCGAGCATCGCGATCCCCTCCAGCTACTGGAAGAGGATCTGGAACTGCAAGGTCGACGGCTTCGTGGGCCAGCTCCGCGAAGGCGAGTGGACCTGGAAGGACTCCATCCGGTACGACGCCGCCTGCGACACCATCCACGGCACGTCCGGCTCGCCGATCGTGAGCGCCTCCAGCGGACAGGTCGTCGGCATCAACAACACCGGCAACGACGACGGCGAGATGTGCACGCTGAACAACCCGTGCGAGGTCAACCCCGACGGCACGACCAAGGCGGTGCAGGGACAGAGCTACGGCCAGGAGACGTACTGGTTCACGACCTGCCTCACGTCGACCCGCACGATCGACCTGAACAAGTCGGGCTGCCTGCTGACCAAGCCGTAACGGGTCAAGCCACGCAGAACTCGTTGCCCTCCGGGTCGAGCATGACCACATGACTCAGGTCAGGGCCATACCGATGATCCCGTACGGACGTCGCCCCGGCGGCTTCGAGCTCGGCCACCTTCGCCCGGATGGCCGGCTCGGAGCCGACCCGGACGTCGACGTGCATCCGGTTCTTGGCCGTCTTGGACTCGGGGACCCGGAGGAAACTCAGCGCGGGCGCCCGCCCCTCCGGATCCACGATCGACGCGCCGTCCGGCTCGTCATGACCCGGCTCCGGTACGTATCCGAGGGCCAGCGCCCAGAAAGCGGCCAGCCGATGCGGATCCACCGCGTCGCAGCCGAGCGTCCACAACGTCGTCATGACACCGAATCTACGGCTCCCGGCGCCCGAACTCGATGTCGTCGAGATCCCCGTGGAACTGGTCGGTGTCGACGTCCGTCTGCGCCGCGTTGATCCGCTTGCCGCCGATCACCACGTTCCCGCTGGGCAGGATGTCCCGCAGCGGGGCGGTCTGCTGCCGGGGCGGCGTGACCTGCCGTCCGGTCACGGCGTCGTGCACCCTGATCTGGAACAACACCGGCGACAGGCGGATGCAGGTCACCCGGTACCAGCGCCCCACGGCCAGGGTGAGATCCGCCGGCAGCAGGACGAAATCGGTGCCGTCCGACCACCGGCACGACGGCACCCCGTAGTCGACCTGGAGCTTCCACTGGCTGATGCCGGCGGCGGCCGCGCCGAACTGGAACACGTTCATGCCGGCCTCGGGCGACGGCGGCTCGGTGAGCCGGATGTCGGCCCCGTAGACGAACCGCCCGTCGCCGGGCGTGAGGGTGACGGCGCTCGCCGGCCGGACGATCCCCTGCGGGCAGGGCGCGGTCGTGCAGTGCCCGCCCGGGAAACGCAGGAAGCGGTTGCCGTCCTCGGTCACCGACGTGACCGTGCCCCCGCCGCCGGTCAGGATGGTCCCGTTCAGCCCGTTGCCGCTGCTGTCGGCGACCTGGGTGGGACCGGCGAGATCACCGGCATAGCGAAGCTCCAGATGCCCGGGCGGCGGAGCGGCCAGGGCGAGGACACAAACGGCGCTGGTCAGAATCGTCATGCTGAGCAGTGCAGCGTCATCCCGGCCGACGGGCACGGCGGTTTTGTGCGACGCCACCCGACGGGGATCTGTGCTAGCGTCCGGATCGGCGTAGCCCACGCCCAACCTCCAGCGACCGTCCCCGACGCGCGGTCCCCGACGGAGGCAAAGGGACTCGTCGTCTCGGGCCGCTGTCCTGACTCGTTCGTCTCGGACGCATCGATCGCGCGGGGGATCGGCGTGCGGGACAGCGGAGGTCCAGATGACAGCCAACCGGAATCTCAAACGCCGGGTCCGTGCCCGCGCGGCCAAGACCGGCGAGTCCTACACCGCTGCTCTGCGGCACTTCCGCACGACTCCGCGAGGAGATTCGATGCCTTCTGTACGACTGTCAGTCGCCCAGCTTCCGGTCGGAACCGACCCGGGCGACACCGCGGCCCTGCGCGACAGCGGCGAGCGGATCCGCCGCCTCATGCGCGAGGCCCACACGGCCGGCGCCCGCCTGCTGCACCTGCCCGAGGGCGCGCTGACCAGCCCCAGCAAGAAGATCATGTCCGCCACCGGCCCCGACCTGATCGGCCCGGCCGACTGGCAGCGGGCCGACTGGGCGACGCTCGCCGCCGAACTCCAGAAGATCGCGGCCCTGGCCGGTTCGCTCAAGCTGTGGACGGTCCTGGGCTCGGTGCACCCGCTGACCCCACCCCGCCGCCCCCACCTGAGCCTGTACGTCATCGCCGACGACGGCACGATCGCCACCCGCTACGACGAGCGGATGCTGTCGAACACCAAGGTCAGCCACATGTACACGCCCGGCTCGGAACCGATCACCTTCATCGTCGACGGCGCCCGGTTCGGCTGCGCGCTGGGCATGGAGGCCACCTATCCCGAGATCTTCAGCGAGTACGAACGGCTGGACGTCGACTGCGTCCTGTTCTCCACCCACGGCCCCGGCGCCGGAGTGAACAACGGCCCGTTCGCCCTGCAGGCCCAGGCGTTGGCGGCCGCGAACAGCTACTGGGTCAGCTACGCCGGCACGGCCCAGGACGCCCCCAACGCCCCCTCGGGCATAGTGACGCCCTCCGGCGACTGGCTGACCCGCTGCCCCGCAACCTCCGAGCCGTCCCTGGTCACCGCCGACCTGGACCTGACCGCCGAAAACCAGGCCCGCCCCTGGCGGCGAGCGGCCCGCTCCGGCCTCTACACCCAGTACCAGGCCCCCGCCGACCCCAGAAGCCTGAACCGGGCCACCAGCTGACCGACCCACCCCGTCCCGGCCACGCGAGTCCAGCCCCCGGGCTGGACTCGCGCGGCCGCTAGGCCGATCCGCCGGGGTTGACGCAGGCGCGGTCCGTGCGGGTTCGTTTGATCCAGTTGCCGTTCTGGTCGAGGAAGTATGGCGCCCAGGCCGATGTGTTCACGCACACCGTGGGGCCGACCGGGCTTGCCGGTGGGCGGCTCGTGCCGTGGTTCCAGGTGACCTTCCGGCTGGTCGAGACCGTGCAGCTGCCCCGGGGCACGCCGGGGTCGAGCGGCTCGCAGACGGCGATCGCGGGGGCCTCCGAGTCGGAGCCGGAGAAGCCCCACTCGACGTTGAGGTTCAGCCCGGCCCGGAAGTCCTGCGACCAGTCGGTCAGCCGCGCCGTCGTGGTGATCGTGCTCTGGCAGATCCAGAAGATGTCCACCGGGTGGCACGACGATGGACCGGCCGAGGTGGCGGTGACCAGGTTCCCGGCCGGCGGCGTCGGGTGCTGCGGGCCGAGGGAGGCGACATTCGACGGCGCCGTCTCGCCGCCGTAGCCGACCCGGGTCACGTAGAACTCGTACGCGCTGGACCGCAACGGGGCGATGATCTGCGAGATCCGGCCGCTCGTGGGCAGGCTCTGCCGCTGGAAGCCGCCGCCCGCGGCCACGTCCCGCACATAGATCCAGTACATGCCGGCCGGATCGCCGTCCCAGGCCAGCTGGGCCGAGCGGTGGTCCTCCCAGTGGGCGGTGAGCCGGGTCGGCACCGGCATGAAGGTGACGCCGCGGGCGACGTTGGACAGCGGGCTCTCGCCGCCGGCGTTCGCGGCGGCGACGCGGAACTCGTACGTGTGGTTGAGCACCAGGCCGGTCGCGGTGAAGGTCGTGCGGTCCTGCAACGGCAGGTCCAGCCGGCGGAAGGCCTGGCCCGCGCTCACGTCGCGCATCTCGATCCAGTAGAACATCGACGGCCCGGACGACACCCAGGACAGCCGGACGTTGCCGTCCGCGTCCGGGGTGGCGGTCAGGTTTCCCGGCGCCGGTGGTGGCGGCACCTGCGGCCGGGCCTGGACGACGTTCGACGGGCTGCTCTCCACACCGGCCTTGACCGCTGTCACGTAGAACTCGTACGTCTGCCCGTTGGTCAGCGGCAGGGCGGTGAAGGTGGTGACGTTGTTCGCCGGCAGGTCGAACCGGTTGAACGCCGCCTGCCCGACCGGGCGGTAGTAGACCCAGTACATGAGCCCGGCCTCCGGGGCCGACCAGGTGAGCGTGGCCCGGCCGTTGCCGGCGGTGGCGCTCAGGTTGGCCGGGGCGCCCGGTGGGGGGATCCGCGAGGTGGCGCGGGCGGTGTTCGACTGGGCGCTCTCCGCCTCGCCCGGCCCGAGCGCGCTGACCCGGAACTCGTAGACGTCGCCGATCTCGAGCCATCCGGCGGTGTGCGTGGTGCCCGAGACCACCGGGTAGACGGACTTGCCGAACTCGGTCTCGCCGTTGCTGACGTTGCGGGTCCACACCCAGTACCAGATGCCCGGCCCGGAGCTCGACCACGACAGCCCGATGCTGCCGTCGTTGTTGGAGGTCGCGGTCAAGTTCGCCGGCACCGGCGGCGGGGCGTACCGCGAGGTGGCCGACGCGATGGCCGAGGGCGGCCCCTCGGCGCCGTTCGTGCTGATGGCCGATACGCGGAAGTCGTACGCCTGATTGTTGGTCAGGTAGGAGGCGGTGAAGGTGGTGCCGGTGGTGACCGGGTACTCCAGCTTGGTGAACTGGGTCTCGCCGGACTTGCGCATCCACACCCAGTACCAGTGGCCGGGCCCGGTGGCCGTCCAGGCCAGCCGGATCGAGCCGTCGGTGTTCGGTGTGGCGGTCAGGCCGGTCGGCGCGGGCGGTGGCGGCGCGGTCGGTGTGACGCGCACGGTGTTCGAGCGCGGGCTCTCGCCCGAGTTGTTGTACGCGGTGACCTGGAACTCGTACGGGGTGCCGCTTCGGAGCCCACTGACCCGTGCGGTGGTCCCGTTGACCACGGCGTTGCGGGCCGGGCGGAGTTGCGGATCGTCCGACGTGGTGTCGCGCTGGTACACGCGATAGTTGACCAGCCACGGCTCGGGGGTCGTGACCTCGTCCCAGATCAGCGTGACGCTGCCGTCCGGGTTGGCCGTGCCGGTCAGGTTCGGTGGCGCCTGCGAGGGCGCGGGCAGGGGCACGGGGAGTGAGGCCGGTATGGACGGCGGCCCCTCCCCGGTCAGGGTCTCGGCCGAGACGCGGTACTCGTAGACGCCCGCGTAGGCGACATCGAACTCCGTCTCGGGGCTGGGGACGGGTGTGCTCCGGCGGGTGAAGTGGGTCGCTCCGACGTCCCGGCCGGTCGGGGTGAACGTCTTGCGCCGTTCGTAGACCCAGTACTGGACGAGGTTCACTTGCGGCACCGGGTCCCAGGTGAGTCGTACCTTGGCGTTCCCGGCCAGGACGGCTTGCAGGTTCCGCGGTGCGTCGGGCAGCCAGGTGCCGCTCTCCGGCGGCCCGGGGATGGTGGCGTTGACGAACCGGGGCCGGTAGACGCGCGCGTCGCGGTAGACCTCGTCCGGGTCGAAGCTGTTGACGTTGTACGAGATCACCGCGGTCGCGCCGCCCGCGTCCTGCTCCAGGTGCAGCCGGGCGTTGTACGTGTACCGGCTGGCCGTCGCCTCCGTCGCCCGGTGGATCAGCGAGCCGTGCCGGAACGGCCCGGTGGGCACGCCCGCGTGGTAGGCGAAGATCCGGTTGTCCAGCCCTTCGCTCTCGTCGAAGGTCACCAGGACGAACGACTGGTAGGCCGGGATGTACTTCACGCTGAAGCTGGCCCCGACACCGGTCATGACGCTGCTCGCGTCGGCCTGGCTCGCGGACCACTGCTCGGCCGGCGTGGCGGCGCCGGTCCAGAACCGCCACTGCGCCCGGTCGGTGAGCTGCCCCTGGGGCACGCGGGCCACGTACAGCCGGCGGTGTTTGTCGACGATCTCCCGGCCGTAGACGTAGGTGTACCCGTCCTCGCCGTCGACCAGGGCCGAGCCCCAGCTGATGGGACGGTCGACGCCCAGGCCGGGCAGCCGGGACAGGCCCAGCAACGCCAGTGTCGACGCCGAGAACCGGGCGACCGCGATCTCGTCGGTCTTGAACGGCAGCGGGCCGCCCTGCCCGTCGTCGACGACGTGCGTGTAGAACACCTGCACCTCGTCGCCGGCCACCAGCCCCTCGGACGGCCACCAGCCGAAGTCACCCGGCGTGTCGTCGGGCCCGGTGGCGACCAGCGACGACGGGCTGGCCGCGGTGCCGCCGTGCAGCGTCGCGGTCAGCGTCATGCCGTCCTGCACGACCACCGAGTTGTGGATCATCCTGGTGTCGCGGGACCGGCTGTGGTCCGCCTCGACCTGCCCGAGGAACGTGTCGCCGAAGAACCACGCGACCCGGCCGTCCGGCAGCTTCAGCGACATGGTCTCGTCGCCGCCGGTCCAGTGGCCGCCCGCGTCCCCGTACCGGTTGAACAGCTCGTTCAGGTCCCGGCTGGGGATGGCTTTCCCGGGCTGGGCCGGCGGCGCCACGAACAGCAGCCGTTTCGGCGAGTCGGCGCTCGTGCCGTAGATCTCCTTCTTGGTCGCGTCGGCCATCAGGGCCGCCTCGACCTGGCCCGGCGTGTAGTTCGGATGTGCCGCGATGATCAGCGCCGCCGCCCCGGCGACCTGTGGGGCGGCGCCGGAGTTGCCCTCGAAGAAGGCCATCGCCGCGGCGTCCTCGGTGGACGCGAGGTCGAGGTCGGCGGCCGGGGCGAAGATCTCCACGCACGACCCGTCGCCCGAGCCCTTTTCCGGCGTGACCCACCGATTGTCATTCTGGTCGCTGCCGCCCACCGTGATCATGCCGGCCAGGCGCGGGGCGAGCTGCGCCGGGGACCAGCCACAGGCCGGCTCCATGGTGTTGTTGGCGCCGGTGACCACCGTGTAACCCCTTTTCACCAGGGTTTCGATGCCCGACTCGATCTCGGGCAGCACTCCCTTGTAGGCCAGGCTGATGTTGACCACGGCCGGGGCACGGCCGTGGAGGGCGATGGCGTCGAGGCCCGCCCGCAGCTGGACCGAGGTGGCCTCGTCGCAGTGGGACACCTTGACCGACATGATCGGGGACTGCTTCGACACGCCCCGGGTGCGGCCGGCGGCGGCCGAGGCCACCGCGGTGCCGTGCGGACGGCAGGGTTTCCCGTCCTGTCCGGCCCCGGTCACGTCGGCGAACTTGACCACCCGGCCGCCGAACTCGGTGTGCTCGGCCCAGACGCCGGAGTCGACGATGTAGATGGGCACGTCGCTGACGCCGTGGTTGAACCGCTGGTCGCGCTTGACCGGCCGTTGATCGTCCCGGTCGAGATGCCAGGGCAGATCGGCCGTCTGGGTGTCCTTCGCGGCGGCCGGCGACGCCAGCCCGGCGGCGATGATCGCCGCGAGCGCGAGCACGGCTGTTCCTCTGCGCACCATGGTCCTGCCTTCCCCCGTCGGCAGACTGCTGTGGTGGGCATCACATTGACCGTGGCGGGGTCACGCGCGCTACCCCGCCCCGTCGTTTAGGCGCGGGCTGCGAATCCGGTCAATCGGTTCAGAGGAGGCCCGGGCGGGCGGCCATCGCGTGCGGGGCCAGGCCGGTCGCGGTGGTGGGGAGCAGGTGGCGCAGGCGGTTCGCGCGGTCGGTGGCGGACCACGATTCCTGGCGGAGGCTGTCGCTGGTCGAGCGGGCCAGGCCGGCGTCGTGGCGGGCCTCCTGCTCCGCGCGGACGGCGCGTTCGTAGCGGTCGCGCAGGTGACCCTCGGCCGCGCGGTGAACCACCAGTTCCTGCTCCAGCGGGTGCAGGCGCGGGTCCCAGCCGGCGCGGCCGGCCAGGGCGTCGGCCACGGCCGCGGTGGGCAGCCAGCCGTGGGCGGCGGCCTCGCGGACGGCGCGGTGCAGGAAACGCTCGCGGGCCGCGTATTCGGTGGGGGTCTGTGCGCTCCACGGTGTGCCGAAGGCGGCGGCCGAGCGGCGGGCCCGCAGCCGGGCGTCGGCGTCCAGCCAGGACTGCCAGGCCTCGGTGACGTCGTCGGTGGTCTGCTCCCAGCGCTCCTGCCAGCGGGCCGCCGCCAGCTCGGCCCGGTCGGCGGCCACCCGCACCTCGTCGGCGTACTGGGCGGCGGCCAGGGCCTCCAGCGGGAGCCGGCGGCGGCGGTCGCCCCGTTCGCGGATCAGGGCGACCACGTCGCGCAGGGCCTGCCGGGGGTGGCGCACGCCCTGCGGGCTGGCCAGCACCAGCACCGCCGGAAGGGTGAGCAGCATCAGGGTGGCCCAGATGGCGGCGGGGGCGGGGGTGGTCAGCAGCATTTCGGCGACGACGTTCATGGGTGTGGGAGTCCTGTCCGCTCAAAGGAGAAAGTCCGCAAAAGGGCAGCGACCACCTGGGCGCGGCGGCGGGGCCGCGGCGCGATGTCAGAAGGTGGTCAGGCGTGCGCGGACGGCGGACCGCGGGATCCGGTGGCCCCGACGGTGTGCTGAGCGGAGAGGACGCGCGTGCGGTCGGCGGCTGGAGCGCCGGGCGTACGGGCGGGCGCCGTGTCCGGGGATTCCGGAGTGTCGGCTGTGGACCCTGCGGCCGGTGCGGCGGGGGAGTTGGTGCTGTGGGTGACCCCGGCGGCGATCGGCCCGGCGGCCGCTGCGGGGGCGACGAGGCCCAGCGTCAGCAGCAGGAGCAGGGCAGGCAACGATCGCAGCAGAGCGCCGCGTAGAGAGATCGTTGCCATGTCCCTAATGTACCGATTTGGTCACGGGAAGTTCGTACGCCACTCCGGCGCGACGCGACAAGAGCGCCGCGCCGGAGCGCGAACCGTCAGGCCGTTCGGCAGGACAGGGACGGCCAGGTCCAGTTGCCGCCGTGCTGGACGGTGAAGCCGAAGACATTGCCGCTTCCGTTGGGGCGCGCGGTCATCACCAGGCCGGTCGAATCCCAGCTGGCCGCGGTGTTCCAGGTGGCGATGACCCGCTGCGGGGAGCGGAAGGTCACGGTGACGATCCAGTTCGGCGAACCGCTCACGGTCACCTGGCCGTTGAAGCGGTCCGACCACTTCTGACCCTCGGCGTACGTGGCGGTGCAGCTGCCCCCACCCGTCGGCGGCGGGGTCGTGGTGGGCGGCGTGGTGGGCGGCGTGGTCGGGCCGTCCGAGGGTGCCACCGCGCGACCGGTCGACGAGGAGATCATGCCGGCGCAGAGGCCGCGCTGGGCCAGGCCGGCCGCGATCTGGGGGATGGCCTGGATCGTGGTCTGGTAGTTGTCGTGCATCAGGATCAGCTGGCCGTTCGTGAGCCGGCCGGCGGCCTGCACGATCTGCGCGGTGCTGGCCCCGTTCCAGTCCTGGGAGTCGACGTCCCAGGTCACCGTGCGCAGGCCGAGGGCCGACGCGGCCGATTGCAGGGTGCCGTTGGTCTCCCCGTACGGCGGCCGGAAGATCGTCGGTGTGCCGCCGCCGCCGTTGCGGATGGCGGTCTGGGTGCGCGACAGCTCCGAGGACATCTGGCTCTGGTTCAGCGAGAGCATGTGCGGGTGGGTGTAGCTGTGGTTGCCGACCCACATGCCGGCCGCGACCTGGGCACCCACGAGGCTCGGGTTGGCGGCGGCGTTCTGGCCGGTGTTGAACATGGTCGCCCGCAGGCCGGCCGAGCGCAGCGCCGACAGCAGCTGGTTGGTGGTGCTCGGGTTCGGCCCGTCGTCGTACGTCAGGCCGACGTAGCCGTTCTGGCAGGAGGCGTCGGCCGAGGCGCTGAGCGGGGGCGCCACGGCGACGGCGCCGGCGGCGAGCAGAGCGCCGGCGAGGAGCAGGGATCGAGGACGGATCCAGCGGGGCATGGGGAGTCACCTCTCGTCGCTAAGGGGGAGTGGGGCGGGCCGCCGGTGGAAGCGGCCCGTCCACGCGAATCGACGATCGTCGTTGGATCCCATCTTGGGAGCCACGACACAGGTGCGTCAACCATTAACTTCCGGCAATTCTCCGTAACTTTCGAACGGTTCGACCAGTAGCTCAACCAAGCAGAGATCAACAGATCGAAAAATTCAAACCCGCAAGTTCCGGTCGTACGCCGGAAAGTGTCATCCCACGTGCGCCAACCCCGTCAACCCGTCGACGGCCACCCGGCCCAGCACCCGGCCCGACGACACGTCCAGCCAGGCGATCCGGTCACGGCCACCCGCGTACAGGAGCCGGCCGTCGCGGCCCAGCCGCAACCCGCACACCGGATCGGCCAGCGACCACTGCGCGGCGACCCGGCCCGTGTCCCGGGCGAGCGCGTGCACCTCCGTACCGCAAGCGGCGTAAGCCCGGCCCCCACCCAGAGCGAGATGACCGGCGGCCTGGCCCGCCGGAATCCGGGCGGTCTTCTCGATCGCCAGCGAGCTCGCCGAGGCGAACGCGACCGAGCCGCTCGACGCGTCCAGAACGGCGAGGTGCGTGGCGTCGGCGGCCAGCGCGTGCCCCTCCGGCGGCCCGTGCCCGAACGGCTCGGGCAGGTCGAGGCAGAAGGCCCAGCGCTCGCCGAGGTGCAGCACGTGCACGAAGGCGTGCACGTCGTTGCGGGTCCCGGCGAGCAGGTTGCGGGTGTGCTGGTGGTCGGGCTGATGCGTGTACAGCGTGTAGAGCACCTGCCGGTCCGGCGACAGCACCGCCTGCCGCCCACTGCCGCGCATCTCCTCCTCGGCGCCCGGCGGCACCGGCACCTTGGTCCGGGTGAACAGCGGCTCCAGCTTCCCGGTGGCCAGATCGAGCAGGCGTACCCGGTAGCGGTCCGGCAGGTCGGGCGGAAGCCACTCCAGCACGAAGAGCCCGGCGCCGTCGGTGGTGAACGCATCCGGTTCGACCACTCCGGACAGGTTGAACTTCCGGCGCTGACCGTCACCGACCACGAGCAGGCCGCTGGACGTCCGCGGCGCCGGCGGTTCCGCGTACGGCGTCGTGGTGAGCACGCAGGCGTTTCCGCCCTCGGCCACCACGCGGGGCACCCATCCACCCCCGATCTCCGTCTTCTGGATGGACGCCCCGGTGATGGTGTAGGTGCGGGTCAGCCCGGTGTCGTCGGCGACGTACGCGATGGTTCCGTCCCGGCTCACCGCGGCCGCCCGGCCGAGCAGCCGCGACTCGGCGCCGCTCAGCCGGACAAGTCCCCCCTCGGTCTCCGCCAACACGAGATCCGGTACGGCGACCGGAGTCGCGACCGCCTGGGGCTCGCGGCAGGCGGCGATCCCGGAAGCGGCGATGGCGCCCCCGGCCAGGGCGAGAAAGCGGCGTCGCGTCGTCATGCCCGGGTGACACCGGCCGCGGCCAACAGGTTCCCGGCGGAACCCTTTCGCGGTGGGCGGTGTCAGTGCAGTGTCGGTGCGGATGAGGTGGAGGTGTCCGAGCTGAGCGAGACCACCGAGCTGGAGGACGCGGCGGCCGTGACGCGGGCCCGTGGAGGCGATCGAGGGGCGTACGAGCTTCTGGTCGCCCGCTACACCGTGGCCGCGCACCGGGCCGCCGTGCTGCTCGGGGCCGGGGACGACGCCGACGATGTGGTGCAGGAGGCGTTCGTGAAGGCGTACCGGCAATTGTCGCGCTATCGCGGTGAGTCCGGGTTCCGGCCCTGGCTGCTGGCCATCGTCGCCAACGAGACCCGTAACCTGCACCGCTCCCGCCGTCGCCGGGACGGGCTCGCGTTGCGGGCCGCCGTCGCCGAGGGGCCACGGCCCGACGCGCCCGACCCGGCCGAGTCGGCGATGGCCCACGAACGCCGCCGGCGTCTGGTCGAACACTTGAAGCGGCTCGGCGACCGCGACCGTGAGGTGCTTGTCTGCCGCTTCCTGCTGGACCTCTCCGAACAGGAGACCGCGGCCGCCCTGAGCGTGCCCAAGGGAACGGTCAAGTCCCGGACCAACCGCGCCCTGGCCCGGCTGCGCGAAGGCATGGAGGTGCGCGATGCCTGACCGCGACGACGACCTGATCGCCGAGCTCCGCGACCTGTCCACCTGGCTCGAGACCCCCGAGCCGGCCGACCAGCGCGCAGCGGTCCGCACGCGCCTGGCCGAGCCGCCGAACCGTTGGCGGGCTTGGGTCGCGGGCGTTCTGGCCGCCGTCGTCGCGACCGTGATCGCGGTCGCGCCGGCTCGGGCGGCCGTGGTGGACGCGGTGGCCGAAGTGCTCGGCGTGGCCGGGATCGAGGTGCGCCGGGAAAGCGCCCCGCCCGCGCCCGCGCCCGCGCCCCGCCCGAGCCCGCTGCCCGGCGCGGGTGCCGTGTCGCTGGACGAGGCCCGGAAGATCGCCAGGTTCCCGGCCGCGCTGGGCGATCCCGAGCGGGCCGAGGTCTATGACCAGCGCCGGGTCGTCTCGCTCTTCTACCGGGGCGGTTCGATCCGGCTCGATCAGTTCGACGGGTCCGCCGCGGCCTTCCTCAAGCAGGCCGGCCAGGCCGAGTGGACCGATGTCGGCGGCGCCCTCGCCGTCTGGCTTCCGGGGCCGCATACGCTGACGTACTACGACCGTTCCGGCGCCGAGCGCACCGCCACCGCCCGGCTGGCCACGCCCACCCTGATCTGGGACACCGGCGGGACCACCTATCGCCTCGAGGGCTTCACCGATCTGGCCGAGGCGCGGCGGGTCGCGCTCTCCATGCAGTGAGGCAACGGTTGTCCACATCGCGCCATGTCGCCACTGCGGCAGCCGATAGATCTCCCGGCAAGCAACCGGTGAACTCCAGAATGCGTGTCAACTCGCACGCTAAGGAGCCCGACCTTGCCCGCATCGAAGCGCCTTGCCGGTGCCCTCGTCGGCGTCCTGGTGGGAGCCGGCGGCGCGACCTGGTTGCCGCCGGGTCCCGCCGCCGCCACCCCGGCCCCCAGTTCCGACCGCCCCACCACCGCCCTTAATCGGATTCCCCCTGCGGCCGCGCAAGCGATCACGCTCATCACGGGCGATGTCGTCGAACTGGCTCCCGCCGGTGACGGCCGGGTCGCGGCCACGGTACGGCCGGGGTCCGGCCGCGAACACGTCCGCTTCGCCACCGTCGAGACGAGCGAGGGCGTCCGCGTTCTGCCGTCCGACGCTCTTCCCCTGCTGCGCGAGGGACGGCTCGACGCCGAACTGTTCGACGTGCAGCACCTGATCGAGCAGGGCTACGGCGACGCCGCCCGGGGCACGCTGCCGTTGATCGTCCAGGGGGCCGCGGCGAAGGCCAGGATGGGCGGCACCGCGCTTCCCAGCCTCGGCGCGGTGGCCGTCAAAGCCGACAAGCAGGGGCTCAAGGACTTCTGGCGTACGCAGGTGGCCGCCGGCACCGGCGCCCGGACCGCCACCACCGCGACCCACATCTGGCTCGACGGCAAGGTGAAGCCGGTGCTCGACCGGAGCACCGCGCAGATCGGCGCCCCGCGGGCGTGGGCGGCCGGGCTCGACGGCCAGGGCGTCAAGGTGGCCGTGCTCGACACCGGCGCCGACGCGAGCCACCCCGACCTGGCCGGCAAGATCGACGAGGCGCGGGACTTCAGCGGCAGCGCCGACACCGGCGACCACTTCGGGCACGGCACCCACGTCGCGGCCACCGTCGCCGGCACCGGCGCCGGCTCCAACGGCACCCGCAAGGGCGTCGCCCCGGGCGCCCGCCTGCTGATCGGCAAGGTGCTCGACGACAGCGGCTCCGGCTACGAGTCCGGGATCATCGCCGGCATGGAATGGGCGGCCCACGAGGGCGCCCGCGTGATCAACATGAGCCTGGGCGGTGAGGCGACCGACGGCACCGACCCGATGAGCGCCGCCGTCGACGAGCTCAGCGAGGCCACCGGCGCGCTCTTCGTGGTGGCGGCCGGCAACGAGGGCGCGAGCTACCGGGTCGGCACCCCCGGCGCCGCCGCCGGCGCCCTGACCGTCGGCGCCGTCGACCGCGACGACCGGATCGCCGGCTTCTCCAGCCGTGGCCCGCGGGTCGGCGACGAAGGGCTCAAGCCCGAGATCACCGCGCCCGGTGTGGACATCGTCGCCGCCCGGGCCGCCGGCACCGAGATGGGCACCCCGGTCGACGACCTCTACACCGCGGCCTCCGGCACCTCGATGGCCACGCCGCACGTGGCCGGCGCGGCCGCGATCGTCGCCCAGCAGCATCCCGGCTGGACCGGCTCGCAGATCAAGGACGAGCTGGTCAGCACCGCGAAGACCACGCCGGACACCCCGGTGTTCGCGCAGGGCGCCGGCCGGGTCGACCTCGCCCGGGCCACGACCCAGAAGGTCGCGGGAACGGGTGTGGCCGACTTCGGCCTCCACCAGCTGGGCGAGAAGCCGGTCACGCGGACCGTCACCTACACCAACGGCGGCATCGCCCCGATCACGCTGACCTTGACGGACGACCTGGCCGCGATCACCCCGTCGCGGACGACGGTGACCGTGCCGGCCGGGGGCCGGACGGACGTGGTCCTCACGCACGACCTCAAGACCCCCGGCCAGATCAGCGGCTGGCTGACCGCGTCCGGGCCGGGCGGCGTGCTCGTCACGACCGCGCTCGCCGGCACGCTCGACCGCCCGCACCACACCGTGACCGTCAAGGCCGTGGACCGATCGGGGAAGCCGGCCGCGGCGCCCGCCTTCCTGATGTTCGGCGACGATCCGCGCTTCGACGTGCTCGACGCGATCTTCGAGGGCCAGACCCGGACGTACGAGGTGGCCGAGGGCGATTACCTGATGAACGCCACGATCGCCGACGGCTACCCGCTCGACGAGCAGGACACGCTGATCACCAACCCCGAGCTCAAGGTCGACCGCGATCTCACGATCACGCTCGACGCCCGTACCGCCAGGCCTGTCAAGATCGAGACGCCCAAGCCGGCCGAGCAGCGGACCGTGTTCAGCTACTACGTGCACCGGGTGACCGGGTCGGGCCGCGGCATCATCAACGGCTTCATGAACTTCAGCTCGGTCCAGGCGCTGAACGTCACCCCGACCGCCAAGCTCCGCCGGGGCAGCTTCGAGTTCTCCTCGCGCTGGCAGCTGGTGGCCCCGCTGGTCCGCTCGTCCCTCCCCGGCGTCGACATCAACCTGACGGCCTCCTCCCCGGCCTACACCGGGACCCGGCGGTACGACCTGGTGGCCGGGCTGAACGGCGACGTCAAGGGCAAGGCCGTGGTGCTCGAGACGGACAACTACTACGACGCCGCGCTGCAAGCGGCCGAGGCGGGCGCGGCGGTCGCGCTGGTCGTCTTCCCCGACACCATGTCGGCCTGGGGCTCCTGGCAGCCGGACGGCGAGCGGATGCCGATCATCAACGCGGTCGTTCCCAACGACGACGGGCAGAAGCTGCTCGCCCAGGCCCGCAAGCGTGGCGCCTCGATCTCGCTGACCCTCACGCCGAGCAGCCCTTACCTGTACGACGTCTTCCAGGTCACCAGGGACCGCGTGCCCAGCCAGATCGTCTACCGGGTGACGGCGGCCAACTCGCAGCGGATCACCTCGCGCTACCAGCACAACGGCGGCTTCGACTGGGTACGCGAGCAGCGGTTCGGCTGGCGGCCGGCTCAGGAGTACTCCTGGAACGACGCCCAGCGGGCGGTGCGGACGCCGTCGGTCCGCGAGGAGTGGGTCAGCATCGGCGACACGCTGTGGCAACACCAGGTCCACCACGAGTACCCGTTCAACTCGATCGGCGCCGCACTCGACGGTGGTTTCCAGGACGACCCGATCGCGTACGGGAAACCCGGCCGTTCCGCCGAAACGTGGACCGCTCCGGTCCTGCGGCCGGCCGGTGAAGGCACCCGGGAGGGCAACCTGCTGAAGCTGCGGGTGGCCGACTTCGTCGACGCGGACGGCCACTATCAGCTCGACCCGGCCGGCCAGGCGGCGACGCTGTCCCGCAACGGCGTGGTCGTCGGCGAATACCCCAACGCGTGGCGCGATGTGGCGGTGCCGGCCGGCGACTTCACGTTGTCGGTCACGACGAAGCGCGGTGGCGAGGAGTGGTTGTACGGCACGTCCACGTCGACCGAGTGGACCTTCAAGTCCGCGGCGAACGGGAAGCTGCCGCTGCTTCAGCCGTCGTACGACGTGCCGGTTGATCTTCAAGGGGTTGCCGGCCACCAAGCCAGGATCAGCGTGCCGGGCGCCAACCGGGTGAAGGTCGAGTATTCGATGGACGATGGCCGGACCTGGCGCACAAAGGCCGGCGCGGGGATCGTCTCGCTGCGGGTCACCGCGAGCGACCGGGCCGGCAACGCCGTCCGGCAGACCGTGATCAGGGCCTACGGCCGATGAGGCCCTTCGACGAGAACGCCGGTCCGGTCGGCGTGCCGGTGTACCACCTGCGTCACAACCAGCCGCGCCGGGCGGCCTGGAACGCCAGCCCGGGGCGGGTGTCCACGCCGGCGATGTCCATGAGGCGGTCCAACCGCCGCTGGACGGTCCTGCGGCTCACCCCGAGCTGGGTCGCGATCGACTTGTCCGGCAGGCCGGACACGAAGAGCGAGAGCAACAGCCGATCGGGCTCCTCGGTGCCACCGTCCGGCACCAGTGGGGTCGCCCGGTCCCAGTAGCTCTCGAAGAGCGCGACCAGGGCGTCGAGCAGCTCGCTGGGGCGGATCAACGCCGCGGTGGGCGGCCCGACGCCCCGCGCGGCGTCCGGCACCAGGGGACAGATGGCCAGGCGGTGGTCGGCGACGGCCAGGCGCACGGGCAGGGCGGGCAGCGTCCGGGACTGCTCGCCCAGGCTCATCGCCTCGACGATGCTGTCCAGCTCGCCCGGCTTCTCGAGCAGCTCCCGCTCGTAGATCGCCCGGTACCGGACGCCGCGCTCCAGCGCCGAGTTCTCCTCGGTGTTCTCCGGGCCCTGCATGGCTATCGGGTTGGCCCGGCAGAACCACAGGATCTCCTTTTCGGCCGAGTCCTGCATCTCGCGCAGCCGGTCGCGCAGCGCCGGGGCGCCGACGACGATCTCGACGAGATGGTCGGCGCTGCGCCGGCGGGTGTTGCTGCGGTACTCCTCGCTGAGCGAGGCCACCATTCGCCGGGCCGACTCGAGGGCCTGCTGCTCGCGCAGGAGCGCGTCGCCCAGCGCTACGTCGGCCGGCAGGGCGTGGAAGGCCGGGCCGCCGGTGGCCAGGCCCTTGCGGTGCAGGGATTCCAGCACGTCGGCGGCCTCGGCCGCGGAGAGGCCGTCCTGCTCGGCGAGGTCGTCGGCGGTGGCGCCGGACATGCGCACGAGCAGGCGGTACGCGTGCTGCTCCGGGGCGGAGAGCAGGTCCAGCCGTTCTGACACGGCGACAACTGTAAACCTGTCTATTCGTGTCACCGGATCGACAACTCTATGCGTTCATGGCAATACTCTGTGTTATGACCGTGACTGCGGATGAGGAAGTGACGGCGTCCGGCGCCCTCGGCCGGACCCCCTGTCTGGTGATCGACGTGGAGGTGGCCGGCGAGCAGTACCGCCGGATCGCCGCCGCCTTCGCCGGCGCGCAGATCCATTACGCCGTGAAGGCCAACCCGGAGCCGGCCCTGCTGCGCGCGCTCGTCGAGGCCGGATGCCGGTTCGACGTGGCCAGCCGGACCGAGATCGACCTCTGCCTGGCGGCCGGGGCGTCCCCGGCGGCGCTCAGCTACGGGCACCCGATCAAGAAGGCGGTGGACATCGCCTACGCGTACGCCCGCGGGGTCCGTCTCTTCGCCTTCGACAGCGCCGGGGAGCTCGACAAGATCGTCGCCCACGCGCCCGGATCCGGGGTGATCTGCCGGCTCCTGGCCTCGTCGAAGGGCGCGCGATGGCCCTTGAGCCGCAAATTCGGATGTACGCCGGACATGGCGGCCGACCTGATGACATCGGCGGCCGCCCGCGGGCTGGATCCGGCCGGGCTGGCCTTCCATGTCGGCTCGCAGCAGCTCGACCCCGAGCGGTGGGAGCCGAGCATCGCCGTCGCGGCCGACATATTCCGCTTCTTGCAACAACGTGGACACTCGCTCCGCATTCTGAACGCCGGCGGCGGCTTCCCGGTCGACTACCGCGTCTCCGCCCTTCCGATCACCGCCTACGCGGCGGCCATCGAGGCCGCCATATCGCGAAACTTCGGGCAACGCCGCCCGGCGCTGATGATCGAGCCCGGGCGGTACATCGCGGCGCCGGCCGGCGTGCTGCACGCCGAGGTCGTCCTCGTCGCCCAGAAGTCCTATGAGGACGAACAGCGGTGGGTCTATCTGGACGTGGGCCGTTTCGGCGGGCTGGCCGAGACCGAGGACGAGGCCATCCAGTACGCCCTGGCCACCACCCGCGACGACGGCCCGATGGGCCCGGTGATCCTGGCCGGGCCGACCTGCGACAGCGTCGACATCATGTACCAGCACGCCCACTACGAGCTGCCGCTCGCGCTCGAGGCCGGCGACGTGGTGCGGATCCTCGGGACCGGCGCGTACACCGCCACGTACGCCTCCGTGGGGTTCAACGGCTTTCCCCCGCTGCGGACCCAGATCACTTAAGTACCGGGCGGCGGGGCCGATTGTCGTCCTCGTGCGCTTTCTCCCCGCCGCCGCCGTGGCCGTCGGCCGCTCGCTCACGGTTAAGTAGGCCGTTCATCGGCCGTACCCACTTCGACACCCTTCGCTGAAAGGGTGCTGCGGTGTTCGGGGATCACGGCTGGTCGCGCGCCGTCGGATTTTTCGGGGCGGTGCTCATCGCCGTGGGCGGCCTGGGCGCCGGGGCGCTGCCGGTCGGGGTGAGCTTCTTCGCCGGGCTCACCCACGTGCGCCTCGGGCTGGTCGCCGTCTACGGCGGGCTCGCCCTGCTGCTGCTCGCCTGGTGGTGGTACGGCCAGGTGCTCCCGGACGACGTCGGCGCGATGTGGCGGACCCTGGCCCTGTGGTCGGCGCCCCTGCTGGCCGCGCCGCCCCTGTTCAGCCGGGACGTCTACAGCTACCTCGCGCAGGGCCTCATGGCCGGCGAAGGGCTCGACGTCTACCGGCAGGGCCCGGCCGGCCTCGGCGGCTTCATCGCCGCGCAGGTTCCCGAGATCTGGCAGCACACCCCCAGCCCGTACGGCCCGGTCTTCCTGGGCCTCGCCCGTCTCCTCGGCGGCGAGCATCTGCTCGGCGGGGTGGTCGCGATGCGGTTGGTCGCGGTGGCGGGGCTGGCGCTTCTCGCGTACGTCCTGCCGATCCTGGCCCGCAGCACGGGGATCCGGCCGCCGGCCGCCCTCTGGCTGGCCGTGCTCAATCCGCTCGTGCTCATCCACTTCGTGGGCGGCGCCCACAACGACGCCCTCATGGTCGGCCTGCTCGCCGCCGGCCTGGCCGCCGCCGTCCAGCGGCATCCCGTGCTCGGCGCCGTCCTGGTCACGGCGGCCGCGCTGGTCAAGGTGCCCGCCATCCTGGGCCTGGCCGCGGTCGCGATGATCTGGGCCGCTCAGCTGCGAGGCCGGTGGCCGCTCGCCCGGGCCGGCGGCGCGGTCACCGCCACCGCCGCCGCCACGACCGGGATCCTCACCGCGGTCGCCGGCACCGGATACGGCTGGCTCGGCACCCTCGACACCCCGATCTCGCCCGGCAACCTCTCGCTCGTCAACGTCCTCGGCCGCTGGACCGCCGGACTGCTCTCGGGCGACGGGGTCGGCGAGGTCTTCGTCCTCAACCTCTGGCGGTGGGCCGGCGTGCTGGCCACCCTCGTCGTCGCGGGCCTGGTCTGGTCGCAGATCAGGGAGCTCGGCGTGCTCTACGGCCTCGGCATCGTGCTGGTCGCGGTCGTGGCCTTCGGCCCGGCGCTGCGGCCCTGGTACCTGATCTGGGGCCTGGTCCCGCTGGCCGCCGCGGCCGGTCACCGCTGGGTGCGGCACACCCTCGCGGTCGCCTGCGCGGTCCTGGTGCTGGCCGTCCTGCCGGACGGCTTCGCCGTCGACACCGAGGAGTTCCTCCTCGCCACCGCGGGCGTGCTTCTCGGTTTGTCGGGCTTTCTCGGCGTACGCCTGGCCACGGCCCCCGCCCTGGAGGCGACCACCCGATGACCCGGCCCCGCGCCTTCGCCCTCGTCGCCGTCGCCACGCTCGCCGTCGGCGTCTTCCTGGTGACCGTGCCGACCTTCCGCGAGTTCTTCGACCTCGGCGTCTACCGTGGCGCCGTCCGCTACTGGCTGGTCGACGGCGGCGAACTGTACGACTACCTCTACCAGGACACCGAGTACGGCTTCACCTATCCGCCGTTCGCCGCCCTCGTCCTCAGCCCGCTCGCGCTGACCAGCTGGCCGGTGGCGATCGCGTTCAGTGTCGCGCTCAACGCGGCCTGCGTGGCCCTGCTGCTGCGCTGGTATCTGCTCCCGATGCGGCGCCGAAGTGTGTGGATGCCGGCCGCGCTGGCCTTCCTGGCGGTCCTCGTCTTCGAACCGGCCCGCGACACGTTCAGCTTCGGCCAGGTCAACCTGGCCCTGCTCGTGCTGGTCTGCTCCGACCTGCGCCGCACCCAGTGGCGCGGCGTCGGCATCGGCCTGGCCGCGGCCGTCAAACTGACACCGGCCGTCTTCATCGGCTACCTGATCCTGACCCGCCAATACCGGGCCGCCGCCGTCGCCACGGGCACGGCCGCCGCCGCGACCGTCCTGGCCTACCTGGTCGCCCCCGACACGTCACGCCGCTTCTGGACCGGGGCGCTGTGGGACACCGACCGGGTGGGCAACCTCGCGTACGTCTCGAATCAATCCCTGCGCGGAGTCGTCGCCCGCCTGGGCGTCTCGCCGCTCTGGTGGCTGCTCGCCGTCGCCGTGATCCTGCTCATCTGGTGGCTGGGCGTGCGCGCGGCCCGGGACGACACGACCGGCTTCGCCCTGACCGGCATCGTGGCCTGCCTGATCAGTCCGGTGACCTGGGTGCACCACCTGGTGTGGCTGCTGCCGGCCCTGTTCCTGCTGGCCGGCCGCGCCTCCCGGCGCGGGCTGATCGTGCTGGCGGCCGTCTACGTGGTGCTCAGCAGCAGCGTCGTCTGGCTCTGGTGGGCCGGCGCCCACGGGTTCCTCGCCCTGATCGGCAGCAACACGTACGTCTGGATCTCGATCGGCCTGCTCCTGGCCCTGGAACCACCCGGTCGAGCGACTTATGGGCGATGGCGCCGCGCTCCTTACGTTCGAAGGGTCCCAACGACCTAGGAGCAAAACGTGACCACCCCGTACGACGCGATCGCGAAGGTCCCGTCCTTCACCCTGACCAGCACCGACGTCAGCGACGGCGCGGAGATGAAGCTCCCGCAGGCGAGCGGCGTCTTCGGCGCCGGCGGCGAGGACGTCTCGCCGCAGCTCTCCTGGTCGGGCTTCCCGGCCGAGACGAAGAGCTTCGTGGTGACCGTGTACGACCCGACGGCCCCCACGGGTTCCGGATTCTGGCACTGGGCGATCGCCGACCTCCCGGCCTCGGTGACGTCCCTGCCCACCGACGCCGGCGCGGAGAACAGCACGGCGATTCCCGAGGGCGCCTGGCAGCTGGCCAACGACGCCCGGCTGCGCCGCTACATCGGCGCCGCCCCGCCGGCCGGCAGCGGCCGCCACGACTACTACATCGCCGTCCACGCCGTCGACGTCGAGTCCATCGGCATCGACCAGGACTCTACCCCCGCCTTCCTCGGCTTCAACCTGACCGGCCACACCCTGGCCCGCGCCGTCATCACCCCGTACTTCTCAGCCTGAACCCGGAAAGGGGGCCACGCGGCCCCCTTTCCGTCGCGCCTTCGTCGTACCCGCTGAGCACAGTCCGCCGTCATGACGAGCGGTCTTGGTGAGACGCCGGTCGAGTTCAGCACCGCCGGCGAGCCGGCCGGACTGCTGAGCCGGCTGGCCAGCACGAGCGTTCGTCGCTAAGGCGTGTTTCATAGCTAGGTCAGAGCCACTCGCTGATGACGGTGATGGTCAGGACGGCTTGGAAGCGAACGGCTACCTTGTCGTAGCGGGTGGCAACACCGTGGTGGCGTTTTTGAGCCGCGCGATGCCGTTCTCGACGGCGTGGCGCAGCCGGTAAAGCTGCGGGTCGAACGTCGGCGGACGTCCACCGCGGGAGCCTTTGGCTTTGCGGTGGGCGTCTTGGTCGCTCGTGCTGGAAATGCAGGCCCTGATCCCGCGGGAGCGCAGGTAACAACGATTGCCGCGGCTGGTGTAGGCCTTGTCCGCCAGGACCAGCACCGGACGCGTGCGGGCCTGGCCGACACCGAGCCGGCTTACCCGGATGCGGCGCAGGACCGGGATGAACTGAGGGCTGTCGCCGCGGTGCCCGGCGGTGACGATCATCGACAACACTTTCTGACCCTGCTCGCAGGCCAGATGCAGGTGCCCGTCGATGCGGCCCCCCGCGGCGTGCTGAGGAGCCCAGGCTGGTCATCGAGTCCACGCTGACCGCCCAGTCGATCCGGCCCGGGGCATCGCCGTGGGCCTGCAACGCTGCCAGGATCTTCTCCCCGATCCCGTCCCGCTGCCAGCGGCGGAACAGCCCATGGATCGTCGGGCAGGGCGCGTACTCGGCCGGCACGTCACACCCCGGGGCACCGATCCGGATCCGCCACCGGATCCGGTCGACATCGATCCGGCCCCGATTCAGGCCCGCATACATCGCTCCGTGACCACGCCGATGCTGTCCCGCCAACGACAACTCGGCCAGCGAACGCACCGGTGTGTCTCCGCACAACATCGCGTCTGCCAGCTCAAACAACGCGTCGCCACGTGCGGTGAGACAACGGTGAAACTCGGCCCTGAACCCGGCCAGACGCCCGAAAGCATCCCCTGGATCGACGTCAGGCACACTGATCGTCAGACAGCCCTTGATTCGGTTTTTCTTCCCTAGACAAGAAGAGATGATCGATCAAGGGCTGTCCTCATGATCAGCCGGGGTCGATGCCGCACAGCTGCACGTTAAAACTCAAGTTAGTCGGTTGTGCAGTTGGTGTTGCCTACCGCGAAATGTGGGGTGGCGATGCTGGCGGTGCTGGTCGGCACCCCGTTCGGCAGCACGATGTAGGTGTTCGCGGTGATGCCCCAGTAGTCGTAGCCGCACTTCAGCGCGATGACCGGCGACGAGTTGACGATTTTGGCGGCCCGGCACGGCGAGTGGCCGGCGCTGCCGCATTCGCCGCGTCCGCTGTAGGCGCACTGGGCGTAGGCGTTCGAGCAGGTCCCCGGCTGCTCCCGCAGGGACTTGCAGGCCACGATCGTGGTCACCCCGTTCTGGACCTTCTGGCAGTAGACGGAGTTGTCGGAGGCCGCGAAGGGGCCGTCCCGGTAGACGTCGATGCAGTGCACACCCTGATAGACGCCGGACGTGCCGATCACCGCGCAGCGGTGCCCGGCGGCCGCGGCCGGCTGGGCGGACACGAGGAAGGCGCCGAGGAGGATCGTCAGCGCGGCCAGGAACGTACTCAATTTGCGCATGGATCTTCCTCTCAGAGACCGACCAGGTTGCAGGTCTGCGGCGGGAGCCAGATCGTCGGGTGCCCGTCCCAGACCACCCGGTACTTGCGGACGGTTCCGGGGATGTCGAGGATGCCGGTGTTGTCGTCGGCGGACTGGTCGTACGACCTGACTGTCGAGCCGACGTCCACCCGCAGCTCGGTCCGCGCGGTGTCGCTGGTGTCCAGGTCGAAGATGCCGAAACTGTTGGGCGACCCGAAGTACCAGTTGACCTCGCCCTTGTACCGGCCGTTGTCGGCCACGAAGTAGATCTTCTGCCCGATGATGTAGTCCACGCCGTCGTAGATGCACTCGGTCCGTTTCGTGAACGCCATCGCGGGCGCGCCGAACGCGACCACCGACGCCGTCGCCGCCGCGACGACGACCATGATCCTCGCAACCAGTTTTCTGACCATCTCACGTCCTCTCATCCGGTGGTGAGAGGCCGAGTGCATCAGCCCCGCAAGCCGTCCGGCCACCGTTCGGAACGTGCCCGCACTGTCCGGAACGCCCCCGAACACCCGGACGAAACAGGCGCTGGAGTCCCGCCTCGACCTCGACCTGGCCTGACGAGACGCGGGTCAGGCGGCCACCACGACCTTGCCGTAGTGGGAGCCCTTGCCGGTGCCGACCAGGCGGTGGGCCTCGGTCAGGTTCGCGGCGTTGATCGGGCCCAGGCGGGTGGTCAGTGTGGTGCGGAGGGTGCCGGCGTCGACCAGGCGGGCCACCTCGTCGAGCAGGCGGCCCTGGCTGTCGTCGGTCGGGGCGTACATCGGCTTGGTGAACATCAGCTCCCAGTGCCAGGTGATGCTCTTCGACTTCAGGTCCTGGATGCTGTCGACCGAGTCGATGGCGACCACGTGGCCGAACGGCTTCAGGATCCGGTCGAATTCGCCGACGTTGCCCTTGGAGTGCGGGGAGAAGACGTACTCGACGCCCGCCGGTGCGAGTTTCAGGACCTCGTTGGCCAGGCCCGCGTGATGGTCGATCACGTGGTGGGCGCCCATCTCCAGGGCCCACTTGCGGGAGTCCGGGCGGGACGCCGTGCCGATGACGGTCAGCTTGGTGAGCTGCCGGGCCAGCTGGGTGATCATCGAGCCCACGCCGCCGGCCGCGGCCAGGGCGACGATCGTGCCGGTGCTGTCGGCGTTCAGGCGCAGGTGGTCGAACAAGGCTTCCCAGGCCGTGATCGTGGTCAGCGGCAGGGCGGCCGCCTCGGCGAAGTCCAGGGTGGTCGGCTTGTGGCCGACGATGTGCTCGTCCACCACCTGGAGTTCGGCGTTGCTGCCCTGGCGGCGGATGCTTCCCGCGTAGTAGACCTCGTCGCCCGGGGCGAAGCGGGTGACCTTGGAACCGACCGCCTCGACGACGCCGGACGCGTCGTAGCCGAGGATGCCGTGGCCGCGGCCGGCGCTCTGCACGTCGACCGGGTTGACCGAGACCGCGTGCACCCGGACCAGCAGGTCGTGCGGGGCCGGTACGGGGGTGGGCGCCTCGACGTCGCTGAGGTGGTGAGCGGAGGTGACGGCTACCGCGCGCATGGTGTTCTCCTTTGTTCGACTTGCTGCGACGGTGCCCGTCCGCGAGTGAGGAACCATGCGTACGTCGACTGGGTTTCCGGCCGGACCAGTCGACGTACTGGTAGCGGGCGGGTGATCCGCGGGCAGGCTCGACGACATGACATCTGAGGCATTGGGCGCCTGGGTCGCGCCGAACTTCGAGGTAGTGGCGGAACTGCACGATCTGATGCCGACCGGTGTGACAGTCACCGACGACGGGCGGGTCTTCATCTCCGTTCCCCGCTGGGGTGACGAGGTGCCGTTCACGGTGGCCGAGATCGTGGACGGCAAGCCGGTCCCGTACCCGAGCCGGGAGTTCAACGACGAGCACCTGGTCTCGGTGCAGAGCGTCGTGGTCGATCCGCGCGGGCATCTGTGGCTGCTCGACACCGGCAGCCTGGCCTTCGCCCCCTGGGTCGAGAACGGGCCGAAACTGGTCGAGATCGACCCGGCCACCGGCGACCTTGTGCGGATCATCCGGCCGTCGGCCGAGGCGATCACGCCCACGACGTACCTCAACGACGTTCGTTTCGATCTCTCGCGGGGCGAGGCCGGGTACGCGTACATCACCGACTCGCAGCCGGAGGGCGCGCTCATCGTCGTCGACCTGGCGAGCGGCGAGAGCTGGTCGCGGCTGCGCGGCTACGCCAGCACGCGCGCGGTCGACGGTTTCCGCGCCGTCGTGCAGGGTGTCGTGCGGGACAACTATGTGGTCGGGGCGGACGGTATCGCGATCGACGCCACCGGGGAGCGGCTCTGGTTCTGCCCGCTGTCCAGCCGGCGGCTCTACAGCGTGCCCACCTCGGCGCTGGCCGACCGGGCGCTCAGCGACGACGAGGTCGCGGCGCTGGTCACCGATCACGGTGACAAGGGCGCGTCCGACGGGCTCGAGTCGGACACCGCGGGGGCTCTTTACGCCACGGCGTACGAACACAGCGCCGTTCTCAAGCGCGACGCGGACGGCACCTGGTCGACGGTGCTGCACGCGCCCGGCGCGCTCTGGCCGGACACGCTGGCCCTGGCCGCCGACGGCTACCTCTACGTCAGCGTCAACCAGCTGCCCCGGTCGCCCCTGTTCAACGGCGGCGTGGACGACCGGATCCCGCCGTACCAGATCGTGCGGGTGCCGGTCGGCGCCCAGCCGGTCCGGCTGGCCCGTTAATTCCCCCAGCGTCAAGGAGAGAGTCGTGCTCGACGAGATTTTCGACACCTACGGCGGCCGTAAGGCCTGGGAAGAGGCGCGGGAGATCAGCGCCCGCCAGTTCTTCGGCGGCGCGCTGTGGGCCATGAAGGGCCACCCGGGAGCGCTCGACGACGTCCAGGTCACCGTCGACCTGCACCGCGAACACACCCGGCAGGAACCGTTCTTCGCCGACGGGCACTACACGAACTTCACCCCGGAGCGCATCGCCGTCGAGACCGGCGACGGCGAGGTGGTCGAGGAGCTGCTCGACCCGCGGGCCTCGTTCGCCGGGCACGAACTGACCACCCCGTGGACCCGCCTGCAACTGGCCTACTTCTCCGGGTACGCCATGTGGACGTACACCAGCGAGCCGGTCTCACTGACCTTCGAGGGCGTACGGACCGAGGAGATCGGCCCGTGGACCGAGGACGGGAAGAAGTACCGGCGGCTGGCCGTCACGTACCCGGCGAACATCGCCACCCACACGGCGCACCAGATCCTCTACGTCGACGACGACGGGATCATCCGGCGGCGTGACTACACGGTCGACATCGCCGGCGGCACACCCGCCGCCCAGTACGCCACGGAGTTCACCACCGTCGACGGGCTGCTGATCGCGACCGAACGCACCATCTACAGCCGCGACGAGAACAACGACAAGGTCCCGGACCCGGTCGTCGTGTCGATCAGGCTGGACGAGGTGACGGTGGCGTGAGCAGGTAGAGCCGGAGCAGGTCGTGCAGATGGCGGCCGATGACGAGGCCGGCCTCGGCTAGCTCGTCGAGCGCGTCCACGGCGTCGACGGGCTCGTCACGAGCCAGCGCCTCCAGCGCCGCGTGGCTGGCCGGGGAGAGCCGGGCACAGGTGGCGTCGAAGGCGTCGCGCACCCGCAGATCCCCGGCGACCAGCCGGTCGAGCCGCCGGGCGGGATCGGCCAGCCGCTCGGCCAGCGTGGCCGCCGTCCAGCCCGGCCGGCTGGTCAGCCGGCTTCCGGCGATCCGCAGCGCGAGCGGATAGTTGCCGCACAGCCGAGCCACCTCACGCAGCGCCGCGTCGTCACCCACCAGGGACGTCGCGTGGGTGACGGCGCGCAGCATCGCCACCGCGTCGGCGTCGCCGAACGGGCGCAGGCGGACGCGGGTGGCGGAGGTCAGGCCGGCCAGGGGCCACCAGGAGGTGATCACCACGGTGGTGACGCCGTCGCCGGGGAGCAGGGGGCGGATCCGCGCCTCGTCCTCCGCGTTGTCGAGCACCAGCAGGCGCGGCCGCTCGGCGAGGGTCTGGCGCAGCAGGTCGGCCCGGTCCTCCAGGGCCGACGGGATGGCGGCCGGCTGGACGCCGCAGGCCCGCAGCAGGCGGGACAGCGCGAGCGCGGTGTCCAGGCCCTCCAGGTCGGCGAAGAGCCGCCCGCCCGGGAACCGGTCGCAGGCGCCGTGAGCCGCGTGCACGGCCAGCGCCGTCTTGCCCATGCCGCTCGGCCCGCACACCACCACCGTGGCGCCCGGCCGCATCAGCTCGTCGAGCGTGGCCAGCTCGGCCGCCCGGCCGGTGAAGTCCGGCAGGTCCGCCGGCAGCAGGCACAACGGGGGCGCCTCGGCGGCCGAGGGACGCGCCGCCTCGTACAGTGCCGTGCGGTCGGCGTCACTGACCTCGAGGGCATCGGCCAGTGCCCGTACGGTCCGGGATTGAGGCTCGAGGCTCTTCCCCCGCTCGATGTCGCTGATGGCCCGGACGCTGACGCCGGACCGCGCGGCCAGCGCCTCCAGCGTGAGCCCCGCCACCAGCCGAAACCCGCGTACCAGCCCGCCCAGCGGAACCGCCGACATGACCCTCCCCACACCCTGCCCGATTTCCGCTGCTTCGCCGGGAGCGGAACCGGCCGGCAGAGAGGTTCTGCCTGCGTTCTGCATGGTCGCCGCCCCGACTCGAAGCTTAAATCCGAAGCGGAGAGGAGGCACGATGAGCTTGATCGCTGAGTTACCGGGCCGCGCGGCGGAACGGGAACGTCTGAGCCGCGCGCTGCGTGACGCCGAGAACGGCCGGCAGGTGATCGTCCTGCACGGTGAGGCCGGCATCGGCAAGACCGCGCTGCTGCTGTCGTGCGCCGCCGAGGCCACCGCCCGCGGCTTCCGGGTCGTCGAGGCGGCCGGGCTGCTGCCGGGCGAGCCCGTCGACAGCCCGCTGGAGCGGCGGCTGACCGTACTCTCGTCGGTTCTCCAGCTCTGCCGCCTGGGCCCGGTGATGATCACCGCCGACGAGGTCGACGCCGAGACAGTCGGCCTGCTCATGTTCGTGGCCCGCCGGCTGCGCCGGGAGCGCCTGGTGCTGCTCTTCGCCGCCCGCAGCCTGCTCGCCTTCGGCCGGGTGAGCGCCGAGGTGACGCTGCTGCCGGTGGGGCCGCTGCGCCCGAACGCCGCCGCCGGTGTCCTCGACAGCCGTCCGGTGCCGCCGCGCGGCGCGGTCCGGGCCGAGATCCTGCACTACGCGGCCGGCAACCCGTTCGCGCTGACCGAGCTGGCCCGCGCGGTCGCCGGCGGCACGCTGGCCGCGCTGCGGCGCGACTACCGGATCAGCGTCACCGGATTGCTCGCCCGCACCTTCGCCCCCGAGCTCGACGGTCTCCCGCCGGCGACGAGACGGGTGCTGCTGTACGCGGCGGCGGCCGAACACGACGACCTGGGCGACGTCCTCGCCGCGGCCGGTGCGAGCCTCGCCGACTGCGCCCCGGCCGAGCAGGCGCGGCTGATCGCCGTGCTGGGCGGCCGGCTCAGCTTCGCCCGCCCGATGGTGCGGGCGGTCTGCTACTTCACCGCGCCCTTCGGCGACCGTCAGGAGGCGCACGCCCGGCTGGCCGCGGTCTCGGCCGAGTCGGCGACCCGGGACTGGCACGTGGCCCATGTCGGCGGCACCGCCGGCGACTTCATGGCGGTGGCGCTGGAGCGGGCGGCCGACGTCGCCGCCGCGCAGGGCCGGGGCCTGGAGGTGGCCGCCCTGCTGGAGCGGGCCGCCGAGAACAGCACCGACCGGCACGAGGCGGCCCGCCGGTACGGGCGGGCCGCGGCCGAGGCCGACCGCTGCGGCGACATCGACTGGAGCCGCCGCCTCTGCGACCGGGTGGTCGAGCTGACCGACGACCCGCGGCTGCTCGCCTCGGCCCTTGCCGTCACAGGCAACGTCCGCATGTACCGCCCCGCTACCGAAACCCTCACCGCCGCCGAACGCCTCCTGACCACCGATCCCACCGGCCTGGCCGATCCGGCGCTGACCACCGGGGTGCTGGCCATCGCGGCGCGGTCGGTTCTCACCGACGGCGCGGCCGAGGGCGTCGCGACCCTCCGCCGGCTGATGACGAACCTGCCGGCCGGCGGGCCGATGCCGGCGCTGCGCGCGCTGGCCGAGTGCGTGGCCGACCCGGCCGGCTGGGTCGCCCGCACCGGCCCGCTGAGCGAGTCGTCGCTGCTCAGGCCGCTCGACGGGCCGGCCGAGCGGGTGCGGCTGCTCGCCGTCGGCGGCGTCGCCTGGATCACCGACGAGGTCGACGTCGCCGCCGACCTCTACCGCCGCGCGGTCGACCGGGTGCACGCCGACGGTTCCATCGGCGTTCTGGCGGTGGCCACCGTGGCCCTGGCCGAGTCGCTGTTCGACCTGGGCCGCCTCGACGAGGCCGGCCGGGTGCTGGCCGACGCGGCCGACCTGGTCGGCGCCAACTCGGCCAGCCCCATGCGCCGGGCCGTGGTCACCCAGCTGGCCGTCCTCGCCGTACGCCGGGGCCGGCTCGACGAGGCACGGCGGCTGCTCGGCCAGGCCGGTGACCCGTCGGACGCGGAAAGCCCGTTCGTGGCCTATCTGATCCACCGGGCCGCCGGTGAGCTGGCCACCGCGGACGGCGACCACGAGGCCGCCGTCCGGCATTATTCGGCGGTCTTCGCCGACGACGGCACCCCGGCCCACTTCCTGATGTCGCATCGCGTGGCCCTGCAACTGGCCGGCGCGGCCCAGGAGACCGGTCGCCGCGCCGAGGTGCTGGCCCGGCTGCGGACGGCGCGGGAGCGGTCCGAACCGCCGAGCGCCCGCCGCCGCTGGTCGTGGGAGCTGGCCTTCGCGCTCCTCGGGTTCGACGCCGACCCGGACCGCCCGATCCGGCTGCTGGCCGAGCCCGACGCCGGGGTGCGCTGGCCGTACGAGCACGCCGTCGCCCAGGCGCTGGTGGCCGAGGCGCTGCGGACGCGGCGCCGGCCCGTCGAGGCCCGGCCGCTGCTCGTCTCGGCGCTCGACACGTTCCTGCGGCAGGGCGCGGTCCACGACGCCGAGGCGGTGCGGGCCCGGCTCCGGGCCACCGGCGTGGTGCGGGCCCAGGCCGGCGAGGAGTCCGCGTTCGACCAGCTCACCGCCCAGCAGCAGCAGATTGCCCGGCTGGCCGTCCGCGGACTGTCCAACCGGGCCATCGCGGAGCAGTTCGGGTTGTCACCACGGACCATCGGGTTCCACCTTTATCAGATCTACCCGAAGCTCGGGATCGCGCGCCGCGACCAGCTTCGCGACGTGATCCCGGCGTGCTGAGGGGGCGGACGTGACGGAGCTGGCCGGGAGAGAGAACGAGTTACGGACGCTCGGCGCGCTGCTCGACCCGGGGCGGCGCGACAGTGCGGCGATCGCGGTCACCGCGAGCCGGGGCCGGGGCACCACGAGCCTGCTGGCCGAGGCCGCGGGCCGGGCCGCCCGTCGCGGTTTCCGGGTGCTGCGGGCCACCGGGCACCGCGACGAGCAGGACCTCGACGGGCTCGGACTGCACCAGCTCATGCAGCCGTTGCGGACTTTGGTGACCACACTGTCCGATCAGGAGCAGGCGGCCGCCCGGGCCACCGTCACGTTGCGGTCCACCGCCGCCGCGGTTCTCGGGGCCGGATCCCGGGCCCTGCTCACCGCGGCCGCGCAGCAACAGCCGGTGCTCGTCGTCGTGGACGATCTGCACCTGCTCGACCGGCTCTCGGCCGGCGTGCTGCGCGACCTGATCGCGGCGGTGTCCGGGCATCCGGTGGTCTTCCTTCTCGGGGTACGGGCTCGGCACGCGGCCGGCATCCGGTCGGCCGGCGTCGCCGTGCTGCCCCTGGAACCGCTGTCCCCGGTCGCCGCGGCCGAACTGCTCAACCGTCAACCGGACGTCCCGCGCGGCCGGGGCCGCCTGGAGATCCTGCGCTGGGCCCGGGGCAATCCGCGGGCGATCCTCGACCTGGCCGCGGCCTTCGCCGGCGCGACGAGCGACGAGGTGCTGCATCCGCAGCTGGGCCGTGTCCTGCCGATCCGCGAGCGCTACGCGGCCGACCTGACCCAGCTGTCACCGGGCGCGCTGCGGCTGGTCCGCCAGGTCAGCGCCCGCGTCGCCGACGAGAGCCTGACCCAGGTGCTGGCCGCCGCTCAGGTGTCCGATGCGGACGTTCGCCTGGCCCTCGACCTGGGCCTGCTCGAACGGTACGGCGCCACGCTGCGCCTGGCCGACCCGCTGGCCGGCATCGCCGCCTACTGCGCCTGCCCGGCCGCCGAGCGCGCCGAACTCCACCGCCGCTTCACAGCGGTCCTTCCGCCGGGCTCACTCGCCCACGCCCTGCACCGCGCCGCCGAAGCCACCGGCCCCGACGAGGCCATAGCCGCCGCCCTGGAAAAAGCCGCCCTGGAAAAAGCCGCCACTGGAGAGGCCGCTACGGGAAAGGCCGCCGCGAGGGAAAGCGACGCAGGTGAGGGCGGCGCAAGGGAAGGCGGCGCAGGGGAAGACGGCGCGGGAGAAAGCGGTGAGGGTGGCGTCACGAGGAATCCGGCGGCGTGGCAGCGCGCGGCCGAGCTTTCGCCGGAGCCGGCCGACGCCTGTCGCCGTTATGCGGCGGCCATCGAGGCGGCGAGCGCCATCGGCCAGACCACCTGGGTGCTCGACCTGCACGCCGCCATGGCCGCCGTCGACGACGGCGCCGCCCTCGCGGCGGGCACCGCGCGGTCGGTGGCCCTGGCCCTGTCCCGGCGGGGCCGCCAGCGCCCGGCCATGGACCTGCTCGCCGACAGCTGCCGCCGGCATCCGCCCCGCACCCGGCGGGACGCGATGCTGATGGCCGTCTCGGCCGCGCACATCAGCCGCCTGTCGGGGCTTCCCGAGCACCGGGCCGTCGTCACCAGCCTGGCCGGGCTTGCCGATGCCCTGCCCAGCGACGACGGGGAGGAGCGGTTGCTGCGCCTTGCGGTTGACGCGGCGGCCGACCCGTACATGTCAATCGGCTCTGAAGATCTGACCGCGCCCGAGGATCCCACCGAGGCCACCCTCCTGGCCTATCTGGCCGACGCCGCCGGTGACCTCGCCACCGCCACCAGCCTCCGCGCCGGCGCCCTGCGAACCGTGCTGGGCCACGGCGATCCGGCCGGCGTGGTCGAGGCCCGGCAGCCCTACGCCACCAACCTGGGCGATCAGGGACGCTGGCGGGAGGTGTCCGAGGTGCTGGCCGAGGGGCGGCGTCTGTGTGCGACCGCCGACCTGCCCCTGCTGGAGTGGGAGATCTCCCTCCAGGAGTCGGTGATGGCGGCCCTGTTCGGTGACGCCACCCGGTCGCGGGAACTCGCCGAGTCCGCCTGGAACGGCATCGACCTGCAGCAGAACCGCCGCCTGCGCTACTTCCTGGAGGTGGCGGCGGGCAACGCGGCCATGGCCGAAGGCGATTTCGCCCTGGCCTACCGGCACTTCCAGGTGCTCTTCGACGCGGGGCGCTTCCACCCCGACGGTGGCGCCTACGCGCTGCTCGGGCTGTCCGTGATGGCCCCGCACGCGGGACGCCAGGAGGAGGCTCTGGCGCTGCTGGCCGGTCATCCGCTGCCTGGCCGGGCCCGGATGCGGCTGCTGGCCGACCACGCCCGGGCCGCGCTCACCGACGACGAGCGCACCGAGGAGCACTTCCGGCGCGCGGTCGACGACCCGGCGGGGGAGATCTGGGCGTTCGAGCGGGCCCTGGCCCGGCTGCACTTCGGCGCCTGGCTGCGCCGCAAGCGCCGCCCGCTCGAGGCCCGGGTCCAGCTCACGGCCGCGCTGGGGGTGCTGGAGGCGATGGGTTCGGGCCCGCACGCCGAGATCGTGCGGACCGAGCTGGCGGCGGCCGGCGAGGGCGCCGACTCCGAGCCGGCGGCCGGCGATCCACTGAGCCGGCTCAGCCCGCAGCAGCGGCAGATCGTCCAGTTGGCCGCACGTGGCCTTCGTAACAGGGAGATCGCGGCCCAACTGCGGGTATCCCCACGTACGGTCGGCACGCACCTGTACAACGCGTACCCCAAACTCGGCGTTAGCGGACGCCGGGAACTCGGCACCCTTCTGGCGGGATGATGGCATCAGTAGAGGTCGACGGCCTCACGAAAGAGTTCGACGGCACCCCGGTGCTGCGCGGCGTCAGCCTCGGCGTGGAGCCCGGGGAGTTCCTGGCCGTGGTCGGGCCGAGCGGGTCCGGCAAGTCGACGCTGCTCTACTGCATGTCCGGGCTCGAGCCGGCCACCTCCGGCTCGGTGCGCATCCTCGGGCACGAGCTGGGCGGGATGCGGCGCGGCGCCCTGGCCGCCCTGCGCCGCGACCACGTCGGGTTCGTCTTCCAGTCGTACAACCTGATCCCCTCCCTCACCGCGCGGGAGAACGTGGCGCTGCCGGCCCGCCTGGCCGGCCGGAAGATCTCCGCCACCGACGTCGACCAGGCGCTGGCCGACGTGGGCCTGGCCGAGAGGGCGGCCTACCGGCCGTCCGCCCTCTCCGGAGGTCAGCAGCAGCGGGTGGCGATCGCCCGGGTGCTTGCCGTACGCCCGGACGTGGTCTTCGCCGACGAGCCCACCGGGGCCCTCGACACCTCGTCCGGCACCCAGGTGCTCGACCTGCTGGCGAAGGTGCCGACCGACGGCCGCTCGGTGGTGATGGTGACGCACGACCTCTCCGCCGCGGCCCGGGCCGACCGGGTCGTCGTACTGCGCGACGGCCTCGTCCACCGGTCGCTTCTCCGCCCGTCCACGGCCGAGATCTTCGCCGCCCTCGGGGAGTCCTGAGTGCTCAAGCTGATCCTCAGCGACCTGGTCGCCAACGTCCGGGTCTGGCTGGGCACCTTCGTCATCGCCGCGGCGGCGGCAGTGGTCGGCTCGGTCGTCGCCAGCGAGATCGACACGGCGCTCTCGGTGGGCGGCAACGACGCCCTGGCGCTGTACGGCATCAGCGGCACCGTGGCCGCCTTCACCATCGTCACCGCGCTGATCGTGGTCGGCTCGGTCGCGGGACTGACGGTCACGCTGCAACAGCGGGGGTACGCGCTGTGGCAACTGGTCGGCATCCGGCCGGCGCTCGTCCGCACGGTCGTGACGAGCCAACTGCTGATCGTCTCCCTGCTCGGCGCGGTGCTCGGCTGCCTGGTCGCGATCCCCTTCTTGAAACCGCTTTACGGGTACGTCTTCACGAGCTCACCGGAGCTGGCGGCGCTGCACCCGCGGTTCAGCGTCGCCGCGGCCGTCCCCGTCGTGTTCTTCGTGGTGGTGGTCCTGACCATCGGCGGTTCCCGCAGCGCCGGCCGCGCCTCGCGCACCCCGCCGATCCGGTCGCTGCGCGAGACCGAGCCGCCGGACCGCCGGATGACGGTGGGCCGCTGGATCGGCGGCGTGGCCACGGCCGGCATCATCCTGGCCATCCTGGCCTCGCTGCCCGGCACCGGCCGCGACACCATCGCCGAGCCCCTCATGCTGATCGCCCCGCTGGTGGCCGGCGCGCTGGCCGCGTTCGGCCCGCTCTTCCTGGCCCGGCTGGTCCGCGCCTGGACGTCGCTGCTGCCGTTCGCGGGCCCCTGGTACCTGGCCCGCAACAGCACGGCGTTCAACGTCGGCCGCAGCACGGCCACGATCAGCCCGCTCACCGTGGCCATCGCCCTGGCCGGCGGCCTCTACTCGGCCAACGACACGGCCAGTGGCGGCCAGTCCGACCTGGGCACCGGGGCGGTGGTCCTGCTGCTGGGCGGCCCGCTGCTGCTGGCGGTCCTGGGCGCGGTGGCCACGGTCTTCATGTCGAGCCGCCGCCGCGAGCGTGAGTTCGCCCTGATCGTCGCGGCCGGCGGCACCCCCGGCACGGTCCTGACCGCGGCCGCCTGGGAGGCGGTCATCTACGTCGGCACGGCCCTGATCCTGGGCGGCGTCTCGGTGCTGGCCACGGCCCTGGCCGGCGCCTGGGCGGTCGGCGGCGCCCCGTCCTTCGGCGCGGTGCCGGCCCTGACCGTGGCCCTGGGCAGTCTCATCCTCGTCCTGCTGGCCACCGTCCTGCCGACCGCCGTCGCCCTGCGCCACGAGGTCCCGAGTGTTCTAGCCCCCGAGTAGGGCGGGCGTCTGCGCGACCTCGCGGGCGACCCGGACGAACGCCGCCACCTCCAGCGAGCGTGACCCGGCCGGCCAGGCCACTTTCAGGTCCACCGGGTCGAGGTCCTCGACCGGGCGGAAGGCCGTGTTCGGCCGGGGGAAGCGGCGGGCCACCCACTCCGGCAGGAACCAGACCACGCCGCTCACCTCGACCAGGTTGAAGATCTGGGACAGGTCGAACTTCCGTACACCGGCCGCCATCCGGCCCTCGGCCGCGTCCGTCCCGTCCGGCAGCCTCTTGCCCCGCAGGTCGGCGAGACGCACCGAGGTGCGGGCGGCGAGGGGGTCGGCCGCGGCCACGGCCACCACGCTCGGACCGGTCAGCAGCGTCTCGGTGTCCAGCCCGCGCTCGTCGAACGGCGCCGGCAGCAGCGCCACGTCGGCCCGCCCGTCGTGCAGCGCCGGCACCTGTTCACCGCGCCCGCCCAGCTCCAGCTCCACCGGCATGACGTCGTACGCGTCGAGGATCCGCGGCAGCAGCCCCGCGTCGTAGTCGGCCTTCATGGCCAGCCGCAGGGTCCGCGCCGGCTGCCCGGCCCGCCGCGCCCGGCGCTGGGCCGCCGCCACCGCGTCCAGCGCCACCCGGGCGTCCGCGAGCAGTGTCTCGCCGGCCTCGGTCAGCGCCACCTGCCGTGTCGTACGGACCAGCAGTTGCACCCCGAGCTGCCGTTCCAGCTCCCGGATGGCCCGCGACAGCGGCGGCTGCGCCATGCCGAGCCGCTCGGCGGCCCGCCCGAAGTGCCGCTCCTCGGCCACCGCGACGAAGTACCGCAGCTGCCGCGTCTCCAGGTCACTCATACCGCCACGGTATCAATATGGACGCGATCGGTCTTTCCCCTTTCCGCCCGCCCGGCGTTCACTCATAGTCATGATCGTTGTTACCGCACCCACCGGCCAGATCGGTGCCCAGGTCGTCGAGAACCTGCTCAAGACCGATGTTCCCGTACGCGTCGTCGCCCGCGACCCGGCCCGCCTCGCCCCCGGCGTCGCCGAGCGTGCCGACGTCGTCCAGGGCTCCCACGGCGACCCGGCCGTGGCCGCCGCCGCCCTGGAAGGCGCCGACGCGGTGTTCTGGCTCGTGGCGGCCGACCCGCACGCCGCCACCATCGACGACGCCTACTCCGGCTTCACCCGCCCCGTGCTCCCGTCGCTGGCCAAAGCCGGCCGCGTCGTCGGCGTCTCCGCCCTGGGCCGCGGCACCCCGGCCGCCGCCCGGGCCGGCCACGTCACCGGCACGCTGGCCCTGGACGACCTGATCGCCGCCACCGGCGTGCCCTACCGGGCCCTGACCATGCCGTCCTTCATGGACAACGTCCGCCGGCAGGCCGCCACCATCAAAGACCAGGGCATCCTGCACGGCCCGTACGTCCCCGGCCTGCCCCTGCCGGCCGTAGCCACCCGCGACATCGCCGCCGTGGCCACCGGCCTGCTGCTCGACAACACCTGGACAGGCTTCGAGGAGGTCCCGGTGATCGGCCCCGAGGACCTGACCTGGACCGAGATCGCCGCCGTCATCTCGGACGTGCTCGGCCGCCCGGTCCGCTACGAGCAGACCCCACCCGACGTCTTCAAGGCGAACATGCGGCGCTTCGGCAGTTCCGAAGCCGTCGCCCAGGCCTACCTCGACATGGCCCTGGCCAAGAACAACGGCCTCGACGCGGTCGCCCCGGCGACCCCGCGCACCCCCACCACGTTCCGCCAGTGGTGCCTCGACAACCTCGCTTGATATGCAGCCAATAGGCTGCCTATTGTGGGGCTCGTGGATGACGTGTTCAAGGCGCTCGCCGACGCCAGCCGGCGCCGCCTGCTCGACAGCCTCGAGGAGCACGACGGTCAGACCCTGCGCGAGCTGTGTGCCGGCCTCGCCATGGCCCGGCAGTCGGTCAGCAAACACCTCGCCGTGCTCGAGGCGGCCAACCTCGTCACCACGATGCGGCGAGGGCGCGAAAAGCTGCACTTCCTGAACGCCGAGCCGATCCACGCGATCACCGAGCGCTGGATCAGCCGCTACGACCGGGATCGCGTCCTCGCCCTGGCCACTCTCAAGACCGCGCTCGAGGAGGACACCACGGTGGAGCCGTTCGTCTACACCACCTACGTCAAGACCACGCCCGATCGCCTGTGGCGGGCCCTGACCGATCCGGCGTTCACCGCCCGCTACTGGGGGGTGACCTTCGAGTCCGGGTGGAAGCCCGGCGCCACCATGACCTGGACCGAGAACGGCAACACCATCCTCGACGCCGAGCAGGTGGTGCTGGAGTCCGATCCCGGCCGCCGGCTCTCGTACACCTGGCACACCTTCACCCCCGAGTGGGCGGCCGCCGCCGGTGTCGCCGATGACCTTTTGGCCAAGCTGCGCGACGAGCAGCGCTCCCGCGTCACCTTCGACCTCGAGCCCGCCGGCGACACGGTCAAGCTGACCGTGACCCACGATCGCTTCGACCCGGACAGCACCCTGCGCACGATGATCAGCCAGGGCTGGCCGGCACTGCTCTCCAGCCTCAAGACGCTGCTGGAGACCGGCCGTCCGCTACCCGAGCCGGCGGCCTGAGCGCTGCCAGTCGCGGAAGACGAAGCGGTGCACCGACTTCAGGCCCACCCGGTGGCGGACCGTGACCGTGGTGGTGCGGGTGATCCGCACTGGCGCGCGGCGCCCACCTGGCCGGACTCCTCGGGCAGCCGGCACCGACGGCCTCGCCACGTTCATGAGCTGAGGGCGGTCGCCGCGCCGAGGCGGCCGCGCAGGTCGGCCGCGCTCATCGGGCGGGCGAAGTGGAAGCCCTGGGCGCGTTCGTAGCCGAGCCGGGTCATCAGGGCCGCCTGCTCCGCGGTCTCTACGCCCTCGGCCACCGTCTGCAACCCGAACGCCCGGGCCATCTGGGCCACGGCGTCGGCGATCGCGTCCGAGCCGCCGTCCGGCACGAAGGAGCGGTCCAGCTTGATCTGGTCGACCGGGCAGCTGGCGAGCAGGCTGAGCGTGGACGCGCCGGTGCCGAAGTCGTCCAGCGACAGCCGTACGCCCAGGTCCCGCAGGCCCTGAAGGTTCTCGGTGGTCGCGCCGCCGCCGACCGCCACCGACTCGGTGATCTCCACGGTCAGCCGGTGGGCCGGGAGACCGCTGTCGCGCAGCGCCGCCGCCACCACGGCCGGGAATCCGTCCTCGCGGAGCTGCCGGGCCGACACGTTCACCGACACCGTCGGCTCGCCGGGCCAGGTCGCCGCCTCGCGCGTGGCGGCACGCAGCACCCAGACGCCGAGCGGGACGATCAGGCCGGTCTCCTCGGCGGTGTCGATGAAGGCGCCCGGCCCGAGCAGGCCCTCGACCGGGTGCTGCCAGCGGACCAGCGCCTCGGCGCCGGTGATCCGGCCGTCCGGCAGCGTCACCACCGGCTGGAAGTACACGGCCAGCTGGTCCTCGGTGATGGCCGTGCGCAGCGCGGCGGCCTGGCGGCTGCGTTCGGCGCCGCGCGTCTCCATCTCCGGCCGGTACCGCTCGTATCCGCCCTCGCCCCGGCCCTTCGCCTCGTACATCGCGATGTCGGCCCGGCGCAGCAGGTCACCGGCGTCGTCGCCGCGGTGGCCGTCGGCCACGCCGAAGCTGGCACGCGCGGTCAGCGGCCGGCCGTCGACGAGGGCCGGCTCGAGCAGGGCGGCCGCGATCCGCACGAGCATCCGCTCCACGTCCTTGCCCGCGGCGCCCTCGAAGAGGATGGCGAACTCGTCGCCGCCGAGCCGGGCGACCGTGTCGACCGGCCGGACGTTGGCCCGCATCCGCTCGGCCACGTGCACCAGCAGCGCGTCGCCGGTGGCGTGCCCGAGGGTGTCGTTGACGGTCTTGAAGTCGTCGAGGTCGATCAGCACGACGCTGAACGGCTCGTCCGGGCCGGAACGGGTCACCGCGGCGGTGACCCGTTCGCCGAACAGCGCCCGGTTGGCCAGGCCGGTCAGCATGTCGTGCGAGGCCTCGTAACCGATCCGGGCCAGCAGGGCGTCGTTCTGCCGGAAGGCGATCAGCTGGCGGACGACCACCAGCGCGGTCAGTGTGACCGCGACGCCGTCGATCAGCAACCCGTCCCCGGTGCCGCGGACGTTGTGCAGCAGGACCAGGGCGTCGACCGCCGCGACGGCCAGGTACGGCATCAGGCTGTAGCCGCGCGGGGCCCGCCGGGACCGGGCGCCGGCCGCGGTGTCCACCACCTGCGTCCGGGCGCCGGTGGCGGCGGCGAACGCCGCGAACGGCAGCACCAGGAGCAGCAGGTTGCCGTCGGGCTGGTGCGGATGGAGGAAGCTGATCGCCGAGCCGAGCCCACCGATCAAGGCCGACGCGCCGATCCAGTACAGCCCGCGCCGGGCGAACGAGTCGACACCGGCCAGCACCACCTTGGCCGCCAGGTAGACGCCGTTCAGGCCGGCGCCCATGATGGTGGCCGCGGCGAGGACCCGGGGCACGGTGACCCGGCCGTCGGCGAACAGGGCGGACGCGGCGAAGTGCCAGACCAGCAGCCCGGCGGCGGCCGACAGCGTGCCCAGATCGAGCCAGACGCCGACCATGCGGGTGCGGTCGCGGGCGCTGAACGGCAGGCCGATCAGCGGCCAGGTCAGCACGACGCCGCCCAGAATGTGCAGGACCACCGAAGCCGGCAGCAGCCAGCCGGCCACGCCGGCTTCGGCGAGAACGCGCAACCCGGTGACGCCGACGAAGAGGGAGATGCCGACCTCGACCGTGCGCCAGTAGCGGCGCACCACCGGGGCGGAGCCCGGATCGGTCTGCACCCGCCGGCACAGCACGAGGGCCGGAACGATGACCGCGATCACCAGGAGCCAGTTCACCGGCGCCGGCCACAGCGGTCCGGTGCCCTCCTGGACCAGAAACGCGGCGACATTGACGATCAGCAATGCCGTGACGGCCTGGAACGCGCGATCGGCGAAGAGGGGCGGACGGTCGGGCACGCCTGTTCATCGACAGGCCCGGGGCCGAGGTGAGCACTCGGCTGGAGTCTCTATTCCTTCGGCCGGGGTGCCCGGTTCCACCAGAGCGAAAGCCCCACCCCGGCGAAGACCAGCACGGCGCCGGCCAGCACGAACCAGACCGTCGCCTCGACCTTCTGCTCGCGCAGGTTGAATTCGCGCGGCAGGTCGGTCAGCACGTCCACCAGTTGATCCGCGTCCTCGGCCCGGAAGTACTTGGCGCCGGTCACGTCCGCGACCTGGGTCAGGGCGTCCTCGTCGATCTCCTGATTGCGGCCGGTACCCCGGCCGCCGCCGCCGAACCGGCCGCCGCCGAAGGGGGAGTCGCCGCCGATCTGGTCGGCCGTGCAGACCATCGGGGCGGGCGTGGTCGTACCGAAGCCGATCGTGTAGACGCGTACTTTGCGCGCCGCCGCCTGCTCGGCTGCCGTCACCGGGTCGACGCCGGTCGTGTTCGAGCCGTCCGTCAGCACCACGATGGTGTCCGGCTCGTAGTCGCCGGTGTTCTCCGACGGTGGCAGGTCGGCGCCCGTCTTGGCCACGTTCGGGTTCGTCTCGGCGATGGCGTCGATCGAGGTCAGAATGGCCTGGCCGATCGCCGTGCCACGGGCCGTGCGCAGGGTGCCGATCGCGTCGAGCAGGGAGTCCTTGTCGGTGGTCGGCGCGACCAGCAGGCCCGCGATGCCCGAGAAGGCGACCAGCCCGATCCGGGTGCCGTCCTGCTGGGCCTTGATGAACTCGCGCGCCGCGTCGGTCGCCACGGTGAACCGGTTGGGTTCCACGTCGGTCGAGCACATCGAGCCGGAGACGTCGATGGCCAGCAGGATCGAGGTGCTGTTGGACGGCACCGACACGGTCGCCTGCGGGCGGGCCAGGCTGACGGCCAGCGGCAGGAAACCGGCCAGGAAGAGCCAGACCGGGATGCGGCGCTTCCAGGACGTCCGCCCGGGAAGCGCGGCCCGGATCACCGCGACGCTGGAGACGGTGACGGCGGTGCGCTTGCGGCGCCGGTTCAGCCACCAGCGGGCCGCCAGCAGCAGCGGCACGGTCAGCAGCGCGAGCAGCGCCCACGGCCAGCTGAACGACATCAGACGATCCTTCCGTGCCAGCGGGTGCCCAGCAGCGCGCCGAGCATGAGCAGCAGCAGGGCGGCGCCGGCGAACGGCGCGGTCAGCTCGACCGGCTCCTTCTTGGCGGTCAGCCGCAGGTCGATCGATTTCGTCGTGTCGGACACCGCCGCGGCGTCGCCCGCCGGGTGGTAGGCGCCGCCGGTGACCTGCGAGATCGTGGTGAGGGTCCGCTCGTCGAGCTGGGTGCCCAACTGATAGCCGTCGACTTCGACGGTCGCGCCCCGGGCCGTGCCCACGCCGACGGTCTGGACGCGTACCCCGGCCGCGGCCGCCAACTCGGCCGCCGCCTCGACGTCGGGGCCGCCCGTCTCCTGCCCGTCCGAGAAGACCACGATCGTCGCCGACGGCCAGTAGCCGAGCTCGGGCGCCGGCGCGCCGTCCTCGGGCAGGGCGACCGGCTTGCCGGTGATCGTGCCGAGCCCGACCAGGATCGCCTGCCCGAGCGACGTGCCGCCACTGGCCGAGAGCCGCCCGATGGCGGACACCGCCGCGCCGTGGTCGTCGGTCGGCGCCTGGGTGAGCAGGGCCTGCTCACCGAAGACGAGCACACCCACGTCGACCGTGTCCGGCTGGTCCTCGACGAACTCCGTGGCCGCCTGCTGCGCCGCCGCCAGCCGCGACGGGCTGACGTCGGTCGCCCGCATGCTGTTCGAGACGTCGAAGGCGAGCAGGACGGTCCCGGACACGCGCGGCACAGTCAGCTCGGCCTGCGGCCGGGCCAGTCCCACCAGCAGGACCGGCAGGGCCAGGAGGATCAGGCCGTACGGGAGATGGCGGCGCACCGCGGACCCGCGGGACACCAGCGACGCGAAGCCCGCCGCGGCCAGCGCCGAGCTGCGGCGCCGTTGAAGCCAGAGGTAGCCGTGGACCGCCGCCGCCGTGACGACCAGGGCGACGATCAACAGCAGGGGATGGAGGAAGCTCACCGGCGCCCCCGTCCGGACGTGCGGACCATCTCGACGAGCGCGGCCAGCATGTCCTGGTCGGTGGTGACCCGGTGCGCCGCCACCCCCGCCTTGCGCATGCCCTCGGCCACCGCGTCCTCGCGAGCACCGACCTGCTCGGCCAGGCGCCCGCGCAGCAGCGGATCGCTCGTGTCGACGAGCAGTTGCTCGCCGGTCTCGGCGTCCTCGACCAGGATCACGCCCACGTCCGGCAGATCCAGTTCCGACGGGTCGACCACCCTGATCACGACCACCTCGTGCCGGTGGGTCAGCATCGCCAGCGACCGGTCCCAGCCGGGTTCGCCGATGAAGTCCGACATCACGAACACCAGGCTCCGGCGCCGGGAGGTGGTGGCCGCCGCCATCCGAAACATTTCAGACAAATCCGTAATAGCCGAGGATTTCGGTGCAGGAGCCAGCAGGGCTCTCGTGATCCGCAAGATCTGATCACGGCCGGGCCGCGGTGGGATCACCTGGTGCGAGTCGTTGTCGAACAGGATCGCACCGACCCGGTTCCCACCCTGGGAAACGAGCCGGGCCAGCGCGACCGCCAGTTCGGCGGCGACGGACTCCTTGCCCTCGCCGCGGCCGAAGCGCATCGAGGCCGACCGGTCCACCACCAGCCAGGCGGTCAGCTCGCGGTCCTCGGTGTACTGCCTGATGTACGGCTCGTCGAGCCGCGCCGTGACGTTCCAGTCGATGTGCCGGACGTCGTCCTCGGCGGTGTAGGCGCGCAGGTCGGTGAAGTCGATGCCGGTGCCGTGCCACACCGTGCGGTACGCGCCCTGCAGCCGCCCGTCGAGGCGGCGGCCGAGCCGCCACTCCAGGCGCCGCAGCAACCTGTCCGAAGGGGTGGTCATGCGTCAGCGGCCTCGCCCGGCGGGCTCCGGGATCGCCACGTTGGCCAGGATCTTCGACAGGATCAGATCGGGCGTGACCTCATCCGACAGCGCCTCGTAAGACAGCACCATGCGGTGTCGCATGACATCGAGGGCAAGGTCGGTCAGATCTTCCGGTACGACGTACTCGCGCCCCCGGACGAAGGCCAGCGCCCGCGCCGCGAGGACCAGGCTGATCGACGACCGAGGGCTGGCCCCGAAGGTCACGTACCGGGCCAGGTCGGTCAGGCCGATCCGGGCCGGGTCCCGGCTCGCGTGGGCCAGGTTCACCGCGAACTCGATGAGGGACGGGTCGACGTACACCCGGTCGGTCTGCTCTTGAAGCTCGACCAGCGTGTCGGGGTCGATGATCTTCTGGATGACCGCGGCCTTGGTCAGCGCCCGCTCGACCACCACGAACTCCTCGGTCGGGCTCGGGTAGCCGACCAGCACCTTCATCATGAAGCGGTCGACCTGGGCCTCGGGCAGCGGATAGGTGCCCTCGGTCTCGATCGGGTTCTGGGTGGCCATGACCAGGAACGGGTGGGGCACCTTGTGGGTCTCGCGGCCGATCGTGACCTGGCGTTCCTGCATGACCTCGAGCAGCGCCGACTGCACCTTGGCCGGCGCCCGGTTGATCTCGTCGGCCAGCAGCAGGTTGGTGAAGACCGGGCCGAGCTGCACCTGGAACTCGCCGGTCGGCTGGTGGTAGACGCGGGTGCCGACGATGTCGGCCGGCACCAGGTCGGGCGTGAACTGCACCCGGTGGAACTCGCCGCCGATCGCCTCCGCGAGCGATTTCACGGCCAGCGTCTTGGCCAGACCGGGCACGCCCTCGACCAGAATGTGCCCGCGTGCGAGCAGGGCCACGATGAGCCGTTCGAGCAGGACGTCCTGCCCCACGATGGTCTTCTTGACCTCGTAGAGCACCTTCTCGATCGGCCCGGCCGAGGCCGCCGGAGCGTCGGTCCAGTTGTAGGGGCTCATAGTCCGTCCTTTTTCTCAGAGGGGCGGTGCCTGTCCGTCGCCCTCGCCGCCGCCGAGAGCGGCCCCGATGGGCACGGCGAAGCCGATGCCGATGAAGGTGCCGGCGTCCGTCGGGTTGGCCAGCGCCACCACGACGCCGACGACCTGGCCCTGCGTGTTGATCAGCGGGCCGCCCGAGCTGCCCGGGTTGACCGCGGCATCGAACTGGATGAGCCCGGCGATGTCGCCGCCCCGGTCGCGGGCGAGCGTGCGCTCGAGGCCGGAGACGACGCCGCTGGTGGTGGTCGCGGTCAGGCCGAGCGGGTTGCCGATGGCCACCACGTCGTCGCCGACCGCCGAGCCGCCGCCGAGCACCGCCGGCACCACCGTCTCGGGCAGCTTGGCCGGGGTGAGGGTGGCGATGTCCTGCGCGGGGCTCGAGCTCGCGACCTGTGCGGTCGTCTCGCTGCCGTCGGCGTACGAGATCTGGATGTTCTTGGCGCCCTCGATCACGTGGTGAGCGGTGAGGATCGTGCCGTCCGCGTTGATGATGAATCCGGTGCCGCTGTCGGCGCCCTCGCCGCCGCCGCTGGCCTTGATCAGCACGACCGAGGGACGCAGCGCCTGATAGACCTCGGTGACTGTCAACGGCCCCGGAGAGGCCGACGGCGACGCGGACGGCCGGGGCGTCGCGGCGGGCTCCGGAGAGGACCGGAAGAGCACGACCGCGGTGATCGCCACGGCCCAGACCGCGACCGCGCCGACCAGAACTCTGCGCCCCGTCGAACGTCGCGGCTTCGGCGTTTCCCGCGGCGTCTGATCAGTGCCGGGCGGCAGGACTTCCATCACGTCGCACCCGCAACAGTGAGCATCCCTCGACTCTAAGAGCGGATTCTCAAAATCCGCTAAGAGCTTGCGCCGCTTTTCCTAAGGCGTTTCACCTGCCGGGACGCGGGCATTCCGGTCTTATGACGTACGCCGCCCGAAGCCCGCGCGCCACCCACCGCTGGATCGCCCTGCTCGTCTTCGGGTTCGCCGTCTTCGTCGCCGCCGCCATCGGCGGCCTGGGCGTCGCCGGCACGTCCACCGAGTACAACAGCTTGCAGCAGCCCGCCTGGGCCCCGCCGTCGTGGCTGTTCGGCCCGGTCTGGACGGTGCTCTACGTGATGATCGCCCTGGCCGGCTGGCTGGTCTGGCAGCGGGCGGGCTTCACCCGGCCGCTCTGGCTCTACACCGCCCAGCTGGTGCTCAATGCGATCTGGACCCCGCTGTTCTTCGGCGCCGGCCAGTACGGCCTGGCCTTCGCCGACATCGCCGTCCTGTGGCTCCTGATCGGCGCCACGGTAGTCACCTTCTGGAAGGTCCACCGGGGCGCCGCCCTGCTCCTGCTCCCGTATTGGGCCTGGGTGACGTACGCCAGCGCCCTCAACCTGGCCATCTGGCAACTCAACTAGCGCATCGAGGCGAGCAGCCCCACGCCCTCGGCTACCGCGCCGTCCTGGGCCAGGGCGCGGAAGTCGGCCTTGACCTCGTCCCGGGACAGGGTGCCGTTGCGGACGGCCCGGTAGCGGACCATGTGCCAGACGAAGACGCCGAGGCCGGCGAACCGGGTGCCGGCCTCGATGACCTCCTCCTCGAGCTCGACGATGCCGTCCGGGGAGGGGAGGAAGCGGGCCAGATCGGCGTCGAGATCGCGCTCGATGTGGCCGGTCAGAGAAGCGACGGTGAGAGCCACCGGCGGATCTCAGCGGCCGCGACGGATATCGAAACAGGTGCCAACTTCGCTCCGTGTCTTCCAAAAGGCGCCATCGTCACAGCATGATGATCGCGGGGACACTATGAGTGAAGATCAGTTGCCACCGAGTGCACTGGCCGAGATCGGGAGCCCGATCCGGGAGACCAGGCTGTCCGGCGTGGAGACTCTGGCCCGGCTCGCCTGGGGCGCCGACCTCGAGACCGCCTCCGCCGCCCGGCTGGCCCTGCAGCGGATGATGGACGACGACAGCCGCAGCGTCTCCGCCGCCGCGGCCACCGCCCTGGAGCAGACGGCCGTGCGTCTCGACCCCGAGCGGGTCGACTTCGGTGTGGTCGCGGCCGAGACGCCGCGCCTGGTGGCCGACGTCCGGGTCGAGGGGCCGCCGCTCGCGGTCGCCGGCGCCACCGTGACCGTCTCCGGTCCCGGCCTGCGGGCGATGCTCACCGACCGCCAGCTGCGGATCATGTGGCTGCCCCGGTCCGACTGGCTCGACGGCTCGGTGACCGTGCGCGGCCCGGCCGGCTGGGCCGAGGTCCGCGTCACCGGTCAGGTCGCGGCCACGGTTCCCCTCGAACGGGTGCCGGCCGAGGCCGACGGCCTGCGGACGTACGACGGGGTGTCCGGCTACGGCGGCTACGGCCCGGCCCGGGTGACAGTGCTGCCCCCGCCGCCACCGCCCCCGCGCCGCCAGATCGGCACGACGGTGCTCGTCGCGATCCTCACCACGCTGGTCGTCCTCGGCGGCGCCGGTGTCGCCATGGCCCTGCTCAACGACACCTCACCGGGCCGGAACGTGGCCGCCGAGCCGACCGCGCCGGAGGCCAACGAGGAGATCGGCCCCGCCGGTTCGCTCGCGCCGCAGGTCACCCGGGTGCCGCTCGGCGCGCGGGTGAAGAGCCTGGCCGCGCCCACTGTCGCCGGCACCGTCCGGGTCGGTACCGAACCCGAGGGCCTGGCCATCTCGCCCGACAGCCGCACGGTCTACGTGGCCAACCAGAACTCGCACGTTCTCTCGATCATGGACGTGCCGAGCCGCAAGGTGACCTCGGTGACCCTGCGGAACAACCCCCGGTTCGCCACCACCTCCCGCGACGGCCGCCTCGTCTTCGTCTCGATGTACGAGAACGACAAGCGCACCGGCAGCGGCGTGGCGGTGGTCGACGCGCGTACCAAGAAGGTCGTGCGTTACCTCCAGACAGGCCTGCAGCCGTACACCCTGTCGGTCGGCCCCGACGGCAACCTGTGGGTGCCGATCCACAGCGAGGGCCGGGTCGAGATCTTCAAGGCCGGCAGCCTGGAGCGCACCGGCAACATCACTCTGCCGCCCAACCCGCACGCGGTCGGCTTCTCGGCCGACCTGGGCCGCGCGTTCTCGGCCAACCACGAGTCCAACCTGGTCTCGGTCATCGACATGCGGGCGAACAAGCTGGTCACCACCATTCCGGTCAGCCGCGCACCGCACAGCATCGCCGTCTCCCCGGACGGCCGGGTGGTGCTGGTGGCCGGCTACGAGGCGAACACCGCCGACCTCATCGACGCCAACACGCTGCGGCGCAGCGGGCCGTACCAGGTGGGCCGCGAGCCGCAGAGTGTCGGCGTCTCGGCCGACGGCCGGCACGCGTACGTGGTGAACGAGGGTGACAACACGGTCTCCGTGCTGAACACGACCACCGGCGTGGCGACCGCCACGGTCAAGGTCGGCGGCAGCCCGCGCAGCATCACGGTCGCCCCCGACGGCCGCTTCGCGTACGTCTCCAACGGCAAGGACCACACCATCACGGTGCTGCGGGTGGGGGAGTGAGCCGGCGCGACCGTGCCGCCGGCGAAGTGCTAGTGCGGCGGCTCTTCACCGAGCACGGCGCCGCCCTCCTGGCGTACGCGTCCAGGCTGCTCGGCGACCACACCCAGGGGGCCGAAGTCGTTCAGGAGACGCTGGTGCGTGCCGCTTTCACCGACACCAGGGCGGAGCTTTTCGAGGCCGTACGAGATCTGGCCGTGGCCCGTCTCCGCACGCGCACCCAGGCCGTCGTGCCCGCCACCGGGTCGATCGCGATGCTGCGGGCCGTCGAGGCCCTTCCCGCCGAGGAGCGCGAGGTGCTGAACGCGCTCTACTTCCAGGGCCGCGACCTCAAGGAGGCGGCGGCCACGCTCGGTGTGCCCGCCGAGACGGTCAAGGTGCGCGGCTACCAGGCGCTGCGCCGGCTGCGCGGGGTGACCGCGTGACCGGGCACGAGACCGATCAGCTCGGCGCGTACGCCCTCGGCGTCCTCGACGACGACGAGTGGGCGGCGGTCCACGCGCACGTCGAGAGCTGCGCGGACTGCCGGCGCGAGGTGGCCGAGCTGCGGGCCACGGAGGAACTGCTGGGCGAGGTGCCGCCCGAGGCCTTCCTCGACGGGCCACCCCAGGGCGGCGATGCGCTGCTGCAACGGACGCTTGCGGAGGTACGGGCGGAGGGCGACCGCCGCGACAAAGGCCGCCGTCTCGTGTGGACCCTCGCCGCCGCGCTGGTCGCGGTGGCCGCGCTCGGCGGCGGGGCCTGGGCCGGCCGCAGCACCGCGCCCGCGGCCGTGGCGGCCACCCAGTCGCCGGCGCCCGCCTCCGCCGCCCCGCCGGTCTCCGGCGCCGCGACCAACGCCGCGACCGGGGTCAGCATGAACGTCACCGTCCGGCCCGCGGCCGGCTGGGTGCGGCTCAGCGCCTCCGTCGGCGGCGTCCCCGCTGGTGAGCAGTGCCGTCTCTATGTCGTCGGCCAGGACGGGGCCCGGCAACTCGCCGGCAGCTGGCTCGTGTCGGAGCCGGAGACCAGCGTCGAGGGCAGCGCCCTGATCGCTCCGGCCGACGTGGCGTCGGTGGAGGTCGAGACGTACGCGGGCCGGCCCTTGGTCGAGGTTGACCTGTAGTTGGTCTTGGCCCAGCTATCGCGCTTGTCTAGTTGGACGCATATCATCAGAGCGTAATTGGACGGTCGCGTAGCGTCACTTTCTCGATAGCGTCACCTTCTGGCGGGGGTGGTTCGGATGACCACAGCAGGGTGGTTCGCTCTCGGCATCACCGTGTTCGGATCCCTCTGCTACGCGACCGCCTCCATCCTCCAGGCCGTCGGCGCCCGCCGCAGCGTCGGCACGGTCCGCACCATGGCCCACCCGCTCTACATGCTGGGCCTTCTCTTCGACATCCTGGCCTGGATCGGCGCCATGATCGCCCTGCGCGAGCTGGCCGTGTACGTCGTCGAATCCATCCTGGCCGGCTCGCTCGCCATCACCGTCCTCGTGGCCCGCTTCGCCCTCGACTGCCGCCTGCGCAAACGCGACGCGGCGGCGGTCGTCGTCACGATCGCCTCGCTGAGCTTCCTGGCCCTGTCGGCCGGCCCGCAGGACGACGTGCACACCAGCGACGAACTGCGCTTCGCGCTCTGCGCCGCCGCGATGGTGATGGTGCTGGTCGGCTGGGGCGCGGCCAAGGTGCAGGCCCCCGGCGGCCTGATCGCCGCCTTCGCCGGCCTGTCACTGGGCGGCGCCGCCCTGATCGGCCGCTCCCTGCCGGTCCCCGAGGGCCTGAGCACCGGCCAGACGGCCCTGGCGATCGTCACCGAACCGCTCACACTGGCCCTGCTGACGTTCGCGGCCACCGGCATGATGCTCTACGCGCACGCCCTCCAGCACGGCGACGTGGGCCCGGTCACGGCCATCCACTGGACGGCCGAGGTCTGCGCCCCCTCGGTGGTGGCGATGGCGTTCCTGGGCGACACCGTCCGCGAGGGGTGGCTGCTCCCCGCCGTCATCGCGGGCGTCGCCACGGTCACGGCGGCCGTGGTGCTGGCAACGGCCCCGGCCACCCACGTCACGGCCAAGCCGGAGGAGAGCGCCCAGCCGGCCCTGGCCCAGCGGGTCCGGGCGGCGCTGCCCGCCCCCGAGATCCCGGCCTGGGTACGCCCCCTGGGCGAAAAGGTCATCTGGTGGGGCGCCCCGCCGATCTGGCGCCCGCCCAACCGCGCTCACCCCATCGAACCGGCCTACCGAGCCGCCGCCGTCCCCTCCGCCGCGGCCGTCCCCGCTTACCCCCAGTCCAGCTACCAGCGGCCGCAGTACCCGCAGCACTCGCAGCCCCAATACGCCCAGTCCCAGTACGGCCAGCCCCAGCACGGCCAGCCTCAGTACTGGCAGCCCCAGCACGGCCAGCCTCAGTACGCCCAGCCCCAGCACGGCCAGCCTCAGTACGCCCAGCCCCAGCATGGCCAGCCCCAGTACGGCCAGGCCCAGCATGCGCAGTCCGACTATCCGAAGCCCGCCTATATGCAGTCCGGCCATCCGGAGTCCGGCTACCCGCACTTCTCCGCTCTCCCCACGGCAACGGCTCACGCCCAGGCGTCGGAGCCGCCGTATCAGGGCGGCTCCGCGCGGCCGGCCCAGGCTGAGGCGATGGTGCCGCCGTATCAGGGTGGTTCCGCGCGGCCGGCCCAGGCTGAGGCGATGGTGCCGCCGTATCAGGGTGGCCCCGCTCGGTCGGTTCGGGCCGAGGCGATGGTTCCGCCGTATCAGGCAGGGCCTGCCGTGTCGCCGTATCAAGAAGAGCCCGCGCCGACCGCCCATGATGAGACGGTGGTGCCGCCGTACCAGGGTGGGCCCGCGCCGACCGCCCATGCCGAGATGATCGTGGCGCCCTACCAGGGCGGGCCCGCGCCGACGGTTCGTGGCGAGGCGATGGTGCCGCCCTACCAGGCCCGGCCCCTCGTCCCGCCGTATCAGGGCCAGCCCGCGCCGGCAGTCCGCGCCGAGGCGATGGTGCCGCCCTACCAGAGCCGGCCCACCATGCCGCCGTACCAGGCCACGCCCGCCGCGCCGCCGGCCCACAGCCGGCCCGTCGAGCCGCTGTCCCACAGCCGGGCCACCGAGCCGCCGGCCCACGGCCGGCCCGGCGCGCAGCCGGCCACGACCGTTGCGAAGCTGGATGAGGATCGGACTGGGCCGGCGCCGCGGACCGATCCGCGGTGGTGGAGTGATCCGGCGGTTGATGGGGAGTGGTGAGTTACAGAAGGCGTACGGCCTCGGGAATCGGGGTCGCGCCGTTGTTGAAGTTGATGGTGCGCCCGTAGGTGGACGGCTCGCCCAGCACCTCGGCCACCACCGCCGCCACGTCGGCGCGGGACACCGAACCCGACGTGGAGCCCTGCTCGGCCGTCTCGATGCGGCCCGTTCCGGGGGCGTCGGTCAACGCGCTCGGCCCCAGGATCGTCCAGTTCAGCTTCGACTCGCGCAGGTGGGCGTCGGCCGCCGCCTTCGCCTCGGCGTAGGCGTAGAAGCCGTTCTCCGGCGGCACCCCGTGCTCGGGGCCCGCCCCGAAGTACGACACCATCACATAGCGGTTCACCCCGCCGCGGGTCGCCGCGTCCATCGACCGGATCGCCGCGTCGCGGTCCACCGCGTACGTCCGCTCCGGGTTTCCGCCGCCGGCCCCGGCCGACCAGACGATCGCGTCGTGGCCCTCGAACAGGGCCGCCATCTCCTCGACGCTCGCCTGTTCCATGTCGAAGACCACCGGTTCCGCGCCGGTCGCGGCCACCTCGGCCGTGTGTTCGGCGTTCCGGAAGACCGCAGTCGCCTCGTCGAGCAGCGGCAGCAGAAGCCGCGCCACCTTTCCGTGCCCACCCACCACAAGAACGCGCATTCCTGACACGGTACCCGCGGTAGGGCCTCGGCGACGTCGTCGAACGATCCAGGGGGAGCGCGCCGCCCTGGAGCGCGTAGGCGCCGCCGAGGCGGCTCAGCTCGCCGCGCGGTGGAGTTCGTCGCGCGGCACGCGCAGGTTGACCACGGCCGGCTCGCCCTCGACGCTGTCGGCGATCTGGTCGCCGCCCGCGTACACGTCGTTGGAGAGCAGGCCGGTGCCGTCGATACGCAGGTAGCCCGTGGCGACCAGGCTCTCGGCTACTCCGGCCACCGTGTCGGGCCGTACGTCGGTGCCCGGCATCTGGACGGCGGTCACGGAGCCGACCTCGTCGCCGGTCGCGTCGACGACGGTCATGCCCACGTTCACCCGGGCGATGGGAAGGGGTTCGGTCGGACTGTTCGGCTGCATGACGTCGGAATTCCCCGACAGACCAGCGCAAAACGCGACGGCGGGTGGAGCGCCGGATCAGCCCGTCCCGAGGGCGGCCGGCCCGGCTCGTCAACGCCCGCCGGGCGGCCTCACCGTGATCTTGCCGGTGGTGCGGCGGGCGAGCAGGTCGTCGACGGCCCGGCGCACGTCGGTCATCGGATAGGTGGCCTCGACGAGCGGCCGGAGCCGGCCGGCCGCCACGAGGCCGAGCATCTCGGCCAGCGGCTCGCGGTAGGCGCCGGGCACGGTCAGCGCCGGCCGCAGCCAGAAGCCGGCGACCGCCAGGTTCCGGTCGGCCAGCACGCCCGGGTCGACCGGCGGGCGGCCCTCCCGTGACGCGTTGCCGAAGGTCACGAGCCGGCCGAAGTTCCCGAGCGCGTCGAGCCCGGCGCTGAACACCCGGCCGCCGACCGAGTCGAGCACGACGTCCACGGGGCGGCCGCCGTTGGCTTCGACGACCCTCTCGGCGTACCCGCAAGCGTCTGAAGGAACCGCGACGTCCGCTGCCAGCGCGACCACCAGATCGCGTTTGGCCTGGGTGGAGGCCGTGCCGATGACGCGGCCGGCGCCGAAGTGCCGGGCGAGCTGGACGGCGAGCGAACCGACCCCGCCGGCCGCGGCGTTGACGACGACGGTCTCGCCGGGCGCGAGGCGGGCGCTGTTGCGCAGCACGTGCCAGGCGGTCAGGCCCTGCACCAGCAGCGCCAGTGCCTCGGCGTCACCGACCCCGTCGGGCACGTCGACGGCGTCGGCCGCGGCCACGACCGCGCGCTCGGCGAAGCCGCCACCGTCGAATGTGGTCGCCATGACCCGCCGGCCGTCGCCGGTGCGCCCGATCACCTCGGTTCCCGGCACGAACGGCAGCGCGGGCGTGGGCTGGTAGCTCCCGGCGATCCGGCCGGTGTCGGCGAAGTTCAGCCCGGCCGCGCTGACCTCGACCAGCAGCTGCCCCGCGCCGGCCACCGGCTCGGCCACGTCGGCCAGTTCCAGGACTTCGGGCCCGCCGAAACGCGAGCACTGCACCGCGATCACGGCCGCGACCCTACCGTCACCGCGGTCAGGACCAGGTCGTGCTCGACCGTGAAGCGGCCGTGGAACTCGGGGAGCGGGGAGTCGACGAGCGGCCGGCCGGTGAACGTCCGCGCGGCCGGGTCGATGGTCAGGACGCACTCGTCGAAGCCGAGCCAGCGCTCGGTCAGCGGGAACCACGCCTTGTAGATGGACTCCTTGGCGCTGAACAGCAGCCGGTCCCAGTGGAGGTCGCCGCCGAGCCCGGCCAGCATCTCGCGTTCGGCGGGCAGCGTGACGCCCGGAACGACTTCGGGTGGCAGCGCCGCGTGCGGCTCGCCGTCGATGCCCACCGACGCGATGTCACCGGCCCGGGCCACCGCCGCCGCCCGGTAGCCGGCGCAGTGCGTGATGCTGCCGACCACCCCGGCCGGCCACAGCGGCTGCCGTCGCGGGCCGGTCAGGATGGGCGCCGGCGGGAAGCCGAGCCGTCGCAGCGCCTCGCGGGCGCTGCGACGGCCGGTGATGAACTCGCGGCGCCGCCCCTCGGTGGCCCGCGCGATCAGTTGTTCCTCACCGGGGAACGGTTCTTCGCCGGGGAGGTCGCCGAAGGCCTCGACGATCACCACTTCCGGCGGCACGAGGTCGATCAGCGTCACGCCGTCATGATGCCAGCGTCAGCGCGTATTCGGGCCACCACTGTCCGGCCGGCGGGGCGCCGGGGGAGCAGGCGCCGTCGGACTCGCCCGGTCTCTTCACCCACAGGTACGCGTCGACGAGCGTGAGCCCGGTGCGGGTCGTCGGCGCCTCGCCCAGCTTGCGGCCGGGCGGGTTGCACCAGTGGCGGTCGCCCGCGCCCACCGTGGCCGGGCCGTTGCCGTTGCGGCTGGTGTCGACGACGAAGTGGGTGCCGCCGAGCTGGCGGGACAGTGCCGTGCCGTACCGGACGTTGTCGGCGGTCCGTTCGAAGTTGGCCACGTTGAGGGCGAAGCCGCTGGCCCGCTGGATGCCGGCCCGGCGCAGGGCGGCGGCCATCTGGGCCGGCTTGCGGATCCACGTCGGGTTGCCCGCGTCCACATAGACCAGCGTGCCCGGGTTGGCCCGCAGCACCGTCACGGCGTGCGTGAGCAGCGCGAACCGTTCGGTCGCGGCCTTGGCGTCGAGGCAGCCGCGCACGGTCTGCGCGACCGCGTCGGGCTCCAGCACCACCACCGAGCGATGCCCGCGGATCGCCGCGGCCAGCGCGTCGACCCACCGGCGATAGGCGACCGCGGTGGCCGCGCCGCCCGCCGAATGACCGGAGCAGTCCCGGTTCGGGATGTGGTACAGCGTGAGGATCGGCAGCTTGCCGGCCCGGCCGGCGTCGGTGACGAGCTGCCGGGCCCGCGCCGCATTTCCGGTCGACTCGTCGGCGAACCAGGTCGCCGTCGGCCGGTCGGCGATGCGCCGCATGATCGCGGCGTCCCTCGTGCGGCCGGCCGCCTCCCACGCGCGGACCTGATCGGCGGCGGCGCCGTTGGGATCGACGTAGAGTCCTTGGCCGGTGAGACGGCCGTCCCAGGCCTCTTCGGGGGGCGCCGGCGTCTCCTTCTTCTCGCTGGCGCTTATGGCGACCGGAGCGGCGATGCCGGCGGCGACCAGCGCGGCGGCCGTCAGCAGGAGGTAGCGGCGCTTCACCGGACCCTCACCCACCGGCCCACCGACGGCACACCCCGGTCGTCGACGAGGAACAGCATGTACCAGCCGGACGGCATCACGCCGTCGCGCTTGGGGAAGGTCAAGGTGACCCCGTGCGGCCGGCGGAGCAGCGGCAGCGCCACCGAGCGCTGGTCGACGTCGAGCACGTGGGTGACCGCGCTCGGCCGGATCAGCCGGGCCGAGACGGCACGCCCCGCGTCGGGGGTGGGGAAGTGGATGACCGAGCCGTGCGAGACCTCCCGCGGACCGCTCGTGATGGTCGGGCGGTCGCCCTTCTTGAACAGGTACGGCGGGCTGTAGACCTCGATGCGCTTCTCGAACGAGCCGGGGTTGCGCCCGGTCTCGTCGTACAGCGGGTCGCTGCCCAGGGTGATCACCCGGCCGTCCGGGAGCAGGATGGCCTCGGAGTGGTAGTTGCGGCCGACCGTGGAGTCGGCCGCCTTCTCGAACCGGTTCGCCCGCGGCCGGTAGATCTGCGAGTTGAACAGGTCGGAGCGCGCCTCGCCCCGGTACGGCCCGCCGCGGTAGCCCGACGAGCCGCCGGTGGTGAAGACGCCGTCGTCGGGCAGGATCACGGCGTTCAGGTAGCGCACCGGTTTGGGCAGGTCGGGCCCGGGCCGGTAGGCCGGACGGGGCGCGTTCAGGTCGATGATGTCGGTGCGCGCGGTGGAGACCGGCGACTCGCCGACCGCGCCCCCGCCGAAGATCATCACCTTCTGCTCCTGCGCCGGCGGCAACAGCACGGACGAGCTGGTCTCGGTCATCCGGGGATTCCGCAGGCCGGGCGTCGGGGTGAAGGAATTATCGGTCAAATCCCAGATTCCCGGCGTACGGCCGATCTTGTCGGAGCCGTAGCCCGAGTTGGACCCGGAGTAGAAGAGCCGTCCGTCGTCCATGATGTGGAAGGCCGGGTAGGTGGGGAACTGGCGCTTGAGCCCGGGGGTGGCCTCCCACTGCCGGCGGTCGACCAGGTAGCGCTCGTTGTCGCCGGGCAGCAGCCGGCCGAACTCATCGAGGCCGGAGACGGCGAGGACGTTGCCGTCCGGCATCTCGGTCAGGGTCGGGTACCAGCGGTGCTTGACCATGTCGCCGACGCGCACGTACCGCTCGGTGGTGGGGTCGAATTCGTACGCGGTCTTGTCACCGCCGTACTCCTGCTTCTCCCGGGTGATCTTGTCGGCCAGGCCGTAGATGTTGCGCTGGTCGTCGCCGGTCAGCCCCTCCACCCGGTATTGAGCCGGCTTGCGGACGATCGGCCCGTCCCCGGGCTTCTCCGCGTCGACCCAGACCTCGACCTCGGAAGCGTGGATCATGGTTTGATCGCCGTGCTTCATGGCCGTCGCCGGATTCAGCACCACGTCGGCGCGTGTCCGATATCTCGTGTTGTCGGCGCTGAGCAGCGTCGTTCCCTTGCGGAAGGTGCGCGGCCCGCCGTTCGGCGACTCGTTCTTCAACTTCATCACGCCGGCGGCGTGCGTGATGTCCTTCTCCAGGCGTTCGTACGACTTGGTCCCGCCCGCCACGAGCACGTTGCCGTTGCCGAGGAACGTGTGCCCCGCGCAGAACACGTCGGTCGGCGTCGGCACCTCGGTGAACCGGTCGGTGGCCGGGTCGAACAGGACGGTCCGGAACGTGCCGGCCTCGAACGCCTCCCGGTTGTTGCCGCTGCCCGCGATGATCAGCACCTTGCCGGTGTGCAGCAGCGCGGCGTGGATCGCGTTCACCCGGAAACTGTCCGGCACGTGCAGGCGCGACCAGTGGCCGTACTTCTCCTTGTAGGACTGCCGGTTGATGGTGAACTCGCGATAGGCCTGATTCGCGGCGGCCATCATCGGCCGGTTCACCGCGACGACGAACCCCAGCACCACCAGCGTTATCAGATAGCTCAGCAGGCGCCGGGTAAGGGTCGGTCTGGGTCGGGGATTCACTTATCGCTTCCTTGTTATGAGCCAGATTGCCGTGGGGGCCAGGCAAATGGCCAGGTTCAAACTCGGCCAGAGCCACATCGCGCCGTTGACGTGATGTCCGATCGGCGCGCTGGCCAGCAGGACGGCGTAGAAGGCCGCCCACACCAGCCCGTGCCGAAAGGTGCTCAGCCGGTCGGGGCTGGTCGAATCGCCCTTGGGAGTAACGACGAACCCGGCCCGGCGGCGCAGCACGGCGCCCACATACGAGCTCACATAGACCGGTGCGCACAGCGTCGACGCGATCATGCCGGTCAGCCCCGACGACCCGGCCACCTCGTGCGGCGAGACGTTGTGCCGCCGGTTGAAGACGTAGAGTCCCACCTGGAAGAGGGCGGCGTCCGCGTACAGCATCAGCCACACCTCGTGCGGCACCTGCACGCCCTTCGCCCCGAGAATCAGATAGCAGGTGGCGTTCACCGCGCCGAGCACCCAGGCCAGCGCGGTCAGCGGGTAGTACGACATCAGCAGCCCGTAGTGCACGCTGCGCTTGAACCCGAGCCGCCACACGAGCCGCCCGAACTTCGTCACGACCACCTCGTCGGTGCCGCGCGACCACCGGTGCTGCTGGCTGAAATAGTCGGTCCAGGACGACGGCCCCTCACCGACCGCCAGCACATCGGGCGTGTACACCGAACGCCACCGCTTGCCGGTCTTCTCATTCTTGGCGGCGTGCACGGCCAGACTGGTCGCCATGTCCTCGGTGATCGAGTCCTGCAGACCGCCGATTGCTTTCAGGGCCTTGATGCGTACGGCGTTGTTGGTGCCCACGAGCATCGCGATGCCGTGCTTGTTGCCGGCCCGCTGAAGCAGCGAATGGAAAAGGTACTGCTGCGACTCGGCCCAGCGGGTGACCACGTTGTCGTAGTTGCCGTAGATCTGGGGCCCGACGACGAAGGCCACATCCTCGTCGTGGAAGTAGCCGAGCAGCCGCTCACAGAAATTGGGCAGCGGCACATGGTCCGGATCGACCGAGACGAAGACGTCGTACGCGTCCCCGTGCCGATCCACCCAGGCGTTGTAGTTGCCGTGCTTGGTGCGCGCCTTGAACGGACCCGATTCGGTGTTGTACGCCGCGACGCCCTTCCGCGAGAAATGGCGCACCCCGATCCGCGCGCACATTCCCCGCACGTCGTCGTCATCGCCCTCGTCGAGCAGCCACACCTCGTACGGCCCCGGGTGCCGAACCTGCCGCGCCGCCCAGAGCGTCCGCTCGACCATCTCGATCGGTTCCTTGCCCGGCACGATCGTGGTCAGAAAGGCCACCTTGAGACCGGCCGGCGGCGCCACCGGCTGCGGATCACGGGCCCATAACGTCGCCAAACACAGCGTGACCACATTGACCAGCCGAAACAGCTCGATCAGGGCGGTCGCCACAATCATCACAAGGGTGGCCCCGAACAGCCACGGCCGCATACCCCGATCAGGCAGCTCGATGGACGACACAAGCCAGAAGAAGAAAGTCGTCTCAAACGCGAACGCCAGCACGGTGATGGCCAGCGTCGTCAGCGGCCGCCGCCGGGCGAGCCGCCGCATCCGAATCCGCCCACCGGCCTCCGCCGCCGACACCGGCGCTCCCGCCAGCAGGCTGTACGCCGGATAGTCATACCGCCCGGCGAGCGTGACCGTCTCACCGGAGAGCGCGGGATGTACGGGCACCTTGACGCGACCCTGCAAAACCCACAGCCTCCCCCGAGCGCCCAACAACGTCCGGGGAGTCTTAGGGAGATTTCGGGCAGATCAGCACACAATTTGTCCGTTATAGCCAAACATCGACGTCTTGCACCAGAAACCGCAGTTCAGGCGCCCACCCACCCGCCGTCCGTCCCGTGGGTGGACCGGCACTCGAACACCGACCGCCACAGCACGATCGCCGGACGCCCGTCCGGCCGGCAGTGCTGGCGACGGCGATGCGTCGATGTCTTCCCATTGGCAGTTCGAGCGGGCCAGGGCCGTGCTGCGGCTCCGTGGAAGGCGTCCCGTGGACGGGGATGTCGCCGGTCGGCGGGTACCAGTTTCCGGGCTAGCCGAAGAACAGGGCCGGAGGCGACACCGCGGCGGCGACGATGTCGCCGCGGCGGCGATGCGCCCCCGGCCCTGGTCAGGGATTGGGGATCAGGAGCAGCCGAGGCCCTGGTCGACCTCCTGCTCGGTCGGGGGGTCGCCGGCCACGGTGCGGTCGGCGTACTCCCAGACGGCCTCGGGGTAGTCGCCCTCGGCGTTCATGTCGTGGAGGGTCTTCCACTTGTGGCTGCCGCGCAGCGCGTCGGTGGCCTTCTTCTCGGCCGCCGTGTCGCCGGCCAGGCTGGCGCGTTTCCACTCGGCGATCCAGGCGCAGGTGATGTGGCCGGTCACCCTGGCGCCGAACTGGTAGCGGTCGTTGGCGCCGAAGCCGGCCAGCGTCGCCGTGTCGAAGCCGGGCGGGAGCGGGATGTCGGCCAGCATCGTCCTGGCCACCTCGTCCTCCTTGCCGGGCGTGACGATCTCGGGCGGGAGGGCCTTCAGCCAGGTTTCCACGTCGGCGCGCTTGATGGCGGCGACCACCTTGTTGAAGCCGGCCAGGTCCCAGTCGCCCTCGGCCGTGCCCAGTTCGACGAAGACGCCCGCGCGCGGTTCGAGCATGATGGCGAAGCGGTTCTTGCTGTACGTGAACCGGGCACCCTTCCAGCTGTCGACCACCGCCGGCACGGGCGGGCTGACGGCGAGCCGGTCTTTGTAGAAGCCGCTGTACTCCTCGGCGGGGTACCAGTTCATCTCGAACCCGCGGCCGTCGCCGTCCTTGAAGGCGATGGTGCCGTCCGGGCCGGCGAAGCCGTAGACGTTCGTGGCCCTCCAGCCGGGCTGGTCGATCAGCAGGCGGGGGAAGTTCTCGGCGGATGCCGCCTGGAACGGCACCGCGGCCGACTGGGTCACGGCGGGAGCGGCCTGTCCGCTCTCCGGCCGGTCGCGGATCACGGCGGATGCCACCAGGACACCCGTGACGGCGGCCGCGGTGGCCATCGCGGTGGCCAGGCCGCGCCAGCGTGGCGCCTTGCGGACGGGCTCGGACATGATCTCCTCCAGGAGCGCGTGCTCGGCCCCGTCGAAGGTGCCGGTCGTGTCGCGCCGGTACGGGTCGGCGTCGCGAACCAGCCGGTCGAGCTGTTCGTCGGACATTCTCAGGCCTCCTCGGGGGTCGATGCGGTCAGGACGTCGAGCACATGTCCGGCGGCGCGCCGGTCGTTACCGAGAAGGTCGCGCATTCTCGCCCGCGCCCTCGAGAGTCGCGTGCGGACGGTCTCGGGGCTCACCTGCAGCACGGTGGCCGCCTCGCGCGGCTGCAGCCCCTCCCAGATGGTCAGGGTCAGCACCTCACGGTCGAGCGTGCTGAGCCGGGCCAGGGCGGCCCGCACCGCGAGCCGTTCCGGCACCTCGGTGCCCGGGTCGGCCGCGGCGGCCGGGGTGAGCCGCTGCCGCAGCAGGTCGCCGAGGCGGGCTCGGCGGACGCCGCCCCGGTGGTGGTTGGACAGGACGCGGCGGGCCACGCCGTACAACCAAAGCCTCGTCTCTTCGCCGGTGGGCATCTCGTCCTGGCGGCGCCAGGCGACCAGGAAGGTCTCGGCGACCACGTCGGCGGCGTCCGACGGCTGCTCGACGCGCCGCACGGCGTACGCCAGGAGCGCCTCGAAGTTCGCGCTGTAGACGCGCCGGAAACGTTCCTCGTGTTCGATACCGGGGCTCACGCTCATCCCATGTCCGGGCGGGCCCTCATCGTGACATGAATTTTCGGCGCAGCCAGGACGGCGGAACCTCGGCGAAGGGCTTGCGGCCGACCAGCGGTTCGAGGAAGGCGTTGAGGTCGGTGACGGCCCGCCCCGCCGTCAGCTCGTCCTGGACGGTTCCCAGCGCCTCGGCGAGACCGTCGCCGTCCTCGTAGTGGGCGCGATAGCGATGGGTGCCGACGTGAAGGTCGACAACGCCGAGGCCGACGACCAGCTTGAGGTCGTCACCGGGACCGAGTGAGATGACGGGCTCCACAAGTCACGAACGTAGACGACGGCGCAAAGCCCAGAGGATGACGGCGCCGGCGGCGGCCAGGGCGCCCGCGATCGTCCAGCCGAGCGGGAAACCCGCCGGGTCCGTGGTGATCGTGGTGGTGATCCAGCTGGTGATGTTGTCGATGCGGGCGCTGTAGTCAGGGCCGTTGTGCGGGCAGCCGGGGCCGGAGCTGACGACCGCGACCAGTACGGGGTCCTCGCCCTTGCGTTCGCGGAAGTACGGGCCGCCGGAGTCGTGCGGGCACGGGCTCGTCTCGTCGTGCGGGGCGATCCCGGTCGTCTCGAGCAGGGAGTCGCCGACGTGGTCGACGCGGAAGCGGCCCGTCTGCAGGCGCGACACCGGCACGTACTCACCGTCTCGGGCCGTCAGGCCGAAACCGGTGAGGCGGACCGTCTCGCCCGCGGCCGGCGGTGTCGTCGCCAGGCGCAGCGGGGTGATGCCGGTGACCGGGGCGGCCAGCTCGGCCAGGGCCACGTCGTGGGTGCCGGACTGGCGGACCGCGACGACCTCGACCTCGTGGCCGCCGCGCCCGTTGACCTGGACGCGGCCGATCGTCGCGACGGTCTTCTCGGCGACCGGGCGGCCGACCCGCTTGCCGTCGGCGTCGTGGAAGCAGTGCCCGGCGGTGATCACCCAGCGTTCCGCGACGAGCGCGCCCGAGCAGGAGCTGTCCCGGCTGCCGCCGTCGGTGGTGGGCAGGCCCTTCATGGTCAGCAGCACCGCGAAGGGGTAGGCGCCGTCCCGCGCGTTTTCGCCGTACGCGATCGCCGCCGCCGGCGAAGCCGGACAGATGATCATCAAAGCGGCGAAGACCACGGAAAGAAATCTCAACACAGGAGACGATGGTGGTGACCGGGCGGTTCGGCGGGCGTCAGCAGCGCCCTTATGGATCCTTTATACGAGTTATGCGAGCGTGACGCGGTGCGAGTGCTGGTGGCGGAGGACGAACGGGTGTTGGCCGACACCGTGGCCGAGGGGTTGCGCCGGCTGGCGATGGCCGTCGACGTGGTCTACGACGGCGAGGCGGCGATCGAGCGGCTGGGCGTCAACCGCTACGACGTGGCCGTGCTCGACCGGGACATGCCGGGGCGTACGGGCGACGAGGTGTGCCGCTGGATCGGGCAGCAGGAGCAGCCGACCCGGGTTCTGCTGCTGACCGCCGCGGCCGGCATCCGCGACCGGGTCGAGGGGCTGGGCCTGGGCGCCGACGACTACCTGACCAAGCCGTTCGCGTTCGCCGAGCTGGTCGCTCGGCTGCAGGCGCTGTCGAGGCGTACGGGACCCGCCCTTCCGCCTGTCCTGGAACAGGACGGCGTGGTGCTGGACGTCGCCCGGCACACGGCCGGCCGCGACGGGCGGATCCTGTCGCTCTCGCCCAAGGAGTTCGCCGTGCTGCACGTCCTGCTGCGCGCCGGCGGGCGGGTGGTCAGCGCCGAGGACCTGCTGGAGCAGGCCTGGGACGAGCACGCCGACCCGTTCACCAACACCGTGCGGATGACCGTGATGACGCTGCGGCGCAAGCTGGGCGATCCGCCGGTGATCCACACCGTGCCGCGCGCGGGATACCGACTCGGTTCATGATCCGCCGTAGAGTGCTCGCGCTCTGCGCGCTCGTCCTCGTCGCCTCCCTGTTCACCCGCGCGCTGGCCGAGCAGCTGCTGCGGTTGTGGTACGACTTCGGGCCGTCCTGGTGTGTCGCGCCCAGCCCGGACAGCCCGTCGGAGGTCTGCCGGCAGCTGTTCCATCACCCCAGCGCCCCGCTGATTCTCAGCGAGGGCGTCGTGCTGGTCGCGCTTCTGGGTGCCTGCTTTCCGGTCGTACGGTGGTGTCTGGCCCCGCTCAAAGACCTCGTGCCCGTGATCGCGAACGTGGGCCCGCAGAACCTCGGCTACCGGCTGCGCCCCGAGGCGAAGGACGAGGTGGGCCGGCTCGGCCGGGCGATCGACGAGATGATGGACCGGATCGCCGTCGGCTACGAGGCGCAGCGGCGCTTCGCCGCGGACGCCTCCCATGAGCTGCGCACCCCGCTCGCCGTGCAGCGGACGCTGATCGAGGTCGGTATGGCCCGCACCCTCAGCGAGGACCAGTTGTCGCTGATCACGGCCCAGCTGCTGGAGACCAACGAGCGCAACGAGCGCCTGATCGAGGGCCTGCTGGTGCTCAGCGAGAGCGACCGGGGCCTGCTGGCCCGCACCCCACTGCGGCTCGACGAGATCACCGCCGAGGTGCTCGAATCCCACCGGTCGCGGGCGGCCGAGGCGGGCCTGACGATCACCAGCGAGCTGAGCCCGCGGGTGGTCGAGGGTGAGCGGGTTCTGCTGGAGCGCCTGATCACCAACCTCGTCCAGAACGCGATCAAGTACAACCGCGAGGGCGGGACGATTGACGTACGGGTGGGGGACGATCCCGCCCTGGTCGTCGCGAACACGGGCGACGACGTGCCGCCGAGCGAGGTCTCGGCGCTGTTCGAGCCGTTCCGCCGGCTGCACGGCGCCCGCATCGACCACAGCGGCGGCGCCGGGCTCGGGCTGTCCATCGCCCGCTCGATCACCCGCGCCCACGACGGCGTCATCGCCGCCTCCTCGACCGGCCACGACGGCCTCCGGGTTCAGGTGTCGTTCCCGCACCCGTTGACGAACTAGTCACATATCTGAAACCTTGAATGCCTGCTCACGAAAAAACTCGGCAGGCTCCACGAAATTTCCCCATGTTCGGCCGAATCTTCGGAGCAGACCCCCATCCCCCGGTCTGGAACAGAGGGCAGCATGAGACTGTTCGCCAGCATTGCGGTGGCCTGCCTGGTCGCCGCCGGACTCTCCCCTGGAACGGCCCACGCCGCCGGCGGGGCCAACCTGGCCGCCGGCAAGTCCGCGTCGGCCAGCGCGGTCAACGGGCCGTACGCGGCCTCGAACGTCAACGACGGCAACGCCGACACCTACTGGGAGGGGCCGAACAACGCCTTCCCGCACTGGGTGCAGGTCGACCTGGGCGCCGCCACCGCCATCGATCAGGTCAAGCTCAAGCTGCCACCGGCCGCGGCCTGGGCCACGCGCACGCAGACCCTCAGCGTGCAGGGCAGCGCCAACAGCGGCACCTGGTCCGATTTATCAGCCTCGACCGGCCGTACCTTCAACCCCGCTTCGGGCAATGCCGTCACCATCGACTTCACGGCGGCCACCGTCCGGTACGTCCGGGTCACCATCACCGCCAACACCGGCTGGCCCGCGGCCCAACTGTCCGAACTGGAGATCTACGGCGTCACGGGCACCACTCCGGATCCCGACCCGCCGGCCGGCGTCAACCTCGCCGCCGGCAAGGCCATGGAGGCCTCGAGCTCGGTGTTCTCGTTCACCGCGCCCAACGCCAACGACAACAACCTCGCCACGTACTGGGAGTCCAACGGCTTCCCGGCCACGCTGACCACGCGGCTCGGCGCCAACGCCGACGTCACCGGCGTCGTCGTGAAGCTCAACCCGGACTCGGCCTGGGGGCCGCGCACCCAGGGCATCCAGGTCCTCGGCCGCGCGCAGGGCGCCTCCGGCTACACGTCGCTCAAGGCCCGCGCCGACTACGCGTTCGCCAGCGGAAACACCGTGACCATCCCGGTCACCGGCCGCGTCGCCGACCTTCAGCTCCAGTTCTCCACCAACAGCGGCGCGCCCGGCGGCCAGGTCGCCGAGCTGCAGGTCCTCGGGTCCTGGGCGCCCAACCCGGACCTGACGGTCACCTCCGTGACCTGGTCGCCCGCGTCGCCGGACGAGGCCACCGCGGTCACCGTCTCGGCCACGGTCCGCAACGCGGGATCCGCGGCCTCGGGAGCGACCTCACTCGACGTACGGCTCAATGGAAATGTCGTGGGAAGCGCGACCGTGGGAGCGCTCGCGGCCGGCGCGACGGCGACCGTCCAGGTCGGCGCGGGACGCTGGGCCCAGGGCAGCTACCAGGTGTCGGCGGTCGTCGACCCGGCCGACACGGTGGCCGAGCTGAGCAACGACAACAACACCCTGACCGCGTCGGCGCCGCTCGTCGTGGCCCAGGCGCCGGGTCCCGACCTGCAGGTCACCGGCGTGACGCCGACACCGGCCAACCCCGCGGTGGGCGCGCCGGTGAGCTTCTCGGTCGCGGTCAACAACAGGGGTACGAGTTCGGCGGCGGCCTCCGTCACCCGCGTGGCGGTGGGCAGCACGACGCTGAACGTGAACACCGGCGCGATCGCGGCCGGGGCGACCGTCACGGTGACGGCCGGCCCGTGGACGGCGACCAGCGGCGGGGCCACGATCACGGCCACGGCCGACGCGACGAACGTGGTCGCCGAGACGAACGAGAACAACAACACGCGTACCCAATCGATTGTCGTGGGCCGCGGAGCGGCTGTGCCCTACGTCTCGTACGAGGCGGAAAGCGGAACCTACTCGGGAACGCTGGTCGAGGCGGACGCGAAGCGGACGTTCGGTCACACCAACTTCGGCACCGAATCGTCCGGGCGCAAATCGGTGCGGCTCACCGCGACCGGCCAGTACGTGCAGGTCACCTCGGCCATCCAGGCCAACTCGATAGTCGTGCGCAACTCCATTCCGGACGCGCCGGGCGGCGGCGGGCAGTCGGCGACGATCAGCCTCTACGCGAACGACCAGTTCGTGCAGAAACTGACCCTGTCGTCGCGCAACAGCTGGCTGTACGGCACGTCGGACGACACGGAATCGCTGTCGAACACGCCGTCGGCGGACGCGCGCCGGCTCTTCGACGAGTCGCACGCGCTGCTGTCGCAGTCGTACCCGGCCGGCACCCGCTTCAAATTGCAGCGCGACGCCGGTGACACGGCCGCGTTCTACGTGATCGACCTGATCGACCTCGAGCAGGTCGCGCCGGCCCTGTCCCAGCCCGCCGGCTGCACGTCGATCACCTCGTACGGCGCCGTGCCGAACGACGGGCTCGACGACACCGCGGCGATCCAGCGCGCGGTCACCGACGACGAGAACGGCGTCATCGGCTGCGTGTGGATCCCGGCCGGCCAGTGGCGCCAGGAGCAGAAGATCCTCTCGCCGGACCCGGCCCGTGGCCAGTGGAACCAGAAGGGCCTGCGCAACGTGGTCATCCGCGGGGCGGGCATGTGGCACACCCAGCTGTACACGAACACGGAACCGCAGAACGTGGTCGGCAACATCAACCACCCGCACGAGGGCAACGTCGGCTTCGACATCGACGACAACACGCAGATCTCCGACCTGGCCATCTTCGGCATGACCACGAACCGGGCCAACCGCGGCCACGGCATCAACGGCCGCCTCGGCAAGAACACGAAGATCAGCAACGTCTGGATCGAGCACACGAACGTCGGCGCCTGGGTGGGCCGCGACTACTCGGACACGCCGGCCTACTGGAACCCGGGCGACAACGTCGAATTCACCGGCATGCGCATCCGCGACACGTACGCCGACGGCATCAACTTCAGCAACGGCACCCGAAACTCGCGGGTCTACAACTCGTCGTTCCGCACCAACGGCGACGACGCGCTGGCCGTGTGGGCCAACCCGAGGGTCAAGGACACGTCGGTCGACGTGGCCTCGAACAACCACTTCGTGAACAACACGATCCAGTTGCCGTGGCGGGCGAACGGCGCCGCCATCTACGGCGGCTTCGGCAACTCCATCGAGAACAACATCATCGCCGACACGATGAACTACCCCGGCATCATGCTGGCCACCGACCACGACCCGCTGCCGTTCAGCGGCACCACGCTGATCGCCAACAACAGCCTGCAGCGCGCCGGCGGCGTCTTCTGGAACGAGGACCAGGAATTCGGCGCCATCACCCTGTTCCCGGCGTCGAAGGACATCCCCGGCGTCACCATCCGGGACACCGAGATCCTGGATTCCACGTACGACGGCATCCAGTTCAAGACAGGCGGCGGCAACATGCCGAACGTGGCCGTCACCAACGTCCGCATCGACAAGTCCAACAACGGCGCCGGCATCCTGGCCATGAGCGGCGCCCGGGGAAACGCCACCCTGACCAACGTGACCATCACCAATTCCGCCACCGGAGACGTGGTGATCCAGCCCGGCTCCCAGTTCACCATCACCCGCAACTGACGGCGCGGAACGCCCCGGGCGAAACCGCCCGGGGCGTTCCCGCTAGGCCAGCCACTTCAGGATGGCCTCGGTCGTTTCGCGCGGCTTCTCCTGCTGGATCCAATGGCCGCAGTCCAGGCTGACCACTTCCGCATTCGGCACGAAATCCGTCAGTCTTTCCGCCCTCGCGACCGTGTCGCGGTTGCCGTAGATCATGAGGGCGGGCTGTCTGATGATCGGGTCCACGTCCGCCAGCAGGCGCCAGTTGCGGTCCAGATTCCGGTACCAGTTGATGCCGCCCGTGAATCCGGTCGACTCGAAGGCGGAGACGAAGACGGCCAGTTCGCTGTCACTCATGACGGGGTCACCGAGTGGGGTTTCCGCCCTGGCGAGGTTCACCAACGCAGTGCTCGGCGGCACGTTCGTCCGGTACAGGTTTCGAAGGAACCGGTACGTGTTCTCGCCGAACACGGCGTCCGCGACGCCCGGCTGCCGGTTGAAGTGGACGAAGTAGAAGTCGGCGCCGAGCACCGCCTCCATGGCCTCGATCCAGGGCCTCTCCCCGCGCTCCTGGTAGGGCACGCTCAGCGCCACCACGCCGTTGACCCGTTTCGGGTGCAGCAGGGTCAGGCCCCAGACGACGAACGCACCCCAGTCATGGCCGACGAAGGTGGCCTCCTCGTAGCCGTAATGATCGAGGAGGGCGACGAGGTCACCCGACAGATGCTCGATGTCGTAGTCCGTCACCTCGGCCGGGCGGGACGAGTTTCCGTAGCCTCGCTGGTTCGGGACGATCACGTGGTAGCCCGCGGCGGCCAGAGCCGGCATCTGATAGCGCCAGGAGAAGGCGTGTTCCGGCCAGCCGTGACAGAGCACGATGGGGTTTCCCGCGTTCCGCCGGCCGGCTTCGAAGACCTCGAGTTCCACACCGTTCACCGAAACGCGGGTGGGCTCGGGAAAATCAAAAGTCATGCCGGCATCCTGCGGACCGAAACCGGTCATCTCCTGACCTGTTTCGGTGGAAGCGTGGCCCGGGTGCGAGCCGACCGTTTGATGGCCATCGTCCTGCTGCTGCAACATCGCGGGCAGGTGACCGCGGCCGAGGTCGCCCGCGAGCTGGAGATCTCCGAGCGCACCGCCCGCCGCGACCTCGACGCCCTGGGCACGGCCGGCGTGCCGGTGTACTCGGTGCAGGGCCGGGGCGGCGGGTGGCGCCTCGTGGGTGGCGCCCGCACCGACCTGTCCGGGTTGACCGCGGGCGAGGCGCGCGCCCTGTTCCTGGCCGCCGGCCCGGCCTCGTCCGCCACGCCGGCCCTGAAAGCGGCGCTGCGCAAGCTCGTCCACGCCCTGCCGGAACCGTTCCGGGCGCAGGCCGAAGCGGCGGCGTCGTCGCTCGTCATGGACCCGCGACTATGGGGGTCGAGCCGGGTCGAGCCCCGGCCGCCACGCTTCCTCGACGAGCTGCAGGACGCGGCGATCCGCGGGGTCCAGGTCCGGCTCGGCTACGTCGACCGCGAAGGCACGGAAACCGAGCGGACCGTCCACCCGCTGGGCATCGTCGCCAAAGGCCCGTCGTGGTACCTCGTCGCCACCACCGAGACGGGCCGGCGGACCTTCCGGATCGACCGCGTGTCGTCCGCCGACCCGACGGCCGATCCGGTGCACCGGCCCGGCGACTTCGACCTCGCCGAGAGCTGGCGCGCGATCGCCGACGAGGTCGAACGCCGGCGAACACCCCTCGAGGCCCGGGCGATGTGCACGCCCCACGGGATAGACGTGCTGCGCATCGGGTTCGGCGCCCGGCTCGAAGTGGGAGGTTCCACGGCCGACGGCCGCATCGAGGTCGTGATTCGCGGCCACGACGAACACAAACTCGCCGGTGAACTGGCTGGGCTGGTCGACTACCTGGAGGTGACCGGCCCTCCGCGTGTACGGGACCACCTGGCCTCGATCGGCAACGCGCTCACCGCGCGATACAAGCCTGGCGCCGCCAGTTCCATGGAAGAGCATGAATAAGTAGGGTGGGCGGCACATGATCAACGCCGAACGGAGACCCCTGTTGTTCCGACGCAAGTCCGTCCTCGCCGCCCTGACCGCTCTCGCTCTCGCTTTGACGGTGATCCCCGGCGGTGCCGCCCAGGCCGCCGGCACGGGTGACGGCTGGTACCGCATCAAGCCCCGCTCCAACAGCCTTCTCGCCCTCTGGCCCAGTGGCCTGGGCAACGGCAACGCCGTCCGCTTCAGCTACGCGGGCACCAGCTACCAGCAGATTCAGCAATGGAGCAAGACGATCGACGCTGACGGGTACGCCCGGTTCCGCAGCGCCGCGACGTCCAGCCAGTACGCGCTGACCGTGGACAGCGAAGTCGTCAACAACGTGTTCCAGGGCCTGATGGTCTACACCAACAATCCGTCGAGCACCTCCCAGAAGTGGTCGGTGCGTCTGGCCGCCACCGTCGGCAGCGTCAGCTTCTACCGCATCGAGAACATCGGTACCCACAAGTGCCTGACGGCTCTCGACGGCTCGGATCTGGGCGACCAGGCTTGGGTCATGTCCCCGTGCAACACGTCCACCCTGCAGCAGTGGCAGTTCGAGGACTGACCGCCCGCCGCAGGTGACGCACATCGCTGTGGTTGACGTGTCAATTAGATGCATGATTGACACGTCAATTAGATGTGAGGTGGAGTCATGCAGTTCGGGATCTTCGGGGTGGGCGATCTGGCGCGCGATCCGGTGTCCGGCCGGACGCCCAGTGAGCACGAGCGCCTTCGGCGCATCACCGAGTACGCCGTGCACGCCGAGGAGGTCGGGCTCGACGTGTTCGCGTTCGGGGAGCACCACAACCCGCCGTTCGTGGCGTCGTCGCCCACGACGCTGCTCGGGTATGTCGCGGCCCGGACCAGCCGGATCATCCTGTCCACGTCGACGACGCTCATCACCACCAACGACCCGGTGAAGATCGCCGAGGATTACGCCATGCTCCAGCACCTGGCCGACGGCCGGGTCGACCTCATGCTCGGGCGGGGCAACACCGGACCCGTCTACCCCTGGTTCGGCAAGGACATCCGGGCCGGCATTCCGCTCACCGTCGAGAACTACGCGCTGATCCGGCGCCTGTGGCGGGAGGAGAGCGTCGACTGGGAGGGCAAGTTCCGTACGCCGCTGCAGGCCTTCACCTTGACGCCTCGGCCGCTCGACGGTGTGCCGCCGTTCGTCTGGCACGGCTCCATCCGCAGCACCGAGATCGCCGAACAGGCCGCCTACTACGGCGACGGCTTCTTCCACAACAACATCTTCTGGCCGTCGTCGCACACCGGCCGGATGATCCGCCTCTACCGCGAGCGCTTCGAACACTACGGCCACGGCCCGGCCGACACCGCGATCGTCGGCCTGGGCGGCCAGTTCTACGTCAAGGACAACTCACAGGACGCGCTCCGTGAGTTCCGGCCTTATTTCGACCATTCCCCGGTGTACGGCGGTGGGCCGTCCCTGGAGGAGATGATCCGCCAGACCCCCTTGTCGGTCGGCAGCCCGCAGCAGGTGATCGACCAGATCCTCGGCTTCCGCGACTACGCCGGCCACTACCAGCGCCAGCTGTTCGTCCTCGACGGCATGGGCATCCCGCACACCGAGGTCCTTCACCAACTCGACCGCCTCGGCGAGATCGTCCCCGTGCTGCGCAAGGAGTTCGCCGTGGGCCGCCCCGCCCACATCCCGGACGCACCGACCCACGACTGGCTCAAAGCTCAGACCCGCTGAGTCTCCGTCGTCGACGAGTGCAGCTCGGCCGTGGTCCCGGTGACGAAGCGGCCGGTCTTCGCGCTGCGGTGCACCTCGTGGTCGCCGTCGCTCTTGTCGCCGCCGACGTGCTCCGTGGTCGTCGTGTCGGGCTGCCGTTCGGCGGTGCTCTCCTTCACGAACCGGCCGGAGCGGGTGCTGCGGTTGACGTCGTGCTCGTTGCCTGCCATGTGGGGGGCCTCCTCGTACGTCAATGTGTTGATCGTGAGGTGCCCACTTCACCTTTGCCGAAAACAAGGGGGTTATGACGTTACCCCTCTGAGCGGCCCGGCCCGGCCTACCGTCGGAGGCATGGTTCAGGAACTCGTACTCAACAACGGTGTGACGATGCCCGCGCTCGGGCTCGGTGTCTTCCAGAGCCCGCCCGAGGAGACCGCGGCCGCGGTCGAGACGGCGCTGAAGGCCGGCTACCGGCATGTCGACACGGCCGCCGCGTACCGCAACGAGCGCCAGGTCGGCGAGGGCCTGCGCCGCTCGGGGCTGCCGCGCGACGAGGTGTTCATCGAGACGAAGGTGTGGGTGAGCGACTACGGCTACGACGAGACGCTGCACGCGTTCGACAAGGCCACCCGCAAACTCGGCGTCGACCGGCTGGACCTGCTGATCCTGCACCAGCCGGCCACCGACCGCTTCGAGCGCACGATCGCCGCGTACCAGGCCTTGGAGAAACTGCTGTCCGACGGCCGCGTACGGGCCATCGGGGTCAGCAACTTCATGCGCACCCACCTCGACGAGCTGCTGGCCCGCACCGACATCGTCCCCGCGGTCAACCAGATCGAGCTGCACCCGTACTTCGCCCAGCCCGACGTCCAGAAGGCCGACGCCGAACACGGCATCCTCACCCAGGCCTGGTCCCCGATCGGCGGCATCACGTTCTACCCCGGCTGGGGCGATCAACGCCGCAACGTCCTCCAGGACCCGACGATCGCCACCATCGCCACCGCCCACGGCAAGACGCCGGCCCAGGTGATGCTCCGCTGGCAGCTGCAACACGGCCGCTCAGCCATCCCCAAGTCGACGAATCCGGGCCGCATCGCCGAGAATTTCGACGTCTTCGACTTCGAGCTGACCACCGACCAGATGGCTCAGATCGACGCCCTGGACACCGGCGTACGAAACGGCCCCGACCCCGACGTCCCGCGCCCCGCGATGTTCGACATGGTGATCCCCGAAGACTGAGTGGATGGGCAGGGACCGGTTCGGCGGACGGTCCCTGCCCTCCACGACTATGAGGCGGCGAACTCGATCCAGTTCAGGTTGAAGAGGTTCGTGGTGGGGCCGCCGGTTATGGACTTGGTGACGAAGTAGAGCTCCTGCTGGCCGGCCGCCCCCGAGAGCGGGAACGTCTGGCTCGACCAGTAGGCGTTGCCCGCCGTGGCGTTCACCGGCAGGGTGGCCAGCAACTCACCGGTGGGGGAGCCGCTTCTGACCTCCACCGACGCCCGGAGCTGGCCGGCCGTGGCCGCTGAGCCGCCGGCCGTTCGGAGCGTCACCGAGGTGACGCCGGCCAGGTCGATCGGGCGGAAGGCGATGTAGTCGTTGTTGTCCAGGGCCGTCACGTGCTCACTGCCGTCGGTGTCGTTCGTGGCGGCGATCGCCACCGCGCTCTTCACCTGGGCGTTCTCGGCCTGCTGGCGCCATGTCTGCACGGTCGCCTGCCCGGTGGCCGCGAGGCCGCCCGCGTCGGTGTAGGACGCGCTCACGCCGAGGAACAGGTAGCCGCCCGCGTGGTCGGCGCCGTCGGCCGGGCTGGGCAGGGTGCCCGTACAGCCGGTCGTCGAATTGATGCCGTGTCCGTGTTCGTCGTGGCCGATGACCAGGTTCACCTCGACCTTGGAGCAGTCGACCGGGCCGTCCTCGGGGTCGGTGACCCGCACCTCGAACGGCACGTCGTCGCCCCAGTTGAAGAACGATCCGGTGGCCGGGGTGACCACCTCGACGATCGGCGCCGTGTTGCCCACCGTGATGGTTCGGGTGGCCACCGCCGTACGGCCGGTGCTGTCGGTGACCGTCAAGCGCGCGCTGTAGGTGCCGTTCGCCTGGTACGTCCACGACGGCGAGGTGGCCGTGGAGTCCGTCGTGCCGTCGCCGTCGAAGTCCCAGGCCAGGGTGATCGTGTCACCCGGGTCGGGGTCGGCGGTGCCCTCGCTCGAGAACTGCACCGTGAGCGGTGACCGGCCCGACACCGGGGTGGCCGTGATCCGGGCGACCGGCGAGCGGCCGTCCTTCACGTAGCGCACCGTCGACAGCTGGGCCTCCGGGTTGGCCCGGAAGAACCCGTTGCCGTACTCCAGAACGTACAGCTGCCCGTCCGGGCCGAACTCGATGTCCATCGGGTTGGCCCAGGTGAAGCCGGTCAGCATGGGTTCGACGGCCAGCAGCTTGTCCCGGCCGTCGGTGCGCAGCGCGAACAGCTTGTTGCGGGTGAACTCGCCGAAGACCACGGTGTCGTCGTAGTACTCGGGGAACTTCAGGTTGTTGGCGAGCTTGCGGTTGTACGAGTACTGCGGCCCGCCCATCGGCCCGACCCCGCCGGTGCCCAGCGCCGGCCAGTCGTTGCCGCACGCCACCGGCGGATCCCGCAGGTACGCCGACGGGCACGGGGTGACCGCGTTGAAGGTGTAGGCCAGCGTCGGCGGCCGAACCGGCGGCAGATCGCGCAGGCCCGTGTTGCGCGGCGACTCGTTCACCGGCGTCTTGCAGTTGAAGGCCGCCCCCGACGTCCGGGTGACGAAGTCGAAGTCGATGTAGGGCAGGTCCGGCGAGTAGCAGTAGGGCCAGCCGTAGTTGCCGGCCTTGTTCGTGGCGATCCACCGGCCGGTGCCTTCCGGCCCGCGGGCCGCGCTCGGCACCTTGGAGTCGGGGGAGTAGTCACCCACGTACACATAACCGCTCCTGCTCACGTCGAAGCGGAACGGATTGCGCACGCCCATCAGGAAGATCTCCGGACGGGTCTTGTCCCGCGGAGAAGAAGCCGGCGGGAAGAGGTTCCCCGAGGGGATGGTGTACGAGCCGTCGCCGCGGACCTTGATGCGCAGCACCTTGCCGCGCAGGTCGTTGGTGTTGGCCGCCGAGCGCTGGGCGTCGTAGGCCGGTCCCTGCGTGGGCGACTCGTTGATCGGCGTGAAGCCGTCGGAGCCGCCGGCGTTGGTGTCGTCGCCGGTGACCAGGTAGAGCAGGCCCTTGCCGTCGAACTTCACCTCGCCGCCGACGTGGCAGCAGTTGCCCCGGTCGACCGGCACCCGCATGATCTGCTGTTCGGTGCTGAGGTCGAGGTGCGGCGCCGGCGTCTCGACCAGCTTGACCCGGGAGAGCTGGTTGTAGCCCTTGAACTTGTCCCAGACCGTCGGGTCGGTGCTGGTCACCGGTGCGTCACCCTCGTTGACAGTGGGCGTGGCCGGGTTGTCGACCGGCGTGTCCAGCTTGGGCGCGTAGTAGATGTAGACCCAGCGGTTCCGGGCGAAGTCCGCGTCGACGGCGACCGACTGGAGGCCGTCCTCGTCGTGGAGGTAGACCGGGATCTCGGCGATGACCGGGCTCAGGCCGGACGCCGGGTCGTACAGGCGTACCTCGCCGCCGCGCGTGTTGTGCAGCACGCGCCCGTCGGGCAGAACCGCGAGAGTCATCGGTTCGCCCGGCTCGTCGTTGAGGGTGACCTTCTCGTAGTTGCTCCGCACGGTGGCGCCGCAGTCGCCGGACACCTGACCCGACGCCCACTGGATGCCGCCGAGCAGGTGTTTCTGGAAGGAGCGGTTGCCGTACGTCTGTGCCGAGTGCCCGAGTCCCGTGTACCAGGACCGGCCGCCCCGGAAGTCCTTGCACCAGGAGAGCGGCTTGTCGGTGCTCGCCAGCACGTGCGACACCCCGGTCACGTCCTTGTCGAACGTGTACCAATGTTCGTCGTAGCTGCCCGTGCGCGGGATCGAGGCCGTCGACGGGTGGACCCGGTCGGCCACCGTCACGGTCTTCTGAGCGGTGGAAGCCCCCGTCGCGGCGGCGCCGAGCAGGTCCTGGTAGAACGTCCAGCTCGGCTCGGTCTCGGCGGCGCTGTGCACGCCGACAAAACCTTTACCGCTTCGGATGTACGTCTCGAAGGCGCTCTTCTGGGCCGCGTCCAGCACCTCGCCGGTGGTGTTGAGGAAGACCACAGCCTCGTACTTCGCCAGTCCGGCGGCCGCCGAGACGGCGGCCAGCCATCGCCGCCTCATCGGCGGTAGATGGTCAGCTCGGACAGGTTGCGGTAGCTCACCTCGGCGAAGTTCAGCGACTGGCCGGGGTTCGCGGCGCCGCCCGGAGCGGTGTCCTGCTCCCAGTTGGCGTGGTGGTAGTCCTGCTTGCCGATCTCCTCGAAGAACTGCTGGAAGTTGATGTCACCGTCGCCCAGCGGCGTCATCACGTACCCGTTGGCCTGGGTGGGCTGCTTGTCGCCGTCCTTGGCGTGGAACAGCGGGAACCGGTCGGTGCGCGGCACCACGGTGAGGATCGGGTCGAACAGATCGCTCTTGGCGCGGCCCCAGGCGTCGGTGTACGTGTGGTGCTTGAACCGGGCCACGTACGCCCAGTAGATGTCCATTTCGAAGAAGACGTACCGCGGGTCGGTCCTGGTGAAGAAGTACTCGAGCTTGCGGGTGCCGGTGGAGCGGGTGGGTTTGCCGTTGGCGTCCAGCGGGCCGGCGTCGAGCAGGAAGCCGTACGCGGCGTCGTGGTTGTGGGTGTAGAGCTTCAGGCCGCGCTTGCGGGCCGTACGGCCGAGCTCGTTCCACAGGTCGGCGGCGGCGTCCCAGTCGGCGCGGTACGCGCTGTTGGCCGGGTCGGAGCCGGTGCCGATGTGTTTCATGCCCAGCGTCTGCGCGATGTCGAGCTGCTGCTCGAAGGTAGCCGCGTTGATCTGGGTGTGCGTCCCGCTGGCCACCAGGCCGTTGTCGTCCAGGATCTTCCGGATCTCGGCGGGGGTGATCTGCCGGCCCAGGATCGAGGTGTGCTGGTTGTAACCGGCGAACTCGATCTCCTTGTATCCGATCTCGGCGAGCCGGGCGAGAACCCGCTCGAAGCCGTACGGAACGCCGGAGTCGTCGGGCGCCGCGGAGATGCGGTCGCGGACGCTGTACAGGATGATGCCGCGGTTGCGGGCCGGGACGAGCGGTTCGGCGCGCAGCTTGCCGTGGCTGATCGCGGGGCTGCCGGTCGACAGGATCGGGAGTCCGGCGGCGCCCAGCGCCGCAGCGGCGCCGGCGGAGGCGGTGAGCAGACGGCGGCGGGTGAGGGCCTTCTTGGACTGCGGCTCGGTCATGACTTCTCCACTTGGGCACGACAAAACGACAGTGAGGTGCGGGGGAAGGAAGAAAGCCGGCGTTGCCGAAGCGCCGGCGCGAAGCGCGTGTGTGGCGTGTGTTACGCCTTGATTGCGAACAGTATCTCGCGTCTCGTACGAAAGATAGTCCAAGTTAGAACCAACTTTTGCCTGGTCGGACGAAAGTTAGCCGGTGCGCCTCCCAGTAATCTGGGATGTCGCGCGGGCGGGCGGCTCCCCAATCATCGACCTATGCGAATTCGTAAACTGCTTGGAGCGGCGACGCTGATGCTGGCCTTCGCCGTGGTGCCGGTGACGAGCGGGAGCACGCCCGCGTACGCCTCGGGATGTGACGGCGGCGGATCGGTGCCCGGCAATCCCGGCGGCGTACCCGAGGAGCCCGAGGAGCAGGACGGGCCGCAGATGACGCCGGAGGAGATGCGGGCCTTCGTCGCCCGGCACGAGAGCCCGTACGGCCTTCAGGGCAACCCGCACGTCTACAACGACACCAAGGGCATCCCGACGGTCGGCGTCGGCTTCAACCTCAACCGGTCCGACGCCCGCGAGAAGATCGCCGCCGTCGGTGCGAATTACGACGCCGTACGGGCGGGCACGCAGAACCTGACCCAGCAGCAGATCACGACCCTGTTCGAAGCCGACTACCTCGGCGCGGTGAAGACGGTGCAGCGCCACATCCGGACGTTCGCCACGCTCAGCTCGACCCGGCAGGCCGTACTCGTCGACATGGCGTTCAACCTCGGCCCGGCCGGCTTCGCCGCGTTCAAAAACCTGATCAACGCGGTGAACACCGGCAACTGGGAGGCCGCGGCCCGGGCCATGACCAGCTCACTCTGGTACCAGCAGGTGAAGACGCGCGGCGTGCAGGACGTCAAGCTCATGCGGCAGGGCGCCGTCTGCGAGCCGGTCGACATGCCGCCGGCGCCGACCACGACCGGCGGCAACCCGGTGAACTACCCCCACGACGTGCCGGTCTGGCCGGGCGAGGACGAGACCACGGTCGGCGGCAACACCAACAACCCGATCGCGTGCTCGATCCGCAGCTTCAGCGTCTACTACGAGAACCACTGGGTCGACGTCATCGAGATCACCTGCGGCTGAGCCGTCACCGATGGCGGGCGCCGGTCGCGCCCGCCATCAGCAGCGCGGCGAACTCGCGGCGGCTGCGAACCCCGGCCTTGTCGAACACGGCCTTGAGATGGTCCTGCACAGTCCAGGGCGACACCGCGAGCGCCTCGGCGATCCCCGCGGTGCTGAGCCCCCGAACGGCCAGCGTCGCCACTTGCGCTTCCCGCCCGGTCAGCCCGAACGCCGCGAACACCACCGGCATGAGATCACCCACCCCCGCCGGCGCGGCCACGACAGCCACCGCCGCCCGCCCGCTCGAGCCCGCTCCACCGTTCGCGCGTCCGGTTTTTTCCCCGCCCCTCTCGCCGTCCGCGAGTCCGGCATCTCCCCGGCCCGCTCTGCCATCCGCGGCACCGGGCGGGCCATCGTCGGCGGCGCCGAGTACGGACGCGTGCAGCACGTGCCAGGTGCCGTCGGCGGACCGGGCACGCAACGGCAGCGCCGGCACCGGCATCCCACCGGCCGCGGCGCGGGCGTGTTCGGCCGCCATGACGAACGGCAGCGGCACGCCGAAGACCGCCCCTGTCTCCGCGGCCAGTTCACCGGCCAGCGCGCGCCCTCGCTCATCGGCCTGCACCAGGCGGTTGTCCGGCCCGATCACAAGCACAGCCGGCGCCGAATCCGCCGTCGCCGCCCCAGCCGTCCGCGCCAGAGCCGCCGCCGCTCCTGATCCGCGCGCCAGAACCGCCGCCGCTCCTGATCCGCGCGCCAGAACCGCCGCCGCTCCTGATCCGCGCGCCGGATGTGCCGCCGCTTCCGGGTCGCGGGCCGGGGTTTCAGCCGCGGCGGCGAGGCGCAGGGCCGCGCCGATCAGGGGAGCGGCCGCCGACGCCAGCGCCAGTTCGCCGGGCCGGTAGTGGCCGCGGTCCGGGGCGCGCATGAAGGCCGCGCAACCCCACAACCCGCCGCGATGGTCGAACACCGCGCGCAGCTCGTCGCCGTACCCGGCCGGCTGGATCAGCTCACGCCACCGGCGGCTGCGGGCCGGCCGTCCCCGCGTCGCGTTGCTCAGGCTCTCCGCCGTCCGGCCCTCGACCCGGATCGCCGGGAACGTGGCTATGCCGTCGCCCCACACCTCCAGCTCGACCGCCGCGCGGAAGTCGGCCATCCGCAAGTCTCGTGTGTGGACGGACGTCACCAGCCCGGTCGCCGGATCGCTGTCGTGCCAGCAGACCCCGTCGTACCCCAGCGCCGGCCGCAACAGCGCGTCGCTGCGCTCGTACACCTCACTCGCGCTCAGCGGCCGCCGGCCGAGACGCGCCAGCTCCGCCAGAATCCACCGATGTCCCCCGCGCGGCATGCCCGGCATGCTATCGCCGGTTGCGTTCGCTGCCCTTCTCGAACTGGCTGGGGATCGGGAAGTAGGCGGCCAGGAACGCCTGGATGATGCGGGCCTGATCCTCGGCCGGCACGTCGCTGTCGTGGAAGTCGTTGAGGCAGAACACGTCCTGGTTGCGCTTCTGGAGCAGCGCCTTGAGCCTCGGGTGCTGCTCCTCCAGGCCCACGTTGACGAAGCCGCTGCGGATCTCGCCGTTCACCGCGCGGCCGGTGATCAGGCCGTAGTGGTGGGCCAGTGAGGACAGCGGGGAGACGTCGGTGGCCGACCGGACGCGGTTGCCGGCGGTGCGCCGCATCGCCTCGGCGAACTCGACCTCGATGGCGGCCAGCGTGCTCCGCCGGTGTGCGTGCGGCGTGTGCAGGAAGCCGTGCGTGAGGGTGCGACCGTACGCCTGCTCCAGCAGCGCCCGGTTGTTCTTCGCGGCCACCGCGAACGCCTCGTCGGACGGGCTGATCGGGGTCAGCGGGATCTGCGTACGGCTGGCGAACGCCTTCGGCAGGCCGCCCGGGTTGAAGAACATCTGCGGGCCGACGAGCCGGCCGAAGAACACGTCGTCGTTGAGGTAGAGGAACTGCTCGGACAGGTCGTCGATGTGGTGCAGCTGGGTCTCGATGGCGTGCGAGTTGAACGTCGGCAGGTCGCCCGGCTCGGTGAAGATGTCGCGGTGGTCGACGATCCGGATCCGCGGGTGGTCGAGGTCGAGCCAGTCCGGCACCTGCCGGTCGGTGACGATGAAGATGCGCCGCACCCACGGGGCGAACAGGTCGATGGAGCGCAGCGAGTAGCGCAGCTCGTCGCGGTCGCGGAACCGGGCGGTGCTCAGGTCGGCGCTGGGGGCGGCGGGCGGCAGGCCGAGCGCGGCCGACTTCCTGTCCAGCCACGCCGGGTCCTGGCCGTCGACCCAGGTGTAGACGACGTCGACCGGGAAGGTCAGGTCGCTGACCAGGTGGCGGGTGAACGGGTCGACGGTGCGGTAGTCCCGCTCGCCGATCCGGATCGAGGCCGGGGTCAGGGAGGCCACCGCCAGGGGGTTGCCGGCCAGGGTGGAGGCCGGGCCGGCCAGCTCGGTGCCGTCCTCGGACGGCGTCCAGAACTCCATCTCGCAGCCGTAGATGGCGCCCAGCCGCATCGTGTGCCCCGAGGTGATGACGGGTTCGAAGACGCGGATCGACGCGGCCGCGCGCAGCTGCTCGACGTTGTCGCTGACCGCGGCCGGCCAGTTGCCGAGGGTGCGGTGCCGTACGTCGAAGCCCTCGGCGTAGGCCGGGCGTTCGTGGGTGGCCCCGGCGAGCGCGGTCAGCGCGGCCAGCCGGTCGGCCTGGCGGACGGCGACCCGGTAGGTCGGGGTGGTCTGCCGGACGAGGAAGTAGTCGACGCCGCCGGCGTCGAGGGCGGCGACGACCAGGTCGAGATTGGCCTTGGCCGCCTCGTGCGGGGCCACGTCGTCACGGACCTGGGTGAGCTGGCCCCGGCTCCAGATCAGGTTGGGGTGCCGGGCCTGGGTGGCGGTGTTGAAGGCGTCGATGTCGGGCGCGGTGAGGTCGGTGACCGGCGCCTGCTTCTCGACCACCCCGGCGTCGGTGCTCTGCGCCTGGTGCAGGGCGAGCGCGAAGGTGCGGCGCTCGGCCCAGTCCGGGTTGTCACGGCCGGCCAGCAGCTCGGTGTACAGCTGCTCCCAGTGCGCCATCACGACGTCGGGCGCGAAGGCGCCGACGGCGACCGCGGCCGCCTCGCCCATGGCGTGCCGCAGATCCTCGTCCTCGATCATCTGGCGGAACCCGGCGGCCAGGGCGTCGATGTCGTTCGGCGGGATGAGCAGCCCGGTCTTGTCGGGCTCGATGATCTCGCGAGGACCATTGGGGCAGTCGTACGCGACCACCGGCACCGCCGCCGCCATGGCCTCGACGATGGTGAGCCCGAACGATTCGACCCGGGAGGTCACCGCCACGACCGAGGCCTTGGCCCACTCGTTCTCGATGGTGGTGGTCGAGCCGAGCAGCTGCACCTGCTCGCCCAGCCCGAGGGAGGCGATCTGGTCCTCGAGCGGACGGCGGTTGCCGTCGCCGAAGATGCGCAGCGACCAGTCCGGATGGTCCGCCGCCACCTGGGCGAAGGCGCTGATCGCGTGGCCGAACTGTTTCTCGCCGGTCAGCCGCCCGGCCATCACGATGCTCGGGTTGGTGCGGCTGGACCGCGGCCGGTACCCGTCGTCGATGGAGTTCGGGATGATCGCCAGGCGGGGCGCGGCGTCGCCGAAGAGCGAGGCGAACCAGGCCCGGGTGGGCTCGGAGAGCAGCACCACCGCGTCGAGCCGGGCCGAGAACCGCTTGAGCGGATCGCCCGAGGAACCGCGGAGCTCGGCCACCCGGTGTTCCTGATGGACGGTGACGACGCGGCGCGGCACCAGCTCGGTCATCACGGCCATCAGGGCCGGGGTGGTCGAGACCACGATGTCGGCCGTGGTCTCCCGCAGGACCCGCTCCAGCTCCAGGTCGGCCAGGCGGGTGAAGGCCTGCTCCCACTGCGGGCGGACGAGCGCGCTCGGGGTCGCCGACAGCACCCGGCAGACCTCGTCGCTCAGCTCCCGGCCGACCGGGCGGTGCAGGGACTCGCGGGTGTCCACCAGATAGGTCATCCGCACCCGGGGGTCCACCTCGAAGGCGGGGGCGTCGGCCGTACGGAAGACGCTCAGCACCTCGACGTCGTGCCGGCCCGCCAGCCAGTTCGCCTGGCGCAGCACCGCGCGTTCGGTGCCGCCGATGGCGTCGCCCCAGGTCAGCAGAAACGTGATTTTCATGGTTGGCCGTTCGCGGAGGAGGGAGAGCCGATCGGGCGGCAGGCGAGCGTCAGGCTGCCGGCCGGGGTGTAGTAGGGGCGCAGGTTGACCGAGAGGCCGGGCGCGGCCCAGACGATGCCGTGCGGAGGGACGAGCACGGGCTTGGGATTGCCGACGTCGTGCAGGAAACGGCCGACCCGGAGCCGATGCCCGGCGGTACGCAGGTGCACGTCGAAGAAGGTCTCGGTGACCTTGCTGAGCGCCGCCAGGTCGTACACCGGAACCTCGCAGCGCAGAACGTCGCCCACCGGCACGGCCGCGGCCCGGACCCGGCCCTCGCCGGTCCGCGCGGTCAGTTCGAAACCGGTGACCGGCTCGGCGCAGCCGAGCAGCCGCACGTCGAAGCGGGCCCGCAGCCAGTCGACGGTGACCGAGGTGACCTCGGCCGTCGGGGCCGGGGCGACGACCGCGACGCCCAGCCGGCCGCTGCGCGTCGTGCGCAGCTCGTACCGGCGGCCGGTGGCCGGATCGGCCGGGGCCAGAACCGTCGGGCCGTCGCGCCGGGCGTCCTCGGGGCCGCGCAGGACGGCGTACGAGGTGGTGCCGGCCCGCGTGTGCAGCACGGCCTCCAGCAGCCACGGCGATCCGGGCGCCAGACCGAGCCCGCGCGCGTGCCCGCTGAGCAGGGCCGTGGCCGCCAGCGCGGAACCACCGGCGTCGGCCCGCACCCGGGCCGCGACGGTGTGCCGGACCCGGCCCCGGGAGAGTCGCAGCTCGGCGCCGGTGATGTCGGCGGCCGCGACACCGGGCACCGGGATGTCGAGGTTGACCGTCCGCCCGTCCAGCACCTCGGCGAAGCGGGTGGTCAGCGCCGGGCCGCGCCGCATGGCGGTGCTCAGGGCGCGGGCCGGGGCGTCGAGCCGGACCACCACCTGCCGCAGGATCCGCCGGGAAGTCGTGTCAGCCACGGGAGCCTCCGATCGGGGGCAGGGCGGCCCACTCGCCGAAGCCGGCGTCGCCGGTTCCGGTCTGCCGGGCGACCCGCAGGGTCCCGTCGGCGCCCAGGACGGCGACGGCGAGGGCGCCGGTGGCGTCGGCCGCGATCGACGGCGAGCGGAGGAACATCCCACCGGCCGGTGACCACGAAGCGGACGTACCGGCGCCGGTCGGCTGCCGGGACAGGCTCAGGGTGCCCTGGTCGTTGCGCTGGGCCAGCAGGGTGATGCCGTCCTTGACCGGGGTGGAGAAGGCGGCCACCGGCCCGAACCCGCCGTCGCCACCGATCGCCGCCGGCTGGGACGGCCACGCGCCCTCGCGGGTCTGCCGTGACACCGTCACCTCGCCGTGCGGGCCGGTCCGGAAGACCAGCAGCAGGCGGCCGTTGTGCTCCCGGGTCACCGTGACCGGACCGGTCGGCTCGCGGCGCAGCATGGCCACGGGCGCCGCGAAGGCGCCGTCCTCCTGCTGGTCCCAGCGCAGCACGGTCTGGTTGGTGCCGGCGAACAGGCTCAGCCGCCCGTCCCGGTTGGCGGCGAGCGCCAGACCTTCCTGGACGACCGAGCCGCCCAGGTCGGACCACCCCTCCCAGACGTCGGCCTTGAGCTGGACGCGGGAGCTCACCCCGCGCCCGAAGTTCCGGACGAAGACCTGGAGCCCGCCGTCGGGGCGCACGCCCAGGACCGGCATGCCCATCTCCCGCATCCGCAGCGTCGCGTCGGCGCCGCCGTCGGCCGGGTTGCCGAGTTCGGCCCAGTCGCCGAAGGGCCCGTTCGGCGTGGCCTGCGAGGCCACCACGAGGATCCGGCGCTGCCCGCGGGGCGAGGGGGTCAGCGGCTGGCGGACCGCGGCCAGGTGCAGGCAGCCGTCCGGCCCGGCGGCGACGTCGAGGTGTGGCGTGAGGTCGCCCGGGCCGGCCAGGCGCTGTGGTTCGTCCCAGGTTCCGCGGCCGGGCTGGCTCTCGCGCCAGACGTACGCGTGCCCGTCGAGCACGGCGAAGGCGGCCAGCCGGCCGTCGGCCTGCAGGCGCAGCCAGGAGGTCGAGCCCGGATAGCGCTGGGTGGTGCTCTGCCCGTACCCGGTGGTGTGCGCCTGGTCGCCGACCAGGTAGTCGCCGCAGCCGACGGCGCCGCTCCGGTCGCCGTGCGTTCCGCCGTACGTGTCGAGGATCGACCGTTTGACGGCGAAGGCGGCCTCGGTGAGGTTGGTCGGCCAGTGCCGGTTGTAGTAGCCGCGGTAGCTCTCCACCGGTGGCGTGGCCCGGCCCTGGCGGCGCTGCCACCGCCGTACCGCGTGCAGGGCGAACTGGGCCGCGGCGGTGTGGCTGGCATGGTCGGAGTACCGGATGGCGCCGCCACGCTCGTACGTCGTGTGGTCCGGGTCGGGGTCCATCACCCGTACCACCGAAGGCTTGCTCTCGGCGAGGATCTCCTCCAGGAGATCGAGCAGGTCGTCGCGGGTCAGCGCCTGACCGGCGGGCAGCGCGCTACCGGTCGGCACGAGCACCGCCAGCCACGGGATGTCGCCGCTCCAGAGCGCGTCGATGGCGCGCGGCGGATCGCCGGCCCGGGCCGCCTCCTGCCCCTCCAGGCTGACGAAGACCAGCCGGACGTGCGGGGCCGCGGTCAGCACGGCGACGTCGACCGTCGCGGTCCCGTACCGGACCGGAGCCGTCGTCCACGGGCTGTTCCGATCGCCGGTCACCATTTCGGCGTACGCGGACCGAATGCCGTTGTACCGCGCGGCCGCATAGCCGGCGTGGTCCACCGGGTGGGAGGAACGGTCCGGGACGCCGTACGGCACGTTGCGGCCGTCCGCCTCGCCCGCCGTCAGGTAGACCGTGGTGGTCGGCGCGCCCGCGGCCAGGGCCTGGTGCACCGCCGGATTCATGAAGTACAGGTCGTCGTCGCAGTGCGCCACGATCTGCACCTGCGTACCGGCCGGCCACGCCGCCCCGAAGTCTCTGATGCGGCGTTCACGCCGGAGAAATGACAATGTCCCGTTTCCTAGCGCACGTCAGGCCGGCAGATGGTCGGTCGCGGTGGCCCGGCCGGCCTGCCGCGGCACCGGCGGGCGCGCCGCCCGGGCCAGCGCGGTCGCGCTGAACGCGGCCCGCTCGGCGGTCACCTCGTCGGGCAGCTCGAACGGCGAGCGGAACGGGAAGTACTGCGGCAGGAAGTCGGCCATCATCGCCGCCTGCTCGCTGAGCGCGACCGTCGCCGAGTCGGTGTCGTTGAGGCAGAACACGTCGCAGTGCCGGCGCGACAGCAGGAACGCCAGCTGGACCGGGGTGGACGGGTGGGCCAGGTCCGCGTACGTGTACTTGATCGAACCGGGCACGGCCCGGCGCGTCGCGTACGCCCAATAATGCTGAAGCGACGACGGGATGGACAGGTCGCCGGGGTGCCGGAACGAATGCTCGGCGGTCCGCAGCACCTCCTGCGGCAGGTGACGCTCGATCTCCTGCAGGACGCTCTTCTGCAGCGGGTACGGCACGTGCTGCATCTTCTGCGTGATCGAGCGGCCGAACTGCTCGAGGATGTGCCGCCGGTTGTTCTTGCCGGCGGCGGTCACCGGCGCGTCGTACACGGTCGCCGGTCCCGCCTCCAGCTGCGCCTTGGACTGGAAGAACTTGGCGATGCCGTTGGCGTGGAAGAACGCGCTGGGCGGCACCGGCCGGCCCAGGAACATGTCGTCGTTGAAGTAGATGAAGTGCTCGGCCAGGCCCGGGATCAGGTGCAGGCGCGACTCGATGGCGTGCGAGTTGAAGGTCGGCAGCACGCCGGTGCCGCCGAACAGCTCGCGGTGGCTGATCACGGTGAGGCGGGGATCCGAGTCGTCCAGCCACGGCGGGATCTGGTCGTCGGTGACCAGGAAGATGCGGCGCACCCAGGGCGCGTACGTGACGATCGAGCGCAGCGAGTACTTCAGCTCGTCCCGGCTGACGAACCGGGACGCGTTGGTGGCGATCGTGTTGATCTGCTCCTGGCCGATCGCCGCCAGGGCCGCGTTCTTGCGCTGCATCCAGTCCGGGTCGCTGCCGTCGACCCACGTGTAGACGACGTCGATCGGGAAGCGGACGTCCTCGACCGGCACGGCGCTGAACTCGGACCGCGACCGGTAGCGGGGCCGGCTGTCGGACAGCGGCATCATCGAGCTGAGCGCCACCGGCGGCACCTGGTGGTACTCGGCGGCCGCGGGCAGCGCCTCGGCGACCCGGTTACGGCGCGGGGCGGCGATCATGTCGGGCGCGCCGCCGGAGCCCTTGACCGTACGCCAGAACTCGACCTCACAGGCGGAGCCGCTGCCCAGCACCGTGGTGCCGTAGGGGTCGGTGGCGGGGAAGTAGACCTGCACGCCGCTCTTGCCCGACTTGCTGACCCGGAAGCCCTGCTCGCCGACCTCGCCCGGGCGCACGACCGCGCTCCGAAGCTCGGGGGCCGACCGCAGAGCCTCGAGGGTGCGGTCGCGGTCGCGGCGGTTCACGGCCACCGAGCTGTGCAGCTCGATGGCTGGGCGCACGCAGAAGTAGTCGATGCCGGCCCGGTCCAGCACAGCGGTCACGGCGTCGAGGTTGCGCCGCCACGCGTCGGCCGGCGTCATGGAGGGCGCGACCGTCGCGTGCACGGTCCGGCCGGCGTCGCGGGCCTTGACGACCTGCCCGGGCTGGGCCGCCTTGGGCAGCTTGCTCTGCCGGGTGAGCCGGCGGACCAGCCAGAGCTGCCGGTGGGGCGGCAGCACTTCGAGGATCCGCAGGCGGTACGCCTTCGGAAACACGCGGTAGACGCGCAGGGCGATCACCGGCAACCGCCGCGGCGAGACAAACTTTCGATAGTCACAAGTGGCTCCCCCGTTGTCCGCTATGGGCGCAGCCGGACCACACAGCGGAAGGGAGGTTAACTACAAGCAAACTGCGAGTCAATCTCATGTACAAAAGGTGCGCGGTTGCCGTAAGCACCCAGCGGGTATGACGTGACCGATGCGCAGGCAAACGCGCCGGTGGGCGGCCCGATTCGCGGTTCTCGCCTGCGCGGCCGCCGGTGTGATCGCCATGACACCGGAAAGGGACGGCGTCGAGGTCGCTCAGCCGCCCGGGCTGCGCTTCCTGGCCTACAACATCTGCGGTTCCGGCGGCAGCCGGGCGTTCCTGTGCACCGACGACATGACGAACGCCTCCCGCGGCGAAGTGCCGGCGCGCGCCGGTGAGGTGGAACGGCAGGTGGCCGAATGGAACCCCGACGCCGTCTTTCTGAACGAGGTCTGCCGCAACCAGTACGACGCCATGGACGAAAAACTCGAAACGTCCGGCTATACCGGTCTGTTCGTCCGGACCGCGACGACAGCCAACTGCTGGGTTGACGGCGGCGCCGGCTCGGCCGACGCGGGCCTGGCGCTGTTCGCCCGCAACCTGAGCCCGCTGCCCGCCCGGCGACTCGACCCGCCCGGCGCCGTGGGGGAGCAGTACTACCTGCTGTGCGGCGACACCACCGCCCAGGGCACGACGATCCGGGTCTGCTCCACCCACTGGACCGCCTCCGACCCGGCGGCCAACCGCTACCAGGCGGACCAGGTCGAGAAGATCGTGAACCCGTGGCTCGACGCCGGCATCCCGGTCGTCCTCGGCGGCGACCTCAACGTGGAACCCGGCGACGAGACCCTCGACCACCTCTACACCCGCTTCGCCGAGGTCGGCGCGCCCTGCGCCGACTGCCGAAGCGGCGAGGCGACGTACGACCAGTGGAAGCCACCCGCCGACCGCCCCGACACCAAGCTGGACTACATCTTCCTCAGCCGCGACCACTTCACCGGCCTGTCCGGCGACGCCGTCGACGCCGACCCCACAGTCACCGACCACCAGGCCCTGCGCGGCGCCGCCCGACTCCGCCGCGCCCTGCCGTAGCTCACCTCCGCGCCCAGCCTCTTCGCGGAGGCGCGCATGCCGCTTCGGGGGATGGGGGCGTGCCGCGGCCCTGATTAGCGTCAATATCAGGTGGCAGGCGTGGTGAGGAGCGGCATTGGCACAGAGGCCCCGGGGCGATCGGCGCTCCCGACTCGGGATCGTGCTGACCGCTGCGATCTCCGCATCGGTCCTCGCCTACTTCGGGCCGCTCGCCGACTGGAATGCCCAAAACCCCCTCCTGCCCGGACAGAGATGGATGCGCAGCAATCTGTTCGTCGGCGTCGTGCTGTTCGTGGTGGTGTCGGTCCTGCTCGCGCTGATCACCGCGCGGGGAAAGTCGGCCGACACAGCCGAGCAGGGAGACCCGGAGCTGGTGGAACGCAGCTTCAGCAACCGGGACCGCAGCCTGACAGATCTCCGGAAGAGAGTCCGAGGCATCTGGGTCAACCAGGTTCTGGCCAACTCCCTCGAGAAGCGTGTGCCTTTGCGTCTTGGTTTCGCCACGGCACCGGGTGCCCTGAACGGCGAGGTCGAGGTCCGGGAGAAGGAATCGAGAGTGCTCTCGGTCTCGTCACTGGAGTTCGTCTTCGACCGGGACGAGGCCGAACGCCGGTTGCTGATCGTGGGACGTCCGGGGGCGGGTAAGACGACCCAACTGCTGCACCTTCTCGAAGCATTGCTCGATGCGGCGGATGCCGATGAATCGGCTCCGGTTCCTGTTCTGCTACCGCTTTCGGAGGCGAACTGGGCTCGCATCGGGACATCGGTGCACAGCGTGCTGGACTGGTTGGGATCCGAGATCTTGAAGCGTTACCGGGTCCTGGACGAGCAGTGGCTGACCGCGAACAACTCGCCACTGGTCCTTCTGCTCGACGGGCTGGACGAGATACCCGACTCCGGTGCTCGGGACACGTGTGTGCAGATGTTGAGCCGACTCAATCGCTACACCTTCGGCATGGTGGTGGCCAGCCGGAAGGCCGAGTACTTCCAGCTACGATCTCGCCTGCACTTCGATCTGGCTGTGGAGATCCTCCCCCTGACAAGCGGACAGATCGGCCGTTGTCTGGCTGATGCCGGGCCGGAGGCCGAGGGGCTGCGCGCGGCCTGTCTGAAGGATCGCACCCTGCTCAAGCTCTTCCAGGACCCTCTGGCGCTCGTCGTCGCGATTCTGGCCTACCGGGGTCGAACCCCGGGCCCGGAGCTTCTGAAAGGGTCCGCGAGCCAGCGGCTCGACCAGCTGTGGGAGCAGTACGTCACGCAGATGCTCGACCGCCGTCGTTTCGCGAAACTCGAGCGCTTCGGCGACCGGCGTTTTCCGCCGGCCCGTACCGAACTGTGGCTCAGGCTGATGGCCCGGGTCATGAGCGCACACGGACGTGTCGAGTTCGACAAGCGGGACCTCGGCCCGGAATGGCTCCCGAATTCGCAAGTCATGGGCATGGTGACCGTCATGGCGACGGCTTGGAGCCTGCTGGTCGTCGCCGGCGGCGTGATGCTTCTGCGCCATCTGGACGCCGGTATCGCCGGAACGACAGTCACTGCGGTGTCGATCCTCCTGTGCTTGGTGGCCGGGTGGAGCGGCATCGGCCGCAGGCGCACGGTGCGGTTCCCCATCTGGTACACCCTGCTGCCAACCATCTATCTTTTCATCGCTGGACTGTTCGTCGGCTTCGGTGTCGGTGTCTTCTACGGGCAGCCCGGATTGGCCGCCGGCCTCATCCCACTCAATCTCTTCGGGCCGGTGGGAATCCTGATCGCTCTGGTGCTTGGCCGCTACTCTGACCCGGCCCGCGACGCGGATGCCTTCCGCCCGAACACCGGCCTGGACGACGTTCTGAAGGACGCCGGCGCGATCATCGTCCTGGCCGTCATCCCTTGGGTGTCGCTCGTGGTGGCCCACGGGCCATTGGCGTCATCCCACGTCGCCCAGCAAGTTCTGGCCATCTCCATCGGACCGGGCGTCATCGCACTTTGGGCGTCCGCGTCCAGCATTCTGGTGTCCATGGCCGGTCGCCGCGTGGCCGTGATGTGGGGGTACCTCTCGGGCCAGTTCCCCCGGCCGCTCGGCGCCTTCTTGGCCCACGTCGACGAGCGTATTCTCATGAGCCCGTCCTCCAGCGGTTACCAATTTCTGCACGTCACCCTGCTCGATCACCTCGCCGGAGCGGCGGCCGGCGTACGACAGCCTGAGGACGACGACCCGGGTTGGTTGCCGGCATCGGGACCCACCGTTCTCGACCAGGTCGCCACCCTGGCGGCGCAGGAGGCGACCACCTCCGGTGTCAAGCCGGCCGGAACCGAGCACCTGCTCCTCGGAGCCTTCCGGCAGGCCGGTCGGTCCGACCCCGACGTGTGGGCCTTGCTGGGCATCACGGGGGAGCGTTTGCGGCGCGAACTCGACAGTCTGCCCGGATCGGAGACGCCCGCGTTGCCGGTGTCGCCGATGACCGAACAGGCGGAGAGGTCGCTGCATCGAGCGGAGATGGAGGCGGCGGCCCGCGGCGATCGGCAGGTCGGCGTCGAACATCTGGTGCTGAGCCTCCTCGCGGACCGCGAGTGCCACGCAGCTCATCTGCTGCGACGTCTCGGTGTCAGCAGCGACCGGCTGGTGAACGCGTTGACCTACGTCCGTTCCGGTGTCTCCGCCTATGGGCTGCGCGGGGCCCTCCTCATCTCCGCTCCGGACATGTCACACCGGCGGGACGCCACCTCTGTGATCATGGTGTTCCGTCATCGGCCCGACGGCGCCTACGGCGTGGTGCTCAACGCCCCGACGTCGATGCTGACCGGAGACGGGCTTCCCGGGTCGCAGGACCTGGCCGTCGATCCGAAACGCATCTTTTCCGGTGGTGACCAGTCGCCCGATCGATGGATCTGCCTGGGCTGGCTGCGAGCCGACCGGGATCACCCGCCGTGGTCTTATCACGTGACGGGCAACGTCTACACCCTCGAGGTCGGCGCGGAACAGTTCGAGACGGTCGGAGAATGGTTCACCAAGATCCGGATCTTCGCGGGACACGTGGCCTGGCCATCCGGCCAGCTCGAGCGAGACCTGTTCAGCGGGGCGACGTGGCTCGTCGGAGTCGCCCGGAACGAGCCGTTCAGCCGCATGCCGGACGACCTGTACGCGAAGCTCGCTCGCCGGTCCAACGTCGCATATGCCTGGCTGGACATCTCAGCGCGTGTGGGAAACCCGCATGCCGTCGCTGCGCTGCGGCGCCTGAGCTCGCCGGAAAGCTTGGTTACCGGCGAGGAATAAGAGAACCAAAGGGCGCCCAGCCAGGCATGCTTGTATACCTGCCATGGGCCAACCCTTGCAGCGCCGCGCCGGTCACCCCGGGTCGCGCATCCTCAGCGTCGCCACCTACCGCCCGCGGACCGAGGTGGGCAACGAGACGATCGCCGCCCTGATCGACTCGAGCGACGAGTGGATCCGCCGCCGCTGCGGCATCGAGTCGCGCCGGCGCGCCGCACCCGACGAGGATCTGGTCATGATGGCCGCGGCGGCCGCCTCCAAGGCGCTGGCCGGCGCCGGCGTCGATCCGCGCGACGTCTCGGCCGTCCTGGTGGCGACGATGTCCCACCGCGGCCGCGCCACCACCACGGCCCCGCTGGTGGCCGGCGCGCTCGGCGCCACCGCGGCCGCCGCGATGGATCTGGGAGCGGCGTGCGCCGGATTCCCGTACGCGCTGGCGACCGCCGACGCGCTCGTCCGCGCCGGCGCGGCCGGCTACGTGGTGCTGGTCGGCGCCGAACGCATGACCGACATCATCGACGAGCGCGACCGCGGCACAGCGTTCCTCTTCGGCGACGGTGCCGGCGCGGTGGTCGTCGGCCCGGCCGAGACCTGCGGCATCGGACCGGTGGTGTGGGGCGCCGACGGTTCGAAGAGCGAGGTTCTGCGGTACGACGAGACCGGCATCCTGCGGATGGCCGGCCCCGAGGTCTTCCGCTGGGCCACCTCGGTCATTCCCGACCTGGCCCGGCGCGCACTGGACGCCGCCGGCGTCTCGGTGGCCGACCTGGCGGCCTTCATCCCCCACCAGGCCAACCTGCGCATCACCTCGGCCGCCGCCAAGGCCCTGGACCTCGGCCCGCACGTCGCGGTGGCCACCGACATCGTCACCAACGGCAACACCGGCGCGGCCTCCATCCCGCAGGCGATGGCCGCCCTACCCGACACGACCGGCCCCGCCCTGCTCGTCGGCTTCGGCGCCGGTCTCTCGTACGCCGCTCAGGTCGTCACCTTGCCCTGACCCGCGCGCGTTCCTTCGGAAGTACGCGTCGGCGGCTGGCACCGTCTGGCACACCAGGGCGGCGATCAGCAACACCGAGACCGACACCATGAGGACGACGTCGAGCGTGCCCAGCCACGACGGCCAGGCTTCCTCGAGACGGCGGGCCAGCTCGGCCCGCGCCGGGTCCGGCTCGGCCACGTCGCCGACGACCGAGACCACCGGAAAGTTGAGGAGCGCGAGAACGCCGTACCAGAGCAGGATCGGAAGCCCGAAAACCCAGCTGACGACCCGCGCCCACGACAGGCCGAAGAAGGCGAGGACGGCCAGAACCGCCAGCGCGAGCCCGACGAAGACACCCACCACTGTCATGGTCCAGTGAATGGTGACGCCGGCCGCCGCCCACGCCGTGTCGTTCTCGATGACGCCGTCGTGCGCGGCCTGCTCGTAAGTGCGCATATCCGTGAAGTACTTGTCACCGGACAGCTTCACCTCGGCCGCGAACAACACTCCACCGGCCGCCAACATGCCGCAGGCCAGCCCGACGATTCCCGGCCGCCGCACCCGGCCTGTCGTATCCATCCGCACCCGTTCCTGAAGGGAAAACCGCCACCGTGCGGATGCACGCCGAGTCCGTGGTCAGCCTAAGATCGCGACAGGCACCAGGTGATGCGGGGTCGGTCCAACCGTGACCTACATTTTCGAATTCGAGCACCAGACCATCTGGTCGCCGGCGAACCGGGTGGCGGCCCTCTACCTCGACATGCTCGAAGCCACCGCCGACATGCTGAAGAAGCCGACCGGCCTCACCGAGAGCATGGGAAGCGGCGACTCGTACGCCATCGACCCGGTGGCCTTTCCGGAGTTCGTCGCCGCGATGCTGCGGTACTTCGTTGACCACCGGCATCCGCAGATGCGGCTTCTGCTGGGCAGCGTGCCGGCCGTGTCCATCGGCGTTCTCGACCGGGCGGAGATCGTGATCGAACCGCGCGACGAAGGGGAGCGCGAGGCGCTCGACGAACTACGCGCATTCATGCGCGGGTGACTGGCGGCCCAGGGCCGCACAGCCCGGAGGCTGTGCGGCCCTCTCAGCGTGCGGCCACTCGTTCCAGATGGCCGGCGAAGCGCTCCCGGTGGCGGGGCAGGTCCGGCACGATGCGCGGCGGTGGCTTGCCTATCCGGGCGTCGGACAGCACGCAGTGCAGCAGTTGCGGACTGGTCGCCCCCAGACCCTCGCGCAGGGCGCCGGTGAGCCCGGCCACGTCGTCCACCCGGTGGGCCCGGCCGTAGCCGGCGGCCAGGGAGAGGCCGACGAAGTCAGTCCGCCCGGTCGGCGCCGCCTGGCCGCCGGTGGACTCGTACCGGCGGTCGTCCAGCACGAGGTGCAGCAGCTTGGCCCCCGGGAAGGCGCCCGCGCTCAGCAGGCAGCCGGGGTTCATCGCCAGGCTTCCGTCGCCGTCGACGACGACGACCGTGGAGTGCGTGGACAGGGCGATGCCGAGCCCGATGTTGGCCGCCAGCCCCATGCTGCCGGTCATGTAGAAGTGGCTGGAGCGGTCGGCGACGCTGCTCGCGATCCGGGACGCGTAGCCGGTGGTGAAGATGATCGGCTCGTCGACGGTCGTACGGATCACCGCGGTGATGGCCTCGGTCTTGTTCATGGCCGCCACCCGAACAGGCCCGGGGCGACGAGCAGCGCGGCGGGCACCCGCCGCTCCACGACCAGGGAGCGGGCCCAGGCCACCTGCTCGTCGACGTCGCCGGCGTCCAGCCAGGACACCGGGATGCCGGCGCCGGCCAGCACGCTCTCGGTGATCCGGCCCATCACCACGTTCTCACTGGTGTCGTCGGGCGGCACGCCGCGCATGCTGACGATCAGCAGCATGGGTACGCCGTACGGCACCACGAGTGAGGCGAGGGCGTTCACCGACTGCCCCAGCCCGGAGTTCTGCATCATCACGACGGGGGAGTGCCCGGCCATGGAGGCACCGGCGGCGATGCCCACCGCGTTGTCCTCCCGGGCGATCGGCACCAGCTGGGAGCGGTCCTCCAGGCGCTGGAACAGGGGCGCCAGGATGCCGCAGGGCGTGCCGAAGAACGGTGCGAAACCTTGGTGGCTGAGGGAGTCGGAGAGCGCCGACGCGCAGTCCCTGCTTACCGTTACGGTCATGGTCTTCCAATCGGGGATCGGTGGCGTTCCGGCCGGTCAGCAGGCCCGCAGTGAGCTGGCGAAGTCCGCCAGGTCGCGCAGGCGGGGGTGGCGGTAGACGTCCTGCAGGGTCAGCGGCCGCCGCAGGTCCTGGCGCACCCGGGCCACCAGGTTGATCGCCAGCAGCGAGTGGCCGCCGAGGGCGTAGAAGTCGTCGTCCCGGCTGACCGAGTCGAGCCCGAGGACCCGGGACCAGACGTCGGCGATCAGTTCCTCGACCGGGCCGGTGGGTGAGGTCGCGGTGACCGTGCTGGCCGGCTCGGGCAGCGCCGACAGGTCGAGCTTGCCGCTGCTGTTGGTCGGCAGCCGGTCGAGCGCGACGAAGGCGCTCGGCACCATGTAGTGGGGCAGCCGCTGGGCCGCCCAGCCGACGAGATCCGCCGGCGCCGGCTCGCCCGCCGGCCGGTAGTAGGCGACCAGCGAGGGATCGCCGTCGCGGGGCAGCACCACGGTGGCGATCTCCGCGACGCCGTCGTGCTCGCCCAGCACCGCGTCGATCTCGCCCAGCTCGATGCGGTAGCCGCGGAGCTTGATCTGCCGGTCCTGGCGCCCGTGGTATTCGAGTCCGCCGTCGGCGCGGCGGCGGGCGTAGTCGCCGGTGCGGTACATCCGCGTTCCTCCGGCGGAGAACGGCTCCGGCACGAACCGCTCGGCCGTGAGCTCGCGCCGATGGCGGTAGCCGCGCGCGACCCTGGCGCCGGCCAGGACGATCTCCCCGATGTCGCCGTCGGCCACCGGGTGGCCCTCGTCGTCCAGCAGCATGAGACGCAGGCCGGGCAGCGCCTCACCCAGGTGCGGCCGCCGGTCGGCGGTGATCCAGCACATGGTGGCGTCGACGGTGCATTCGGTCGGGCCGTAGAGGTTCACCGCCCGCAGGACGCCGGCCTCGGCGCGGTCGGCGAGCGCCTGCCACAGGCGCGCCCCGATCGGTTCCCCGCCGACCAGCAGCTGGAACGGCCGGGGCCCGGGCGGGAGCGCCCGCTCGCCGAGCGCCTCCAGGAGCGGCCCGGCGTGCGACGGGGTGATGTCGAGATCGGTGAGCGCCTTGTCCACGATGGCGTCGGCGAGCAGCGCCGGGTCGGTACGGGTGGTCTCGTCCAGCATCACCACGGTGTCACCGCGGCACAGGCGGATCCACTGTTGCACGGAGGCGTCGAACGAGGGCGACGCGTTCCATCCGACCCGGGCGCCGTCCAGCCCGGCGATGCCCACCTCCTCGAGGGCCGTCAGCAGCCGCGCCACCGAGCCCCGGCTCACCTCGACGCCCTTGGGCGCGCCGGTGGAGCCCGAGGTGTAGATGACGTAGGCCAGGGTGTCGGGGTGCACGGGCACCGGCGCGAACGGCCGGTCCTCGCCGGCGGACAGCTCGGCGAAGGTGAAGTCCTCGGCGAGGCTGTCGCCGAAGTCGCCGGCGCTGACGAGGACGTCGGCGCCCGCGTCCTCGACCAGGTAGCGGCGCCGGGACGCCGGCAGTTGCGGATCCACCGGCAGGTAGGCCGCCCCGGCGGCCAGCGTGGCCAGCAGGGTGACGGTCAGCTCGGGACCGCGCGGCAGGCAGACGGCGACGACGCTCTCCGGCCCGACGCCGGCCCGGGTCAGGGACCACGCCACCCGGGCCGCCTCGTCACGGAGCCGGCCGAAGGTGAGCGTGCGGCCCCCGGCGTCCAGGGCCGGCCGGTCGGCCGGAACCTCGGCCAGCCGGGTGAGCAGGTCGGCGGCGGTGCCGGTGTCGGAGGTCATCACTGCTCCGATCGGTGCGGGCCGGTGGCGGGCGGCGGCACCGGGCGGCAGTCGGCGAGCTGCACCGGGTCGCCCATGCCGACCAGGATCTTGCGCGCGCCCTGGAACGCCTCGCGCCCGTGCGCGCACCTGATGTTGTCGACCAGGAGCAGGTCGCCCGGCTGCCAGGACTCCCGCATGGTGACCGCGTCGTACGCGGCGTTGAGGGCCTGGGTGTCCGCCGGGCTCAGCGCGTCGCCGTCGCCGTAATAGGTGTCGAAGGGCAACCGGTCGGGCCCGTACGTGTCGGTCAGCACCTCGCGGATCGTGTCCTCGAGGCTCCACCGGCTCCAGAAGGCGATGTGGTTGAACCAGACCTGGTCGCCGGTGACCGGGTGGGTGACGATGGCGGCCCGGCGCTGCTGGGTGCGCAGCGTGCCGTCGTCCAGCCAGTCGGCGCCGATCACGTTGTCCCGGCAGTACGCCTCCACCTCGGCCGGCTGGTCGGTGCCGAAGCTGGTCTGCCAGGGCAGCCCGGCGAGCTCCGAGTAGTGCCGGACGAGCAGCCATCCGTGTCGCGCGAACCGCTCCCGGATGTCACCGGGCACCAGCCGCAGCGCCTCCCGCATGTCACCGACGGTTGTCGCGCCGCCCTGCTCGGGCGCGACCAGGCAGCCGAACAGCAGGGCGCCCGGGAAGTCCAGGGTGTAGCTGTTCTCGTTGTGCAGCCGGATGGGCTGGCTGGCCGGCAGATCGGTGGAGGAGAAGACCCCCTCGCCGAAGTCCGTCCGGGGCGTCGCCTTCTCCTTGTAGGCCGCCCGCCGGGGCAGGAGGACGTCGCGCAGTTGCGCGAAGTCGGCGGCGCTGGTCATCGGCAGGCCGCGGATCATCGTGCAGCCGGACCGCAGCAGCTCCGCGCGCAGCGGTTCCCGCGCGTCCGAGAGCCACCGTACGGCGTCGTCCAGGTCGCCGAGGGGCGGTGCCGTGACGACGGGGGGCCGTCCGTCCGCCCGCCGGATGTCGATCTCGTTGATGGTGCCGGCGTTCAGCCGTTGAGTCGGTGCCATTGCTGCTCCTTCACTCGACGTGGGTGCCGGCCATGGCGGCGCGCAGGCTCGCGGGCCGCATGTCGGTCCAGACTTGTCCGATGTAGGCGAGGCAGTCCGCCTTGCTGCCCCGGTGTCCGGCCTCGCGCCAGCCGGCGGGCACCGGCAGGTCGGTGGGCCAGATGGAGTACTGCTCCTCGTCGTTGACGACCGCGTCGTAGGTCTGTTCGTCAGTCATGGTTCTCAGCCTCGGCGGCGGCGCTATCGTTCGCTTTTCCTCCGGCCATCACGGGCGTACCGATCCGGTCGAGCTCGTCGCGCGAGCCGAGCAACTCCCACCTCAGCAGGGCGATCGGCACGTTGCCGTTGCGCCACAGCCACGTGTGCACCTCGGCGGGGGAGTGGCCGCGCTCGCGGGCGGCGGCGATCAGCCGCTCGATCTGCGTCTTGCCGATCTGGTAGGACAGCCCCTGCCCGGGCGTCGCGGCGAAGAACGCCGCCTCCTGCCGGGCCGTCGCGTCGTCGAGCGGCACCCCGGCGGCGAGCGCGCCGGCCGCGTCCTCGATCGTCATGCGCCCCAGTGCCAGCCCGACGTCCACCTCGACGCGCAGGGCGCGGAGCCGCATGAAGGTCCACACGGCCCGCCGGGCGTCCGGGTTGTCGTCGAGCAGACCGCTGCGCAGCAGCAGTTCCTCGTTGTAGAAGGCGATGCCCTCGTTGGGGGCGGAGTCGTAGTACCGGCGGCGCAGTGGCCGGGGGTTGGTCCAGGACAGCGCCAGCTGCTGGGCGTGCGCGCCCTCGTGCAGGACGCCGAGCCGGGCGTCGCGGACGTTGGCCAGGTCGAAGAAGCCGCGTTCGTGTCCGACCGGCGGCACGTAGGTGACGGCGTCGCCGGGGCGCTCGCAGCCGCCGAGGTCGTCGGTGACGGCCAGCCAGCACAGCGGCATCAGATAGCCCGGCATCGGCAGCGCGCGGTAGCCGCGCAGCGATCCGGGCAGGTCGAGCAGGCCCGCGTCGCGGTAGTGGGCGAGCACGGCCCGTTCGGCGTGGTCGTGCCGCGCGATCTGCTCGGCCGTCGTCGCGGGAGCCGGCCGCCCCGCCGCGACGGCCGTGGCGGCCTCCTCCTCGTTCCGTACCGCCCGGGCGAAGGCCGCGCGCCCCGTCTCGATCATCTCGTCGGGGTCGTACGGCAGCAGCGCCACCCGATGCCGGAAGAACGCGAAGCCCTCCGCGCCCAGCGGCCCCGGAAAGTCACCCGGGCGCAGCGTGCTCAGGCTTCGGCGGTAGTCGCCGAGAGCGGCGGCGGCGCGGGTGCCGGCGTCCGTCAGCTCCGCCCGCGAGCCGGGCGGAAAGTGCTCCCGCAGCTCCCCGATCGTGGCGGTGACCTGATCCTCCACCTGGTCCAGCTCCCGGCCGGCCGCGGCCGCGAACTCGGGCACCACGTGCCCGTCCAGGTTGGCCAGCCCTTCCCGCAGCATGCCGGGAACGGCCCGCAGCCCGCGGAGCACCGCGGCGCGGCGCGCGGATGGCCACTCCGGCCGGGGGAGCAGGGCGTCGTAGACCACGCCGATCGACTGGTCGACGTAGAAGCCCGGCTGGCGTTGCCAGGCCCGCACCACGTCGAGCTCGAAGCGGACTCGCGCCGTGGCCGACCCGAGCAGGGCGAGGTCGACCACGTCGGCCACTGTGGACGTTGAAGGTAAGGCCGCGATCGCCTGTTCGAAGGCGGCCAGTTCGCGCCGGTGCCGCCGGACGGTGGGACCGCGCCAGTCGGGTAGCCAGCCCGGCGGGCGAGTGATGCGGGGCAGGTCGTCGCGGGACCGCGGCTGCTGGACGGCCCGCCACCGCCAGAACCGCCGGCCGAGGCTGTCGATGCCAGTCGTCATGGCGTCCTCACAGTCGCCCGGCGGCGAGCCGGGGGTCGCGCCCGATGGTCCGCAGGATCCGCTGGTACTGCGCGGCGATCCGGGCCGCGGCCGCCGCGGAGAACCGGGCGGTGTCGTATTCCAGCTCGCCGTGCAGCGAGCCGTCGGATCGCCTCTCGGCCCGCAGGTCGAGCGCGAAGGAGGCGTCGGTCCCCGGCACCGGCACCGGCGTGACCGCCAGGCCCGGCAGTGACAGCCGGGACTCCTCGGTCAAGCTGATCATGGCGTCGAAGAGCGGGTTGTGCGCGGCCTCGCGTCGCGGCGCGACGTGGCGTACCACCAGATCGAAGGGCACGTGCTGGCGCTGGTACATCTCGGTCGCGGCGCGCCGGGTCCGGTCCAGCAGGTCGGCGTACGGCTCGGCCGGGCGCAGCCGCGTGCGCAGCACCACGGTGTTGACGAAGCAGCCGACCAGGTCGGCGACCCCCGGAACGTCACGCCCGGCCACCGGGACGCCGACCGTCACGTCGTCGGTTCCGGCACGCTTGCCCAGCACCAGGGCGAAGGCGGAGGCGAGGACCATGAACAGGGTGGCCTGCCGGTCGGCGGCCAGCTCGTCGAGCGCGGTGGTGTCCGCCGGATCGAGGCGGAACGTCTCGACCCCGGCCGCGCCGGGCGGGCCGGCGGACCGGCGGTCTCCCAGCGACAGGGGGCGCACACCGGCGAGGGCCGTCCGCCAGTAGTCCAGATCGGGCGCGAGCGAGCGGGGCGTCCGCCGTTGCTGTTCCCAGGCCGCGTAGTCGCCGTACTGCACCGGCAGTGGTGTCTCGGCCGCCGGACGCCCGGTGACGGCCTCCTCGTAGCCGGCCGCCAGCTCGCGGTCGACGACGGCCAGGGACCATCCGTCGGCCGCGATGTGGTGCGCCACGCCCACCAGGACGTGTTCCGCCGGACCGGTACGCAGCAGCGCCGCCCGGAACACCCGGCCGGCGGCGAGGTCGAACGGGCGGGCGCACTCGCGCCGGATCGCCTCGTCCAGCCCCGCCGCGCCGGTCACCGGGTGTGTCGGCAGCTCGACCGGCGCCGGCGGCAGCACCTCCTGCGCGGGCAGTCCACCGGCGGCGGGGTAGCCCGTGCGGAGGATCTCGTGGCGTTCGACGATGCGGCCCAGGGCCCGGCGCAGGGCCGTCACGTCGAGGGGGCCGCGGAGCCGCAGCGCCCAGCCGAGGTGGTAGTCGGTGGCGCCCGGATGCAGCTGGTCGAGGAACCACAGCCGCTGCTGGGCGTAGGACAACGGCAGGGCCGTGTCCCGGGGCACCGGCCGTGGCGCGTCCTCGACGGCCTGCCCCACGGCCGGGCCGGCCGTCGCCCGCCGGGCCAGCTCGGCCACCGTGGGCGCCTCGAAGATGTCGCGGATCGACACTGCCCCGATCCGCTCCCGGAGCCGGGCCGCCAGCCGGGCGGCCAGCAGCGAATGGCCGCCGATGGCGAAGAAGTTGTCGTGCACACCGACCGTGGGCACCTGGAGGGCGTCCGCCCAGATCTCGGCGACACGGCGTTCCGCGTCGGTGCGCGGCGCGACCGGTTCGGCCGCCCGGGTGTGCCACGGGAACGGCGGCAGGGCCGCCCGGTCCAGCTTGCCGCTGACCGTGGTGGGCAACGCGGTCACGGCGAGATAGCCGGAGGGGATCATGTACCGGGGCAGCGTGCGGGCCAGCCAGCCGTCGAGGCCGGCCGGGTCGACACTGTCGTCACCGGCCGGGACGACGTAGGCGGCGAGCCGCCGGTCGCCCGGCCCGGCCTCGGACGCCACGACCGCGGCCGCCCGTACCCGGGGATGAGTGACCAGGGCGGCCTCCACCTCGGCGGGCTCCACGCGTACGCCCCGGATCTTGATCTGCCGGTCGGCCCGGCCGAGGAAGTGCAGGAGGCCGTCGCGGTCGCGCCGGGCCACGTCGCCGGTGCGGTACATGCGACCGCCGGGCCGGTCGGTGAAGGGGTCGGGGAGGAAGCGCTCGGCGGTGAGCCCGGGGCGGGCGAAGTAGCCGCGGGCGATGCCTTCGCCGCCGATGAAGATCTCGCCGGGAAGGCCCGGGGGCACCGGTCGCAGGAGGCGGTCGAGCAGGTAGATCCGCTTTCCCGGTACGGCCCGGCCGATCGGCGGTGACATGGACTCGCGCAGGCCGGAGCAGCGGTGGGCGGTCACGCAATGCGTCTCCGCGGGTCCGTACTGGTTGTGCACGGTCACGTCCGCCGTGCCCAGCACCTTGATCACAGTGGCGGTCGGCGCGAACTGCTCGCCGGCCACCGTCACCTCGGCCAGCCGGGGCGGCGTGCCGGCCGGCTGCTCCCGCCAGGAGCGGCAGAGCTGCTCCAGCATGGTCGGTGTGGTGATGAGCTGGGCGACGCCGGCGGCGGCGAGCCACGCGGCGATCCGATCCGGCTCGCCGCGTATCGCGGCCGGCGCCATCACCACCGTGCCGCCGCTGGCCAGCGGAATGAAGATCTCCTGGAAACTGACGTCGAAGCTGATCGCCGCGAGCTGGGCGGTGCGGACACCGGCCAGCTGCTGCCGGATGTGCCAGTCGATCAGATCGACGAGCGCGAGGTGCGGCATGGCCACGCCCTTGGGGGCGCCGGTGGAGCCGGAGGTGTAGAGCACGTACGCCAGGTCGTCCGGCCGGCAATCGGTCGCCGGCTCGGTGTCGGGCTCGTCGCCCGGGCCGGGCTCGGCGGCCGGCAGCACGACGAGATCGGGTCCGGCGCCGGCGGGCGGTGGCGCGCCGACCAGGAACCGGCATCCGGCGTCCTCGATCATCGTCCGGCGCCGTTCGGCCGGTTGGGCCGGATCGAGCGGCAGGTACGCCCCACCCGCCTTGAGCACGGCCAGCATCGCGACGACCAGGTCGGCGCCGGGCGTCAGATGCGTGCCGACGACCGCGCCGGCCGGCATGCCGTGGCCGCGGAGCCGATGGGCCAGCCGGTTCGCGCGACGGTCCAGCTCGGCGTAGGTCACGTCGGCGCCGTCGGCCGAGACCGCCACCGCGTCCGGGGTCCGCGACACCCAGGCCCGGACGAGGTCGTGCACGCGCCGCCCGGCCGAACGGCGCGGCGGCGGGGCGTGATGGGGCCGCAGGCCGGCCTCGTCCTCGGCGGTCAGCATCGGCAGCGCGTCGAGCGGGTCCTCCGGCGCGGCCGCGGCCAGCGCGGTCAGCAGGCGCAGGTAGTGGTCCGCGAAGCGGTCGACGGTCGCGCGGTCGAACAGGTCGGTGGCGTACTCGAACTCGACCCGGGCGGGCACGCCGCCGGCGGTGCGCACGGTGACCGCCAGGTCGAACCGGGCGGCGCCCGGGTCGACCGGCTCCTCGGTCAGCCGCAGGCCGGGCAGGCCGGGGCCGTCGAGGTCGGCGGCGTCGTGGTTGAAGAGCACCTGGAACAGCGGATGGTACGCGCCGGAGCGCTCCGGCCGGACCGTCTCCACCAGACGGTCGAACGGCATGCTCGCGTGGCCGAAAGCGCCGATCGCGGTCCGGCGTACCCCGGCCAGGTAGTCCCGCACGGAGGCCGCGCCGTCGGCCTCGAGCCTCAGCACCAGGGTGTTGAGGAAGAACCCGATCAGCGGCTGGAGATCGGCGTGGTCCCGGTCCGTGACCGGCGATCCGACGACGACGTCGTGGCTGCCGCAGTAGCGGGACAGGGTGACGCCGAACCCGGCCAGCAGGGCCATGTACGGGGTGAGCCGGTGCCGGGCCGCCGTCGCGGTCAGGCCGGTGACCAGTTCCGCCGGCAGCTCCCGCCACAGGCGGGCGCCGGCGCCGGTGGGCGTGGCCGGCCGGGGCCGGTCGGGCGGCAGGGTGGTGAGGGCGGGCAGCCCGGACAGCCGTCCTCGCCAGTACTCCTCGACGCCGGCATCGGCGGGCTCGGCGGCGCACAGCCACGCGGACGCGTCGGCGTGCTGCAGCGGCAGCGGCGCGCGACGCTCCGGGTTCCCGGCCGTCACGGCCGTGTACGCGGCGGCGAGCTCGGCCCGGAAGAGCTCGGTGGACACCCCGTCGAAGACGAGGTGGTGCCACTGGATCTGCAGCAGGTGCTCGTCCGGGCCGCACACCGCGACGTCGACACGCATGAGCGGTCCGTGGGCCGGGTCGAAGGGCGCGCGCAGGGCGGCGTCGAGCGGATCCGCCGAGTGCTCGTCCCGGCTCACGCGGAAGGCGAACCCGGCGGCGGGGTCGTCCAGGATCCGCTGATGGGGCCGGCCGTCCGGCCCGGCCGGGAACACCGTGCGCAGGATCTCGTGCCGGTCCGCCACCCGTTCGAGGGCCTGCCGCAGGGCCGGCAGGTCGAGGGTGCCGCGCACCCGCCACCGGATCTCGGTGTGGTCGGTGGCCTGCGTGTCGCGCAGCTGCGCCGCGAACCACAGCCGCTGCTGCGCGGGGGACAGCGGGATCGGGCGGCTCCGGTCGGCCCGGGGGATCGCGGCGCCGCCGGCCGGCGCGTGCCCCGGCTCGGCGAGGATCCGGGTGATGGCCGCCGCCTGCTCGCGCAGGGTGACGTGCTCGAGCAGCAGCGCCATCGGAACCTCGGCGTCCAGCCGTTCCCGTAGCGCGCCCAGCATCCGCGCGGCGGCCAGGGAGGTGCCGCCCAGCTCCAGGAAGTCGTCGTCGAGGCCGGCGTCGGCGTGGCCCAGCACCTCCGACCACACTGCGGCGACGGCCCGCTCGACCGGGCTCCGCGGCGGGGCGTACGGCCGGCCGGCCGGAGCGGCCGGAAGGTCGGCCAGGGCCTTCCTGTCGATCTTGCCGTTGCCGGTGAGCGGGAAGGCCGCGACCGTGGTGTAGCGGGCCGGCAGCATGTACGCCGGTAGCTTCGCCGCCAGCCACGCGGTCAGCTCGGCGGGGTCCGGCGGGGTTCCGGTGGGTATGACGTACGCGGCGAGGAGCTTCCCGCCGGCGGCCCCTGTGACGGGGTGGACCACGGCCTGGCCGACGCCGGCGTGTGCGGCGAGCGCGGCCTCGATCTCGCCCAGTTCGACCCGGTAGCCCCGGATCTTGACCTGGTTGTCGATCCGGTCGATGATCTCGACGCTGCCGTCCCGGCGCCGCCGGGCCAGGTCGCCGGTGCGGTAGAGCCGCCCGCCGGGCCGGTCCGCGTACGGGTCGGGCCGGAACTTGTCGGCGGTCAGATCGGGCCGGTCGACGTACCCGTCGGCGAGCCCGTCGCCGCCGATGCACAGCTCCCCGGCCTCGCCGCCGGCCACCGGGGCCAGCTTCTCGTCGAGGATCCGGATGTCGGTGTTGAGCAGCGGCGCCCAGTGCGCCACGCGGCCGCCCGGGCCGAGACGGGCCGCGGTCGACCAGATCGTCGTCTCGGTGGGGCCGTACAGGTCCCAGGCCTGGCCGCCGGGGAACGACGTCAGCCACGCGCCGAGGTCGGCCGGAAGGCGTTCGCCGCCGCAGAGCAGCAGGAAGCCCTCCGGCGCCCGCCATCCGATCGAGCGCAGCATCTGCCAGGTCGCCGGGGTCGCCTGCATGGCGGTGGCGCCGTGGCGTTCCATCAGCGCGGCCAGCGCGACCGGGTCGGTGGCCTCCGCGGCCCGGGCGATCACGACGCGGGCGCCGCAGAGCAACGGCAGGAACAGCTCGAGCGCGGCGATGTCGAACGACACCGTCGTCACGGCGGCCATCGTGGAGCCTTCGCCGAGCGGCAGGCTCTCCTGCATGGACCGCATGAAGTTGGCGAGGGCCCGATGCGAGATGACCACGCCCTTGGGCCGCCCGGTGGATCCGGAGGTGTAGATGGTGTAGGCCGGATGGGCCCCGGTGACCGGGCCGGGGCCGTCGGCCGCCGGCTCGGCGGTCGCGTCGGGCGACAGGGTGCGGACCCCGTCGGGCAGCCACGAGGGCACGCCGCGGGCCACGATCAGTGAGGCGCCGGAGTCCTCGACGGTGCCGGCCAGCCGCTCGGCCGGGTGCTCGGGGTCCAGGGGCAGGTAGGCGGCGCCGGCCCGCAGAATGCCCAGGAGCGTCACCAGGAGCTCGATGTCCCGGTCGAGGCACACCGCGACGCGCTGGCCGGGCCGGGCCCCGGCCCGGCGCAGCCGGGTGGCCGTGATCCCGGCGCGGTGCCACAGTTCGGCGTAGCTGAGCCGGCGGTCGCCGCAGACGACAGCGGTCGCCTGCGGTGTGGTGTCGACCCGCGCGTGGATCAGCTCGGGCAGCATGGTCACGTCGGGCCGGGTTTGGACAGTCATGTGATTCCTCCTCGCCGGGCCGTCAGCCGACCAGTTCGACGTTGTACCTGGTCATCCATGCGTTGACCTCCAGCAGCGGGGTGAGCAGATGCTCGGCGCTGGCGAAGGTGAGGGTCTGCCCGCCCCGGCCGGCGAGCGCGCGGACCCGGTCGGCGTCGAGCAGATCCCGCAGCGGCGCCGCCGGGTCGTCGAGCAGCGCCGTCAGCTGGTCGTTCACCGCCGCGGCGTAGGCCGGCGCGAACGTCGCCGGATAGCCGCTCTTGCGCCGCTCGAGGGTCTGCGCGGGCAGCAGGTCGCCGGCCGCGGCGCGCAGCAGCGTCTTCTCCCGCCCGTCCGACACCTTCATGTCCCAGGGGACGTTCCACAGGTACTCGACGAGCCGGTGGTCGCAGAACGGCACCCGGACCTCCAGCCCGACCGCCATGCTCATCCGGTCCTTGCGGTCGAGCAGGTAGGTCAGCGGTCCCTGCATGCTCAGGAAGAGCACCTCGCGCATGCGGGCCCGCAGGCCGGTCTCGCCGGCCAGCCGGGGCACGCGCGCCAGCATCGTCCGGTACCGGTCCCGTTCGGCGTCCTCGGGCCGGATGCGCCGGCGGACGCCGTCGTTCAGGCAGTCGGTCAGCCGGGGTGCGTTGCCCAGCCACGGGAAGGTGTCGGCGGAGACGGTCTCCGGCCGCATGAACCACGGATAGCCGCCGAAGATCTCGTCGGCGGCCTCGCCCGACAGCACCGCCGTCGACTGTTCGCGCACCGCGCCGAAGAACTGGTAGAGCGACTGGTCGAACTGGCCCAGCGCCGGCAGGTCGCGGGCCAGCAGGGTCTGCTCGTGCACGCCGGGGAACGACGCCGGGTCCAGCACCACCTCGGTGTACGGCACCGAGAGGTGACGGGCGGCCAGCCGGGCGTACGGGGTGTCCCGCTCGGGGCGCAGCGGGGTCGACCGGAAGTCGTCCTCCGCCCCGGTGAAGTCGACGGCGAAGGCGCGGACGTCGCCCTGGTCGGACTGCCGCCTCAGGCGCGCCGCCAGCGCGGTGATCACACTGGAGTCGAGGCCGCCGGAGAGCAGCGTGCCGATCGGCACGTCGGCCACCAGCTGCCGGCTGACGACGTCCTCGAGCAGTTCCCGGACCGTCTTCACGGTCGTGGCCTCGTCGTCCGGGTGCTCGTGCGAGACGAGCTCCCAGTACTGGTGTTTGTGGACACCGGACCGGTCGAACCGCAGCACCTGCCCCGGATGAACCTGGTGCAGGCCGATCAGCGGTGTCTCGTCGGGCATGGCCAGGCGGGAGTTGAACAGGACCGGCAGCATGTCCTCGCGGGTCCGGGCGCGGAAGCGGGGGTTGGCCAGGATCCCCTTGGGTTCCGAGGCGAACAGCATCCCGTCGTCGTACGCGTGGTAGTAGAGCGGTTTGACGCCGAGCCGGTCGCGGATCAGCACCATCTCCTCGCGGTCGCCGTCCCACACCGCGAAGGCGAAGATGCCGTTGAGCCGGTCCGCGCATTCGCCTCCCCACTGCAGGTACGCCCGGAGCACGACCTCGGTGTCGGAGCGGGTGCGGAAGACGTGCCCGCGGCCGCGCAATTCGGCGCGGAGCTCCTCGTGGTTGTAGATCTCGCCGCTGTACGCGAGGACCACCGGCTTTCCCTCGCCGGATCGGTGCGCGACCATCGGCTGCGCACCGCCACCGGGATCGACGATCGCGAGGCGCCGGTGACCGAGCGCGGCGTGCCGGCCCAGCCAGGTGCCCTCGTCGTCCGGGCCCCGGTTGCTCATGGTGGCGGTCATCGCGGCGACGACCCGCCCGTGCCGGAACAAGTCCTCGCCGAAGTCCACCCATCCGACCAGACCGCACATGTGCGTCTCCTTCCGAGCTTGTGGTCAGGCCGCGCTCGTCGCGGTCTGGAGTGCGGGCAGCACCTCGGCCGCGACCCGTTCGAGTACGGCGGTGCTGCCGGCGAAGGGCGGTTCCGCCCGGGGATAGGGCACCACCAGGTCGGTGATGCCGGCCGCGGCGTACCGCTGGACGGTCTCGGCGAAAGCGTCGACCGACACGAACGGCGAGCGGTCCCGGTCGGCCAGGTTCAGCAGCCGGCGGACGCCGTCCGGGTCGCGGCCCCGGCGGGCGCAGGCGTCCCGCAGCTGCCGAACCTGACCGGCCACGACCTCGGGTGTGGTGACGGGCGGCTCCAGCCCGGGCCGGGCCACCGTGCCGTTGGTTATCCAGATGTCGGCGACGGCCGCGGCGAGCCGGATGCCGCGCGGTCCGCCGGCGGCCACCGCGATCGGCATCCGCGGCCGCCGGCGGCAGCCGGGAAGCATGTGCACCTCGTCGGCCTGGTAGTGCCGGCCCCGGTACGAGGTGACGGGCTGGCGGAGCAACAGGTCCAGCAGCTCGACGAACTCCTCGAAGCGGTCCTGCCGGGCCCGGGGCAGCGGTACGGCGTTGCCGAGGACCCGGGCGTCCGCGCCGCCGCCGCCGGCGCCCACGCCGAGGACGAAGCGGCCGCCGGAGATGTCGTCGAGCGTCATGGCCTCCTTGGCCAGCACGACGGGATGCCGGAAGTTCGGAGTGGCGACGAGCGTGCCCAGCGGCAGGGTGCTGGTGGCGGCCGCCGCGGCGGCCAGGGTGGGCGTCGCCGCGAACCACGGCCGGTCGGGCATGTCCCGCCAGACGACGTGGTCGTAGGTCCAGGCGTGGGCGAAGCCGAGCTCCTCGGCCCGGCGCCACTGCGCCCGGGCGGTGTCCCATGAGGTGGCCGGCAAAATCATCAGTCCGACGCGGATGGCTCTGCCCTCCCCGGTGCGGTCGTGGCCATCGGCGGGGCGCCGGAGGCCAGGAATTCGTCGAGATCGACCAGGACGCCGTCGTCCAGGCCGGGCGTCTGCCAGCGCAGATCGAGCCGCGGCGGTCGCGACCGGTCGTGGAAGTACACCGCCCGCATCCGCTGCCGGCGGTCGATCACCATCGGGGGATTGGCCACCAGGAAGTCCCGCACGGCCGGGCCGTCGCGCTCGACCCGCAGCCAGAGCCGCTTGCGGCCGAAGTGGGTGGCCGGGACGGTCACGGTCGGGTGCAGCTTCCGTTTGAACTGGAAGATGCCCTTGCTGAGGAAGGGCTCGCAGCCGGAGAGGTCGGCGGTGGCCAGGCCCTGCCGTGCGGCCCACTGCAGGATCAGGACGTGCAGCGCCATGTAGACCCCGGACCGGTAGTGCTCGGCGGCGCCGTCCTGGACCCCGGCCAGCCGCGAGACGACACGGCGTCCCCGCTGGTCGACCACGCACAGCATCCCGGCGACGCGCCGGCCCCGCGCGGTGAGGAAGAACAGCCGTCCCCGGCGGAAGAGGCATTCGTACGCCTCGTCCACGGGCGCGGACCGGGTCCGCTCGCCGTGCCGCACCCGCATCGTCGGCAGGTGGAACCGGTGGTAGAACTCGGTGAAGTCGGCGACGGTGGTGCCCTCCTCCAGCCGCCAGCCGAAGCGGTCGCAGCCGCGGGCGTGTTGCTGGCGGTCCTTGCGGGAGACCCGCCGTACGACGTCGCCGGGGTCGGCCGGCAGCGGCACCACGAGGTGCACCCGCATCGGCAGGACCAGCGACCGGTCCGCCGGCAGGGCGAACGCCTGTGCCTCTCCGCAGCCGAGGGCGACCAGGTCGGCGCCGGCCGGCTCGTCACCGAGCCGCTGGGCGGGCGCCGTCCGGCGGCTCTCGAGGAAGGGCAGCACGTGCACCAGGCCGTCGGCCAGGCCGCCGTACGCGAGCGTGGGCCCGTCGCCGCCGGCGCTGGCCACGAGCGGCGACGGCGTCCGGGCCAGGTCGATGAGGTGGTGGCCGGTGGCCAGGGCGGGGTGGGTGCTGTGGTGCCAGCGGTGGCGGGCTCGTACGGCCCAGCGGGAGAGAGTCACGCCGCGCCGCCTAGCTCGCGGCGGTGCGCATGACGGCCGCCAGTTCGGTGGCCCGGCTGAGCCGCCGGACGTGCTCCTCGGGCAGAGGCGGCAGCAGCGCGTCGGTGTAGAAGCCCGACCCGTGCACGACGACGTCGGTGCCCTCGGCGATGAAGCCGCGTTCGATGCCGACGAGGATTCCGGTGAGCGCCTTGACGATGGACCACTCGCGGATGTCGGCCGGGTCGGACGGCAGCCGTACGCCCGCCTCGGCGCAGAGCTGCCGTACGCAGTCGTACCGGTCCAGGCATTCGCGGCGTGAGACCACGACGCCGCCTCCGCCGTGCCGGGCGACGATCTGGTCGATCTGCGAACAGGTCGGCGGGTTCGTCGTGTAGAACGTGCGGTCCAGCACCTCGTGCGGGTCGTCGGTGACGGCCGGGAACGCCGGATCGGCGCTCTGCCGCCAGCGGTCGCCGTCGCGCCGGTACTCCGGGATGCGCGAGTGCGACGTGTCGCCGTACCGCAGGCTCAGCACCATGTCCGGGGTGGCCAGCTGCTGCACCAGGAAGAATCCGGGGTGCGACGCCGGCGTGGCCAGGTCGGCGTACGCGCCGGAGGAGAGCAGCCGCCAGCCGAGGTGGTAACCCAGCAGGCCGTACGCGCTGGAGACCGCGTGCGCGTGCAGGCGGGGGCGGCTGGCCCGGGTGAGCGGCATCGTCTCGGCCTCGACGAAGGCGCGGACGGAGTCGGCGATGCGGTAGTTGTCGATGTCGAGCGAGTACCACGTGCGGAAGCCGGTGCCGGCCAGGATCTCGGCGGCGCACATGTCGACCGCTTCCCGGGCGAGCTGCTTGACGTTCGCGGGGTGGTCCACGTCGGCGAGCACGAACGGGTTCGCCGCCCGCAGGTGGGCGTCGGCCGACAGGTCGCCGGCCCGTAGCTTGGCCGCCGAGGTGGCGGGGGCGACGGCGACGATGCGCAGCTGCTCCGGCGTGGCCAGCCCGGTGCGGTAGGCGCGGCCGACGGCGGCGCGCAGGGCGGTGGCCTTGTTCGCCGAGGACGGCGTGACGATCAGGACGCCCTCGCCGGTCCGGTCGATGTGATGCGCGGCCCGGGCGACCATGACCAGTGAGGCCAGGGTCTTGGTGGTACGGGTCTCGGGGTCGCCCATCAGGTTCAGCATCCAGAGCGACCGGCCGCGCTCCGCTCCGATCGGGGCGAGCGTGACGCCCGGCTGATCGAAGTAGCGCCGCAGGCGCTCGTCGAGCGGGGGGAGGTCGAAACTCACCGTCGGGGACGGCGCCCCGTCGCGTTCCCGGACGACCTGCCGGGCGGCGGCGCGTACGCCTTGGTAGTACCTGATGAGTGGGGAAGTGAAGCCGACTTCCGTCGGTGCCGAGCTCGCCAAGGTGGGCTGCATGTCCACCAACTCCCTTCCAGCGATCGGTGGTGCTTATCGCTTTCAGGGAACCGGGCGGTCCCATCGCCCGGCTATCGGCGCACCTATTTGCGGGAGGCGGCCATCCGGCCGGGCGCGGGCCGCGACACGGTTTCCAGTGTGGAGTTGATGCGGGCCTCGATGCGCCGGGTACCCCGCGGCCCGGCCAGCGTGCTGGCCCGCCGCAACAGCGTCTCCGCCGCGTGGCGGTGGTCCCGGCGCAGCTCGTTCAGGCCCAGGCCGTACAGGGCGTACGCCTCGCCGTTCTGGTCGCCGTCCCCGCGCACCGTGGTCAGCACGTCCTCGAACGCGCGGTCGGCGTCGTCCAGCCGGCCCTGCCGCCGGCACAGCTCGCCGTACCGGTACATCACCTGGGCGTGCACCCGGGTGCTGTCCAGACCTCGGATGGCGCCGAGGGCGGCCTTGATCAGCTGCTCGGCCTCGGCGTTCTGGCTGACGTCGATGTTCAGTTGCGCCATGTTGGTGAGCACATCGGCCTCGGCCGCCCGGTCGCCGGCGACGCGGAGCGCGGTCAGCGCGCTCTCGTTGTGCCGCATCGCGGACCCGCGGTCGCCGGCCATCCGGTCCAGGAGGGCCAGGTTGCGCAGGGCCAGCGCCCGGCCGTGGTCGTCGCCGAGTTGCTTGAACCGGCGTACGGCGTCAATGATCTTGCTGTGCGCCTCGGCCCGGCGGTCCTGGCGTAGGTAGAGCGCGCCGATGGAGTGCGTGAGCATGGCCTCGCCGCGCTGGTTGCCGGCCGCCCGCACGGCGTCCAGGGAGATGTCGTGGGTGAGCTGCCAGTCGTCGAAGAAGCCGCCCCACTCGAACAGCGTGGCGGCGGTGACGGCGAGATCCCAGCAGAGCTCGTCGAGGCCTTCGGCCTGTGCCCAGCGCACCGCGGCCACCAGCAGGTGCCGCTCGTCCTGCAACCAGCGCATCGGCTGGTCGAGAAGCCGGTCGACCAGCGGAGCCGGCAGCGTCCGGCGTTTCGCCGTGCCGTGGATCAGGCTGAGGTCGCCGTACTGCCGGCGGTGTGCCTCCTGTCCGAGGAACATCGTGGCGGAGAGCAGCCGGCGCATCGAGGCGCTGCGCTCGGCGGCGCCGTCCTCCACGTGGGCCAGCTCCCGGGCGTAGTCGGCGGTCAGCCCGTGCAACCGGTACCGCACCAGCGAGGTGGGCGTGGCGTGGGTACCGACCAGTTGCGCGTCCACCAGCGCCTCGACGGCGTCCTCGGCGTCGAGGGGATCGAGGCCCAGCAGGGGCGCCGCCGACCAGCTGGCGATCTCGGTCATCCGCACGCCGCTCAGCAGCCGGAACGCGTGTCGCGCGGGCTCGGCGAGAAGCTCGTAGCTCGTTTCCAGGCCGCTGCGCACCGCCAGGCCGCCGTGGGCGAGCTCGTCGAGCCGGCGGTCGTCGTTCGCCATCCGGGAGACCAGGTCGGCGGCCGGCCAGTGCGGCCGGGCGGCCAGCCGGGCGCCGGCGATGCGCAGCGCCAGGGGCAGGCCGTCGCAGAGCTCGACCAGCCGCGTCAGGTCGGCCGGCCGATCCCGGCCGGGCTTCCGGCCGGCCACCTTCCGCAGCAGCTCGAGACCGGCCGCCGGGTCCAGCGGTGCCAGGTCGAGCTGCGCCGCGCCGCCCAGCAGGGTCAGCCGGGACCGGCTGGTCACCACGGTGGCGGAGTGCGGGCCGGTGGAGATCAGCGGCTGGACCTGCTCCTCGTTGCCGGCGTCGTCCAGGACGACCAGGATCCGCCGGTCGGCGGTGCGGCTGCGGTACATCGCCGCGCGCGCGTCGGTGCCGCTCGGGATCTCGGGGCCGGGGACGCCGAGGGCCTGCAGGAAGCGGTCCAGGACGGTGGCCGCCGAGGCGGGATGGGCGCTGGAACCGTCCAGTGTGGCGTAAAGCTGCCCGTCGGGGTAGGCGTCCGCCAGGTCATGGGCCGCCCGGACCGCGAGTGCGCTCTTCCCCACGCCGGCCCGCCCGGAGATGACCGCGACCCGGGGCGTGCCGGCGGAGGAGAGCAGCGCGCACAGCCGCTCGAGCTCGGGCCGCCGGCCGGAGAAGTGCGGGTCGTCGAGGGGCAGCTGCCGAGGCGTCGCCGGCTCCTCGGTCACGGTCAGGACCGCGGGGGCGGCGGGCCGATCCTCCTGACTGCCCTCCAGGATGTTGCGGTGCAGGTGCTGTAGTTCCGGTCCCGGTTCCAGGCCCAGCTCGTCGACCGACAGCCGGTGGCCGCAGCGGTAGACCTCCAGTGCCTCGGCCGGACGGCCGGAGCCGGCCAGGGCGCGCATGAGCTGACCGCGGAAACGCTCACGCAGCGGGTGGACGGCGACCAGCCCGGTCAGCTCGCCGACCAGCTCCCGGTGCTCACCGGCGGCCAGCCGGATGTCGATCAGCTTCTCGGTCGCGCCCAGCTGCTGCTCGGCGAGGTGCGCGGCCGCCGACTCGAGGACGGCGCCGGTCAGGCCGTCCAGCGGAACGCCCCGGAACAGGGCCAGACCGCGCTGGAGCAGCGTGGCGGCGAGCGCCGGATCCTGGCCCGCGACCGCCTCGTCGGCGGCGTGGCACAACCGCTCGAACACCCGGACGTCCAGGTGGTCGTCGGACACGTCAGCGATGTATCCCGAGGAGTGCGTCTTGATCGCGCCGGGCAGCCCCGCCTCCTCCAGCACCCGCCGCAGCGCCGAGATGCAGATCTGCACCTGGGCCTTGGCCGTGGCCGGCGGCGCCTCGCTCCAGACGGCGTCGATGAGCCGGTCCACCGGCACGACGTAACGGGCCCGGAGCAGCAACATCGCCAGGATCGCCCGCCGGCGGGGCGCGACGACGGGCACGGGACCGGCCGGCCCGGTGACCTCCAGCGGTCCCAGCAGACGCAGACGGATGTCGCTGTCGGCTCCTGTCACGGTGACGAACCCCCGATGATGATCACTGAATGAAGTCGACCGGTCACTCACTATCCAGAGTGGAGATCGACAAACACGGATCTCACTAATCGGTCGGAGACCGCGGCGGATAAGGCATCGATAGAGCGACGATGGGCCCGCGGTGTCGAGTGGGCCATGTAGTTCAGCGCAGCGACGCCGTGGAGGGAGTTCGATGTCCGTCATCACCTGGTACTGAGCCGGCGTCCGAGATCAGGCGGAGCAGCGCGGCGGGATCGTTCACCAGATCCATGTGACCGCCGGGCAGCTCGGCCGAGGTGAACGGCCCACTGGTCCACTCGGCCCACCGGGCCGTCTCGGTCCGCTCCACCATCGGGTCGTCGGCTCCCCGTACGGCCAGAACCGGCGCCGACAGGCGGCGCCCGCCATCCGGGCGATGGCGCTCGTGCAACTCGGCGTCGGCCCGCAGCACCGGCAACATCAGCTCGCGGAAATCCGGATCGTCGAGCGCCGCCGGCCAGTAGCCGGCGTACCGCCGCAGCCCGTCGAGGAATTCGTCGTCCGGCAAGCCCGTGACGGTGTGCCGCCGAGACGTGCCGGGCGCGTGCGACGCGCTGACGACGAGCAGCGACACCGTCATCCCGGGCAGGGCGGCGAGCCGGCACGCGACCTCGTACGCCAGGAGAGCACCCATGCTGTGGCCGAACAGGGCGACGGCCCGGTGGTCGCCCAGCCGGCGGCGGATCCCCGGCAGCAGCCCGTCGGCCGCCCGGCCGGCGTCGCGGTACGGCTCCTCGTCGATGAGCTCCTCCCGGCCCGGCAACTGCACCGGAACGATCTCCAGGCCCGGGCCGCAGAAGGCGCTCCAGCCACGGAAGGCGGACGCGCCGGCGCCGGCGTACGGCAGACAGAGCAAGGGAAGGGATGTCATGAATCCTCCAGCTTTCGCGAGAGTTCCCGCCGATCGTGGCGATTCGGCGTCACCTCGCCAGTGTGCCCACGGCGGACGGGCCGGTCCGCCGGCGCCGCCGAGGGTGGCGGGAGTCCGTCACCACCGCGCCGGCCCCCGAGCCGGCTGTCCGGCGGTGACCGCGTGACCGGGCGGCCGGCGCTGGTGGTGCTCGACCCCGACCCGCTCGTGTCGGGGCACATCGTCCAGGCCGGCGCCGCGGCCGGCTATCGCGCCGGCGTTTCGCTCGACGCCGTGGCCGACGGCGTCAGCGATCTGGTCGTCGTTCTGGCCGTGGCCGCCGAGGAACACCTGACGCTGCTGGAGCGGGTGCGCGCGGCCCACGGCACGGCGACCGTCGTGGTGCTCGTGCCGGCCCACCGCCCGGGCTGGGCCCGGCTGGCCAGCGTCCACGGCGTCCGCGCCTTCGTCGACCGGCGGGCCGCGCCGGCCGAGGTGCTTTTCGCCGTACGGATGGCGCGGCACGGACACGCCCTCGTCCCCGCGACCTGGTGGTCGCAGCTCGTCGGCCCGACCGCGCCCGGGCCGGCCATCGATCTCGACGACGAGCTGCTGCACCTGCTGCAGGAGCTCGCGCAGGGCGCCACGGTGCAGCGCATGGCGCGCACCCGGCACCAGGGTGTCCGCACCGTCGAGCGCCGGCTCCGGCAGCTCTACCTGCGCATCGGCGCCACCGACCGGATCCAGGCGGTCGCCAAGGCCGTACAGCTCGGCCTGGTCGAGGTGGCGCCGTGACGCTCCCACCGTCCCGTCCCGAATGGAGACCCGCCATGCTCGACACCCCCGACCTGACGCACCCGTCCACCGGCGCCGAGCCGGACCGGCTCGACCTGCCGTTCGACCACCTCGACGGCCGGCCCGGTGCCGTCGCGAGCGTGGAGGTCGTGCTGCCCGCCGCGTTCTCGGCGCTGTGCCGCCTGGGCCGGGCGGCCGGCGCCGACGCGCCGGCCACGCTGCTGACCGTCCTGGCCGCCCTGGTGTACCGGCACACCGGCCAGCGGGACCTCCGCCTCGGCCTGGGCGAGCACGCCGTGACGGTGCGCGTCCCGGCCGCGCCGACCTTCCCGCTGCTGCTGCGGCAGGTGGCGACCACGGCCCCGGACGCCGCCGGGCCGGCGCCGGACGTCGTGCTGCGCGTCGGTGCCCAGCCGGTTCCGGACGGGGCCGCCCCGCTGACGTTCGCCTTCGGCCCGCTGGGGGACGGAACGGCGCACGGCCGGCTGCACTACGACGCCGCCCGGTTCGACCACCGGACGGTCACCGCCCTGGCCGCCCGGCTGGGTGTGCTCGTCGCCGGTACGGCCGCCGACCCCGGCCGGCCGCTGGACGATCTGCCGGTGCTCACCGACGGCGACGCCCGGCGGATGGCCGGGCTGACCGCTCCCGCCCCGCCGGCCGCGCTCGCCACGGCGCCGCTGCCCGAGCTGATCGCGGACTGGGCCGGCCGGCGGCCGGACGCGCCGGCCGTGGCCGGCGCGCGGGTGATCACCTATGCCGAGCTGAACCGCCGGGCCGGTGAGCTGGCGGCCCACCTGCGCGACCGCGGGGTGCGCCGGGGCGACCGGGTGGGGGTGCTGAGCGAGCTCACGGCGGACGCGGTGGTCGCCCTCTGCGGCGTGATGGCCGCCGGCGCCGCGTATGTCCCGCTCGACCCGGCCGACCCGGCCCAGCGCACCGAGGAACTGGTCCGCGACCTGGGCTGCCGGCTGACCCTCGTGCCCGGCCGGGACGCCGTGCCGTCCGGGGCCGTGGGCGAACGGGTCGCGCTGACCGGCGACGACCTCGCCTACGTGATCCACACGTCCGGCTCCACCGGCCGTCCCAAGGCGGTCGGCGTGCCGCACTCCGCGGTGTCGTTCTACGCCGCGGTCACCGCCGCCCACTACGGGCTCGAACCCGGCGATCGGGTTCAGCAGTTCTCCTCCTTCACCTTCGACGCCTTCGTGTCCGAGCTGTGGACCACCCTGGCCGCCGGCGCCGCCCTACTGCTGCGCGACGAGCGGGTGATGACACCGGCGGCGCTGCTCGACCGCGTCGAGACGGCCGGCGCCACGGTGATCGACCTGCCCACGGCGTACTGGCACCTGGTCTGCTCGTGGCTGGCCCAGCGCGGTGGCGCGGTGCCCGCCTGCCTGCGCCTGGTCATCATCGGTGGCGAGGCGGCCAACCCCACCCATCTGCGGCAGTGGCTGGCCTCGGCCGGCCCGCACGTCCGCCTGCTCAACTCGTACGGCCCCACCGAGACGACCTGCGCCGTGACCTATGCCGACCTCGGCCCGGCCGGGCCGCCCGAGTCGTCGTCCGGGCGATCGGTCCCGATCGGCCGCCCCTCACCGGGCCTACGGACCTACGTCCTGTCCGACCGGTTGCGGCCGGTGCCGCCCGGCGGCGTCGGCGAGCTGTTCATCGCCGGGCCGCAGCTGGCCCGCGGCTACCTGAACGCGCCCGCGGCGACCGCCGCCGCCTTCCTGCCCGACCCGTGGGGCCCGCCGGGCAGCCGGATGTACCGCACCGGCGACCGGGCCCGGCTCACCCCGGACGACCTGCTGGCGGTGCTCGGCCGCCGCGACGCCCAGGTGAAGGTGCGCGGGTTCCGGATCGAGCTCGGCGAGGTCGAGCAGGCTCTCACCACGTTCCCCGGCGTGCGCCGGGCGGCCGCCCGGGTGCACGACCATCCCGGATCCGGGCCGGTCCTGGTCGGCTACGTGGCGGCACCCGGCGACACACGGCCCGACGAGGTGCGTGCCCACGTGCGGGAGCGGCTGTCCCGGCACAGCGTTCCCGACCTCATCGTGGTGCTTCCTGACCTGCCGCTGACCAGCAGCGGCAAGGTCGACGGCCGGGCGCTGCCGGCGCCGGAGACGGTGCCGGCCGTGTCGCCCGGCGCGTTCACCGCGGCCGAGCAGGCCGTCGCCGACATCTGGGCGAGCGTTCTGCCGGCGGCGCCGTCGGGCGGCGACGACCACTTCTTCGAGCTCGGTGGTCACTCGCTGGCGGTGGCGCAGGTGGGCATGCGGATCCGGGCCGAGCTCGAGGTCGAGGTGTCGATCGCCGACCTGTACGACCGGCCCCGGCTGGCCGATCAGGCCGTACTGGTCGAGGGTCTGCTGACCGAGCAGATCGCCGCGCTGTCCGACGCCGAGGTCGACGAGCGTCTGGCCCGTCGATGACCCACCTCCGGCGGGTCATGGCGGCCAACTTCTTCGCGGCGACCGGCTTCGGGCTGTACGCGTCGGGCAGCGCCGTCTACTACACCCGTTTCACCGGTCTGACGGCGTCCGAGGTCGGTATCGGCCTCACCGTGGCCGGCCTGGGCTGGCTGCCGCTGTCCGTCGTGATCGGACGGTTCTGTGACCGCGTGCAGGCTCGCCGCGCGGTAGTGCTCACCGGGGCCCTGGGCGCCGTTCTGCTGCTGTCGGCGATCGCGATCAGGGGCTTCTGGAGCTTTCTGATCGTCGTCACCGCGGTGCAGATGGCCGTGCAGGCCGCGTGGATCTGCCGGGAGGCGCTGGTGGCCGACCTCACCGACGAGGGCAGCCGGGTGACGCTCTCCTCGCGCCTGCGCAGTCTGTTCAACGCCGGCATCATCGCCGGCACCGGCCTCGGCGGCCTGCTCCTCGGCGCCGACCGGAGATCGGCCTACCTGGCCCTGATGATCGGGTGCGCGGCCGCCGAGCTCGTCGCCGTCCTGCTGAGCCTGGGCTTGCCGAGGCCGGTCGCCGAGATACCGCCGTCGGCGGGCCTCTCGATGCGCGGCGCCCTGCGGGACGTTCCCTACCTGGCGCTCGCCGGCCTGCACGGCGTGCTCGCCATCGGCGACATCATCCTCTTCGTCGGCCTGCCGCTGTGGCTCGTCTCGCAGGCGGGACTGTCGGTCGCGCTGGCGGCCTGGCTGTACGGTCTCAACGCGCTCATCGTGATCGTCCTGCAGGTGCGGCTCAGCCGGGCCGCGGAGTCCTTCGGGGGCGCCCTGCGCCTGCTGATCGGGGCCGGCGTCGTCAGCACCACGGCCTGCTTGGTCATAGCGTTCAGCGACGACACGACGATGGCCGTCGGCGTTCCGCTGCTGATGCTCGCCGTCGCGCTGCTGTCGGTCGGCGAGATCTGGGCGTCGGCGGCCGGCTGGAAGTTCCGGTTCGATCTCGCACCGGCCGCGGCGCAGGGCACCTGGGGCGGCGTCTTCGCCCTGGGCGGCTCCGTGCATCTGGTGCTGGGCCCGGTGCTGGTCACGCTGCTCGTCGAGCGGTTCGACGCCGCCGGATGGATCGTGCTGTCGACGCTCTTCCTCGCCGTGTCGGCCACCGCCGGCTCGGCCCTCGACTGGGCCCGCCGAACCCGGCCCAGCGCGGCGGTCGTGGCCTGATGACCGCCGACGGAAAGGAGTCCACGATGGACGTCGTCGATGAGATCGTGCGCCGGGCCCGGGAGCATCCCGGCCGCCCGGCGGTGGGCGACGGGCCCGAACAGTGGTCGTACGGCCGGCTCGTCCGGTACGCGGAGCAGGTCGCGTCCCATCTCCGCGCGCGGCGGGCCGGCCCCGGCGACATCGTCGTCGTGCACGGCGACAGTGACCCCCGGACGGTCGCGGTGCTGCTGGGCGTTTGGCTGACCGGCGCCGCCTACCTGGCCACCGGGGCCGGTGTGCCCGCCGATCGCCTCGCCCACATGGTCCGCGACTCGGGCGCCCGGGTGGCCGTCACACCCGACCCGGCGGCGTTCCGCTCCCTCGACGTCCAGGTGATCACCTTCGGCGCCTGGGAGCGGGACGCCCCCGGGGATCCGGCGCCCGGACCGTCCGGCTTCCCGCCGGCGTCGCCCGGCTACGTCGTCTACACCTCCGGCACCACCGGTGTGCCGAGGGGCGCGACGATCAGCCGGGGCGCCCTGCTCTGGCACGCCGGCGCGGTCGGCGCCCGGTACGAGCTGACCGCGCACGACCGGGTCCTGCAGGCCGCCTCGCCGGCGTTCGACGTCGCGGCCGAGGAGATCTGGCCGACCCTGTACGCCGGCGCCCGCGTCGAGATCCTGCGCGGGGGACTGGGCGCGGCCGGCTACGCCGAGCTGACCCGGATCGTCCGGGACCGGGAGATCACCGTGGTCAACCTGCCGGCCGGCTACTTCAGCGGCTGGTCGGCCGGACTCGCCCGGGCGGGCGGCGTCCCACCGGCGCTGCGCCTGGTGGTGACCGGAAGCGAGGAGTTGCCGATGGCGGCCGCGCGACAGTGGTGCGCCGCCGCCGAGAACCCGCGGCTCGTCAACGCCTACGGGGTCTCCGAGGCCACCATCACCTCGCTGACCTTCGACGTACGGGCCGACGCGCTGGGCGGCGACCGCGTTGCGATCGGCGCCCCGCTGCCCGGTGTGCGAGCGGTGATCATCGACGACGACGGCACGCCGGTACCCGAGGGCGCCGAGGGTGATCTGATCCTCGGCGGTCCCGGTGTCATGCTCGGCTACCGGGGCGCCGATCCCCGGCCCGCGCGACGCTTCCGGCAGGCGCCGGTCGCCGGTGCGGGCGACGGTCCGTGGTACCTCACCGGCGACCGGGCGCGGGCGGAGGACGGGCTGATCTATTTCCTCGGGCGCTCCGACGACCAGCTCAAGGTGAACGGCGTACGCGTCGACCCGGGGGAGATCGCCGCCGTCCTCACCGCTCATCCCGCGGTCGGCGACGCGCGGGTGATGACGGTGGACGGCCGTCTCGTCGCCGGCCTGCGCGCGACGCGGCCGATCGGTGACCAGGAGCCGCTTCTCGGCCACCTGCGGCAGGCGCTGCCGGAGGCGATGGTCCCTCAGCATCTGGTGGTCCTGGACGACTTCCCCCGTACTCCCGGCGGAAAGACGGACGTGCCGGCCCTGCGCGCGGCGATCGTGGCCCGGATCGCCGGCGACCGGACGGCCCGGCCCGCCGACGTGAGCGCCGTGCTCCAGCGGCTGTGGCGGGAAGCCCTGTCCGTGCCGGACATCGACGGCGGCTCCGATTTCTTCGCGCTGGGCGGCGACTCCCTGCGCGCGGCCCGGATCTCGCGGGCGCTGCACCGCGAGGCGGGCCTGTCCTGCCCGATGAAGACGATCTTCGCTCATCCGCGTTTCGACGACTACGTGCGCCAGGTGCGGCTCCTCGCCGGCGACCACGCCCCGTCGAGGTCATGATCCGACACCAGGAGGCGTCATGCCGGCGAACAGCCACCCCATGTCCTTCAGCCAGGAATCGATCTGGCTCAACGACCAGTTCCGCGACGGCCCGTCCCGCTATCAGGAGTCGTGGGCGTACCGCCTCACCGGCCGGATCGACACGGCCGCGCTGGAGGCCGCCCTGACCGAGATCGTCCGGCGCCACGAGGTGCTGCGCAGCCGGCTCGACCTCCACGAGGGCGCGCCCCGGCAGACCGTTCTGCCGGCCCGTCCCGTACGGCTGATCCGCCGGGTGGCCCGGCCCGGCCGCCTGGCCGAAGCTCTCCGGGAAGCGCTCGAGGATCCGCTCGACCTCGCCGCCCCGCCCCTGCTGCGGGCTCACCTGCTGGCCGCGGAGCCGGCGGACCGGCCCACCGAGGCGGTGCTGCTGGTCGTTCTGCATCACGCGGCCATGGACGGCGAGAGCCTGAACGTTCTCGGCCACGAGCTGGAGCACCTTTACCGGGCGGCGGTCGAGGGCCGCCCCGGCCGGTTGCCGGCCGTGCGGCAGGCCGGGCCTCTGGCCCGGCTCCAGCATCGGGAGGAGCGGCTGCGGGGTGAGCTCGATCTGGCCTTCTGGCGGGACAACCTGCGGGGTGCGCCGCGGGAGTCCGCGCTGCCGGGCGACCGGCCGCGCCCGTCGGCGCTGAGCCACCGCGGCGCGGAGGTCACCTTCGCCGTCGACGAGCAGACCACCGCCGGGGTACGTGACCTGGCCCGCCGACTGCACACGACGCCGTACGTCGTCCTGCTGACCGCGCTGACCGCCCTGACATACCGGTTGAGCGGCCAGCGCGACCTCGTGCTCGGCACACCGGTCTCCCGCCGCGACGACCCCGGCACCGACGGCATGATCGCCTGCCTCGCCGAGGTGATGCCCCTGCGGCGCGACGTCGACCCCGGCGAGTCGTTCGCGTCGGCGGTCGCCGCGACCCAGGAGGTCGTCCTCGACGCCCTCGAGCACGGGAACGTCCGCCTCAGCCGCGTGGTCGCGGAGCTGGGCGTACCCCGTACGCCCTCGCAGTTCCCGCTGTTCCAGATCGTCTTCGCCGCCGAGGCCGAGGAGCCCGTGCCCCTGAGCCTGCCCGGCGTCGGCGCCGAGCGGCTGTATCCGCACAACGGCACCGCCAAGTACGACATCTTCCTCAGCCTGGTCCCGCGACAGGGCGCCTTCCGCGGCACGCTCGAGTACTCGACCGACCTGTACGACCACGACACCGCGACCCGGCTGACCGAGCGCTACCTCACGCTGCTCGCCGGCGCCGTCCGCCACCCGGACCGCCAGGTCGGACATCTCGCCGTCCTGCCCGAACGGGAGCTGGCCTTCATCCGCTCGTCGTGGGAGACGCCCACGACAGCGGTCTCCCGGTCGTCGCTGCACGAGTTCGTCGCCGAGCGGGCCCGGCTCGACCCGGACGTCCCGGCCGTGGTGCACGGCCGTACGACGTTGACGTACCGCCAGCTCGACGAGGCGTCCGGACGCCTGGCGGCGCGGCTGGCCGGTGACGGCCACGGTGGCGGCCGGATCGCCGTCTGCCTCGACCGCTCCGCCGCGCAGGCGGTGGCCGTGCTGGCCGTCTCCAAGGCCGGGGCGGCCAGCGTGCCCGTCGACCCGGCCTATCCGGCCGAGCGGGTGGCGTTCATGCTGCGCGACAGCGGCGCCACGGCGGTGATCACCGAACCCGCCGTCGCCGCGCGGGCGGCGCTGCCCGCCGGCGTTCCCCGGATCCCGCCGCACGCGGACGGCCCGGCGGCCACCGAACTGCCGTCGCCGCGCGCGGGTGACCTGGCCTACGTGCTGTACACCTCCGGCTCGACCGGGCGGCCCAAGGGGGTGGCGATGCCACACGCCCCGCTGGTGGGCCTCATCGAGTGGCAGGGCCGGCGGTCCCTGCGCCGCACCGGCGCGCGCACGCTGCAGTACGCCTCGCTGAGCTTCGACGTCGCGTTCCAGGAGCTGTACTCCACCTGGGCGTCGGGCGGCACCGTCGTCATGGTCGACGAGGGCGCCCGGGCCGATCCGGAGCGCCTGTCCGACACGCTCGTCGAGCAGCGGGTCGAGCGGATGTTCCTCCCCTTCGTCGCGCTGCAGCAGCTGGCCGTGTACGCGCGGGCCGAACAACGCCGGTTTCCCGATCTCCGTGAGGTCGTCACCGCCGGGGAGCAGCTGTTCGTCACCGACGCGATCCAGGACTTCTTCGCCCGGTGCTGCGACGCCAGCCTGGAGAACCAGTACGGTCCCACGGAGACCCACGTGGTCACCGCGGAACGCCTCACCGGGCCGCCCGCCACGTGGCCCGAGCAGCCGTCGATCGGCCGGCCCGTCGACGGGGCCCGCGCCTACGTGCTGGACGACCAGTTGCGACCGGCGCCCGTCGGCGTGCCCGGCGAGCTCTACCTCGGCGGCCGGGCCCCCGCGCGCGGTTACCTCGGCCGGCCCGAGCTCACCGCCGAGCGTTTCCTGCCCGACCTCTGGGATGCCGGCGACGGGGGCGCCCGGCGGCGGATGTACCGCAGCGGCGACCGGGCGCGCCTGCTCGCCGACGGGCGCCTGCAGTTCCTCGGGCGCGGTGACGACCAGGTGAAGATCCGGGGATTCCGGATCGAGCTGGGCGAGGTCGAGTCGGCCCTCAAGGCGATCGACGGGGTGCTGGACGCGGTGGTGGTGGCCACCGCGGCGGCCGCCGGGGCCGCACCCCGCCTGATCGCCGCGTATCTGCCGTCGCCCACCCGCCCGGTGACGCCCGAGGACCTGAGAGCGGCACTGGGCCGGCGGTTGCCGGCGTTCATGGTGCCCTCCTTCTTCCTCGCCCTCGAGCGGTTTCCCCGAACTCCCAGCGGCAAGGTGGACCGCCGGGCCGTTGCCCGCATCCAGGCCGGGCCGCCGCCGTCGCCGGGGTCCCGGCGGCCCGCGACCGCGCGGGAGAGGCGGATCGCCGAGCAGGTCGCCGCGGTGCTCGGCGTGGCTGAGATGGCCGCCGACGACGATTTCTTCCGCCGGGGCGGCGACTCCCTGCGCGCGGTGCGGCTGGCGCTGGCCCTGCGTCAGGAGTTCGGCGTCGAAGTGCCGATGAACGCCGTCTTCACCGCCCCGACGGTCGCCGGGCTGGCCGCGCTCGTCGGCGGCTCGTCCGCGCCCGGCCGGGGCCGGGTGCCCGACGAGGATTTCGAGCTGCCCGGTGACATCCGCCCGGCGGAGCGAATCAGCAGCGTCAGCCCGGATCCGGCGGCGGTCCTCCTGACCGGCGCGACCGGCTTCGTCGGCGCCTTCCTCCTGCGGGAACTGCTGCACAGCACCTCGGCGCGGGTGCACTGCCTGGTGCGCGGGCACGACGACGCGCATGCGGCGCGCCGACTTCGTGACGCCTTGGCCGCCTACGGCGTCGCGGAACCGCCCGGTGAACGCGTCTCGGTCGTCCGCGGCGATCTCGGGCTGCCCCGCCTCGGACTGTCCGATCAGGACTACGAGAGGCTGGCTCGCGGCGTGGACGCGGTCTACCACTGCGGGGCCGCCGTGAACCTGGCCCAGGCGTACGGCCAGTCGCGCGCCCCGAACGTGCTCGGCACCGTCGAGGTGCTGCGGCTGGCGGCGTCACATCGCACCGTCCCCGTCCATCACATCTCGACGACGGGTGTCTTCTCCGGTCCGGCGGTGGCCGGCCGGACGCTCGCGGAGGACGAGCCACTGACCGGGCAGGACGGTCTGATCCACGGCTACACGCAGAGCAAGTGGGCCGCCGAGCGACTGATCGCCGAGGCCCGGCGCCGCGGTCTGCCGGTGTCGGTGTACCGCCCCACCCGCGTCGCCGGCGACTCCGCCACCGGCGCCGGCCAGACCGCCGACTACCTCTGGCTGCTGCTCAAGGGCTGCGCACAGGCGGGAGCCGCGCCACGGCTGCGGGCCGCCTTCGACCTCGTCCCGGTCGACTACGTCGCGCGGGCGACGGTCGTCCTCTCCCGGAGCGCCGGCGCGGCCGGCGGCACCTTCCACCTCGCCGGCGAACGCCTCGTGCCGCTGCCCACCGCGGTCGGCGCGCTGCGCGGCGCCGGCCACCGCATCGAGGAGCTGCCCTTCGGGCAGTGGGCCGAACGGATCGGGGCGTGCCCCGGCAACGCCGTGTTCCCCCTTCTCGCGACGATGGCCGACGACGAGCAGGACACCGATCAGGAGGGCAGCGTCCGTTTCTCGGCCGCCGCCACCCGCGCGCTCCTCGAGCCCGCCGGGATCACCTGCCCGGCGGTGGACGCCGAGCTGTTCCGGCGATACCTGGACCACTTCACCGCCGCCGGCTTCCTACCGGCGGCCGACGAAAGGTGTTCGTGATGCCGACCCCGACCCGGCCCCATGTCGTCCTGCTGGGCGGCACCGAGGCCAGCACGCGCAAGGCCGCCGGGTGCGGCCTGTCCGTCATCAACATCGAGAAACCGGCGCTGTTCGAGCCGGCGGCCGCGCGGCACTGTGTACAGACCCATCTCGTCGACTACCAGGACGTCCCATTGGTGACGAATCTGGTCCGGGCGATCCATCGGCACACGCCGCTCACCCGGATCGTCAGCCAGACCGAGGCCGGCCCGCTGATCGCCGGGCATCTGACGACCCTGCTGGGCCTCGACGGCAACAGTGGCACGACGACCAGGACGCTGCACGACAAACTCGCCTTCCGGGCGGCGCTGAACGCGGCCGGTCTCGGCGTGGTCGACGCCGCGCCGGCGACCTCACGGGCGCAGCTCGCCGGCTTCGTCGCCCGGCACGGCGCGGCGGTGGTGAAGCCGACCATGGGCTCGGGCAGCCTCGGGGTCCGCAAGGTCCGGTCCGTCGCCCAGGTCGGCGCGACATGGGAGTGGCTCCGGCGGTTCGCCACCTCGCCCTTCATGGTGGAGCAGCTGCTGGAGGGCACCGAGGTGAGCGTGGAGACGATCAGCGTGGCCGGCCGGCACACCGTCCTCGCGGTCACCGGCAAGGACGTCGGCGACGGTGTGGTGGAACTCGGGCATGTCGTACCGGCCCGGCTGGACGAGGCCGGCACCACCGCGGTGTCGGACTTCACCGTACGGCTGCTGGACGCGATCGGCCTGGTCGAGGGCACCGCACACACCGAGGTCATCATCACCGCCGACGGCCCGCGGGCCATCGAATCGCACAACCGCTGCGCGGGCGACCACATCGTCGACCTGATGCGCCTGGTCTACGGCACGGACCTGGAGACGCTCGGCTATCAGCTGGCGTTGCCCGAGGGGCCCGAGCCGGTGACGCCGGCCGGCGACGGCGCCGCGGCGGTGCGGTTCCTCACCGCCGAGCCCGGCCTGGTCGAGCGCGTCGACGGCGTCCAGGACGCGCTCGGCGCCGAGGGCGTCGTCACGGTCGAGGTCACGGCCGTGCCGGGACAGCGGATCCGGCCGCTGAACTGGTCGGAGGACCGGTGCGGGATGGTGATCGTCCGGGCCGGTGACAGCGCGGAGGCCGAGCGCCTCGCGGCGCACGCCGCCGGGCTGATCCGGGTGCGGACCGGCCCGGCCGGCGCACCGGCCGGCGAGACGATGGGCGACCTGCTGTCCGCCGCGCACGAGGTGCTCAACCCGTTCAGGCCCGAAGACTCGGCCGGCCCTCCGGTTCACGCCGGCGCACGGACGGGTGCAGCGCCAGGCTGACGGCGAACGACAGGGTGGCGCAGACCGCGATGGCGATGCCGGCCCGGGACAGGTCGGCCAGCCAGCCGGACAGGGCGGCGGCCAGGGCCTGGCACGTCATCATGCCGCTGCCGACCAGGCCCATGGCCTGCCCGCGCAGGTTGGCCGGGACCGCGCGGACGTACAGGTCCTGCAGCGCCAGCGAGGACGCGAAGCCGAAGGAGGCCAGGCCGACGGCGACGGCGCCCGCCCACACCGTCGGCTCGAGGACGAAGACGAGGTACGGCAACGCCAGCAGCGCCTGAAGCGGCAGGATGAGCCGGATCCGGGTGGCGCTGGATACCCACCGGCCGACGATGACGTCACCGAGGAGCATGCCCAGCGCGGCCGCGACGAACAGGGCGCCGGCGAGGTCGCCGGCGTACGGCACGAACAGGGCCTCGGCCCCGACGATGAGGCCGTTGGGCACCCACTGGACGAGCAACAACGTACGGATCGCGGGGGTGGTGAACAGGACCCGGTTCACCGCGAAGGTGGCCGAGAGAACGGCCCGCCCGGTGGCGCGCGGCGGATAGGACGCCAAGCCGAAGGCGACGACGCCCGCGGTGACGAGCGCGGCCATGGCGCTGCCGAGCAGCGCGACGTGCGGGCCGAGGGCGCCGAGCAGCGCGCCACCCACGGCGTACCCCAGAATCTGCATTCCACCGACGCTGATGTTGAGCACCGAGCGCCCGAGCACGTACAGGTCGTCGCCGAGAATGTCGACCAGCAGGGCCTGGCGTACGGCCGCGGCCACCGCGTCGCCCACGCCGACGCCGATCACCAGGCACAGCATCGTCCACACCGGAAGGCCGGCGAGGGCCAGCGTGAGCGCCACGCCGGCGCGTACGCAGTCCCACAGCGGCAGGAAGGTCCGGGGCCGGACGCGGTCGGCCAGCGAGATCAGGGTCATCGCGCCCAGCGCCTGCGGGGCGAAGCCCGCGAGGTAGGCGATCGCGGCCCACAGCGCCGAGCCCGTGCCCGCGAAGACCAGTGCGGAGAGCGCCAGCTGCTGGATCGTGGTGCCGCCGACGTTGGTGGCGTTGGCCGCGAACACCACACGGAACTGCCGTACCGCGTACAGGTCCCGGTAAGTCTGCATGCCCGAAGTCTTGGCCCTAGGGTGAGGCGACGACATTGTTTCGGCGAGAGGCGAAAGAATGACGACGCTGCACGTGGACTCGCAGACGCTGGCGACGGCGCGTTTCGCCGTGTCGCCGCTGGCCGAGACCGTCGCGGCGCTGAACCTGCTGGCCGGGCGCCGGCTCGGCCCGACCGCGACGGCCTGGACGGCGCGGCACGGCGCCACCGCCGGCGAGGTACGCCGCGACGCGGTCGGCCGCGCGCTGCTGGACCTGCTGGCCCGGACCTCCTGGATCCCCGACTTCCTGACGCCTCCGGTCCTCGGCCGGCCCGCCACGTTCGCCGCCGAACTCGCCGCGGTGGCCGGCACCCCGGCGGCGAAGGCCCGGGCCGACCTGGCGACGAGTCTCGGCCGCGCCGTGCCCGCCGCGTTCGCCGCGCGCGACCTCGTCCCACGGATCGCCCGCATCCTCGAGCACGTGTGGTCGGCGTGCGTGGCCTCGGAGTGGCCGCGGCACCGGGCGGTCCTCGAACGCGACATCATCCACCGGGCCGGCCTGCTGGTGACCGCCGGCTGGGCGCAGGCGCTGGCCGGGCTGGGCCCGTCGGTCAGCTGGCTCGGCTCCGGCCGGATCATGGTGAACGCCTACGAGGGCGCCGAGGAGCACGTCGGCTCCGCGCAGCTGGTCTTCGTGCCGTGCGCCCTCGGCGCCGGGTGGCTCGGCATCCGGCCGCCGGAGGCGTACGTCGTGGTCTACCCCGCGCGCGGGGCCGGATCACCCGACGGCCCGGCCGGCGGCGGGGCCGACGCGCTGATCGGCGCCACCCGCGCGCGGCTGCTGCGCGGGCTGGACAATCCCGGCACGCCGAGCCAGCTCGCCGCGCTGCACGGGCTGAGCCTGGGCACCGTGGGGGAGCACCTGTCCATCCTGCTCGCCGCGGGCGCCGTCACGGCGGCCCGGTCCGGCCGCTCGGTGTGGTACAGCCGGACCGCGCTGGGCGACGCGCTGCTGGCCGGACACCTCTGACCGCGCCCGCAAACCCGCCGCCGGGCAGATGGCGGACAGCCGCCAGACCGGCCCGTACGCGTTGACGGGCTCGCCCGCGCTCCCGAACCGTGGGAAGGACAGCGGCGGCGAGGAGAGAGCCATGACCGACGACCTGAAGTCCCACGCGACGGCGGCCGAGAGCCGCAACGCCCTGCTGACGCAGCGGCTCAACGGCCGCGCCCGAGCCGAGCGTCCCCGGCCGGCGCCATCCGCCGGGCCGCGCCCGGCCCCGCTCACCGTCGCCCAGGAACGGCTCTGGATGGCCCACCTGCTCGGCTCGTCCCTGGTGGAGTACAACGTGCCGGTCGCCTGGCGGCTGCGCGGGTCCCTGCGGCCCGACGCCCTGCAGCGGGCGGTGCGCGAGGTCGTCCGCCGGCACGACATCCTGCGGACGACGTACGACGGTGACGAGACGCCCCAGCAGATGGTGCGTCCCGAGGTCACCATCGGGTGGGAGCAGTCCGGCGACAGCGGCCCCGGCCCGGTGGACGGCGCGCTGTCCCGGGCGGTCGCCGCCGCCGAACGTGACCTCGAGGAACCGTTCGACCTGCGGCACGGTCCCGTGCTGCGCGCCCGGCTGACCCGCCTCGGCGACGAGGACTGGCTGTTCGTCGTGGTGGTGCACCACATCGCCTTCGACGGGTGGTCGGCCGGGCTGCTGGGGCGTGAGATCGGCGCCTGGTACGACGCGATCGTGCGGGGCGGCACCCCGCGACTGCCCACCCTGACCGCGCAGTACGCCGATCTGGCCGGCGACCGGCGGCGCCGGCCGGCCGACCACGCCGGCTACTGGCGGTCGCAGCTCGCCGACCCGGCCCCGGCCGACCTGCTCGGCGGCCGCACCGCGCCGCCGGGGGCGGCGGACGTGAGCCGGCACCGGTTCGCGCTCGCCGACGGCGTGCTCCAACGTCTGACCCGGCTCGGCGCCGCGCACGGGGCGTCGCTGTTCACGACGCTGTTCGCCGCGTTCCAGCTGCTGACCGCCCGCTGCGCCGGGCACAGCGACGTGCTCACCGGCCTTCCGGTGAACACCCGCGACAGCGTCGACGCGGAGGGCCTGATCGGCCTGTTCGTCACCGTCATCCCGTCGCGGGCCGAGGTCGACGACCGGCTGACCTTCGCCGAGCACCTCGACCGGGTACGGCAGAACGTCGTGAACGGCATCGCCCACGCCGAGCCCGGGCCCGGCGTGGAGCACGACCCGCCGCGCACGGTCTTCAGCCTGGAGTCCGAAGAGGACTGCCCGCTGCGGCTCACCGGCCTCGACGCCCGGACCGTCCCGCTGCTCGGTGCCCGAGCCATCCGGGACCTGGACCTCACCGTCGTGCTCGACAAGCACGGCAACGGCGCCGGGTACATCGACTACGCCACCGGCCTGCTCGAACCCGCCGCCGTCCGCGACCTGGCGCACGCGTACGCCGGACTGCTGGACGAGCTGGCCGACGGATTCAACCGCCGGATCACCGACTATCCCGTCGCCCTCGGTGCTTGGCCGCGCCAGACGCCGGCGCCGTCGGCCCCGCACCCGGCCGTCCCGTCGAGCGACCGCTCGCCGGAGACCCTGGAAGCGAGGATCAGTACCGTCTTCGCCGCCCTCCTGCCGGCCGGTCCCGCCCTCGAAGCCGGAGACGACCTGCGGCAACGCGGGGCCGACTCGCTGGTCCTCGTCCGCGCCGCCGGCCGGCTGCGTGAGGTGCTCGGGCGCCCGGTGCCACTGCGGACCCTGATCCGATCGCGAACCGTGGCCGAGATCGCGGCCTCGCTCGGCGACGGCGAGGCCGGCGCCGGTGACTCGCCCACCCCGCCGGCGACCGGCGACGTCGGCGACCGGTTCGACCTCTCGCCGTTGCAGCAGAGCATCTGGGTCCGCGAGAAGCTCACGCCCGGCACGAGCGACTATCTGCTGACTGTGGTCTGGGAGCTGACCGGCCCGGTCGAGCCGGATCTGCTGCGGCGCGCGTTCGACCGGGTCGTCGAGCGGCACAGCGCACTGCGCACGGCCGTCCGTGACAAGCAGGGGGTGCCGTTCCAAGAGGTCGTGGCCGCGGTCCCGGTCCCGTGGTGGTACCACGACGCCGCCGCCGAGCCGGTGGAGCGGACGCGTGAGCTGCTGCGCGGATGGCTCGCGGAGGAGACCGAGCCGTTCGATCTGACCCGCCCTCCGCTCATCCGGGCCCGGGCCCTGCGGACGGCGCCCGAGCAGCACACCCTCATCGTCACCGCGCACCACATCGTCTTCGACGGCTGGTCCACCAATGTGCTGCTGGCCGAGCTGCACGAGGCGTACACGCGGCTGGCGGCCGGTACCGCCGACGACCGCCCCGGACCGGCCACCACACTGATCGAGGAGGTCCGGCGCCGGCGGGCCTGGCTCGACGGGCCGGAGGCCCGGGAACGGCTGGCCGCCGGAGTGGCCCGGCTCGACGGTGTCACCGAGCTGGACCTGCCGACGGACCGGGGATCCGGCCGCCCGCCCGGCGGCGCGCGCCACGAGTTCTCGCTTCCGCCCGAACTCGGCGCGGGCCTGCGCGACCTCGCCCGGTCCGAGAACGTCTCCCTGTTCACCGTCCTGTTGGCCGCCTTCTCCGAGCTGACCGGCCGGCTCGCCGGCCAGCGGGACGTGCTGCTCGGCGTACCCTCCGCCGGGCGGTCCCGCCCGGAGCTGGACGACGTCATCGGGCTGTTCCTCAACACCCTGCTGCTGCGGACACGGGCCGGCGGCGAGGCGCCGTTCCGCGATCTGCTGGCCCACGTGGCCGAGCAGCTGGCCGACGCCCTCGACAACCAGGACGTGCCGTTCGAGACGCTCGTCGAGCGGCTGCGCCCGGCCCGCGAGCCGGGACGCCACCCGCTGACCGACATCATGGTCAACTTCGCCAACACGCCCGCCGCCGCGCCGCGCCTCGGTCCCGCCCGGGTCGCCGAGGGCGAGGTCGACTCCAGCGACCCCAAGTTCTGGCTGACGGTGTACGCAACCGTGCACGACGACCGGATCGCCTTCGAATGGGTGTATCGCACCGACGTCTTCTCGCCGGCCCGGATCGAGGCGATGGCCGCCCAGTTCACGTATCTGCTGGGCCAGGTGGTGGCCGACCCCGGCCGAGCCGCCCGCGACTACTCGCTCCGTGCGCCCCAGCTGGCGTTGCGGACGCCCGACCCGCGCCGATCGCTGCCCGCCCCGCCGGACGCGACGGTGACCGACGACTTCGCCCGCATGGCCGCGGCCCACCCCGGCGCCACGGCGGTCGCCGACGACCGGGGCACCCGCACCTACGCGCAGCTGGCCCACGACGTCGAGGAGATCGAGGCGGCGATCACCCGGCTCAGCGCCCCCGGCGACGTCGTGGCCCTGCGCGTCCCGCCCTCCACGGGCCTGGTCGCCGGGATGCTCGCCGTGCTCGGCGCGCGGCGGGTGCTGCTGGTGCTCGACCCGGACCAGCCGGCCGACCGGAACACCATGCTGATCGAGCAGGCCGGCGCCGCGCTCCTGCTCTCGGGGACCGGCCGGGCCGGCGACTCGCGGTGCGACGTCACCGCCTCCGTTCTCGCCGTCCCCGGCGGCCCGCGCCGCCCGGCCGGGCAGCCCGGCGGTGAACCGGCGTACCTGAGCTTCACCTCCGGGTCCACCGGCATCCCGAAGGCCGTCATCGGCTCGCGGCAGGGCCTCGCACACTTCCTCCGGTGGCAGCGCGAGACGTTCGGGATCGGCCCGGGCGACCGCGGCGCCCAGCTCACCTCGCTGTCGTTCGACGTGCTCTACCGCGACGTGCTGCTGCCGGTCACCAGCGGCGCCACGCTGTGCATCCCGCCCGAACGGCGCGACCCCGACCTGCTGTTCGCCTGGCTGCGCTCGGCCGGCGTCACCTACCTGCACGCCGTGCCCTCGCTGGCACGGGCGTGGCTGGCCACCGCCACGGCCGACCGCCGGGTGCCGAGCCTGCGCCTGGTCTTCTTCGCCGGCGAACCGCTCAGCGGCCTGCTGGCCGGTGAGGTGCGCCGGCGGATCGGCGCCGCGCGGATCGTCAACCTGTACGGGCCGACCGAGACCACGCTGGCCAAGGTCGCCGGCGTCGTCGACCCGGAGGCGGGCGACGGCCGGATCCCCGTGGGCGAGCCGCTGCCCGGCGCCCAGGCCCTGGTCGTCGACGGCGACGGACGTCTGTGCTCGGTCGGCGAGCCCGGCGAGGTCTGGCTGCGCACTCGCGCCCGCAGCCTGGGCTATCTCAACGCACCGGAGGAGCAGGCGCGCCGCTTCGTCGTCAACCCGTTCACCGGCGACCCCACCGACGTGATCTTCCGGACCGGCGACCGCGGGCGGCTGCGCCCGGACGGCACCCTCGACCTGTTCGGCCGCCTCGACGACCAGCTCAAGGTGCGCGGCATCCGCATCGAACCGGGTGAGATCGAGTCCCACCTGTGCCGGCACCCCGCCGTCCGCGCCGCCGCGGTGACGGTCACCGACGAGGCCGGGCTGGTGGCCTACGTGGACCTTCCGGCCGGCTCGCCGGTCGACGGCTCGGCGTTGCGGGCGTTCCTCGCCGCGACCCTGCCCGACCAGCTCATCCCCGGCGCGTTCCACCGCGTGGAGCGCATCCCGGCCACCGCGAGCGGCAAGATCGACAGGCGTGCGGTACGCGGGCTCACCGGCACCCGGCTCGCCTCCGGCGACCGCCACGTCGCCCCGCGCACCCCCACCGAGCTGGTGCTGGCCGACATCTGGGCCCGGGTGCTGGGCACCCCGGCGGTCGGTGTGCACGACGACTTCTTTCAGCTCGGCGGCGACTCCCTGCGCCTGGTGCACGCCACCGCCCTGGCCCGGGACGAGGGGATCGACCTCGACGTGGCCGACCACTACGAACACCGGACCGTGGCCGGGCTCGCGGGCGTCGCCGACGGCCGCACCGGCCGCACGGACACGCGGCGCAACGGCCCGCTCGTCCGGCTCCGGGAGGGAGACCGGCGGCGCCCCCTGTTCTGCGTCCACCCCAGCGGCGGCAGTGTCGCCTGGTACGTGCCGTTGAGCCGGGCGCTGCCGGAGGGCCGCGGGCTGCACGCGTTCGAGCTGCCCGGCGCGTACCAGCCGGGCGATCCCCAGAAGCGGGTCGAGGATCTGGCCGCGACCTACGTCCGGCACCTGCGCGAGGTGCAGCCGGAGGGGCCGTACGCGATCCTCGGCTGGTCGCTGGGCGGCGCCGTCGCCTACGAGATGGCCCGTCAGCTGCGCGCCGAGGGGCAGTCCACGGCGCCGCTGATCCTGCTCGAGCCGACCCTGCCGGGCGACCCCGCCTCGGTGGCCAGTCACCGGGAGGCGGCCGAGCTGTACCAGAGGGCCACCGACCTCGTCGGCCTGATGAGCGAGGCCGAGCCGGACAGCGCGGAGCAGGAGTGGCGCCGAACAGCCGTCCACGACTTCTTCCACGAGGCCGGCTGGCCACCGGCGGAGGCCGAACTGGCCGACCGGCTGCCGCTGACCGCCTGCGGCCTGCTGCACGGCGCGTTCGCGGCGTACCAGCCCGACCCCTACGAGGGAAAGCTGGACCTGGTACTCAGCGCCGAGGGCCGCGCCGCCGGCACCTCAGCTGTGGTCCACGGCAGCGCCGACGCCTACATCCAGGGCTGGCGCGACATCACCGGCGGCCCGGTCGAGGTACACGACAGCGGCCCCGACCACATGACGATGGTCGGCCCCGGCAACGCCACCGCCCTGGCCGACTTGTGCGAGCGCCTGCTCGAATGACGCGGACGGCCCTGGTCCGTCAGAGAAAGGAACGCCGCGTGCCACGCGAGCACCGTGGTGTGATGTTGACGCTTCCGGCCAAGCCGAGCCGGGAGCGCGGGGTCGCGGCCGCCCGGCTCTGATTCGAGCTCTGCACGGACCGGCTGTCGAGTTTGCTGGCTCCGGTGCTGCCGCGGGGCGAACCTCAATCGGCCCGTCTTCCAACGCCGGGCCTGGCACCTGGTTGCGCAGCTGCGAGTGGCTGACGATTCCGAGCGACACCATGACTCGCCGCCGTTGACCAGGCTCGCGAAGCGTCGGCCGAGGGAGAAGCGACGTCGTCCCATAAAGATCAAGGCCGCCTAGCTGAGAAGCTAGGCGGCCTTGATGCTGCTGGTGCGCCGCGTAGGACTTGAACCTACAACCCGCGGATTAAGAGTCCGCTGCTCTGCCAGTTGAGCTAGCGGCGCTCGTTGGCAACGGAGAAACATTAGCACCCACCCCGGCGAACCCGGAAATCCACCCCCCTCCCTAAAGATCTCAGCCTCGGGGAGGACTCGATCTCTTGCATCCATGAGGCAGGATGGCCCCGCAAACTTCAGATCGGCCTCAGGGATGGTCAGCATGCGGCGCACGCTGGTGGCGTTGATGGCGACGGCAGTGATCACGCCGCTCGCGTTGTCGGCGTGTGGTGATGGGGACAAAGGCGACAAGCCACACGCCTGGGTCGACCCGTCCGCCTCTTCGACGGCTAAGGGCGGTGAAACCCAGCAGCCCGTCACCGAGTCGGCCACCGTGCCGATCAGCCTGGCTGTGACGCCGGCCTCCGGGAAGGCCGGCGTTCCGGTCAGCACCGAGATCGGGTTCAAGGTCGCCGGGGCGAAGGTGACGACCGTCGCACTGAAGGATTCGGCCGGCGCCGCCGTCAAGGGCACCCTGCGCCCCGACGGCTCCTCCTGGGTGCCGAGCGCGCCTCTCAAGACCAAGCAGACGTACGCGGCGACCGTCACCGCCACGGCGGAGGGCGGCCAGACCAAGACCGCCACCACCACGTTCACCACGATGGGCGCCCCGGGCAAGAAGACCGGCACCGGCCTCTACCTCTTCGACGGCAAGACGTACGGCGTGGCCATGCCTGTCGTCGTCGAGTTCAGCCCGGGCATCAAGAAGGCCGACCGGGCCGCCGTCGAGCGGCGCCTGTTCGTCACCACCAGCCCGGCCCAGCCCGGTGTCTGGTCGTGGACCTCGAGCGGCACGCAGGCGTACTACCGGGGTCCGGAGTTCTGGAAGTCCGGCACCACGATCGCCGTCCGGGTCGCCGTGGGCGGGCTGCCGACCGGCGGTGGGCGGTACGGCGACCGGGACCGGAGCGCCACCGCCAAGATCGGCCGCGACTTTCAGATGAAGGTCGACAACGCGAGCAAGAAGATGACAGTGGTGCGCGACGGCAAGACGGTGAAGACGATGCCGGTGAGTCTCGGCAAGAAGAGCACTCCGTCGTCGAGCGGCACCATGGTCGTGATGGACAAGCTGGCCGAGACGGTGTTCGACACCACGGCCGAGCTCGGGCCGGTGAACGGCTACCGCACGGAGATCCAGTACGCGCAGCGCCTCACCTGGTCGGGGCAGTACATTCACTCCGCGCCGTGGTCGACCGGTGACCAGGGCAGCCGCAACGTGTCACACGGCTGCGTGAACGTGTCCCCCTCGAACGCGCGCTGGCTGTTCGAGAACACGCTGATCGGCGACCCGGTCACCGTGAAGGGCACCGAGGACAAGCTCGACTACGGCAACGGTTGGACGCCGTGGAACGTCAGCTGGGAAGAGTTCAAGAAAGGCTCTGCCCTGAAATAACCGAAATGTCCAAAACTAAATCCCGAGGCGGCACGATTCCGGGATTGGTCACCGGGAAAAAACAAAGCAGTATTGGGCGCCGGGGATGACGACGCCGTGAGAGGGACCATGAAGACCTGGGGTATGAAACGCTGGCGGCTCGCCGCGATCTCTGTGATCGCCGCGAGCGTGGTGCTGAGCTCCGCGGCTTGCGGCGGCGGTGACGACAAGAAGTCGTCGGCGTGGCAGGGTGCCGAGCCGGGCAGCAGCGCGGGTGCGCCCGCGGGTGGGTCCGAGCAGTCCGAGGCGCCGAAGCCGAGCACCGTCGCGGTGACCTCGCCGGCCGCCGACGCCAAGGACGTCGTCGCCATCAGCCCGATCAAGTACACGACCGAGGATGCCGACAGCACCGAGGTGAGTGTGACCGACGCCGCCGGCAAAAAGGTCGAGGGCACCCTCGACAAGGACGCCAAGACGTTCACTCCGGCCAAGGCGCTCACCTACGGCACGAAATACACCGTCACGGTGACCGGCCCCGAGGCCGAGGGCAAGACCAACACCACCACGAGCACCTTCACCACCATGGCGAAGCCCTCGAAGGTGATCCGCGCGACGAGCTTCCTCGGCGACAACCAGACCGTCGGCGTCGGCATGCCCCTGATCATCAAGTTCAACCAGAGCATCCCCGAGAGCTACCGCGACGACGTCGAGCGCCGCATGACGGTCACCGCCACCCCGGCCCAGGAGGGCACGTGGCACTGGACCAGCGCGACCGAGGTGCATTACCGGCCGAAGGTCTACTGGAAGGCCAACTCCAAGGTCTTCTACAAGGTGGCGCTGGCCGGCGTCCCGCTGGGCAACGGCTACTACGGCAAGTCCGACATGACCGTCGACCTCAAGATCGGCCGTTCGCTGGTCATGACGGTGTCGAACAAGACCAAGCAGATGACCGTCAAGGAGAACGGCAAGGTCATCAAGACTCTGCCGGTCAGCCTGGGCAAGCCGAAGACCCCGTCCTCGAGCGGCACGATGGTCGTCATCGAGAAGAAGAAGCACACCGTCTTCGACACGATGGACGAGCTCGGTCCCGAGGAGGGCTACCGCACGCCGATCGACTTCGCCCAGCGCATCACCTGGTCGGGGCAGTACATCCACGCCGCCCCGTGGTCCGAGGGCAAGCAGGGCAAGGTCAACGTCTCGCACGGCTGCGTGAACGTCTCCGAGGCCATGGGCGCCTGGCTGTTCAACAAGACCCTCATGGGCGACGTGATCACGGTCTCCGGCACCGAGGAGAAGCTGAAGAACGGCAACGGCTGGACCGACTGGAACATGAGCTGGGAAGAGTACAAGAAGGGCTCGTACCTGTAAGGGCAGCGTCGCAAGGGCTCGGCCGTCTTCGGCCGGGCCTTTTTGCGTTTGTACGCCGGTAAGCACCCCTAGCCTGGAGGAATGCGACAAATCGCGTATGTCCTCGTGGTGACCGCCCTGCTCACGGCGGCCGGGTGCTCGGGGGAGGAGGAGCGGGCGCCGGTCGTCCCGACGGCCGCCACCATGCAGTCGAGCGCCGCCGCGGAGATCGCCGACGACCCGCCCGGCAGCCTGACGTGCACCGCGCTGGCAGTGGCGGTGGCCGACGCCAGCCTGATGGAGGAGGGCGTCGTGGCCGGCATCGTCAGCGCGAGCGAGACCGCGGACGCCCCGGTGGCTGACGCGGCCCGGGCGCTGGCCGCGGCGTACACCCAAGCAAGCGCGAGTAAAGGCACGGAGAGTGAGCCCGACGCGGTCGCCGCGGTCAGCGCGGCCGCCGCCGACATGTCGCAGGTATGTGCGGATAGTGGGCTCCAGGCGGTCGGATGACCACCCAGAGTGCCATCGATGATCGTAAAAGCGGACAAAGAACCCGGCTCTGAGCTGCGGAATCAGACGTTCGGACAGTGCCTTCCGGCTGTTTCGCCATGTGTAGCGAGAAGGTGACGCTCTCGGGTTTCGCGATCACCGGGAGGCGTGCATGATGCTCTCCCGGAGCGGGGTACTCAGAAGGGAACCGCGATGGCGCAGATCCATCATTTCGACCACGGGTGGATCACCCCGACGGTCAGTTACGTCCTGTCGGTGCTGGGCTCGATGCTGGGTCTCACATGCGCTGTCCGGCTACGTTCGGCAACCGCGCGCGGTGAGCGCGCCTGGTGGCTGGTGCTCGCCTCGCTGTCGCTGGGCGGCACGGCGATCTGGAGCATGCACTTCGTCGCGATGATGGGGTTCAGCGTCAGCGGCACCCCGATCCGCTACGACGTCGGCCTCACCGCCGCCAGCGCCATCATCGCGGTCGTCGCGGTTGGTGCCGGCCTCGCGATCGCCGCGCTCGGCAAGGGCGCCCAGAACTTCCGGATCATCGCGGGTGGCGTCATCGCCGGTCTCGGCGTGGCCGCGATGCACTACACCGGCATGGCCGCGATGAACCTCAACGGCGACGTCTCGTACGGCATGACGTACGTCGGCCTGTCGATCGGCATCGCGGTCGTGGCCGCCGCGGTGGCGCTGTTCCTGGCGGTCACGGTCCGCCGCCCGCTCGTCATCTTCGCCGCCGCGCTCGTCATGGGCATCGCGGTCAACGGCATGCACTTCACCGGCATGCTCGCGATGTCGGTCGAGACGCAGCCGTCCGCCGGTAACCTGCCCGGCGCGACCGCCGGCGGCATGCTGGTGCCGATCGGCCTGGCCGTGGTGTTCGGCATCATCGGCCTGGCCTACGCGCTCATGTCGGCGCCCACCGAGGAGGACAAGGCGGCCGCCGCCTACCTGGCCCAGCGCCGCGAGGAGGCCGCCGCCCGTGTGCCACAGCAGCCGAGCAGCCTGGAGCGGGCCGGTGGCCTGAGCTCGGGCGCCTGGACGTACCGGGACCGCTCGTCCCGCTGACCCGTTTCTCAGCTGCCCTTTCAGAGAAGCCGGCGCCCTCGCGCCGGCTTTTTCTGTGCCCTTTGTCTCCCGGCAACTACTTGCCGTTCCGTCGCAGTTACGCACGCCGATCGCCTTCGTCTGCGAGGGTCAGGCCTTCCTGGGCGATTCGCATCACGCAGAGTAATGATTGACGCTACGGTACGGGCTCATCGGCGCCACGCTTTCCCGCCGTCGGCCGGGTGACCGGCCGTACCGGGAACCCCGCTTGTCGATCTTGGCCCTTTGTTACAACCGAACGCGGTTAGCCTCTTTCCTCGACGGCGACTCGAAGGTAGGGCGACATGGGCGTAGGCATCCTGGGGACCGGCTCGTATCTGCCGGTCGAGGTGGTCACCAACGACGACCTGGTACGACGGGTGCCGGACGCCGACCCGGCCTGGGTCAGTCGCAAAACCATGATCGAGGCACGCCGTTTCGCGGCACCGGACGAGGCCGCCTCCGACCTCGCGGCGCAGGCCGCGATCAAGGCCCTGGAGGCCTCCGGACTGGAGGCCGTGGACATCGACTACCTGATCGTCTCCACGTCCACCGGTGACTCTCCGCAACCTCCGACGTCCACGCTCGTCCAGGAGAAGATCGGCGCCGACCGGGCCGCCTGCTTCGACATCAACGTGGTGTGCGCCGGCTTCGTCTTCGGGGTCGCCCTGGCCAACAGCCTGATCGCCACCCAGCCCGGCGCCAAGGTGCTGGTCATCGCGACGGACATCTACTCGCGCATCCTCGACTTCGGCGACCGGCGCACGGCCGTGCTCTTCGGCGACGGGGCCGGCGCCGCCGTGATGGGAGCGGTCCCCGAGGGGTACGGCCTGATCGACCTCGAGCTGGTGTCGCGCGGCGAGGCGAACGAGCTGATCCACGTGCCGGCCGGCGGCAGCCGCCTGCCCGCGTCGGCCGAGACGGTGGCCAACGGCGACCACTACTTCAAGATGAACGGCCGGGGCGTGCGCGAGTTCGTCGGCCTCGGCGTCCCGCCGGCGTTCGAAGCCCTGCTCAAACGGGCCGGCGTGGACGTCAGCGAGGTCGACCACTTCGTACCGCACCAGGCGAACGGCGTCATGCTGGCCGAACTCGTCGAGGCGACCGGCCTGACCTCGGCCACCACCCACCTGACGCTGGACCGCTACGGCAACGTGGGCAGCGCCTCGGTGCCGGTGACGCTCGACGACGCGGCCCGCAAGGGCGCCCTGAAGGACGGCGACGTCGTCCTGATGGCCGGCTTCGGCGGCGGCATGTCGGTCGGCGCCTGCCTGCTGCGCTGGAAGGCGCCTACTTCGGCTGGATGAGCCACTCCCAGGCCCGCTTGAGCGTGCTGCGCAGCCCTTCGTCGGCCACCGCCGCGGACGGGTCCTCGCTCGGCTCGGGCAGCTCGGCGGCCGGCACCGCGATGATCACGCCGTGCTCGAAGAGCCCGTCGACCTGCGCCGCCGGCGCGAACCGGTGCCCGTGGCCGGTGTCGATGACCAGCCCGTGAAAGAGGTCCTGCTGCTCGTCGGCGAGCACATGCTCGACGGTGCCGGCCTTCGTACCCGACCGGTCGTAGACGGCCGTGCCGTCCTTGAGCACGAGATAGGCGACGGGCGCACCGAGATCCTCGGGTGCTTGGTTTTCGGTCATGAGCCCCCGATACCCGGGGGCGCGAGCCGTTAAGCCTGGGCGGCCGGCGGCAGGCTGGCCACCTCACGGTAGAACCGGTTGATCAGCTGCACGGTGCTCTCGAAGTCATCGAGACCGAACGGCTTGGTGACGTACGCGTTGGCCCGATGCTGATAGCTGGCCACGATGTCGGGCGCGGCCCCCGAGGTGGTCAGAATCACGACCGGAATCGCCTTGAGCACATCATCGCTCTTGATGGCCGCGAGCGTCTCCCGCCCGTCCATCCGCGGCATGTTCAAATCGAGAAGAATCAGATCGGGCCGCTGCGCTTGCTCGTATGGACTTTGCCGGCGCAGATAGTCGAGCGCTTCCCGTCCATCGGCCACCCGGTCGACGGACGCGCTGGTATCCGCCGTCTCCAACGCCTCAGAAATCATGAGAGCGTCGGCATCATCGTCGTCCACGACGAGGATCTGCAGACTGCGCACGGAAGCCCCTTTGTTTGCCGTTCCGCAAGCATAGGGGTACCCGCCCCGTCCAACTACCGCCGGGCGACTGAAATCCTACTCACTCAGTTCCCTTCACGGCCCCCTCTCCCGCCCTGCTCCTCTCATCGCCGGCATCCGCTCGCTCTTCCCCACCAGCGGCCGTTTTCACTTTGGCCGCGGCCGCCCGCGCCGTGGCTTTCACCACCGCCGCAGCCGCCTGCGCCTTCGCCTCAACCTTCTCCGCCGCCGCGTGCGCTCCAGCCTCGACCTTTTGCTTGGCCGCCTGCGCCCCAGCCCCCACCTTCTCTGCGGCCGCGTGGGCGCCGGCTTCGACTTTCACCTTGGCCGTGTGGGCACCGGCCTCAAGCTTCTCGGCCGCCACTTGGGCGCCGGCTTCGACTTTCACTTTGGCCGCGTGGGCACCCGCCTCAAGCTTCTCGGCCGCCACCTGCGTTCCAGTCTTGACCTTCGCCGCGACGGCCGGCGCCACCCGGTCCGAGGCCCCGCCTTCGTCAGGACCGACATCGGATCCGAACCCCACGCTGCCTTCTACGTCCGCCGCAGGAGTGCCACCCGTCTCCACCACAGTCCGCCGCGAGGAACGACGCTTCCCCGCCGCGGCACTCGCCCTTCCGGCGGTCACGCCTGGCGCCTCACCGCGTGCGGTCGTCGCTTCACCGTCCGCGGCCCCCGGCGTAACTGTGCCGCTGGTCGCTACTGGCGTCTCGGCCGTGGCCGTCGCGGTGCTGTTGCCAGCCGTCACAGCCTCCCCGCCCTCAGCAACCCGAGCCGCCCGCCCACCGGCAGACGCTTTGTTCCCTGGCGTCTCAGCGCCATCCTCTCCGACAATGTCGCTGTCGGCCGCCGGCGTAGCCCCAACCGGCACGTCTTCACCAGGCCCGATCCCAGCCCCCGCCGGCGCCGCATCTTCATGCCCCGTCGCCCCAGCCCTCGGCACCGCTCCATTTGTTGGCTTCACTCCCACGAGCGGCGTCGATTCGGCCTCCGGCTGCGCCTCGGCGGCCGGCTTCGCTCCCACGGCCGGCTTCGCTCCCACGGCCGGCTTAATGTCAGCGGCCGGCTTAACCTCAGCGGCCGGCTTGACCTCAGCGGCCGGCCTAACCTCGGCGGTCGGTTTCGCTTCGGCGGCCGGCGTCGTTGCGGGCGCCGGCTTTGGTCCGGCGGTTGGCTTCGTTTCCATGGCCGGCGTTTCCTCGGCCGTTGGTGTCGCCTCCGCTCCTGGAGCCAGGCCGCCCTTCTCCGGCGACGTCTCAGCTTTGGAACTCCTCCTGGACGGCCTCACCCTGTTCGGCGAGTCCGCCGTCGGCGCCGTCTTCTTGGGCCCACTCGCCGATGACCGCGAGTCGTTCGCCAGAGGTTTCGCCGCCTTCTTGGGGCCATTCATCGATGACGTACGCGCCTTGGCGGATTCGCTTGGCGCCGGCAACGCGGTCTTTTTCGGATCGCTTCCCGAAGACGTCGCGCTCTTCGAGGCGTCCACCGACGGCGGTGTTGTCAGCTTCTTGCCGCCACCTTCCGCCGCCGGCGGCCTCTTGGAAGTCCCAGCCATCGGTGGCTTCGACTTCTCGGCGGTCCTGGACGTTGTTGGCGCTGGCGGTTCGATGGCGCCAGACGCTGGTAGCGCTGGCGGTTCGGTGGCGCCGGATGTGGGTGCGGCTGGCGGTTCGGTGGCGCCGGACGTGGGTGGGGCTGGCGTTTCGCCAGCGTCGGGCATAGGCGACGCTGCGAGTTCGACCTTGTCGGACGCTGGTTGCGCTGGCGGTTCGGTAGCGCTGGGCGCCGGCAGTGCTGGCGGTTCGGTAATGCTGGATGCGGGGGATGCTGCTGCTTCTGCCCTCGAGGGCGATGCCTTGGCCGGGCCGGCTGACCTCTTCGCATCAGCTTTCGGCGGTACGGAAGCCTTCAGCGCACGAGGTTCGATGGCGGCCGGCGTCGTTGGTGGGCCCGGCTCCTCCGGTTCCTCCGCGAACCACTGCCGGACCTGGGCCGGGGACACGTCGAAGCCGGTGGCGCGGGCGCCCGCCCAGTTCACGCCGACCAGCATGCCGTCGCGTTCCATGCGGTCGAGCCAGCCGGACAGCCACTCCTCGACCTCGACCGACACCACCTCGAAGCCCTGGTAGGCCGGCACCTGACCCACCACGCGGCTGGCCCGCGTCGACTTCGACCAGAAGGGAACCGTTCGCCTCCCGTCGGCTCCCGCCGGCGCGGGTAACCCTTCGGCGTCCCGGATCGAGAAGACGCGGCCCTCCCGAGCCGCCTCCCGACGAAACGCCGCCCGGTGGGCTCCGCTGAGCGACATCGGTGGCTCTCCCTCCTTCGTGTACGCCTCCATCGTGTCGCATCGGGCACTTTCGAGAGGGTTCGACCCACTATTTAGACCTTAGGGGGATTTAACGGGTGTCCCGCTGGCCACTCTTACCGCCCAACCTCACATCGCCCCGTCAAGCAACGCCGCCACCTCCGGCGTCGCCCAGACTGTCCCGCGTCCGCATCACCTCGCGCGGCGTCTTAGGTTCACGCCCCTAAGGACGGTCATGGTCGCGCCGCTTCGGACCCTCTTGCGGTTTCACCGCCCCGGACCGGCACGGTCGCGCCGCTCCGCACGGTCACGGTCGCGCCGCTCCGCACGGTCACGGTCGCGCCGCTTCGAACGGTCACGGTCGCGCCGCTTCGAACGGTCACAGTCGCGCCGCTCAGTACTGTCACGGTCGTGCCGCTCGGCACTGTTACGGTCGTGCCGCTTCGGATGGTCACGGACGTGCCGCTCCCGACCGTCTTACGGTCGCGCTGCTTCTGATCGTCTTCAGGGCGCGCCGCCTCGGCCTGCCTTAAGGGCGCACCGCCTCGGCCAGGCTTGCGGTTACACCGCGTTCGGCGGCTAGTGGCGGGCTCGCCGCCTCGAACCGTGTCACGGTCGCCATGCGTCGGCTCTGGGTGGTGGGCGCGCTGCCTCGATCTGTCTTGCGGTCGCGCCGCGTAGGGCTGCGGGCTGCCCGGCGCGGCACATTGGCCTGCCGCGCGGTCGCGCCGCCACGCGCGGGGTTCGCGGGCCTGCCGCCCCTGACTGTCCCCGAGGCCACCCGGCGTTTGGCGGCGGTTGCGGACGCGACGCCCAGGTCGCCCGGCGTTTGGCGGCGGTTGCAGACGCGACGCCCAGGTCGCCCGGCGTTTGGCGGCGGTTGCGGACGCGACGCCTAGGTCGCCCGGCGTTTGGCGGCGGTTGCGGACGCGACGCCTAGGTCGCCCGGCGTTTGGCGGCGGTTGCGGACGCGACGCCGAGGTCACCGGGCGTCTGGCGGCGGTTGCGGACGCGACGCCCGATGACGGGCGGCGTCTTCGGAGACGCGCCGACCCCGCCGCTGGGTGCTGATCATGAGGTCTGGTCGGTCAGGGGTTGGGTGGCCGCTGGCTCGGTGACCGGCAAAGAATGCAAACGTGCTGCTGAAGAGGGGTTTTCTATTGCTATATGGCCATATTGAATTCGCGTGACGGGGGCGGTGGGAGATCGTCTTTTCGGCTGATCTTGACTAAACATTTTGTACAAGAAAGAGGAATTTGTACCGAAACGCGGGCTAAACGCGGCGCGGACTCCGGTGAGGGCAATAGTGTCCGGTTTGTCGGTTGTACGTGGGCCGGAACTCATCAGTCACTGGAGGATGTAATGAACAACAGTCGGCGCATCGGAGCGCTCGTCGCTATGGCCGGTGCGGCTGTCAGCGTGGCCACGGTGACGGTGGCGGCGCCCGCGGTCGCCGCCGAGCGGGGGCCGCAGCCGGTCACCACTTGGCTGCGGGCGGTTCGGGCTGACACCGACACCGAGGTCAAGGTCTACTGGCGGACCGACCGGCGGATCTGTGACGCCGAGGTCCGGGTCAGTGCCCGCGACGTCGACGTGGACTACCCGGGGCGGAGCCGGTACGCCACGTTCTCGCGCGGCGACAGCCTGCGGCCGGGTCGTTCGGACTACGTCGAGTTCGACGTCAACCCGGACTTCGACCGGGCCGGTATCGCCCGCCTGCGGACCGTCATCTCGTACGACGACTGCGGCCGGCGTGCCCGGACCCAGGTCCGTACGTTCACGCTGATCCTGCCCGTGCTGCGCAACGACCGCCCGGGCCGCCCCGGCGACCACAACGGCGGCTGGCCGGGCAACAACAACGGCCGTCCGGGAGACAACAACGGCCGTCCGGGAGACAACAACGGTCGTCCGGGAGACAACAACGGTCGCCCTGGTGACAACAACGGCCGCCCCGGCGACCACGACGGCGGCTGGCCGGGCAACAACAACGGCCGTCCGGGAGACAACAACGGTCGTCCGGGAGACAACAACGGCCGCCCTGGTGACAACCACGGTCGCCCGGGAGACAACAACGGCCGCCCGAGCCGCCCGAGCGCAACCCCCACCGCCAGCCCGACGGTGACCGCCAGCCCGACGGCGACGGCGACGGCGACCGCAACGGCCACCGCGACGGCCACGGCGACCCCCACCGCCACCGCGACGGCGAGCGCCACTCCCACCGCCACCGGCGGGACGCAGGGCACCCGCGGCCCCTGGCACCGCGACCGCTGAACCGGAAGTGATCCGCGCTCCCGGCCCGCCAGAGCCGGGAGCGCGCCCGAAAGATAGCGGCGCGCACCGCAACGCGCCGGAACATAGAAGCGCCCGACCGAACGCCCACCCAATACGGCGCAAGCCGAACATAGAAGCGCCCGACCGGATCTCCCTGACCGGCCGGGCGCCGCTTTTTCTAGGCCTCCACCCGGCGTACCGACATGATCTGACCCGCCGGGTCGGTGATGACCAGCTCCAGCGCGCGGGAGATCAGGTTCGGGTCGAACGTCGAAGCGTGGAACGTCGCCTCCAGGTGGAGCACGCCGTTCATCTCGCTTGTCGTCAGCGTGACGCCCTCGGGGCTGTTCAGCGTCGGCACGCTCAGGTTGACCCGCCATTCGGGGCCGACCGACCACGGCAGGTCGCCGAGCAGGTCGTGGCGGCCCTGGTTGCTGAAGGTCAGCCGCGGCCTCGGCGGGATCGGCAGTTCCGCCGGGTACGGGTCGGGCATGCCGGGCGCGCCGTCCAGCGCGATCTTGCCTTCGCGCAGCATCATCATCGTCAGGATGCGGCCCGTGGCCAGCTCGTGCTTGATCGTGGTGTGCACCGACAGCGGGTCCATCATGTCGGGCGGTGACAGGTAGGGCCCCATGCAGAAGTTGCTGTCGATCCGGACGTCTTTGTCCAGGTAGCGCCGGCCGTCGGCCAGGAACGTGGCGCCGCTCGTGTCCGGTTGCAGGCCCAGGTTGTACAGCGCCGCCGTGAACGCCGCGAACGTGATCGCCGACGTGGTGACGCCGGGCGCGTACTCGTCGCGCCACTTGCGCATCTCTTTCAGCGCGGTCGCCGAGCGGGCGGTGCGGACCGCCAGGTTCGGCTGCCACTTGCGCATCCGGGTCTCTTCCGGCTCGGGCGGGCGGGCGAAGCTGATGCCCTCCTTCCACCGGGTCGGCTTGGTGCCGAACTGCTTCCACCAGGCTTTCGGCAGCGCCATCCGGTTGCGCTCGAGTGGCGGGATCACTGCCGCCCGGCCCTGGCTGGCCGCGAGGACGAGTTCGTGGACCAGGGAGTTGACCGGGCCGGCGTCGCCGTACGCGTGCGAGACCTTGATGGCCACGTAGCCGGCGCCGACGAGGATCCGGATCGGGTGTACGCCGCGCGGTTCGGACTGAAGTTTGCGGGTCATGCCGTCCATGTCGAGCGACCAGTCGCCGGAGTCCTGGACCGCGCGGTGCACGAACTGGGCGAACTCGGCGCCGTCCATGTGTTCCCATCGGGCGCCGATGCGGTCGAGCTTGGAGACGGCGCGGTGCTTGGGGTCGGCCGCGTGCAGGCCGATCAGCGCCTTGCGCATGCCGTCGACGGTCACGCCGTACACCGGGCCGATTGTCCGGATGTACTCCAGCGGCAGCCAGGCACGTTCGTGCAGCGTCATGGTCGTGGTGTTCGCGGTGTCGCCGCCGCGCCGCCCGGTGGCGAAGACCGTCCGGAGCACGACGGGGGCGACGCAGAGGGCCTCGATCCACAGCACCACGGCGAACCAGGCGACCAGGTCGGTGAGGCCGCCGTGCGAGCCGCCGTACCAGGCCGCGGCCAGCTCGGCCGCGCCGGCGAAGAGCGCGAAGACACCGGCGCGGCGCACCCTGTTGTGCACCCGGGAGATCGCCAGGAAGAAGTGCAGGAAGACGAAGGGGATGTACGTCAGGGCGAGGATCCGCAGCGCGTCGCCGGCCGCGTCCGCGTACGAGGCGCCGAAGACCGACATGATCGGATTGGCCAGGAGCACGACCAGCAGGGAACCGGGCAGGCCGACGCCGACGCAGATGAGCAGGCCGACGCGGACCTTGGATCGCAGCGCCCTGCGGTCGCCGCTGGCCACGGCGAAAAGGGTCAGCGCGACGCTGCCGGGGATCATCGCCAGCATCGACAGGACCATGAACGCGGTGTAGAACGACGCGTTCGCCGAGGCCGACAGCACCGCCGTGACCAGCAGCGGCATGGCCGCGCGGGGCAGGTAGCTGGCCAGGTTGAGCAGGTTGTGGTCGAAGGTCGAGCGGCCGCGGCCCTTCAGCAGGGACAGCCTCGGGCGCGGGGAGTCGATCAGCCCGCGGCGGCGCAGCGTCACACCGAGGATCGCGGTGGACGCGACGATGCCGGCGACCCAGGTGAGCAGCAGTTCGTTACCGGTGACGGTGATCGGCGCGACGGCCAGGCCGGCCAGCAGGACCAGCTTGATCACCGCGAACCAGGCGTTGCGCGTGAGCTGCAGGGGGCCCTTGAGCAGGCCGACCAGCGCCTCGTCGAGAACCAGGGTGATCGCGTTGACGGCTATGCCGACGACGAGCAGCACCGTGCCGGCCTGGCCGCCGAGCGCTTCCTTGAGGCCGGGGATCCAGAGCTGCGCGACCGCGACGTACGCGATGCCGCCGACCGTGGCGGCGGCGCCCGCGACCAGCAGGCACGTGGAGATCAGCTCCCATTTGGGCCCGCGCAGCTGCGACAGCTCGGAGATGAGCATGGTGCCCATGCCGAACATGCCGATGGTGCCGATCAGGGTCAGCGCGGACACCGCGGCCGAGGCCTGGCCGACCGCCTCGGGCGACGCGGCGCGCGCGGCCACCCACCAGAAGACGAAACCGAGCAGCGAGGTGATGGCCGTGGTGGCGATCAGCGAGCCGGCGTTCAGGAAAAGGTCGACGTGCCCCTTGAGGGCAGTCAGGACGCCACTGCGGCGCTTGGCCGGCTTTGGCGGTGTCGCGCCTTGCGGCGCGATGACCTGTGTCGCGGTCACACAGCCTCCCCACACTACGACTGTTCGAAGGTAGTGATCAGCCGGTGGGGACGACCAGGGGTGACTGGTCCGATTTTTCCTTACTGTCCGGAGTAGACGCGTACCCTTTCGGGTGATCTGTTACAGCCAGCCCGCGCGTTTGAAGCGCCAGTAGAGACCGCCACAGGCCAGCACGATGAGCGCGATGGTCACCGAGAAGCCGTACGGCGAGTTCAGTCCGGGCATGTTCGCGAAGTTCATCCCGTAAATCCCGGCGCCCACTGTCGGTACGGCCGCGATGGCCGCCCACGCCGCGATCATCCGCATGTCGTCGTTCTGCGCCATGGTCACCTGGGTCAGCCGGGCCTGCAACACGGAGTCGATCAGGTTGTCGAAGCCGTTGATTCGGTCCACGGCCCGGGCCAGCCGGCCCCGCACGTCGACGAAGTAGGGCTGCAACGCGGACGGCGGCGTGATCAGCGCGAGCGGGTCCGCCAGCGGCAGCACCGCCCGCTTGAGCTCGACCATCTCGCGCTTGAGCTGGTAGAAGTGCGCCACCTCGGCCGAGCGGCGAGCCTCGAAGGTCTCCTCCTCGAGCCGTTCCAGGTCGCGTTCGACGTCGGCCGACACCGAAAGGTAGTCGTCGACCATCCGCCCGGCGATCGCGTAGGCCACCGACCACGGCCCATGCCGCAGCAGGGCCGGGCGTTTCTCCATTTCCTTGCGTACGCCCCAGAGCGCACCCGCCGCGCCATGGCGCACCGTGATCACGAAGGCCGGGCCGATCAGCAGCGTAATGTCCCCGGTGTCGACCACCTCCGAGGTCGCGGTCAGCTGGTCGTGTTCGACGTACCGGGCGGTGCGCAGCACCAGCCGGGTCACCTCGCCGATCACCTCGACACCCGGCCGGTGGCCGCCGTCGACCGCCTGCTCGACGACCAGCTCGTGCAACCCGAACGCCTGGGCGACCTCCCGCATCGTGGCCCGGTCCGGCTCGTGCAGCCCGAGCCAGAGGAACCCGCCGCGCGGGATCCGGGCGTTGCCGTAGTGCACCGTGCCCGGTTTGCGGGCCCCGGCGGCGTAGACGGCGCAATCGACGACGGCGTCCGGATTGCGGCGGCGCTGCTCGGGCACGTGCGGGCGGGGGTGGAGCCCCTCGATCAACCGCCCCAGGGCCCTCGGAATGATCTCCGCGACCGGTTTGCCCCCGTGCCGCCGCCATCGGAACATCAGCCGACTTTAGTCGGAGCGCCGCATGGCCCGTACGCCCACCACAAGGCCGATCGCGGCGACGGCCGTGGCCGCGATCACGCCGCCGAGGACGCTCGGCGCCCAGATGTCGCCTCGCCGTTGAACAGCGAGCGCTCGCCCCGCACCACGTAACTGAGCGGGTTGCCGGCCGCGTCGTCGGCGATGATCCGGCCGTGGTCGATCACGATGACCCGCTCGGCCATCGAGTCGGCCTCGTCGAGGTAGTGGTGGTGAGCACGATCGTCGTCTCGTGCTCGGCCCGCAGGGCGCGGATGTGCTCCTGGAGGTTGGCCCGGTTCTGCGGGTCGAGACCGGTCGACGGCTCGTCGAGGAAGAGCAGCCCGGGGGGAGTTGACGCGATGTCGAGCCGGCGCCGCTGGCCACCGGAGAGGGTGGAGACCCGCCGGTCGGTCACCTCGGCCAGGCCCAGTGACTCGACCAGCTCGGCCGCCCGCTGCCGGGCGTCGCGCACGGTCATCCCGTACGCCCGGCCCTGGCTGATCAGCTCGTCGCGCCCGCGCTGGCTGTGCCCGGCGCCGTTGCCCTGGCCTGTATATCCGATCCGGAGCCGCACGTCGCGCTGGCGGCGGACGACATCGAAGCCGGCCACCGTGGCCGTGCCGGCGGTCGGCGGGATTAGCGTGGTAAGCATCCGCAGGGTCGTGGACTTGCCGCGCCGTTCCGGCCACTTCCTGACCTCAATCCGGGGCAGTCTGTATCCATGGCGAACACGAGCGGGCGAATGCTGCGGCTGCTGTCGCTGCTGCAGACGCATCGGTACTGGCCGGGCGCCGAGCTGGCGGACCGGCTCGAGGTCAGCCCCCGGACCCTGCGCCGCGACGTCGACCGGCTCCGCGACCTGGGCTATCCGGTCGACGCCGCGCGGGGTGTGGCCGGCGGCTACCAGTTGCAGGCGGGCGCGGCCGTGCCGCCGCTGCTGCTCGACGACGACGAGGCCGTCGCCATCGCGGTCGGCTTGCGGACGGCGGCGGCCGGAGCCGTGACCGGGTTCGAGGAGACCTCGGTGCGGGCGCTGGCCAAGGTGATCCAGCTCCTGCCGCCGCGGCTGCGCCGGCGCATCGACGCGCTGCGGGCCGTCACCGCGCCCGGGCCCCTGGGCGGCGGTCCGGCGCTGGACGCGACGGTCCTCACCACGCTGGCGCTGGCCTGCCGAGGCGAGGAACGCCTCCGCTTCGACTACAGCCCCCGCGAGGGCGAACCGGCTCCCCGGCACGCCGAGCCGCACCGGCTGGTGCCGCTCGGCCGCCGCTGGTACCTGATCGCGTGGGATCTCGAGCGGGGGGACTGGCGCAGCTTCCGGGTCGACCGCCTGTCGTCGCCCACCATGACCGGCGCCCGTTTCCGCCCGCGCGAGATCCCGGGTGGGGATCCGGCGGAGTGGCTGCGGTCCCAGATGAAGGCCATTCCCACCCGCTACGAGGTGTCGGTCGTCATCGACGCGCCGGCCGAGCGGGTCCGCTCGACGGTGTGGAATTACGGCACCGTCGAGGAGCTCTCGCCCGGCTGCCGTCTGCGCATGAACGTGGACGACCTGGGCTGGCCGGTGATGGTCCTCGGAGTGCTGGGTGCGGCGTTCACCGTCGAGTCCCCTCCCGAGCTGCGCGACCACCTCCGCCGTACGGGCGAAGTGTTGATCGCAAGCTCTGGTGTGGACGGATCGGCGCCCCCGTGGCGCCGATCCGCGTGAAGGAAGCTATCGGGGACCACCGACAATTTCCGGCCGCTTATAAGGCGATCCTTATATCAACTTCGGCTTACTTCTTTCGTACGGAGTCGGCGACGGCCACGACCTGCGCGGACGTGAACTGGAGCGTGGTCATGAGCCGTACCGCCGACCCGTCCGGAAGCGGAACCTGAACCAGCCAAAACTCCTTCGCCCGTACGAGCGGCACTCGGTTCCCGTGAACGGTCACCGTCGTGGCGCTCACGAAGCCGTCGACCTGCTCGCTGAGATCCGATTCAATGCCCTTGATCGGGGAGACGCTCAGGCTCTGGCCCGGGTCGTCCGGGTTGACGTAGGTGACGATCGCCCCGTTCTCCTTGAACCCGCTCAGCTGCCAGCCGTCCGGCACCAGCCCGACGGTGTACCGCAAGTCGACGGGTTGCGGCTTGTCGAGAAGGCGGGCGGCCAGGTCGCGGACCACCTGCTCGGATCCGTACCGGTTCACCCCCGTGATCCGGACCCACTGTCCCGGCCTGTGCTCCCAGTCCAGCGAGACTGTCGTCGCGCCCGCGGTCATCACCGTGATCCGGGCCGGTCGTCCGTCCACGGTGGTCTCGCGGCGTCCGCTGACCATCGAACCGGGTTCGGCCTCGGTGCTGCTCACGTAGACGTCGCTACCGTCGTCGGCCGGATACACGGCGATGACGGGCCGGCCCGGATCGGCGGTGAATCTCGCCTTGCCCAGCCCGGGAAGTGTCCACGGGAACGACGGCCCGCTCGAGGCGACCAGCTTGATCGCCTTCGGGGCGGCGCGGGTGGCCGGCGGTGTGGAAGCCGCCACGGAGGTGGGCGGTGGCGGTGTGGCCGGAGCCGTCAGCACCGCGACCACGACCGTCGCCGCGGCGGCCAGCCCGAGCCCGGCCGCGCCCACCAGCGGCCACTTCCGCCGGGCCCGGCCGCTCGGGCCCGGCCGGGTCATCTCCTCGTGCAGCCGGGCCCGCGCCGCGGTCCGGGCCGCCGGCGAGATCGGCGGCGCGTCCGGCCCGTACGTCCGAAGCAGTTCGATGTCGTTCACTTCGCCAGCACCTCGCGTGTCAACCGGCGCGCCCTGTTGATCCGGGACCGCACCGTGCCCAGGGGAATGTCCAGAGTGGCCGCGATCTCGGCGTACGAAAGCTCGGCCCAGGCCAGCAGCAGCAGCGCGTCGCGGTCACCCGGTTTGAGCCGCGCCAGGGCCGCGGCCAGGCCCGACCGGGCCGCCTGGGCGTCGACCCGGTCGGCCGCCTCGTCGGCCAGCGAGTGCGCCTGGGCGTCGTGCGTGGCCGCCCGGGCCAGAGCCCGGTACCTTCTCTCCTCCTGCCGTAGGTGCCGGTGCAGGACGTTCGTCGCGATGCCGAAAAGCCAGGGCCGCACGTCGAGGTGCCGCGGCTGGTACGAGGCCCGCTTCCGAAAGGCGATCAGGAAGGTCTCGGCCAGCAGATCGTCGGCCGGTGGCCCGATCCGCCGGGCCAGGTAGTGGTGCACGGCCGTCGCGTGCCGGTCGAAGAGCGGCGCGAACCGTTCCGGCTCGCGCACCGACGCGCCGATCAGATCGGCGTCGGCGACTGCCTCGTCGAGATGGGTCACACCAGTTCATGCCCTTTGCCGGGGATCGGGTTCACGAAAATGTCGGTGGGTCGGTGCATCATCTTCTCCATGACGACGCTCGGTGCGATCTACCTGCCGCAACACCCGCCGGAGGCCCTGCGCGAGGTGGCCGTCGCCGCCGACCGGGCCGGCCTGGACGAGCTGTGGTTGTGGGAGGACTGCTTCCTCAGCGGTGGCGTCTCGGCCTCCGCCGCCGCCCTGGCCTGGACGGAACGGCTGCGTGTCGGCATCGGCATCATGCCGGTCCCGTTCCGCAATGTCGCCGCCACCGCGATGGAGATCGCCACCCTGAGCCGGATGTTCGGCGACCGCGTCCTGCCCGGCGTCGGCCACGGCGTTCAGGACTGGATGGGCCAGGTGGGTGCCCGCGCGGCGTCGCCCCTCACGCTCTTGCGGGAGTACGCGACCGCGCTGCGCTCGCTGCTGCACGGTGAGGAGGTCACGGTCTCGGGGCGCTATGTCCGGCTCGACGCCGTACGCCTCGACTGGCCCCCGGCCGCGATCCCGGATCTGTACGTGGCCGCAACCGGCCCCAAGACCCTCGCGCTGGCCGGCGAGGTCGGCGACGCCATCGTTCTCTCGGGCGGCACGTCCCCGGCCGACGTGGCCACGGCGCGCGAGCTGAGCGGCTCCGAAAACCTGGTCGTCTTCGTGCCGGCGCTGCCCGGTGATTCCGCCGGCCGTCTGGCCGCCGCACGGGAGAAATACGGTCACACGTTCGCCGGTCTCTCGGGCCGCCCGGCCGAGATCGCCGAGGGCGTGCAGTCGTTCGCGGCCGCCGGCGCCACCAAGGTCATCCTCCAGCCGCTCGACGAGGACGACCCGGTGGCTTATGTCCGTTGGGTCGCCGAGGAGGTGCGCCCTCTGGTGGGCTAGCGTCGGGGTGATCAAGGGAGGCTCGGCGTGACGCGGTACGTGGCGATCGGTGACAGTTTCACCGAGGGGCTCGGTGACGGGCTGCCGGATGGATCCGAGCGCGGCTGGGCCGACCTGGTCGCCTCCGGGCTGGCCGCGAGCGAGGGCAAGCCGGTGCAGTACGCGAACTTCGCCATCCGCGGGCGGCTGCTCGGGCCGATCGTCACCGAGCAGCTCGACGCCGCGCTGGCCCTGTCGCCGCCGCCCACGCTGCTGTCGCTCAACGGCGGCGGCAACGACATGATGCGCCCCGGCGGCGACATGAACCAGCTGGCCGCGATGACCGAGCGGGCCATCCAGCGCTGCCTCGAGGCCGGCGTGCGGGTGGTGCTGCTCAGCGGGGCCGACCCGTCCGACCGGCTGCCGTTCGGTTCGACGATGCGCCGCCGCGCCGAGCTGCTGACGAACGCGGTCGCGAAGTTCATCGACCGCTACGACATCACCTTCGTCGACGTCTTCCACGACAAGGAGATCCGCCGCGCCGGATACTGGTCGGCCGACCGTCTGCACCTCAACGCCAACGGCCACCGCCGCGTGGCCAGCCTGGTCCTGGCCGCGCTCGGCCACCCCGCCGAGGCCCATGTGATCGACCCCGGGCCGGCCGCCCGCGGCGGCCTCCTGGCCGAGGCCCGCTACTACCGCGAGCACGTCCTGCCCTGGATCAACCGCCGCCTCCGCGGCCAGTCGTCCGGCGACAACCGCACCGGTAAGTACGTCGAGTGGACCGAGATCCAGCCCGCCTGATCACGGCAACGGCCGGCGCCGGATGTAGTCGTCGTGCCACTCGGCGCCGACCAGGAACCGCTTGACGCCGATCACGTCGAAGCCGTGCTTGGCGTAGAACTTCGCGGCCCGCTCGTTCCGCTGGTTGACGCCCAGCCAGCAGAACTCGGCCCCGGTCGCCGCCGCCTCGGCCAGAGTCGCCGTCATCAGCGCGGCGGCCGTGCCCGAGCCGTGCCGCTCGGCGAGCAGGTAGAACTTCGACAGCTCGATGCTGACCTTCGCGTCGACCACGGCGGCCACGTCGGCGTTCTCGATCGGCCCGCCGACCAGCATCGAGTAGCCGACGGGCTCGCCGTCGGACGCCACCAGCAGGACGATGCGATCGGGATCGGCCAGATAGCGCCGGAAGCTGTCGGCCGACAGGTTGGTGGCGACGAAGGCCTCGATGTCCTCCTGCTTGGTGCCGGGCGGACAGGCCAGCTTGAATGTCCGGTCGGCCAGGTCGTGCAGCAGTTCGGCGTCGCGGGCCTCGGCCCTACGGGTCGTGATCGACATGGAAAGACAGTTTAGAGTTTCTCGCGTGCGCGCTCCCATGATGAGACAACTCGGCGACGTCATTCCCCTACCCGTGTCCGTGCGTCCCGATCCGTCGGCCGATTTCCGGATCGCGCCGGATGTCGCGGTCGGTGCCGGCGACGGGGCCGCGGCCATCGCCGACGAGCTGGCCGCCCTTCTGCGGCGGGCCACCGGCTTCGACGTGCCCCGGGTGACCGGCGACGCCCCCGTCCGGCTCGCCCTCCACGAGGACGCCGGCAAATCGCCCGAGCACTACCGGCTCGACATCACCGCCGCCGGGGTCACGCTGCAGGCGCCCACCGCGCAGGGCCTGTTCGCCGGCCTTCAGACGTTCCGTCAGCTGCTCCCGGCCGAGACGGGGACCGGGCCGGCGGAGATCCCCGGTGGCCGGATCGAGGACGAGCCGCGTTTTCCCTACCGGGGCGCGATGCTCGACCTCGCCCGGCATTTCTACTCCCCGGCCGACGTGCGGTCCTACATCGACTCCATCGCGCAGTTCAAGATCAACCACCTGCATCTGCACCTCACCGACGACCAGGGCTGGCGCCTCGAGATCGCCGGTTGGCCGCTGCTGACCGAGGTCAGCGGCGGCGCGGGCACGGGCGTCGACGGCGCCGGGCCGGGCTTCCTGACGGCACAGGAGTACGTGGACCTGGTCGCGTACGCCGCGACGCGGTTCGTCACGATCGTGCCCGAGATCGACCTGCCCGGCCACGTCAACGCCGTCCAGGTCGCCTACCCGGAGCTGACCGCCGACGGCAAACCCGTCCCGCAGCGGGTCGACGCCGAGGTCGGCTACAGTTCGCTGCCCATCGGCAAGGAGATCACCTACACCTTCGTCGAGGACGTCATCCGTACGGTCGCCGAGCTCACCCCGGGCCCGTACCTGCACATCGGCGGCGACGAGGCCCTCTCCACCACGGCCGAGGACTACCGCACCTTCATGTCCCGGGTGCTGCCGCTGCCCGGCAAGTACGGCAAGCGTGCGATCGGCTGGCACGAGATGGCCGCCGTCGACCTGCCGCCGACCGCGATCCCGCAGTACTGGCGGATCGAGCCGGCCGACGACGGCGTGGCCCGCGCGGCCGCGGCCGGACACCAGGTGATCATGTCGCCGGCCGACCGCAGCTACCTGGACATGAAGTACGACGAGTCGAGCCCCCTGGGCCTCGACTGGGCCGGCCTGGTCGGCGTCGAGCGCTCGTACGACTGGGACCCGGCCGACCGGCTGCCCGGCGTGCCCGAGGAATCGCTGCTCGGCGTCGAGGCGCCGCTGTGGTCGGAGACCCTGCGCAGCCTGGCCGACGTGCAGTTCATGGCCTTCCCGCGGCTGCCCGCGATCGCCGAGATCGGCTGGACGCCGCGGGCCGCCCGCGACTGGCGGTCCCTGCGGCGCCGGCTGGCCGCCTTCGCCCCGCGCTGGGAGGCGCAGGGCGTGAACTTCCACCGGTCGGCCGAGATCGACTGGGTCTAGTTGATCACCAGGCGGGGCCCGCTGGCCGGGCGGGCCGGAACGCGGCTCAGGTCGATCTCCATCTTCTGCGGCGGCAGGTAGTAGTCCAGTTTGGCCAGTCGTTGCACCAGGGTGCCCAGCAGCGCGATCGTGATCTTCTCGCCGGGGCAGCGGTGGCCCGTCCGCGGGTCGCCGCCGCCCTGCGGGATCAACTCGAACTCGCCGACCGGGCGGCCGAGGAACCTCTCGGGCCGGAACTCGTACGGCTCGGGCCACACCCGGGGATCGTGGTGCTGTCCGTAGACGTCGAGCAGGACCAGCGCGCCTTTCGGGATCTCGGCTCGCTGGAACCGCAGGTCGCGGGTGGCCCGGGCGCCGAGGAAGGGCGCGAACGGGTAGAACCGCCGTACCTCGTGCACGAACGCCTTTATGTAGTCGTCGTCGCCGGCGCGCAGCCGGGCGCGGGTGCCCGGCCAGCGGTCGAGCGCGTGTGTGGCGAAAGCGACGAACCAGGCCACCGCGGTCGTCGGCCGGATGATGTTGATCAGTTCGACCGCCGCTGTCCTCGCGTCGAGCAGGTAGCCGTCCTCCAGATGGTGCGCCACCACCGACAACGGCTCCGGGGTGGGCTCCTCACGGCGTACGGCCTCAATGATCTGAGAGAACCGGCGCTCCTGCCGCCGCCGAGCCGACCGGGCCCGCGCGAAGCGCGGACCGGCCGACGCGAAACCGTCGACCATGGCGATCAGGTCCCGGGCCAGGGCGTTTCGGTCACCCTCTTCTTGCGGTACGCCCGTCCAGCGCGTCACCGCCTCGGCGAGCACCCGCGCGGACTCATCGAAGATCGAGATCTCACCCGAACCGCGCCAGCGGGCGGCCGCCTCGTCGAACACCTCGCCGGTCAGCTTGGCCAGATTCTCGATGCCGTCGGCGTTCATGAGCAGGGCGACGAACAGGGCCTTGCGCGCCCGGTGGGCCTCGCCGTCGAGCGTGTGCACGCCCTTGCCGAACAGGGTCGCGACGACGTTGGGCGGAAGGGCGTCGTGCCGTTCCAGATCACCGTCGTAGAAGAAACGGACGGCGTCGGGGCCGCTGATCGCCACCGCCCGCTGCCCGCCGACCCGCGTCTCGATCGGGCGGCCGTGCCACCGTCGCCGCAGATCCGGAAGCCAGGCGTACCCCTTGGCCGCGAAGGCGAGGGTCTGGTCGGGAAGAGCCATGGCGGTCCGTGTCCCCTCTCGTGACGGCGCGAAACCGCCGGCGAAAATCTTCCTTATTTTTCCTCCTGCCGGACTCCGCGTCTGGGATTTCCGTCATACCCCCGACCTACTATCGGAGCCCGAACGAGCTCGGAGGTGAGAGGTGGGCCGGTCCGCCGCCATGCTGGTCGGCTTCCTGGTGGCCGCGTGGCTCCAGGTCGTCGCGGCGCTGGTGCTCGTGCTGGTGGTGCTCGATCTGCTGCCCGGCACGGTGGCCGTGCAGGTCGCGGTGCCGCTCGCCATCGCCACCGCCGGCCTGCTGTGTTACGCCACCATCAGGGCCCTGCGCCTGCGCCGTCCCACGCCGGCCGGGGTGCCGGTGACCCGGGCCCAGGCCCCGCGCCTGTGGGCGATGCTCGACGAGGCGGCCGCCGTCTCGGCCGTGGCCCCGCCCGACGGCGTGACGGTGGTCGCGCCGGCCACGGCCACCCTGGCCGAGCACGCGCGGTTCGGCGGCCTGGCCGGCGGGCGCCGCGAGCTCTACCTCGGACTGCCGCTGCTCCAGGCGTGGGACGAGGCCCGGCTGCGCGCCGTCGTCGCCCACGAGCTGGCGCACGGCTCACCGAAACTCGGCGGCCGGTTCGCCCCGCTCGCCCGCCGGGGCCGTACGGCGCTGGCGCGGATCGTCCCGCGGATCCCCGCCCGCAGCCCCGCCGGCCCGGTGCTGCGACTGTGGGCGCGCTGGTTCCGCGCGGTCGACGACCCGCGCGCCCGCGAGCAGGAGCTGGCCGCCGACCGGGTCGCGGCCGAGTTCGCCGGCCCGCGCGCGGCCGCCGCGGTGCTGCGCGACGGCCCGGTGCTCGACGGCATGCAGCAGCTGTTCCACGTCGAATACCTGAGCCCCGGCTGGCAGACCGGCCTGGTCCCCGACGACGTCTTCGGCGGCTTCCTGCGCGTGCTGGCCGCCCGCGCCGAGGACGCGGCCGTGCTCCGCGCCAGGGGCCCCGAGCAGCCCGGCCCGTGGGACGCCCATCCACCGGTCGCCGAGCGCCTGGCCGCCCTGGCCGCGATCACCCCCGAGGGCCCCGAGCCCGAGTCCCCACCCGCCGGCGACCTGATCCCCGACCTGCCCGGCCTGGCCCGCGCCCTGCAGGCGGTCGCCTTCCCTTCCACCGGCCGCACGGTCGTAACCTGGGACGAGTTCTTCGGCGCCGCCCGCACCGCCGAAATGGAACGCGAGGCCGACGCTTCCTTGCGAGCCCTCTCCCACGCCGCCGGCACCCCCATCCGCACCGCCGACGCCGTCCTCCACCTGTCCGCCACCGGCCACTTGCCCAAGTTCGCCGAAACCATCCTCGGCGAACTCCCACCCCCCACCACCCCACCCGACTTCCCACCCCCCGCCACTTCCACCACAGCCGGCTCCAGCCCCACCGCCGCCGCCCTCACCTCGTCCACCTCTGCCTCTGCCGGACCCACCTCGTCCACCTCTGCCTCTGCCGGACCCACCTCGTCCACCTCTGCCTCTGCCGGACCCACCTCGTCCACCTCTGCCTCAGCCGGCCCTGTCTCGCCCACCGCGCCTTCCGCCGGCCCCGCTTCTTCGGCCGGCTCCGGCGCGCCTGCCGGGCCTTCTGGCGGTCCCGGCGCGCTTGCCGCGTCTTCGGGCGGGTCCGCCTCGGTCGCCGCACCCTCTGCCGGCCCCGGCTCGTTCGGCGCGGCCATGCCCGGTTTCCCTTCTGAGAGCACGCCTCAGCCGGGGGATGCCCTTCCGGCGGAAGGAGCGGCGCCGTTCACGGGGCGTCTTCCCTCGGAGGAGATCGCGGGACGGGTCACCGAGCTGATCACCCTGTTGCTGGCCCTGGCCGCGCTGCATTGCGGCGCCGCGCGCTGGCGGCACAGCTGGACCGGCACGGCCGAGCTGGTAGCGGCCGACGGTTCCCATCTGGACCTGCACGGCCCGGCCATGCTCGCCGCCAACCCGGCCACGGTCGCCGAGGCCCGCCAGTGGCTCTCCGCCCTGGACATCGACCTCACCGCGGCCGCCGGCGACCCCGCCCGCCCCGCCGCCCGAGTCCCGGTGCTCGGCGGAGTGGTGAACGTCCTGGTCGACGGCGCCCGCACCGACTTACTGGTCGTCGAAACCGGACTGCTACTCGTACCGGGCCTTCCCCGCTCCCGCCACGCCGAAGCGAAGCGCCGCCTGACCCAGCTGGCCTCCGACGGCGTACTCGCCGACGGCTCCCCGGCCACCCACCCTCACCCCACCCCAGCCGATCCGCCCCCGCCCGAGCCGACCACCTCCGATCCCACAACCTTCAATCCGTCCGTGCCCGATCCGTCCGCGCCCGATCCGTCCGCGCCCGATCCGTCCGCGTCCGGAGGTGCCCCGTCCGGAGCGCCCGGGGCTGTGGCGACGTTGACCGCTACCGCTACGGGGGCTGGTCTGGGGATGCGATTTGTGCCATTTGCCGATGTCGCGTCGGCGGCGGTCGTGCGTAACGGGCGGCGGGCGTGGGAGATCGGGCTGCGGCACGGTGGAAGTCTCAGCGTGCGGACGGCGCTCGACTCGGAGGAACTGCCCGGCGGGTGGGCCGCTCTCGACGAGGCGGTGTCCTTCCTCACCCGTACTCGCTGAAGAGGGTGACGCCCCGCACCTTTGAGGGGATCGGCATGACCCACAGTGAACTGTTCCGTCCTGGCGGTGCGTAGTAACGGTCAGCAGCGTCTCATTCCTGACGGATGAGTGATCGGTCCTTCACTTCAGGTCACAATGACCTTCGTGGGCTGTTCGCTTACCGGATTCGTAAATGGGTAGATGAGAGGCCGGGGTTAGGCGGACGATCCCTTCAAAGGCGGGGGAGGCCAGATCATGGAGCGGGGACCGTTGGCGCTCTTCGGAGCGATCATCGCGGTCGGGCTCGGTCCGGCCCTCTGGATGGGCGTCCAGCTCGGCACGATGCCGACCTCGCCCGGGCGTGCGCCCGCCGTGATCACCGACCAGAACCGGGTGACGAACGACCAGCTCGTCGGCGGCACCGGCGCCGGCGAGGCGACCACCGACAACTCCCCTGTGGACACCGAGCCGCAGGTGAACGTTCTGCCAAGGAACACATCGCCGTCGGCCGAGCCCACCCCGAGCGCCACCACCACGTCGCCGACCCCGTCGCCGAAGGTCGCCACGCCGAGCGAGACCTCCTCGCCGACCCCGACCACCAGCGCCCCCACGCCCCCACCGACCGAGGCGACAACCACTCCGGCCGACACCGGCACCGAGCCCACCGCCACCCCGCCGACCGACGACACGACCCCACCGGCCGACGACGAGTCCGACGACCCGACGTGGCCCCCCAACCCGGCCGAGAACGCCGACCACGACAGCGGCGGCGGCACCGGCTGGGACGGCGCCGACAAGGGCGACCGAACCGACAGCCGAATCGCCGCCCCACCTGCCAAATAGTCACCTCCATCAGCGGATCCGCGCTTGACCGGGTGAGTCGCGCCCTGTCAGGTGATCCGCGCCGGTCCGACTGATCCGCGCCGGTCCGACTGATCCGCGCCGGTCCGACTGATCCGCGCCGGTCCGACTGATCCGCGCCGGGCCGGGGGTATCGCGCCTGGTGGGGGAGCGGTACCGGGCCGAGACGCACATCCATAGGGGAACCACGTCCCGCGAGCGGAATGCGCCTGTCCCGCGGCGGGGCGCTATGCCTTCTCGTGAGCCTCGTTCGGCAGGGCGGCTGCGGCCGGCGGAGTGGCTTCGGGCAAGTAGGTGGCCAGCAAGCCTCGGGTGGTCTCGGTGAAACGGGCGCGAAGTTCGGGTGGGTCCAGGACCTCAGCGTCGGCGCCCAATTTGAGCAGTTCGATGTGACCGTGCTTGATCGACTCGATGGGTACGCGGGTGATCAGCCAGCCGGTCTCGTCGGGTGGGCCGGCCTCGGCTCGTGCACTTCGCGACATTTCGGGCGGGAAGACGAAAGTCATCCGGTTCAGAGCCTCGACGGTCATCCGTACCGTCGCGACTGCCGTGTAGACGCTGCTCTCGTACCGCTCGGTCCACTCCGCCCAGTACTCCGCCAGGTCGAAGCCCTTCGGCCGCGACGCGGGCTGGTCCAGCACCTCGGCGGCGAGGATGTTCGACACCCGGTACGCGGTGGTCCGCCCCGTCGCGCTCGAGGAGGAACTGGGAGGCGGCAGGAACCCGGCGCTCGAGGAGGCGGCGACCAGGTACCAGCGGCCCGCCTTCAAAACCACGCCCAAGGGATGCAGCGTGCGGTCCACCTCGCGGGGTGCCTTCCAGCGGCGGTAGCGGATCCGCAGGACGCGGCCGCTCCACACCGCGTCGGCGACCGTGGAGAGGTGGGGCGTGGGCTCGCCGGCTCGGAACCAGCCCGGTGCGTCCAGGTGGAAACGTTCCCGTACCCGGTCCGCTCGATCAGCCAGCTCGTCCGGCAAGGATGCGCGCAGCTTCAGCTCCGCCGCGGCCAGGACCGAGCCCAGGCCCAGCTCGGCGGCCGGGCCCGGCATTCCGGCCAGGAACAGCGTGCCCGCCTCGTCCGATGTCAGGCCGGTCAGCCGGGTGCGGTAGCCGTCCAGCAGCTGGTAGCCGCCGGCGGGGCCGCGGTCCGCGTAGATCGGGACGCCGGACGCGCTCAGTGATTCCACGTCGCGGTACACCGTGCGGACCGAGACCTCCAGTTCGTCGGCCAGGTCCTGTGCCGTCATCCGGCCGCGCGTCTGCAACAGCAGGAGCAGGGAGACGAGGCGGCCGGCGCGCATGTCGCCAAAGTAGCGTTACGGGGCCCGTCCGGCCCCCGTAAGGCTCAGAGGGACAGCAGCCGGTTGAGGATCTCCCGGTAGCCGCGCAGCTCGACGCGCAGCTTCTCGGTGTCGTCGGCGTTGCCGCCCAGCGCGTCCCGCTGCGACTTCAGCGTGCTCGTCAGCTTGTCCACCACCTCTTCGACCAGCCGGGACGCCTCGGCCGTGGCGTCCTTGGGGTCGTCCACGAAGCGCAGCTGGATGTCACGGAAGCGCTCGGTGAACGCGTCGCCGTCCGGAAGCAGGCGTTCGGTGGTGGTGGCAGTGGTGGCAGTAGTGGCGGTGGCCGGCGTGGAGACAGGCGCCGGTTCCACCACTGTCGGGCTCTCGAACGTCCCGTCGTCCTTGAGGGATTTGTCGGAGTTGTCGGAGTCCAGCGGAAGGTCCACCTCCGACGCCGGGTCGGAGTCCAGCGGCTTGTCGGTGGCCGGGTCGACCGCGGTCGGGCTGTCGAAGGTGCCGTCGTCGCGGACCGCCGCCTGGTTGGTGTCGATCCGCTCCGTGGTCGCCGACTCGTCGGAGCCGTACGAGCTGGCCCGGTCGTCGTCGCGGTCGAGGTCGACCGGGGTGGCGGCCGGCGCGTCGCCCGGCCGGTCGCTCCACGGCGACCCGGCCCGCTGCGGCGGCACGGTCACCGGCTCGGAGGCCACATGCTGCGTGCGCTCCGGGTCGTCATGCGCGTACTCGGCCTCGTTCTCTTTCTCGTTCGAGAAGAACTTCATGTCCGTGGCTCCTAGCGGCTGGTGTCGCGGGCGGGGTGGTCGTCGGCTTCCCGGGGCGCGGGCGCCGTCGTGGTCTCTCCATTGGGGACCGTCTTGTTCTCAGTAGTACCAGCAACCGGGTCCGTGCCGAGCAGGTCGGCGAAGAGCGCCCGGTAGTGCACGAGCGCCTGGCGCAGGTCCTCGGTGCCGGCCTTCCCGTCGCGGTTGCGCTGGCTGATCTCGTGGGCGTCCCGGTAGTGCCCGAGCGTGCTGGCGTGCTCCACCGACAGGTCGGCGAGCCTCTCGTCGTACTGCCCGGTCGGGTATCCGCGTTCGGCGATCAGCCGGGTGACCAGCTCGTCGGCGGTGGAGACGGCCGTGGAGGGGTTGTCCACGAACTGGATCTGCACCTCTTCCCAGGCGGCCGAGTATTTCGCCTGCGCCTCGGGCGACAGCGGCTTGAGCTCGAACGAGGCGTGGCGCTTCTCGCGCTCACGCAGTTCCTTCTCGGCCTCGGTGCGGCTGCCGGTGTCGGCCACCACCCGGTCGTACTCGGGTCCGAATGTGCTTTGAAGCTTCTTGCGCCGTCCGACCTGGACGCCGTAGATGACGGCGGCGATCACGACCAGGACGACGACGATCAGGATGATCGTGAGTGTGGGGGACATCGGGGCCTCCTCCTTCGTCCTCCCCGATATGCCCACCCATGGTGTGTCGTCAATCGCATCTGCTCCATGAAGGTGGGCTGTCATAACAACGACTCGCCGAAACCCCTGGACAAACACGACCTAAGGCCAACATTTCCGTACGCCGTGGAGGTGGCTCCCCGAGAAAGAGTTACGTATTCTGCCGAGGGCGTACGCCGTCGCCGAACCCCTCGGGCGGAGCCCTGATGAGAACCACCCGCTACTGGTCGATCCGTTCGAAGATCATCGCGTTGGCCGCCGTGCCGCTGACCGCCCTGCTGGTGTTGTGGCTGTTCGCGACCGCGCTCACCGCCGGCCCGGCGTTCAACCTGCTCGCGGCCCGCACGGTCCTCGACACGATCGGCAACCCGGGCATCGAGCTCGTCGGCCACCTGCAGCGCGAGCGGCTCTTCACCGTCGAATACCTCTCGGCGAAGGGCCCGATCCCGGCGACCCTCACCGAGCAGCGGGCCGCCACCGACAAGGCGATCGCCGACTTCCGCCGCCAGGCCGGCAGCGAGCGGGCGCGCGACGCCGCCAGCGACGCGCTGCGCACCCGCGTCGACCAGTTCTTCACCCAGCTCGACAGCCTGGCCGGCAACCGCGACCACATCAACCGCCGCGAGATGGACCCGATCGGCGGGCAGAACTTCTACAACAACGTCATCGCCTCCGGCTTCCAGACCTTCGCCGCCACCGCCACCTTCGACGACGAGCGCATCGACCGTGAGCTGCGCGCGCTCACCACCGTCGGCCAGGGCCAGGAGTATCTGAGCCGGGTCGACGCCCTGGTCGGCGGGGCCACCGCGCGCGGGATGTTCGACCCCGAGACGCGCGGCCAGCTCATCCAGGACGTCGGCACCGCCCGTTTCCTGCTCGGCCGTGGCGTCGAGGACATGGCGGCCGGCGACCGCGCCGCGTACAACCGAATGAATGGCGGCGACACCTTCGGCCGCCTCGACGCCCTGCTCACCGCCCTGGTCCAGCAGAGCCGCGACGGCGTCGTCTCCCCGGTGAGCAGCGGTGAGTTCCGGCCGACGTACGTGGCGGCCGCCCGCGAGCTGCGCGATTTCGAGGCGGCGGCCACCGACTCGCTGACCGAGCGGGCCCGCCCGCTGGCCGAGAACATCCTGGTCCGGCTCGGTCTGGCCGCCATCCTGGGCCTGGCCGCGCTGGCCTGCTCGGTCTACCTGTCGGTGCGGGTCGGCCGCTCGATCGTCGGCCGGCTGCGCCGCCTGCACGGCGAGGCCCGCGAGATGGCGACCGAGCGGTTGCCCACGGTGGTCCGCCGCCTGCAACGCGGCGAAGAGGTCGATGTGGACGTCGAGACGCCCCCGCTGGCGTACGGCCACGACGAGATCGGCCAGCTCGGGCAGGCCTTCAACGAGGTTCAGCGTACGGCCGTGCAGTCGGCCGTGGAGGAGGCGAGCGTCCGCCGCGGCCTCAACGAGGTGTTCCTCAACATCGCGCGGCGCAGCCAGACGCTGCTGCACCGCCAGCTCGCCCTGCTCGACCGCATGGAGCGGCGCGAGACCGAGCCGCAGGAGCTGGAGGACCTGTACCGGGTCGACCACCTGGCCACCCGCATGCGGCGCCACGCCGAGGACCTGGTCATCCTGGCCGGCGCCGCGCCCGGCCGCGGCTGGCGCAACCCGGTGCCGGTGATCGACGTGATCCGCGGCGCGATCAGCGAGGTCGAGGACTACAAGCGGGTCGACATCCGCTCGGTGGAGTCGTCCTCGGTGCTCGGCCGCGCGGTCGGCGACGTGATCCACCTGCTGGCCGAGCTGCTGGAGAACGCGGCCTCCTTCTCGCCTCCGCACACGAGGGTCCAGGTCTCGGGTCAAGTTCTTCCCAACGGGTACGCCGTGGAGATCGAGGACCGGGGTCTCGGCATGACCCCGGAGGCGATCGACGAGGCGAACCGCCGCCTGGCCGAGCCGCCCGACTTCGATCCGGCCGACAGCGCCCGCCTGGGCCTGTTCGTGGTCGCCCAGCTCGCCCACCGGCACGGCATCCGGGTGTCCCTGCGCCCGTCCGCGTACGCCGGCGTGACAGCGATCGTCCTGGTGCCGGGCGACCTGGTGGCGCCCGGCGCCGGGCTGGCCGCGCTGCCCACCGCGGCCAAGGACCGTCCGCTGGTCGGCTCCGGCACCGACGACCCGTCGCGGCACTCGCTGGCCGAACTCCAGTGGCAGGGCACCGAGGAACTGCGCCAGCTCACCGTCCCCGGCCGCCCGGTCACCATCAACGGCACGGCCACGCCGGCCCCCGGGGAGCAGTCCCCGCCCGGCGGCCAGCACCGGGCCCCGGCCACCACCGGCGGCCCGTCACCGAGCTCGGTCGTCGAGGGCTTGAGCGAGGACGGCCTGGTCCAGCGCAAACGCGTCCGCCGCCCCGTCGACCTGTCCACCACCGACGCCGCCGACACGGTAGCCAACGCCACCGCACCGCCGATCCCCGTCACACCCTCCCCGCAGCCCACAGCCGCCGCCTCGGAGACCGGGCCGGCAGCCGGGGCCGCGCAAAGCGCCGCGACCACGCCAGGAACCGCCACGCCGGGAACCGCCGCCACGCCGGGAACCGCCACCACGCCGGGGACCGCGACCGGGCCGGGGATCGGGGCCGCGTCGCGCGCGGCAACCGGCGCCACCTCATCAGTCATGCCCACGTCGGCCGCGCCGCTCTTCCCGACCGCCTTGCCGACGGGAGTGCCGTCGACCGCGCCCACCTCCGCGATGCCCATGTTTGTGGCGCCCACATCGCCGGCGGCACCCCCGGCGCCCTTTGCCCACCCAGCGCCGGGGGAGCTCCCAGCGCGACGGGAGCGCCCAGCGGCAGGGGAGCGCCCAGCGGCAGGGGAGCGCCCAACGGCAGGGGAACGCCCAACGGCAGGGGAGCGCCCAGCGGCAGGGGAGCGCCCAACGGCAGGGGAGCGCCCAACGGCAGGGGAACGCCCAGCGGCAGGGGAACGCCCAACGCCAGGCGAGCGCCCCACGCCGACATCGTCCGAGGGCAGCCCGGTGCTGCCGTCCCGCTCAGCGCCGGGGGCCGCCGCGCCTATTTCGCCCACTGTGGAGACCGAGGACGGGCTGCCCAAGCGGGTCCGCCAGGCCAGCATCGCGCCGCAGCTGCGCCGCCGGGCCGGCGCCCCGCCGCCCGTGGACGACGAGCCCGCCGCCGCGCTGCGCTCGCCCGAGCAGGTGCGCAGCATCATGAGCGCCCTGCAGTCCGGGACCACCCGGGGACGCATCGACGCTTCCCGCTATCTCGGTAACTCACCGGAGCGGAACAGCCACGGAAGGCCCGACCGTACGACGGAATCCGTATCTGAAGAACGGTCTAATCCGGACGACACGGGCGCGGACCGTCCCTCGAACGGTGGATCCTTTGCGGATGCGGCTACCGTCAGTTTCCCGGCGATCGTGAACGCGGCGATCGCCCGCGAACAGAAGGCCGGGGGCGGAGAGGACGCGGCCGATCCCGGAAGCAACGACGTGACACAGCCGGAAAAGGACGCATAAGTGACACAGACGACGAACCAGAGCGCGAACCTCACCTGGCTCCTCGACGATCTGGTCGAGCGGGTGCCGACGGCGCAGCAGGCGGTCGTGCTTTCCGCCGACGGCCTGTTGATGGGGGCCTCGGCCGGTCTGCGCCGCGAGGACGCCGAGCACCTGTCGGCGATGGCGGCCGGCTTCCAGAGCCTGGCCAAGGGCGCGAGCCGCCACTTCCAGGCCGGTGCCGTGCGGCAGACGGTGGTCGAGATGGAATCGGCCTTCCTGTTCGTCACCGCCGCGGGCCACGGCGCCTGCCTGGCCGTGCTCGCCTCCAGCGAGGCCGACCTCGGCCTGATCGCCTACGAGATGGCCATGCTCGTGACCCGGGTCGGCCAGAACATGAGCGCGCCCGAGCGCTCGGCGGTGGCACCGTCCGATGCCGGCTGATTTCAACCGCGTGGCGCACGACTGGCTCGACAACGACGCCGGGCCCGTCGTACGCCCGTACGCGATGACTCAGGGCCGTGTGGTGCCCGAGGGCGGCGAGCTCGATCTCGTCGCCTTCGTCGTCGCGACCACCGGCGGCCACCCCGGCGGCGGGGTGTCCTTGCAGCCGGAGCATCACGCGATCATCGCCGCGGCCTGGGAGCCGATCTCCATTGTCGAGCTCGCCGCCGGCCTGGACCTCTCGATCGGCGTGGTCCGGGTCCTGCTCGGTGATCTACGCTCAGCGGGTCTCATCTCGCTGTACGAACCCCCGGCGGCCTCCCAGCCGCACGACGTCGACGTACTCAAGGCGGTTGTCAATGGACTCCGTGCGCTCTAACGGCGACGGCCGCGAAGGCCGCATCCCGGTCGCGCTCAAGATCCTGATCGCCGGCGGTTTCGGCGCCGGCAAGACCACAATGGTCGGCTCGGTCAGCGAGATCCGCCCGTTGCAGACCGAGGAGGTCCTGACCGGCGTCGACGGCGCCGACAGCGTCGACGGCGTCGAGGCCAAGACCACGACCACGGTCACCATGGACTTCGGCCGCATCACGATCACCGACGACCTCCAGCTCTACCTGTTCGGCACGCCCGGCCAGGACCGCTTCTGGTTCCTCTGGGACGAGCTCTCCCAGGGTGCGCTGGGCGCGGTGGTCCTGGCCGACACCCGCCGGCTGGCCGACTGCTTCCCGTCGATCGACTACTTCGAGCAGCGCGGCACCCCGTTCGTGGTGGCCGTCAACTGCTTCGAGTCGGAGCAGCGTTTCGGCGCCGACGCCGTGGCCCGCGCCCTGGACCTCGACGGCGACGTCCCGGTCGTGCTCTTCGACGCCCGGGAGCCGCAGGCCGCCCGCAACGTCCTGATCGAACTGGTCGAGTACGTGGCCCGCCGCCAGCTGACCTCGGCCTCGCGCTAAAGGGCGATCAGGCGCGGTTCGAGCTTCTGGTACGCCTTGGCGGTGAGCAACCGCCGCTGCACGAGCTCGTCGGGCCGGCGGAACGGCCGGCCGGCGACGATGCTCGCGGCCACGGGCGGCGGGAGCTCGGCATGTCGTACGAGGTCGTCCACCGACACGTGGTTGATGTCGATGAGGCCGCCGTCGTCGTAGGGGCGGGAGACTCCGGGCCGCCCCACACCGGCGTGCCGGGCCCGCCCCGGGTCGAGCGCCGCGAACAGCCGGAACTGCTCGCGCAGGAACCACTCCCGCGTCCGCGTCGCCGAGTGGGCCGCGATCACCGCCCCGTGCACCGACGACGCGAAGATCGTGATCAGGAACGTCAGGATGCCGATGTTCTCGGCCAGGCTCTCCGGCTCCTCGATCGGCGTGGGATCGACTCCCATGGCGATCACCGCCACCAGCACCGCGAGGAAGTACACGGCGGCCGGAATGAGCAGCCGCCGGTTGTGGTGCCGCAGCGCCGCCACCACGAAGTAGATCCACGCCCCCAGCGACAACGTCACCAGCGGAACCCCCGCCGCGAAAACCACTTCAAGGTAGGGAATCGGCGGTCCCGTCCCCGCCCCACCCGGAAACACCCCCGGGGAGAAGCCCTGCGCGCCCTCCGGAACCCGGTCGTCCGGCACCCCGCCCACGCCCCGCCCCGGCTGCCCCGCCGCCCGGGGTGAGGCGGCCACCCAGGGAGCGACACCAGGCGGAACAGCCCCATGCGGAGCGCTGGGATGCGGCATGCCCCCGGGTTGAGCCGCGTCGAGTGGAGCGGCCGTGGCCGGAACGGTGCCGGGTGGAGCGGCAGTGGGTGGAACGGTGCCGGGTGGAGCGGCAGTGGGCGGAACGGTGCCCGGCGGGGCAACGGTGGGCGGAACGGCGCCGGACTGAACAGGGGCGGCCGAGGGCGGCCCGAGAGGCGAGGGCGCGGCCGAGCCGCCGGCGGGCGGCTCCAGCGGTGAGGAGGCGTCAGGCGTAGAAGCGGTCCCGCCCGCCGAGCGAGGCGCCAAAGGCTCCCCGCGCAGAATCCGCCGGTGAGTCTCCTGGAGCAGTTCCCCCGGCTCGATGCCGAACTCGTCCAGCAGATAACTCCGGGCCTCGCGGAACGTCGCCAGCGCCTCGGCCTGCCGCCCGCTCCGGTAGAGCGCGATCATCAACTGCGCCCGCAGCCCCTCGCGCAGCGGGAACTCCCCGATCAACCGGGTCAGCTCCGGAATCAGCGCCGGGTCCCGGTCCTGCGACAGCTCGGCCCATCTCTCCCACGCCGTCGCCTTGGCGTCGGTGAGCCGCACCCGGGCCGCCTCGAACACCGCCCCGCTCAGCCCGGCCAGCGCCTCGCCCCGCCACAACCCCAGCGCCGCCCGCAACACCGCAGTGGGGGAGGAAGGTGAAGGAGAGGAGGAGGCGGCGGACGCGGCCAGGGCGGCCAGGAACTCGTCGGCGTCCAACGAATGGCCGGCGATCTGCAGGACGTAGCCGCTGCCGGTCAGGGCCAGCAACTCGCCCGGCGTGCGCGGGGCGCGGGACGGGTCGAGGACGCGGCGCAGCCCGGCCACGTACTTCTGCACCACGTTGGCGCCGTTCTCCGGCGGGTCGTCGCCCCACACCGCGTCGACGATCTGGTGGGTGGGCACCGGCCGGCCGGCGTGCAGGAGCAGGACGGCGAGCACGGCGCGCTGTTTCGCCGGGCCCAGATCGACCGGCTCGCCCTCGCGCAGCGCGCGCACCTCGCCCAGGATCTCGAATCGCAGCGCGGCACCTCCCCCGTGTGAGCTGCGCGAACGTCTTGCGGCAGTGGAACGGCAGCGGGCAGCAGCATAACCGCAGAGCGACGGCAGCACGCTCCCGCAGGCTTCTGGCAAGCAACCCGAGCCGACCGGAAAGAACACGACTGATGAAGACCTACAAGCTCACCCTCGGCCTCGCCGCTGCCCTCGCCCTGACCGTCTCCGGGTGCGGCCTTCTCGACGACGAGCCCGCCCGCGTACTCGCCGAGTCGCCTCGCGAGACCCTTCTCAAGACCGTCCCGGACGAGAAGGCCCCGGCCTACGCGTTCGACGTCAAGGGCGCCGTCCAGCCGATCTCGGGCGTTCTCGACGCCCCGAACAAGACCACCCAGTTCAAGATCACGCATTCCGAGGACGGCGTCACGCTGTCGATGTCGGGTCTGCTGATCGACGACCGGAGCTGGATGCGTCTCTCGCTCACCGGCGCCGAGGGTTTCCCGGCGCTGCCGCGCAAGTGGATGCCGATCGACCCCAAGAAGGTCAAGAACCCGGACGACGTGCCGATCTCGTACGACGACGAGGTCGACCCCGGCTACGCCGACCTGATCATCAGGTCGTCCGAGGACGTCCGGGTGACCAGCCCCGACCACTATGCCGGCACCACCGATCTGACCGCCTCGACCGAGGCCGAGATCGTCGAGGACGCCACCCTGACCGCGCTCGGTGCGAAGGCCAAGGCGGTGCCGTTCGAGGCTGTCGTCGGCCCCGACGGCCACCTGAGCACCCTTCTCGTCAAGGTTCCGGCGGCGGGAAAGGCAAAAGCGGTCAATTACCGGGTGACGTACGCCGGGTACGGCCGCACGACCACACCGAAGGCGCCGACCGAGACGGCCAAGCCCACCGAGGCCGTGTACGACCTGATCAACAGCTGACACACCACGATCGCCGGGGCGGTCGCGCGAATCAACGGGGGTTCGCGCGGCCGCTCCGGTCCATGAAAGAAACCGGAAGCCGGCATGTGCGAACTCTGCGGCCGTCTGGTGCTCGGCCTGACCGGCCACGACTGGACCCTGCTGCCCTGGATGGCCGGCGCGGGGGCTGGAGTGCTGGTCGGCCCGTGCCACGTCCGTTGCCTGGCCGAGTGGGGCGTGGCCGCCGAATGGGCGGCCGCCGTCGAGGCGTACCACTGCAGTCGCTGGCCTTTGTTCCTCGAGGGCCGCGACGGCCCGGTCCGCTGGCGCCTGCACGCGAGCCCGCGTGTCCGCCGGCTCCAGCTGTGGCGTTCCGACGGCCGGCTCGCCTCGTTCCCGTACTCCGCAATCGCCTCCGAACCGCCGAGCGTGACCGCCGACCTGGCCGAGGTGGGCGGCGCGCACGCCGAGATCCTGCTGGTGGCCATGGGTACCGCCGAGACCGGCGTGGCGGTGCCGCTCTCCCGGCTCGTCGACGGCCTGGGCCTGTCCGACCGCTATCCCGGATGCGCCGGAACGGTCACCCGGGTGATCCGTAACGCCGGCACGGCGCGCCGCCCGGAGCCGGTCGACGTCCTCGAGTCGAGAACCGATCTGGCCCTCGAAACAGGCTGCCGTCGAGCGGCCCGCGAACTTGTGGTGGGATCAGGTCATGAGCGATGAGCTGATCTTCGTCGGGGGCTACACGGGCGACAAGGGTGGCGACGGCGAGGGCATCGCTCTGCTGCGCCGCGATCCGGCCACCGGCGTGCTGACCCACCTGGGCACGGCGGCGCGGACGCCGTCCCCGTCCTTCCTGGCCCAGCACCCGAGCCGCCCGATCCTGTACGCGGTGAACGAGCTCGACCCGGACGGCAGCGTCAGCGCGTTCACCGTCGCGCCGGACGGCCGGCTGGACCCGCTGTCGGTGCAGCCGACCGGTGGCGGCGACCCGGCCCACCTGGCGGTCACCCCGGACGGCCGGTTCCTGCTGGTCGCCAACTACGCGAGCGGCTCGGTGGCCGTGCACCCGCTCGACGCCGAGGGCGCCCCCGGCGAGCGGTCGGATCTGCTCGGCCTGTCCGGCAGCGGCCCGGTGGCCGACCGCCAGGCCGGCCCGCACGCCCACATGGTCGTCCCGGTGCGCGACGACGTGCTCGTGGCCGACCTGGGCTCGGACCGGGTGTGGCGCACCCGGCTGGACCCGGTCGCGGGCCGGCTGACGATGCTGCCGCCGGCCGTGGCCGCGAAACCGGGCACCGGCCCGCGCCACCTGCGCTGGTCGCCGGACGGGGCGCTGATGCTGGTGGGCGAGCTCTCCGGCACGCTGAGCTGGTGGCGCCCGGCCGTGGACGGCACGCTCGAGCTGGCCGGCGAGGCGCCGACCACCACCGCCGACGGTGACAACTTCCCCTCGGAGATCATCGTGCGGGCCGACGGCCGCTTCGTCTACGTGGCCAACCGGGGGGCGAACACGATCGCGACCTTCGCCTGGGACGGCGACGACGCGACCCTGGTGGCCGAGACGCCGGCCGGCGGCGACTGGCCGCGCCACATGATCCTTCTCGGTCATCACCTCTACGTAACCAATCAACGATCACAGAGCGTCACCACGTTTCGGATCGACGCGGAAACCGGGGTGCCCGTCCAGCAGGGCGAGCCGACGGCGGTCGCCAGCCCCACGGCCCTGTTGCGCTGGACAACCGCGACAAAAGAGGCATAGAGGTTAACCGGAAGAAAACGGTCAGCGATGGTGGCTGATCGAGACGAGGTCATCACGTTCGGTTGCTCAGGATGCCAACAATCTCAATCCGAGTAACTTTCGCCCGAACGTATATGGCATTCGCCTTCGGTGATGCGCACAATCGAGCGCGTGTCAGGCCGCCATCGTAGAAACTTCAATGCAAGAGGAGCTGGCGTCGTCGGAGCCGCGATGGCGATAGTCGTCGTCTTGGCCGGGTCGTACCTCGGCTACCAGCAGCTTTCCGACAAGGGGTGCACCGGTTCGATCCGGTTGACCGTCGCCGCCGCCAATGAGATCCAGCCCGCAGTTGATCAAGCCGCGCAGCGGTGGGTGCAGGACGGCGCAAATGTCGACGGCACCTGTGTCGCAGTCAGCGTGGTCAATGCGAATTCGTCGACCATGGCCGCCGCGGTCGCCGGCGAGCACAAGGTCCAGCTGACCGGGCTCGGCACGGCGCCCGAGTCGGTGAAGGTCCCCGACGTCTGGATCCCCGACTCGTCGACCTGGTTGCTGCGGCTCAAGGCCGAGGCCCAGGGCTTCGCACCCACCGACCAGAAACCGATCGCGCAGAGCCCTGTCGTGGTCGCCATGCCGAAACCGGTCGCCGAAAAGATCGGCTGGCCGGACCGGGAGCTGTCCTGGAGCACCCTGCTCAACCAGATGCTGACCAGCACCAGCCTCAACACCGGCATCGTCAACCCGTCGCTGGACGCCGCCGGACTGGCCGGCCTGCTCGCGCTCGGCCAGGCGGCCGGCTCGGGTGAGAAGGCCCAGTCGACGAAGGTCTCGGCGATCAAGGGCCTGGCCAACAGCGCCTCGGCCCTGCGCGACGACCTGCTGCAGAAGTTCCCGCGCTCGGCCGACCCGACCGACATCGCGTCGAGCCTCGGCGCCGCGCCGCTGTCCGAGGAGGACGTGGTCGCGTACAACGCCGAGAGGCCGGCCGTTCCGCTGGTCGCGCTCTACCTCAACCCGAGCCCGCTGCCGCTCGACTACCCGTACGCGGTGATGCCCGAGGTCGACCTCCAGAAGACCAAGGCGGCCGAGGGCCTGCGGGCCCAGCTGTCCAGCGCGTCCTTCAAGAACGCGCTGGCCACGGCCGGCCTGCGGGCCCCCGACGGCTCGTACGGCGCCGGCTTCGCCCGTCCGCTCGGCGCTCCCGACGCCTCGCCGGCGGTCACCAAGCCCGCGGCCGGTGGTGGCGACGACAGCGGCGGCGGCCGTGCCGCCGCCGGTCTCGACGCCAGCACGCTGTCCCAGGTGCTCGGCAGCTGGAACGCGATCACACAGCCGGGCCGGGTGCTCGCGGTCTTCGACGTCTCCGGCTCGATGGACGACCCGGTTCCCTCGGCGGGCAACCAGTCGCGGGCGCTGGTGACCCAGAAGGCCGCCGCGGCCGGTCTGAGCATGTTCGACGACAAGTGGGCCGTCGGTGTGTGGCTGTTCTCCACCGAGATGAACGGCAAGAAGCCCTGGCGGCAGGTCCAGTCGATCAAGCCGCTGGCCTCGTCCCGCACGGAGATCGCCGGCGCGATCCCGCAGATCGTCCCGAAGAAGGGCGGCGACACCGGCCTCTACGACACGATTCTGGCCGCCTACAGCGAGGTCAAGAAGACGTACGAGCCCGGCAAGGTCAACTCGGTCATCCTCTTCACGGACGGCAAGGAGGAGAACCCCGACGGCATCAAGAAGGAGAAGCTCCTGGCCGAGCTGAAGAGGCTGAACGATCCGAAGGCGCCGGTCCGCCTGGTGATCATCGGTATCGGCGACGGTATCGACGAGCCGGTCCTCCAGGAGATCGTCAAGGTCACCCCGGCCGGCGGCGTCTTCATCGCGAAGGACCCGGCGCGGATGGCGTCGATCTTCGCCGAGGCGATCGGCCGCCGTACCGGCGCGAACAGCTGACCAGACCGGGGCCGCTCTCTCAGGAGAGCGGCCCCGGCCAGTCGAGACACACGGCGACCGCGTCGTCCTCGAGGTCCGCGTCACCCAGATAGGTCCGCAGATCACCCAGCAGTGACCGGACGGCCTGCAACGGGGCCAGAGCTCCGGTGTGCCGGACGAAACGGGCCAGCGCCGCCTCCCCGTACCGCCCCGTCGCGGTCACCGCCTCGAAGACGCCGTCGCTGACGATCATCAGCCGGTCGCCGGGGAGCAGCGTGAACTCCTGCACCCGATAGTCGGTGTCCTCGAACATGCCGAGCGGGAACTGCGCGGTGAGCTTGTGCTCGGTCACCACGCCGTCGCGCAGGAACAGCAGCCGGGGCGAGCCGGCGTCGACCGCCAGCACCTCACCGGTGGCCAGATCGATCCGCAGCATCAGCGCCGCCGCGTACTGGGCGCCCCGGTGCAGGGCGTAGATGGCCTGATCGGCCAGCGCGGCCTGGTCGGCCAGCCCGATACCGGCCCGCCGGGCGTTGCGCAGCGAGTACGTCGCGAGCGCGGTGAGCAGGGCCGCCTGCACGCCGTCGCCCATCCCGTTCAGGACGCTCAGGTAGAGCCGGCCGTCGTGCTCGGCCCAGTCGAAGCTGTCGCCGCGTACGGCGTACGACGGCTCGAGTTGCCCGGCCAGGCTGAACGAGGGCCGGACCCGGCTGCGCCCCGGCAGCAGCTCCCACTGCATCTCGGCGGCCAGGGTGAGCCGCTTGGTGCGGGCCGCCGTCCGGTATCGATCGGTGCCGGCGGCCGCGGACTGCAGCTCGTGCGCCACGAGCGTCGCGATCTCGGCCAGCTCGCCCCGCAGATCCGGGTCCTCGGGGACCGGTGTGGCCCGCAGCACCCCGATCCGTTCGCCGCGGGCGGTCACGGGTAGGTGGACGGCGCCGTCCTCGACCACCTCGGACTGGTGGTCGAAGCTGCGCCACGCCGGGTCGCCGGGATGGGTCATGGGTTCGCCGCCGAGCAGCGGCAACAGGGCCGCGAGCCGGTAATCGACCAGGTAAAGCTCGGTGTCACGCAGGTCGTAGGCGCTCGCCAGAGCGGCGGCCAGCCGCTCGGGAACGGCGTCGGCGTCGGCCCCGGCCAGGGCCCGGCGGACCGCTTGTAGCCTGTTGATCAATGGCGCACTCCTCGAACAGATCGGCCAGTACCGGTAGTCTCTGCTGCACCATGGCCGTTCACCAGGGGCCGGACGGGCCGGACCCGATGTACGCCGCGGCGATCGACGACGCGGCGCAAGCCCTGCTGCTCGCCTGGGACGTGGCCCGTGAGCAGGCCACCCCACGCGTGTCCTCGGTGCAGCTGAGCGCGCTGCTGGCCGTCGAGCGGGCCGAGGGCCTCAACCTCGGCGGTCTCGCGGCCGAGTTGTCCATGTTGTTGTCGTCGGCCAGCCGGCTCTGCGACCGCCTGGTCGCCTCGGGCCTGGTCGAGCGGGTGCCGGGCCACGCCGACCGGCGTGAGATCGCGCTCTATCTGACGGCGGCCTCGCGGGCGCTGCTGGCCGAGCTACGGCGCATCCGCCGCCAGTCGCTGACCACGGTGCTCGAGAAGATGTCGCCGGCCGGCCGGGCCGCCCTGCTGCGCGGGCTCACCGAGTTCGCCGCCGTGTCGGTGGAGAGCGGCGAGGAGTCCGCTCCCGCTCAGACCGCCTGAAGCGCGAGCCACGTCGCCGGGTCGTCCTGCACAGCGCGGATCACCGCGTCGGCCGCCCCGCGCACAGCGGCGTCGGGGCCGAGCGTGGCCGGCCGCAGCGTGATCGGGGCCAGGTCGGCGGTCAGCACCCGCCGGCGCAGCTCCGCCTCGATGCCGGCGCTGAGCTCGCCGAACCGCGGCGCGTACCCGCCGCCGAGCACGATCACGTCGAGGTCGAGCAGGTTGACCACGGCCGCCAGCGCGATGCCGAGCGAGGCCGCGGCCAGCGCCGGGTCCTCGGCCACCATGGCCGCGCCCGCGTACTGCTCGAGGCAGCCGTTGGCGCCGCAGCGGCAGGGCCGCCCGTCCGGATAGACGGTGACGTGGCCGATCTCACCGCTCCAGCCGCGGCCGCCGCGGTAGAGGTCGCCGTCGAGCACGATGCCGGCGCCGATGCCGACCTCGCCCGAGACGTAGAGGAAGGTGGGCTCGCCGTCGCCGGCCCGTAGTTCGCCGAGGGCGGCCAGGTTGGCCTCGTTGTCCACGGTGATGGGCAGGTCGGCCAGGGCCGGCGTTCCGCGCAGGAAGGCGATCGGGTCGACGTCCTGCCAGCCGAGGTTGGGCGCGACCCGGACCAGGCCGCCGGGGGCGACCAGCCCGGGCACGGCCAGCGCGGCCCCGGCCAGCGCCAGCCCGTCCTCGGCGGCGGCGGCCCGGGCCCGCACGGCCAGCTCGCCCAGGCCGGCCAGGGTGGGCGAGCGGTCCATGAAGCGGTGCCGGACCGCGCCGGTGAGATCGACCACGCAGGCCGCCAGGTAGTCGACGTTGATCTCCAGGCCGAGGCCGGCCGGGCCGTCGGGGGAGAGGGCGAGCGCGGTGGCGGGCCGGCCGGCGCCGCTGCGGGGCGCGGGGCCGTGCTCGGTGAGCAGGCCGCCGGCGATCAGGTCGTCGACCAGAGCGCTGACGGTGGCCCGGGTGAGCCCGGTGGCGCCGGCGATGCCCGCCCGGGAGGGGCGATCTGCGCTGTTTACCACTGTCTGCAACACCAGTGCGAGATTGTGGGCCCGCACGCTCGATTGACGGACGGGCGCCCGGGAAGGACTTCTCAGACGACCGTTCACGGCCTTGACAATGCCACACGGCCGCCAAATAATTCAACCACTAAACAAATCCGAGCTGTTACGTGGAGGTAACCGTGCCGGTCCAGCCCACACGCGAAGACAAGTTCTCATTCGGCCTCTGGACGGTCGGGTGGCAGGCCCAGGACGCGTTCGGTTCGGCCACGCGTCCCCACCTCGACCCGGTCGAGGCCGTGCACAAGCTCGCCGAGCTCGGTGCGTACGGCATCACGTTCCACGACGACGACCTGGTGCCGTTCGGCTCCGACGCGCAGACCCGCGACGGCATCATCGCCGGGTTCAAGAAGGCCCTCGAAGAGACCGGCCTGATCGTCCCGATGGTCACCACCAACACCTTCAGCCACCCGGTCTTCAAGGACGGCGCGTTCACCAGCAACGACCGCTCGGTCCGGCGCTACGCGCTGCGCAAGGTGCTGCGCCAGGTCGACCTCGCGGCCGAGATGGGCGCCAAGACCTTCGTGCTCTGGGGCGGCCGCGAGGGCGCCGAGTACGACGTGGCCAAGGACATCAACGCCGCGCTCGACCGCTACCGCGAGGGCCTCAACCTGGTCGCCCAGTACTCCGAGGACAAGGGCTACGGCCTGCGCTTCGCCATCGAGCCCAAGCCGAACGAGCCCCGCGGCGACATCCTGCTGCCGACCCTCGGTCACGCGATTGCTTTCACGTACGAGCTGGAGCGCCCCGAGCTGTTCGGCATCAACCCGGAGACGGGCCACGAGCAGATGTCCAACCTCAACTTCACCCAGGGCATCGCCCAGGCGCTGTGGCAGGGCAAGCTGTTCCACATCGACCTGAACGGCCAGCACAGCGTCAAGTTCGACCAGGACCTGGTCTTCGGCCACGGCGACCTGCTCAACGCGTTCTCCCTGGTCGACCTGCTCGAGCACGGCCCGATCGGCGGCGGCCCCAAGTACGACGGCCCCCGCCACTTCGACTACAAGCCGTCGCGGACCGAGGACGCCACCGGCGTCTGGGAGTCGGCCAAGGCCAACATGCGGATGTACCTGCTGCTCAAGGAGCGCGCGCAGGAGTTCCGGGCCGACCCGGCCGTGCAGGAGGCGCTGCGCGCCAGCAAGGTGCTCGAGCTGGAGACCCCGACCCTGAACCCGGGCGAGACCTACCAGGACCTGCTCAACGACAAGAGCGCCTTCGAGGAGTACGACGTCGACGCAGCCGGCGCCCAGGGCTACGGTTTCGTCAAGCTGCACCAGCTGGCCATCGACCACCTTCTCCGCGCGAACTGATTCAAGGGACGACATGACTCTCGTAGCCGGGATCGACAGCTCCACCCAGTCCTGCAAGGTGGTCATCCGCGACGCGGAGACCGGCAAGCTGGTCCGGCAGGGCCGTGCCAGCCATCCGGAGGGCACCGAGGTGCACCCGGACGCCTGGTGGGCCGCCCTCCAGGAGGCGATCGCGCAGGCCGGTGGCCTGGACGACGTGGCCGCGGCCTCGGTCGCCGGCCAGCAGCACGGCATGGTGGTGCTCGACGAGAACGGCGAGGTGGTCCGCCCGGCGCTGCTGTGGAACGACACACGCAGCGCCGGGGCGGCCGCCGACCTCATCCAGGAACTGGGTGGGGGCGAGAAGTGGGCCGAGGCGGTCGGCATCGTGCCGGTCGCCAGCTTCACCCTGACCAAGCTGCGCTGGCTGGCCCGCAACGAGCCGGAGAACGCGGCCCGGGTGGCCCTGGTGTGCCTGCCGCACGACTGGCTGACCTGGAAACTCTCCGGGTCGGCGAACATCGGCGACATCAAGACCGACCGCAGCGACGCCAGCGGCACGCTGTACTGGTCGGCCAAGACCAACGAGTACCGGCTCGACCTGCTCGACCTCGGCTTCGGCCGCCGGATCAGGGTGCCCGAGGTGCTCGGCCCCACCGGCATCGCGGGCCACCTGCCCAACGGCGCTCCGCTCGGCCCGGGTGCCGGCGACAACGCGGCGGCCGCCCTCGGCACCGGAGCCGGCACCGGCGACGTGATCGTCTCGATCGGGACCTCGGGCACGGTCTTCGTGAGCTCCGAGGTCTCGCCCAACGACCCGACCGGGACGGTGGCCGGGTTCGCCGACACCACCGGCCGCTTCCTGCCCATCGTGGTCACGCTGAACGCGGCCCGGGTGCTCGACGCGGCCGGCAAGCTGCTCGGTGTCGACCACGCCGAGCTGTCCCGGCTCGCGCTCAGCGCACCCGCCGGTGCCGACGGGCTCGTGCTCATCCCGTACCTCGAGGGGGAGCGCACGCCGAACCGCCCGGACGCCACCGGCGCCGTTCACGGCCTGACGTTGAAGACGTCCGACCCGGCCCACCTGGCCCGGGCCGCCGTCGAGGGCATGCTGTGCGCGCTCGCCGACGGTCTCGACGCGCTGGTCGCCAACGGCGCCACGGCCAACCGGATCGTGCTCGTCGGCGGCGGGGCGCGCAGCGAGGCGGTCCGCCGCGTCGCGCCCGAGCTGTTCGGCCTGCCGGTGCTGGTTCCGCCGCCCGGCGAGTACGTGGCCGACGGCGCCGCGCGCCAGGCCGCGTGGGTCGCGCTCGGCGGCGAGGAGCCGCCTGTGTGGACGGCCGAGGCGCCCGAGACGTACGAGGCCACGCCCGTTCCCCTCATCCGGCAGCAGTACGCCGCCGCACGAGACGCGGTTGTCAACCGCGCCCGCTAACCTTTGCGGGTGAGCAGAGGCGGTACCGCCCATCGCGCGTACAGCGTGGTGGTCTTCGTGGTCCTCGCCTCGCTCGACAACGTCGCCATCGGCCTGGTGCCGCCGCTGTACGGCAGCATCGGGGACGCCTTCGGGGTCGGCGAGGGCCACATCGCCCTCGCCACCACGATCATGTTCCTGATCAGCGCGGTGGCGGCGATCGGTTTCGCGTACGCCGGTGACCGCACCGACCGCAAGCCGGTGCTCATCGTGGGCACGCTGATCTGGGTCGCCGGCACCGCCTGGTCCGGCCTGGCCGGCAGTTATCCGAGCTTCCTGCTCGCCCAGATCGTCGCCTCGTTCGGCCTGGGCGCGGTCGCCTCGGTGAGCTTCGCCGTGGTCAGCGACCTGATCTCACCCCGCCGCCGCGGCCTCGTGATGGGATTCTGGGGTCTGTCCCAGGGCGTCGGCACGCTCGCCGGCACCCTGGTCGGCGGCTTTCTCGGCCACACCGACTGGCGCGAGCCGTTCCTCGTGACCGCCGTGGCCGGCACGATCGCCACTGTCGCCTACCTGTTCACGTACAACGTGCCCCGCGGCGACAGTCAGCCCGAGCTGGCCGGTGTCGACTACGACGAGCGGATCCACCACGACCACCTGCCGTTGATCCTGCGCCGCCGCACCAACATCTGGCTGATCCTGCAGGGCAGCACGGCCCAGATCGCCCTGGGCTCGCTCGTCTGGCTGCCCATCCTGTTCCGGTCCCGGGCCGAGGACCAGGGCTATTCGGCCGGCACGGCGGTGCTGGTCGGCAGCGCTTTCGCCACGCTCTTCCAGCTCGGCGGCGCGCTCTCCATCGTGGGCGGCCTGGTCGGCGACCGGCTTCAGCGGCGTACGCCCCGGGGCCGCGCACTGGTCGCCTCGGTGGGCGTCCTGGCCGCCGTCCCCTTCTACATCGTGCTGTTCTTCGTGCCCATGGAGATCGACGTTCCGGACGGCGCCGGCACCGGCGCGGTGGTCGGCGCCGTGCTGGGCAGCGTCTTCACCTCGCCCACGGTCGGCCTCTGCCTGGCCACCGCCGTCTTCGCGCTGATGCTCACCTCGGCCAACTCGCCGAACTGGTTCGCGCTGATCGCCGACGTGAACCCGCCCGAGCACCGCGGCACCGTCTACAGCCTCGGCAACCTGGTCAACGGCTTCGGCCGGGCCGGTGGCAACGCCATGGTGGCGGTGGCCTTCCGCGGGCTGGCCGGCGCGTTCCCACCGCCGCTGAACTACGCGGTCGGGCTGGCCGCCTTCCAGCTGTTCTGGGTGCCCACCGGTGTCATGTTCTGGCTGGCCAGCAGGACGGTGGCGAAGGACATCTCCGACACCCACGCCGCCCTGCTGGCCCGCGCGGCCCGGCTAGAGCACCGCCCAGACGGTGACGTCGGTGGGGACGCGCCCGTCGTCGTCGAGGGGCTCGCTGCTCAGCAGGACGGTGGCCCCGGCCGGTAGCTCAGCGGCGTCCGCTCCAAAGTTGGTCAAAATCAACGCAGAATTATTGCGAAATTCCAGTAGTTCGTCCGATTTGCGCGACCAGGTGAAGGTGCCGGCGCCCAGGCCGCGCTCGCGCCGGACGGCCAGCGCGTTCCGGTAGAGCTCCCATGTCGAACCCGGAACCCCCTGCTGACGGTCGGCGGCGTACTCGGCCCAGACGGCCGGCTGCGGCAGCCAGCTCTTGTCCGATGGCCCGAAGCCGTACGACGGAGCGTCCGCCTCCCACGGCAACGGCACCCGGCAGCCGTCCCGGCCCCGCTCGGTGTGCCCCGAGCGCTCCCACGCCGGGTCCTCCCGGAACTCGTCCGGCATCGTCGTGTGCTCCGGCAGCCCCAGCTCCTCGCCCTGGTAGAGGTAGGCCGAGCCGGGCAGCCCGAGCATCAGCAGCGTGGCCGCCCGGGCCCGGCGCAGGCCGAGCGCGGTGTCCGGCTGCGGGTCCTCGGCGCCGATGCCGTGCATCCGCGCCTGCCCGACCGGGTAGCCGAGCCGGGTCGCGTGCCGCACCACATCGTGGTTGGACAGCACCCACGTGGTGGTCGCGCCGACCTCGTCGTTGGCCGCCAGCGACTCGTCGATGATCTCGGCCAGCCGCACCGGGGTCCACGGCGCGTCCAGGTACGGGAAGTTGAAGGCCTGGTGCATCTCGTCGGGCCGCACGTAGCGGGCCAGCCGGGACGCCGGCTGCACCCACGCCTCGGCGACCAGGATGCGCCCGCCCGGATATTCGTCCAGGACGGAACGCCACTGCTGGTAGATCGCGTGCACGCCCTCCTGGTCCCACATCGGCGGCGGCGGGCCGGCCGGCTCGAGACCGCCCAGGATCTGGCTCGTCGACGTCCAGTCGGTCAGGTCTCTGTCCTTGATCAGGCCGTGCGCGACGTCGACCCGGAAGCCGTCCACGCCCCGGTCGAGCCAGAACCGCAGGATGTCCACGAACTCGGACCGGACCTCGGGGTTGTCCCAGTTGAGGTCGGGCTGGGTGACGTCGAACAGGTGCAGGTACCACTGACCGTCCGGCAGCCGCTCCCAGGCCGGGCCGCCGAAGACGCTCTGCCACGAGTTCGGCGGTTCCGAGCCGTCCGGTCCCTTGCCGTCGCGGAAGATGTAGCGCGCCCGCTCCGGGCTGCCCTTCGGCGCCGCCACCGCCGCGCGGAACCACTCGTGCTCGCTGGAGGTGTGGTTGGGCACCAGGTCGACGATGAGCTTGAGCCCCAGGTGGTGTGCCTCGGCGATCAGTTTGTCGGCGTCGCCGAGGTCGCCGAAGCGGGGATCGACCCCACGGTAGTCGGCCACGTCGTAGCCGGCGTCGTACTGCGGGGACGGGTAGAACGGGGAGAGCCACACGGCGTCGATGCCGAGGTCTCGCAGATAGGGCAGGCGCCCGGTGATGCCGGGCAGGTCGCCCATCCCGTCGCCGTCGCTGTCGGCGAACGAGCGGGGATAGACCTGGTAGATGACGGCGTCGCGCCACCAGTGTTCAGTGCGGGGCATATGCCCAGGCTAATCGTCGAGGATGGCGGCGAAACGCTCCTCGGCCAGGTCGAGCTGGTCCAGGATGTGGTCCTTGGCCGCTATCGACAGCGGGGTGTCCGGGCGGCCGACCAGTTCGCGGAGCTTGGGCACGAGCGGGCGGTACTTCACGGCCGCCTTGAACGCCTTCTCCGGCGTCGTGTGGACCACGCCCACCCCGTTGTCGGTGAAGTCCGAGACCTTGATCACCCGGGCCCACGGGTCGCGTTCCAGGCTGTCCGCCACGTGCTGCCGGTACTGCTCGTGGCGGTCCCGGTCGCGGTCGTACTCCGGGTTGGTGACCGAGCGGACCAACTCGGCCGTGCGGGGACCGAAGCGGCGGGCCAGTTCGGCGATCGCCGCGTCGGTCAGCTCCTGATGGGTGCCGCTCGACCGCCCGGCCAGCTCGGCCGGGTGGTCCTCGACGGCGTCGTGCAGCAGGGCCGCGGTCAGCACGTCCACGTCCCGGACCCCGTAGTACTTGATGATCCGGATGGCGACCCGGAGCAGGTGGTTCAGGTACGGCTCGCGCACCCGCCGGTCGTCGGCGTGCAGTTTCGCGGCCAGCTCGAGCGCCTCGCCCAGGCGCTCCCGCTCACCGGCCGGGAACGACTCCAGTTCGAGCAGCAACCGCTCGCGGAGGCCGGCTTCGCCATACACCTCGGTGATCGCGTGCAGCGGCATCGACAGCAACATCCGTGGCGCCATGCCGAGAACGTACCGGACACGTCAGCCGTTGGTGGTGGTCCGCACGGGAACCGGGCGCGGCGAGGGCCGCCGCACGGTCGGCGCGGCGATCGTGGCCTGCTTGAGCGACCACGGGACGCCGGCGTTCTCGGCGTGCACACCCCGTCGTGGCGTACCGGCGCCGTCGGTGAACTCCTCCTCGGTCATCGCCTGGAGCGCGCTGAGGGCGACCCCGACGATGGTGGCGGCGGTGATCAGCGTGATCGGCACGATCATGGTGAGCGGCCGGAAGCCGTCGACCGGGGCCGTGCCGAGCGGGTCCAGGTGCACCGACATCGCGGCCATGCCCGTGTAGTGCATGCCGCAGACCGCCACGCCCATGATGGCCGCGGCGCCGCAGATCGTCGCCCAGCCGCGGACGGAGACGGCGAACCACAGCGCCACCGTCGACGCGACCACCGCGATGATCGCCGACGCGACGACCAGGGCCAGGTTGTAGCGCATCTCGCCGGCCACGTGCATGCCGTACATGCCGGTGTAGTGCATGGCCAGCACGCCGCCGCCGGTGAGCACGCCGGCCGCGATGATCTTGGGCAGGCTGCGCCGGCCGTGCCCGACGATCAGCAGGCCGGTGCCGACCGCGGCGACCGCGAAGACCAGGCTCAGCACGGTCATCGGGATGTCGAAGCGCACCGGGCTGTCCGGCACCTCGAAGCCGAGCATGGCGGCGAAGTGCATGAGCCAGATGGCGCCCCCGCCGATCGCGAACGCGGAGATGACCAGCCACCGGTTACGCCGGCCGCGGGTACGGGCGTCCCGCGCCCGCGCCGTGCCCAGCAGACCGAAGAACGAGCCCAGGAAGGCCAGCAGGTAGGCGGCGAGCGGATTGAAGACGCCGTACGTGAAGTGATGTACCTCGGCCACGACAGAGCCACCTCGCGAGAAAAGATCGAAAGATTTCCGCGAGTGATTCAGTCAGGAATCGGGAGAAGGCCATCGCACGGCGAGTGCGGCACCCCTACGAGAGGAGCCGGGGCCACCCGTTCAGGTGGCCCCGGCTCTGTGGTTTGCCGGGGGACTTAGTTTGTGGGAGCGGGGGATCAGGTGAAGATGCTGACGCCGCCGGGGCCGACCAGCAGGCCCACGATGATCAGCACGATTCCCCAGAGGAGCTGACGCCGGAACAGGGCCAGGATGCCGGCGACCACCAGAATGACTGCGAGGATCCAAAGGAGTACGTCCATGCACCTGGGATACCCGAGTGCCCGATTTCGGAAACGTGTTTATCCGACGGTCGTAAGTGACGATTCGATCTCGCCGCTGAGCAGCTGATACACGTTGTACGCCTGCTTGATCACCGGGTGCGCGACGTTGCGTACGGGCACCCCTCCCGGCGTACGGCCGCGCTCCGATCCGTGGTGTGCGTGCCCGTGCAGGGCGAGGGCCGTCGGCGCCGAGTCGATCGCCTGGCCGAGCTGATAGCAGCCGAGGAAGGCGTAGATCTCCAGCGGCTCGCCGACCAGCGTCTCGGGTACCGGCGCGTAGTGGGTCAGCGCCACCAGCGCGTCCGCCTCGACCGAGTGCAGGGCCTCGCGCAGCGCGGCCGCGTACCGCTCGGTGGTGCCGACGAAGTCCTTCATCTCCCGCTCGCCGAAGTTGCTGGCGCACGCCCCGGCGAACCCGCCGCCGAAGCCCTTGCTGCCGGCGATGCCGAGCCGGTGCCCGTTGATCTCCAGCACCGTCGCGGTGCCCTCCAGCACGGTGATGCCGGACTCCTGGAGCACGTCGGTGACCTGGTCCTGCTGGTCGCTCTGGTGGTCGTGGTTGCCGAGCACCACGACGACCGGAACGGCCAGGCCACCGAACTCCTTGGCGAAGCACCGGGCCTCCTCGACCGTGCCGTGCCGAGTGAGGTCCCCGGCCACGAGCAGCGCGTCGGCGCGGTCCGGCAGTTCCTCGAGGGCGGGCCGGTACCGGCCCACCACGTCCTTGTCCACGTGGACGTCGCCCACGGCGGCGATCCGGATCATGAAATCTCCTCCACCTCACTGGGCGCCTGGGCCCGGGTGATGCCGATGTCGCAGGTGATCTCCACCTCGGGGAAGCGGGTGGTGATCTGGCGGCAGATCTCGTCCCGGCGCTGCGCGCTCTCCACCTCGCCGCCCAGCACGATCGAGTGCTCCCGGCGCTGGACCGTGATGCCCTGCTCGGCGATCCGGTCGTGCTCGGTGAGCAGCCGCTGGATCTCGGCCTCGAGATCGATGTCGTTCGTCATACCCGGCCCCTTCATTTGGACGCGAGCGCTTCCGGGAGCGGGACGACGTCCAGCCGGTCCAGCAGGATCAGAAACGCCTCGGCGTAGGGTGACTTCCTCGTCTCCCGGCGGACCCGGTCCCAGTCGATCTGCTCGCGCAGCGAGCGGGCCACGGGCAGTCCGGTGGCGAAATCGCAGTAGTGCTGGCTGTAACTGAGCAGCTTATGGATCATCAGCTGGCTGGCCGAGAGCACCGGCATGTAGATGGCCTCGACCGAGATCTGCTCGGTGTCGCGCAGCGTCTCGTCGGTCACCGGCGTCTCCACCGGCCGGTAGATCAGGTCGACCATCCGCTCGTCGTCGTACACCTTGACCAGCCAGTCCTCCGGCGGCTGCTCGGTGCGGAAACCGGCCTTGGACAGCTCGGCCAGCGCCTGCTCCTTGTCCTGCTCGCGGAGCAGGAAGTCGACGTCGTGGTCGCTCGAATGGCCGCCGTGCGCCCACACCGCGAAGCTCCCGCCCAGTGCGAACGGGATGCCGGCCGCCTTGAGCGTCGAGGCGACCTTCTTCAGTGTGGTGGCCAGGCCCTCGTCCACCTGGTGCGGCATGACGTAATCCCCCTGTCGGCGTATGCGGTCCCGTGCCGATTACGACTACCCGGGCGCCCCCGCGTTTGAACCGCCGACCTCGGGGATCTTCGGGCAAAACCCACTGCAACCCCCATTTTGGTACGGGCGGGAGCGCCGTCGCGGGGAAACCGGATGTGCACCTGCCGGTTACCGTTGGTTGGCATGACCCTTCGTACGATCGCCCTGATCGGCATCGACGGCTCCGGCAAGACGACGCAGGCCCACCGCCTGGCCGATGAGCTGGCCGCGGCCGGCCTGCCCGCTGTCTACCGGCGCAACGCCGGGGGCCGGCACTGGGTCGGCAAACTCGCCGTGCGGCTCGGCAAGCGCGACGCGGAGGATCTGATCGGCCGCCGCGCGATGCTCTTCGTGGAGTCGGTGCTGCGCTGGCTGGCCATGCTCCGCACGCTGCTGTGGCGGGTGCTCACCGGCGGCGTGGTGGTCATGGACAGATACGCCTTCTGCCAGTACGCGAGCCTGCGCGCCCGGGGCGCCCACCCGGCCGCCGAGCGCCGCGCCCGCCTCGCCTACCGCCTCTTCCCCCGCCCCGACGTGACGTTCCTGCTGGCCGTCGACCCGGCGGTGGCCCAGCGGCGGATCGACGCCCGCGGCTACGACCACGAGTCGATGGCCTACCTGAACGCCGCCGACGCCGCGTACCGCTCCCTGCCCGAGTTCGGCTCCTTCGTGGTGATCGACGCCAACGGGACGCCCGACGAGGTCTCGGCCGCCCTGCACGCCGCGCTCGCCACCCGCCCGGTGGCCCGGCGCCGCGGCCTGCTCCTGGCCGGCGCGGCCGCGCTCGCCGGCATGCTCACCGTCCTCGGCTACCAGTTCGCCGAGCTTCTTTAGACGGGCAGTTTCGCCCCACTGGTCGCCTTGGAGGCGTCGGAGGCCAGGAAGAGCAGCACCGAGGCGATGTCGTCGGTGCTCGGCCACTTGCTGTAGTCCGCGTCCGGCATGTCCCGCCGGTTGGCCGGCGTGTCCACGATCACGGGCAGGATCGTGTTGGCCCGCACGCCCTGGCCCCGGTACTCGGCCGCCACCGCGTCGGCGAAGGCGATCACGGCCGCCTTGGAGATCGCGTAGCCCGACCCGCCCGCGAACGGCGCCAGCGCCGCCCGCGCGGCCACGCAGACCACCGAGCCGCCGCCGGCCGCCACCAGGTGGGGCAGGGCGGCCGCGGTGACCAGATACGTCGGCCGCAGGTTGGCCGTCAGCATCGCGTCCAGCCCGGCGATCGGCGTCTCGGCGATCAACTTGCCGACCGTGAACCCGCCGGCCAGATTGATCACCGCGCGCAGTGGGGCGCCCGTCTCGGCCGCAGCCACCTCGATCGCGGCCGTGACTTCCGTCTCGTTCTGAAGGTCGGCCTCCACCGCCAGGGCACCCTTCGGCAGCCGTCCGGACGACCCCGGACGGACCGGCGTGACCACCCGCCACCCCTCGGCCAGAAACCTCTCCACCGCCGCCGACCCGATCGCCCCGGCCCCGCCGGTGATCAGAACCGTGCTCTCGCTCATATGTCCTCCGCTGTGTTTTTCGTCACCCCGCGCGTCCGGATGGTCCGGCCGGGCCGAACCGTTGTCGAACAGTGGGTCACTCGCCGGTGCATCACCCGTGCGGGCGAGTGAACTGCGCCGCCGTGTGCCGCATTGTGGCAGGTGGTCCCGTTCGGTCAACGCCTCGGGATCTTTTCGATGTTGCTTTTGTTTCAAGCCCGTCGCGAACCTGACGATCCACCACCTGAACCCGGGAAGCCACTCGGCCGTACAGGGTGGTGACGAGGGTCCCAAGGTCATTGGTGATGCCCGTCGCTGTGATCAATGAGGAGCCGGTGGTGTCATGAGACGAGCGACGGGTAAGCGTCTGTCAGCGCTGCCGACAACAAGGGCGCGTGGGAATGCCGCCAGAGCGGGCCTGCTCAGCAAGTACGCACTGGGCTCTCAGCTATCACCCAGGCATTCGTGACACTTTCGACCCACCAGCCGGAATCAGTACAGGCAGCAATTTGTTGTGTAGATGCCAGTAACCGCAATGTGCGAACTGCGGACGTTACGGGGAGGAACTGATGGACACAGGTATCGCCCGTAGCGGGGTTAGTAGTGATGGCAATGAGGGGACCGTGGGCAACGTGGAGAAGAGCACCGTCTTGAGGACCGATCAGGTTGCCGAGGAGCGCGACCTCGTTGGCGTCTACCTGCACGAGATCTCACGGACACCGCTGCTGGACGCCGCACGTGAGGTCGAGCTCTCCAAGTCTATCGAGGCCGGCCTGTACGCCGAGTTCCTTCTCGACAGCGGCGAGAGCAAGCGCGGCGTGAGCCGCGAGGAGCTGGAGCGGCTGGTCACCGAGGGCCAGAAGGCCAAGGACCTGTTCATCCGCGCGAACCTGCGACTGGTCGTCTCGATCGCCCGGCGCTACGTGCGCTCCGGCATGCCGATGCTCGACCTGATCCAGGAGGGCAACACCGGCCTGGTCCGCGCGGTCGAGAAGTTCGACTACGAGCGCGGCTACAAGTTCTCGACGTACGCGACCTGGTGGGTCCGTCAGGCGATCAGCCGGGCCATCGCCCAGCAGGAGCGCACGGTGCGCCTTCCCGTGCACCTGGTCGAGGACGTCAACCGGATGCGCAACGTGACCCGTCAGCTCGTTCGTGAGCTGGGCGGCGACCCCGAGCCCGAGCAGGTCGCGGCGGCGCTGGGCGTCACCGTCGAGCGGGTCAACGAGCTCACCCGCTGGGCCCAGGACACGGTGTCCCTCGACACGCCGGTCGGCGACGACGGCGACACCAACCTCGGCGACCTGGTCGCCGACAGCGACGCCCCCTCGCCCGAGGACATCGTTCTCACCGCGCTCGAGCGGCAGCGCATCGAGGGTCTGCTCAACCACCTCGACGACCGTTCGGCCGGCATCATGCGGGCGCGCTACGGCCTCGAGGACGGCCGGGAGCACTCGCTGACCGAGGTGGCCTCGCGCTTCTCGCTCAGCCGCGAGCGCATCCGCCAGCTCGAGATCCAGGCGCTCGGCCGGCTCCGTGAGCTGGCCCGGGCCGAGGGCCTTCAGGCCGCCTGAGAAACGACACCCCCCCGTCTCCTGAGACACGAAAGGCCGGTACCCGCGAGGGGTACCGGCCTTTGCCGTGCCTGACGCTACTTGACGCGTCCGTAGCCGTACGGCGACATGATGTCGATCGAGACCTTCTTGACCACCGAGCCGGTGTGCGGCGCGTGGATGATCATGTTGCCGCCCACGTAGATGCCCACGTGGCCGAGACTTCGGTAGAACACCAGATCGCCGGCCTCGAGCTCGGACCGGCTGATATGGGCCACCTGGCCCCACTGGGCCTCCGTGTTGTGCGGCAGCGACTTGCCGGCCGCCGCCCACGCGCCCGAGGTCAGACCCGAGCAGTCCCAGGTGTTGGGGCCGTCGGAGCCGAACACGTACGCCTCGCCGAGCTGGGCGTAGGCGAAGGAGACCGCCTTGCCGGCCGAGCCCGGGATGGTCGGGACCGGTCCGTTGTACTTGCTGGTGGCTTCCTGCGCCTGACCGTAGGCCTGGGTGCGCATGGCCAACAGCTTCTTGACGTCCTTCTGGATGCTCGCCTTGCGGGCGGCCAGAGCGTTGACCTGAGCGGTCTGCTTGGCCTGGGTCGCCTTGAGGGCGGCCTGGCGGGCGCTGAAGTTCTGGGTCGCCTCGGTGTACGAGTCGATGTCGCGCTGGTTGGCCCGGGAGATCTGGTCGAGGTAGTTGATCTTGTCGACCAGGTCGTCCTGTCCCTCGCCGGACAGCAGCGCGGTCATCGGCCCGACCCGGCCCTGCATGTACGACGTCGCGGCGAGAGTGCCGACCCGCGCACTCGCCTGTTTGAGCGCCGCCTGCGCGGGAGCCAGAGACGCCGCGAGCTTCTTCTCGTCCGCGATCGTCTTCTTCAGGCTGATGTTCATCTTGTTGTAGTTCTCGGTGATGTCCTCGAGCTGGTTGGACGCCGCCTCGATCTTCTTGGTGAGCTCGCTCGTGGACGGAGCCGCGTGGGCGGCTGTCGCCAGAGACCCGGTCATCGCGACTGCCATGGCCGCGACGGCGAGCACCCGAAGCCTCGTACGGAGGTGTGGCACCGGTTTAGTGGCCTTTCTTCCGCTTGGCCGCCTACCGGGTTGGCTGTCCCTGTTTTCCGAGGCTCAGTCGGGCGGGAAGAACGCCCTACCGCTTGCGCGGACTCACCCCAGAGACGCGATCCCCGGCCCCATCGCAGGTCTTAAACGCGCTCGGGGGAGAGCGGGTCGTCGCCACGACGGATTGAGCGGCGCTGGCCGGCGCCACCGAGGGGAGTGGCTGCGGACCGGACCAACCGCATTAACTTATCGGGGGAAACATCAAATGCAAGTGGTCACAGAGTGATTTAAGACTGTGGACCGCTATGCGTCATTGATCCCGATAACGGATAGTCATTCGGCGAGGACAATGTGTTGATGGTGCCTCTCAAGCCGGACTATTCGCAAGCTCCGCCGCACGCTGCGGAATCCACTGCTTGCTGACCTTGCGCTCGACCCAGAAAGACAGGAACGGGATCGTGCCGGCCAGCATCACGCCGATCATGCGGAGGAAACCCCAGCCGGCCCGGCGCGACAGGTCGAAGGTCAGGACAAGGTAGACCATGAACAGGAAGCCGTGTGCCGGGCCGACGATCGCGACCACGGTGTCGTTGTCACCGAGGTATTTCAGCGGCATGCCGACCACGACGAGCGCGAGCAGCCCCACGCCGACGATGTAGGCGATGATCCGGTAGCGGGTCAGGGCACCCTGCACAGTGGCACGTCCTTCTTCTCTACTTCGGGCCCGGGTAATCGCCCGGCCGGGCCCCCGGGTGGGCCTTGAGCCAGGCCAGATAGTCGTTGTAGGCGGCCGTCTCGGGATCTTCGGCGTCCGCGGCGGGGCGCACGGCCACCCGGACCGGCCGGCCGACCGTAACAGCCGTACCTGGAAGCCTTTCGGGCTCGGGCTCGTCACCGCGCGCCGGGTCGAGCTTGCGCCGGGCCAGTTGCACCTCGCGCCACCAGAGAAAGACCACGAAACCCGCGAAGACCGGCCATTCGAACGTGTAGCCCCAGCTGATCGCGTTGCCGCCGCTCGCCCGGGTGAACTGCCACCAGCCCAGCACCAGGCACCCCAGGAACAGGACCAGCGCCAGGACATGGCGGGCGATCCACGCCGGAGTCCACAGGCCCTTCATGCCCTTGAGCGTACCGGCGTGGGTTTGACCCCCGTCCGCATGGGCAACCGTCGGAGCACAGCAAGGCCACGTCGTCTACGGAGGTGCACGATGACCGACGCCCGGGATGCCTCGGCGCCGCTCATGGAGAACGGGATCGACCCCGCCGGACTGGGGGACGAGGACCTGTTCCGCGAGCTGTCCAGCCTCTATCGCACGCGGCTCGCCACCCTGCGGCACGGCCCCGACGCGGCATTGGCGAACCACTTCAAGCGGACCGCCGAGCTCGAGACCGAGTACATGGCCCGCTATCCCGGGCGCGAGGTGGACCCGGACCGCCTCACCCAGGACTTCTAGCTAGGAGAATTTCTTGACCGAGACGCTGCGCGCCCGGTTGGCGCGCGTCGGCCAGTCGTACGCCCCGCACGAACATCGCCCGCTCGCCGGCTATCTCGCCGCCATGGGAACCTTCACCGCCCTGGCCGCCAGCCTGGCCGCGGCCGCGAAGGTCACCGGCAAGCCGGCGCCCGAACGCCCCTCGCTGGGCGACGTGGCCCTCCTGTCCATAGCCACCCACAAGCTGAGCCGGCTGATCGCCAAGGACGCGGTCACCAGCCCGCTGAGGGCCCCGTTCACCCGCTACAGCGAGCCGGCCGGGGCGGCGGAACTCAACGAAGAGGTACGCGACCAGCACAGCTCCCTGAAGCACGGCGTCGGCGAGCTCATCACGTGCCCGTTCTGCCTGGCGGTCTGGGTGGCCACCGGCCTCACCGGCGGCCTGGTCCTGGCGCCGCGCCTGACCCGGCTGGCCGCCACCACCTTGACGGCCACCGCCGTCTCCGACTTCCTGCAGATGGCGTACGACATCGCCAAGCACGCGGCGGAAAAGGACTGAGCCTCAGGGTGGTCCGTCCTGCTCGAGGCCGGACCACCCGCGGGGCCCCTCGGTCTCGCCGTCGTCCTCGTCCGCGGTGATCTGCTCGTCCACGGCCGTGGAGTCGTGCTCCGCCGCGAAGTCTTCCTGCTCGTCCGGATCGCCGATCGGCTCCACGCCCGTACCTCTCCCTGGTCAGACTTCGAGGGCCCGGAGCGCTTCCGCGGCCTCGTCCTGCGCGTACTCGCCCTCCGGAAGCGCGTCGATCCGGGTCATCGCGGTGGCCGGCAGATCGGACGCGATCGCCCGCCGCTGGAGGTCGGCGCTGCTGAGCCGCTCCTGTGCGTCGAAGGCGTCGTCCAGGAAGGTGTCCAGCTCACGAAACTCATCGCTCACGGCCGGAGGACTACCCCTCGTACCCCAGGGCAAACTCTGTGACCGGCGTCACATGGGCTAATGGAATCAGGCCCGCGTTCCGACCGTTGAGAGCAGATGTCGGTGTGCCCAGTGTCCCCGGGCCTCACCCATTGCCTTCACGGAATACCGTTCGGCTGGAGCCGTGATGAGCCACTCGCCGCGAGGCGACCTGCACACCGACATCGCGCCGCTCCCGGTCCGCCGGGGGCGGCGCAACCTTTTCCTCGGCGGTTTGCGACCCCCGTCCGCGCGGGTACTCGATCTCCCATGACTGATGACCGGATCGGGCAGCGCGCCGCCGATCTGCTCCCCGAGGAGCGGGTGAGCGGGGGCAGCGACGACCCGCGGGCGCAGGCGGAAGCGATCCTCGCGGAGTCGGACGAGCGCGAGGAGAACCCGGGCGCGGCCCCCGACTCGTTCCTGGAGCAGCGCAGCTCCGGTCAGGCCGCCCAAAACGGCGAAACCACCCGGTAGAGGCACAAGACTTACGTGTTCGTCGATGGTCATGGCAGGATGCCCCGCGTGCCTGCCCCAAATCGCCGGGTTTCGCCCCCGCAGCGTGGACCCGCCCGAGTTCTCACCCGGCCCGGGCGCACCCGCACACCCGCGACCCCGCCCCCGGCCGGCCCCCACCCGCTGGAACTGGCGGGCCTGCTGCACGAGCTGTCGGCCCGGCTGCTCTCGGCCGAGGGTTTCACGCCGGCCCTGGACAGGCTCGCCGAGTTCACCGCGGGAGCGGTGCCCGGCACGATCCGCTGCTCGGTGGCCCTGATCGGCGAGGGCGCCCCCGTCTCCCAGGCCGGTCACGGCCCCGCCGGCGCGGGCGTGGACGCCCTCCAGTACGCACAGGGCACCACCGGCCCCGGCCTCGAAGCCGCCCGCACCCGCACCCTCGTCACGGTCCCGGACCTGGCCGCCGACCAGCGCTGGCCCGAACTGGCCGAGGCCGCGCGCGCCGAGGGCATACGGGCGGTCGCCGCCGTACCCCTCGACCTCCCCCGGGCCGAGGTGGGCGCCCTCAGCCTCTACTTCGACGAGCCCGGCGCGCCCGGCCCCGACCGCCTGCTGACCGCCATGGCCCTGGCCAACCAGGCCGAGGTCCTGCTCGACGAGCTACGCCGCCGCGACGCCCTCAGCGCCGGCGCCACCGTCGACCACGCCATCGGCGTCATCATCGCCCAGCGCGGCTGCGGCGTCCGCGAGGCCCACGACGTCCTCCGCGACACCGCCCAGCGCCTCGGCCTCGACCGCCACGCCGTAGCCGACCGCCTCGTCACCGCCGCCGCCCGCAACGCCTGACAGGCACGCCCGTCCCGTTTGAAGGGCACGTCCGTCAGGCCCGAAGGGGCCCCTCACGCGTGAGAAGCGCGTCCGCCCGCCACGCTTGAAGGGCACGGTCAGGCCCGAAGGGGCAGCGCGTCACGCGTGAGAAGCGCGTGCGCCCACCACGCCCGGGGAGTGCGCGCGGCACGTCTCAGAAGCGCCCCGGCCCATCTCAAGAGCGCGCCGGCTCGTCTCAGAAGCGCCCCGGCCCATCTCAAGAGCGCGCCGGCATGTCTGAGAAGCGGACCCGGCCCGTTTGAGAGCGCGCCTGCCCGCCACGCCTGGGAAGCACGGCACGTCTGAGAAGCGGACCCGGCACGTTTGAGAGCGCGCCCGCCACGCCTGGGGAGCGCGGCACGTCTCACAAGCGCGCCCGGAACGTCTCACAAGCGCGCCCGGAACGTCTCAAGAGCGGGCCGGCACGTCTCAGAAGCACGCCCGCACGTCGTGGCTGATCGGCTGGTCACGGCGGCCGCCCGGCACGTCTCAGGAGCGCACGGCAGGGGGATGCGTCAGGCCTTGTCGACGCGCTGGACGACGTCGAACTCGAGCAGGGACGCGCCGCTGGCTACGGGCTTGGCGCGTTCGCCGGAGTGGGCGGCGCGGCCGCTGCCGGCCGACCAGGCCTGGAAGTCCTCCTCGGTCTCCCAGCGCGTGTAAACGAAGTAGCGGGTCTCGCCCGCGACCGGGCGCAGCAGCTCGAACGACAGGAAACCGGGCGCGTTCTCCACGGCGCCCTGCCGGGCGGCGAACCGCTTCTCCAGCTCGGGGCCGGCGCCCTCGGGAACGTCAATCGCGTTGATCTTCACAACAGCCATGCCGCAACGCTACTGCGCCGCCTCGCCGGGCCCTCGAGTTATCCACAGGCCCGCCCACGCGCCGGAAATGCGAAACGGGAGGCGGAATGTCCCCGCCTCCCGTGTCACTGAAACGCCGTCAGCGAATTGCCTCCGTCGTGCCCGGCTTGTCGCGCAGCGTTCCCGCCTCGACTTCGCCCGGTTCGTCGCTCAGCGGTCCCGCCTCGGCGTCGGCCGGCTTGTCGCGCAGCAGGCCCGCCTCAGCCTCGCCCGGTTTGTCGCTCAGCAGGCCCGCGCCGCCCTCAGCCGGCTTGTCGCGCAGTGAGCCCGCGCCTACCTCGGCCGGATTGTCGCGCAGTGGGCCCGCGCCTACCTCGCCGGGGACGCCGTCGCTGTTCTCGGCGGCCAGGATGTCGTCGGCCCGCTGCTGCTGGGCCGAGCGCAGGCTCAGCGGGATCTCGGGCAGGAAGAAGACGACGATCAGGCCGATGACCATGACGGCCAGGGCCAGCAGGAAGACGATCTGGATGCCGTCGGAGAAGCCGACCTTGAACGGGTGGGCGATCACGTCCGAGAGCTTGCTCAGGAACGACGTGTCGTTCAGGTCGCCGCCGCCGGCGGTCGCCTGCTGGAGCGTCTGCGCCTGGGCCGGGTTGGCCTGCAGGGCCTGCTGGAACTCGGGCGTCGCGCGGGCCGCCGTGAAGGCGTCGCTGATCTTGCCGGGCAGGACGTTGAACAGGACCGACAAGAAGATCGCGGTGCCCAGGGTGCCGCCCATCGAGCGGAAGAACGTCACCGAGCTGGTCGCCACGCCGATCTCCCGCGGCGAGACCGCGTTCTGCACCGCCGTGATCATGGGCTGCATGTTGCCGCCCAGGCCGAGGCCCATCAGCACCATGATCAGCATGGTGCGCCAGAGCGGGGTGTCGGCGCCGATCGTGGCGAACAGGCCGAGCGAGGCCACCATCAGCGTGCTGCCGATGATCGGGAAGATGCGGTAGCGGCCGGTCCGGGCGATGAGCTGGCCGGAGATGATCGAGCCGGACATGATGCCGAAGACGAACGGGATCATCTGCAGGCCGGCCATGGTGGCCGACGAGCCCTTCACGATCTGCAGGTACAGCGGCACGGTCATCAGGCCGCCGAACATGGCCATGCCGAGGATCGTGCTGGAGGTGGCGCCGACGGCGATCGTCCGGTTACGGAAGAGCCGCAAAGGCAGCAGAGCTTCGTCCCCGTACGCCCGTTCGGCGAGCACGAACGCGACGAGGCCGATCGCGCCGATGATGTAGCAGGCGAACGCCCGCCCCGAGTCCCAGCCCCAGTCGCGGCCCTGCTCGGCCACGGTCAGCAGCGGCACCAGGCCGACGATCAGGGCGACCGCGCCGGGCCAGTCGATGCGGTGGTCGACGCGGGTGTGCGGCAGGTGCAGCACCCGGGCCACGACGGCCATGGCCGCGATGCCGATCGGGACGTTCAGGTAGAAGACCCAGCGCCAGCCGTCGACCCACAGGATGGTGTCGGCACCCGCGAAGAAGCCGCCCAGGATCGGGCCGAGCACGCTCGCGGTGCCGAAGACGGCCAGGAAGTAACCCTGGTACTTGGCGCGCTCGCGGGGCGGCACGATGTCGCCGATGATCGCCAGGGCCAGCGACATGAGGCCGCCGGCGCCGATGCCCTGGATGGCGCGGAACGCCGCCAGCTCGTACATGTTCTGGGAGAGGCCGCAGAGGAACGAGCCGACCACGAAGATGCCGATGGCGAACAGGAAGAACGGGCGACGGCCGTACAGGTCGGAGAGCTTGCCGTACAGCGGGGTCGAGATCGTCGACGTGATCAGGAAGGCCGTGGTGGCCCAGGCCTGGATGTTGAAGCCGTGCAGGTCGTCGGCGATCGTACGGGTGGCCGTCGCCATGATGGTCTGGTCCAGCGCGGCGAGGAACATGCCCATCATCAGGCCGCCGAGGATGGTGAGGATCTGCCGGTGGGTGAATTCCACGGCCGATGGTTTCGTCGTGGGGTTGCTCACGCGTTCTCCCGTGGTGGTGGTGTCGCGGCCGGATCGTGGCGCAGGAGCGCCTCGACCGAGCTGTTGAATTGTTCGAAGAGGCCGGCGAAGGTGGCGATCCGGTCTTCCGGCCACCCGTCGAGCGCCTCGCGGAGCCAGGCCTGGCGCGCCTGCTCGAGCTGTTCGCAGGCGGCGAGCCCGGCGTCGGTGATGGCGAGTCGTGACGCCCGGCCGTCCACCGGGTCGGCCTCGCGGCGGGCGAGGCCCGCCTTCACCAGTTGCGCCACCTGACGGCTGATCGTGGAGGGGGCGGCCTGCTTGATCTCGGCCACGTCGGTGGCGCGCATCGGACCCCGGTGCCGCAGCGGGAACAGCAGCATCAGGGCGGAGAACTCCGCACCGAGGTCTCCGACACTGAGGATGCTCCTGCTCCGCGTCGCGAGTCGGTGGAACCGCACAAGTTCCTCGGCTAATTGCGGGAGCGCGTCCACGGCGGGCCGTCCTGAGGTAGGTCTATTGGATGCGTGCACACTACAACTGATTGGTTGGTGAAAGCATCTCGATTTGGTCGACCGAGGGTGACGATCAGCGCATACGCCAGACGCCTGTGACGAGCGTCTCCGTCTCCTCCAGCGCGGCCGGCACGGGCACGACGTACTCGGCCACTCTTTCGAAGAGCCGTTCCGGGAAGTACCCCCGGCCGGGGTCCCCAACCAGGACCTCGGTGTTTTCTCGGCGGGCGGCGCGCAGGGTGGCCGTCATGGCCGGGGCGACCGCGGGGCTGTAGAAGACGTCGCCGGCGAGGAGAAGGTCGGTGGTGGCCGGGGGTTGCGTACTCAGGGTGACGCCGTTGGCCGCGGCGTTGCGCTGGGCGGCCTCGGCGGCGGCCGGATCGAGATCGGTGGCGGCGGTGGTGGCCGCGCCGGCCAGGGCGGCCGCGATCGCGGCGACGCCGCTGCCGGTGGCCAGATCGTGCACCGACCGGCCGGCGACCGTGCCCGGATGGTCGAGCAGGTAGCGGGCCAGGGCCTGGCCGCCGGCCCAGACGAAGGCCCAGAACGGCGGCGGCTCGTCGCTGCGGAACTCGCCGCCGGTCAGATCGAACAGGCCGACCCCACGGTCGGCGAGATACAGGCGGATCTCCGGCGCCAGCGGGACGGGCAGGAGCGTGGTCTCGACCTTCACACAGTGATTGTGCTGCTCCCGGCGCTGGCCATGACGAGCTTCGCGCGGTATTCGGCGCGCGCCTCGGCCGCCCACGGCACGTCCTCGTCCTCGAGCAGGGGACGGGTGGCCAGGAAGGCGGCCGCCGTCAGCGGCTTGGCCGCGCGGTCGGCCGGGCGGCCCTCGGCGGCGGCGATCAGCTCGTCGAAGCGGTGGACGTCGACTCGCACCTGGTCGGGGTCGAGCGACCAGCGTCCACGGTGGTGGCGGACGACCGGCTCCATCGTGGTCCGGAGGGCCGACATGTCCGACTCGATGTCTTTCTTCTTTTCTTCCAGCGTCTCCGCCAGCTCCGCCGTCGACTGCGGACCCCGCAACGCGAGCAGGGCGAACAGGTGGCGCTGGCGATCTCCGCCGAAATCGGGACCGACCAGGAGGATCCCTCTGGTTCGGACCTCGACGCGGCCGAAAAGCTGGATGTCGAACATGTTTCGGAACTTTGCAAGCGAGGAAGCCAGGGCGGCAAGCCCCAATGCGGGGGGTCGAATCACCCGAAAGACTGGTGATCACGGCCGCTTGGCCTCAACCGATCATCGGGCGTACCGGTGGAACGGATCCGGCCCGGTGCCGCCGCCGTCTATTGGTAGGGCAAAGATGAGAGCCGGTACTCCTTAGACTTCCACGGGTCCGGTTGAGAGAAAGGTGGCGCATGATTAACGGCGATGCGATCAGCGTTCTCGTCGTGGACGGCCACCAGACGTTCGCCGAGCTGCTGGGACATGCCCTGGCCGGGCAGCCCGACCTCCAGTACGTGGGCCACGCGCTCACGGGTGCCGAGGCGCTGCGGCTGGCGGCGGAGCTCAAGCCGAACGTGATCCTGCTCGACCCCGATTTGTCCGATGCGGACGGTATTGCCATCGCGGAACTGCTTCGCGTGCGCCAGCCGGACACCCGTGTGGTGATCCTCACTGCCTCCGAGGAGCAGGCTCTGGTCGGCCGGGCCACGGCGGCCGGCGCGGCCGGCTTCCTGTCCAAGAACGGCGCTCTCGGCGACGTGCTGAACGCGCTGCGGACGGCGCACGGCGGCGGCATGACCGTCTCCACCGACATCCTGGCCCGGCTGCTGCGCAGCACCAGCCCGGTCGTCGGCCCCCGCGGCGGCGGCCTCACGGCGCGTGAGGACGAGGTACTCCAGCTCATGGCGGCCGGCCTCGACGCGCGGGCCATCGCCCGGCGGCTCGGCATCAGCCTGCACACGTGCCGGGGCTACGTGAAGGCGGTGCTGGCCAAACTCGGCGCGCACAGCCAGCTCGAGGCGGTCGCGATCGCCACCCGGCGGGGCCTGGTCCGCCCCGGCCGACCGTAACGCTAAGTAGTTATCGCCGGTACTCATCCGGGAAGACGCGAAATCCGTACCTGTTGCGGGGTGCCGCTGTTCATGGCGGCGTCAGGGGAAGGATTCGCGTGGACCGAGCAGCAGCTGACCGAGCAGCGGCTGGCGGGGCACCGTCCGATGTGGCGGTGGCCGAGCCGTCGGCGCCCGGGCTGGGGAGTCGAGACACCATCTATCGGCGGCCACCGGCGCGGCCGGAGGCCGAGGAGCCGTCGTGGTTCAACGGCAGCATGCAGGCCGGGGAGCCGCCGTCCGGCCCGGCCGAGGAGGCGCCGAGCCGCGCGTCGTTCGGTTTCACCGACGGCCCGATCTCACCGGTACGGCATCCGGCCTCGCCGACCTCACCGGCCCCGACCGGCCGTCCCGAGGCGGCTTCCATAGGCCGTCCTGAGGCGGCTTCCATAGGCCGTCCTGAGGCGGCTTCCATAGGCCGTCCCGAGGCGGCTTCCATAGGCCGTCCTGAGGCGGCCCCGGTCAGCCGTTTCGAGCCGGCCCCGGTCAGCCGGGCCGAGCCGGCTTCGATGAGCCGTCCAGAATCCGCTCCGATGAGCAGTGCCGAGCCGGCTCCGATCGCGGTGGAGCTTCCCATCCGCCGGATGGGGGACACGGCCGAGCGACGACTGGGCATTTCGGACACTGGTGAAAGACCGGCGCTGTTCCCGAATGCGGGCTTCCGGGGTGCCGGCCTCACCGAGATCGGGGAGCGCCCGGCCGTACGGCCCCAGCCCACCGGCGCGCCGCGTCCCACGCCGCCGGCCGCCGCGCCTCGTCAGCCCCGGGGCGTCACGGTCGGCATCCTCGTGATGAGCCTGATCGTGCTGGTCGCCGGCAGCATCGTCGGCGTCGTCTACTTCACCGGCTCCGACGACGACCTCGACAGCGTGCTCCAGCTCGGCGCCGGCGAGAACGGTAAACGCACCGCCACCGCGCCGCTCGACAACCGTACGAAAGCAAGCTTTGAATTGCTCGCCGCCACCAACAAGGTCACCCTGTCCATCGGTGAGCTCGGCGACGACCTTTACCGCATCTCCACCCCGGAGGACGCCGGCATCCTGCCCAGCCCGATCGTGCGCGACGACGACGTGAAGCTCCAGGTGACCCGCGACGGCGACGGCACCGGCGGCGAGGTCGACGTGGTGTTGGCCGCGAAGGTCAACTGGCAGTTGCGCTTCTCCGGCTACGCCGAGGAGCAGGTCATCAACCTCAGCGGCGGCCAGATCAGCGGCCTCGAGATGGTCGGTGGGATGCGTTCGGCCCAGCTCACGCTGTCGCGGCCGTCCGGCACGGTACCGATCAAGATCAATGGTGCGGTGGAGAAGCTGGCGCTGAAGTCGCCGGCCGACAGCCCGGTACGGGTCAAGGTCGGCGGCGGGGCGCAGACCGTCGTGGCCGGGACGCGGACCCTGAAGGACGTCGCCGCCGGCTCCACGCTCACCCCGAAGGACTGGGCGGTGCCGAACCGCTACGACGTGGGCGCGGGCGCCCCGATCACGACGCTGACCGTGGCCAACGCCTGAGGGACGGGCCGGCCTTTCGGAAAAGGCCGGCCCGGCGGTCAGGAGAGAACGCGCAGGCGGACCGTCTGCTCCATGGCCCGCAGCCGGTCGAGCACCTCGTCGCTGAAGTCACCGCTGATGTCGGTGATCAGGTAGCCGTACTCGCCGCGGGTGCTCAGCAGCTGGCCCTCGACGTTCACCTTGTGCTCGGCCAGGATGCTGTTGACCTGGGCCAGCACGCCCGGGGTGTTGACGTGCACGTGACCGATGCGGCTCTGCCCGGCCTGCTCGGGCAGGGCGACGCCGGGGAGGTTCACGCTGAGCGTCGTGTTGCCCTCCTCGACGAAGGTGGCCAGCTTGTTGGCCACGAAAGCGCCGATGTCGGACTGCGCCTCCTCGGTCGACCCGCCGATGTGCGGGGTGAGGATGACGTTGGGCAGGCCGCGCAGCTCGGAGACGAACTCGTCGCCCCGGCCCTTGGGCTCGGTCGGGAAGACGTCGACCGCGGCGCCGGCCAGGTGGCCGCTTTCCAGGGCCTCGCGCAGGGCGACGTGGTCGACCACGATGCCGCGCGAGAGGTTCAGGAACAGGGCGCCCTCGCGCATCCGCTTGAACTGCTCGGCGCCGAAGAAGCCGGCGTTGCCGGGGCGGCCGTCGACGTGGATGGTGACGATGTCGCTGGTCTCCAGCAGCTCCTCGATCGAGGCGCAGCGGTGCGCGTTGCTCAGCGCCAGCTTGTCGGCGGTGTCGTAGAACGACACGTGCATGCCGAGGTTTTCCGCCAGCACGGAGAGCTGGGTGCCGATGTTGCCGTAGCCGACGATGCCGAGGCGGCGGCCGCGGATCTCGTGGGCGCCGTCGGCCGACTTGTCCCAGACGCCCTGGTGCATGAGCGCGTTCTTCTCGGTGAGCCGCCGCGTCATCGCGATGATCTCGGCGATGGCCAGCTCGACCACCGAGCGCGTGTTGGAGAACGGCGCGTTGAAGACCGCGACGCCACCGGCGGAGGCGGCGGTCAGGTCGATCTGGTCGGTGCCGATGCAGAAGGCGCCGATCGCGACGAGCTTGTCCGCGGCCTCGAGCGCCTTGGCGCTGACCTTGGTCTTGGACCGGATGCCCAGCAGGTGCACCCCGCGGATGCGCTCGATCAGCTCGGACTCGTCGAGGGCGTTACGGACGGACTCGACGGCGTATCCCTCGGACTCGAGCCGGGTCACCGCGTCGGGATGGATGCTCTCCAGTAGTAGGACTCGCACCTTGGCCTCGTCGATCATCGTGTTCCGTTCCGTGAGGAAGTGTGGGCCGTCCGGGCCGCCACGCCGAAGCCCGACTTCCCAGCCTATAGCCCTCTGGTGACCCGCCCGGGCGGGTGTGCTCGACCTCCCATCTGGTGGTTCCGCGTCGCGGGCACGGGTACGGAGGTGACCTTTCTTCAGTTCACATCTCGGCCTTCAACCAGCGCTGGAGCTCGTCGGCCTGCCACCGCTGGAAGGCCCGTACGGTCGGTATGCCCGGCGGCGGAGGCTGCCGGCAGACGTCGCGGAACATGCCCGCGAGCGCGGCGAACGCGTCGGTCACGATCCGCCGGTCGATACCTTCGATCACCCGTTCGGGATCGCCGCCGTGCACCCAGACGTTCGCCGCGAGGTCGACGCGGTTCCACCACCGCGGGGCGACCGCCGCCCACGGCCAGTCCACGATGATCACCCGGCCGTCCGGGCGGACGATCATGTTGTCGGCCCGGATGTCGCAGTGCGCGACCGTGTCCCCGGTCCGCAGCCGGGCCACGGTCCGCTCGGCGGCGGCCCGCAGCTCGGGCAGGTGGTCGCTCTCCCAGGGGTCGAGGCCGGCCGGCGGGTCGGCGGCCACCCGGTCCCATCCCGCGAAGTCCTCGGCGAACAGGTCACCGGCGTTCTTCAGACCCGCGGGCGCCGGCGTGAGCGCCTGGTCCAGCTCGGCGAGGGCCGTCACGGCGGCGTCGATCTCGCTTGCGACCCAGGGTGTACGGGGGTGGGTGCCCGCCACGTCCTCGAGCACCAGGACCACCCAGTCACCGTCGTCGAAACCGTCGATCAGCCGGGGTGCGGGCACCCGCTCCGGCAGCATCGCTGTGATGCGCATCTCGTCGCGCGCCAGTTCGGCCGAGCGGGCGTTGACGGCCGGGGTGACGGCCTTGACGAAGGCCCGCCGCCCCGACTCGGTGACCACCCGGTCGGCGCTGCCCGGCGAGAAGCCGCCGGGCTGGGACACGGCCGTGACCACCGGGCCGCCACCGATGATGCGCTCGATCCGCGTTCGTACGGTCTCCGGCAGCTCGAGCCACGTGATCCTTTTCCCCGACGCAGACACCATGAGCCGATCGTGGCAGTTCGCCTTCCGAGGGGGCGACCCCATTTTGGCCGGACTGGGGTCACCGCCCGTTTCCGCGCTCTTTGCCGGACTTGTGGGCGCGAAGTTCTGGCAGACTCGAAGGGTGGCTTCGCTGGGGTGGGCGGTCGTGCTGTCGGTGCTGTCCGCCGCCAGCTATGCCGCGGCGGCGGTGGCGCAGGAGCGCCTGGCCGAGCACGGCCAGCGCGGCCTCTCCCGCTGGGCCGCCGCGCTGCTGCTGACCGCCGGCGGCGTCGGCCTGCACGTGGTCGCCCTCGACTTCGGCACGGTCGCGGTCGTACAGGCCCTGGGCACGCTCACTCTGCTGTTCGCGCTCCCCATCGCTCGCCTCCGCTACGGCGTGCGGATCAGCGCCGCCGCCTGGGCCGACGCCATGCTCACGGTGGCCGGCCTGGCCGTGATCATGTCGCTGTCGGTCGAGTCCGGCCGCCCGGCCCTGCTCACCACGGCCGAGGGCCGCGAGCTCTCCCTGATCACCGTCGGCGCCGTCGGCGTGCTCACCCTGCTGGCCTGGCGCTGCGGCCCTCGCATGCGCGGCGTCCTGCTGGCCGCGGCCGCCGGCACCGCCTTCGGCATCTCGTCGGTGCTCTCCAAAGCCGTGATCGGCGCCGTCACCGACGGTGGCCTCCGCTCGGTCTCCACCTTCGTCCTGGCCATGGTCGTGCTCTTCGCCATCTGTGGATACCTGCTGGGCCAGTTCTCCTACCGGGGCGCCGGCTTGGCCGCGCCGTTGGCCACGGTCAGCGTCTCCAACCCCATCGTCGCCGCCATCGCCGGCGTCGTCGTCTTCGACGAGGCCTTCCGCTCCGGCACGGTCGGCGTCGTCGTGGTCGCCGCGGCCGCCCTGGTCATGACCGCCGGCGTCATCGGGCTGGCCCGCCGTACGGCCGCACCCCCGGCCGCACAGCCGTCCGCCACGCCGTCCGGCGAACTGTCCCAGCCGGGCGGTCAGCGGTAGCGCACCCGGTATCGCAGGTGGGTCACGCCCCTGCCCTCGACCACCTCGACCCGCTCGAGCTTGCCGTCCAGGGACATGCAGAAACTGGCGCTCACGGTCACGTTCGAGCTCCTTCGCCGTGCGGGTGCGCGGTCCGCGCTCGGCCCTGGGACCGCCGGCGGCGCGAGAACTCATCGCCCGAGAAAGACGGATCGCGTAGTCCTTTCGTCCATGTGCGGGGGACAAAAGGGCGACATTGACGTTGATCTAGATCCGATCGGCCGCCGGGACGCGTGCTTGTGGGCGAAGGGGCGACGCTCACGCCCCCAAACGAGGAGAAGTCATGCTCAACTCGAAGCGTTCCCGGGTTCGCGCTGCCGCTGGGGTGGGGATGGCAGCCGTGGTCGCCGGTGTCGGCGCGGTGACCTTCAACGCGTCCGCGGCCGAGCAGTCGGCGGTGGCCGTGACGGCGCCCGACGGCCGGGCCGTGTCGATTCCGGGGATTCCGGCGGCCATCAAGCCGCCCAAGGGGGCCAAGCCGATCGGGGCGTACGTCGTCGCCTCGGGTACGCAGACCTACACGTGCGCCAACGGGTCGTTCGCGGGGGCGTCCGTGCCCGAGGCGCAGCTCATCGGCACGGGCGGGCGGGTGCACCACTTCGCCGGGCCGAGCTGGCAGTCGACGCGGGACGGCTCGCTGGTCAAGGCGGCCAAGGAAGCCGAGAGCGCGCGGGCCGGCACGATTGCGGAGCTGCTGCTCAAGGTCACCGAGAAGTCCGGGTCGGGTGTGCTGGGCAAGGCCACCTACATCAACCGGCTGCTCACCTCGGGCGGCACCGCGCCGGCCGGCACCTGCGTGGACGGGACCAAGAAGGCGGTGCCGTACGGCGCGGTCTACGTGTTCTGGACGAACTGAGAGGCGGTGAAGGTCGTCGGCTTGACGGGTCGTAATCGGTCGATGATCGGGCGTAGTTTGAGGACGGCAGGTCGTTCCCTCAGCGGTGAGGAGCCACCATGAAGAAGCTCATCAACGACCCCTCGAACGTCATCGCCGACGCCCTTCACGGCATTGCCGCCGCCCATCCGGAGCTACGCGTCGACCACGAGAACCGGATCATCGTGCGGGGTGACGCGCCGGTGCGCGGCAAGGTCGGCCTGGTCTCCGGCGGCGGCTCGGGGCACGAGCCGCTGCACGGCGGATTCGTCGGGTCCGGCATGCTCGACGCCGCCTGCGCGGGCGAGATCTTCACGTCGCCGGTGCCCGACCAGATGACGGCGGCGACCCAGGCCGTCGACGGCGGCGCCGGCGTGCTGCACATCGTGAAGAACTACACCGGCGACGTCATGAACTTCGAGCTCGCGGCCGAGATGGTCGCGGCCGACAGCGGCACCGAGGTCGTCGCGGTCGTCGTCGACGACGACGTGGCCGTGCAGGACAGCCTCTACACGGCCGGGCGCCGGGGCGTCGGGGCCACCGTGCTGCTGGAGAAGATCGCCGGGGCGGCGGCCGAGGAGGGCCGGCCCCTGGCCGAGGTGGCCGAGGTGGCGCGCAAGGTCAACGCGTACTCCCGAAGCATGGGTCTGGCTTTGACCTCGTGCACCGTGCCGGCGGCCGGCAAGCCGACCTTCGACCTGCCCGAGGACCAGATGGAGGTCGGCATCGGCATCCACGGCGAGCCCGGCCGCCGCCGCGTGCCGGTCGCGCCGGCCGCCGAGATCGCCGAGATGCTGGTCGGCCCGATCCTGTCCGACCTCGACTACACCGGCGGCGACAGCGTCATCGCGTTCGTCAACGGCATGGGGGCGACGCCGCTGATCGAGCTGTACGTGATGTTCAACGAGGTGTCGCAGCTGCTGGCCAAGGCCGGTGTGCCGGTGGCGCGGTCGCTCGTGGGGCCGTACATCACAAGCCTTGACATGGCCGGCTGCTCGGTCACCCTGCTGAAGGCGGATGACGAGATCCTGCGATTGTGGGACGCGCCGGTCAACACGCCGGCGCTGCGGCGCGGGGTCTGACGCCGATGGACACGGCGGCGCTCACCGCGTGGATCCGCGAGTTCGCGCGGCTCGTCGCGCAGAACAAGGAACTGCTCACCGAGCTCGACTCGGCGATCGGCGACGGCGACCACGGCGTCAACATGGACCGGGGCCTCACGGCGGTGGTGTCCGCATTGGACGCCGAGGTGCCGGAGACGCCGTCGGCGCTGTTCAAGAAGGTCGGCATGACCCTGATCAGCAAGGTCGGCGGGGCGAGCGGGCCGCTCTACGGCACGGCGTTCCTGCGGATGGCGGCGGCGGCCGGCGACTCGGTGGAACTCGACAAGGTCCTGCGGGCGGGACTGGACGGGGTGATCGCCCGGGGCAAGGCGGTGCCGGGCGACAAGACGATGGTCGACGCGCTGACCCCGGCGGTCGAGGCGCTGGAGGCCGGCGGCAGCCTCGGCGACGCGGTGCTCGCGGCCGAGCAGGGCCGGGACGCGACGGTTCCGATGGTGGCGCGCAAGGGCCGGGCCAGCTATCTGGGGGAACGCAGCGCCGGTCATCCCGATCCCGGCGCCACCTCGGTGACCCTCCTGGTGCGGGCCGCGGCGACGACGCTGGAGCCCTGATGGTGGGCCTGGTGGTGGTGTGCCACAGCCGCCCCCTGGCCCGGGCCGCGGTCGCCCTCGCGACCGAGATGACGAGGGGGCGGCCGCTGACCCTCGAGATCGCGGCCGGACTCGACGAGGACACCTACGGAACGGACGCGGCCGCGATCATGGAAGCGCTGATCGCGGCCGACACCGGCGACGGCGTCGTCGTCCTGATGGACCTGGGCAGCGCGGTGCTGTCGGCCGAGACGGCGCTGGAGCTGCTCGACGACGAGGTACGGGAGCGGGTCGTGCTGTGCCCGGGGCCGCTCGTCGAGGGCTTGGTGGCGGCGGCGGTGGCGGCCGCGTCCGGCGCGAGCCGCGACGAGGTGGCCGCCGAGGCGGCAGCTGGCCTGGCCGGCAAAGAGTCCCACTTGGGCGTCCCGTCTGAAGATCAAATTATTGGTGGTACGAGGGAAGGCCCGTCCGCCACCGTCGAAGTGACCGACCCGCACGGGTTGCACGCGCGACCGGCGGCCCGGGTGGTGACCGAGGCGCGGTCCTTCGACGCGCGGGTCGAGCTGCGCAACGCGACGACGGAATCGGGGTGGGTATCCGCGTCGAGCCTGTCGAAGGTGGCCACCTTGGGGGTGCTTCAGGGGCACGAGTTGGAGGTACGGGCGTCGGGCCCCCAGGCGCAGGAGGCGGTCGACCGGATCGTGGCGGTGGCCGGTTCGGGCGAGCTTATCGAGCCGGGCGGTGACGGCTCGGGGTTTTCCACAGAACAGCGGTCGTCCACAGGGGAGCCGCGCGATCGTGGGTCGCTGGGGGAGAATGAGGCAGGCGGGGGCCCCCAAGGGAGGGCGGGGGCTGACCTGCGGGCGGACGGCGCGCGCCACCAAGCCGGGCCGGCCTCTCCGGGTGTGGCCATCGGCCCGGCGGCACACCTGCGTGCCGCGCCGCTCGATCTGCCCGACCTGCCCTCGCTCGGTGCGGAGCCCGAGCTGCGCCGCCTCGAGCAAGCCCTGGACGCCGCCCGCCGCGAGATCACCAGCATCCCCGACCCCATCTTCGACGCCCATCTCCTCCTGCTCGACGACCTCCTGCCCGAAGCCCGCACCCGGATCGAGCAGGGCGCCCCCGCACCCCAGTCCTGGCATCGAGCCGTGTCCTCCGTCGCCGCCCAGTTCGACGCTCTCACCGACCCCTACCTGCGGGCCCGCGCCGCCGATGTGCGCGCCGTCGGCGATCAGGTCCTGCGCCTGCTCCTCGGCGCCCCGGCCGCGACCACCACCGCCGACGGCGTTCTCCTCGCCGCCGACCTCACTCCCGCCCAGGCCGCCGCGCTCGACCCCGCCCGCACCGCCGGCGTTCTGCTGGCCGCCGGCAGTCCCACCTCGCATGCCGCGATCCTCACCCGTACCCGTGGCATTCCCGCCGTTGTCGGCGCCGGCCCTCAAGTTCTGGACGTTCCGGACGGCACCCTCATCGCGCTCGACGGCGGTTCCGGCACCTTTGTCGTCGGGCCTTCCGGCACTGACCTCGCCACCTTCCGCGCCGCGGCCTCCCAGCAGGCGACCGTGCGTGAAGCCGCCCGCTCCCTCGCCTTCGAGCCGGCCGTGACGAGCGCCGGCGTGGAGATCGCCGTCGGGGCCAACATCGGTTCCGTCGAGGACGCTCGTGTGGCCGCCGCGAACGGCGCCGATCTGGCCGGCCTGGTCCGCACCGAATTCGTGTTCCTCGACCGGGCCGGCGCGCCCGATGTGGACGAACAGGTCGCCGTCTATCGCGCGATCGCCGAGGCCTTCGGCGGCCGCCGCGTCACCCTGCGCACGCTCGACGCCGGCAGCGACAAGCCCCTGCCCTACCTGCCGGCGCCGGCCGAGGCCAACCCCTTCCTGGGTGTACGCGGTCTCCGTCTCTCCCTGGCGCATCCGCGGGTCTTCGCCGAGCAGCTTCTGGCGATCGCCCGCGTCGCGCGGGAGGCCCCGGTCAGCGTCATGTTCCCGATGGTCACCACCGTGGACGAGCTGCGCCGGGCCCGCGTCATGCTCGACGAGGCCGTCGCCCGCACCGGCTCGGGCCGCCCGGCCGGCCTGCGCGTGGGCATGATGGTCGAGGTGCCGGCGGCCGCGCTGCGGGCCGCCGAGTTCACCCCGTACGCCGAGTTCTTCAGCGTCGGCACCAACGACCTGACGCAGTACACGCTGGCCGCCGAGCGCGGCAACGCCGCCCTCATGTCCCTGTCGGCCGGCCTCGACCCGGCCGTGGCCCGGCTCGTCGACGAGTTGTGCCGGGCCGCCGCCGACCGCGTCCCGGTCGCTGTCTGCGGGGAGCTGGCCGCCGACGAGCGGGCCGTGCCCCGCCTGCTCGCCGCCGGCGTGCGCCAGCTGAGCGTGGCGCCCGCCCTCGTCCCCCTCGTCAAGCAGACCGTACGGGCGATCTAGACCAGGCCACCCATCGCCGGGTCGCTGATGCTCTCCTCGCCGTTCTCCAGGTGGCCCGCGTAGCGGCGTTCGAAGCCGGCGCCGGTCACGGTCAGGTCGTACCAGCCGCGCGTGCGGCCGGCCGCCCGCTGGTACGTACGGCTCGCTCCGGCCCGTACGGCGAACCGTTCCGTCTTGTGGGTGTAGCGATCGGTGACGGTCACCTCGGCGCGCCCGGAACCGTGATTGCGGATCTCCAGCGTGATCGTCTGCCGGCGGTCGTCGCCGGCGGCGTGCACCTCGACGGCGGTCGTGCCCTGGAAGTGGCGGAAGAAGCCGTTCGGGCCGCGCACCTCCAGGTCCGGCGTTCCCGTCCAGGCGCCGGTCAGCCGCTTGCCGGGCTCGACCGTGTACGTGCGTGGCGCCACCGCCGGATCGGCCGAGTGGACGTGGAAGACCACTGTCGCGTGCCCGGTGTTGCGGAACTCGATCGTGAAGCCGTCCGGGCCGGCCGTCCCGTCCACGTGCAGCCGGTAGGGGAGCGCGCGGGCCGGGCGGACCCCGCGTTCCTGCCCGGGCAGCTCCGGGTCGGCCGGCGGCACCGGCACCTCGTTCGGGCGGCGGGTCAGCTCGGCCGGCTTGAAGTCGGTGGTGCCGGGCAGATCGGGGCGCCCCCGGTTCGGGTTCTTGAAGTCGAAGGCGCTGGTCAGGTCGCCGGCCACGGCCCGCCGCCACGGGGTGATGTTCGTTTCGACGAGGCCGAACCGCTTCTCCAGGAACCGGATCAGCGAGGTGTGGTCGAACACCTGCGAGTTGACCCAGCCGCCGCGGGTCCACGGCGACACCACGATCGTCGGGACGCGGATTCCGAGGCCGTACGGGCCGGCCGGGTGGCCGGCGCTGCCCGGGAAGATCTCGTTGGTGGTCGGCACCGTCGACTCGCCCGGCGTCGGCGGGACCAGGTGGTCGAAGAAGCCGCCCTCCTCGTCGTACGTGACGATCAGCGCCATCTTGCTCCACACGTGCGGGTTGTCGGCCAGGATGTCGATGACCCGGGAGACGTACCACTCGCCGTAGTGCGGGCCCCAGTTCGGGTGCTCGGTGTAGGCCTCGGGAGCGACGATCCAGCTCACCTTGGGCAGCCGGCCGTTCTCGACGTCGGCCCGGAAATCGGTGAGCAGTTGCTCCGGGTCCCGGCCGAGCTGGGTGACCTCGGTGCCGGTCTTCGCCTTGGCGGCGAGCGGGCTGCCCGGCGCGGCGTTCTGGTACTGGTGGAAGTAGAGCAGCGAGTTGTCGCCGTAGTTGCCGATGAACGGGTCGTTCGTCCAGCCCCACGACCCGGCGGCGGTCAGTCCGGTGCCGACGTCCTGGTAGATCTTCCACGACACTCCGGCGCGTTCCAGCCGCTCCGGATAGGTGGACCAGTCGTACCCGGCCTCGGCGTTGTCGACGACCGGCCCGCCGCCCTTTCCGTCGTTGCCGACCCATCCGGTCCACATGTGGTAGCGGTTGGGGTCGGTCGAGCCGAGCAGCGAGCAGAAGTAGTTGTCGCAGATCGTGAACGCGTCCGCGAGCGCGTAGTGGTACGGCAGGTCGGCCCGTACGTGGTGGGTCATGGTCTGGACGCCCTTGTTCGGCACGAACCGGTCGTGCCGCCCGCCGTTCCAGGCCGCGTGCGTGTCGTTCCAGCCGTGCGGCGGGTCGGGCAGGAACATGGCGCCCACGTCCGGCACCTCGGGCCGGAACGGCAGCAGTTCGCCGTCACCGTGGCGCTGATGCCACACCGACTTGCCGCCGGCCTGCCGGACGGGATGCGGATCGGCGAATCCCCGTACGCCCCGCATGGCGCCGAAGTAGTGGTCGAACGACCGGTTCTCCTGCATAAGGAAGATGACGTGCTCGACGTCCTGGATGGTCCCGGTGCGCGTGTTCGCCGGGATGGCGAGGGCCTTCTCCAGCCCGGACGGCATCGCCGAGGCGACCGCGGGAATGCCCAGCATCTGCAAGAAAGTGCGCCGATCCACATTGGCCATGCGCGGCAAGTTAGCTTCCGAAGTTGACCAGCTCATATACGGGAGTCGATCAGTGAGTGCCGCCGGTCTGTCCGCCTTCTCCCTGGAAGGCAGAAAAGCCCTGATCACCGGGGGTAACCGGGGCCTGGGTTACGCGTTCACCGAGGCCCTGGCCGCGTGCGGCGCCGCCGTGGCGTTCGCCGGCCGCGACGCCTCGGCCAACGACAGCGCGGTGCGGCGTCTGGCGGCTTCGGGCATTGAGTCGTACGCCATCACCGCCGACCTGACCGTCGACGACGACGCTGACCGCGCGGTCGACGAGGCGGCCACCGCCCTGAACGGCCTCGACATAGTCGTCAACAACGCCGGCGTCTGCTTCCACAACCCGGCCTGGGACGCCCCCGACGCCGAGTGGCAGCAGGTCTTCGACTTGAACGTGCGCGCCGTCTGGCGGGTGAGTCTGGCCGCCGGCCGCCACATGCGCGACACGGGCGGCGCGATCGTCAACATCGGATCCATCTCCGGCCTGATCGTCAACCGCCCCCAGATGCAGGCCCCGTACAACGCGTCGAAGGCGGCGGTCCACCAGTTGACGAAGTCCTTGGCCGCCGAGTGGGCCCCGCACGGCATTCGCGTCAACGCGGTGGCCCCCGGCTACGTGAAGACGGAGATGGCCCCGGTCGACCGCCCCGAGTTCCAGCGAATGTGGATCGAGGACACCCCACAGCAGCGCTACGCGACCCCGGACGAGATAGCCCCCAGCGTCGTCTTCCTCTGCTCTCCGGCGGCTTCCTTCATCACCGGCGCCGTCCTGGTCATCGACGGCGGCTACACCCTCTTCTGACGGGCACCGGGCCTGTGACGCAGATCTACTGTCCGCGTGGTCAGTACGAGCTACGTTACTAACCGCATGGTCATTAATACGGAGGTCGCCATGAACGCCCACGCCGGTGCTCCCCAGCCCACCTGGGGACGAGTGCTCTCCCTTCTCTGGTTTCCTTTCTTCTTCGCGGCGGTCATGTCGTCGATCTACGTGATCGGGATCGGGCATCCGGCGCCCACCGCGGTGCATCTCGGGGTCATCGGAACGGCGCCCGCCGTGCCGGCCGGCGTCGATGTGCGGCCGGTCAGTGACATCGGGGGAGTCAAAACCGACGAGCTGGCCGGGGTGTACGACTCGGGCAGCGGGACGCTCTACGTCTCCACCGCCGGCAGCAGCACCCGGGCCGACTTCCTGACGAAGGTGCTGCACCCGGCGCACACTGTCGACGTGGTGGCCGCCTCCAGCGGGGACGTCACCGGCGTCGGGCTGTTCTTCTACGGGCTGCCGCTCCTGCTGGTCGGCATGATCACCTCGTTCATGATGTTGCAGTTCGGGATGTGGCCGATGCGCCGGAAGATCGTCACGATCGCGGCCACCGGCGCCTTCGCCAGCGTCTTCACCTTCGCCGTGGCGACATGGCGCGATGTCATCCCGGCCGACTGGTGGCTTCTGGTGTACGGCTTCCTGCTCACCCAGGCGATCGGATGGATCACCACGGCGCTACCGCGGTTCGTCAAGCAGTTCACGATGCCGGTCGCGATGACATTCGTCCTGCTGCTGGGGCTGCCCACCGCCGGCGGCACCGTCAACGCCGACATGCTGCCGACGTGGCTCCGGTGGCTGCACGACGTGCTGCCGTTCGGCCAGTTCATCGAGATCGCCCGCTCCAGCGCCTACTTCGGCAACCACGGCCTGGCCCGGCCGCTGACCATCCTCGCCGCCTGGGTGGTCGCCGCCGCCGCGCTGCTGGCCTGGGCCGCCCGGCCGCCGAAGCGGATCGCGCCCAGCGTTCCGCGGTTCTCCACCCGGCTTCACGGCACCGTCCGGACCACGGCCGGCGTCCCGGTGGCCGGCGCCACCGTGCTCACCCTCGACGACGCCGGCCGTGAACTGGTCCGGACCATCACGAACGAGACCGGTGCGTACGAGGCGGCGAGCGTCCGCCCCGGCCTGCACCACCTGGTCGTCACGGCCGCCCATCACGAGCCCGAGATCGTGACGATCGGCGTGCGCGAACACCACGCCGAGCCCCGCGACATCACCCTCGTCGACTGGAACGATCCGGCCGGCACGCTGACCCCGCAGGAGGTCGACGAGCGCCGCAGCCTGGTCGCTTAGCCCGGCGAAGGAGGGTCCGGACGGCGGGCTGATCGTCACGGTGAGTCTGCCCCGGGCGTTCTGAGCTCGTCGTAAAGGGCGGCGGCCCGCTCCTCGTTCCGAACCGCCTCCCCGATGTCGCCGAGAAGCCGGTGGGCGCGGCCGAGGCCGGCGTGAGCACGGGCCAGCAGCTCGCGGGCGCCGATCTCCTCGGCGATGACGCGTGCCTCGGTGTGCAGGGTGCGCGCCTCGGCCGGGTCGGTCACCGCCTCGCCCAGCCCGTTGAGCGCGGCCGCCTCGCCGTCGCGGTAACCGGTCTCGCGGAAGATGCTCAGCGCCTGACGGTGATGATCGGCCGCCCGGGGGTCACCGCGCCTCGTGTCCAGCATGCCGAGGGCGTACAGGGCGCTGGCCTCGCCCGTACGGTCGCCCAATTCCTTTTGAAACAGCGCCAGGGCCTCGAAAAGATGCTCGCCGGCCGGCTCGTGGCGGCCGAGTTCCGTCTCGGCCTCGCCCAGGCTGATCAGGGAACTGCCCTCGCCCATCCGGTCGCCGTTGGCCCGGCAGAGCGCCAGCGCCCGCGCGAAGTGCTCGGCCGCCTCCTCGTGGTGGCCCAGCGTCTGCTCGATGTAGCCGACCCGGGCCAGGGCGCGGCCCTCACCGAGCGGGTCACCCGACTGTCGATAGAGGACCAGCGCCCGCCCGAAGTGGTCGGCCGCCTCCCGGTAGCGGCCCAGCTGCGTCATGACGACGCCCAGGTTCAGCAGCGCGCGGGCCTGGCCGACCGGGTCGCCCGTACGCCGGAAGAGCTCCACCGCCCGCCGATGGCTGTCCGCGGCCGGGCCGCCCTGACCGAGCCGCCACAGCGCGGTACCGAGATCGGTCAGCGCGTGCCCCTGCCCGGCCAGGTCGCCGACCCGCTCGGCGGCCGTGTGGGCCAGGCTGTGCACGGTGACGGCGTCGTGGTTGTGGCCGCCGTTGAGATAGCGGAACAGGATGCGGGCGAGTCCGGTGGCGTGCCCCGGCCAGCCGTCGGCGGCCATGTGCGCGACCACCGCGACCAGGGTGGCCCGCTCGGTGTCCAGCCAATGCCGGGCCGCACCGGCGTCGGCCGGCTTCGCGGTGAGGATGCCGCTGGTGGCGATGCGCGGACGCCGGTGGGCCTCGACCGGGTGCAACACGTCCATCGCCTCGGTCGTAGCGGCCAGGTAGTAGTCGAACAGCCTCGTCAGCGCGGCCCGGCGTTCCCGGGGGCTGTCCTCGTCCCGCGCCTTGTCGGCGGCGAAGGCACGCACCAGGTCGTGGAACGTGTACCGGCCGGGCGCCGCCCGCGACAGCAGGTGGTCGTCGCAGAGGCCGTCGAGCCGGCGCTCCACCCGCCGCGGCTCGTCGCCGGCAAGCGCGGCCACGGCGTACGCGTCGAGGTCCTCACCCGGATGCAGAGCGGCCAGCCGCAGCAGACGCCGCTGCGCGGCCGGCAGGTCGCGGTAGGAGAGGTCCAGGGCCAGCTCGACGCCGCCCTCCAACTGGCGGCGCTCGTCCAGCCGGTCCGCGTGATCGGTCAGCGACCAGCCCGGCGTGGCCCGGATGTGCGCGGCGACCAGCCCCAGCGCCAACGGCAGATAGCCGCAGTGGCGAGCGATCCGGGCCGCGGCCCCGGGCTCGGCCGCCCGCCGGCCGCGGGTCAGGAAAGCCGCGGCCTCGTCGGCGCCGAACACGTCCACCACCAGAGTGTCGAGCCCGGCCAGGCTGTGCCGGCTCGTGACCAGCGTCAGACATCCCGGCGCGTCGGTCAGCAGCGGCCGCACCTGCTCGATGTCGCCCGCGTTGTCGAGCAGAAGAAGGGAGTCGGTCATTCGTTCCCGCAACGCGGCCGTCCGCGCCGCGACGGCGTGCGGGATCTGCCGCCCGGGCACCCCGAGCAGCCGCAGAAGGGCACCCAGAACGGCGGCCGGATCGGCCGGCGGCTGCCCCGGATCGGGATGGAACCCGCGCAGGTTGACGAAGAGAACCCGCTGAAAGCGCTCCCGCATGAGATGAGCCGCCCGCACGGCCAGCTGCGTCTTACCGACCCCGGCCATCCCCTTGATCGCCAGATGGCCCGGCCCGGCCCGCTGGATCAGTTCGAGCTCGGCCGCCCGCCCGGTGAACTCGGCCAGATCGGGCGGCAGCCGATCCTGAACGCTGACCCGGGCCGCCGCCTCAGCCTCCCCGCCGGCGGCCCGAAGAGCCCGCCGCCACCGGGCGACATAGTCCTCGTCCGGGCAGAGAGCACGCACGATCGCCAGTACGAGGTCGTTGTCGACCCGCCGCCGCCCGGCCCGGAAACAGTCCACCACCGTCGACCGGCGGGCCTGGCCACCGACCCGCTCGGTGATCGCCTCGAAGGAGGGCTCCCCGGCCCACCTCTTGAGCACACGAAGCCGCCCGGCAAGCTCATCGAGCCCATCGCCCACGGCGGGCTCAGGAGGCGGCTCCCCCGCGAAGGGCACGTCTGACCCCCCAGCTCACGGTGGGTTTGGCGCGCCCGGCAGGATTCGAACCTGCGACCGATGGATTAGAAGTCCATTGCTCTATCCGCTGAGCTACGAGCGCGTGGGCCAACAGCCTATCTTGCCGACCGCGACCCGGGGGTAACCAGGCGTCCCGTCAAAACCGACCGGAACGTCCATGCCCGAGAGCCCACTCGGTCCACCCGTTCCGGCCCGCTCGCGCCGCGGGTTCGCGTCCTCAAAAGACACTCGACGCGGTCATTTCACCTGTTCGCGTCTTCCGGGGCCGGGGGGACCTCGATCTCGGGGGTGCCGACCGGCGGGAGGTACGCGTCGACCCAGCGGCCCAGTTCGCGGAAGACGTCGACCCGTACCTGTTTGCCGGAAAGGGTCAGGTCGTGCATGCCGCCGTCGAAACGGGCGATCGACACGCGCGGGCCCAAACGCGGAGCCCAGCGGACGATGTGGTCGACATCGAGCACCGAATCCGTCGTCCGCAGGTCGTCGTGCCAGGCGCGGCCGCGGAAGGAGCGCGTCGAGCAGGCCACCATGATGGGCGCGTCGATGGAAAGGCCGGACCGTAGACGCCTTTGACCGCGGCGAATGGCTTCGAGCCAGCCCGTGGTGACCGGGAATCCCAGCACCGGTTTCCACGCCAGGTCGTATGTCCATTCGCCACGATGGTCGGTGTGCAGGCTCTGCCCGTACAGGCCCAGATTGGCCATCGGGATCTTCCGGTACGGCGCGCGCCGGGAAACGCCGATCGCGGCCGCCATGATGGGCCGTTTCACCAGCCAGGGCACGTTGAAGTCGAAGAACGGGCTGTTCAGGAAGAGGCCGTCGACGATGCCGCGGCCCTGCCGCGAATGCGACCACAACGACGTGATGAGCCCGCCGGTGGAATGGCCGGCGACCAGCAGCTGATCGTGCCCGTCGTCCTCGCGGATGATGCGGGCGGCCTCATCCAGCTCCGGGTAGTAATCGGTGAGGCTGCGCGCGAAGTTCGGCGTCTGGTGGGGGAGCAGGCTCCGGCCGTACTTGCGCAGGTCGAGCGCGTAGAAATCCCAGCCCTGCTCGACGAAGAAATCGGCGAGATGCGTCTGGAAGAAATAGTCGACGAATCCGTGCACGTACAGAACGGCGCGTTTCCGCGGCTTTTCCGCCCGCCGCCGCACCAGCGTGGCGATGACCGCGCCCTCGTCGTCCGAACCCAGGTCGATCGTGTGCCGCTCATAGGGCGGTCCAAGAACGTCGGTCTCCACGGGCCCAGGCTACCGACCGGTACCGCCGGCCGCCCGTCATATCAGATCGCCTTCGTCACCCGCCGGTCTTCCACAGACCGCTTCGTCATCCACAGACCCACAGTCAAGATCCCCTTCCGGTACGCCGTGACGGCCAGACTGCCGCGGTCAAGTTCACACACAGGAGGTCACATCGTGTTCGACACCCACCTCGTCGTCGTGGGCAATGTTCTCGTCGCCCCGGAATGGCGCCGCGTCACCGCCAGCGGCAGCCTGGTCGCCAACTTCCGGATCGCCTCGAACGCCCGCCGCTTCGACCGCGAGAGCAACACCTGGGTCGACGGCAACAGCCTGCGCATCCGCGTGTCGGCGTGGCGCCGCCTGGCCGAGGGCGTCGCCTCGTCGATCACCGTCGGCGACCCCGTCATCGTGTACGGCCGCCTTTACACCCGCGACTGGAAGGACGACCAGGGCAACACCCGCGTCTCGTACGAGATGGAGGCCTACTCGATCGGCCACGACCTGGCCCGGGGCCGCGGCCGCTTCTTCCGCCAGAAGTCGCTCCCCGGCAACGCCGCGATCGAGGACGCCGAGGCCGACATGCTGGTGGCCGGCGAGCCGTCGATCGCCCTGACGGCCCAGGAGACCCCGATCGGCTACGGCGAGGGCATCCCGCCCGGCGGCATTCCCACCTTCGCCGAACCCCCGTCGTTCCCCGAGCTCCCGGCCGAACTCTCCCCGGTCGCGCAACGCCTGTCCGTGGTCGCGGGCGAGCCCACGCTGTCGGATCCGGCGCCGGCGGATTCGGCGCCGGCCGACCCTTCGCCGGCCACCCCTGCGTCGATCGACCCTTCGACGGCTGACCCTTCGCCGGCGGAGCTTTCGCCGGCGGAGCTTTCGCCGGCGGAGCTTTCGCCGGTGGCCGCGGTTTCGGACGGCGCGCCGGACGAGGAGCCGGAACCGGAGGAGCCCTCCCCGACCGGCGACGACTTCACCCTCGAGGTCGAACGGCTCACAGCGGCGCAGCCCACCACCCCCACCCGCCGAAGCCGCCGCTCCTCCTCGAAACGAGAGCCCATCGCGGCCTGACCATCGACAGCCCGGCCGGCAGCGTCGCCGGCCGGGCTCGTCGCCGGCCGGGCTCGTCGCCGGCCGGGTTCGTCGCCGGCCGGGTTCGTCGCCGGCCGGGTTCGTCGCCGGCCGGGTTCGTCGCTGGCCGGGTTCGTCGCTGGCCGGGCCCGCCGCTGGTCGGGCCGATGGCGCTGGCGTCCGCCGGTCGGCGCTCACTGCGGTCGCACCCGCGGAGTCCGGGTCGGCATTCATGGCGGCCGCTGCACCTGGCACCGGAGAGGGGGTGGTTCAGCGGGGCGGGCACATCTACAGTCGGCCGGTGCTCAAGCGGCGACTGGCGATTCTCACGGCGGCCCTGACCGGTGCGGCGATGCTGAGCGGTTGTGGCGACCACGCGGACAAGACCGCGGCAGCCGACCCCGCTCCGATCTCGGCTGCATCGGGTTCATCGGGTTCATCGGGCGCTTCGGGCGCTTCGGGCGCCTCGGGAACGCCGGGCGGAGCCTCGGCGGTGCCGGGGGCGGCTTCGGCGGCGGCCCCCGCCGCATCCGGCGCTGCCACGTCGGCGCCTGCGGTGAAGCCGTCCGCCTCGGCAACGCGGAAGGTGGCTAAGAGCCTGCCCAAACCGGGCAATTCGTCCGGCGGGGCGAGTGTGCCGGCCGAGGCGCGGGCGGTTGACACCAGCAAGCCGGACCGCACGATCGGGGATGGCACGCCGGCCAGTTGCACCTCGGCGGCCGTCGTCAAGGCGGTCGCGCGGGGCGGCGTCATCACGTTCGACTGTGGGCCCGATCCCGTCACCATCACCATGACGGCCACCGCCAAGGTGCACAACACCAGCTCCACCGTGGTGCTCGACGGGGGCGGGCGGGTCACGCTGAGCGGCGCCGGCCGGCGCCGGATCCTCTACATGAACACCTGCGACGAGGAGCTGACCTGGACGACCTCACACTGCAACGACCAGGAGACGCCGCGGCTGACCGTGCAGAACCTCGTCTTCGCCGAGGGCAACAGCACCGGTGAGACCGTCGAGGGTGGCGGCGGCGGCGCGATCTTCGCGCGCGGCGGGCGCCTCAAGGTGGTCAGTTCGCGCTTCACCGGGAACCGCTGTGACGGCACCGGGCCCGACCTGGGCGGGGCGGCCATTCGCGCGCTCGATCAGAGCGGGGACCGGCCGGTGTACGTCGTGAACAGCACCTTCACCGGCGGGAGGTGCTCCAACGGGGCCGCCCTGAGCAGCATCCAGGTTTCCTGGACGGTGCTCAACAGCGTGTTCAGCGGCAACTCGGCCGTCGGGCGCGGGGCCAACCCGGCCCGCGGCGGCACGCCCGGCGGGGGCAGCGGGGGAGCGATCTATGTGGACGGCAACGACTTCACGCTCAGCCTGGACGGCACGATCGTCAAGGACAACAAAGCCCGGGAGGGTGGTGGCGCCATCTTTTTCGTCAGCAACGACCGTAGTGGCACGTTGAAGATTCGCCGCTCCACGTTGGCCCGGAATCCGAGCGCGGGTTTCGAGACCGCGGGCCTGCCCGGGGTCTTCTACCTGGGCCGGGGCACGCCGTCGACCAGTGGCTCCACCTTGAAGTAGGGCCGTACGGACAGGGCCACCCCCGAAAGGGGTGGGCCGATCGTGCCGCGTTAAGGGGCCGCCCGGCCGACCTGCCCGGTTGGTCCTGGCGTGCCCGGGACCGGCAGACTGGGGCCGTGCTGTTGAAGGAGATCCGCGCGATAGCGGGCGAGACGTTGGTGCTCGCGCCGCACGACCAGGACGCCGAGACTGCCAACACCAGCTGGTTCGGCGCACCGATGCACGAACGCATAAGCATGACGGCGGACGAGGTGGTGTCCGCTTTCGAGGAGACCGCCGAGCTGCTGCGCGACCAGGTCGCGGCCCAGCGGCATCACGGGCCGGCGACGTTCTACGTCTGGCACGACCTCCAGGCGGGGCAGCTGCGCTGCTCGACACGCTCCTGCGGACACGACCAGTTGCCGTTCAAGACCTACCGGACGACCGGTGACCTGCAGGCCATCGTCGTCGAGTTCCTGGAGGACCGCGCGCCGGGCGCGATCGCCTGGGGCCAGTTGGAGCCGGTGCCGTTCCCGGACGGCCCGGTCGTCGTCGACGACCAGATCGTCGTCTGGGTCTGCGACCTGAGCCAGTCCACGCCCGGCACCGGCGTGAGCCAGGCCGCACCCAGCCCAGCTCAGGCCTGACCAAAGCCCGAGAACAGCCCAGGCCTGACCAAAGCCCGAGAACAGCCCAGGCCTGACCAAAGCCCGAGAACAGCCCAGGCCTGACAAAGCCCGCGACCTGGGCGCGAGGCGTGCCCGGGTCCGGCTAACGTTGCCCTGCTCTGGAGAACACAGGAGGACAGGGATGGCGAGGCTGGGACCCGGCACGGCGGACGCCGCCGGGCTGATCGCGGGCTACCTGCTCGACGCGGCCCTCGGGGATCCGCGCCGTTTCCACCCGGTGGCCGGCTTCGGCACGGCGGCCGGAGCCCTGGAACGCCGTCTCTACGCACCGAACCGCCTGTCCGGGGCCGCCTTCACCGCGGTCGCCGTCGGGGTGCCCGCCGCGGCCGGCCTGGCCGCCGCCGTGGCGACCCGCCGCCTGCCGGTCGCCCGGGCCGCGCTTGTGGCCGCCGCCACCTGGACCGTGCTCGGCGGCCGCACTCTGCGGCGGGAGTCGCGGATCATGGCCAGGCACCTGGAGCGCGACGACCTCGACGCCGCCCGGGGGCGGCTCAGCCATCTCTGCGGCCGCGATCCGTCCCGGCTCGACGCGCCCGAGCTGGCCCGCGCCACCGTCGAGTCCGTCGCCGAGAACACGTCCGACGCCGTCGTCGCCCCACTCTTCTGGGGTGGCGTCCTCGGCCTTCCCGGCCTGCTCGCCTACCGGGCCGCCAACACCCTCGACGCCATGGTCGGGCACCGCTCCGACCGGTACGCCCGCTTCGGCACCCCGTCGGCCCGGCTCGACGACGCCCTCAACCTGGTCCCGTCCCGCCTGACCGGCCTGCTCACGATCGCCTCCGCGCCCATCGCCGGTGGTTCTCCCCGCGAGACCCTCCGGGTCTGGCGCCGCGATCGCGACGATCACCCCTCGCCCAACGCCGGCCAGTGCGAGTCCGCCATGGCCGGCGCCCTCGGCGTGCGGCTCGGTGGCCGTAACGTCTATTTCGGCCGTAGCGAGACCAGGCCTTTCCTCGGTGACGGCCCGAAGCCGAAGGCCGTGCACCTGCGGCGGGCCGCCCGGGTGTCCGGTCTGGTGGGATTCGGCGCGGCCGTCATCGCGGCCGGCGCGGCCCGGCTGCGGAGCCGGCGTTGAGCGGCCTGCTGGTCGCCGGCACCACCTCGGACGCCGGCAAGAGCATCCTCACCGCCGGCATCTGCCGCTGGCTGCACCGGCGCGGGGTCAAGGTCGCCCCGTTCAAGGCGCAGAACATGTCGAACAACTCGGTCGTCGTCGTGGGCCCGGACGGCCGCGGCGGCGAGATCGGCCGGGCCCAGGCCATGCAGGCCGCCGCCGCCGGCGTCGAGCCCGACCTGCGCTTCAACCCCGTCCTGCTCAAGCCCGGCAGCGACGTCTCGAGTCAGGTCGTCCTGCTCGGCGAGGCGATCGACACGGTCACCGCCGGCAACTACCGGGCCTTGAAGCCGCGGCTGGCCGAGGTCGCGCACGCCGCGCTGGCCGAGCTGCGCGCCGAGTACGACGCCGTGATCTGCGAGGGTGCCGGCAGCCCGTCCGAGATCAATCTGCGGGACGGCGACTTCGTCAACATGGGCCTGGCCCGGCGGGCCGGTCTGCCCGCGATCGTGGTGGGTGACATCGATCGGGGCGGGGTCTTCGCCGCCCTGTTCGGCACGGTCGCGCTGCTCGACCCGGCCGATCAGGCGCTCGTGGCCGGCTTCGTGATCAACAAGTTCCGCGGTGACCGGGGGATTCTCGCGCCGGGGCTCGACATGATCACCTCGGCCACCGGGCGGCCCGTGCTGGGCGTGCTGCCGTTCCACCTCGACGTCTGGCTCGACGGGGAGGATTCGCTGGCCTACGGGCGGGTGCTCGGGCGGCCGGCCGCGCCGCACGGCTCGGAGTGGCTCCGGGTCGCCGTCGTCCGCCTGCCCCGGGTCTCCAACGCCACTGACGCCGAGGCCCTGGCGGCCGAGCCGGGCGTCCGCGTCCGGATGACCGTCGAACCGGCCGAGATCGCCGACGCCGACCTGGTGGTGCTGCCCGGCTCCAAGGCGACCGTCAGCGATCTCGCCTGGCTGCGCGAGACGGGTCTGGCCGACGCGGTGCTCGCTCACGCGTACGCGGGAAAGCCTTTGCTCGGCATTTGCGGGGGTTTCCAGATGCTCTCCCGGAGCATCCACGACGAGGTCGAGAGCCGGCGTGGCCGCGTACCAGGCCTCGGTCTTCTGCCCTTGGAGATCACCTTCGGCCCCCGCAAGATCCTCGCGCAGTCGCACGGTCACGGGCTCGGCGCGCCCGTCAGCGGCTACGAGATCCACCACGGGTTCGTGTCGAGTCAAGACCAGGTCAAACCCTTGCTGGTGTACGCCGATGAGCGCACCGAGGGAGCCGCGGCCGGCAACGTCTTCGGCACCCACTGGCACGGCGCCTTCGAGTCCGACGAGTTCCGCCGGCGCTTTCTGACCGAGGCCGCGCGCCTGGCCGGCCGCGGCGGCTTCACGGTCGCCCCGGGCACGCGCTTCGCCGATCTGCGCGAGCGCTCGCTCGACGTCCTCGGCGATCTGGTCGAACAACATCTGGACACCGACGCCCTGTGGCGGCTGGTCGAGCAGGGTCCGCCGGGCGGACTTCCGTTCATTCCACCCGGCGCACCTGGATAAAGGTTGCGCTCCGGAAGTACCTTGAGCCTGGCGTGTTCAGGCCCGGAGCCCAGGACGGGGTGTGTGGATCGATGACGACCGACGAGGAGAACCGCCCGGTACGCCGGCGGGTCACGCTGACCGGGATCAGCTCGCGGGCCTGGGAACATCCGGCCGACCGGGGCGCGCTGACCGCCCTGCGCGAGCTGCGCGGCTTCGACGACGTGGTCAAGGCGTTCTTCGGCATGTGGAACGAGCGCGGCTTCCGCCTGCAGTTCCTGGCCGGCGCCATCCGGGTCGACCACCGGCAGTACCCGCGGGTCTACCAGCGCTTCACCGAGGCCGCGCAGACCCTCGACGTGGTCGAGCTGCCGGAGCTGTACGTGTCGCAGGACCCGATCATCAACGGCTCGGCGATCGGCCTCGACAAGCCGTTCATCGTGATCACCACGGCCGCCGTGGAGCGGCTCGACGACGACGAGCTGCGGGCCATGCTGGGCCACGAGATCGGCCACGTGCGCAGCGGCCACGCCGTCTACAAGACGATCATGATGATCCTCACCCGATGGGCGGCCAACCTGAGCTGGCTGCCGGTGGGCGCCATCGCGCTGCGGGCGATCATCGCCGCGATGTTCGAGTGGTGGCGCAAGGCCGAGCTGTCGGCCGACCGGGCCGGCCTGCTCGCCGGCCAGGACCCGGCGGCCTCGCTGCGGCTGCTGATGAAACTGGCCGGCGGCGGCGACCTCTCCCAGATCGACACGGCCGCCTTCCTCGAGCAGGCCGCCGAGTACGAGAGCGGCGGCGACCTGCGCGACAGCGTCCACAAGATCGGCATGACCGCGTGGAGCACCCACCCGGTGCCGGTGGCGCGCGCCGCCGAACTGCGCAAGTGGGTCGACTCGGGGGTGTACGCGCAGATCCTGGGCGGCGACTACCCGCGCCGCGACTCCGACGGCGACGCCTCGGTCTCCGAGGACGTCAAGGCGGCCGCCCAGTCGTACCGCGACACTTTCAACAACTCCCAGGACCCGCTGGTCGGCCTGCTGCGCAAGCTCGGCGACGGCGCCGGCGACCTGGCCGGCTCCGCCGTCCGCGGCGCCCGCAACTGGGCCAGCGACGCGTCACGCCGGGGCCGCGACAACACCTAGGTCCTAGGATCGGTTCATGAGTTTGAGTGAAACCGATCTGCGCGCCGCGGTCGCGCGGGAGCTGCCCGGGGTCCGTGCCGACCTGGAGCGGCTGATCCGCATTCCCGGCATCGCCTTCGAGGGCTTCGACCACTCCCACGTGGAGCGGTCGGCCGAGGCCGTCGCCGAGCTGCTGCGCGGCGCCGGCCTCGACACGCAGATCGTGCGGCACGGCGGCCAGCCCGCCGTGATCGGCCGCAAGGCCGCCCCGGCCGGCGCGCCGACCGTGCTGCTCTACGCGCACCACGACGTCCAGCCGGTCGGCGACCTCGACAAGTGGACCAGCGACCCGTTCGAGCCGCAGGAGCGCGACGGCCGCCTCTACGGCCGCGGCGCCGCCGACGACAAGGCCGGCGTGATGGCCCACGTGGCCGCGCTGCGCGCCTTCGGCGACCAGCTTCCGGTCGGCGTCGTGGTGTTCGTCGAGGGCGAGGAGGAGTACGGGTCGGATTCGCTCGACGCGGTCATCCAGGCCCACCTCGAGGAGCTGCGCTCCGACGTCATCGTGATCGCCGACTCCGGCAACTGGGACATCGGCGAGCCCGCCCTGACCACGTCGCTGCGCGGCCTGGTCAACCTGTTCGCCGAGGTCAAGGTGCTGCGCAGCGCCGTGCACAGCGGCATGTACGGCGGCCCGGTGCCGGACGCGCTGATCACGCTGTCCCGCCTGATCACGAGCCTGCACGACGAGCACGGCGAGGTGGCCGTGGACGGCCTGGTCGGCCGCGAGGGCGCCCCGGTCGACTACCCGGAGGACCGCTTCCGCCACGAGGCCGGCACGCTCGACAGCGTCCAGCTGATCGGCCAGGGCACCATCACCGACCGCCTCTGGACCAAGCCGGCGATCTCCGTGCTCGGCATCGACGCGCCGCGCACGCTCGAGGCGGCGAACGCCCTGCAGCCCACGGCCAAGGCCAAGATCGGCGTACGGCTGGCCCCCGGCGACGACCCGCAGTCGGCCTACGAGGCGGTCAAGGCCCACCTCGAGAAGCACGTGCCGTGGGGCGCCCAGGTCGAGGTCACCCTGGAAAGCCTCGGCTCGCCCTGCGTGATCGACGCCACCGGCCCGGCGTACGACGCGGCCCGCGCCGCCTTCGCCTCGGCCTGGGACGGCACGGCGCCGGTGGACATCGGCGTGGGCGGGTCGATCCCGTTCATCGCCACCTTCCAGGAGCTGTTCCCGCAGGCCGCGGTGCTGGTCACCGGCGTCGAGGACCCGTACGCGGGCGCGCACGGCCCCAACGAGAGCCTGCACCTGGGCGAGTTCGAGCGGGTCTGCGTGGCCGAGGCCCTGCTGCTCAAGAACGTGGCGGACACCTTGTCGAAGTAGAAGGAGCGGCCGATGGCCGAGCTGACGTGTGACGTGCTGGTGGCGGGCGCCGGTCCGACCGGGCTGATGCTCGCCAACTGGCTGGTCAAACTCGGGGTCGACGTGATCGTCGCCGACGGCAAGGAGGGGCCCACCCGCGAGTCGCGGGCCCTCGTCGTCCAGGCGCGCAGTCTCGAGATCTACGACCAGCTCGGCCTCGGCGACCTCGTGCTGCGCGCCGCGAAAAGGGCGGACGCGCTCGCTCCCGGGTTCGGCGACCGCGCGTACGGCCGCATTCCGCTCGGCCCGCTCGGGGGCGACCTGACCCCGTACCCCTCAATCGAGGTCTTGGAGCAGAGCCGCAACGAGGAGATTCTGGACGAAAATCTCCAGAAGATCGGCGGCCGGGTCCACTGGGAGACCCCGGTGACGGCGGTGACCCAGACCGACGAGGGCGTGGTGGCCAAGGTCGGCAACGACACGGTCCGGGCCCGGTTCTGCGTGGGCTGCGACGGGGCCAATTCGGTCGTACGCAAGGCGCGCCGCATCCCGTTCGAGGGCGTGACCAACCCGCACAGGTTCTTCGTCCTCGACGCGACAGCGGCCGGTGGCCTGGTGGAGAACGCGATAAACGTGCGTCCCGGCGGCGCCGACTTCCTGATCGGCTTCCCGATGCGGGGCCACGGGAACTGGCGCCTCATCGGCCTGGTCGGCGACGATTTTTCCGAAGAGGAGGTGCGCCCGCGCCTGCGCCGGTTCGCGGTGACGTACGGCGAAGCGCGCTGGTTCGCGACGTACAAGGTGCACCACCGGGTCGCGGCGGCGTTCCGCGACGGGCCGTTCTTCCTGGCCGGCGACGCGGCCCACGTCCACTCGCCGGTCGGCGGCCAGGGCATGAACACGGGCCTGCAGGACGCGCACAACCTGGCCTTCAAGCTGGCCGACGTGGTGCACGGCCGCCGGGGCGACGCCTGGCTCGACCGCTACGAGGCCGAGCGCCGCCCGGTGGCGAAAACGCTGGTGGCCACCACCGACCGGCTCTTCCAGGCGGTCACGTCACAGCGCCGGGTCATGCGCGCCCTGCGGGCGCTGGCGGTGCGGCTGCTGGCGCCATTGGGGGTACGGGTCCTCCCGCGCGCTTCGGGTGGCTCGCGCCTGTTCCAGTACGTGTCCCAGATCCGCATCCACTACTGGATGACAGCCGGCGCCGAGGCGGCGTCGGGCGGCCGCCGCGGCCCGGTGGTCGGCCGCCGGCTGCCCTGGACGGGCGGCAACTTCGACGTGCTGCGCGAACTGACCTGGCAGATCCACGCCTACGGCGACGCAGCGGACATCCCTGACCTGGGAGTGCCCGTGCACGTCTTCGAGGCGGCGCCCCGGACAGCCCTCGTGCCGGGCCGGCTCTATCTGGTACGCCCCGACGGATTCGTGGCCGCCGAGGCCACTCCGAGCGAGGCCGCCGACACGTTCGCGCCACTGCTTCCGGCCCTTCGTCACAACGAGTGAACTGGTGCGCAAGCGCGTAGCGTCCTGTTAGGATATCGAACATGCGTTCGAACGATTCCTCACTGGCTCCCTCCTTGACGGCCCCCGTGGTGCGGTCCTTGCCGGTCGGGCCGCGCCACGCCATCGACCGGCTCCGCTCCCGCGAGCGACTCGAGTCCATCGCCCGCCTCCGCGCCGCGGTCAGCGCGATGAGCTCGGTCGACGTCGCCGACTGGGACGACTCCGCCCTCACCGACCACCTGGACGCCCTGTCGGCCACCCTGGTCGCCCTCGACGCCCAGGTGACCCGCGTCGCCGACCAGGTCCGCGCCCGCGGCTTCCGCATCTCCGAGCCTCGCGCCGCCTGACTTCCACCGCCACCGCCCACGCCCGCCGCCGCCCACGCCCGCCGCCGCCCACCACCCACGGCTCCGCCGCCACTCACCGCCTGGTCTTGGCCTTTACGCCTTGTCTTTCGCCGCGGCCCCGCGCCGTCGTCTGGGCCTGACCTCGCCGCTTTCCGCTTTCCGCCCTTGCCTTTCGCCGCCGCACCGCGCTGGTCGCCCGGGCTCGACCTCCGCTCTTTCCGGTTCTTCCCCTTCGCCGCCTCGGCCGGACTTCCGCTCTTCCCGGTTCTTGCCCTGCGCCGCGGCCGTGCCGTCGGTCGGCTGACCTCCACATCTGCGCGCTTCCGCCTCCTGCCGCTGCCCGCTCCGGGCCGAAAATGTCAGGGGTTGCTGCCAGGATGTGGGGGTGCGATTCCTCGACCTGGCGGCGACCTCGGCGGCCGTCGCGGCGACTTCCGGGCGCAAGGCCAAGATTGAGCTCCTGGCCGACGCGCTGCGGCGGCTCGACACCGACGAGATCGCGGCCGGGTCCGCCTTCCTCGCCGGTGAGCTGCGGCAGCGGCAGACCGGCGTGGGTTATGCGAGCCTGCGCGACCAGCCGCCGCCCGCGGCCGAGCCGAGCCTCACCGTCGGCGGCGTCGACGCCGCGATCGTCGAGATCTCGGTGGTCGCCGGCGCCGGCTCTCAGGCCCGGCGGCGCGAACTGCTGGGCGCCCTCTTCGCCGCCGCCACCGCCGACGAGCAGCGACTGCTGGTCGGCCTTTTCGGCGGCGAGCTGCGCCAGGGCGCCCAGGCCGGTCTGCTCGCCGACGCGATCGCCAAGGCGTCCGAGGCCCCGCTCACCGCGGTCCGCCGGGCGCTGCTTCTCTCCGGCGACCTCAAGCAGGTGGCGGTGGCCGCGCTGACCGGCGGCGCGCCCGCCCTGGCCGAGATCCACCTGAGGGTCGGCACCCCGCTGACCCCGATGCTGGCCCAGGCCGCCCCCGACGTCGGCGCCGCCCTGCTGGCCACCGGCACACCGGCCACCGTCGACGTGAAACTTGACGGCATCCGCATCCAGGTCCACCGCTCCGGCGACGACGTAGCAGTCTTCACCCGAAGCCTCGACGACATCACCGCCCGCATGCCCGAGGTGGTCGACACCGTCCGCAAACTCCCCTTCCGCGAGGCCGTCCTCGACGGCGAGGCCATGGCCCTCGACGAGACCGGCCGCCCCCGCCCCTTCCAGGAAACCTCAAGCCGAGCCGCCACCCGCGGCGCCCGCGCCTCCACCCGCCGAGCGTCGTCCCCGCCCGACGCCACACCAGCGGCCTCCTCGGCGGCTTCCGCGTCCTCCTCGGCGGCTTCCGCGGCCTCCTCGGCGGCTTCCGCGTCTTCCTCGGCGGCTTCCACGGCCTCCTCGCGGGCGGGTTCCGGCCGGGGCTCCTCGCGGGCGGCCTCTGCGGCGGCGCCGATCGCGCTGACGCCGTACTTCTTCGATCTGCTGCATCTCGATGGGACGGATCTTCTCGACGAGCCGGGGCGGGTGCGGTGGGCGGCGCTGGCCGACGCCCTGCCCGACGAGCTGATCGTGGGACGGACTACGGCCGAGAGCGAGGAGCAGGCGGCGGCCGCCTTCGCGGCGGCGATCGCGGCCGGGCAGGAGGGCGTGGTCATCAAGGCGACGGAGGCCCCGTACGACGTGGGGCGCCGCGGCAACGCCTGGGTCAAGGTCAAACCGCGGCACACGCTCGACCTGGTGGTTCTCGCGGTCGAGTGGGGACACGGGCGGCGCCGAGGGTGGCTCTCCAACCTGCATCTGGGTGCGCTCGATCCGCGTACGGGCGAATTCGTCATGCTCGGCAAGACGTTCAAGGGGCTCACCGACGAGCTGCTGCGCTGGCAGACCGAGCGCTTCCAGGAATTGAAAATCGACGACAACGGCTGGGTCGTCCGGGTGCGGCCGGTGCAGGTGGTCGAGATCGCCTTCGACGGCGTGCAGACGTCGCCGCGCTACCCGGGCGGCGTGGCGCTGCGTTTCGCCCGGGTCCTGCGCTACCGCGACGACAAACCGGCTTCGGAGGCCGACACCATCGACACGGTCCGCGCCATCGGAGGCCATCCGACGCCGTAAGAGCGGCCGCGGGTAGCGCCCGAGGCGGCGCGGCGCTAACGGTCGCCGTCCTCCACGGCGGCTCGCTCGCGGTCGGCTTCCTCGACGCGGTCCCCGGTCGCGGCCAGCGCGGCCGCCTTCCTACGGTCGTACTCCTCGACGCGGTCCCCGGAGGCGGCTTGGCGGCGGTCGTACTCCTCCACCCGGTCGCCGGAGGCGGCTTGGCGGCGGTCGTAGTCGTCGACGCGGTCGCCGGAGGCGGTTCGGCGGCGGTCGTGATCTTCGACGCGGTCGCCGGAGCGGGCCTGGGGGCGGTCGGAGGCGGCGGCGCCGGCTGAGGCGGGGGCCGGCTCGCGGGCGGCGCCGGGGGAGCGGGGCTTCGACTCGCCGCGGGCTTCCTTGCGGGCGTAGTAGCCGTACGCGAACAGGGCCATCACGGCGAACAGCCACCACTGGACCGCGTACCCGCCGTTCTGCCACGCGTCCTCGTGATCGATCGGGATGCGGGTGAACGCGGCGTCGTTCGCCGGCGTCTGCTCGGTGAGCAGCACGTACGCCCCGTACACGGGATAGGGCATTTCGGGTGCGAGCTTGGGCACCGTGATCCGGCGGGTGTCCAGCCGGCCGTTGCGCCGCTCGATCGGCGCCGGTCGACTTTCCGACAGGTGGAGCTGGCCCACGACGGTCACCGTGCCGGTCGGCGCGGCCGGGACCGAGGGTGCCGCCAGCGCCCCGCCGGCCGGAGCCGGGATCCAGCCGCGGTCGACCAGGACGGCCGTACCGTCGTCCAGGACCAGCGGCGTGACGATTTCGTAGCCGACGTCACCGTCGACCGTACGGCCCCGCGCCTGGATCTCGTGTTGTGGGTCATAACGGCCGGTCACGGTGACCTTTGTCCAGGCCAGGTCCTTGCCGGGGGCGTGACCCGAGGAGCCCGCGGTGGCCGGTTTCGCCAGTACGGAGGTCATCGGCACGGCCTGCACGGAATCGGCGGCGTCGATGCGGTCGTTGATCGCGCTGCGTTCCTCGTACCGTCGCAGCTGCCAGTTGCCGAGCATCACCATGACCGACGCGGCAGCCAGAGCGAACGCGGCGGCGGCCAGCCAGCGCGGCCTCAGCAGGAAGCGGTACACGTCCCGAGGCTACCCGTCGACAGGTTGACACCTGCTGGGGCCAGGTACTGTCCCACTTCGGTAGTCGACAACAGGCGATATTCCGTTCGGGAGAGTCATAGATGAGCGCCCAGCCCCGTCTGGTCGTGAGCGCGCCCGCGTCCGGGCACGGCAAGACCGCGATCGCGGTCGGCCTGCTCGCGGCGACCGCGGCGCGTGGCATCCCGGCGGCCGGGTTCAAGGTCGGCCCGGATCACACCGACGCCGCGTACCTCGGACTCGCGGCCGGCCGGCCCGGCCGCAACCTCGACCCGCGGCTGGTCGGCGCCCAGCGCATCGCCCCACTGTTCCTGCACGGTGCCGGCAGCGCGCAACTCTCGGTGATCGAGGGGGCGATGGGCCTGTTCGACTCGCTCACCGGCCAGCCCGAGATCGACGGCACCGCCGCGGTCGCGGCCGCCCTGCACGCCCCGGTCGTGCTGGTCGTCGACGTCGCCGCGATGGGGCACTCGCTGGCCGCGCTCGTGCACGGCTTCCGGATGTTCGACGAGATGGTCCACCTGGGCGGGGTGATCCTCAACCGGGTCGCGTCGCCGCGCCACGAGCAGATGCTGCGTACCGCCCTGGACGACATCGGCATGCCGGTGCTGGGCGCGCTGCGCCGCGGCGACCTGCCGAACGTGCTTCCGGCCCGCGCGCACGGCCCGGTGCCGGTCGCCCACCGTACGGTCGAGGCGAGCCGTGCCGTCCGCCGTCTCGGCGAGGCCGTCGCCGGAGCGCTCGACCTCGACCGGCTGATGGCCCTCGCGTCCTCGGCGCCGGCCCTGCCCGGGCCCATCTGGACGCCCGCCGACGTCGTCGGCGGCGAGGTCTTCGACCAGCGACCGGTGGTCGCGCTTGCGGGTGGTCCGGGTGCTCCTTTCACGTACGTCGAGACAGCCGAGCTCCTGACGGCCGCGGGCGCGGACGTGGCCGTGGTCGACCCTCTGCGCGACGAGTCGCTGCCGGCCGGGACGCGCGCTCTGATCGTCGGCGCCGGCCTTCCCGAGGGGTACGCCGAGGAGCTGTCGGCCAACCGCAGGCTCTGCACCGCGGTCGCCCAGTTCGCCCGCGACGGCTGGCCGGTCGTCGCCGAGGGCGTGGCCCTGCCGTGGCTCGGCCGCGAGTTCGACGGCCGCCCGATGTGCGGCGTCTTCGACGCGTCGGCCACCACCGCCGACCAGACCATCGCCGGATACCGCGAGGCCACGGCGCCGACCACGTCGTCGCTGGCCCCCGCCGGCGCCCGCATCACCGGCTACAAGCAGCACCGCGCGATCGTCACCCCGCGCGCCGGCACGGTCCCGGCCTGGACCTGGTCGGGCGGCAACCCCGAGGGCTTCGTCTGGCGCCAGGTGCACGCGTCCCAGCTCGGCCTGCACTGGGCCGCCGCCCCCGAGATCGCCAAGCGCATCGTGTCGGCCGCCCTCGCCGGCCCGGCCCCGATGGGCCCGCCGTCCCGCCCGCCGATGCCGCCTCAGCCCCAACCTCACGCCCCGGCCCAGCCTCACGCGCAGGCCCAGCAGCGCCAACCAATTCAGTCTCAGCCTGTTCAGCCGCAGCCCCATGTGCCGGCGTCACCGGTCGAGCCCTTGCCGGCGGAGCCGATCTCGGTCGAATCCCTGCCGACCCAGTCCTTCTCGGTCCAGCCGCAGGTGCCGTCCATCCCGCAGCCGGCGTCGACGCAGCCGTCGCCGGTTCAGGCTCACCCGATCTCGTTCCAGCCGCCGGCCGGTCATCCGCAGTCACCGCCGGCCGAGCAGCCGCCGGTCCAGCACGAGCCCGGCCCGTTCCAGCAGCCCGGTTCACCGGCGCCGCAGGCGGCTCGTACGCCCGTACAGTCAGGTCCGCCGATCTCGCACCCGGGCCGTCCCGAACACCTGGGTTCCCCCGGTCAGCAGACGGCTCACCTTCCCGGCCCGCCCGGGCCGACCGTTGATCAACAGCCGCCGATCCCGCAGCAGCCGCCGGCCGTGTCATCGTCCAATCTGAACGACACGGTGGACATCACCATCTCCTGAGCGAGCCGGAGCCCCGTACGGGCGCCCCACCTGATTCGGGTCATCCGGATGACGCCGCGCAACAGCCGAACGCCGCGAGTTCGGCCGCCGAAACGCGCGCGTTCCACATAGATCAGGCCGAAAGCACGGACCACCGCGAAAACGCCCTCCGCAAGGCACGAAACTGTCGCACCCCGGTCGTAACGTGAACGTAACGAGGACGACCCGAAGGAGGACTGCCGTGGCCGATCGTGTGCCGCTGGACTTCGACCCGCCGGTTCGGGTGCTGCGAGCGCTTCTGCTGGGCATCGACAATCACGAGCTGCTGGTCCCCACTCCGTGTCCCGACTGGAGCGTCGCCGCTCTTCTCGACCACCTGATGGGCTTGTCCTTCGCCTTCACCCAGACCGCCCGCAAACGCGCCGACGCCCCCGGCACCTCCGAGCCGCCCCCCGAGCCTTCGGCGCAACATCTGTCCCGCCATTGGCGCAGCCGCCTCCCCGTCCTCCTGGAAGATCTGGCCACCGCCTGGAAAGAACAGAACGCCTGGACAGGCACGTCAGCCGCCGGCGGCGTCACCATGCCCGCGGCCGCCCTGGGCCACGTCGCCATGACCGAACTGATCGTCCACGGCTGGGACCTGGCCCGTTCCACAGGCCAGGAATACGCCGCCGACCCACGAACCCTCGAAATCCTCATCGAGTTCAACTCGCAATACCCACCCGAGGGCACCCCCGGCCTCTTCGGCCCGGTGGTCCCCATCCCCGACGACGAGGCCACCTTGCTGGACCAGCTCCTGGCCCTCTCCGGCCGCGACGCCAGGTGGCGCGCCCCACGCCGCCGCCCCGCCGCCCCAGCCGCCTGACACCCACAGCCGGCGGACGCCAACCCCCCCCAGACCGCCGGCTGTCTTCGGCCGATCAAGCGCCCTTCAAGCCACCGCCCACCGCGGCAGCTACCCACCACGCCGCCGTCCACCGCGGCAGCTACCCACCACGCCGCCGTCCACCGCGGCAGCTACCCACCACGCCAGCCGCCAGCCGTTCCTTCACGCCAGTCGCCCCACCGACCCGAGCAGCCTCGCGAGTCGGGCTCCTTCGCTGTGCCAGCGGCCGCGCCAGCTGGCTCGTGGCTCCGGCCGCCCCGCCCCGGCTGATCCGCCGTGCCGGCCGCCCCAGGGGCTCGCGCGGCGTCGCGGCTGGAGCGGCTCCGCTGCGCTAGCGGTCGCGCGGCCCAATTGCGCCAGCGGCCGTGCCATGCCGCCCAGTCGTACCATGCTGCTCAGTCGTGCCGTGCTGTTTCCACAGTGCGCCGGCTGTCCACAAGTAGCCCGGCGCCTCCGGCTGATCTCGCGCTTTTCCGGGATAATGCCTATCGGGGGCCGCCCCCTGGGAGGGCGGGATCCTGCGGTGGGGTGAGTCGGGACCGCCTGAGGGCTAATCGCGGTTGTTGTCCTCGTCGCCCGGGTTTCGGCGCCCGGAGTCGTCGTCCGAGTTGCCGCGCCCGGTGTCCGGCCGGCGGCCCGCGTCCCGGTCCCGGTCTCGGTTCTCGCGGTCGGTGTCGCCCCGGTCGGTGTCGCCCCGGTCGGAGTCCCGACGGTCGGAGTCACGGCGGCCGGAGTCGTCGGCGTGCCGTCGGCGGTCGCGCTCCGACTGGCCCGAGTTTCGGCGCCCGGAGTCGTTGCCGGCGTCCGACACACGGCCGTCGTGGTCCGACGAGTCGCGATCACGATCGGAGTCGGAGTCGCGGTCGCGGTCAGAGTCACGGTCACGGTCGCGGTCGGAATCACGGCCGCCGTCCGAGTTGCGGTCGCGCTTCTCCTTGGAAGTGATCGCATCCGAAGGCGGCGTGAACTTCGCCTTAGGCTGGCCCTTCAGGGCGTCCTTCAACGTCTCCGCCACGGTGTACTTCGACACCGTCGCCCGGCTTGTCCCCACGTTCCTCTCCGGGTTGTCCGGGTCCGCCACGAAGGCCGCCGCCGCCAACTGCGGCGTGAACCCGCAGAACCATGCCGTCTTGTTGCTGTCCGTTGTTCCGCTCTTCCCCGCCACCGGCCGCTTCAGGACCCCGTACACCATCTCCGACGTGCCCCACCCGCCGCAGCTTCCCCGCGCCGCCCCGTATCCGGTCACGCAGCGGGCCGCGTCTGTCGCCGCCCGGGCCACGTCGACCGAGACCGCCCGGTGGCAGCGCGGCGCCGCGATCTCCTTGCCCTGGTAGGTGGCCGGCTTGCCGGTGCGGTCGAGGATCGACTTCACCGGCAGCGGCTCGCAGTAGTTGCCTTCGGCGGCCAGGGTCGCGAACACGTTCGCCATCTCGATCGGCGTCGCGTCGCTCACCCCCAGCGTGAACGCCCCCCACCCCGAGGCGTGCTCCGGTGACGCCAGCCGCCGGTCCACGTCCGTACGCCAGCGCAGGCCGAGCCGTTCGGCCATCTTCACCGCCTTCTCCGCGCCCACCTTCTGTTCGAGCTGCACGAAGTACGTGTTCACCGACTTGCCGAAGCCGCTCCACATCGTCTGGTCGCCGGTCATCGACGACGTCGAGTTCTTCGGGCACCAGTGCACGCCGCATGTCGCCGGTCCGGGCGCCGTGATGTATTTCGAGTAGAACCTCTGCGGGCTGTAGAACGACGTCGACAGCGGCATGCCCTCGTCGAGGGCCGCCAGCATCGTGAAGATTTTGAACGTCGAGCCGGCCTGGTAGCCGGCCATGGAGCCGCCGCCGAGCAGCGGGTTCACCGTGTTCGGGAAGTTGCCTTTCAGGTGGCGGTACCGGCTGTGTTTCTCGTTGCCGGACTGGTCGAGGGAGTACCGCCGGTTCACCGCCATGCTGACCACCCGGCCGGTGCCCGGTTCGATGATCACCTGGCCGTGGGCGATGCGGCTGCGACGTTTCTCCTTGTCGAGGACGTGCTCCATCGCGTACAACTGGATCTTGGGGTCGATGGAGGTGATCACCCGGTAGCCGCCGCGCCGCAGATTCTCCTCGCGGTCGGCGACGCTGCGGCCGAAGGCCGGCTGTTCCTTCCACCACGACTTGAAGTAGTCGCAGAAGAAGCCCCAGTCGTTGTGCGGGTCGGCGATCGAGATGCAGTCGTTCGGCGGCGACGACAGCTTCAGCGTGATCTTGGCCCGTTTCGCGTCGGCCGCCTGAGCGGCCGTGATGGTCCGCATCTTGAGCATCTGGTCGATCACGTAGTTGCGCCGGTCGGTGGCGGCCTGCCGGTCCTGGGTGGCCGGGTCGTAGGCCGACGGCGCCTTGACCAGCCCGGCCAGCAGGGCGGCTTCCGTGAGGGTCAGATCCTTCGGCGACTTCGAGAAGAAGACCTGGGAGGCGGCGAAGACGCCGTACGCCCGGTGGCCGTAGTACGCCGAGTTGAGGTAGCGCTCGAGGATTTCCGGCTTGGTGAGCCGTTTCTCCAGTTCGATGGCGAGCCGCATCTCGCGCAGTTTGCGGGAGGTGGTCTGCTCGGTGGCCTCGAGCGCCTCCTTGGGGGTCTGCGCGCCGTCCCTGAGCGCCATGCGGACGTACTGCATGGTCAGGGTCGACGCACCCTGGGAGACGCCGCCGGCTTTCTGGTTGGCCACGAAGGCACGGGCCACGCCTTTGGCGTCGACGCCGTTGTGCTCGTAGAAGCGGGTGTCCTCGGACGCCACGATCGCCTGGGTGATGTACGGCGACATGTCAGCGATCTTCACCGGCTTGCGGTGTTCCTCGTAGAACGTGGTGAGCAGCGTCTTGCCGTCGTTGGCGTAGACGTAGGTCGTCTGCGCGCTGGGCACCTCGATGAGTTTTTCGGGGAGGCCGTCGAGGGCTTCGGTGCCCGCCTTGACGCCGAGTCCGGCGAGGGCGGCCAGTGGGTAGGCGAGGCCGGCGACCACGAGTCCCGCGATCAGGCCGGCACGGACGAGGGGAGCGACTTTTCCGGCTGCCACCCCTTGAAGGTATGACAAAACCTCTTATTTGCTCACGGAACAGCCGAAGTAACGTGCGTATCACGGTCGGGCATTCTGATCCCATGTCCCTCGACCTAGGCCACCACGGCGACACGGAGGTTGCCCCGGGTCTGATCGACCTGGCGGTCAACGTCCGGCACGAGCCGATGCCGCCGTGGCTCGCGCAGCCGCTGATGAGCTCGCTGAGCGACCTGAAGGCGTACCCCCAAGCGGAGAAGGCCACCGCGGCCGTGGCCGCCCGGCATGGTCGTGAGCCCGGCGAGGTCCTGCTGACCGCCGGCGCCGCCCAGGGCTTCGTCCTGCTGGCCCAGGCGCTGCGCGGCGCGAATCACCCGGTCGTGGTCCACCCCCAGTTCACCGAGCCGGAGGCCGCGCTGCTCAACGCCGGCCACGTGGTCGACCGGGTGCTGCTGCGCGAGGAAGACGGTTTCCGGCTGCAAAACGCCGACGTGCCCGACGACGCCGACCTCGTCTTCGTCGGCAACCCCACCAACCCGACCTCGGTGCTGCACCCGGCCGAGGAGATCGCCGCGCTGGCCCGCCCGGGCCGGGTGCTGGTGGTCGACGAGGCCTTCGCCGACACCACGTTCCGCGCGGGCGTCGCGGGGGAGCCGGAGTCGCTCGCGTCCCGGCGCGATCTGCCCGGCCTGGTCGTGCTGCGCAGCCTGACCAAGACGTGGGGCCTGGCCGGGCTGCGGATCGGCTACCTGCTCGGCCCGGCCGATCTGCTGAAGCGGCTCGCCGCCGCCCAGCCGCTCTGGGCCGTGTCGACGCCCGCCCTGGCCGCCGCTCTGGCCTGCGCGTCACCCACCGCGGTCGCGGCTGAGCGGGAGATCGCCCGCCGCCTCGCGGACGACCGAGCTCATCTCACGAAGAGGCTGGGCGAAGTGCCGAAGGTCACGGTCGCTGGGGCCCCGGCCAGTGCCTTCGTTAGCGTACGCATCCAGGGAGCCGACAAAATCAGGCTGGAGCTGCGGGAACGCGGCTATGCCGTGCGCCGGGGCGACACTTTCCCCGGCCTGGGCGCCGACTGGTTGCGGTTGGCGGTACGCGACACTGCCACCACCGACGCCTTCGTCGAGACCCTGACCGCCGTGATCGAGGAGCAAGCGTGACCGCATCGCTGGAGGACACCCTCGCCGCCGTCCGTCCCGCCGACGAGCCGGCGATGGCCGCCGCCCGCGAGCACCAGGCCCGGCTGACCAAGCCGGCCGGCTCGCTGGGCGCCCTCGAGGAGCTCTCCGTTCGGCTGGCCGGGCTGGCCGGGGTCAACCCGCCGCCGATGCCCACCCCGGCCACTGTCGCGGTCTTCGCCGGCGACCACGGCGTGCACGCCCAGGGCGTCAGCCCCTGGCCGCAGGAGGTCACCGCCCAGATGGTGGCCAACTTCGTGGCCGGCGGCGCGGTCGTCAACGCCTTCGCCCGCCAGGCCGGCGCGGACGTCATGGTGGTCGACGTCGGCGTGGCCATTCCGCTGCACGGCGGCGCCACCCTGCTCGACGCCAACGTGCGCCGCGGCACCCGGGACATGACCGTCGAGCCCGCGCTGACCCGCGACGAGGCCCGGGCCGCGGTCGAGGTCGGCCTCGGCGTCGCCGCCGCGCTGGTCGACAACGGCGCGAAATGCCTGCTCACCGGCGACATGGGCATCGCCAACACGACACCGGCGGCGGCTCTGACCGCCGTCTTCACCGGCCTCGCCCCGGCCGAGGTGACCGGACGCGGCACCGGCATCGACGACGCCACCCTCGACCACAAGGTCGAGGTCGTGACCCGGGCTCTCGCGCTGCACCGGCCCGACAAGAGCGATCCGCTGGGCGTGCTGGCCGCTGTCGGCGGTCTCGAGCACGCCGCGCTCACCGGGTTCATCCTCGGCGCCGCCGCCCGCCGCGTCCCGGTGATCATCGACGGGGTCATCGCCGCCTCGGCCGCGCTGGCCGCGGCCGCCCTCGCCCCCGACGCGGTCGCCGCCATGGTCGCCGGGCACCGCTCGGCCGAGCCCGGCGCCACCGTCGCCCTGGCCCACCTGGGCCTGGAGCCGCTGCTCGACCTCGGTATGCGCCTGGGCGAGGGCAGCGGCGCCGTGCTCGCGCTGCCGGTCGTCGAAGCCGCCGTCCGGGTGCTGCACGAGGTCGCCACGTTCGACTCCGCGGGAGTGTCCGAGAAATGAGCGTCTACCCCCTCGGTCTCAAGCTCACCGGCCGCCGGGTGCTGATGGTCGGCGGTGGCGCCGTCGCCACCCGCCGGGTCCCCGCCCTGATCGCGGCCGGTGCCCGGGTCGAGATCGTCTCGCCCGACCTGAGCCCGGCGCTGCACGGCCTCGTCGACGCCGGCCGGGTCACCTGGACGGCCCGGCGCTTCGAGCCGGGCGACGTCGAGGGCGCCTGGCTCGTGCACGTCGCGATCGACGATCCGGCGGCGGCCGAGCAGGTCAGCGCGGCCGCCGAGGAGCACCGGATCTTCTGCGTCCGCGCCGACGACCGGGAGGCCGCGACCGCCTGGACGCCCGCGGTCACCCGCCAGGGCCAGGTCACCGTCGCGGTCACCGACGGCGGTGACCGGCGGCGCGCGATGGCCGTACGGGACCTGGTGGCGAACGCCCTCGAGAGCGCGCCGGCCGCGACGGAGGAGTACAAGGGCGTGGCGCTGGTCGGCGCCGGCCCCGGCGACCCCGAGCTGATCACCGTGAAGGGCCGCCGGCTGCTGGCCGCGGCCGACGTGGTGGTGGCCGACCGGCTGGTGCCCGGCATGCTGCTGGGTGACCTGCGGCCGGAGGTCGAGTTCGTCGACGCCGCCAAGATCCCGTACGGGCCGCAGAAGGCCCAGGAGGAGATCAACCGGATCCTGGTCGAGCGGGCGCTCGAGGGCAAGTTCGTGGTGCGGCTCAAGGGCGGCGACCCGTTCGTCTTCGGCCGTGGCGGCGAGGAGGCCATCGCCTGCGCCCAGGCCGGCGTGCCGGTGCTCGTCGTCCCCGGCGTGACCAGCTCGATCGCCGCTCCCGCGCTGGCCGGCATCCCGGTCACCCACCGGGGCGTGGCCCACGAGTTCACAGTGGTCTCCGGGCACGTCGCGCCCGACAGCGACGCCTCACTCGTCGACTGGCCGGCGCTGGCCCGGATGCGGGGCACCATCGTCGTACTCATGGGCCTCAAGAACCTGCCCAGGATCGCGGCGCGCCTGATCGCCGAGGGCCGCTCGGCCGAGACGCCGGCCGCCGTGGTGCAGGAGGGCTCGACGGCTCACCAGCGTTCGCTGCGCGGCACGCTCGGCTCGATCGCGGCCGACGCGGCCGGCGCCGGCATCCACCCGCCCGCCATCGTGGTCATCGGGGACGTCGTTCACGTAGGGGTATAGAACCGCTACCCACCGGGTAGGACCGTGGCTATGGACGGACGGCCGCGGATGACGTTGACGAGCACGGTTCTGGACGCTCCGGACGCCAAAGAGCTGGCGGACTTCTATCACCGCCTGCTGGGCTGGAGCATCACCACCGAGGAGACGGACTGGGTGATCCTGGGCGCGCCGGGAGGCGGCGCCGGGCTCTCGTTCCAGACCGAGAAGCAGTACGTACGGCCGGTGTGGCCGGCCGGTCCGGGCGATCCGCAGATGAGCGCCCACCTCGACATCAAGGTCGACGATCTGGAAGCGGCGTGCGCGCACGCCACCCAGGCGGGTGCCACGCTCGCCGACTTCCAGCCGCAGGAGACCGTCCGGGTCTTCCAGGACCCGGCCGGTCACCCCTTCTGTCTTTACGTCGACTGATCGGTGATCTCGCGGCCTCCGGCCGCCTCGGACAGAGCGTCGAGGAAGGTCCGGGCCCACTGCGCCACATCGTGCGTACGCAGGTGACGCTGCATCACCCGCATGCGCCGCTTCAGCTCGGCCGGCTCGGCCGCGACGGCCCGCAGCAGCGCGTCCTTGACGCCGTCGGGGTCGTGCGGGTTGCACAGGAAGGCCTGGCGCATCTCGGTCGCCGCGCCGGCGAACTCGCTGAGCACCAGCGCCCCGCCGGTGTCGGCCCGGCACGCCACGTACTCCTTGGCGACCAGGTTCATGCCGTCGCGGAGCGGGGTCACCATCATGACGTCGGCCGCCACGTACATCGCGGCCAGTTCCTGCTTGCTGTACGACTGATGCAGGTAGTGCACGGCCGGCACGCCGACCTTGCCGAACTCGCCGTTGATCCGGCCGACCTCGCGCTCGACCTTGACCCGCAGCGTCTGGTAGTGCTCGACGCGCTCCCGGCTCGGGGTCGCCACCTGCACCATCACCGCGTCACCGACCTTGAGCTTGCCGTCGGCCAGCAGCTCGCGGAACGCCTTGAGGCGCAGCTCGATGCCCTTGGTGTAGTCGAGCCGGTCGACGCCCAGGATGATCGTCTTGGGGTCGCCGAGCTCGGCCCGGATCTCCTTGGCGCGGGCCTGGACCTTGGGGTCGGCGGCCATCCGCTCCATCTCGCGGGTGTCGATGCTGATCGGGAAGGCGCCCGCCTTGACCTTGCGGCCGTCCACCTGGATCGACTGGCCCTCGTAGCGCAGACCCAGAAGGTGCCGGGCCAGCCGTACGAAGTTCTGCGCCGCGAGCCGCTGCTGGAAGCCGACCAGGTCGGCGCCGAGCAGGCCGCGCAGCACCTCGGCCCGGAACGGCATCTGCATGAACAGCTCGATCGGCGGGAACGGGATGTGCAGGAAGAACCCGATCTTGAGGTCGGGGCGCAGCTCCCGCAGCATGGCCGGCACCAGCTGGAGCTGATAGTCCTGCACCCAGACGGTCGCGCCGTCGTCGGCCACCTCGGCCGCGGCCTGCGCGAAGCGCTGGTTGACCAGGCGGTAGGTCTCGCGCCAGCGCCGCTTGTAGACCGGGGTCTCGACGGCGTCGTGGTAGAGAGGCCAGATGGTCGCGTTGGACTGGCCCTCGTAGTAGCGCTCCAGCTCGTCCGCGCTCAACGGCACCGGGTGGATGTGGATGCCCTCCAGTTCGAAGGGCTCGGGCGCCTCGCCGGTGCCACCGGCCCACCCGATCCACGTGCCCCCATGCTCGGTCAGCACCGGATGGAGCGCGGTGACCAGGCCGCCCGGACTCGTGCGCCACTGGCGCTCCCCGTCCGGGGTGGTGACTTCATCGACGGGCAGACGGTTGGCGACTACGACGAAGGAACTTCGTTCGGCCACGCTGAGTGCACCTCCGGGTCGTTTCTGTTCCCCCTGTGAGCCTACTGTGCGTAGCAGCACGGGGCGTGCCCAGTCTTCAATGGCCGCCGTGGCCCTGTTGGCGGCGGGGTGTCATTCTGGGCCCGTGACACCTCCGGATGATCTTTCCCCGCCACGGCGGCCGATCTTCTTCCCTGTGGTCATTGCCACCGTTTTCCTCACGATCATCGGAATGACCACCGGATTCGTGCTCGGCGAGAAGCAGCGCCGGGACGAGGCTCACGAGCGTGAGCAGCAGCAACAGCAGAACCAGCAGCCCCAGGAGAGCGTGTCCCCGGCGGCGCCGGCCGTCGCGCCCGAGGACCTGTGCCCGTCGGAGACCCTGGCCAAGGCGCGCAGCCTGGGCTTCTCGGACGAGCTGCGCCGCCTCCACCGGTACGTGACCGACCGCGGCACCGTCATCTGGATCTGCCAGGACCCGGCCGGCCGGCTGTTCTACCAGAGCAAGACCGGCGGCGAGAAGAAGGAGCTCGTGCAGGGCGTCAACGGCCTGCTCCTGACCGACACCGTCCAGACCGGTGAGGCGGCGTACGAGGCGACCGCGGCCAGCGACGGCACCCAGTTCTTCATCTCCCGCAAACAGCTCAAGATCGACTTCACCGACAACCGCAAGACCCAGGTCGACGACGTCGTCGATTTCGAGTGACGGGGGGAATCCTTGACGCCTGGGCGGGGTTGAGTTAGGGAGTCGGCGGGCGACCTGGAAAGATTGCCCCGGCATTCTGCGCGCAGTCATGTGGCGCAACTCAACGATCACGGAGGTAGGGCGCACCGTGGCCCAGTTCATCTACGTCCTGGAAAAGGCGCGCAAGGCGCACGGCGACAAGGTCGTGCTCGACAACGTGACGCTGAACTTCCTGCCCGGCGCCAAGATCGGTGTGGTCGGCCCGAACGGCGCCGGTAAGTCCACGCTGCTCAAGGTCATGGCGGGCATCGAGACGCTGAGCAACGGCGAGGCCCGGCTGATGCCCGGCTACACCGTCGGCATGCTCGCGCAGGAGCCGCCGCTCAACGACTCCAAGACCGTCCTCGGCAACATCGAGGAGGCCGTCGCCGAGACCAAGGCCAAGCTCGACCGGTTCAACAAGATCGCCGAAGAGATGGCGACCGACTACACCGACGAGCTGATGGAGGAGATGGGCAAGCTCCAGGAGCAGCTCGACAACGTCAACGCCTGGGACCTCGACTCCCAGCTCGAGCTGGCCATGGACGCGCTGCGCTGCCCGCCGCCGGACGCCGACGTCACCCAGCTCTCGGGTGGTGAGCGCCGCCGCGTGGCGCTCTGCAAGCTGCTGCTCGAGGCGCCCGACCTGCTGCTGCTCGACGAGCCCACCAACCACCTCGACGCCGAGAGCGTGAGCTGGCTGGAGCAGCACCTCGCGAAGTACGCCGGCACGGTCATCGCCATCACCCACGACCGGTACTTCCTCGACAACGTGGCCAACTGGATCCTCGAGCTCGACCGCGGCCGCACGTACCCGTACGAGGGCAACTACTCGACGTACCTCGACAAGAAGGCCCAGCGTCTCGCGGTCGAGGGCCGCAAGGACGCGAAGCTCAAGCGGCGCCTCACCGAGGAGCTCGAGTGGGTCCGCTCGAACGCCAAGGCCCGCCAGACCAAGAGCAAGGCCCGTCTCGACCGGTACGACGAGATGGCCAGCGAGGCGGAGAAGACCCGCAAGCTGGACTTCGAGGAGATCCAGATCCCGCCGGGCCCGCGCCTGGGCAGCACGGTCATCGAGTCCAAGGACCTGGTCAAGGGCTTCGACGGCCGTACGCTGATCGACCACCTGTCGTTCTCGCTGCCGCGCAACGGCATCGTCGGCATCATCGGCCCGAACGGCGTCGGCAAGACCACGCTGTTCAAGACCATCGTCGGGCTGGAGAAGCCGGACGAGGGCAGCGTCCGCATCGGCGAGACGGTGAAGCTGTCGTACGTGGACCAGAACCGCGAGGGGCTGGGCGGCGACGAGACAGTGTGGGAGGTCGTCTCCGACGGTCTCGACCACCTGATGGTCGGCAAGGTCGAGATGCCGTCCCGGGCGTACGTGGCGGCGTTCGGCTTCAAGGGCCCCGACCAGCAGAAGCCGGTCAAGGTGCTCTCCGGTGGTGAGCGCAACCGCCTCAACCTGGCGCTGACGCTGAAGATCGGCGGCAACGTGATCCTGCTCGACGAGCCGACCAACGACCTCGACGTCGAGACGCTGTCCAGCCTGGAGAACGCGCTGCTCGAGTTCCCCGGCTGCGCCGTGGTCATCTCCCACGACCGGATGTTCCTCGACCGGGTCGCCACCCACATGCTCGCGTGGGAGGGCACCGACGAGGACCCCGACAAGTGGTTCTGGTTCGAGGGCAACTTCGAGGCGTACGAGAAGAACAAGATCGACCGCCTCGGCGCCGACGCCGCCCGCCCGCACCGCGTCACGTACCGCAAGCTCACTCGTGACTGAGCGATTTACGTACGACGTGCCCGTGCGCTGGTCCGACATGGACGCGTACGGGCACGTGAACAACGCGCGCTTCCTCACCCTGTACGAGGAGGCGCGCGTCGCCATGTTCTTCGTCGGCGCGCGCAAGCACGGCCTGGGGTCGTTCGAGGAGGGCATCGTCATCGCCCGCCACGAGGTCGACTACCTGCGTCCCGTCGACTACGGCGATCCCGTGCGCATCGAGATGTGGATCTCCGAGGTGCGCGCCGCGGCGTTCACCGTCGCGTACGAGCTGTTCGACGGCGACGTGCTGGCCAGCCGGGCCAAGTCGGTCTGCGTGCCGTACCACCTGGCCGAGGGCCACCCCCGGCGCTTGAGCCAGGCCGAGAAAGACTTCCTGCGACCGTACGTCGCGTCATGAGCTCGCACGGCCTGGTCGGTGTCCCCGACGCGGGCGCCTTCCTCGCCCGTCTGGTCCGGCTCGACCCCGGCGCCCCCGTACGCCTGAAGACCTCCGGCGGCCGGGTGGCGCTGTGGGCCCGGCTTCCCTGGGACGTGCTGGTGACCCGCGAGGTGGCCGGCGACGGTCCGCGGGACGCCACTGTGGCCGCCCGTGAGCTGCTGGACGTGCTGGCCCGCGGGGGAGACGAGCTGCCGCCGCTGCGCGACGCCCAGTGGCGCTGGCCGCTGCCCACGCCCGGCGGCGAGACCGTCGAGTCGGTCTCCGGGGCCGAGCTGAGCCGCCTGGCCGCCGCGGCCGCCGGAACGCTGCGCGAGGTGACGGCGACCGGTCTCAGCGGACGCTCGGTCGGCCAGCGCGCGGTCCGGGACGCCCTTCTCGACCACGTCGCCCTCGTCGTGACGCCGCCCGGCGGCCGCCCGGTCGAGGTGTCCCAGCGACTCGTTCAGGCGATCTCCCGGATGGGTTTCCTCGGCCCGGGAGACACTGAGGGCCCGTCGACGCGCGTACGGGTGTCCGGACGCTGGGTGGGACTTTCTGCACCATATGGAGTGGCGTGGCTACAGGCCGTTCAGAAATTGACCGTTATGCCTATAGTCGATCACCCGAAAGGGTGATGCCGTATCGGACGACCGGTTGCGCCCTCCGGTTGGGGGGATGACCTCCGCGAAACCTACGGGTACCGTCGGCCCTCGGATCCACTCGCTACGTCCGGCGGTGGGTCTGCTGGGGAGTGAGGTGCACAAAGATGCCGTGGTGGTCATGGCGTCCGGGCTCGGCCGCGGGTAACCCGGCGGAGGCCGACGACAATTCGGCGGTTCGCAGTGCCGTACGGGTCGGCGTACCGGCCCAACGAGAGCCCGGCCGGCTTCCGGTCCCGGTCGAGACGGCCGGCTCCGAGGAACCCGAAACGGTCGCGCCGGTGACGCTGGCCCGCATCGGCAAGGCGCTCGACCTGCTCGACATCCGCTTCCTGGCCGACGGCGGCGGCAGTCTGCTGGCCATGTGGGAACGGCACGCGGTGCTGTTCACCCTGGAGGGCCCCGACGACGAAATCCTCGTCATGCGCGCCCGCCCCCACTCGACGGTCCCCCCGGACTGGGCCGACCGCGCCTACCGAGTGGTGAACGAGTGGAACCACACCCGCCGCTTCTGCAAGGCCTACGTGGGCGACCCCACCGAACGAGCCCAGCTCCCCATCTACGCCGAACTCCAGGTCCCCCTGGCCGCCGGCACCCACGACGCCCTCCTGGTAGAGCTCCTGGACTGCGGCGCCGCCGTAGCCACCAGCTTCGTGGACTGGCTACACGACGAGGGCGCCCTGCTCTAGCTCTCCGGCGCTGCCCCTCCAACAAGAGGCCCCAGCCCGAGCCCCACCCAAGCCGGTCAAGACTCCATGGCGCTGCCACCCTTGTGAGCGGCCCGCGATTTGCCCCGTTGATGGAGAGGTGTGCGGTTTACCGACGCCGTCGCTCTTTGCGGCGTTGGTAAACCGCACACCTCTCCATCAACCTCCCAGGGGCAAATCGCCCGCTGAGCGAAGCGAAGCCAGCCAGCTCAGCAGCCGCATGCACCCAGCTCAGCCAAGCGGGAACATCCCCACCCGCCCGTGGTACTCCCGCCCCAGCTGATCCGTGTCAGACCCCACGAGCAGCCCTCGCGAGTGCACCACGAAGACCCGAACCCCAACCCCCCGCGACCGCGTCGGGTTCCAGGTGAGCGACCGCCCCGTCGCCGGGCTGACCGCACCGATGCCCGGCCGGGAGACCGCGCCCGGGCCAGGGCCCTTGGCGTCCGAGCCGTACGGGTTGTCGAAGTACCGCTGGTGCCCGCCCAGGTAGACCGCGGATCCGGTCACCGCGACCGCGTACAGCGAATCCCCGCCGGTCCGCTGCACCCACGTGGGGTTGTGCCGCCCCGAGCCCGCCACCTCGAACCGGGCCGCCGAGTCGCACAGCCGATCCGGCGAGCTGGCCCGCCCTGTTGCCGCCACCACGAAGTAGGACCCGTCCGGCGAGAACTTCACCTGCCGCAGGTACGTGTCGAAGCCCTTCATGCACTGCGGCTTGTACGCGTCCGTGTACCAGCTCGTCAGCTGCGCCGACGGCCCCGACACATCGAACATCGCGATCTGCGTACGGTCGTACCCGCTGGCCCTCAGCAGCGCACCCACCGCCACCAGCTTCCGCCCGTCGGGCGAGATGTCGAAGTGCTCGACCCGGGTGCGGCTCAGCCCCGGCGCCGTCAGCTTGGCGTCGAATCCGCTGTCCACGGCGCCGGTGGCGGCGCTGAGGCGGGCCAGCCCGGCCCGGTTGACGCCGTTGATCGCGGAGAACGTGCCCGCCGCGTACAACCGGGAACCTCGCGCGTTCAGCGACCGGATGTCGCCCCAGTTGATTTTGGCGTTGAACGCGCTGACCCGCTGCCCGCCCATGGTGAGGCGGGTGAGGCCGCGCTGGGCCGTCCCGTTGACGGTCTTGAAGGCGCCGCCGGCGTACACCGTGCCGTCCTCGCCGGCCGTCAGGGCGTAGACCGCGCCGTCGACCTGCGGCGCGAAGCCGCGGACGGCGCCGTCGTTGAGCCCGAACGCGAAGATGTTCTTGCGGGCGAAGGTGGTCCGGCGGGTGCTGTCGGTGACCTTGGTGAAGGCGCCGCCGACCACCACCGTGTCGCCGACGATGGTCATCGACCAGACCGTGCCGTCGAGGACGTGCGGGGTGAAGTCCACCGGATTCGGGGACACGATGGTGGGCTGGGCAAGGTCGGCCGCGGCGGGATGCGCGCACGCCACAGCGGCGGCGGCGATGGTGGCGGCGGCAAGCAAGCGGCGACGCATGCGAAAGGCTCCAGGTCAGTTGAGCAGCGTATTTACCTACCGCTCAACGACTATGGAGTCATAACGGACACGATCGCCCGCGGAGCGAAGCGGAGCCAGCAGCTCAAGCATTAACCATGAAATGGGCTGCTCGCTCCAAATAGTCCCAAAGCTGGTCATGTAGGGGCTTCGGGAGTTCCAGGCTGTCGACCGCGTCGCGCATGTGTTTGAGCCAGGCGTCGCGGGCCGCGAAGTCGACCACGAAGGGCGCGTGGCGCATGCGCAGGCGGGGATGGCCGCGGGAGGCCGAGTACGTGTTGGGGCCGCCCCAGTACTGCATGAGGAACAGGGTCAGCCGGTCGGCGGCCGGGCCCAGGTCCTCTTCCGGGTACATCGGGCGCAGCAGGGGATCGTCGGCGACGCCCTCGTAGAACCGGTCGACCAGACGCCGGAACGTGGGCTCGCCACCGACGGCTTCGAAGAAGTTGGCGGGGTCGGTCACCGTTCCATCCTGCCAGCCGCCCGCCGCGGCGGTCAGGCCACGGCCCTGTGACGGCCGTGATGCTCGTGCTCGGGCGACGCCTGCTGGGTGGCCGCCGCGAACGTCTCCCGGCTGGGCCAGCTCGCGGCCAGTACGCCCATCGCCACCGTGCCGCCGACGCTCCACAGGCCGACCACCATCGGCAGCCAGAAGTGGTCGGCCAGCAGGCCCGTGACCATGACGGCGGCGAACTGGCTGAGCTGCATGCCGGTCTGCATCACGCCGTACGCCCGGGCGCGGTACCCGTGCGGCAGGATGAGCACGAATCGGGCGTTCAGTGTGGGGGTCACACCGCCCTGGGCCATCCCGGAGAGCGCCACCAGCACGGCCACCATCGGAGCCGGCGGGCCGGCCAGGGACGGCACGAGCACGAGCGCGGAGAGCACGGCCAGCGGCCGTACCAGCCGGTCGCGCAGGTCGTTGCCGGCGAGCCGGCTGATCAGCAGGCCGCCGACGACGAAGCCGATCGGGCCGGCCGCCATGATCAGGCCCTGGTCGAGGCCGCGGGTGGCCGAGTCCGGGTCGGCCTCGGCGGCCCACGCGGCGGCCAGGCCCTCGGGCACCACGGCGAACATCGTCAGAACGAAGACCATGATCGCGATCGAGCGCAGCGTCGCCGTGCCGAAGACCAGCTGGAAGCCCTCACCCGACTCGCGGAGCAGGTGACGGCGGTCGGATTTGTCCCACGCGGCCGGCCGGGGCCGCACGCCCCAGGTGATCAGGGCGGCCGACAGCGCGAAGGTGACGACGTCGATGGCCAGGGCCACCTGCGGGTTGATCGCCGTGGCCAGCGCGGCGCCGGCCATGTATCCGAACACCTGGGCCGCCTGCACGGTCGTGGCGTTGGTGGCGACCGCGATGGGCAGCTTGTCGCGCCCGACGACCAGGGGTTGCAGGGCCGAGCGGGCGGCCTGGGTCGGTGGCGTGCCGAGGCTGGCCAGGAAGACCAGCAGAAGCATGACGGGGATGGGTACGCCGGGGATGAGCAGCAGCGCGATGACGACCATGCGGAACAGGTCGGCGATGATCAGGACCCGGCGGTACGGGTACCGCTCGGCCAGTGTGGCCAGCAGCGGCCCGCCGACGACCCAGGGCAGGAAGCTGACCGCGAACGCCGCCGCCGACATGAGGACGGACTTGCTCTCCTCGTAGACAAGGACGGTGATGGCGGCGCGGGCCAGGTAGTCGCCGACCCAGTTGACGATCAACGAGAGGTAGAGCGCACGGTATTCACGCACGCCGAACAGGTCGCGGAAGGTGACCTTCCTATCGCTCTCTGTCACCGCCTCGGACACCAGGTCCTCTCTCGATCTCGACTGTCACCGGGTCGCGGCGACCGCCGGGCGCCCCCGCGCGAGGGGGTCGGGCCCGCGGGGAACGTGATGCCGCATGTGCAGATGCTCAAGCCGGATTCTGCCCGATCGTCCGAGTCGATGCTAGGGCGTACGGGCGGAATATCGGCCATTCGGTCGAGTCCGGGCATCCCCCGTACGCCCTAATCGCAGCTCAGGTAGCTCCACCCGGCTGGTGGCCGGCGTCGGAATTGCCGAGGTACGCCGGCGGCACCGCGCTGCGCGGCAGCAATCGAGAAGCGGCGATGCGCTCGGACATCCCGCTCGTCTCCAGCGACTCGGTCAGCGCCTGACGGAGATCACGCTGGACGGCCACCTGACCGTCCGAGGTCGTCTTGGCGATCGTGCGGATGACCGCGCCGTCGACGGTCAACTGCTCGACACCGACGACGTCCGGCGGCTCCAGAAACTCGGTCTGATGCTCGGGCGCGTCGGCCACCCGCTGCGCGGCCTCCTTGAGCACCGCGATCGCCTGCTCGGAGTTGACGAAGCCGATCGGGATGTCGATGACCACCATGGCCCAGCCCTGGCTCTTGTTGCCGACCCGGACGATCTCGCCGTTGCGGATGTACCAGAGCACCCCGCGCGCGTCGCGGACCGTGGTGATGCGCAGGCCGACCGTCTCGACCACGCCGGTGGCCTCACCCAGGTCGACCGTGTCGCCCACGCCGTACTGGTCCTCCAGAAGCATGAAAAGACCGGCGATCAGATCCTTGACCAGACTCTGCGCACCGAAACCGAGCGCCACGCCGACGATGCCGGCGCTGGCCAGCAGGGGTGCCAGGTTGAAGCCGAACTCGCCCAGCACGAGCAGGGCGGCCATGGTGAAGACCACCGCGCTGACGAAGCTGCGCAGCACCGAGCCGATCGCCTCGGCCCGTTGCCGGCGGCGCTCCGGTATGTACTGCCCCTCCTCGGCGGTCTGGGCCGCCCTCTCCTTCAGCGGCTTGAGCAGCGCCGGCATCGAGGCCCGGGTCGTCGTGTGCGTCAGGCGGTCGATGGCCCGGTGCAGCAGCCAGCGGATCAGCAACGCGATCAGGATGATCCCGATGATCCGCAGCGGCTTCACGATGATCACGTAACTACTGCTGGCCAGCCACTGATTGCCGGTCCACTCCAGGACCCGGCTGCAGAGCGCGTCGGTTTTACAGACCTCTTCGACGTTGATCGTCGTGTAGACGTCGGGCGACGGTGAGGGGGAAGGGGCGAGAAGTAACACGGGGCACAACCGTACCGGGAGCCGACGACCCGGTTCTCAGGCACCGCACAGCCCGCTGACCTCAGACGTTTACCCTCCGGCCACGGATTTCGCTCGCAATTTGGCCATCCATCAGGGACTATTGGCGCACGAGGTCTCGACTACTCACGCAGGAGTGCCAGTAACACCTTTACCCGAAGGGTGAATCTTGATGCCTGACATACGACCCATAGTGGGCTCATCCGCGTTGGTTCTGAACGCCACCTACGAGCCGCTGTGCGTCGTATCGGTGCGTCGAGCGACCATCCTCGTCCTGACCGCCAAGGCAGAGTGCGTCTCCGACGGCGACGGCATCCTGCACAGCGTGCACACCAACCTTCCGGTCCCCTCGGTAGTGCGCCTCACCCGGTACGTGAAGGTCCCGTACCGCACCCATGTCGGCCTCTCCCGCCGTGCGATCTTCGCCCGGGACGGCGGCCGCTGCGCCTACTGCCGAGGCTCGGCCGAAACGATCGACCACGTGTTCCCCCGCAGCCGCGGGGGCCTGCACGCCTGGGAGAACGTGGTGGCCGCCTGCGCCAAGTGCAACCACAGCAAGGGCGACAAGACCCCCGCCGAGCTCGGCTGGAGGCTCCACCAGATACCAGCCGCACCACGCGGGGTGGCGTGGCGGGTCCTCGGACACCGCACGCCAGATCCCCGTTGGGCCGACTGGCTCGACCTCCCTGCCGCCCCGGCTCTAGAAGCCGAGGCGGCTTAATTGTCTCTGCTGGCTGGCTCCGCTTCGCTCCGCGGGCGATCTGCCCCTGGGGGCCGAGGAGATGACGCACGGTTTTGCGACGCCAAACCCCACGGCGCCGCAAAACCGCACGTCATCTCCTCGACGGGCTGAGCTGCTGGCTCCGCTTCGCTGCGCGGGCGATTTGCCCCTGGGGGCCGAGGAGATGACGCACGGTTTTGCGACGCCAAACCCCACGGCGCCGCAAAACCGCACGTCATCTCCTCGACGGGCAAATCGCGGGTGTGGGGTGGCTACGAGTGTTTGGTGTCTACGAGTGAGGCGAAGACGACGATGTTGTCCTGGTAGCCGGTGCTGCCGCCCAGCCAGCGGCCGCCGCAGGTGAGCAGGCGCAGGGAAGGGCGGCTGTAGTCGCCGTAGACGCGCTGGACCGGCAGTTTGCCCTTGTCGAACTGTTCGACGGAGTTGACCTCGAAGACCGCTACGGAACGGTCGGCCCGCTGCACCTCGATGCGCTGGCCGGGCTTCAGCTTGGGCAGGGCGTGGAAGACCGAGGGTCCCGTACGCGTGTCCGCGTGACCCACGATCAGCGACGGCCCGAACTGCCCCGGTGTGGGGCCGCCGTCGAACCAGCCGGCCTCGTTGTGCCGCTCCAGCGGCGGCACGTCCACCGTGCCGTCGTCGGCGCGGCCCACCTCGAGGATCGGCGCCTTCACGTTGATCGCCGGGATGGTCAGCCGCAGCGGCCGGCTCGGGTCGAGGACCGGGAACGAACGCGGCGGCGGCTCGTTCCTCTGCTCGCCCGCGAATAGCCGGCCCAGGTCGAGGTTGGTCGCCGCGCCCAGCCCCATCGCGACCGCGAACAGGCCGAGGAAGAGCAGGGCGAGCGCGATCATGCCGATCGGCCACGGCTTACGGCCCCGGGCCGGCCGGGGCGGCGATGTCGGCAGCGGCCGCGGGGACGGCTGACGAAAGGGATGCCGCCCCGGCAGCGGCCTCGGCGCGGGCAGCGGCCCGGTGATGGTCCCCGGCGGCGGCGCGGCGATCTGCGCCGGCTTCTTCCGCAGCACCGACTCCGGCATCCGCGGCCCGGTCACGGGCTCCCACCGAGCCCGCCCGGCCCCCTCCCGCCGACCCTGCCCGGCCCCCTCCCGCCGACCCTGCCCAGCCGCGTCCCGAGCCTGCCCAGCGGCATCCCACCGGCCCTGCCCAGCCGCGTCCTGGCGCGATCGGCCCGCGGCGCCCGGCCGGGGGTTCTGGGGTGGAGCGGACCGAGCCGACGACGGGCGCGGCGGGGGCTGGCCGGACGACTGGCGCGGCGGGGGCTGGCCGGACGACTGGCGCGGCGGGGGCTGGCCGGTCATCGCCCGGCCCTCAGCTGAGCCGCCGGCGGCGCAGGGCGACCACGCCGAGGACGAGGCCCGCGACGATGACCGCGAGGCCGCCGCCGATCAGCGCCGGCGCGTTGCGGCCCGGTGCCGTGCCGCCGCCGCCCGTGGCCGGGCCGCGGGCCGGTTCGACCTTGGCCACCACGTGCACCGTGGCGATCGTCGTGTGCCCGTCCGGGCAGCGGAGCTCGGCGCGGTAGTCGCCGGGCCGGGTGCCGGACGGTACCCGTACGGTCGCCGTCAGAAAGCCGTATTGCGGCGCCACCGTGACCGTTCCGAACAGCCCGGACGTGACAGTGGCCGCCTTGAGATTGTCGTCACACGAGGCGCGCAGCGCCAGATCGTCACCGGCCGGCACCGTGCTGGGGTTGACCTCCAGGAAGATGGCGGCGGCACGCGCCGGCGCGGCGTCCATCACCGCGATCGGGACGAACAGGCCCAGAAGGAGCGCCGCCAGGGCGGCGGGGACGGAAATGCGCATCGATTCCCCTTCCTGCCGTCCGAGGACGCGTTGCTACGAACGGCGCGTGTGGGTGATTTTCGCATCTCCGGCCCCAATACGCCGAGATCCCCATCGCGTGAGTGCGCGGGTTATAGACCCGACGCGGCGGCATGACCTGCGCTCCGCTACCGTGACAGTTGTTCGGATCAGTTTGAAGGAATTCAGGCCCCTGGGGGCGTTGACGTTGTCGATTTCAAGCACCGTTCTGGTCTTCGTGGTCATTCCGGCGGTGATCATCGGGCTGATCGCCGCGCTCGTCATGGCCGGCGCCGACCGCACGAAGCGCACACACCGCTACCGGCCCGGCCGGCCGTACGACTTTCAGCCGATCTGGTTCCTCGCCAGGCCGGAGAAGCTCGTGGGCCCGTCCGGCCATGGCCACGCTCAGCCGGCTCTGACCGGCGGCTCGGTCCTGGAGGACAGCTCCGGGGCTCCGGTCAAGCCCGGTTCAACAGGAGGCGCAAGTGACAGCTGGTGACCTTGGCAAGCAGCCGCGGAAGGGCCAGGCGCTGACCGCCCTGGACGAGCCGGGCGGCGACACGCTGGTCCACGCGTCCTCCGGCAACGAGGTGGAGGACGGCCCGTTCACCACCCGGCAGCTGCTGCGTCTCGACGAGGCGCTGCGGGTGGCCGACGAGTCCACCGGCCTGACGTTCAGCGTCTACATCGGCGAGTTCGAGACGCCGACCCGCGAGTTCGCGGAGAAGCTGGCCGCGCAGGTCAAGGACGCGGCCAACGCGGTCCTGCTGGCGGTTTCGCCCAACCAGCGCAAGCTGGAGATCGTGACCGGCTCCGAGGCCCGCAAGCGGATCTCCGACCGGGACGCGAAGCTGGCCGGGCTGTCGATGTCGGCCGCTTTCGCCGGCGGCGACCTGGCCGGCGGCGTGATGGCCGGTCTTGATCAGCTGGCGTCGCACGCCGGACGCCGCTGACACATACCGCGATAAAAGCCCCCGGTCCGCCGGGGGCTTTTTCGTGCCCGAAACCGGGCGGTAACAACGCTGTGTCGCTAGGCTTGTAGCCCACGGTGATGGAGGTGGTCCGGTGTGGGACTGATGAGCCCGGCTTCGTACACCCTCGCGCGCTGGAGCGCCCCCGAGGCCGAGTGGACCGAGCCCGACCTCCACCTGTTCCCGCAGGACGGCCACCGTTACGAGATCGTCGACGGCAGCCTGCACGCGTCGCCGCCGCCGTCCGAGTCGCATGAGGCGACCGTCCGCGGCGTCGTCACCTCGCTGCGCTCGTCGGCGCCGCCCGGCTGGTGGGTCTGCGACCGGGTCGGCGTCCAGATGGGTGACAGCAACCTGATTCCGGACGTTCTGGTGCTGCGCCCGCGCTCGTCCGGTTCGGTCTGGTGCGACCCGGCCGACGTGGCCCTGGTGGTCGAGATCGAGTCGCCGGCCACCCGGCGCTTCGACCGGCTCCTCAAGCCCGCGCTCTACGCCGAGGCCGGCATCCCGAGCTTCTGGCGGGTCGAGCCGGGCCGGGCGACACCCTTGCTTCACACGTACGCGTTGACCGACGACCGCTACCAGGCGGTGCACAGCGTCGAGGGCGCCGAGCCGGTCAAGCTCGACGCCCCCTATCCGATGCGGATCGCCCCCGCGGCCTGGATCTAGCCGGATTGTGCCCGACCTCTCGGGGCACAATCCCCGCCGAGCGGAGCGAGGCCCTCAGGCAGAGTCGACATCCTTCGCGCGGGCCTTCAGGGCCCGCAGGACGCCGTCGCGGCCCTCGGCGACCAGGCGGCGCAGGGACGCCGGCTGACCGTCGCGGGCCAGCCACGCGTCGGTCAGCGCGACCGTCTCGTCGCTGATCTGGTACACCGGGTAGCCCAGCATCGCGAACTCCTGAGCCGGCTCACTGTCCGAGCGGGCCCAGACGTCGCCCACCACGTCGAAGAACTTCGTCGCGTACGGGGCGGTCAGCTCGACCTGCTTGGTGCTCTGGAAACCGGTCAGCAGCGAACGGTTGAGCCAGTTCGGCACGCCGCCCTCGCCGGTCAGCTTCGTCCACACCCGGGCCTTGTTCTCGGCCGTGGGGATCAGGGCGTGGGCCACCGCGGCCTCGCGCTCGCCGCTGGCCGTCCGGTCGGTGGCGAGCTCGTTCTCGATCTCCTGCTCGGTCGCGGCGCCCAGCGACACCAGCGCCTGCAGCAGCGACCAGCGCAGCTCGGTGTCGACGACCAGGCCCTCGGGCACGCTCTCGCCGGAGAGCCAGCCGCGCAGCACGGCCCGCTCGTCCTCGGTGCGGGCGGCCCCGATGAAGGCCCGGGCCCAGGTGAGCTGCCACCCGCTGCCGGGCTCGGCGGCGGCCAGCTGGGTGCGGGCCAGCTCGGCGAGCTGGGCGTAGCCGGTCGCCTGCCACGCCGGGTCGGCGTACTGGGCGATGGCGGTCGAGGCCTGGCGGAACGTGTACGTCGACAGGTTGATGTCGGTCTCGGCGGGCAGGCCCGAGCAGACCAGCGTCACGTAGTCGCGGGCCGCCAGCTCGGCGTCGCGCAGCATGTCCCAGGCCGCGTTCCAGCACAGCGCCCGGGCCAGCGACGAGTCGAGGCCGGCGATGTGGCGGACCACCGTCGCCATCGAGCGCTCGTCGAGCCGCAGCTTCGCGTACGTCAGGTCGTCGTCGTTGAGCAGCAGGACGTCGGCCGCCTTGACCCCGGCCAGGGCCGGGATCTCGGTGCGCTCGCCGGTCACGTCGATCTCGAGGCGGTCGCGCCGGACCAGCCGGTCGCCCTCGAGGTCGTAGAGGCCGACGCCGATGCGGTGGGTGCGCAGCGTCGGGTAGTCGGCCGGGGCCTCCTGCTGGACCACGACGCTGGAGTACGTGCCGTCGGCGCCGATCTCGACGAGCGGGCGCAGCGTGTTGACCTGCGACGTCTCGAGCCACTGGGCGGCGAACTTGCGCAGCTCGCGGCCGGAGGCGGCCTCGAGCTCGGTGAGCAGGTCGTCGAAGGTGGCGTTGTTCCACGCGTGCTTGCCGAAGTAGGCGCGCAGGCCGCTCAGGAAGGGCTCGAGGCCGACGTACGCCACGAGCTGCTTGATCACGCTGGCGCCCTTGGCGTACGTGATCCCGTCGAAGTTGACCTCGACGGCCTCGAGGTCGGGCATCTCGGTGTAGACCGGGTGGGTCGAGGAGAGCTGGTCCTGGCGGTAGCCCCAGCTCTTGCGCACCGACAGGAACGTCGTCCAGGCGTCGGTGAAGCGGGTGGCCCGGGTGTTGCACCAGTGGCTGGCCCACTCGGCGAACGACTCGTTGAGCCACAGGTCGTTCCACCAGCGCATGGTCACGAGGTCGCCGAACCACATGTGCGCGAGCTCGTGCAGGATCGTGTTGGCCCGCTGCTCGTACTCGAAGTCGGTGACCTGCGAGCGGAAGATGTAGTGCGCCTCGGCGTGCGTCACGCAGCCGAAGTTCTCCATCGCGCCGGCGTTGAAGTCGGGCACCCACAGCTGGTCGTACTTGGGCAGCGGGTAGCGCACGCCGAACTGCTCGTGGAAGAAGTCGAAGCCCTGCTTGGTGACCTCGAACAGGTTGTCGGCGTCCATGTACCGCGCCATCGAGGCGCGGCAGAAGACACCCAGCGAGATGCCGTCGTGCTCGTCGCGGACCTCGTGGTACGGGCCGGCGCAGAGCGCGGTGATGTACGTGCTCATCCGGGCCGAGGTCTCGAAGTGCACGGTCTTGGCGCCCGGACCGGCCTTCTCCTCGCGCTCGATCGGGCTGTTCGAGACGACTTTCCAGTGCGCCGGCACCGTGGCGTGCCACGTGTAGACGCTCTTGAGGTCGGGCTGGTCGAAGGCGGCGTACACCCGCTGGGCGTCGGCCGTCTCGAACTGGCTGTACAGATAGATCTCTTTGTCCACCGGGTCGAGGCTGCGCTGCAGCCCCTGGCCGCTCTCCGAGTAGGCGAAGTCGGCGTCGACCACCAACTCGTTCTCGGCGGCCAGGCCGGTCAGGGTCAGGCCCTTCTCGGCCGAGAACCCGGCGAGGTCGAGCGGCTGCCCGTTCAGGGTCGCCGACCGGATCGAGGCCGCCGCGGCCTCGATGAAGGTCTCGGCCCCCGGCTCCCGGCAGGTGAACGTCACAACCGTGGTGGAGCGGAAGGTGCCGTCGCCGGGATTGCCGTGGCCGTCGGTGAGGTCCAACGTGATGTCGTACCCGGTGACCTCGAGCAGGCGGGCCCGCTCGGCGGCCTCCACCTGGGTCAAATTTCGAACTCCGGCCACAGTCACTCTCCTCTGAGCGCACAAGCTTTCCCGCTCAGCCTATGCGGACGGGTAGGCGTGGCACACCTCACCCGGCGTCCTGCACAGGACAGTCGAGCAATAGATAGTTGCTTGGAGGAGTATCGACGCATGACTGAACGCGCCACGGTCGACATGTGGTTCGACCCCATCTGCCCGTGGGCATGGATGACCTCCCGTTGGCTGCTCGAGGTGGAGAAGGTCCGTCCCCTCGACGTCCGCTTCAACGTGATGAGCCTGTCCGTGCTCAACGAGGGCCGGGATCTGCCCGAGGAATATCAGGAACTCATGGCCAAGGGCTGGGGTCCCGTACGCGTGTGCATCGCGGCCGAGGAAGCCGCGGGCCCGCAGGTGCTGCGTGACCTCTACACGGCCCTCGGCACGCGGATCCATCTCAAGAAGTACGAGCTCGACGAGAAGCTGTACACCGAGGCGCTGGCCGAGGTGGGTCTCGACACCGCGCTGGCCGACGCGGCCACCAGCGACGCCTGGGACGACGCCCTGCGCGGCAGCCACGACGCCGGCATGAAGCCGGTCGGCACCGACGTCGGCACCCCTGTCATCCACGCCCCCGGCCCGAACGGGGACGACAAGGTGGCCTTCTTCGGCCCCGTGGTCACCCCCGCCCCCAAGGGCGAGGCGGCCGGCAAGCTGTGGGACGGCGTCCTGCTCGTCGCCGGCACCCCCGGCTTCTACGAGCTGAAGCGCTCGCGGGACATCGGTCCGATTTTCGACTGATCAGCTTCCGCCCTCCGTACGCGTCGTTGGATGGGGTGAGATACACCTCATCCACGACGGAGAGCACACATGGCCGACACCGAAGCGGTGGCGCTGTCCACCATCGCCGTCCAGCGCGGGGACTGGACGAATCTCGCACCCGACCTGGCAGGCCTGGTGGCGCCGCCGGTCACGGTCTCGGCCCTGCCCCTGCCGCGGCCCGTCGGCGACTGGCGGAAGGGGCAGCAGGCCAGGTCACGAGCCAACATGCCCGTCGGTAAGCACCATCGGCCCGCCCGGTAACTTGGCAGACATGACGGTCGCGCACCCGATCAGCAAGGCGTGGGTCACCACCGGTGGCACCGGCGCCCAGAACTACGACGAATTCGCCGACGACGCCGAAATCACGTCCATCATCGCCGACAATCCGCATAGTTCGCTCGCTGTCGAGATGCCGCATCTCGCCCCCGACTCGCTCGGCAAGTCCTTCGCCGACGCCCTGCCGGACGCGGTGGCCCGGCTCGCGCTGGAGCGCGCCGACGGCAGCTACGCGCCGGCCGAGCAGGTCGTCGTGCTCTACCGGATCACCGGCGAGGGCGAGCCGCCGGCGTACGGGCTCTGGACCATGGTCGACACCGACCAGATCTCCACCCGCGCCGACGAGCCCGGCCTGGTGATCCGCAACGAGGAAGTCTTCATCGAGAAGGTCCGCGAGCGGGTGGCCCTGGCCGAGGCGCTGGGCACGCTGCTCTCGCCGGTGCTGCTGCTGCAGACCACCAAGGGCGACGAGCTGCACGCCGCCCTGGCCGCCGCGATCGAGACGGCCGGTGAGCCCGCCGCGACCGACATCGACCAGACCGGCCGTACCCACGCGATCTGGGTCGTCGGCCCGGGCCCGCAGCAGGACGAGCTGACCGGACTGGCCGGCGGCGGTGAACTGGTGGTGGCCGACGGCAACCATCGCAGCCTGGCCGCGCAGACCGCCGGCTTCCCGCGCTTCCTCGCGGTCGTCACCACGCCCGCCTCGGTCGCCATCCAGCCCTACAACCGCCTGGTCAGCGAGCTGCCGGTGCCGCTCGACGACGTCCTGGCCCGGCTGCGCGCGGCCGGCGCGACGGTCACCGAGGTGCCGCGACCCGCGCGGGTGCCTTCCAAGGGCACGATTGAGGTGTACGCCGCGGGGCGCACCTTCACGCTGGGCCTTCCCGTGAACACCAACCTGTCGCCGGTCGACAACCTCGACCACGCGCTCGTCGAGCGGGTGCTGCTGCGCGACGTCCTCGGGCTCGACGCCGGGGACAAGCGCGTGTCGTACATCGGCGGCGACTACCCGGCCGAGTGGCTGCGGGGCGAGGTCGACGCGGGCCGCTCCGAGCTGGCCGTGCTGATCGCGCCGGTCACCGTCGACGACTTCGTGACGGTCAACCTGGAGCGGCAGAAACTGCCCCGCAAGAGCACCTGGTTCACCCCGAAGGCCCGCGGCGGCCTGGTTCTCGCCCAGCTCGACTGATCATGCTGAACCCCCAGGTCACGGCGGCGGCCGAACTCCGTTCCCGGCCGCCCGCCCTCTCCTCCGCCGACCCTCACGAGCAGCTGCGGGCCATCCGCCAGGCGATGATCGACGCGATCGAGGTGGAGACCGGCCCCGAGCTGCCGCTGCCGGTCGTGGTCGACGTGGACGCGGACGGCGTGCCGTGCCGGCTCTACGCCACCCGTACGGACGCTCCGGTCTTGGTCTATCTGCACGGCGGCGGCTGGTGCTACGGCACCGTCGAGACCGTCGACCGGCTGTGCCGCCGGATCGCCGACCGTTCGGGCTGCGCGGTGCTGTCGGTGGAGTACCGGCTGGCCCCGGAGCACGTCTTCCCGGCCGCCCAGGACGACGTCGACACGGTGCTGGCCTTCGTCCGCAAGTCCGGGGCTGATCTCGGCGTCGACCCGTCGCGGCTGGCCATCGGCGGCGACAGCGCCGGCGGCCAGCTGGCCACGGTGGCCGCCCGGCGGCAGCGCGACCAGGCCACGCCGCTCGACCACCAGATCCTGATCTACCCGGCGATCGACCCGATGACCGCGTCGGAGTCGTACGACGAGGTCGGCTCGTACGGGCTGGACCGCGCCTCGATGAAGCTGGCCTGGGAGACGTACGTTCCCGACCCCCGGCTGCGGTTCACCCCGGACGTGGCCCCGCTCGCGGCCGACCTGGCCGGGATGCCGCCCACGCTGATCATCACGGCCGAGTACGACGCGCTGCGCGACGAGGGCGCCGACTACGCGGACGCCCTGCTCGCCGCGGGCGTCCCGGTGGTGCACACGCGCTACATGGGCGTGAACCACGGCTTCGCCCGCAAGCTCGCCGTGATCGACGACGCACGCGTGGCGGCAGATCAGATCGCTTCTGTTCTGCGAGCATCCTTGTGCTTCTGATCGTTCTGAGAGAGTGAGAGCATGCGCGTCTACCTGGGTTCCGACCACGCCGGCTACGAGCTGAAGATGCACCTCGTCAACCACCTGATCAAGCAGGGCCACGACGTCGTGGACGTGGGTCCGCACGTCTACGACCCGGAGGACGACTACCCGGCGTTCTGCCTGCAGACCGGGGCCAAGGTGGTGGCCGACGAGGGCTCGCTCGGCATCGTCATCGGCGGCTCCGGCAACGGCGAACAGATCGCCGCCAACAAGATCGCCGGCGTCCGCGCCGCACTGGTCTGGCGCACCGAGATCGCCCAGCTGGCCCGCCAGCACAACGACGCCAACGTCATCAGCATCGGCGCCCGCGAACACACCCTCGACGAGGCCACCGCCTTCGTCGACACCTTCCTGGCCACCCCGTTCTCGGGCAACCCCCGCCACGCCCGCCGCATCGCCCAGCTGGCCGACTACGAGCGCACCCGCGAACTCCCGGAGATCCCGCAGAGCTGAGCTGGCGGGCTCCGCTTCGCTCCGCGGGCTAACGGTTGCGGGGCAGGTCCTCGCGTGGGACCCAGTTCCTTCGAACGATCGTGAGGTTGGCGTCGGCGTCGGCCAGATGCTCGGCGGTCGGGCGGGCGGCGTCCCTTGCTCGGAGCGCGGCGCCCACGCTGACCTGCGACGATCCCGACCCGACGAGGCCGCGCAGGCCCCGTTCGACCTCGCGGTCGTCGCCGCCGGGGCCGTTGCCGAGCGTGCGGCGGCCCGGCGAGCCGTTCCGCGCCGGCCGTCCGTCGGCCGGTTTCGCGCGTGGCGGCGCCGGCACCGGCTCCGTGGCGCCCGCCTCGCCCACCGCCGGATCGCCCGTCACCGAGCCCGGCGTGGCGGCCGAGCCACGGACCGCCCAGCCCGGAGTCGCCGAGCCCGGAGCTGTCGAGCCCGGAGCTGTCGAGCCTGGAGTTGCCGAGCCCGGAGCTGTCGAGCCTGGAGCCGTCGCGGTGGGGACCGCCGGCTCGGGTTCCGGGTCGGCGACCGGCGCGGTAACGGCCGTCCCGGGCGGCTCGGTGTTCCCCGCGGCAGCGCCTGAGGGCTCGGTGGTCAGGGACGACCCGCGCCCGGCCGGCTCGGGGGTCTCGTCGGCCCCGGGCGCAGTGGGGGGCGGGGACGAGTGCGGGGGACGCACGCGGCGACGTCGGCGTTCGGGCTCACCCATGACGCCGACGGTACCGCTGGTTGCCGCACTCAGAACACCTCGAGGGCGCCCGGCTGCCGGTGCCATCCGAACGCGGCCGACGGGAAGTTCGCCGTCAGCTGCTTCACGCGGCCCGCGGCGGCCAGCGCGGCCAGTGACGTACCGCCCAGGTAGGCCGCGCCGAGCTCGGTGATCGTGCAGCTGAGGTCGGGGGCGTCGTCAGTGCGTACGCAGGAAGCCTTGTCCCGGTCTGTGGTCAGGCGCCACCGGCCGTTGTTGGCCTCGACGACCGGGTCGGTGATCTCCAGGACCACGTCGATCGGGAAGAGGTAGCGCCGGGCCTCCAGCGCCGCCGGCACGTCGACCACGCGCAGCCACAGGCCGTCCGCGTACTGCCGGCCCAGCCGGCGCGGCTCGTCGACCAGGTGTTGCAGCGGCTCGTCGAGGGTGCCGTAGTTGTAGGTCGCCTTGCGGGTCAGGTCGATGGTGAGCAGGAAGCGCCACAGCTCGGTGTAGGTGACCGGGTCGGCCGCCACCACCTCGTCGATGTGTACCGTGCCGTCGGGGCCGTAGCTGGTCCAGCCCTCCTTGACCCGCCACAGGGCGTATCCGGCCGGGCCGTCGTCGCCGTCGACGATCACGCCGTACCGGCCGGTGCCGCCGTCGCGCTGGGCGTCGCCGTCCCGCAGCAGGTACTGCCACCAGTGATCGGCTCGGCTCGACCAGCCGGGGCGCTCGGACCGGAGCCGGTCGTGCAGCGCGGCCAGCTCGGCCCGCGCCTCGCCCGGCTTGACCATGCGCAGCCGCACCGGGTGGGCCGGGGCGGTGATGCGAACCTCGCGGCTGGCCACCTCGAGACGGAGACGGTCGGCGGCCGCCCCGTACCCGAAGCGGGGGTAAATGGCCGTCTCGCTCGCCCACAGCACCGCGACGGGCTCGCGGCCGGCCTCGGCGATCTCGGTGAGCTGGCGGCGCATCATGCCGCTGAGCAGGCCCCGCCGCCGATGGGTGGGAGCGACGCCGACGCCGGTGACATGGGCGGCCGGGATCACCGCCCCGGGCACGCTCAGTTCCCGGGTCTGCGCGGTGGCATGACCCACCACCAGGCCGCCGTCGTCGGCCACCACCGACCGCTCGGCCTCGGTGATCCGCATCTCCCACTCGCGGAAGTCGTCGCTGACGTGCTCGTGGAAGACCTGCCCCATCAGATCGGCGATCGCGGGGAGATCCGCGGTGGTGGCGGCGCGCAGGCGTACGGAATCGTCCATGCGCACTTGTGTAACGGACCGCGGCCACCAAGGCGAATGATTTGCGGGCTCGCTACTCTCGGAGTGGCGGGGGTGCCGATTTCGCCGGCCCGGCCCGCCGATCGGAAGGGGAAAGCGAATGCCTGAGCAACCGCAGTGGTCTGAGCGGACGCTCGACATGCCGCCGCAGGACCCGTGGGCCGACGCGCCCACCACACCGGTGGCCGGCCCACCGGCGCCGCATTCGGGTCCGCCGGCCCCGCCCATTCCACATTCCGGCCTGCCGGCCCCGCATTCCGGCCCGCTGGCCCCGCATTCCGGCCCTCCGGCCTCGCCGCATTCCGGGCCGATGCCGCCGACCGCGCCTTTCGCCAAGCCGGAGGAGGCGGCGGCGTCGCCGTTCAGCCGGGGCCGGGCGCAGGTCAGCCCGCAGCCGCGGTACACACAGCCCGAGCACACCAACCCGGGCTGGCCCGGCCTGGAGGCGCCGGACCGGCCCGCGCTGAGCTGGCGCTGGAGCGAGATGCGCAAGGGCGGCGAGTGGACCAGCGCCGCCGTGCTGTTCGCCTTCGTCTGCTGGGGTGTCTGGACGCTCTCCGGCGACGGCGACTTCGGCACCCCGGTGATCGTCTTCGTGGTCACGCTGGCCGTCGCGGCCGGCCTGTTCTGCCTGGCCCGCCTCGTCGGCCACCTGGTGCTGGAGCGCCAGTTCGGCCGTGTCCGGCGCTCCTCACGCGGCTCCCACCTGGTCACCGCCCTGTTCCTGGCCGGTGTCGGCGTCACCTTCCTCCAGCAGACCCAGTGGGTCATGACCGCCTACCACTGGGTCACCGACCACCTCAGCTGACCGGCTTGCCGCCGGTCACGCCGAGCACCTCGCCGGTGGTGTAGCTGGACTCCTGGCTCGCGAAATAGACGTACGCGGCCGCGAGTTCGGCCGGCTGACCGGCGCGGCCCAGGGGAGTGTCGCCGCCGAACGACTTGACCTTCTCCTCCGGCATCGTGGCCGGGATCAGCGGCGTCCAGATCGGGCCGGGCGCCACCGCGTTGACCCGGATGCCCTTGGCGGCCAGGTCCTCGGCCAGCGCCTTGGTGAAGGCCACGATCCCGCCCTTGGTGGTGGCGTAGTCGAGCAGCGGGCTGGACGACTGGTAGGCCTGGATCGACGCGGTGTTGATGATCGTGGCGCCGGCCGGCATGTGCGGCACGGCCGCCCGGCACAGCCAGAACAGGGCGTACAGGTTCGTCTTCATCACCCGGTCGAACTGCTCGTCGGTGATGTCGGTGATCCCGCCCGGCTGGGCCATCTGGTACGCCGCGTTGTTGACCAGGATGTCGAGGCCACCGAGGTCGGCCACGGCGCGGTCGACGATGGCCTGGCACTGCGACTCCTCGCGGATGTCGCCGGGCACGAGCACCGCCGTACGGCCGGCCTTCTCGATCAGCTGGGCGGTCTCGCGGGCGTCTTCCTCCTCCTCGGGCAGGTAGGAGATGAGGACGTCGGCGCCTTCCCGGGCGTACGCGATGGCGACCGCCCGGCCGATGCCGGAGTCACCGCCGGTGACGACGGCCTTGCGGCCGCTCAGCCGGCCCGAGCCTTTGTAGCTCTCCTCGCCGTGATCGGGACGCTGGGGCATCTGCCCGGTCAGGCCGGGCGGCTCGAGGTCGCCGCCGTCGTACTCCGGTCCGGGGTACTTGCTGCGCGGGTCCAACGCATTCTCCTTCGGCTCGTGAGCGAACGAGCACGGTATGCCCGGAGAAACCCTGCGTAATCCACCGTCACGCCGGCTCCGACACGTGCGCCGCCACGATCCGCCAGCCCTGTTCCGTCCGTACCCAGGTCTGGGACTGGCGGCCCAGAACGTCGCGGCCCGGATAGCCGAAGAGTGTGTTGACCACCGCGACGTCCGGGCCGAAGGCCTGGACGAGGGTGTCCTTCAGATAGCGGCCGGGCGGCAGCGGCGGCTGGACCCGGCGCCACCGCCGCTGCTCGTCCAGGCCGACCTGCTGGTCGGCGATGCCATAGCGGACCGCGTCCGGCGCGAAGAAGGCCAGCATCGCCTCGACGTCGTTGGCGATCAGGGCCCGTTCGTACGCCTCGAACCGCTCGGCGACCTCGGCCTCAACCGTCATGCGCGTGCCTCCGCGACCTCGACGGTCTCCTCCGGCTCCGGTTCCCGGGGCGCCGGCCGGGTCAGCGCGAAGATCACGCAGACGGTGGCCAGGAACAGGTAGCCGAGCGTGACCTGCCCGTCGGCGTTCCACTGCACCTTCGGGGCGTGGATGAGGCCGACGAAGCTGAGCGCCGCGCCCGAGCCCGCGAAGATCGCCGCGTGCCAGAAGCGCTTGTCGATGATGAAGGCGACGATGGCGCCGAGCACGAGACCGGCCAGGATCGCGCCCTCGCCGAGGGTTTTCAGGCCGTCGTAGACCACGCCGGCCCCGGCCAGCGCGTCCGTGCCGACCTGAGCCGCTGTGGTGCCGGCGGCGGCCAGGGCGTTGTCCATCTGCCCGGTCGCCCACTGCGCGATGTTGGGGATGAGCGCCGCGACCACCGCCGCCGCGTGGGCCCGTGGGGTCGCCTGGAACGCCTGGGCGCCGATCAGCAGACCGATGTAGAGCAGGATCGGCACGATCGCGGCGGTCGGGAAGATCGCGCCGAGCAGCCCGAAGAGGCCGAAGAAGCAGAGCAGCGCGATCACCACCCCGGTCGCCATCGAATATCCGGTGCGGCCGCCGGCGGCCTTCCAGCCGGGGTGCCCGACGTAGACGGCGGGCGGGAACGGCGAGCCGAGGCAGGAGCCGATCACCGCGCCGGCCCCGTCGGCCAGCAGCACGCTGCGCAGGTTGTACCGGTCGCCGGCGGTGGCGGCGCTCTCGACGTTGGTCATCGCCTCGGTGAAGTTGTAGACGCCGAGCGGGATGGCGGTGGCCAGCAGCGGCGCCATGTCCTTCAGGCCGTCGAGCAACAGGCCGACCTTGAGGTGCGGGAAGGCGAACGCGATGTCCTTGGCCGCCGCGGTCACGTCCGGCACCGACATGGCGCCGCCGATCCAGCCGATCGCGGTGCCGACGAGCAGGGCGGCCAGGCCGATCGGAAAGTTGTAGGGCAGCTTGACGTCGGTGAGCAGGCCGATCAGCAGCAGGCCGAACACCGGCAGGGCGATCCACGCGTAGTTCCACATGGTGCCGGCCGGGTTCATCGAGATGAAGGTGATCGAGATGCCGGCCAGGGTGCCCAGCAGCGCCGCCCGGGGCGCGTACTTGCGGATGTACGGGCCGACGAACGCCCCGATCAGCACGATCACGCCGATGATGAACGCCCACGCGATGCCGGCCGTCCACGCCGCCACCGGGTCCTTCGTGGTCAGGTAGATCGGCAGCATGATCACGAAGATGACGATGAACATGTGCGGCACGCTCGGCCCGTACGGCAGCGCCGTGACGTCCGTGCGGTTCTCTTTGGCGGCGAGCCGCCGGGCCAGGTAGGTGTAGTAGACGTTGCCGGCGACCAGCGCGATGCCGAGCGCGGGCAGGATGACGCCGAAGACGTCCGAGGCCGGCATCCCGATCACGCCGATGCAGAGGCCGGTGAGGGTGAGCACGTTGACCAGGACGTTGACGCCGAAGCCGAAGAAGGCGTTGGTGTCGCCGCGAACCCAGTAGGCCGTCTTCATCTCTGCTCCTCCAGGGCGGTGATGACACTCGGTGACTCCGCGACCCAGCCGAAGATGCCGCCCTGAGCGGCGATCATCTCGAGGCCGGCGCGCTGGAACTCGGGGAAGTAGGAGCCGACGCAGTCGGCCAGGACGAGGCAGTCGTAGCCGCGGTCGTTGGCTTCGCGGACCGTCGTGTGGACGCACACCTCCGTCGTGACTCCGGTGACGATCAGATGGCGTACATCGGCAAGAATCTCGGACAGGTTCGTCCCGTAGAAGGCGCCTTTGCCGGGCTTGTCGACGACGATCTCGTCCTCGAGTGGGGCCAGTTCGTCGACGATGTCGTGCCCGTACTCGCCGCGGACGAGGATGCGGCCGAAGGCGCCCTGCTGACCGATCTGCCCACGGGCGAGCTTGGACGGAGGACAGTCCGACAGATCAGGCAAGTGGCCCTCGCGGGTGTGGATGACCGGAAGACTCGCGGCGCGCCACGCGGCCAGCAGCGCCGCGAGGGGCTTGATGGTCCGGCTGAGCTGGGACACGTCGTTGCCGAGCGACTCGCCGAATCCGCCCGGGAGCAGGAAGTCCCGCTGCATGTCGATGACCAGCAGCGCGACGCTGTCCGTGTCAAACGTGTAGGGGCCGGGTTCGGCCTCGATGCTCGGCATGATCAGACCGCCTTCAGTCCGCTCAAGGGCGGCGGGTGGGGTGGTTGGATGGCCGTCGCGGCGATGACGTCGTCCGCGGTGGCGACGCAGCCGAAGACGCCGCCCTGCATGGTGACCATGTGCAGTGCGGCGGCGTGGTTGGACGGGTCGGTCGCTCCGGTGCAGTCGCTGAGGATCAGGCACTCGTAACCGCGGTCGTTCGCCTCGCGCATCGTCGTGTGCACGCAGACGTCCGTGGTGATCCCGGTCAGGATCAGATGCGTGATGCCGTGGGTGCGCAGCACCAGGTCGAGGTTGGTGGCGTAGAAGGCGCCCTTGCCCGGCTTGTCGACGATCACCTCACCGGCGATCGGCGCCACCTCGGGCACGATCTCCCACCCCGGCTCGCCCTTGATCAGAATCCGGCCGCACGGGCCGAGCGCGCCGATCTCGGCCCCGATTTGCGCCGACCGCCAGCGCTTGTTGGCCGGCAGGTCGGACAGGTCGGGGTCGTGCCCCTCGCGGGTGTGAATCACGAGCATGCCCAGGTCGCGGGCGTGGGCCAGCAGCCGTGCGGTGGCCGGCAGTCCGGCCCGGGTGAGCCCGATGTCATATCCCATCGCGTCCACGTAGCCGCCCGGCCCGCAGAAGTCGGTCTGCCAGTCGACGCAGACGAGGGCCGTCCTCGTGACGGGGACCGACCCGTCGTACGGCCAGAGGTAGGGGTTCGCTTTCACAGGTCCGATGAGTGCCGTCATGCGTGCGGTCCTCTCGAGCGGTGATGCCGCCAGCCGCCGCTGGCGGTGATGTCCGGTGCGCCCCGCGCCGCGTACGCCTCGCACAGGAACCCGGTGACCTCGGTGCCGTCGCCCAGCGCGAGCCGGCCCAGCGACAGCGGCGCGGCGATGCCGGCCAGGAGGCTGCCGACGGTGGCCGCCGGCAGCTGCCACAGCTCCACCTCGATCGCCTCGCCGCCCTCGGCGACGCGGACCAGGCCGGGCGCTCCCGACGGCAGGTGGTGGAGCCGGTAGCAAGGTGCGGTGCGCGCGGCGCCGAGCAGCGTCCCGCCGCGGTCGACCAACTCGCCGTTACGCGGCTCGCCGCTGAGATGCAGCCCGGCGACGGCCAGCGTCATCACGTCATCCTTCGGGAGACCGCTTGCTGCCAGCAGGAGCGTCTCGTCGCTGAACGCCGGGCCGAACAGGGTGAGCGACGCCGGCCGCCCGTCCTCGGTGAAGCCGTTCGGCACGGTCACCGCGGCCATGCCCAGCAGGTTGGCGAACTGCGTGTACCGGCCGAGGTCGAGGTTGCGGCCGATCGGGTCCTGGGTGATCTCGGCCTGGGTGTAGGTCGTGCCGATCGTCGGCAGCACGAGCACGTCGATCCGTTCCCACATCCGCTCGGCCTCGGCCTTCAGCTCCCGCAGGCGGTGCTGGGCCCGGAAGGCGTCGGCGGCGGTGAAGGCGTACCCGGCCTCCAGCACCCGCCGCGTGACCGGCAGCATCTTCTCCAGGTGACCGTCGAGGTCGGCCAGCCGCTCGGCGACCCACGGACCGCGATAGAGCAGGTCACCGGCCTCCAGCAGCGGCGCGACGTCCACGACGGCGTCACCGCCGATCCGCCCGTACGCTTTCTCCTGCCCGGCGTCGGAGAAGAAATCCAGCCCGTCGGCGATCCCGATCCTCGGTTCCGCCAGCAGCGGCCGGTCACCCTCCGAACCCCAGGGGTCCCGGGGTACGCGTCCCCGAGCGGCCCGGAAGACGCGGCGGGCCGCCGCCACCGCCGGGGCGAAGACCGACACGCAGTCCAGTGAGCGGCAGGCCGGCACGACGCCGAGCGTGCTGAGCAGGCCGCGGGTGGGTTTGACGCCGACGATCCCGTTGAGCGCGGCCGGCACGCGCCCCGAGCCCGCGGTGTCGGTGCCGAGGGCGAACGAGACCGATCCGTCCGCGACCGCGACGGCCGAGCCCGAGCTGGACCCGCCCGCGATGAGCCCGCCGCCGAAGACGCTTTCGGGGGTGCCGTAGGGGGAGCGGCAGCCGGTCAGCCCGGTCGCGAACTGGTCGAGGTTGGTCTTGCCGACGACGATCGCCCCGGCGTCGACCAGGCGCTGGACGACCGGCGCGCTGCGTTCCGGCTCGTACGCGAACTCGGGGCAGGCGGCGGTGGTCGGCAGCCCGGCCACGTCGATGTTGTCCTTGACCGCGAAGGTCAGCCCGGCCAGCGGTTGTCGCGGATCGACCCGATCGGCCTGTGCGTGCAGTTCGGCGGCGCTGAAGGTGCTGATCCAGACGCCCGGTGATCTTCGGTGGGACAGGAATTCATCGACGCTCGCATGTGCCTCCACATCGTCGATTGTCGACAATTCCGTTTCAGTGCCGATCCAGCTTTGTAACGAGCCGATTTCGCTACGTCAGGTAGGTGCGCGCGCCATGATCGCTCAGGGCCGCGGCGATGCCCTCGGCGTCGCCGCGCTCGACGGCGGCGAACAGGCGTTCGTGGCGCCGCACGCCGTCGGCGGCCCGAGCCGCCTCGGCCTCCCGGCGCATGTTGACCGCCATGTAGAGCTGGATGCGGACCAGAACCGAGCTGTAGAGGTCGGCGAGCTGGCGGTTGCCGCCCAGCGCGACCACCTCGGTGTGAAAACGCCGGTGGGCGTTGGCCAGCTCCAGCCGGTCGCCGGCCTCGGTCGCCTCGCGCATGGCGCCGAGGGCGGCTCGCAGCGCGGTCAGGTCGGGCGCGGCCGGCATCGAGGCCACGGCGTGCCGCTCCAGCACGTCGCGCACCTCGTAGAGCTCGCGCACGTCGTCGTCGGAGAGCGTGGCCACCCGGGCCCCGCGGCGGGGGATGTGCTCGACCAGGCCTTGCTGCGCGAGCAACCGCATGGCCTCGCGCAGCGGCGCCCGGCTGATGCCGAGCCGGCGGGTCAGCTGCTCCTCGACCAGGCGCTCGCCGGGATCGGTCCGGCCGCTCAGGATCTCCCGGCGCAGCCGGTCGACGGCGAGCTCCACGAGGCTGTACGTCTGAAGCTCACCCTCGGTCACGCCGACGAGTCTGCCAGCCGCCCGTCACGTCCGGTCGTGCCGGTCATGGTCGCGAGCGCGGCCGGGGCGGACACTGGGCCACACGGCTGCGGCGATCATGACGATGCCGATCACGATGAGAGCGATCCAGAGAAGGGTCACTGCGGGAGGTTAGCCCCGGCCGGGCCCCGTGTGGCGCTTCGGAGCCCGGCCGGATCGTGCACCATCTGCCAGCTTTCGCCCGCCAGCTTTCGCCCTGCCGGCTTTCGCCCTGCCGGCTTTCGTCCTGCCGGCTTTCGTCCTGCCGGCTTTCGTCCTGCCGGCTTTCGTCCTGCCGGCTATCGTCCGGCGAGGCTGGAGCCGGTCTCGACCAGCGTCTTGAGGTCGCTGAGGATCCACGCCCAGCCGCCGCCCGCGCCGTCGTCCTCGGTGCCGGCGACCATGGCGGCCGTCCTCGGCGCGTTGGTGACCTCGTGGGTGAGCGTCAGCTTGTGGACGCCCGGCTGCATCTTGGCCTCCTCGATCTCGTACGTGATCGTGGTGAACGGCTCGGCCGCCGTGCCCGGGTCCATCAACATGCGCCAGGTCTGCACGAGCCGGCGCGGCGGATCGGCCTCGATCACCTCGCCGTCCACGATGACGTCGGGCACCTCGAAGCCGTTGGCCTTCCCGAAGTCCTTCATCTCCTGGGTGGCGTGGGCCCGGTAGGCGCCGCCGGGCTTGAGCTCGTAGTCCACGGGCGCCGCGTAGGCGTACCGCGAGGTCCACTCGGGATCGGTGATGGCGGCCCAGATCCGCTCCGGGCTCGCCTTGATCCAGACGCGGTACACCTGGGTGGTCTCGGTGGTCATGACTCTTCCTCCAGCGCGTTCTTGAGATCGAGAAGTGCGGTGACGTGACGCTCCGTGAATTTGTCGATCCAGCGGTCGTGGATCTGCCGGATCGGTACGGGATTGAGGAAGTGCAGCTTCTCCCGTCCCGAGCGGCGCGTGACGACGAGACCCGCCTCCTCCAGGACTTTCAGGTGTTTGGCGACCCCGAAGCGCGTCATCGCCAGCTCGGACTCGAGCTCGGTGAGCGTGCGGCCGTCACGCGCGAAGAGCAGGTCGAGCAGGAAGCGCCGGCTCGGGTCGGCCAGTGCCTTGAACACCAGGTCGTCGTCGGCCATGACGCAAAGTTATGAGACCAATAGGTCACATGTCAAGGCTTAATGTTCTCTTCATAGACCTGCGTCGAAGTATTCCGTTACGTTGACGCCCGCACGTCGGAACGGGTGCAGACGCGCAGCGCTGGGTGGCGGCCCGGCGCTGCGCCCCGCCCGCCCTCTTCTGTGCGGTCGATGAACCGCGCCGCCAGCTCGGGCGTGGCCCCACTGACGAAGGCCAGCGCCTGCTCCACGCTCATGTCCGGCGCCTCGTAGTGGCGTTCGCCGGCCGCGGTGGCGATGCCGACGGTCATCCGGCCGCCCCAGCGCTGCGGAAGCGACTGCCGCAACGTCCAGCCGATCACCGCGCCGCGCCGCAGGGCGACCGTGTTCCGGCTGAGCGCCCCACGCCGTACCACCAGATAAGGCCCGTCCAGGGCATGTCCCAGCGACCGATAGGCCACCACGGCAAGCGCCAGCGTGATCGGCAGCAGGGCCAGCGGCCAGAACCAGCCTTCGAAGAACAGCAAGACGATGGAGGCCAGTACGGGTCCGCCGACGGCCCAGCCGAGCCGCCTCCGCAGTGCGCCCAGGGGGTGCGGCAGCAGCTCGGCCTCCAGCGGCCGGCGCCCGTCCGGCAGCAGTTGGGCGGCGATCTCGCGGGCTTCGGCCATCCGCAGCCGGGGCAGCAGGGCGCCGGACGGAGCGTCGGCCGTCTGCCGCAGCCCGGTGGTGACGACGCTGGTCTCGGTCAGGCGCAGCCAGCGCCAGGCGAGGGGTTCCCTGAAGGCCAGCCCGCGCATCCGCCGGTCGTCGCGCTGCAGGGTGTGGGTGGTGAACAGGCCCCGCCGAGTCACCAGGGCGTCGCCCTCCCGGGCGAGCTCGAATCCCCAGTTCTCGGCGAGGAAGGCGGCCGCCGAGGCGGCCACCCCCAGCGGGTAGACGATGACCGCGCACAGGAGGAGATTCGCCGTCAGGCTCCGCGAGTCCCAGCCCAGCGCGTCCCGCCCCACGCTCACCAGGTCGACGCCGAACGGCCGCAGGAACCAGTACAGGGCGAAGAGCGGACCGGCCACCACGATCGGCCCCCACGCGGAGACCATGTTGAGCGGCACCCACTGCCATCTCAGCCGCGCGAGCGCGTTCCCGGCGGCGGGTTCCTCCGCGCTCACCGGCTCGCTCGGCAGCAACTCGCGGCGCAGCCGGGCCGCGTGCCCGCTGTCCAGGGCGTTCAGCGTGAACGACGACGCCTGCTCACCCGACCCGATGTGCACCACCCGCAGCCGGAACAGCCGGGGCACGAGCTTGGCCGAGCTGTCCACGGTACGGATCCGATCCCGCGCCACCGTCCGGTGCCGCTTGGCCGCCCACCCGCTGCGCATCTCCACTGCGGTGGAGGTGACCCGGTAGCGCGTGGTCAGCCACCGCACGAGGTCGGACAACGCGCCGAGGAAGCCGGCCACCGACCCGGCGACGAGCGCCCACACCGGCCCGCCGTCGTTGAAGGCGACAGCCCCCAGATAGCCGACCCCACACGAGATCGCCGCCCGGATCAGATCCATGTACACGACCCGAACGCTGAGCCGCCGCCACCCGTCGCCGCTCACGTCGCGTCCCCCGGCGTGGCCGCCGTGACTTCACGCAGCCGCTCCACGGTCTCCCGCGCCACGCGTACGTCAAGCCCCTCGATCGAGATCTTGCCTTCGCTCGACGCCGTGGTCACCTTGATCGTCGCGATCCCGAGCACCTGCTGCAGCGGCCCCGCCTCGGTGTCGATGCTCTGTATCCGCGACAGCGGCACGATCTGCCACTTCTTGGTGAGCCACCCCTCGAGCGCGTACACCGCGTCATCGGTCGTCTCCCACCGATGCACCCGATAACGCCACCCCGGCATGACCGCCACGTTCACCGCGTACACCACGGCGAGCCCCACCAGCACCGGCCCGAGCCAGCCCCGGCTCCCTTCGACCCACCAGAAGACGGCGCCGAGAATCCCCAGAACCCCGACACCCCAGAACAGCGCCTGCAGCGTCCGCCACAGCACGAACCGCCGATCCACCCGCCACCGGGGCGGCCGTATCCACATCACAGAGGACTCAGGGCCAGCCATGACTTCACGGTAGAGAGCCCAGTCGACCGCCCAAAAGCTACTTTGGTAGGGGCCCCGCAGCCCAAGGATCACCCACCGCCCAACCAAGCCCCGAACCTCACCCGCGGCGCCCACCCCGCCGCCACGCATCGCCCGCAGACGACGCCGCTCCCGACGAACCGCCACCCACGTACAACCAGCCCCGACCCTCAGCCACGCACCACCCGCAACCGGTCCACCCGTGGGCGTCCGAGGGCTCGGCCCCCGGGCAGGTATGGCGATCCGCCACCGTCCGCACACTCCGCGGACATGAGGATCCCAAAGGAGGATGGGCGAACCGCCACCCACGTACCACCAGCCCCGAACCTCAGCCACGCACCACCCGCAACCGGTCCACCCGTGGGCGTCCGAGGGGCTCGGCCCCCAGGCAGGCATGGCGATCCGCCACCGTCCGCACACTCCGCGGACATGAGGATCCCAAAGGAGGTGGGCGAACCGCCACCCACGTACAACCAGCCCCGAACCTCAGCCACGCACCACCCGCAACCGGTCCGCACCGTGGGGGTCTGGGGGCTCGGCCCCCAGGTAGGTATGGCGATCCGCCACCGTCCGCGCACTCCGCGGACATGAGGGTCCCAAAGGAGAGCGGGCGACGAGAATCGAACTCGCGTAATCAGTTTGGAAGACTGAGGCTCTACCATTGAGCTACGCCCGCAACGTCCCCGTCTGGACGGGGTCCGCTCGCATAGCTTACTGGGTCATCTCCGGGCTTTGCGAACCGGATAGGTGCCTGAGGTGACTCCAGCGCACGCATGGGGAAGCGGACCGCATACACTGGCCGACGCCACGGGGTGTGGCGCAGCTTGGTAGCGCACTCGCTTTGGGAGCGAGGGGCCGTGGGTTCAAATCCCGCCACCCCGACTGACATCAACTATCGGCAGCAACAAGGAGTACGCCTGTGAAGAGCACCGTCGAGACTCTGAGCCCGACGAGGGTGAAGCTCGCTATCGAGGTGCCGTTCGACGAGCTCAAGCCGAGCCTGCAGAAGGCGTACCGGGAGATCGGCGCGCAGGTGCAGGTGCCGGGCTTCCGTCGCGGCAAGATCCCGGCAGCGGTCATCGACCAGCGTGTCGGGCGTGGCGCGGTCCTGAACGAGGCGGTTCAGGAAGCCATCCCGCAGCAGATCCTGGCCGCCGTGCGTGAGCACGACGTCAAGACCCTGGGCCGGCCCGAGGTCGAGATCACCGAGTTCGCCGACAACGAGCCGCTGAAGTTCACCGCCGAGGTGGACGTGCGGCCCGAGATCACGGTGCCGGATCTGTCCACCATCAAGGTGGAGGTCCCGGCCGTCGAGATCGGCGACAACGAGATCGACGAGCAGATCAACGGCCTGCGTGAGCGCTTCGCCACCCTCAAGACCGTGGAGCGCCCGGCCGCCGAGGGCGACTACGTGCAGCTCGACCTGAACGCCACCGTCGACGGCGAGGAGGTGCCGGGCGGCTCGGCCACCAACATCTCGCACGAGGTCGGCAGCAAGCAGCTGCTTCCGGGTCTCGACGAGGTGCTCGTGGGCATGTCGGCCGGTGAGGACGCCACGTTCACCACTCAGCTCGTGGGCGGCGACTTCGCCGGCCGGGACGCGCAGGTGGCCGTGACCGTTCGCAGCGTCAAGGACAAGCAGCTCCCCGAGATCGACGACGAGTTCGCCCAGCTGGCGAGCGAGTTCGACACGCTCGACGAGCTGAAGAACGACCTGCGTGAGCGGCTGACCAAGGTCAAGAAGGTCGAGCAGATCTACGCGGCTCGCGACGAGGCGCTCAAGCAGCTCGTCGAGGCGGCCGAGATCCCCGCTCCCGAGGGTGTCGTCAAGGACGAGGTCGAGGGCCGTAAGCAGGCGATGACCGACCAGCTGGAGCGGATCGGCGCGACCCTGCAGGACTACCTCACCTCCGAGGACAAGACCGAGGAGCAGATCGACCAGGAGCTGACCGAGGCGGCCCAGGAGGGCGTCCGGATCCAGCTGCTGCTCGACACCATCGCCGACGCGGAGGACGTGCAGGTCTCCGACGACGAGTTCGGTCACGAGATCGTGCACCGGGCGCAGCGCGCCCAGATGCAGCCGCAGCAGTACTACGACCAGCTGGTCCAGTCGGGCGCGGCGGCCGCCGTGTTCGGCGACGTGCGCCGCGGCAAGGCGCTGGCCTCGGTGATGGAGCAGGTCGAGATGAAGGACGCCGAGGGCAACGTCCTCACGCTCGACGATCTGCGGGCCGCCTCGGACGAGGAGCACGGCCACGAGGGCCACAACCACTGATTTTGTACGGCGGGAGCCGCCACCCCTGGGGTGGCGGCTCTCTGCTTTTTCCCGGGCGCGTGCGCTGTCAGCGAACACCTGCCCGAGCGGGAAGCCGTTGCCCATTCCACCGGTTAGGTTGGGCGTACGACGGACAACCTGCCGGCTAGCTGTTGAAGGGCTGCCATGACCGATCTTCACCTCCCCGCGAGCCCCCTGCTGCGCGGTGACTCAATCAGTGGCAACCTCGACGACTCGGTCTACAACCGCCTGCTGCGTGAGCGCATCATCTTCCTCGGCAGCGAGGTGACCGACTCGGTGGCCAACCGCATCTGCGCGCAGCTGCTGCTGCTTTCCGCAGAGGATCCCGAGCGCGACATCAACCTGTGGATCAACTCGCCCGGTGGCTCGGTCTACTCGGGTATGGCGATCTACGACACGATGCAGTTCATCGACAACGACGTCTCGACCGTCGCGATGGGCATGGCCGCGTCGATGGGGCAGCTGCTGCTCTGCGCCGGCGCTCCCGGCAAGCGTTACTCGCTGCCGCACGCGCGGATCATGATGCACCAGCCCTCGGGCGGCATGGGCGGCACGGCCGCCGACATCGCCATTCAGGCCGAGCAGATGCTTTACACCAAGCGCATGTTCCAGGAGCGGGTCGCCTTCCACACGGGCCAGACCCAGGAGCAGATCGAGCGCGACTCCGACCGTGACCGCTGGTTCACGGCGGAGGAGGCCAAGAACTACGGCTTCATCGACCAGGTGATCACCGGGGCCACTCAGGTTCCCGAGGGCGCCGGAACGCTGAACTGAGGAGCGGAACTATGACTGACCTGACGACGCCTCGCGGGTTCGCGCCGGTGACCAACCGCTACGTGCTGCCGTCCTTCATCGAGCGTTCTTCGAACGGGATGATGAAGGAGACGAACCCGTACAACAAGATGTTCGAGGACCGGATCATCTTCCTCGGCGTGCAGGTGGACGACGCGTCGGCGAACGACGTGATGGCCCAGCTGCTGACGCTGGAGAGCTCCGACCCGGACCGTGACATCACGATGTACATCAACTCGCCCGGTGGCTCCTTCACCGCCATGACGGCGATCTACGACACCATGCAGTACGTGCGTCCGGACATCTCGACGGTCTGCCTCGGCCAGGCCGCCAGCGCCGCGGCCGTGCTGCTCGCCGGTGGCACCCCGGGCAAGCGTCTCGCGCTGCCGCACTCCCGGGTGCTGATCCACCAGCCGGCCACCGAGGGTGGTTACGGCCAGGGCTCGGACATCGAGATCCAGGCTCGCGAGATCCTCCGCATGCGGTCGCAGATGGAGGAGATGATCTCTCGCCACACCGGCCGTACGGTGGAGCAGGTCCGCAAGGACGTCGACCGCGACAAGATCATGACGGCGGCCGAGGCCAAGGAGTACGGCATCGTCGACACCGTCCTGGTCAGCCGCAAGAAGACCCTCCAGGCCGTCGGCAGCGGCAGCTGAGAGAAGCGTATCGTCAGGGGCCGGCCGGCCCGAGTTAGACTGGCCGACCCCTGACACGCCCGTTTTGGGGGGTCGGAGAACGGCCCCTTTGCGGGTAACGTCGAGCATGCAGCCTCAGTTACGCGGTTCGGCAGACGATGAGAAGGCAACGGGGCGATTCGACCTCGGTTCCGGGCCGGCAGCAGTCGGCCGATGAGCACAAGGAGTACGTAGGTGGCACGGATCGGCGACGGCGGCGACCTACTGAAGTGCTCCTTCTGTGGGAAGAGCCAGAAGCAGGTCAAGAAGCTCATCGCGGGCCCCGGGGTCTATATCTGCGACGAGTGCATCGACCTCTGCAACGAGATCATCGAGGAAGAGCTGGCCGAAACCGGCGAGGTGAAGTGGGAAGAGCTTCCCAAGCCGATGGAGATCTGCCAGTTCCTCGACCAGTACGTGGTGGGTCAGGAGCAGGCCAAGAAGGCCCTGTCCGTGGCCGTCTACAACCACTACAAGCGGATTCAGGCCGAGTCGAGCGGGGCCCCCGGCGGGGGCAGCGACGTCGAGGTGGCCAAGTCCAACATCATGCTCATCGGCCCCACCGGCTGTGGCAAGACGCACCTGGCCCAGACGCTCGCACGGATGCTCAACGTCCCGTTCGCGATCGCCGACGCCACGGCGCTGACCGAAGCAGGTTATGTCGGTGAGGATGTCGAGAACATCCTGCTCAAGCTCATCCAGGCCGCCGACTACGACGTGAAGCGCGCCGAGCAGGGCATCATCTACATCGACGAGGTCGACAAGATCGCCCGCAAGAGCGAGAACCCGTCGATCACCCGCGACGTCTCCGGTGAGGGCGTCCAACAGGCCCTCCTCAAGATCCTTGAGGGTACGGTGGCCAACGTGCCGCCGCAGGGTGGCCGCAAGCACCCCCACCAGGAGTTCATCCAGATCGACACGACGAACGTGCTGTTCATCGTGGGCGGCGCCTTCGCCGGTCTGGACCGCATCATCGAGTCCCGCGTCGGCCACGGCGGCGTCGGCTTCGGCGCCAACCTGCGCTCGATCTCCGAGCGCAAGACCGACGACATCTTCAGCAAGGTCATGCCCGAGGACATGCTGAAATTCGGCCTGATCCCCGAGTTCATCGGCCGTCTGCCGGTCATCACCACGGTGCGCAACCTCGACCGCGAGGCGCTCATCAAGATCCTGACCGAGCCGCGCAACGCCTACGTGAAGCAGTACCAGCGCCTGTTCGAGCTCGACGGCGTCGAGCTGGAGTTCGACCAGGGCGCCCTCGAGGCCATCGCCGACCAGGCCATGCTCCGCGGCACCGGCGCCCGGGGCCTGCGCGCCATCATGGAAGAGGTCCTGCTCTCCGTGATGTACGAGGTCCCGAGCAACCCGGACGCCGCCCGCGTGGTCATCACCCGCGAGGTGGTCCTCGAGAACGTCAACCCCACGATCGTCCCGCGCGAGTTCGTCGGCCGTCGCCGCCGCGAGCGCGAGGAAAAGTCGGCCTGACATTCACCGAATGCCGCCGTCTCTCCTCACGAGAGACGGCGGTTTTTCTGTACGGGCGCACAACCACCCCAACCGCAAGAAATCACCACCGCCCGCAGCGGCCGGGCCGTAGCCACTCGCCCTCCGCGCCCGCCCGCCGGGCGGGCCCGTCGCCTCACCCCGCGCCTGGCCCCGACCGTGCTTCAGCACCCCAGCCGTTCGCCTTGTGATCGCTCTGGCTGTGGCTCGGCGGGCGGGGTGGCTCACTGCATGGCTGTGCCGACCGGGTGGCGGGCGTCCTGGGGGCACACGAAGACGTACAGCGAATAGCCCCGCCCGATGACCACGTCCGTGGGGGTCCGGGGAGCGCCGTCGTCCTCGCTGGACGCCGCGGTGATCAACAGCTTCATCGGGCTGCCGCACGCCACGCAGTCCACCGCGTGCCAGTCGCTCAGTGCCCAGCTGGCGTACCCGCCGACCTTCCACCCGGGCGCCACCGACAGATCGTCGTCGTAGTCGAGCCCGCGCCGCGCAGCCCACCGCTCGGCCTGTTTCCGCAGCCTGTCCGGCAGCAGCCCGTCGTACTCGTGCTCCCGGACCACCTCGGGCCGCACCACACAGGGGGTGACCAGATAGTCCTCGTTGACGACCGCCGGCTGCGGCACGCTCTCGAGCGTCGCCCCGACGTCGGCGGCCCGCCGCCACCGAAGCTCCACGCGCGGGTTGTATCCCGTCGACTCGTGATCGAGCGGACACCACAACACCTGGAGAAGGTCCGCACCCGCCGGCCAGTCGATCCCCGGCACGTCCCGCCGATACAGCTGAGCCACCGGCACGAACGCGATCGCCTGACGTGCCGCCGCATGCGGTTCCGAGTAGTCGTTTCCCGGCAGCTCGGCCCGCTCGGCGTCGGTCACCTCGTACGGCTTCCCCGTGGCCGCCGCCCGCGCCTCCGCCGCCGCGTAGATCCGCCGCTGCCGCCACACCGTCTCGACCGTCAGGAGCCGATCGAGGTAGTGGTCGCCATCGGTGCACAGCGGCCACGCCTCGTCGCCCGGCCACAGCAGAGGCCCACCCACCGAGCTCTCGGCCACTCCCGGCTCACCCGGCACCGGCCGTAGCCGGGTGGCGTCCCGCGCGTACTCCCGCAGCCCCGGAACCGCTTGCTCAATCTCAACCCGCCGTGTCACGCCGCACCTTCCTCGTCGCGCAGCCGCTGCAGCACCAGCTCGGTCCAGCGGATGTTCTGCTGCTCGTACATGATCCCGGCCATGAGCGTCAGATACGGCCCCGGTTCGTCGCCGTTCTCGGCCAGCAGCCGTTCGTAGCGCGCGAGCTTCTGCCGCGACTGCGCGAGGCGCGCTTCGGAGGCGACGATGAGCGCGCCGGCGTCGCCCGGGCCGGCCGCCCGCAACTTGACCAGGAACTCATCGCGGATGGCAGCGGGCCGGGCCGGCTCCCGGACGAACTCCCGCAGGGCCCGGCGCCCGGCCTCGGTCAGCGTGAAGACCCGCTTGGTCGGGCGGCGGCTCTGCTCGACCACGCGCGCCTCCACCAGCCCGTCGCGCTCGAGTCGCTCCAGGTCGCGATAGAGCTGCTGGGGTGTGGCCGACCAGAAGTCCGCGACCGCCACATCGAAGCGCTTGGCCAGCTCGTAACCCGACGCCTCGCCCCGTGACAGCGCCGCCAGCACCGCATGTCGCAACGACATCTGGACAGCCTCCCGTGGCCGGGCTAGCGTCATGCCTACCTATTCAACTTGTTGAGTATAGGGGCCATCTCGTGACCGCAGTCCATCCCTTCCGCGCCGCCGTGGAATCGGGCGACATCGCCGCCGCCATCGCCCTTCTGGACGACGACGTCGTATTCCACAGCCCCGTGGTTCACAAGCCTTACGTGGGCCGCACCGCTGTCGCCGAGATCCTGCGCGCCGTGGTCCAGGTCTTCGAAGACTTCCGCTACACCCGCGAGATCAGCACCCCCGGCGCCCTCGACCACGCCCTCGTCTTCAGCGCCCGCATAGGCGACCGCGAACTCGAGGGCTGCGACTTCATACACCAGACCCCCGACGGCCGGATAGCCGAGCTGACCGTCATGGTCCGCCCCCTGTCCGCCACCCTGGCCCTGGCCGAGTCCATGAAGGCGCGCCTGGCCCAGCCCTCGGCCTGACCCAAAGCCCCCGCCCTCTGAGGTTCCAGCTCGCCCCTGACGTCGCTACTCGGCCCCGGTCGGTTTCGGCCCGCCCGTGGTCGTCCGGCCAAATCCCTTCGCCTCCGGGCCCCGGCCCGGCTCGGCCTGGCTCGGTCCAGCCCGACTCAGCTCGGCCAGCCGGTCCAGCTCGGCTCAGCCGGTCCAGCTCGCTCTGGTCTGGTCGTGTTGTTTCGGACTGGTCTCGTCGGGTCGGCGCTGCGTCAGCCCGTCGAATCGGGCACGTGCGTGCTGTGGTCGGGTATGCGCCGCCCAAGGTAGCGGCATCGTGTGAGGAGCGCGCGTGGACGATGGAGCCGTCACCGAAGCGGAAGTCAGCGCCGAGACCGTCGTGCTGGCCGGCCTGGAGCCGGTCGACTACCGGGAGGGGTTCGGGTTCCCGACGGGGGAGAGCCTGAGCGCGGAGGCGTGGGCCAGACGGATCCTGGAAGGGGCGTCCCGGGGAGACCGGGCCAAGATGCTCGCCGCCTGGAGGTTCCTCGGCGTCGGCCTGGCCCCGCTGAAGGCGCCCGGTCAGGTGCTGGGCTGGCGGATCCGGCGCAGCGACCCCGAGGCGATCGTGCTGGCCGTGCGGGCGACCGCGGGCGTCAGCGCCCGTCTGGTGCTGCGAGCCGAGCCCGGCCGGGTCACCCACGCGATGCTCGTCCGTTACGACAGCGGCCTCGGACGTCGTGTCTGGACCAGGTTCGCCCCCGCTCACCGTCGCTTTTACGTGCGCCTTCTCGACCGCGCCCGGCGTACCGGTCATGGCACCTCCCCTTCCTGAGCCGACTTGCCCCTTCACTTGGTAGGACGCTTCGAGGAGGACGATCTGCTTACCGCGGATGAGGCGCGGTGCTCATCACGTACCCAATAAGCCTTGGGTGTGGGTTCCCGGCGCTCGTAGGCTGAGGTCATGCGCGTTGCGGTGTGTCAGCTGAATGCCCGGGACGATCGGGAGAAGAACCTGGCCACGGCCCGGGACCTGCTCGAACGAGCGGCCGCGGGTGGGGCTCAGCTGGCAGTGCTGCCGGAGTACGTGGACTACCTGGGCCTCGGGGACGGCGCGCCCAAGCCCGAGGGCGTCGACGGCGAGTTCGCCGCCTTCTTCGCTCGGGCGGCCCGGGAGCTGGGGATGTGGGTCCACGCGGGGTCGTTCCATGAGAGCGGGCCGGACGCGAGCCGTACGTACAACACCTCTCTGGTCTTCTCGCCCTCGGGCGAGCTTGCGGCTCGCTATCGCAAGATTCACCTGTACGACGTGGAGATCGCTGGACGGGTCTCCTATCAGGAGTCCCGGTCGGTGGCGCCGGGGGACGAGACCGTGGTCGCGGAGATCGCCGGCGTACGGACGGGCCTGTCCATCTGTTACGACCTGAGGTTCCCCGAGCTCTACCGGCGGCTCGCGGTCGAGGGAGAGGCGCGGATCCTGGTGGTGCCGGCGGCGTTCATGGCGCACACCGGACGGGATCACTGGGAGGTTCTGCTGCGGGCTCGCGCGATCGAGAACCAGTGCTACGTGGTGGCGGCGGGACAGATCGGGGATCACGAGCCGGGCCGTACGTGTTTCGGGCGGAGCATGATCGTCGACCCGTGGGGGACCGTTGTCGTTCAGGCGCCCGACGAGGTGACTGTCGTGAGTGCCGACCTCGACCTGGACCGGCTCGAGCGCATTCGGCAGGAGCTTCCGAGCCTGGCCAACCGCCGGCTCTGAGTTGATGTTGCCGGGGTCACAGGAGCTGCACTAAGTAACCGAACACTGTCAGCCCGATTACGGCCCCGCCGGCCATGAGCATGGCGCCGCCCATCCGCGAGGGGCCTCTCATAACCAGCTTGCGTACGGACAAGATGACCGTGACCAGCACAAGCGTGCCGATCACGAACTGCCAGAACGGGAGCATCATGTCGGTCAGAGCGTCGGCTGCCAGCGTCGCGGAAGCACCCATGAGCCCACTCTTTCACGGTCGGAGGCTCCTTTGGGCGGTCTCGGCGGAGCAGTGGGTACGGGGGTCGATTTGCATGCGCGGCGTCCGGTCGCGTAACTTTCTCTCTGCCCACGGGAAACCGGGACGGAACGGAGCGAAAGCGACGGGCCAAATCCAAGGACCTGGGGGTACGCGGTAAGCTGGCTCAGCACTTCGGTGATGAGCCGGACGATGCGGCCGGGCGAGATCGGAACAGGGCAACTTGCGCCGATGAGAACGACCGGGTAGAGTTACCGGGCCGGACAGGAGCCGGGCGGACAGATCGCTGAGCGATCGAGTCGGCCGGTCTGTGGGCCACCTTTACGAGTCACCCGCTTAGCGGCGGGGTTCGAAGCGTGGGGAAAACTTGGGCGGTGCGAACGAGATCTAGATCTTGCGCTCGCGACGCCGACCAGGTAAGTTTGAGCGGTTGCTCCGGAGCGGTTAGCCGGATGCGGTTGTTCTTTGAGAACTCAACAGGGTGCTTGATAAGCCAGTGCCAATTAAGTAATACCCCGGCCGGCTTCTCTTTGCGGAGAGTCGGTGGGA
>NZ_JBEZGO010000001.1:810452-1829540 GCF_040650035.1 Actinoplanes sp. NPDC048796 | reverse complement strand
CGCAGGTTCGGGGTAGGACGTCGCAATCCACACCGAACCCGAAGGCCCTCACCTATTTCAAGATCTCCCCGTCACCAACGTCCGTGGTCAGAACAACTAGGCTCTGCTGATGTCTTCGCCGTACACCGACCTGGACCGTCCGCCGCTGTCGCCTCGGGCGCTGGAGCGGGCGCTCGTGACGCCCGGCGGTTTCTGGCGGCGGCTCGATCTGCGGGCTGAGACGGCCTCCACCAACGCCGACGCCGTCGCGGCCGCGCAGGCCGGGGAGCCCGAGGGCCTGGTCGTGGTGGCCGAGAGCCAGAGCGCCGGCCGGGGCCGCCGTGACCGGCAGTGGACGTCCCCGCCGCGGGCCGGGTTGACCTTCAGCGTGCTGCTGCGACCCGGCGTGCGGAACGAGGAGCGCGGCTGGCCCGCCGTGCCGCCCGGCGCCCTCGGCTGGCTGCCGCTGCTGGCCGGGGTGGCTCTGTCCGAGGCCGTGACCCGGGTGGCCGAGGTCGAGGCGGCCCTGAAGTGGCCGAACGACCTGCTCGTGGCCGGCGGTAAGTGCGCCGGCATCCTGGCCGAGGCCTCCGGCGACGCCGTAGTGGTGGGGATCGGGCTCAACGTGAGCACCCGGGCCGAGGAGCTGCCCGAGACCAACGGGCTGCCCGCCACCTCACTTCGGGTGGCCGGTGCTCCGGTCACCGACCGTGACCCTCTGCTGCGGGCGACACTGCGCGGCATCGCCTCCTGGTACGAAGGGTGGCGCGGCGCCGACGGGGACGCCGAGATGTCCGGCCTGCTCGCGGCGTACCGGCGGAACTGCGCGACCATCGGCCGGCAGGTCCGTGTGCTGCTGCCGGCCGGCGGCCCGCTGGAGGGCGAGGCCACCTCGGTCGACGCCGACGGCCGCCTGGTCGTCCGTACGGCGGACGGCGCCGACAATCGCGTCTCGGCGGGTGACGTGCTGCACGTACGCTGACGGCGTGGCGTTCCCTCAGGAAGTGCTGGCCGAGGAGGAGGAACTTGTCCTCCACCTGCGTCCGCATTGGAAGTCGGCGATCCGCCCGGGCCTGATCGTTGCGCTGGCGGTCGTCGTGAGCACCGTGGCCTGGGTGATGCTGCCGACCAACGAGGGCGGCCGCGTCGGTTTCGGCGTGGTCGCGCTGATCATGCTTTATCAGGGCGTCCGGTACGGGGTGACGCCGCTGGTCAAGTGGCGGTGCACCCACTACGTGCTGACCAGCGAGCGGATCCTGCTTCAGGACGGCGTGATCGCCCGGGAGCGGCGTGACCTGCCGCTCAACCGGGTCAACGACCACGTGGTCAACCAGTCGGTGCTCGACCGGGTCTTCGGGTCGGGCACGTTGAAGGTCGACTCGATCGGCGAGCAGGCCGTCCTGCTGGCCGCCGTCCCGCGGGCGCAGAGCGTGCAGACCCTGCTGTACGAGCTGATCGAGCAGGATCGCCTGCGGCACCCGGAGGACGAGGAGGAAGAGGAAGAGCCGGAGCTGCCGGTGCAGCAACGGCGCGGCCTGTTCAGGAGACAGGCGAAGAACTAGCTTGGGGCTCTTCCTCGGTGCTCAGCTCGGCCAGGCCGGCGGCGGCGTCGAGGTCGGCCAGCTCGGCCTCGTGGCCGTCGACCGGCGGCTTGAGGAAGACGAAGGTCCGGTAGGCCCAGAACCGGAAGATCGTGGCGACCACTATGCCGAGCAGGGTCACGCCCATGAACTCGTACTTGTTGTGCTCCTCGGTCAGGCCGAAACCGTACTTGCCGACGGCGATGGCGCCGGACTGGATGACCATGCCGATCAGGTTGAAGGCGAAGAACAGCGTGTACTCACGGCGCAGCGCTGTGCGCGTGTGGTGACGGTACGTCCAGTAGCGGTTGGCGAAGTACGCCAGGGTGGTCGTGATGACCGTGGCGACCACGCTGGCCTTGACCGCGCCGATCGGCAGCAGCGCCCACGTGATGGCCATGTAGAGCAGCGTGTTTCCGGCGCCGATGACACCGAACGCGATGGCTTCGGGGGCGAGACGGCGCAGGTGTGACGTCAGCGAACTGACAGAAGGCATTGGGCAACCTTACGGGAGAGTGGGCTGTTACGCCGTGTCACGAACGGGGGATGCAGGCGGCGTCACATGAGCCGCCCGGCCGTCGTGAGGGGGTGGCGGGCCCGGCGGGGTCGCCGCGGGAAAGACGAACCGGCGGTACGACCAGAAGCGGAACAGCGTGCCGACGGCGGTGCCGACCAGCTGGCCCGAGATGTTGTCCGCGAGCCGCGTCTGGAAGACCGGCCAGACGCTGCCCAGGCCGTAGTGGCTGATGGCCAGGCAGGCGAGCCCGATGCCCAGGCCGATGGCGTTGAGCACGAAGAACATCGTGTACTGCCGGGTGATGTTCGTGTGGGCCGCGTGCCGCCAGGTCCAGAACCGGTTGCCGGTGAACGCGACGGTGGTCGCCAGCACGGTCGAGATGGTCTTGGCGAACAGCGTTTCGACGCCGGCCTGGAGCAACACGTTGAAGATGGCGAGGTCGATGGCGAAGGAGATGGTCCCCACCGTGCCGAACTTGCCGAGCTCCCGGACGAGTCCCCGAATCCTTACGCGCAGGCCCGAGGGCTGCGTCGGCGAGATGTCGGGCACGGTCCGAGCGTACCGGGGGTCGTCACGCCCCGCTGTTTTCGTTGGCGAGTCTTAACCCCCGCTGCTGGTACGGCGGGTGCATGTCGCTGATCTCGGCGATCTCGGCGACCCGTTCGCGGCACCCGGCGCACCAGCCCAGATGCAGGCGCATCCGGTTGCTGTCCCGGGGCGCGAGACGCCCGCGCAGGTGGACCCCGAGGCGGTCACCGGCCCACCGGCATTCCGGGTGCTTGGCCACCGCGACGTGCTGTTGGAGGTAGAGGCTGCGCAGGCCTTCACGGGCGCGGTGGGCGAGCACGGCCACGGCGTTGGGGGTCATCCCGAGCATGCCGGCCACCTCGGAGGGGGTGTTCCCCTCGACCGCGGTCTGCCACAGCACGTCGCGCCACCGCTCGGGCAGTTGCCGGAACGCGGCCGCGGCGTACGCCCGTTCCAGGCGGTCCAGGGCCGGGTCGGTGTACGGCTGGCCCTCGTCGTACCGGGTCAGATCGTCGGTGAACTCGATCCGCCGGTCCCGCCGGGCCCGGTGGTAGCAGACGTGCCGCATGGTGGTAGCGAGGTAGGCGCGGAAGGCGACCAGCGGTCCCCGGCCGGCCCGCAGGGCGGCGAAGACCTTGGCGAACGTCTCGGCCACCAGATCGTCGGCGTCGGCCGGGTCACGGGTCAGGCCGTACGCCAGTTGCCGGGCCGCCGCGTGGTGCCGTTCGTAGAGCGTGCCGTACGCCGCGGTGTCCCCTTCACGGACCGCCGCCAGCAGTTCGGTGTCCGTGTCGGTTGGACTGCCCGGGATGGTCATTCCTGCCTCCTAGGAGAGGAAAGCCCGATTACCCAAGCTTAGGGGGTTAAGTCCGTTTTGTGAAAGTCGACGAACGGCGGGGCGCGACCCCGGCCGAACCAGCGATGCTGCGCGGAACTGCGCTCAATGTCGAAGAATCGAACGTCCGTAAGCAAACCTGCCGAGGATTGTGCGGTTATCCACAGCAACTACCGATGAACACAACGTTGCATCCCCTTAGGCTGCGATGACTCCCCAAGACTGCAAGTGGTCCTGGTCAACGCCGACCGAAGGAGATCACCGTGCCCCCTACTTCTCATCCCCGGCTGCTCGCCTGGATCGAAGAAGTAACCGCCCTGACCACCCCCGACCGCGTCGTCTGGTGCGACGGCTCGGAGCAGGAGTGGCGAAATCTCACCGATGCCCTGGTCGAATCGGGCTCGCTCGTGCGGCTCGACCCCGAGAAGAAACCGAACTCGTTCTGGGCGCGCACCGACCCCGGCGACGTCGCCCGGGTCGAGGAGCGCACCTTCATCTGCTCGGCCGACGAGGCCGACGCCGGCCCCACCAACAACTGGATGGCGCCGGCCGAGATGAAGACGACCATGACCGAGCTCTACCGGGGCTGCATGCGCGGCCGCACCATGTACGTCGTCCCGTTCTGCATGGGCCCGCTCGACGCGCCGCAAGCGATGTTCGGCGTGGAGCTGACCGACAGCCCGTACGTCGTGGCCAGCATGCGCATCATGACCCGGATGGGCGCCGGCGTCCTCGAGGCCATGGGGGAGGACGCCGACTTCGTGCCCGCGCTGCATTCGGTCGGCGCGCCGCTCGCGCCGGGCGAGAAGGACGTCCCCTGGCCGTGCAACGACACGAAATACATCTCGCACTTCCCGGAGACCCGGGAGATCTGGTCGTACGGGTCCGGGTACGGCGGCAACTCGCTGCTCGGCAAGAAGTGCTACGCGCTGCGCATCGCCAGCGTGGCCGCCCGCGACGAGGGCTGGCTGGCCGAGCACATGCTGATCATGAAGCTGACCTCGCCCGAGGGGCAGGTCCGCTACATCGCCGGCGCGTTCCCCTCGGCCTGCGGCAAGACCAACCTGGCCATGCTCGAGCCCACCCTGCCCGGCTGGAAGGTCGAGACCGTCGGCGACGACATCGCCTGGATGCGGTTCGGCGAGGACGGCCGGCTCTGGGCCACCAACCCCGAGTTCGGCCTGTTCGGCGTCGCGCCCGGCACCGACTTCCACACCAACCCCAACGCGATGCGCACGCTCGCCCGGGGCAACTCGGTCTTCACCAATGTCGCCCTCACCGACGACGGCGACATCTGGTGGGAGGGCATGGGCGAGCCGCCGGCCCACCTCACCGACTGGAAGAACCAGGACTGGACCCCGGACTCGGAAACCCCGTCGAGCCACCCCAACAGCCGATTCTGTACGCCCATCGAGCAGTGCCCGATTCTCGCCGACGAGTACCACGACCCGCGCGGCGTGCCGATCGACGCGATCCTGTTCGGTGGCCGCCGCCGCACGACCGTCCCGCTGGTCACCGAGGCCCGCGACTGGGTGCACGGCGTCTACCTGGGCGCGACCCTGTCGTCCGAGACCACCGCGGCCGCGGTCGGCCAGGTCGGTGTGGTGCGCCGCGACCCGATGGCGATGCTGCCGTTCATCGGCTACCACGCCGGCGACTACTTCCAGCACTGGATCGACATGGCCAAGGGCGCGTCCGGCGACGCCGCCAAGCTGCCCAAGGTCTTCTACGTGAACTGGTTCCGGCGCGGCGACGACGGCCGGTTCCTGTGGCCCGGCTTCGGCGAGAACAGCCGGGTGCTCAAGTGGGTCGTCGAGCGGCTGGACGGCAAGGGCGAGGCGGTGGAGACCGCGATCGGGCACGTGCCCACCCCGGACGCCCTCGACCTGACCGGTCTCGACCTCGACACCGACGATCTCGAGGCCGTGCTGCGCGTCGACCGCGACGAGTGGCTGGCCGAGATTCCCCAGGTCACCGAGTGGTTCACCAAGTTCGGCGACAAGCTCCCGGCCGTGTTGTGGTCCGAGTTGGACGCTCTGCGGGCCCGTCTGGCCGACGCCTGAGCGCCGGCGCCCGCCTCGCCCTCGCGTGAGGCGGGCGCGTACCGGGTACCAGCGGAATCGTGCCCCGTGCCCTCCGCGTTCTGACCGTGCTGCTGGTGACCACCGCGGCCGTCACCGTGCTGGTCGAGATCCTCAACTACTCGTACGCGCCGGAACACGGCTTCGGCCTCGCGGTCCGCACCGGCTGGGCGCTCCTGCGCACCCTCGGCTGGCTTCTGCTGATCTGGCAGGTCCGCCGGTCGCGGGCGGCGGCCCGGCCGCTCGGCCTGATCCTCGCCGTCACCACGATCTTCGCGGTGGGCCGTCTCGTCGTGCCGCGATCGGGGACGCCACCCATGGCCGGCGTGATCGGCTTCGCCGTCCTGGTCGTCCTCTGTGTCACGGTGGTCGCCCTGCTCTACCGGCATCCTGTCGTGCGCGACCATCTGGTGCACCAGCCGAAACGGTTCGGGCCGCGCCGGGCCCCCGTCAGCGGGTGGCTGCTGACGGCCCGGCTCGCCGCCTTCACGTACAGCCCGTTGATGTTGGTGCCCTGTCTCATCTCGTTCGGCGAGCTGCGCGACCGGCCACAATGGCTGCTGGCCGTGGTGTTCTGGCTGTTCGCCGGCATCGCGGTCAGCTACGCGGTGCTGCTGTGCACGATCTTCCTGATGCGCGGGAAGGCGGGAGCGCGCCGGGCCCTGGGCTGGGTGACCTTCTTCGTCCTGCTCTGGGACCTGCCGCTCTGTTACTTCCTGCTCGGCGCCGACGGCCTGATCCGGGACGGCGCTCCGCTGGTGGCCGCCGCGCTGCTCACCTGGTACGCCTTGTACCGGGCCGCCGCCGTGGCCGACCTCCCCACCGGGGCGCGCATCTGAGGAGGACCGGCATGCCGGTCGAGAGCTTCGACGTGGTGGTGGCCGGCGCCGGTCCGGCCGGGGCCGCGGCCGCGATCGCCGCCCGCCGGGCCGGGGCGAGGGTGCTGCTGCTCGACCGGGCCGACTTTCCGCGCGACAAGCCGTGCGGTGACGGCATCGCGGCCGAGGCGGTCGCCGTGCTCGACGGCCTGGGCGTGTCCGGGGTGACCGATGGTTACCCGGCTATCGAACGGTTGCGCCTGGTGGCGCCGGGTGGGGCGACCGTCGCGCGGCCGTTGCCGAAACCGGCGCACACCGTTCCCCGGCGGGTCTTCGACGAACGTCTCGTGCGAGCCGCGGTCGCGGCGGGGGCGGAATTGCGACGTCATTCCGTACGCCGGGTGAGCGATCACGGCGACGCGGTGGTCCTCGACGATCTCGTCCGGGCGAGGGTGCTCATCGGCGCCGACGGCGCCGGCTCGGTCGTCCGCCGGCATCTCGGCCATCCGGTCAACCCGCCCGGCCACCTCGCCGTGGCGATCCGCGGTTACGCGCCGACCACCAACACCGGCGAACAAATCATCGTCACCACGCGGCAGCGCTGGCCGGCGTACGCCTGGGAGTTCCCGATCGGCGACGGCACCGCCAACGTCGGATACGGGGAGGTCCTTCGGGGCGTGCCGCTGTCCCGGGCGTACCTCCTGGAAAGAATGCGGGACCTCCTGGCCGGCGCCGAGCCGGCCGGAGTGCGCGGGCACCACCTCCCGCTCTCGACGCATCGGCCGCCGCCGGGCCGCGGCCGAGTGCTGCTGGCCGGCGACGCCCTGTCCTTGATCAACCCGTTCACCGGGGAGGGGATCTTCTACGCCGTGCTCTCCGGCTCGCTGGCCGGCGCGGCGGCCGCGGCCGGACCCGAACGGGTGACCGAGCGCTATCGCGACGCCCTGCGCCGGCGGCTCGGCCGGCACCTGCGCCACTCCGGCTTCGCGGCCCGGCTCAGCCGGCGGCCGCGGGTGGTCGACGCCGCCGTGAGCGCTGCGGCCCGGGATGGTGGTGTTTTCGACCGGATGGTGGAGCTGGGGCTCGGTGACGGGGTTTTCGACCCTCGCACGATCGGGCTCATCACCTTGCGGTTGAGTCACCGTCGCCGAGCCCACCCTTGAGTCGCTACCGGGGCGGGCTAGGGTTTGATGCGATGAGTCTGCGGTCCCTGATCTCCACTCCGTTCTACCGCGTGTACGAACGGCGGCTGGCCGGCAAGCTGGCCGGCAAACCCGTGCCCCAGCACGTCGGCGTGATGTGCGACGGCAACCGTCGCTGGGCCCGCGAAATGGGGTTCGTCGACCCCAACGACGGCCACCGCGTCGGCGCCGCCCGCGTCAAGGAGCTGCTGACCTGGTGCGACCAGGCCGGCATCAAACACGTCACGCTCTACCTGCTGGCCACCGACAACCTGCGCCGCCCGGCGGCCGAGCTCGACCCCCTGCTGCGGATCATCGAAGATCTGGCCAGCGAGCTGGCCGAGGACGGCAACCCGTGGCGGCTGCGCATCGTCGGCGCCCTCGACGTCCTGCCCGCCTCCACGGCCACGATCCTCAAGGCGGCGCAGGAGAAGACCCGCAACCGCACGATCGGAGTCGAGGTCAACATGGCGGTCGGGTACGGCGGCCGCCGCGAGATCGCGGACGCGGTGCGCTCGCTGCTGCACGAGCAGGCCGCCGCCGGCCGCACGATCGAGGAGATGGCCGAGATCCTCGACGTCGACCACATCGCCGAGCACCTGTACACCCGTGGCCAGCCCGATCCCGACCTGGTCATCCGCACCAGCGGCGAGCAGCGGCTCTCCGGTTTCCTGCTCTGGCAGTCGGCGCACTCGGAGTTCTACTTCCACGACGCCAACTGGCCCGACTTCCGCCGGATCGACTTCCTGCGGGCGCTGCGGTCGTACGGCAACCGGCAGCGCCGCTTCGGCGCCTAGCTCCCTAGAAGCGCTTGAGGCCCTCGGCGAGGAACTCGGCCACCGCGCCGGGGGAGTCGAGGGTCAGGTCGGCCGCGCTGGACACCTCGGCCCCGGTCTCGGGGTTGGCCACGGCCACCGCGACACCGAAGAACGACGGGTCGACCGCCTCGCGGGCGCGCAGCGCGTCGAACGCCTTGATGTCGGACATGTCGTCACCGAAATACCACGCGCAGCCCGCGTCGCGGACGCCCTCGGTGATGACCATGCCCTTGTCCTGGTCGACCGGGGGCTTGAGCTCGACCACCATGCGGCCGGCCTGGATCCGCAGGCCCTTCGCCTCGGCCTGCTCGTGTCCCCAGCGCTCGACGTCGCCGGCCCGCTGCGGCGCCGTGCGGTAGTGCAGGGCCACTGACAGGCGCTTGTACTCCACCAGGACGTCGGCGGGCAGCTCGGTCTTGGCCCGCTCGGCCAGCTCGGCCATCGCCGGCACCCAGGGCAGCGCGGCCGGCTCGGTGACGACCTCGCCCTCGTGCCACACCTCGAGGCCGTACAGCCCGTAGAGGTCGACGCCCTCGAGCGAGGAGAACCGGGACCGCAGGAAGCTGACCGGGCGGGCCGACACGATGGCGACCCGCTGCACGACGGTGGCGAGCTTTTCGAGCACGCCCAGCACGGACGGCACCGGCTGCGACGCGTCCGGGTCGTCGGTGACCGGCGAGAGCACGCCGTCGAAGTCGAAGAAGAACGTGGTGCGCTGCCTGTGCTCGGCGGTGAACGCCCAGGCCTCGGAGATGCCCACGTCTGAAAGGCTCAACGGATGGGTCGGACGCGGAGTCTGTGCCACGAGCCTCAGATTACCCGCCGAGGGTGACGTTTCATGCGCGCAAAATTAGCCGAGAGTTGGACGTCACCCGTTTTTGCGTACTACCGCGTACGCCTGATGACCGCTAGCGTTTGAGTCATGGCACGGGGTCATCCCGAGCCAGCCGGCCGGCCCGGACCTGCGACAAGTGCGCCACGGGGCCTGCAATCCGTCCCGTGCATGAGATCGGGCGCCGGAGGTGGCGGACCGCGGGCGTACCGGGTTGCACGCCCGCTGGAGCAGGCCTGTGACATCACGCCGATCTGACGCCGACGTCGCTAAGTCTTCACGTGACTCGGCCGCCAAAGTCTCCGGAACCATGGAACCGGCCCGTGAGGGCCGTGTTTTCGTTCTGGACACCTCGGTCCTGCTGTCCGACCCGGCGGCGTTCCGCCGGTTCTCCGATCACGAGGTGGTCATCCCCCTCGTCGTGATCTCCGAGTTGGAGGGAAAGCGCCACCATCCCGAGTTGGGCTGGTTCGCTCGCCAGTCGCTGCGTTTCCTGGACGAGCTACGGATCAAGTTCGGCCGGCTCGACGAGCCGGTGCTCTGCAACGACGAGGGCGGCACGCTGCGGGTCGAGCTCAACCACGCCGACCAGAGCGTCCTGCCGCAGGGCTTCCGCAACGACTCCAACGACACCCGCATCCTCTCCGTGGCGCTGGGCCTGGCCCACGACGGGCGGGAGGTCACGCTCGTCAGCAAGGACATGCCGCTGCGGGTCAAGGCGGCCTCGGTCGGCCTCACCGCCGACGAGTACCGGCACGGCCAGGCCAGCGACCCCACCTGGACCGGCATGGCCGACCTCAAGCTGGGCGAGGAGGAGGTCAACGCGCTCTACAGCGGTGCGGAGCTGGAGGTCGAGGAGACCGAGCGCCTGCCCTGCCACACCGGCCTCGTGATCCACTCACCGCGCGGTTCGGCGCTGGGCCGGGTCAACCCCGACAAGTCGGTACGGCTGGTCCGCGGCGACCGGGAGGCGTTCGGCATCCGCGGCCGCTCGGCCGAGCAGCGGGTGGCGCTCGATCTGCTGCTGGACGAGTCGATCGGCATCGTCTCGCTCGGCGGCCGGGCCGGCACCGGCAAGTCGGCGCTGGCCCTCTGCGCCGGCCTCGAGGCCACCATGGAACGCAACCGCCACAAGAAGGTCATCGTGTTCCGCCCGCTCTACGCGGTCGGCGGCCAGGAGCTCGGCTACCTGCCCGGCACCGAGAACGAGAAGATGTCGCCCTGGGCTCAGGCCGTCTTCGACACGCTCGGCGCGGTCGCGCACGCGAACGTCGTGGAGGAGGTCATGGCCCGCGGCATGCTCGAGGTGCTGCCGCTGACCCACATCCGCGGCCGGAGCCTGCACGACGCCTTCGTGATCGTCGACGAGGCGCAGTCGCTGGAGCGCAACGTGCTGCTGACGGTGCTCTCCCGCATCGGGCAGGGTTCGCGGGTGGTGCTCACCCACGACGTGGCGCAGCGCGACAACCTGCGGGTGGGCCGGCACGACGGCGTCACCGCGGTGATCGAGGCCCTCAAGGGACACCCGATCTTCGCCCACGTGACGCTGACCCGATCGGAGCGTTCGCCCATCGCCGAGGTGGTCACCGATCTCCTCGAAGAGATTCCACTCTAAGTGATCGCTACACTCCGTAAGGTGACAACGGAGTCCCCTTCGGAGTGACGCGTTTTATGGAGTCTTTCACCCGTTTTGAGCGCGAAATAGTAGTGAGCAAAGTCACAACTCCGCTCTGACGTTTCACATCTACTTCACGCTGCGCCATGGTGTCTGACGAGCGCCATGCGTGGCCATCGTCGTCGGAGATCGACTTCGGGCCATCGTCTCGATTGACAGCGATCGAGATGTCGGCCCCTGTGGTCGCGGTGCTCACGGCACGTTCCCCCTGGTGGAGGGCGTGCCGTGTCATTGCCCCCGACGAAGGGAACCTTCGTGAATCGGCTCTGGAGCCGGGTCGGAGTACGAGTCACCGCGGTCGGCCTGCTTGTCGCGGGTGCCGCCGGAGGTGTCTATTTCGGACAGGACCGGGAAGTCCAGCAGACGAGTGCCGGAGCGCAACTTGTCGTGCAGGCGGACGTCGATGACACCCTGCTGCTGAAGCAGCGCCAGGCCGAGCACGCCGCGGACCGGGCGCAGCGCAGCCAGGCCGAGGCCGGTGCCGCCGAGAAGGCCGCCGCGGCGGCCAAGGTGTCCGCCGCTCAGGCGCACTCGACCGAGCAGAAGCTGATCGCCGCGAAGAAGGCGGCCGAGGCCAAGAAAAAGGCCGAGGAGGCCGCCAAGAAGGCGGCCGAGGCCAAGAAGAAGGCCGAAGAGTCCGCGAAGGAGAGCGGCGGCAGCCCCGCCGAGTACACGGGAGACATCCCGGCCTCCTGCAACGAGTACTCGGGTGCCCGCAAGACCGGCTGTGCGCTGATGATCTCCGCCGGCTTCGGCATCGACCAGTTCCCGTGCCTGGACAAGCTGTGGAAGAAGGAGAGTGGCTGGAACTACAAGGCCACCAACCCCAGTTCCGGCGCGTACGGCATCCCGCAGTCACTGCCCGGCAGCAAGATGGCCTCCGAGGGTGACGACTGGAAGAGCAACCCGGCGACCCAGATCAAGTGGGGCCTCGGTTACATCGAGGGCCGGTACGACACCCCTTGCGGCGCCTGGTCGCACTCGCAGGACACCGGCTGGTACTAAGTAGACACGCTTTTTGACGGGCCGCGCGGCTAACCGCGCGGCCCGTTTTCTTGTGATCAAATGTCCAGATGGTCCGAAATGCCGCTTCACTGGTCATGATCGGTGTCCTCGCGGCGGTGCTGGGCGCGGGCTCTTCACCGGCTCAGGCCGGCGGAGAGCCCCGCCCGGTTCGCGAGGTGGTCGGCGGCACCGTGGCGCCGCAGGGCAAGTTCCCCTGGGTGGTGCGGCTCTCGATGGGCTGCGGCGGCACCCTGGTCGCGCCCCGGGTCGTGCTGACCGCGGGCCACTGCGTCGACGGCACCGGCGACACCGACCGGATCCAGGTCACCGCCGGCGTGTCCGACCTCAAGTCCCGTCGCGCGCTGACCGCCCGCAGCATCACGGTCATCCGCGCCGCCGGATTCAAGGACGAGACCCGCGGCGACGACTGGGCGGTCGTCCAGATGGACCGCGTGTTGCACCTGCCCGTCCTGCCGATCTCGGCCGAGCCGATCGGGAAGGGCCGCTACACCGTGATGGGGTGGGGGCAGACCCGCGAGGACTCGGTCAAGCAGGAGCGGCGGCTGCACTACGCCACGGTGCCCGTGGTCTCCGACGCGAGCTGCGCCAAGGCGTACCTCAAAGCGGGGGTGACGCTCGTCGGCGACGAGCAGATGTGCGCCGGTGACCGGCGGGTGGACACCTGCCAGGGCGACAGCGGCGGCCCGATGGTCGACCAGGATCGGCGTGGCCAATGGGTGCAGGTGGGCATCGTCAGCTGGGGGCTCGGCTGCGCGCGGGACGGATATCCGGGTGTCTACACCCAGATCTCCACCTTCCGTCCCGCGATCATGGCGGCGTTGCGGAAACTTCAGTAAGAGATCGTCTTAGGCCGCTTGCGGCGGAACAGGATCGCGGCGATCGCGCCGCCGAGCAGGCCCAGCAGGTGACCCTGCCAGGAGACCGGCTGGTCGGTCGGCAGGATGTTGTAGACCTGGTACCAGTACAGCAGGCCGATGAACCCGGCCACGCCGAGGTTCCACCAGCTCCGCTCGACCAGGCCGCGGGTCAGCAGCAGGCCCAGGTAGCCGAAGATGACGCCGCTCGCCCCGACCACCACGCTGTTCGGGTCGCCCACGAACCAGACACCCAGGCCACTCACCAGCATGATCACGAAGGTCGACCAGATGAACCGCCGGACGCCGCCGGCCAGGGCGAACGTGCCGACCAGGATCAGCGGCACGGCGTTGCCGTAGAGGTGGTCCCACCCGGCGTGCAGGAACGGGCTGAACAGCACGCCGTCGAGCCCGGCGATGCGGTGCGGGATGATGCCGCCGGCCACGTCGAGCTGCCCGGAGCCGATGCCGACGTCGATCGCCTCGATGAGGAAGAGGAAGGGAACGACGGCGCACATGGTCAGGAAGGCGCGCCCGAGGGACGCGTAGAACTCGTTCGTGCCGAACTTGGCCTCGGCCTCCGCGCGGGTCGTGTCTGCCCCGTAACTCATTGGTCAATGGTTCCAGGGAGGGGCAAGGCCCGCCAACAAATAGCGGGCCTCACCTTCGGCGAGAGTTAGATGACCGGCTCGCCGTCACCCAGCGGGACGGTCGGCAGGTGACCGTCGAAGTCGATGGCCGAGTACAGGGCCAGTTTCTCCAGGCGGTGGTACGAGTCGATGACCCGGATGGTGCCGCTCTTGGAGCGCATGACGATCGACTGGGTGTGCGCGCCACCGGAGCGGTACCGCACGCCCTTGAGCAGGTCGCCGCTGGTCACGCCGGTGGCCACGAAGAAGCAGTTGTCGCCGGTGACCAGGTCGTCGGTGGTCAGCACCCGGTCGAGGTCGTGCCCGGCGGCGATCGCCTTCTCCCGCTCGGCGTCGTCGTGCGGCCACAGCTTGGCCTGGATCATGCCGCCCAGGCACTTGATGGCACAGGCGGCGGTGATGCCCTCCGGGGTGCCGCCGATGCCCATCAGCACATCCACGTCGGACTCGGCCCGCGCGGCCGAGATGGCCCCGGCGATGTCGCCGTCGGAGATGAACTTGATGTTCGCCCCGGCCTGGCGCACCTCCTCGACCAGCTTCGCGTGCCGTGGGCGGTCGAGGATGCAGACGGTCACGTCGGAAATGCTCGACCGCTTGGCCTTGGCGATCCGCCGCAGGTTCTCGGCGGTGCCGGCGTTGATGTCGACGACGTCGGCGCAGTCCGGCCCGACAGCGATCTTGTCCATGTAGAAGACGGCGCTCGGATCGAACATGGCGCCGCGCTCGGCCACCGCCAGAACGGCCACGGCGCCGGGCATGCCCTTGCTCATCAGCGTGGTGCCGTCGATCGGGTCCACCGCCACGTCCACCTCGGGCCCGGTGCCGTCGCCGACCCGTTCCCCGTTGTAGAGCATGGGCGCCTCGTCCTTCTCGCCCTCGCCGATCACCACCGTGCCGCGCATCTGAATCGAGTTGATCAGCTTGCGCATCGCGTCGACGGCCGCGCCGTCACCGCCGTTCTTGTCGCCGCGCCCGACCCAGCGGCCGGCTGCCATCGCCGCCGCCTCGGTGACTCGAACCAGATCGAGGGCGATGTTGCGGTCGAGATCCTGCGGGACCCGTGCTGGCATGGGCGCCTCCTCGCGACTCTGCGGGGTTGGTGAGTAACCAGATCCTCACATGTGCGGATGTGCAAAGTCCCGCGCCAGCGACATGGTTAACAATGGGTGAGTGGAACCAGCCGCACCGGACACCTCCGCCCCTTCCGCCCCTCAGGCGAAGCCCACCCCAGCGCCCGAGCCCGAGCCCGCCCCCACACCCGCGGCCGAGGCGCCGGCGCGGCTCGAGCGGGGGCAGGTGCGGTCGCCGAAGGACATGGCGATGTCGTTGCTGGTTCTGCTCGTGCCGATCGCGCTGCTGCTGATCTTCTACCGGACCGTGCTGAACGGCGACGCGCCGATCACTGTCGACCCCGCGCCCGCGCTTCAGGAGGCGCAGCGCGCGAACATCTTCCCGGTGCTTCAGCCGACCGGCCTCGGCGACGACTGGCACGTGTCAGCCGCGACCTTCCGCCGCCAGGACGCGGGCGCCACCCTGCGGATCGGTTACGTCGACCCCGACAAGGACGCCGTCCAGCTCGTCGAGAGCAGCGTGCCGTCGGCGACCCTGCTCCCCACCGAGCTCACCAAGCAGGCCAAGCCCGCCGGCGAGTTCCGCACGGACGCCGGCGTCTGGCGCCTGTACGACGCTCGCCCCGGCGAGAAGGCCCTGGTCCTGGCCGACCAGACCCGCACGGTCATCGTCATCGGCAAGAGCGACACCGACACCCTCGAACACCTCGCCGAGTCCCTGCGCTGACCCCGGGTCAGTTCTCGGCGCGGGCGGCGCGGGCGGCCTCGATGCGCTCGCGGGCGCCGTCGAGCCAGCGCTGGCAGATGTCGGCCAGTTTCTCGCCGCGCTCCCACAGGGCCAGCGACTCCTCCAGGGAGCTGCCGCCCTGTTCCAGCCGTTCCACCACGGTGGCCAGCTCGGTCCGCGCCTGCTCGTAGCTCAGCTTGTCGTCGCTCACTCTTGCTCCTTTACGACTGCTCGCAACTCGCCCTCGGCGAGCCGCACCCTCACCAGATCGTCGGTCTCGACCTCGCCGGCCGCGCGGACCACGTGGCCGTCGGCGCGCTGCACGATCGCGTAGCCGCGCTGCAGCGTCGCCGCCGGTGACAGCGCGCGGAGCCGGGCCAGCGTGTGCCGCAGGTCGTCGTCGGCGCGGCGCACCCGGTGTTCGAGGCTGCGCACGGCCCGCTCGCGCAGCGCGGTCACGTCGGCCGCGCGCTGGTCGACCAGCAGCTCGGGCCGGGCCAGCGACGGGCGCGAGCGCCACGACTCGAGGCGGTGGCTCTCGCGGTCGACCAGGGTGAGCACGGCCCGTTCCAGGCGGCGGCGGGCCACGTCGATCAGCTGTCGCTCCTCGGCCAGGTCGGGCACGATGCGCTTGGCCGCGTCGGTGGGCGTCGAGGCGCGCAGGTCGGCCACATAATCGAGCAGCGGCGCGTCGGTCTCGTGGCCGATCGCGCTGACCACCGGCGTCCGGGCGCCGAAGACGGCCCGGCACAACGCCTCGTCGGAGAACGGCAGCAGGTCTTCGACGCTGCCACCGCCACGGGCGATCACGATGACGTCGACCGACTCGTCGTTGTCGAGCACCTTGAGCGCGTCGATGATCTGCGGCACCGCGGTGGGGCCCTGAACCGGCACGTTGATCGTGAAGAACTCGACGGCCGGCCAGCGGCGGCGCGTGTTCATCAGGACGTCGCGCTCGGCGGCGCTGGCCCGGCCGGTGATCAGGCCGATCTTGCGGGGCAGGAACGGCAGGCGGCGCTTGCGCTCGCGGGCGAACAGGCCCTCGGCCGCCAGCAGTTTCTTGAGCCGGTCGAGCCGGGCCAGCAGCTCGCCCAGGCCGACCTGGCGGATCTCGTCGGCGCGCAGGCTGAGCGTGCCCCGCGCGGGGTAGAACTCCGGCTTGGCGTGCAGCGTGACGCGGGCGCCCTCGGCCAGCTCGGGCGCACCGGCGTCGAGCACGTCGCGATGGGCGGTGACGGTGAGGCTCAGGTCGGCCGACGGGTCGCGCAGGGTCAGGAAGACCACGCTGGAGCCGGGGCGGCGGCTGATCTGGGCCACCTGGCCGTCGACCCACACCCAGCCCAGCTTGGCGATCCAGGCCCCGACCTTCTGGCTGACGACGCGGACCGGCCACGGCTCGTCGGCGGTGCTCTTGGCTCCTGCTGGCTCACTCACCCGGCCAGATTACGGAAGCCCTCTGACATTCTCGTCGTCCGCGGTGCGCGTCCCGCGTTGTTCGGCATGATCGGCCGAGGTGCGGCCGGCGGGCCGGGCGGGGCCGGGACGAGTCGCGGGGCGGGTCGTGGAGCGGGCCGGCGCCGGCCTCAGACGGCCGGCGACGACCAGCACGAGCATGCCGGCGAGCGCCCAGAAGAGCAGGTCGATGACGATCCGGGCGCCGTCGGCGTGCCAGCCGCCGGGATCGCGGGCCACCACGGTGTACGGGAAACCGTGCGTGACGCCGTACCGGGAAGAACAGCAGTTGACCTTGACTGTGGGCAGTGTCGAGATGACCAGGCCGAGCACGGCGACGGACGCGCCGGCCACCCACGCGGTCCGCCCCGGACGGCAGCCGACGCGCTGGAGGCCGAGCAGGGTCAGGCCGGCGAGCAGAAGTACGGCGTGGAACAGCCCATAGGTGAACGAGTCGACTCCCATGGCGAGGTTGAGCAGGGCGAGCGCGGTGAAGGCCCAGCCGATGATCAAGCGCAGTGTGGTCGCCGCTCCCGCCAGCAGTCCGGGGTCGTCCACCGGGGCCTCAGGCATGAATTCGAGTATCCCGGCGAAACGGTGAAGTTACCGGCGAATCGGATGTTGTCCGCTTTTCGAGCGCCGGATCACGAGGAAGAGCACCAGGAGCAACAACCCGGCGTACGAGAAAAGCAGAAGATCCGCGAAGAGCGAGATGAAACTGACCGTCCAGTCCGCGCTCGACGCGAGCCGGACGGCGGTCTCCTGATCGTCCGCGACGGCGCCGCGGCCGGCCCAGGTGAACGGCCAGCCGCGATCGACCAGGTAGGCCACGTCGCAGCACACCTGCGACTTCGAGACGGCCAGGCCGGCCGCCGTCCCGGCCACGGCGGAAACGGCCATGACGATCGCGGTGAGGCGGCCGGGCAGGCGGACACGATGCGGCATGAGCAGCACCAGACCGCCCGCGGCGAGCACGGCGCCGATCAGCAGATCCAGCCGGTAACTGGCCGAATGCAGATTGAGAAGGATCCAGGTCAGGCCCAGCACCAGCGACAACGCGCCCACCGCGAAGTACAAGCCCTTGGTTGCTTCCCGCACGATCACCGCACGAGTATGCCTGTGGCACGGATCGCAGAGAAGCATGCGCGAGAGGGATCCACGTACCATGGCCGGGTGACTGAGCCCCGGAAGCGTGTGTTGCTGGCCAAGCCGCGCGGCTACTGCGCCGGCGTCGACCGTGCGGTGCAGACCGTCGAGGAGGCGCTGAAGCTGTACGGCGCCCCGGTCTATGTGCGCAAGCAGATCGTGCACAACAAGCACGTGGTGAGCACGCTCGAGGCGGCCGGCGCGATCTTCGTGGAGGAGAACGAGGAGGTGCCCGAGGGCTCCACCGTCGTCTTCTCGGCCCACGGCGTCGCCCCCGAGGTGCACGAGCAGGCCAAGAGCCGCAACCTCAAGGCGATCGACGCGACCTGCCCGCTGGTCACCAAGGTCCACCACGAGGCGAAAAGGTTCGCCGCGGAGGACTACGACATCCTGCTCATCGGCCACGAGGGCCACGAGGAGGTCATCGGCACCTCCGGCGAGGCCCCCGAGCACATCCAGCTCGTCGACGGCCCCGACTCGGTCGACCAGGTCGTCGTCCGCGACCCGTCCAAGGTCGTGTGGCTCTCGCAGACCACGCTCTCGGTCGACGAGACGATGGAGACGGTCGCCCGGCTGAAGACCCGCCTGCCGCTGCTCCAGTCGCCCCCGAGCGACGACATCTGCTATGCCACCCAGAACCGGCAGCACGTGGTGAAGGAGATCGCCCCCGAGTGCGACGTGGTCATCGTCGTGGGCTCGACGAACTCCTCCAATTCGGTACGCCTCGTCGAGGTCGCCGTGGACGCGGGCGCCCGCGCCGGCCATCTGGTCGACTACGCCTCCGAGATCAAGGACGAGTGGCTCGAGGGCGCGACCACGGTCGGCGTCTCCTCCGGCGCCAGCGTCCCGGAAGACCTGGTCATGGAGGTTCTGTCCCACCTGGCGGCCCGCGGCTTCGGCGAGGTCACCGAGTTCACGACGGCCGAGGAGCGCCTGACGTTCTCGCTGCCGCAGGAGCTCCGCCGGGACATGAAAGCCGCGGCCGCCCAGGCCTAATCGATCAGCTCCGGTGACTGCGGTTGCCTCGGGGCGACCTCGATCTGCGGCGGCGTGACCAGCTCGTCGTCGGAGACGCCCATCTCGGCGAGCTTGCGGGCGCTGACCAGCACGCGTGCTTCCAAAGAGCCGACTGCCCGGTTGTACGCCGTGACGGCACCACCCAGCGCGGTGCCGACCCGGCCCACGTGGTCGCCCAGGGTGGCGAGCCGCCCGTACAGCTCACGGGCCAGGCTGTGCACGGCCACCGCGTTGCGGGCCAGGGCCTCCTGCCGCCACGAGTAGGCGACCGTGCGCAGCATGGCGATCAGGGTGGCCGGGGTGGCCAGCACGACGTTGCGCCGGAAGGCGTGCTCCATCAGCGTCGGGTCGTGCCGCAGGGCCACGTCGAGGAACGGGTCGGCCGGCAGGAAGAGCACCACGAAGTCGGGGGACTGCTCGAAGGCGGTCCAGTACTCCTTCGCGGCGAGCGCGTCGATGTGGGCCCGCAGGTGGCGGGCGTGCTGGTTGAGGTGGGCGTCGCGGCCGCGCTCGTCGCGCGCCTCCAGGGCCGACAGGTAGGCCTCGAGCGGCGCCTTGGCGTCGACGACGACGGTGCGGCCGCCGTGCATGCGGACCACGAGGTCCGGGCGGACACCCGAATTGTCGGTGGCGGCGGTCACCTGCTCGGCGAAGTCGCAGTGTTCCAGCAGGCCGGCCGCCTCGACGATGCGGCGGAGCTGATGCTCACCCCAGCGGCCGCGCACCTGCGGGGTCCGCAGCGCCGCGACCAGCTGTTTCGTCTCGGTGCGGAGCTCGCCCGAGACCTCGCTCATCGAGCGCACCTGCTCGCGCAGTTCGGCGTACGCGTCGACGCGCTCCCGTTCCAGCTCGGCGACCCGCTGCTCGTAGCGGCGCAGGGTCTCGTGCAGCGGCGCCACGGCCCGGGCCACCGCCTCCTGCGACTGGGCGGTCGCCTCGTACGACAGCGCGCGCATCGACTGCTCCAGGCGTTCCTCACCGTCGGCGCGGGCCTGCACGGTCGCCTCGAGCCGGGCGATGTCGGCGGCCGCCCGCAGCCGCGCGGCGAACCAGCCGATCGCGGCCCCGGCGGCCAGACAGAGGAGCACCACGGCCAGCGTCGAGACAGTCACATGACGGAGATTGCCAGACGGCTCGGACGTGATTCGCGAGGGTACCGTTGGAACATGAGCGTGTTGCTGATTCTGGCCATCATCGTCGTGGTCGTTCTCGTGATCGCCTTGGCGCGGCGGAACGGGGCGGCATCTCAGCAAACGCGGCTCGAGGACGCCCGGGCCGAGGCCCAGCGGTGGTACGAGCGGCTGGGCGGTCAGCTCATGAACCTGCACGGCAGTGACACCGCCGCACAGCAGGCCCTGGCCGACGCGGGCGAGCGGTACAACGCCGCCGGCGGCCAGTTGCAGCAGGCCAACACCGTCCGGCAGTACGAGCTGGCCCGCGAGTCGGCGCTGGAGGGCCTGCAGTACGTGCGGGCCGGGCGTCTCGCGATGGGTCTCGACCCCGGCCCCGAGCTGCCGCCGCTGGCGAGCGCGCAGGGCGTCGGCCAGTTGACCAAGGAGCGCGAGGTCAACGTCCAGGGCCACAGCTACAAGGCGGGCCCGCAGCCGGGCGCCGACACCCCGTACTACTACCCCGGTGGCCGCGTGCAGGGCCGCCCGGTCCCGGCCGGCTGGTATTCGACGCCGGTGTGGAAGACGGCGCTCGGCGCCGGCGCGGGCGCCCTCGGCGGCCTGCTCATCTTCGACGCCCTGTTCTCGCCCGGCTTCGGCGACATGGGCTACGGCGACGGTTTCCAGGACGGCTACGCCGACGCCGCCGGCGACTTCGGCGGCGGCGACATGGGCGGCGGTGACTCGGGCGGTGGCGACTGGGGCGGTGGCGACTGGGGCGGCGGCGACATGGGCGGTGGCGACTTCGGCGGCGACTTCTAAGCGCCGGTCTCCCGCCGGCGACTCTTAGGCGCCGTCGGTTTGGCGGAGGTGTTTGGCCAGCTCGCGGCGTAGCCGTCGCGGGCCTGGCCAGATCTCGCTGAGGTCGGCGGTGAACGCGGTGCCGTTCGGTGTCTCGGCCAGAGCGGGCCACCCGACCCGCTGGCCCTGCACCGGGTGCACGCTGTCGAGATCGACCGGGGTCACGTCCAGGACGTTGCGCAACCGCTCCCGGCGCACCTTCACCGAGGCGATGTCCTCCCAGGCCAGCAGGATCGGGTCGCTGTCCTGCGCGGCCAGTTCGAGGCCGCCCGACGAGACCCGCACCCACGTCTTCAGGGAACCCCGCGTGGAGTACGCGAAGCAGGCCGCCCCGAAGACCGCGACCACCCCGGCCTGGAACGCGGTGTGCCACCACGGGTTCCCGGTGCCGCCCGTGACCGCCGCCATGATCGGCGAGACGAGGGCGAACGAGAGCATCAGCAGGATGAAGACGGTGACGAACGTCCGCACCGGCGACGACCGGAACAGCACGGCGTCGCGTGCGGGCGCCTCCACCTGATCAGGCGCGATCATGCCTCCCATGCTGCCCTGCCGGCGGCCCCGGCTCCGGCGTTTCGCCGGAGCCGGGCCCACGAGCTCCGGTCAGAAGGCGCAGGCGATGACCAACTCGGGCGTACGGTCGGGCAGCTTGTCCAGCTTGGCGATGCGTCCCGCCGAGGTGAGGTCGCCCTCGATCAGCGCCAGCTTGTCGAGCAGCTCCGCCGGCCCCAGCGCCTCGGCCAGCGGCACGTCGGCCTTCATCGACAGCTTCCGGTCGCTCTTGGCCCGCCGAACCTGGCGCAGCGCGTCGCCGGCCAGGTCGAGCAGGCTCGCGTCACCCTCAGGCGCGACCCGGGTCAGCTCGTACGTCGTCGGCCAGGTCGCCTTGTGCACCGACCCGTACCGCCACCACGACCAGACCTCCTCCGTCACGTACGGCAGGAACGGCGCGAACAGCCGCAGCAGTACCGACAGCCCCGCCGCCAGCGCCGCCCGGGCCGAGTCGGCGCCGGGCCCCTGCGCGTACGCCCGCTCCTTGACCAACTCGATGTAGTCGTCGCAGAACGTCCAGAAGAACGCCTCGGTCGCCTGCAACGCCTCGGTGTGGTCGTACCTGTCGAACGCCTCGGTCGCCGTGCCGACCACCGCCGCGAGCCGGGTCAGCATCGCCCGGTCGAGCGGCTCGGTGACCGGCTGCCGCAGCGCCTCGGCCGCGCCCAGCCCGAGCGCGAACTTCGACGCGTTGAGCAGCTTGGTCGCCAGCCGCCGGCCGACCTTGATCTGGGCCGGGTCGAACGCCAGGTCGGCCCCGGGCCGTCCGTTGGCCGCCCAGTACCGCACCGCGTCCGAGCCGTTCTGCGTCAGCAGGTCCATCGGGGTGACGACGTTGCCCTTGGACTTGGACATCTTCTTACGGTCGGGGTCGAGGATCCACCCGGACAGGACTGTCGTCTTCCACGGCAGGACGTCGCTTTCCTGGTCGGCCCGCAGGACCGAGGAGAACAGCCAGGTGCGGATGATCTCTTGCCCCTGTGGGCGCAGATCCATCGGGAAGGTCCGCCGGTGCAGGTCGTCGTCGTGCTGCCAGCCGGTGACGATCTGCGGCGTCACCGATGAGGTGGCCCAGGTGTCCATCACGTCCGGGTCGGCCGTGAAGCCACCCGGAACGTCGCGCTGCGACTCGTCGAAACCGGGCGGACACTCCGAGGAAGGGTCGACCGGCAGCGCCGTTTCGTCCGGTATGAGAAGCTGGTCGTAGTCCGGTTCGCCAGCGTTGTCGAGCCGGTACCAGACCGGGATCGGCACGCCGAAGAACCGCTGCCGGCTGATCAGCCAGTCACCGGTCAGCCCGTTCACCCAGTGCTCGTAGCGATGCCGCATGTGCTCGGGGAACCACTGCAACTCCTTGCCCCGGGCGATCAGCCGCTCGCGCAGCGCGGGCTCGCGGCCGCCGTTGCGGACGAACCACTGCCGGCTGGTGACGATCTCCAGCGGTGAGTCGCCCCGCTCGTAGAACTTGACCGGATGGGTGATCGGCCGCGGCTCGCCGATCAGGTCGCCGGACTCGGTGAGCAGCCGGACGATCTCCCGCCGGGCCGCGTTGACGGTCAGGCCGGCGAACTCCCGGTAGGCCGCCTCGGGAACATCCGCCGGACGGTCGGCCAGGAACCGGCCGTCGCGCCCGAGAACGACCCGCGTCTCGAGCTGAAGGTCGCGCCACCAGGTGACGTCGGTGATGTCACCGAACGTGCAGACCATCGCGATGCCGGTGCCCTTGTCGATCGCGGCCATCGGATGGGCCTTGACCGGCACCTCGACGTCGAAGAACGGCGTCCGGACACTGGTCAGGCCCTCGTAGCGCTCGTCGCCCGGGTGGTAGACCAGCGCGACGCAGGCCGGCAGCAGCTCGGGCCGGGTCGTGTCGACCTCGACCGGGCCGTCCGGCCCGTGGAAACGCAGCCGGTGGTACGCGCCCGGGCGCTCCCGGTCCTCGAGCTCGGCCTGCGCGACCGCCGTGCGGAACCCGACGTCCCACAGCGTCGGCGCCTCGGACGTGTAGGCCTCGCCGCGCGCCAGGTTGTTGAGGAAGGCGCGCTGCGAGACGGCCTGCGAGTGCCGCCCGATCGTCGTGTAGGTCAGCCCCCAGTCGACCGAGAGGCCGAGCGTGCGCCACAGCGCCTCGAAGGCCTTCTCATCCTCGGTGGTCAGCCGGCCGCACAGCTCGACGAAGTTGCGCCGCGAGATGGCGATCGGCTGCTTGGGCGGCGTGGCCGGCGGCTCCCAGGCCGGGTCGTAGGGCAGCGCCGGGTCGCACCGGACGCCGTACACGTTCTGGACCCGGCGCTCGGTCGGCAGCCCGTTGTCGTCCCAGCCCATCGGATAGAAGACGGCCTTGCCGCGCATGCGCTGGAACCGCGCGACCGTATCGGTGTGGGTGTACGAGAAGACGTGCCCCATGTGCAGCTCGCCCGATACGGTCGGCGGAGGCGTGTCGATGCTGTATACATCCGAGCGCTCCTTCGAGCGGTCGAACGCATACGTGCCCTCCTCCTGCCAGGTCCGCGCCCACTTGTCCTCGAGCCCGTCCAGCGACGGCCGCTCGGGGAGACCGGCGCGTCCGGTCGTTCCCGTATCAGTCATGGCTGAATGCTACGGCGCGGCCGGATCGAGGGCTTGGCAATAAGCGTCACGCCGACGCCTCGTGGTCGAGCAGCCACTGCTTCACCGGCACACCCCAGCGGTAGCCGCCGAGCGTGCCGTCCAGCCGCAGCACCCGGTGACAGGGCGTGAAGAGCGCGACCGGGTTGCGCGCGCAGGCCGACGCCGCGCCGCGGACCGCGGCCGGACGCCCGGCCAGGCGCGCGAACTCCGAATAGGTCACCGGGGCGCCCGGCTTGATCTCGCGCATGACCTGCCACGCGTACCGGATGAAGGGCCCGCCGGTCCGCTGCTCGACGGTCACGGCGTCGATCGCCGAGCGGTCACCGTCGAAATAGGACCGGACGTGGCCGGTGACCGGCCCGACGTCGTCGGCCGGCTCGGCCGGGGCGCGCAGATCGGGATGGATCAGGCTCACCAGGTCGGCCACGTCGGTCGTGAAGCCGGCGGCGCGCACGGCGCCGGACGGGGAGACGATCACGGTCAGCGGGCCGGTAGGGGTGTCCAGCGTGCGGTATTTCAACATCGGGTCCTCCTGGGGTCGCGCTTCAGCTTGGCCCGTTCGGACGGGCCATGGGAAAGATCTTGTTGAGCCTGTGGACAACGCGTCAGGCCGCTCTCCACAGCCGGATCAGTCCGTATGAGCGCCACGGCCGCCACCGCTCGGCGTGCGCGGCGAGCGCCCTGGCCGCGGTCGGCAGGCCCAGAGCCGCTGCTCCGCGGCGTACGGCGAGATCGGTGGGAAGGAAGACGTCCGGATCGCCGATCGCCCGCATCGCGACATATCCGGCCGTCCACGCGCCTATCCCGGGGAGTTCTTCCAGGCGGGCGACGGTTTCGGCCCGGTCCGCGCCCGGCTCGAGGTCGATTTTGCCGTCGGCCACGGCCGCCGCCACCCGCCGGATCGTGTCCCGCCGCGCCGCCGGCATCCCGAACGCCGCATCCGGCAGGTCGGCCACGACCGCGGCGGAGGGAAAAGCAGCGAGGCCCACTTCGGAGGGAAGGGCGACCCGGGCCGCTGCGATGATCCGGCCCAGGGTCGTTCGCGCGCCGGCCACCGAGACCTGCTGGCCCACGATCGCCCGCACGGCCATCTCGAAACCGTCGACCGCGCGCGGCACCCGTACACCCGGCTCCTCGGCGACAGCCGTCGCCAGCGCGCCGTCCGCACCCAGCGTGGCGTCGACCGCGTCGGGGTCCGCGTCCAGATCGAAGAGCCGCCGGCAGCGGGCCACGGCCGGCGCCAGGTCGCGGACGTCGCCCAGCCGCAGCGTCGCCGTGACGAACCGGTCGGCCGGCGTCAGCGCCACGGTCGCGCTTCCATGGGGCAGGGACAGGCCTCGGCGGTACGTGTTCCCGTCGCGCTCCTCGACCCCCGGCAGCGCCCGCGTCCCGAGGAAGTCGAGCAGCGCCGGCACGTGCAACGGCGAACGGTACGCCAGCCGTACGGAAATCGTCCCCGGCTCGTCCGCCGCACCACTGGCCCGCCGGGCCCGCAGCTGGCCGGGCGCCTGCGCGTACACCTCCTGGATGGTGTCGTTGAACTGGCGGACGCTGCCGAAACCGGCCGCGAACGCGATCTCGGCCAGGCCCAGGCCGGTGGTCTCGATCAGAATGCGCGCCGTCTGCGCGCGCTGGGCCCGGGCCAGGGCCAGCGGCCCGGCGCCGAGTTCCGCGGTCAGCAGCCGGTTCAGGTGACGCTCGGTGTAACCGAGGCGGCTCGCCAGCCCCGGCACGCCCTCCCGGTCGACCACCCCGTCGCCGATCAGGCGCATCGCGCGCCCGACCAGGTCGGCCCGCACGTCCCACTCGGGTGAGCCGGGCGCCGCGTCCGGCCGGCAGCGCTTGCAGGCGCGGAAGCCGGCCCGCTGCGCGGCGGCCGCGCTCGGGTGGAAGCGCACGTTCTCCCGCTTCGGCGTGATCGCCGGGCAGGACGGGCGGCAGTAGATGCCGGTGCTGGTCACGGCGGTGAAGAACCAGCCGTCGAAGCGCTGGTCCCGGCTGTCCACGGCCCGGTAGCACCGCTCGAAGTCCAGTTCCATGTCGTTGAGTCTGCGCTTGCCGCTGTACGGATTGCTGGCGGGATTCGGACATGGCCATGCACCCCGTAGACTGACGCTCCGTGAGCCTCACCATCGGAATCGTCGGCCTGCCCAACGTCGGCAAGAGCACCCTGTTCAACGCCCTGACCAAGAACGACGTGCTCGCCGCGAACTACCCGTTCGCGACGATCGAGCCGAACGTCGGGGTCGTCGGGCTGCCCGACGAGCGCCTGGAGAAGCTGGCCGAGCTGTTCAAGAGCGAGAAGGTCATTCCGGCGCCGGTCAGCTTCGTCGACATCGCCGGCCTGGTCCGGGGCGCGTCGAAGGGGCAGGGGCGGGGCAACGCGTTCCTCGCCAACATCCGCGACGCCTCGGCCATCTGCCAGGTCGTACGCGCGTTCTCCGACCCGAACGTGCTGCACGTCGACGGCAAGGTGTCGCCGTCCGACGACATCGAGACGATCAACACCGAGCTGATCCTGGCCGACCTCCAGACGGTCGAGAAGGCGCTGCCCCGCCTGCAGAAAGAGGCGAAGCTCAAGAAGGACCGGGCGCCGGTCGTGGCCGCCGCCGAGGCCGCGTTCAAGCTGCTCAACGACGGTGTCACGCTGCACGCGGGCGCGGCGAAGGCCGGCATCGACGTGGAGCTGCTGGGCGAGCTGCACCTGCTGACGACCAAGCCTTTCCTGTACGTGTTCAACGTCGACGAGGAAGAGCTCGGCAACGCCGCGTTCCTCGACGAGCTGCGCGCCCTCGTGGCGCCGGCCGAGGCCGTCTTCATGGACGCCAAGATCGAGTCCGAGCTGATCGACCTGTCTCCCGAGGACGCGCAGGAGCTGCTCGAGTCGACCGGCCAGACCGAGCCCGGCCTCAACCAGCTGATCCGGGTCGGCTTCGACACGCTGGGCCTGCAGACGTACCTGACGGCCGGCCCGAAGGAGGCCCGCGCCTGGGTGATCCCGGTCGGCGCGACCGCCCCCGAGGCCGCCGGCGTCATCCACAGCGACTTCCAGCGCGGCTTCATCAAGGCCGAGATCGTCAGCTTCGACGACCTGATGGCCGCCGGCTCCATGTCCGCCGCCAAGGCCGCCGGCAAGGTCCGCATGGAGGGCAAGGACTACATCATGAAGGACGGCGACGTCGTCGAGTTCCGCTTCAACGTGTGACGAGCACGGCGCCCGGCTCAGCTCTTGGGGCCGGGCACCAGCTTGTCCAGGTCGATTTCGATCGGGAACGGCACTGTGGTGCGCAGCGTGTGGCGATGGATGCCGGTCGGCACGTACGACCGGGTCGGTTCGTCGAGTTCGTAGGCGTGAACCACCGGCGATGTGTCCTCGACTTCGATGCGCCAGTAACTCGCAATACCGGCTTCGGCGTACTTACGCAGCTTGACCGTTCGATCGCGGTGTGCCGACTCCGGTGAGACAACCTCTCCGACCAGAAGTGCCTCTTCGGGCGTGTAAAAAGTACGGAAGAGGTCGAAGGGCGCCCTTGTGATCAGGAGATCGGGCTCGGGACGGTTCCATTTGTCGAGCCGAATGGTGATCTCGCGGTCGACCGCGATGCCTTCGGGGACCTGATTCGTCAGAGCGTTCACCAGCGCGGTAATCATCCGGGCGTGCCAGATCCGCTGGGGGGACATCATGAAGACGAGTGCTCCATCGATGAGCTCGGTATGGCGCGGTGCTTCGGGCAGTCGGTCGAGGTCGTCGGCGTACCACCCCTCTGGCCGAGGTGGGCGCATCCACTCGGGCACCGCGGTCATGGCGTCACCGTAGCATTCTGACGTGACGGATCGCGTCAGATGAAGATCCACTTGCGGGAGATGAAGTAGTTGATCGTGGAGAGGGCGGCGGTGGTCAGGACCTTGGCGATCAGGTACATGACGCCGAGAGTGGTCAGGGCCTTGACCAGCAGGACCGTGATCAGCAGGTTCACCGCTACCAGGGCCAGGTATTTGGCCAGCTGATGCCGGAGGCGGCCGGTGGAGGCGAAGGCCCACTGGCGGTTGAGCAGGAAGTTGACCAAGAAGCCGGCCAGGAACGCGATGGCGGTGGCGGGCTCCAGCCACATGCCGGCCAGGCCGTGCAGCACCCAGAGCAGGCCCGCGTCGACGACCACGCTGGTGCCACCGACGATCAGGAAGCGGAAGCCGCTGCTGCGGGTGATGCGAAGTGCGGTTTCGCCGAGGGTGCCGGCCGTCATCGGCGGACCAGGGCGAGCAGCAGCGCCAGGCCGGAGCGGAACAGGTAGATCATCGCCTTGGTCGGCGAGTTGCTGGGCGTGCCGCCCTGGCGGGGGCGCATCGACACCGGGATCTGCTTGATCACGTACCCGCAGCGCTTGGCCTGGACGATCGTGTCGACCGTGTCGCCGAGGTATTCGACCGGGAAGTTGCGCGAGTAGAAGTTGATCAGCTCGCCGCGGCAGGCCCGGTAGCCGGAGGTGGTGTCGGTCAGCCTCGTGCGGGCGATCGCGGACAGCGCCTTCGACAGCAGCTTCATCGCCCACTGCCGCGGGCCGGCCACCTTGTAGACGCCCTCGCCGGCGAAGCGGGCGCCGATCACGAGGTCGGCGTCGGACAGCGCGTCGATCATGTCCTTGATGTATCGGGGGTCGTGCTGACCGTCGGCGTCCATCTGCACGGCGACGTCGTACTCGTGCTCGACCGCGTACCGGTAGCCCAGCCGGCGGGCTCCGCCCACCCCGAGGTTGTAGGGGAGCCGGACGACCTTGGCGCCGGCGGCCCGGGCGACAGCGGCCGTCGCGTCCCGTGAACAGTCGTCGACGACCAGAATGTCCATTCCGGGGACTTCTTGCTGAAGTTCCTTGATCACCGCGGCGATCGATTCCGCCTCGTTCCACGCGGGCAGGATCGTCAGCACACGTTCCATTGTCGCGGTCACGGTGTTTTCACTTTCTCCCGCAATTCCTGCAATTCGGCGACATCGGCCCGAAGTAGGGCAATCTCCTCGGAGAGGCTTCGGGTTTCCTCCTCCAGCCGGCTGCTCTCCCACGAGAGGTGCACGGTGACCAGAAGCAGGAAGACGACGCTGGCGAACAGGAAGAGGCTCAGCCCGGACGCGATGCCGAGGAACGAGGACAACCCGTCGAGCAGTGTCGGGATGAACGCCAGCGGAAGCACGGCGACCGCCACGAGCAGCCACAAGGCGCCGTACTTCTCACGCAGTTGCCGCCGCCGCAACAACTCGAATATCACGACCAGCATGACAAGGCCGGTCGTGGCCGTCACGAAAGTAAGTCTCATTGATTGTCCCCCGCTGTCCCCGCGGTCTTAGCGTGCGGACACTACCGCACACCCACCACATTCGAGAGATTGAGGCTTGGGGATTTTTGGGTAAGTATCGGTGTACAACAGGCAAATGACGTCGGTCTGTCTATGCGCGGGCTGTGGCGTGCGGCCGTTGCTGCTACCGTTTCGCCGGTCATTCGCTGGTTGACGCCACCGGCGCCCCAGGGCAGGAAGATTAACGACCATCATGACGACAGAGGTCATGCCGACCGTGCAGCGCGACGCGACGGCGGCGAAAGAAAGCTCCGGCCGTCTCCGGTGGGCCATCATCGGAGCCCTGGTTCTGGGATGGCTGGCCGCGTTCGTGTGGCGGCTCTGGCTCGGGCACCCGATCACGCACCCGGTCGCGCACACCGACGAGGACAGCTACATGAACGCCGCGCGCGCGATCGCCGGCGGTCCGGGCGGCTTCAGCTCGGAGACCCCACTGTTCCGCCGGGTCGGGTACCCGCTGCTCGTGTCGCCCGCCTTCCTGTTCAACCTCGACTTCGCGACCTCGTACAAGATCGTCCAGGTCATCAACGCGGCGATCAGCGCCCTCACCCTGCCGCTGGCCTACCTGCTGGCCCGCCGGATGTTCGGGCTCAAGACGTGGGTCGCGCTGGCCGCCGGCGTCGTCGCGGTCACCATGCCGGCCGGCACGTTCTGGTCGCTGGTGGGCATGACCGACGCGGTCATGGCGCCGCTGCTGCTCGGCTGGTTCCTGGCGGTCCACTGGTGGCTCGGCGACACCACGCGCAAGGGCGCCGCGATCACCGTGGGTGCGCTGACCGGCGCGCTCTACATGGTCCACGTCCGCGGCACGATCCTCGCCGCCGTCTACTTCGCGTTCCTGGCCTTCCTGATCTACCGCCGCAAGGCGACCTGGCGCCTGGCCGCCCTGTCGGTCGTGCCGCTGGTGCTGCTGGTCGCGCTCAACCAGATCATCATCGTGCTGCTCGGTGACAAGGTGCACATCCGCGGCGACATCGTCGGCGGCGGCACCCTCGAGGTGTTCACCAGCGCCCAGCGGCTCCAGGTGTTCTTCGGCTCGCTCGGCACCAACATCTGGTACATGTGCGTGGTGACCGCGGGTCTGGCCGGCATCGGCTGGGCCCTGGCCACGTTCGAGATGTTCCGGCCCAAGCGCGACGTCGCGTTCCGCTGGACCGGTGGACTGGCCCTGTTCAGCACGCTCGGCGTGGCCCTGGGCGCCGCGCTGATCCTGGCCGGTCTGGTCGACACCAACGCCGACGCCATCTACTCGCGGTACGTGCAGGCGTTCGTCCCGTTCTGGATCGTTTTCGGCTTCGCCGTGGTGGTGCGAAGCAGCCTCCGTGAGGTGGCGAAGTACGCCGTGGTGCCGGTTCTGGTCCTCGGCGCGGGCGGAGCCCTGATCGCGTACCGGCTGCACTATGTCGCCGAGCAGGGGCACAAGCTGTCGTACGGCGTCTTCGGCGGCCCGGACATCATGACCATCACGGGCGGCTACGCCAATTTCCGCCCGCTCGTCGGTACGGCCATCGGGCTGGCCGGGCTCGCCGTGATCGTGGCCCTCACCCGGTTCCGCCGGCTCGCGATTCCGGTGCTGGTGCTGATCGTGGCGGCGAACCTCGTGACCATGTCGGTGATGCGCGACCGCCTCATCCAGGCGCTCGGTGACAAGTTCAGCACCGCGATCGATCTGAAGAAGCTCGGCGTCGGTCCCGGTGACAAGGTCGCTCTCAGCACCAGGATGACCAACGAGGGCTACTTCGTCATGTACCACGACGTCTATTGGCAGGAGGTCGGCTTTCTGCCGAAGAGCGGCCTCCCGCCGGCCGACGTCGACGTCGTGATCGGCCGCTACATCCCCTCGTATCCGGACTACACCTGGAACGGCACCAAGTACGGCTTCAAGCTGTTGCAGAGCACGGGTGCCGCCGACGGCCAGGTCGGCGTCTGGCGCCGTCAGTAGCGCCGATCGCTCAGACGAGGGCCCGTTCGTAACAGACCGAGAGGTCGGAGCCGACGTACGGGCCGAAGAGCGGGATCTCGCGGTAGCCCTCCCGCTCGTAGAAGCGGATCGCGTCGGGCTGAGCCGGGCCCGTCTCGAGGCGCAGAGTGGTCCAGCCCCGGCTGCGGGCGGCCTCCTCCAGTGCCCGCAGCAGGGCGGTGGCCGTGCCACTGCCCCGGCTCGCGGGAGTCACGTACATCCGCTTGACCTCGGCGCTGACGTCGTCCAGGCGGCGCAGCGCGCCGCAGCCCAGGGCGCGCCCGTCGTCGTCGAACGCGACCAGGAAGAGGTCGATGTCGGCGGCCGAGGGCGGCGTGCCGGGCTCGTGGTCGTCACTGCCGTAGCGCTGGTCGAGTTCCGCCCGCTGCGCCGTTCGCAGGGCGATGCCGGCCGGGTCGTCCCAGGGTCGTTCCTCGATGGTGGTCATGCACGTCCTCCAGTCGTAACAAGCGTTACGGTAACATGTGTTACGTGGCACGGACGGCGGACAAGAAGGCACAGGAGGCGGCGCTCTCCCGCGCCGTGTGGGACGTGCTGGGGCAGCAAGGTTTGGAGCGATTGACCGTACGGGCGGTGGCCGCGGCCGCCGGATGCACGACCGGACTCGTCATGCATCGGTTCCCCAACCGGCAGGCGCTCCTGCGGCATGCCCGGCAGCTGCTGCACGAGAAGACCCGGGACCGGGTCGAGGCGCTGGAGCGGGACGCGCCGTCGCCGCGCGCCGCGCTGCGGGAGGTGCTGCGTCAAGGGCTAGCGCTGGACGCCGAGGCTCGGCAGGAGAGCGTCGTCTGGATGGGTTTCCTGGCCGCGGCCGTCGCCGACGACGAGCTCGTCGAGAGGCACCGGGCCAACAACCGCGCCTGGCGGGCCCGCGTGGAACGGCTGGTCGGTGAGGCCGCGCCGGCCTGGCCGCCCACTCGGGTGTCCGATGTGGCCCTCGGCCTGATCGCCATGGCCGAGGGCGCCGCCGCCTTCGCCGCGGCCGACCCCGGCGCGTACCCGCCGGCGGCCCAGGAACGCATGCTGACCGAGGCGCTGGCGGCGTACCAGCTCAGCGAGGAGCGTCGCTGGCGATCTCGTTGAGCGCGGCCGCCAGCTTTTCGAGGTCGATACCGTCGAGGTGGTCGAAGATGTGCCGCCGGACGCTGGCCAGGTGGGTCGGCCAGGCCTCGCGCAGGCGGGCCAGGCCGCGCTCGGTGAGCACCGCGTTCCACCCGCGCAGGTCGTCCTCGCACTTGACCCGGGTCAGGTAGCCGAGCGACTCGAGCTTGGCCGCGAGCCGGGTCATGCCGCTCAGCGACATGTCGCACGCCTGGGCCAGTTCACTCATCCGCATGCGGCCGTGCTCGGACTCCGACAGGTGCCGCAGCACGTTGTATTCGCTGGCCGACATGCGCTGCTCGCGCTCGAGGTCGGTGTTCAGCTGCCGGGGGAGCAGTTGCAGCATCCGGCCGATGCCCCGCATGACCGCTTCCTCCGAGGGCGTCAGGGCATGGAGGCCCGGCGGGAGCGCCGGGTCGGGCGTTGTGGCGGACATGACATTGATCGTACGGCCAACGCCCAGGAATACTTCTTTGACGTAGCAAGTTTAGTGAGCGTCACAGACACAAGAAACAGAGATCGGAGCCACCGATGACCACCAAGATCGGCATCATCCTGGGCAGCACGCGTCCCGGCCGTAACGGCGAGGCCGTGGCCAAGTGGGTGCTGGACATCGCGTCCAAGCGCACCGACGCCGAGTTCGAGCTGGTGGACCTCCTCGACTACAACCTCCCGCACCTCGACGAGGCCATCCCGCCGTCGATGGGCCAGTACACCAAGCCGCACACCCTCGAGTGGGCCAAGAAGATCGCGTCGTTCGACGGCTTCATCTTCGTCACCCCCGAGTACAACCACTCCACCTCGGGCGCGCTCAAGAACGCGATCGACTTCCTGTTCGCCGAGTGGAACAACAAGGCCGTCGGCTTCGTCGGCTACGGCTCGGTCGGTGGCGCCCGCGCCGTCGAGCACCTGCGCCTGATCGCCGGTGAGCTCATGCTGGCCGACGTCCGCGCTCAGGTCCTGCTCTCGCTCGCGACCGACTTCGAGAACTACAGCAAGTTCCTGCCGGGCGCCCACCAGGAGGCGGCCCTCAACACCGTCCTCGACCAGACGGTGGCCTGGAGCACGGCCCTCAAGCCGCTGCGCAACGCTGCCTGATCAACTGGGACACACCGGAGCGGGGGGTGCTTGCATCCCCCGCTTCGCGCAGCACAATGCCTAGGGTGCAAAACCAGACAACTAGTGACTCTTTGCAGCAACTGCTTGAAATGCCACGAAAGTCTTGGTGGGCCCGGCTGCCGTTCGGGGTCCGCATGGCGGCCGGCGGCGGTGCGCTGCTGGTCGTGACGTCCGTGGCCGTGGGGGGCGTGGCCGCCCTGACCAGGGACGACCCCGCCGCCCCGCGGATCGTCACGGCCGTCGGGCAGGCCGCCGCCTCCCCGGCCGCACAGGACCCGCAGGCGCCGGCCCCGGTCGCCCCGCACCACGCGAAACCGCAGTACGACGCGGCGGCCAGCCTGCCCCGGATCGACAATCAGGCCGACCGCACCGCCACCCGCACCCCGAAACAGGCGGCCGCGGTGCCGCCGTCCAAGCCGCTGCAACAATCGCGGCGACGGCCCCAGCAACAAGGGCAGCCCCAACAACAGCCGCAGCAACAAATGCCTCCGCCCGTGATCGCCGCCGGCGATCCGCGTCCCGTGCTGACCACCCGCACGGAGACCGAGACGCGCGAGATCCCGTTCCAGACCCGCCTCGTGCGCGATCCGTCGCTGCCCCGCGGCGCGCGGAAGATCCAGACCGCCGGTGTGCCCGGCGAGGAGACCCTGCGCTACCTGGTGACCTTCACCGACGGCAAGCAGACCGAGCGCCGCCTGCTGGACAGCACCATCACCAGGCAGCCGCAGCACCGGGTCATCGTGTTCGGCTCGCGACGGGGACCGGCCGGACCGGGTGCCGGCGGCCGCCCGCCTAAGGGCTGTGACGACTTCTGCCTGCCGCTCGGCCGGTCGGCGGACTGCCGGCAGGAGAGCGCCGCCCAGCTCGGCGGCTCGGTCACGATCCTCGACCAGGACATCGCGCTGCTCGACGCCGAATCGCTCGGAAATCTCGGGTGCGGCCCGAAGTGGGCGTCGCCAAGATAGGGCGCGTGGACTTCGACGAATTGCTCGCGGAGGCGGCGGCCGTTCCCCTCGAGGGCTGGGATTTCTCCTGGTTCGACGGCCGTGCCACCGAGGAACGCCCGTCGTGGCGTTACGCCGATCGCGTCGCCGAGCGGCTGAGGACCGCGAGTGCCGCATTGGATCTGCAGACCGGCGGGGGCGAGGTCTTCTCGTACGCCATCGGCAAGGCCCCGGGACAACGCCGGCTGGTCGCCACGGAAGCGTGGCAACCGGAGGTGGCCGCCCGCAACCTCGAGGCTCTCGTGGTGCGAGCCGACGACCATCTGCCGTTCCTCGACGCCACGTTCGACCTGGTCGTGAGCCGTCATCCGGTGAGCACGCCCTGGACCGAGATCGCCCGCGTGCTGCGTCCCGGCGGCATTTTCCTGTCTCAGCAGATCGGCGACGGCAGCAATCGCGAATTGTCGGAGGCCATGCTCGGTCCCCTTCCGCCTCCGGCGAGGAGAAACCCGGGGCGGCTCGCGGAAGCGGCCGGTCTGGAGCTTCTTGACGTACGGGCCGAGCGCCTGCGCGCCGAATTCCTCGACGTCGCCGCCGTGGCGTATTTCCTGCGTAAGGTGATCTGGACCGTGCCCGACTTCACCATCGAGAAGTACCGGGACCGGTTGCGGGCGGTCCACGAGGAGATCAGCGTGAAGGGCATGTTCGTCTCCTACGCGACCCGCGTGCTGATCGAGGCGCGCCGGTGGCCCTGACCGAGGCTCAGCTGGCCGCGATGGCCGCCGAGCTGATCCTCGTGCCCGGCGTCACCGCGGTGGTGCTGGGTGGCAGCCGCGCCCGCGGCACACACCATCCCGGTTCCGACACCGACCTGGGGCTCTATTACCGGCGGCCGCTCGACATCGACCGGTTGTCCGAGGTCGCCCGCGCCCTCGCCGGCCCCTCGGCGCAGGTGACGGCGCCCGGCGGGTGGGGCCCGTGGGTGGACGGCGGCGGCTGGCTCGAGGTCGGCGGCGACGCGGTCGATCTGATCTATCGCGATCTCGACCGGGTCGCCGACGTCTGCGAGTCGGTCGAACGGGGCCGGTACGCGTTCCACACGCAGGCGGGCCATCCGCTCGGGTTCGCCGATCACGCGTACGCCGGGGAAGTCGCCCTGGCCCGGGTCCTGGCCGACCCCTCGGGAGAGGTCGAAGGGCTGCGCCGGCGGCTGCGGGTCTATCCGCCGGCCCTGGCCCGTGAGCTCGTGGCCGGTCTGTGGGAGGCCGACTTCCTCGTCAAGCTCGCCCGCAAGGGCATCGCGCGCGGCGACAGCGCGTACGTCTCCGGCTGTCTGTTCCGCCTGGTCGGGGTGTGCGCGCACGCCCTGCACGGAGCGGCCGGCCGATGGCTGATCAACGAGAAGGGCGCGGTGGCCGCCGCGGCCGCCCTGCCCGGCGCTCCGGCCGAGTTCGCCGAGCGGGTCGACAAAGCCTTCGCCGCCGTGGACGGCGACCCGCTGCGGCTGCGGCTGGCCGTCGACATCGCCGCCGATCTGGTGCTCGACACCGCCGACGCCTGCATGATGATGTCGCGATGACCGCAGACGAGCCCACCATCCTCGCGACCAGCGCCTTCTTCGAGGTCGGCCGCTTCGGCGACTTCGCCTGGCGCCCCGGCAAGATCCATCGGTTCGCGGCCGAGCTGGCCCACGTGACGCAGCCGCGGATCTGCTTCCTGACCCAGGCCAGCGGCGACTTTCCGCAGGTCATCGGTGCTCACTACGCGGCGTTCGCCCGCACCGAGTTCATCGCGTCGCACCTTCAGCTCATCCCGATGCCGAATGTGGCCGACATCCGGTCGCACCTGCTCGAGCAGGACATCATCTGGGTGCACGGCGGCAGCGTGGCCAACCTGTGCGCGCTGTGGCGGGTGCACGGGGTCGACGAGATCCTGCACGAGGCCTGGCAGGCCGGTGTGGTGCTCGGCGGTGTCTCGGCCGGCTCGATCTGCTGGCACCAGGGCGGCAGCACGGACAGCTTCGGGCCGGACCTGCAAGCGTTCACCGACGGGCTGGGCTGGCTGCCGTACAGCAACGGCGTGCACTACGACGCCGAGGAGCAGCGCCGCCCCAAGATGCACGAACTGATCGGCGACGGCACTCTGGGCGACGGCTACGCCACCGACGACGGGGCCGCCCTGGTCTACCGGGGCACGACCCTGTCCGAGGTCGTGGCCGACCGGCCGGGGCCGCTCGGCTACGCGCTGCGCCGGCGGGACGACGGCTCGGTGGAGGAGACGCCGCTTCCGACCCGGGTGCTCTAACTCGCGTAGTGCAGGATCACGTTGTGCACGTGGTGGGTCTTGTCCGAGCCGCGGAACTCGACCTCGTACGTGTGCGTGCCGACCGTGATGGCGATCGTGCCGGTGGAGAAGAACTGGCCGGCCCAGCTCTTGTTGCTGACCACGCTGACGCTGCTGACCTTCGAGTACGGGATGCTCGTGATCGCGAAGCGCTTACCGACGAAGGACTTGTCCTGGATGATGATGCGGCGGTTGGTCAGCCCGATGAAGCCGGTGCCCGCCCCGATCGCGTCGTAGACGGCGATGATCGTCTCGCCGTCGAGCAGGCCGCTCTGCACCTGCTCGAACTGGCCCTTGCTGTCGTAGGTCACGTCGCTCATGGCGCGAGCGTAGCGAGGAGGGGCTATTGCGGGTTGGTCAGCTCGGAATCGGTCACCGTGCGGTAGAAATCCTCGATTCGGGCGGCGAGGGCGACCTCACCGTCGGTGAGGGTGTCACCGTCTCGATCACCCACGCAGATCTGAGTGTGACCGTTGGTGCGCCTGATGTTGGGTTGAATGCGAAGTGTGTCCGCCGCCACCTTGATCCGTTCGGTCAATGCGGCATGCTGACTGTCGTCGCACGCGAGCTCGCGCCGGAGCTGGACGCCGTCGCGCGTCCACTCGCTCAGCACGGTCAAAGCGTCTGTCAGGTAGTCGGAGCGGTTCACTCGCTGTCTTCTGGCCCGCATCGCCCATCCCCCTAGGCGTCGTTGCCGGCTTGTGGCCAAACTGTCGCCGTGTCGTCATGGTCGGTGCCTCACAGTCTTGCTCTCCAGGACAAGCATGTCCACGCCCACATATATGTGTTTGCGTGACGATCGGGACGGCTCGGGCACCCGGAACGGCAAACTTTTGTGGAAAGCTCTGATCTCATGCGGTCGGAACAGGATGTCAAGTCACCAAAGTCACGCAGAGTAATCGTGGCGGCGGTGATCATCAATGACGGTCGCGTACTGGCATGCGAGCGGTCGGCGCCGCCCGAGGTCGCGGGCCGCTGGGAGTTTCCGGGGGGAAAGGTCGAGCCGGGCGAGACCGAGGAGCAGGCCCTGGCCCGGGAGTGCGTCGAGGAGCTCGGCGTCCGGGTCGAGGTCGGCGGCCGGGTCGGGCCGGACGTCTCCCTCGCGCACGGCCGGGCCGTGCTGCGGGTCTTCAACGCCCGGCTGCTGGGCGGCGACATGCCGCGGGCGCTCGAGCACACTGCCATGCGCTGGCTCGGGGTGGACGAGCTGGACAGCGTGCACTGGCTACCCGCGGACAAGCCGATCGTCGCGGAACTGCCCGCTCTACTGAGCGTCTGAGCCGTACGTCTTGCGCAGTTCCCGCTTGAGGACCTTGAAACTGGGCCCGAGCGGGAGCGACTCCGCGAAGCGGATCTTGCGGGGGTACTTGTGCTTGCCGAGCTTCTCGCGCGACCACTCGATCAGCTCGTCGGCCGAGACACTGCCCTGTTCGGCGACGACCACCGCGCAGATCTCCTCGCCGTGCGTCGCGTCGGGCACACCGATCACGGCCACCTGCTGCACCGCCGGATGCCGGGCCAGCGCCTCCTCCACCTCACGCGGGTAGACGTTGAAGCCGCCCCGGATCACCAGGTCCTTCTTGCGGTCGACGATCGCGATGAAGCCGTTCTCGTCCTTGGTGCCGAGGTCGCCCGTACGGAACCAGCCGTCGACCACCGCCTCCTGGGTCGCCGACGGGTTGTTGAGGTAGCCGGCGAAGACGTTGTGGCCGCGGATGACGATCTCGCCGAGCTCGCCGTCGGGCAGCAGCTCGATCCGCTCGTCGATCTCGGGCCGGGCGATCTCGACCTCCACACCCCAGATCGGGTGCCCGACCGTGCCCGGCTTGGTGCCGAACGCCGGCTGGTTGGTGGTCGCCGTCGGCGAGGTCTCCGAGAGGCCGTACCCCTCGAAGATCTCGGCATGGAAGGTCTCGTTGAACTTCTCCAGCACGGCGACCGGCAGCGAGGCGCCGCCGGAGACGCAGAGCCGCAGCTCGGGAAGCTTCTCGGCCTTGCTCGCGGCCTCCAGCAGCCCGATGTACATGGTCGGCACGCCATGGAAGATGGTCACGTTCTCCTTGACCATCAGCTGGATGGCGGCCTCGCCGGTGAAGCGGGCGAGCAGGACGAGGGTGCCGCCCATCCGGAAGGTGCCGTTCATGCCGACGGTCTGGCCGAACGTGTGGAACAGCGGCAGGCAGCCCATCGTCACGTCGTCCGGGCGCAGATCGTGGATGTCGAAGACGTTCACGATCGTGTTCATGACGAGGTTGAGGTGGGTCAGGAGCGCGCCCTTGGGCTTTCCGGTGGTGCCGCTCGTGTAGAAGATGACCGCGACGTCCTCGGCCTCGCGGCTGACGTACGTCCGGAGCGGCGTCGTCACGGCTTCCTCGAGCCGTGCGATGCCCGGCACCGCGGGGCCGACCGAAGCCACCCCGACCTCCGCGATCTTGGCGGCCGCCACCGCGTTCTCCAGCTGCGAAGAATGCGCGACCAGCAGCTTGGCGCCGCTGTCCCGCAGGACGTAGGCGTTCTCCTCGGGGGTGAGGAGCAGGTGCATCGGTACGATCGTCGCGCCGACCGCCAGCGTCGCGTAGTAGACCCGGGGGAAGTCGGCCAGGTTGGGGATCTGGATGGCGACGACGTCGCCGGGGCCGACGCCCAGCTCGCGCAGCCCCGAGGCGTACGCAAGCGTCTGTTGCCAGAGATCGCGATAGGTGATCCGTTCGGTGGTGACGCTGTCGATCACGGCGATCTTGTCGGGGAACTTGCGAGCCGACTCGGCCAGGACGGTGGCGAGCGACAATTGGGTCATGCCAGGTGACCTCCGATCTTCGTGTACCCGCGGAGCAGGTCCCGCGAGATGATCAGGCGCTGCATCTCGTCGGTGCCTTCATAGATACGCATAAGTCGCACCTGGCGGTACCACCGTTCGATCGGAAGCTCGCGCGTGTATCCCATGCCGCCGTGGATCTGCATGACGCGGTCGACGACCTCGTTCACCATCTTCGCGCCGTAGAGCTTGGCCATCGACGAGGCGTGCCGCGGGTCCCAGCCCTGGTCGACCGTCCACGCGGCGCGCAGGATCAGCCAGCGGGCGGCCTCGATCTCGACCTCGGAATCGGCGATCATCCATTGGATGGCCTGGTTCTCGCCGATCTTCCGGCCGAACGTCTCCCGGGTGTTGGCGTAGTCGATCGCCATGCCGAGCGCGCGCTCGGCGATGCCCAGGGCGTTCGACGGGATCAGGTACCGGCCCTTGCCGATCCACTTCATGCCCAGCTCGAAGCCCTGGCCGATCTCGCCCAGGATGTTGCGGGCCGGCACCCGTACGTTGTCGAAGACCAGGGCCGCCGGGCCGCCCTCGCCCATGGTCTGGATGAACTCGGAGCGCCAGCCCATCTCGCGGTCGACCAGGAACGCGGTCGTGCCGCCGCCGCGAACGCCCTTCTCCCGGTCGGTGACCGCGACGACGATGACGAAGTCGGCGTCGTTGCCGTTGGTGATGAACGTCTTCTCGCCGTTCAGCACCCAGTCGTCGCCGTCCTTGGTGGCGCTGAGCTTGATGTTCGCCGCGTCCGAGCCGGCGCCCGGCTCGGTGATCGCGAAGCAGGAGATGCGCTCGCCCTCGATCGTCGGGATCAGGAACTCCCGCTTCTGGTCCTCATTGGCGTAGTAGAGGATGTTGTCCGCCTCGCCGCCGAACTTGAACTGGATGAAGGTGCGGCCCACCTCGGTCCAGATCAGCGACTGGAGTACGGCCGGGAGGTTCATCCCCCCGTACTCCTCCGGGGTCGACAGGCCCCAGAAGCCGAACTTCTTGGCCTTTTGCTGTAGCTCCCGCAGTTCGCTGAGTTCCAGGCCGGGCTGGTGGCGACGCTCGCGGAGCAGCGCCTCCTGTTCCAGCGGCATGACCTCGCGGGTGATGAACTGCCGGGCGGTGTCGCGAATCGCGCGTTCCTCGTCGGTGAGCGAGAAGTCCATGTGCTTTAAACTAGCGGTGTAAGTTTTAACACGTCCAGTGCAAGTTTTTCGATGGGAGACCGACTTGGCGCGGCCACGGCAGGCGTTGCTGACCCGGGAGCGGATCGTCGAGGCGGCATCGGCACTCATCGACGCCGAAGGGCTGGACGCGCTCTCGATGCGGCGGCTCGCCACTGAACTGGGTGTGCAGGGTCCGTCGCTCTACAACCACTTCGCGACCAAAGCGGAGATCGTGGACGCGGTCGCCGACTCGGTTGTCGCTCAGGTCGACTTGTCGTTTTTCCAGTCCTGTAAGTGGCCGGATGCCCTAAAAAAATGGGCTATGTCCTATCGGGCGGTGCTGGCCGAGCATCCGAACATCGTTCCGGTGCTGGCGCAGGGCCCCGGCCGCCGTCCGGCCGGTCTGGCCATGGCCGAGGCCGTGTACGGGGCGCTGGTCGAGGCCGGCTGGAGCTACGCGCGCGCCACCCACATCGGCGCGCTGATGCGCTACCTGGTCACCGGCTCGGCGCTCGGCTCGTTCGCGCTGGGCTTCGACGTGGATCCACAGCTTTACGAACGTTATCCACACCTGCACCACGCCCCGCTTCTGGCGGAGCATCATGAGGCCGTGGACGAGGGCGCCTTCGAACTCGGCCTGGACCTGCTGATCAACGGCCTTCAGGCCCGACAAGAGATGGGGACCCGTTCATGACATCGCTCGATCGCCCACACCTCTACCTCGGTGGGGAGTGGGTCCCGCCCACCTCCACCGAGACGATCGCGGTTGAGAACCCGGCGACCGAGGAAGTCCTGGCCCACGTTCCGGCCGGCTCGGCCGAGGACGTGGATCGCGCGGTCGCCGCGGCCAAGGCCGCCTTCGACGGCTGGGCGGCCACCCCGAGAGCCGAGCGGGCCCAGGTGCTCGACCGGCTGCACACCTCGCTGACCGCCCGCGCCGGTGACATCGCCAAGACCGTCGGGCTCGAGCTGGGCACGCCGGTCAAGGTCGCCCAGCGGGTCCAGGCGGGACTGCCGCTTGCGGTCCTTCGGGGGTACGCGGACCTGGCCGCGCGCGAGGCGCACGAGGAGACCATCGGCAACTCGCTGATCGTGCACGAGCCGGTGGGTGTGGTCGGCGCCATCACCCCGTGGAACTACCCGCTCCACCAGGTCGTGGCCAAGGTCGCGGCGGCCCTCGCGGCCGGGTGCACCGTGGTGCTCAAGCCGAGCGAGCTGACGCCCCTGGTGGCGTACCTGCTGATCGACGCGGCCGAGGAGGCCGGCGTGCCGGCCGGCGTGCTCAACCTGGTCACCGGCACCGGCCCGGTGGTCGGCGCGGCCATCGCCGGGCACCCCGATGTGGACATGGTGTCGTTCACCGGCTCGACGGCGACCGGCAAGGCCATCACGCACGCGGCGGCCGACCGGGTGGCCAAGGTGGCGCTCGAGCTGGGCGGCAAGTCGGCGAATGTCATCTTGGAAGATGCCGACGTGACCCGGGCGGTCAAGGTCGGTGTCGGCAACGCCTTCCTCAACTCCGGTCAGACCTGCACGGCCTGGACCCGCATGCTCGTGCACCGCGACCACTACGACGAGGCGGTCTCGTTGGCGGCCAAGACCGCTGCCGGCTACACCGTGGGCGACCCGTTCGACGAGGGGACGCGGCTCGGGCCGCTGGTCTCCGCCGCGCAGGCTTCCCGCGTGCGTGGCTTCATCGACCGTGCCTCAGCCCGGCTGGTCGCGGGCGGGCTCGAGGCGCCGGTTCCGTCAACCGGACATTTCGTCGCGCCGACCGTTTTCGCCGACGTCGACCCCGACAGCGAGCTCGCCCAGGAGGAGATCTTCGGCCCGGTGCTGTCGATCATTCCGTTCTCCTCGGACGACGAGGCGGTGTCGATCGCCAACAACTCCCGCTACGGCCTGGCCGGTGGCGTGTGGGGCTCGCCGGACAGGGCGCTCGCGGTGGCACGCCGGCTGCGCACGGGTGCGGTCGACGTGAACGGGGGCGCGTTCAATCCGTTCGCGCCGTTCGGTGGCTACAAGCAGTCCGGTGTCGGCCGCGAGCTGGGCGAGTACGGTCTCGCCGAGTTCCAGCAGGTGAAGGCGATCCAGCGATGACCGCGTGGTTCAACGGGCTCGTCCTGCGCGAGGCGGGCGCCCGGCCGGCCGTGGCCGAGCTTCACCTGCCCGAGGTCGGCCCCGGGCAGGTGCGTATCAAGGTGCGGGCGGCCGGGGTCTGCCACAGCGACCTGTCCATGGTGAACGGGACGATCCGCCCCTCGTACCCCCTGGTCCTCGGCCACGAGGCCGCGGGCGAGGTGGTGGAGGTCGGCGAGCGGGTCACCCGGGCCGCGGTGGGCGACCACGTGGTGCTGAACTGGCAGCCGGCGTGCCGCAACTGCTGGTTCTGCCAGAACGGCGAGCCGTGGCTGTGCTCGACGTCGTCGGGCGTCGCCTCCCTGGAGAACGGGGTGACCCTGGACGGTGTGCCGGTGCACGTCGGCCTGGGCCTGGGCGCCTTCGCCGAGCAGGTGGTGGCGCCGGAGAACGCGGTGGTCCGGGTGCCGTCCGAACTCGACTTCGAGCGGGCGGCGCTGCTGGGCTGCGGTGTCCTGACCGGTTTCGGCGCGGTCCGCAACACGGCCCAGGTCGCCACGGGCGAGTCGGTGGTGGTGATCGGCCTGGGCGGCGTGGGCCTGTCGGTGGTGGCGGCGGCCCGGGCCGCGGGCGCCTCGGACGTCATCGCGGTCGACGTCTCCGAGGCCAAGAAGGGCCTGGCCGAATCGGCCGGGGCGACCGACTTCGTGGTCTCCTCCGACACCCTTTCCAAAGAGATCCGAGGCCGTACGTCGGGCCGGGGGGCCGACCACGCCTTCGAGTGTGTGGGGCGCGCCGCCACGATCCGCGCGGCCTGGCGCGCCACCCGGCGCGGCGGCCGGGTGACGGTGGTCGGCATGGGCTCGAACGACGACCAGGTGTCCCTGTCGGCCCTGGACATCTTCTCCTCCAACCGGACGCTGCGCTCCTCGGTCTACGGGCAGGCCGACCAGGACGTCGAGATCCCGGCCCTGGCCGCCGAGGTCCTGTCCGGCCGGATCAGCCTGGACCACCTGATCACCGACCGCATCACCCTGCCGGAGGTCCCGGACGCCTTCGACCGCATGGCCCGGGGCGAGGGCGCCCGCTCGGTGGTCGTCATCTGAAAGTCGGCGGTCTCGGGCGCGTCCGTGCGGTAGGACCGTGGGATGCGACCCGAGGCCGGCCAGGTGCTGCACTTCTCCGAGGACCCGACGATCGAACTGTTCGTGCCGCACGTGGCGGCAACGGCCCGGGAGACCGAGGCGTACGTCTGGGCGGTCGGCCCCGACCGGGCCCCCGACTACTGGTTCCCGAGGCAATGCCCGCGAGCCATGGCCTGGGTGCGCCCCGGCACGTCCGAAGAGGACCGCGCCCGGATCATCGGCGCCGGCGGCGGCAACCGGGTCCACGTCATCGAATACACCTGGTGGAACGCGATGCAGACCACCACGTTGTACGCCTACCGCCTGCCGGCCGCCCCGTTCCGCCCGATCGACGACACGGACGAGCCGCCCGCCGTGGTGGCAACCGAGCCGGTGCGCCCCTTAGGGCCGGCCGAGCCGGTGGGCAACCTGATCGACTGCCACGCCGCCGCCGGCATCCAGCTGCGCCTGCTGACCAACCTCTGGCCGTTCTGGACCGAGGTCATCACCACGACCGTGGGCTTCAGCGCCATCCGCCTCCGCAACGCCCACCCCAGCCCCAGCTGACGGCGCCACGAAGCGGCTCAGGCGGACGGCGGGGCCTGAAGGAGGGACGTGATCGTGCGGGACAGGGCGGCCCGGGCCGCGGGGACCGAAAGGTTCATCGTTTCGCGCCAGGTGGACCAGGTCGGCCACATGCTGATCGCGGTGAGGGCGTTCAGCAGCTCCTCGTTGCCGTCGACCTCGACCGCGAACAGGGTGCCGAGCTCGGCGCGGACCCGCTCCACGTGCAGCCGGCGGTAACGCTGCAACGTCTCGGAGAACGGCTCCTTCAACGCGGCCGCCTTGGCCGTCGGGCCGATCTGCTCGAGCAGGCGGGTGCGCTGCCGGCAGTAGGCGTCGATACGCTCGGCCAGCGGCAGCTCCGGCGACACCGGCTTGTGCGCCGCGTCCCGAATCTCCAGAACGCGGCGGCCACTCGCCGTGAACAGCGCCTCCATGTCGGCGAAGTGGCTCCACAGGGCGCGCAGCGACACCCCGGCCTGCTTGGCGATGCGGTCGGCGGTCGGCCGCAGATCACCCTCGCGGATCAGCTGCAGATGGGCGTCGACGATCGCGTTGCGGGTCCGCTCCGACCGCGCCGTACGCCCGTCGACGCGCTGAGGTGCCGGACTCACAAGCCGCTCCGGCTCCGCGCCACCGCCAGGCAGCGCTGCTCGTACCGAATCCACACGCCCCCACCCGCACGCCACCGCCGACCCGCGCCCTCGCCCGTGCCCGCGCTTACGCCGGTGCCCGCGCTTACGCCCGCGCCCGCGCTTACGCCCGCGCCCGTGCCCGCGCTTACGCCGGTGCCCGCGCTTACGCCCGGGCCCGCGCTCACGCCCGGGCTTACGCCGCCGACAGCATGGCGCGGCCCGGACCCGAGGGCGTCAGCTGTGCGGCGCGGCCCGAGTGCGGCGACGCGGGCCGTGCGGTGCGACCCGGGTCGGGCGGCGTGGGCCGTGCGGCGCGGCCCGGGTGGGGCGGCGTCGGCTGGGGGATGGTGCAGCGTGTTGGTCACGTGGTGCTCCGGTAGCGGTTCAACTCCCGTCGGGCCAGGGAGCGCTTGTGGACCTCGTCGGGGCCGTCGGCCAGGCGCAGCGTACGCGCGGCCACCCAGAGGGCCGCGAGCGGCGTGTCCTGGCTTGTGCCGGCGGCGCCGTGGGCCTGGATGGCCTTGTCGACGATCCACTCGACGGTGGACGGCACGATGATTTTGATGGCCTGGATCTCGGTGTGGGCACCCTTGTTGCCGACCGTGTCCATCAGCCACGCGGCCTTGAGCACCAGCAGGCGGGCCTGCTCGATGCGCACCCGCGACTCCGCGATCCAGTCCTGCACGACCCCCTGCTCGGCCAGCGGCTTGCCGAACGGCGTGCGGGTGAGCGCCCGCTTGCACATCAGCTCGAGCGCCCGCTCGGCCATGCCGATCAGGCGCATGCAGTGGTGGATGCGGCCGGGGCCGAGGCGCGCCTGCGAGATCGCGAAGCCGCCGCCCTCCTCGCCGATCAGGTTGGTGACCGGCACCCGGACGTTCTCGAAGATCAGCTCGGCGTGGCCGCCGTGGTCGCCGTCGGTGTAGCCGAAGACCGTCATGCCGCGCTTGACCGTCAGGCCCGGCGTGTCCCGGGGGACCAGCACCTGGCTCTGCTGCACGTGCCGGGCCGCTTCCGGGTCGGTCTTGCCCATCACGATGAAGATCCGGCAGTTCGGGTTCATCGCGCCGGTGATGTAGAACTTGCGCCCGTTGACGACGTACTCGTCGCCGTCGCGCTCGATGCGGGTGCCGATGTTCGTGGCGTCCGACGAGGCGACCTGCGGTTCCGTCATCGCGAAGGCGGAGCGGATCGTGCCGTCCAGCAGCGGCGCCAGCCACTGCTTCTTCTGCTCGTCGGTGCCGAACTCGGCCAGCACCTCCATGTTGCCGGTGTCCGGCGCCGCGCAGTTCAGCGCGGCCGGCGCGATCGATGGGCTGCGGCCGGTGATCTCGGCCAGCGGAGCGTACTGAAGGTTGGTCAGTCCGGCGCCGTGCTCACCGGGAAGGAAGAGGTTCCACAGGCCGGCGCTTTTCGCCGCGGCCTTGAGGCTTTCCAGGATCGGCGGCGGCTCCCAGCCGTCGCCGCTGTGATAGCCCGCCTCGGCGGGGTAGACGTGCTCGTCCATGAAGGCGAGCAGCCTCTTGCGGTAGTCCTCGGTCTGAGCGTCGAAGCCGAAGTCCATCAGTGTCCCTCCAGCGCCTCGTGGCCCCGCATGACCAGCGGTCCGACGAGGTTGCCGATCGTCTCGAAGCCCTCACCTACGGTTTGGCCCTGAACGTAGCGGTAGTGCACACCCTCGAGGATCACCGCGAGCTTGAAAGCGGCGAATCCCACATACCAGTGGAGATCACTCACATCGCGCCCGCTGCGCTCCGCGTACCGGGCGCCCAGCTCGGCGATCGTCGGATGGCCGGGCACGCTCAGCGGCGCGGTCGGCTTGCCGTCCCCGCCGACGTTGAGTGGCAACCCGGCGTAGACGACCATCAGCGCGACGTCGCTGAGCGGGTCGCCGAGCGTGGACATCTCCCAGTCCAGGACCGCGTTGATGCCCAGGTCGTCGCCGATGAGCACGTTGTCGAGCCGGAAGTCGCCGTGCACCACGGCACCGGGTCCGCCGGCCGGGATGTCCACCGCGAGCCGCGCGTGCAGCTCGTCGATGCCGGCCACGTCGCGGCTGCGCGACGCGTCGAGCTGCTTCTTCCAGCGGCTCACCTGCCGCGCGTTGAAGCCTTCCGGCTTCCCGAAATCGCCGAGACCGATGGCGTACGGGTCGAGGGCGTGCAGATCGGCCAGCGTGTCCACAAGCGACAGGATCAGGCCGCGCAACGCGTCGGGGCCGAGCGCCTGGAGGTCGGCGACGTCGCGGTAGATCCGCCCGTCGACGTGCTCCATCAGGTAGAACGGCGCCCCGATGACCTCGGTGTCGGTGCAGAGCAGCACCGGCCGCGGAGCCGGGAAGCCGGCCTTGGACAGCGCCTCCAGGACGCGGTGCTCCCGGGCCATGTCGTGCGCGGTCGGCAGCACGTGCCCCAGCGGCGGCCGGCGCAGCACCCACCGCTTCTCGCCGTCGGTGACCGCGTACGTCAGGTTGGAGCGCCCGCCGGCGAACATCCGGCCGGTGAGCTCGGCGTCCGACCCCAGGTAGGCCCGCAGTCGTTCGAGGTCGAGTCCTCTCACCGGCTGCTCCCTTCGAAGGCCCGCTGCATCTTGTTCATGCCGCCCAGCCAGCGGTCGGTGTCGCCGGCCCGCAGACGATAGAACTCGGCCACCTCGGGATGGGGCAGGATCAGGAAGCTGTCGCCTTTCAGGGCCTCGGCCACGACCGTCGCGACCTCGTCGGGCTCCATGGCGCTCTCGGCCAGCAGCGCGGCGCTGGCGCTGCCCCGCTCGTTGCCGCGGGTCAGCATGTCGGTGCGCACCCCTTGCGGGCACAGCGCCTGCACGGTCACGCCGCGGTGGGCATACGTGGCGCGTAGCCACTCGGCGTAGGCCAGGGCGGCGTGCTTGGTCACCGCGTACGGCGCGCTGCCCAGCAGCGACAGCAGCCCGGCGGCGCTCACCGTGATCACGAGGCGCTTCTGTTCGCCCTGGTCGAGCCAGCGGGGCAGCAGGGCCCGGGTGACGTAGACGTGCGACATCACGTTGACGTTGAAGTCGCGCAGCCACACCTCGTCCGGCGTGCTCTGGTCGCCCGCCGTGAGCACGCCGGCATTGGCGCAGAACAGGTCGATGCCGCCCAGCTCGGCCCACGCCGTGTCGATGAGGTTGCGGGTGTCGTCCTCGTTCGCGGCGTCGCCGGCCACGGCCAGGCCGCCGATCTCGCTCGCGACCGCCTGCGCGGCGTCCGGGTTGAGGTCGTTGACGATCACCTCGGCCCCCTCGGCCGCGAACCGGCGGGCCAGGGCGGCGCCGATGCCGCCACCGGCGCCGGTGACCACGACTCGCTTCACTGGACGCTCCCGGTCAGCGTCACGCCGCCGTCGATGACGACTGTCTGCCCGGTGATCCAGGCCGAGTCGGGCGAGCAGAGGAAGGCGACCGCGCCGGCCACGTCCTCCGGCACGCCGAGGCGGGCCAGGGGATAGGCGGCCGCGACCTTCTCCTCCCGGCCGTCGTACAGCGCGGTTGCGAACCGCGTCTTGACCACGGCCGGGGCGACCGCGTTGACCCGGACCTTGGGCGCGAGCTCGACGGCCAGTTCCTCGGTCAGGTGGATCAGCGCGGCCTTGGTGACCCCGTAGAAGGCGATGCCCGGCGAGGGGCGGACGCCGGAGACCGACGAGATGTTGACGATCGCGCCGCCCTCGCCCAGTCCGCCCCGCAGGGACTCCTGGACCCAGCCGAGCGTGCCGATGACGTTCACCTCGAAGATCTTCCGGGCCGCGTTCAGGTCGATCGTGCCGAGCGGACCGTACACCGGGTTGATCCCGATGTTGTTCACCAGCGTGGTGACCGGCCCGAACTGCCCCAGCACGGTGTCGATCACCGCGGCCCGGTGGTCGGGGTCGTCACCCTTGCCGGCCACCCCGATCGCCACGTCCGGCCCGCCCAGATCCTTGGCGGCGGTGTCGAGCGCTTCCGCGTCCCGGCCCGTGATGCACACCTTGTATCCGTCGGCCACGAAGCGTTGCGCGATGGCGAACCCGATTCCCCTGCTGGCTCCGGTCACGATCGCCACTTGGTCCGCCATCGCCGCTCCTCAGTTTCTCTATTTGCACTATTCGTGCAGACACTAATTAGCAGTTGCCGCCGTCGCCAACCTTAGGCAGCGGGAATGCCGTTCTGCGGCGGGGTCGCCGCGGGCGAGTCATAGACCTCCACCGCTCCGTCCCCGTCGTCGGTGCGGTACGGCTTGCCGAAGTACTGCGCCTTGCCACCGGCGATCTTGGTGAGCTGCTCACCGCCGTACCCGGAATGATCCTTGTCCGAATAGCGCACCGGCACCAGGCCCGGCCCGGTGAAGCCGCCCTTCTGCACGGCGGCGATGATGCCGTCGCGGGTCAGGTCCTTGCCGGCGGCCTGGAGTGACTGGACGAACAGGTAGGCGACGGACATGCCGTAGACGACGTTGTTGTCCAGCTCGGCGCCGTTGTTGTACTCCTTGTTGACCTTGGTGTACAGCTGGATCCACGGGTTGGCGTCGTCGTTGGCCAGCGGCAGGTAGTTCGCCGCCACGACTCCCTCGAGCAGCGGCGCGGCGGCGCCGAGCGTCTTGGCCAGCGTGGTCGGGTCGGAGCCGACGTTGCTCACCACGTACTGCGGCTTGAAGCCGAGCTTGGCGCCGGTGCCGATGGTGAGCGCGGTGAAGCCGGGCACGGTGGCGAGGACGACCACCTGGCAGCCGGCCGCCTTGAGCGCGCCGACCTGCGGCCCGACGTTCGGGTTGGTGGTCACGTAGGACTGCTTGGCCGCGACCGGGCCGAGCACCTTCTCGACGCCGGCCAGGCTGTCCCGCCCGAAGTCGTCGTCCTGCCCGAGGAAGCAGGTCTTCTTGCCGGCGTGGTTCTCCTTGACGTACGTGCCCAGGATCTTGCCCTCGACGGTGTAGTCGGGGTTGAAGCCGAAGGTGCCCGGATATTTGTCGGGCTGGTTCCAGCTGCGGCTGCCGCTGGCCACGAAGAGGTCGGGCACCCGGTTGGTCTTGAGGAAGTCGAGCACGCCGGTGTGTGTCGGGGTGCCGAGGCCGTTCAGGATCGCGAAGACCTTGTCCTGGAGCACCAGCTGGCGCACGACCTGCTGGGTGTTGGCCGGGTTGTAGCCGTCGTCCATGATCTTGTAAGTGATCTTGCGGCCGTGGACGCCGCCGTTGGCGTTGACGTAGTCGAAGTAGGCCTTGGTGGCCGGCGCGATCTTGGAGTACCCGGCGGCGGCCGGGCCGGTGAGCGGCATGTGCGTGCCCACCACGATCTCGGTGTCGGTCACTCCCGGCGTGTTTCCGCCGCTGCTGCTGCCATTACTGTCGCCCGTGTTGCTGCAACCGGCCGCGGCCAGCAGCACGGCGGCGAGGACGATCGCGGTGGTGCGTTTCATCATCGGCCTTTCTGCGCACAGATCTCAGGGAATTAGGGGGTTACGAGCCCGCTCGGTGCGCGGGTTTCCTGCCGAGGCGAGCCCGCCAGGAGCGCGGGATTCGCAGTGACGCGAGGCCGCCCGGGGCGGCCAGCATGACGACGACGAGAACGACGCCGAAGAAGGTGAGGGCGAGGTTGCCCTCGAGTCGCTGGGATCCGGACGCCTCGCCGATCTCGTGAGCGACCGCGGGCAGCGCGACCAGCAGGAAGGCGCCGATCACGGCCCCCGAGAGCCGGCCCAGACCGCCGATCACGATCGCCATCACCAGGAAGAGCGAGAGCGTCAGCGGGAAGGCGCCGGGAGAGACGCTTTGGGCGAGTACGGCGAACAGGGCGCCGCCCAGCCCGGCGCCGGCGGCCGAGATCACGAAGGTCCAGACCTGCGTCCGGGCGATGCTGATACCGGCCAGCTTGGCGGCGGTCTCGTCGTCGCGCACGGCCCGCATGTCCCGCCCGAACCGGCCCCGCGTGACCAGCGCCAGCGCCAGCACCGTGACCAGGGCGCCGCCCCAGCAGACCCAGGCCTGCCACTGCTCGACGGTCATCGACTCGGGCGGCGGGTTGAGGATGACCGACAGACCCTGGTCGCTGTTGAAGGTCTCGTCGAAGGTGCTGGTGACCGACGGGACGACCACGGCGACGGCGAGCGTGAGACCGGCCAGATAGGGTCCGCGCAGCCGGGCCGCCGCGAGCCCGATGATTAATCCGGCGACCGTGGTCACCAGGACCGCCACGACGATGCCGACCGCGAGCAGGTTGAACTTGTTCTGCCAGAGCGCCAGCGTGTAGGCGCCGGTGGCCATCAGGGCCCCGTGTCCCAGCGACAGCTGTCCGTTGAGTCCGGTGAGGACGGTCAGCCCGGCCGTGACGCAGAGATACGCCCCGATCGTCGCCAGCTGATAGATCCGGAACGGCGGCAGCGTGTACGTCAACGCGACCACCAGCACCGCGCCGAGCGCGACCATGAGGAACGGGTTGAGCCGCCGCCGGGTGACCGGCGCGATCATCCGAGTGGTGACCCGATCTCGAAGCACCGTCATGCCGTCCTCGCTTTCGATCGGGCGAACAATCCGTCGGGCCGGCCCAGAAGGACGACCACGAGCAGGCCGAGGACGGCCATCGGGGCGACCGTGGCGCCGAGGTAGCCGCTGATGTAGGACAGGACGAGGCCGACGACCAGGCCGCCGATGACCGCGCCGATCGGGCTGTCGAGCCCGCCCAGCACGGCGGCGGTGAAGGCCGAGATGAACAGCACGTCCATCGCCGTCGGGTGCAGCCCCAGCTCGGTCGGGATGACCAGCATCCCGGCCAGCGAACCGACCCCGGCGGCCAGCGCCCAGCCCAGCGTGAGCATCCCGCCCACCGGCACGCCGAGCAGGCGCGACACGTCCGGCGCGAAGGCCGCCGCCCGCATCCGCAGGCCGGTCGGCGTGCGGGTGAACAGCAGGGTCAGCAGGACGACCACGGCGCCCACGGCCGCGAAGACGAACACGTCGTAGCGCGAGAGCAGGGCGACGCCGCCGATGTCGAAGGCGTCCCGGCTGAACGGCGCCTCGGCCGGCCGGAACTCGTTGCCGTAGATCATGCCGAGGACGCCCTGGATGATCAGTACGAGCCCGAGCGCCACGACCACCCCGTTGAGCGGCGAGGAGTGGTCGACGAAGCGCATCACCACCCGCTCGACGGCGGCGCCGAGCAGCAGCCCGGCCACGAGCGCCACGGCGAACCCGACCCAGTACGAGCCGGTCGCGTCGGCCACCGAATAGCCGACATACGCCGTGGCCACCGCCATCGCGCCCTGCGCGAAGTTGACGATCCGGGTGGCCCGCCAGATCAGCACCAGGGCCAGCGCGAACGCCGCGTAGACGGCGCCCCGGCTGAGCCCGTCGAAGGTCAGGAACAGGAAACGGTCCATGTCAGAACCCCAGGTAGGCGTGCCGGAGATCGGCGTCGTCGGCGAGCGCCGCGGCGTCGTCGCGGGCGGCCACACGGCCCAGCGAGAGCACGACGCCCTGGTCGGCGATGGAGAGCGCGCTGCGCACGTTCTGCTCGACCAGCAGGACGGCCAGCCCGGTGCGGTCGCGCAGATCGCGCAGCAGCGCCATGATCTGGCCGGTGACCCGCGGCGCGAGCCCCAGCGACGGTTCGTCGAGCAGGAGCAGCCGGGGCTGCGCGGCCAGGGCGCGGCCGATCGCCAGCATCTGCCGCTCCCCGCCGGAGAGCTGATGGCCGAGGTGCGAGCGCCGCTCGGCGAGCCGGGGGAACAGCTCGTAGATCGGCGCGAGTGGCGGCTGCGGCTTGCGCCAGAGACCGCCGAGCCGCAGGTTCTCGTCGACGGTGAGCTCGGTGACCACGCCGCGGCCCTCGGGCACGTGGGCGATGCCGTGCCGGACCAGCCGCTCGACCTTGACGCCGCGCAGGTCGACGCCGTCGAAGACGACGCGGCCCGCGGCCGGCGGCAGCAGCCCCGAGAGGGCGCGCAGCAACGTCGTCTTGCCGGCGCCGTTGGCGCCCAGCACGGCGACGATCTGTCCCTCCTGGACGCTGAGGCTGACGTCGTGCAGCACCGGCGCGGCCCCGTAGCCGACCGTGAGGCCGTCGACCTCCAGCAACGCGCTCACGCGGCCGCTCCCAGGTAGGCCTCGGCGACCTTGTCGTCGTTGCGGATCTCGGCGGGCGTGCCGAGCGCGATCGGCTTGCCGAAGTCGAGGACCAGGATCTCGTCGCACACCGACATGACCAGGTCCATGTGGTGCTCGACCAGCAGGACCGTGCAGTCCGACTCCTGGATGAGGGTGGCCAGCCAGCGGATCTCGTCGGCGTCCAGCCCACCGGCCGGCTCGTCGAGCATCAGGATGCGCGGCTTGGCGGCCAGGGCGCGGGCCAGCTCGACCCGCTTACGTTTCGCATAGGGCAGCGAGGCGGGCAGGGCGGCCGCGTGCTCGGCGACGCCGCAGCGCTCGAGCGCGGCCCACGCCTCCTCCTCGTGTTTGCGGGAGCGCGCGCCGACCAGCACGTTGTCCAGAACGGTCATGCCGTTGAACTGGCCGACGCCCTGAAGAGTGCGCGCGATGCCGCGGCCACTGAGGTGGTGGGGCCGGGGCCGGAAGGCCCGGCCGTCGAGCGTGATGGCGCCCGACTGCGGCGACACGAAGCCGCAGATCACGTTGAACAGAGTGGTCTTGCCGGCGCCGTTGGGCCCGATGATGCCGACGACGCGCCCGGGCGGCACCCGGAGCGACACGTCGTCGAGGGCGAGCAGACCACCGAAGCGGACGGTTATGTGTTGGAGCGCGAGCCCTTGATCCTCGGAGGAATCGGAGCTCGCGGTCGAGGACGCTGACGAATCCGTTGACATGGTCACCTCGGCTCGAACCGGCAGAGTGGCCTGTACAGACGGGCGCCGGGCAGCGACGTCCGTCCTGTGTAGAAAGTGAAGGTCAACTATTTACACTTGGAGTGTAACTTTCTGGCCGAGCACGTCAACCGTCTGTTTCCATGTTGTTTCATTCGGCTTTTACCGGCATGATGCAGCGCCCCGCGGGCCGTCGGCCCCGGGTCGTCTCCGAAAAGCTCAGGCGGGCGTCAAGCCACGTTGATGGGGCGGAACTGGACGCTGATCCGCGGCCCGACCGGCTTGGCCGTCTTGAGGATCGCGTGCTCCCAGGTGCGCTGGCAGGACCCGCCCATGACGATCAGGTCGCCGTGACCCAGCGGGAACCGCAGAGTCTCGTGGCCGCCCGCGCGGGGCCGCAGCGAGAGCTGGCGCGGCGCGCCGAGCGAGACGATCGCGACCATGGTGTCGTGGCGGGCCGAGCGGCCGAGCGTGTCGCCGTGCCAGGCGACGCTGTCGCGGCCGTCGCGGTAGAGGCACATGCCCGCGGTGACGAAATCCTCGCCCAGCTCCGCGGCGTAATGTCGGTTGAGCTCGGCCTTGGCGCCGGTCAGCGCGGGGTGGGGCAACTCCTCGTCGCCGCCGTACCACCGCAGCAGGCGCGGGACGTCGACGACGGAGTCGTACATCTGCCGGCGGTCGGCTCGCCAGTCGATGCCCAGCAGGGTCTCGAAGACCTCGCCGGAGCCTTGGAGCCAGCCCGGCAGCACGTCGACCCACGCCCCGGCGGTGAGCTCGTGGCGTTTCAGGCGCCCCGCGAGCGGCCCGACCTCGGTGGCCGGGCCGCCGCTCTCGTCGGCGAGATCGAACATCGACGGCTGATAGGTGCTGGTCATGGCGCAAGCTTAGTACGGATGTTCGAAGATCGTTTCGGCCCTGTGGATAACTCGGAGTCGCCCGAAATATCCGGATATCACGGCCGCCCAGAGGTGGCCTGAGAGGAGGGGGTGGCTCCGGCGGAGGAGGTGGCGGCGGAAGGGGCGGCGGAGGGGGCGGCGGAAGGGGCGGCGGCAGTGGGGGAGGAGTCGTCGGAACGGGAGGCGGTGGGGGAGGGAAGGTCGGCGGTGGGGGACTGAAGGTCGGCGGTGGGGGAGGGAAGGTCGGCGGTGGGGGAGGGAAGGGCGGCCGGCTTCGGGCGCAGAACAGAGGCGGCGACCACAGCGGCGATCACGCCGCCCGCCACGCCGACCAGGGCGGTGGCGGAGATCGCCTCGACGAAGGAGCTCTGCGCCAGCCGGGCCAGAGCCGCGTCTCCCGTCGACGTCGCGACACCGAGGGCGTCGCCGATCGAGCGGCGAGCCTCCTCGGGGGCGTCGGACGGCATCGCCCCGCGATAGGCCGCGGTCAGCACGCTGCCCAGTACCGCCACGCTCAGCGCCGTACCCACCTGCTGCACCGTGTCGTTGACGGCCGAACCCACGCCGACCCGGTCCGGTGGCAGTGCGCCGAGGAGGGTCCCGTAGGCGGCCGGGCCGGCCGTGCCGCTGCCCGCGCCGATCACCACCAGGGCGATCGCCAAGCGCGCGTATCCGTCGCCCGGCGCGAGCGAGGCCAGCACGCCGAACCCGCCCGCCATCAGCAGGAGCCCGGACGCGAGCGCCACCCTCGTACCGAACCGTTTGTCGACCATGACGCCGATGCCGTTGAAGACCACGGCGGTCACGAGCAGCGGGACGAACGCCAGGCCGGCCTTCATGGGCCCGTACCCGAGAACGAATTGCAGATATTGGGTCAGGGCGAGCAGTACGCCGCCGGCCGAGAACGACAGCAGGACGATCGACAGGCTGGCGCCGCCGAAATTGCGGTCGCGGAAGAGCGTCAAGGGCAGCATCGGCTCGGCGACCCGTCGCTCCCAGAGGGCGAACGCGATCAGCCCGGCCACCGCGATCGCGAATCCGCCGAGGGTGGTCGCGGCCGACCAGCCGTCCTGCGCCGCGCGGATGATGCCCCAGATCAGGGCGGCCATGCCGACCGTGGACAGCAGGGCGCCGATCACGTCGGGACGGGACGCGCGGCCGTACGACTCCGGGATGACCACGAGGGCGGCCACGACGCCGAGGATCGCGATCGGCACGTTCAGCAGGAAGATCGAACCCCACCAGAAGTGCTCCAGCAGCAGGCCGCCCAGGGTGGGCGCGCCGAGCGAGCCGAGCATCAGCACCGAGCTCCAGATCGCGATGGCCTTCTTGCGCTCGGACTCGTCGAAGACCGTGGTGAGGATCGACAGCGTGCCCGGCATGAGGAACGCGGCTCCTACGCCCATCAGGCCGCGGACGGCGATGAGCTGCCCGGGCGTCTGGCAGAGCGTGGCCAGCACCGACGCGCTGCCGAAGACGATCAGGCCGGTCACCAGCCCGCGGCGGCGGCCGTGCCGGTCGGAGAGGCTGCCGGCGGTCAGCAGCAGACCGGCGAAGACCAGGATGTACGCGTCGATGATCCACTGAATGTCGGCCGAGCTGGCGCCCAGGTCGCGGATGAGCGACGGGATGGCGATGTTGAGCACCATGTTGTCGACGACCACCACCAGCAGGCTCAAACAGAGCACGCCGAGGATCAGCCAGCGGCGCGGGTTGCGTTCTTCGTCCATGAAAAGCCCCCGTTCTCGAACACCGTGCGATTGACTCGCACACCGTACCAGTCGACTCGAACACTGTGCGAGTGGCTTTAGGATGGGCTCATGACCTCGAAGTTCGCCGACTCGGTGTGGCTGCGCCCGCCGCGCACCCGCAACGGTCAGCCGACCCTGAGCCGGGAGCAGATCCTGCGCGCCGCCATGGAGATCCTGGACGCGGAGGGCCCGGCCGGGCTGAGCATGCGCCGCCTCGGCACCAAGCTCGGCTCGGGCGCGACCTCGCTCTACTGGCACGTAGCGAACAAGGACGAGCTGCTCGAACTGGCCGTCGACGAGGTGATCGGCGAGATCTACGTGCCGGAGCCGGGCGACACCGGCTGGCGCGTCGGTGTCTCGGTGTGGGCGGACGGCATGCGCTCAGCGCTGCTGCGTCACCCGTGGGTGATCGGCCTGCTCGGCACCCATCCGACCCTGGGGCCGAACGCGATGCGCATGGGTGATCGGATCGTGCAGTTGCTCACCGGCGCCGGCTTCACGGGCATGCCGCTGTCGCATGCCAGCGCGCTGATCAACGCGCACGTCATCGGCGCCGCGACCACCGAGGCGGCCGCCCAGTCCGCGATCAAGCGGAGTGGCCTGGACCTGGCCGGCGTGGCCGAGCAGGTGAAGCCCTATGTGGAGAAGATGGCCGCGGAGCACCCCGCCTACGACGAATGGCGGCGCAACGCCGGCGTGGCCGGCCGGGACCAGCAGCAGCTCCTGGACGAAGGGTTCGCCTTCGGCCTGGAGCGGCTGCTGGACGGCCTGGAACTCTGGTTGACGAAGAACTAGTGCGCGCTGGGGTCGGAACCCGAGTCCGCCCGGTCGGCCGGGCGGCTGTAGGACACCTCATCCGGAGGGAGCGGGAAGGAGATGTCGTCGCCGAACGGTGACGGGCCGCCCTGGGTGGGCAGCGAGATTTCGGAGACGTCCATCCGGCCGTCCTCGCGGACCGGCGCGTTCTCGGGCATCCGCGCGCTGGAGAACGGAGTGGCGTCCCCCGCCCCGGTCACCCCGGTCGAAACGCTCGGCGCCATGTTGGCGGTTTCCAGCTCGTCGCGACGGAAGATCTTGCGGCCGAGCCAGACCAGGGGGTCGTACCGCCGGTCGACCACGCGCTCCTTCATCGGAATGATCGCGTTGTCGGTGATCTTGATGTGCTCGGGGCAGACCTCGGTGCAGCACTTGGTGATGTTGCAGTAGCCGAGGCCTTGGTGCGCCTGCGCGTACTGTTTGCGATCCTCGCGCTCGTCGAGCGGGTGCATGTCGAGCTCGGCGGCGCGGATGAAGTAGCGCGGGCCGGAGAACGCGGCCTTGTTCTCCTCGTGGTCACGGACGACGTGACACGTGTTCTGGCAGAGGTAGCACTCGATGCACTTGCGGAACTCCTGGCTCCGCTCGACGTCGATCTGCTGCATGCGGTAGTCGCCGGGCGCCACCCCGGCCGGGGGCGCGAAGGCCGGCGTCTCACGAGCCTTCTCGTAGTTGAAGGACACGTCGGTAACCAGGTCGCGGATGACCGGGAAGGTCCGCAGCGGCGTGATCGTGACCGTCTCGCCCTCCTCGAAGGTGGACATCCGGGTCATGCAGCCCAGCTTCGGCTTGCCGTTGATCTCCATCGAGCACGAGCCGCACTTGCCGGCCTTGCAGTTCCACCGGCAGGCCAGGTCGGGCGTCTGCGTGGCCTGAAGCCGGTGGATGATGTCGAGCACGACCTCACCCTCGTTGACCTCGACGTCGAAGTCCTGGATCTCGCCGCCGGACGAGTCGCCGCGCCAGACGCGGAAGTGGCGCTTGGTGCCCATTACTTCGCCTCCGTCTTGCTCTGTGCGTCGGTCCGTGCCCCGGGGATGTGCGCCTCGCCCGGAGCGCGGCTCAGCTCGTCCTCGGTCATGTATTTCGCGAGCTCGCTGCGGTCGAACAGCTCGATCAGCTCGTCCCGCATGGTCGGCAGCGGCTTGCGCTCGAGGTGCACGTCGCCGTTCTTGTCGAGCGAGCAGACCAGGTTGACCTGGCGCCACTGCGGGTTCATCTGCGGGAAGTCCTCACGGGTGTGCCCGCCGCGCGACTCCTCCCGCTCGAGCGCCGCCTTTGCCGTGCACTCCGAGACGATCAGCATGTTGCGCAGGTCGAGCGCGAGGTGCCAGCCCGGGTTGTAGAGCCGTCCGCCGGTCGCGCCCACATTGGCCACCCGCAGTTTCAGCTCCTGCAGCCGCTTGAGGGCGTCGGTCAGCTCGCCCGCCCGGCGGATGATGCCGACCAGGTCGCCCATCACCGCTTGAAGATCTTGTTGCAGGGTGTACGGGTTCTCGCCGCTCTGCCTCTGCAGTGGCGCCAGGGCGGTCGTGACCGCCGCCTCGACGTCGGGCGTGTGCACACGCGGCTTCTGGGTGAGCGAGTCCGCGTACGCCGCCGCGTGCTCCCCGGCGCGCTTGCCGAAGACCAGCAGGTCGGAGAGCGAGTTGCCGCCGAGCCGGTTGGAGCCGTGCATGCCGCCGGACACCTCGCCCGCCGCGAACAGGCCGGCCACCGTGCCCAGGGCCGCACCCGAGTCGGGGTCGACCTCGACGCCGCCCATCACGTAGTGACAGGTCGGCCCGACCTCCATCGGCTCCTTGGTGATGTCGACATCCGCCAGCTCCTTGAACTGGTGATACATCGACGGGAGCCGCCGGGTGATCACCTCGGCCGGCATCCGGGTGGAGACGTCGAGGTAGACGCCGCCGGCCGGGGTGCCCCGGCCCGCCTTGACCTCGGAGTTGATCGCGCGGGCGACCTCGTCACGCGGAAGCAGCTCGGGGGGCCTGCGGTTGTTGTCGGGATCCTCGTACCACCGGTCGGCCTCTTCCTCGGTCTCCGCGTACTGCTTGCGGAAGACGTCGGGCACGTAGTCGAACATGAAGCGCTTGCCGTCGGAGTTGCGCAGCACGCCGCCGTCACCACGGACCGACTCGGTGACCAGGATGCCCTTGACGCTCGGAGGCCAGACCATGCCGGTCGGGTGGAACTGGAGGAACTCCATGTTGATCAGCGTCGCGCCCGAGCGCAGGGCCAGCGCGTGACCGTCGCCCGTGTACTCCCACGAGTTCGACGTGACCTTGTAGCTGCGGCCGACCCCGCCGGTCGCGAGGACCACGGCCGGCGCCTCGAGCAGGATGAACTCGCCGGACTCGCGGTAGTAGCCGAAGGCGCCGGCCACCCGGTCACCGTCGAGCAGCAGCTCGGTGATGGTCGTCTCGGCGAAGACCCGGATCCGCGACTCGTAGTTGCCGGTCTCGGCGAAGTCCTCCTGCTGCAGCGACACGATCTTCTGCTGGAGGGTGCGGATCAGTTCGAGGCCGGTACGGTCGCCGACGTGCGCCAGCCGCGGGTATTCGTGACCGCCGAAATTGCGCTGGGAGATCTTCCCGTCCTTCGTACGGTCGAAGAGCGCGCCGTAGGTCTCCAGCTCCCAGATCCGCTCCGGGGCCTCCTTGGCGTGCAGCTCGGCCATCCGGAAGTTGTTGAGGAACTTGCCGCCGCGCATGGTGTCGCGGAAGTGCACCATCCAGTTGTCGCGGCTGTTCACGTTCCCCATCGCGGCGGCCGCGCCGCCCTCGGCCATGACCGTGTGGGCCTTGCCGAACAGCGATTTCGAGATGATCGCCGTACGCTTGCCGGCCAGCCGGGCCTCGATCGCCGCCCGCAGGCCGGCCCCGCCGGCCCCGATGACGACGACGTCGTAGTGGTGTCGTTCGATGCGAGTGCTCATGTGTGCGCGCCGCCCCCTAGCCGACGAACCGCAGGTCGGAGAACCAACCGGCCGACAGCGCCATGACGTAGAAGTCGGTGAGCGCGAGCGTGCCGAGGGTGATCCAGGCCAGTTGCATGTGGCGCGTGTTCAGCTTGGACACGAAGGTCCAGAACCGGTAGCGCACCGGGTGTTTCGAGAAGTGCTTGAGGCGGCCGCCGGCGATGTGGCGGCAGGAGTGGCAGGACAGCGTGTACGCCCAGAGCATCACCACGTTGCCGACCAGGATCACGTTGCCCAGCCCGAAGCCGAACCCGCCGCCCGGACTGCGGAAGGCGATGATCGCGTCCCAGGTGTTGATCACCGAGATGATGGCGGCGGCGTAGAACGCGTACCGATGGGCGTTCTGGAAGATCAGCGGGAACCGGGTCTCACCCGAGTACTTGCTGTGACCGTCGGGCACGGCGCAGGCCGGCGGCGAGAGCCAGAAGGCGCGGTAGTACGCCTTGCGGTAGTAGTAGCAGGTCAGCCGGAACAGCAGCAGGAACGGCAGCGTGAAGGCGGCCTCGGGGATCAGCCAGAAACTCGGCAGCGGGGTGCCGAACAGCGCCGCCTCGGGAACGCACCGATCGGTGACGCAGGGCGAGTAGAACGGCGTCAGATAGTGGTACGCCTCGACGAAATACCACTTGTGCATGAAGACGCGGACCGTCGCGTACGTGACCCAGGCCGCGAGGCCAACGAAGGTGATCAGCGGTGGAAGCCACCACCGGTCGGTGCGCAACGTCTTCGCCATGATGGCCGCGCGCGATCGGCCCGCGCCCGGCCTCGTTGCCGTCGTCGTCATTCGATCTCCTGATCGTGCCTCTGTCCTTGGGACCCGGCTGTGAACGAGCGGGGAGCCTCGACAGCCGCCGTGATGTGGAGCACACGTTACGCCGAGGGTCAGACAGTTTCGCGCTCAGGGATGCGGTCTGGATCACAAAATTCGACCCCCATCACATCGACAAGATCAAAAGCGTTAATGGATCTTGCGTCGTACGTGCTGAGGTAGACAAATAGGACGAATCACAGGTCCGGCGCGGCGAGGCGGCGGATCGACCCCGCGCAGGCGGCCGGCGAGGCGTCGACGAGATCGTCGGAGACCGGTTCCCCGTCGGAGTTGCGTGGCACGACGTAGAAGGCCGGGGTGTTCGTCCTGGCCTGCCGGTCGAGAGCGTCGGCGAAGACAGCGCGGGCGTCGATCAGCTGCCGCCAGTCGTCCTGGCTCTCGGCCGACGGCCCGTCCGCCACGAAGATCCGTACGGCCCCGTTCTCGTTGCGGATGGCGGTGGCCCGGGCGACCGGGCTGGTGGCCGAACCCGGCGGAACGAGCTTGTTGAGCCGCCGTTCCAGGTCGAGGCACCGGTCGTCCCGCGCCTGCCGCACGTCACGGGCATCAGAGGCCTGATCCCGTACGCCGTCGACCGCGTCGACCACCGCAAGCGCCCCCACACAGAGCGCGATGACGATGATGGCCGCCCCCACCGAGATGGCGGCCACGAACCATTGCCGCCGCCGGCGAGCCCGCGCCCCGCCACCCGCCGGCCCCAGCCCGAACATCCGCCGCCCCCGAACGCTCGTGGGCGCGGCCCTGCCCGGCGAGAACCCCGTCGACGGCACACCACCCGAAGATCCGCCGGCCGCCGCCCCTCCCGCAGGCGCGGCTCCGCCGGTCGCTCCTGCGCCATCCCCTCCGCCGGTTGCGCCTGCGGCATCCCCTCCGCCCGGCGTGGCCCCTTCCGCTCCAGACCCGGCCGAAAAAGAACGAGCCCCGGCCGACGATGAGTCAGGCCCGGCCGGAGATGAGCCGGCTCTGGCCGAGGAAGAGGAGTCGGGAGGCCCGGAGACCGGGGCCGAAGAGGACGGGAACCCGGACGTGGATGTGGGAGAAGGCGGAGTCGGTGACACGGCGGGAAACCCGCGGGCGGGCGTGGGAAAGTCGCCCGGCGCCGCTCCGCCCGGCGTGCCTCCGTCGGCCGGCCGGCGGCCGGGATCCGGGTCGCGCGGCGTTTCGCTCACCGGCTCAGTGAAACACGCCGGTCAATGCTCCGACCCCGCCCAGCGCCCGCCCGGCCCAGCGCCGACCCGCCCCCAGCGCCCGCCCGGCCGAGGGAGGAGGCCGGGTGGGCGGGGCGGGGGAGGAGGCCGGGTGGGCGGGGCGGGGGTGGGGGTCAGCCGGAGGCGTTGCCGGTGAGGTTCCAGCTGGCCAGGTGGAGGGCGGGGGCCGCGTAGCGGGTGCCGGACCAGCGGTCGGGCAGCAGCAGTGACTCGCTGCCGATGCCTCGGACCGCGCCGGGGGACAGGGCCTGCGGGTAGGACTGGGTGAAGCGCATGTTGCTCACCGGGGCCACCACCTCGCCGTTCTCGATCAGCCAGACGCCGTTGCGGGTCAGGCCGGTGATGATCAGGGCTTTCTGGTCGAGGACCCGCGTGTACCAGAAGTCGGTGATCAGCAGGCCGCGCTCCATGCGGGACACCAGCGGGCGGGCCGATTCCGCGATCGGGCTGTCGGGACCCGCCGGGGGCATCTCCGGCTCGGTCGCGGGTGGGGCCGCCTCGAGTCGCATGTGGGTGGCCATCGGGCCCCACGAGCGGGAGGTCGGCGACGCGTGGCCGGTGGAGGTCGTGCCCGCGTCGGCGGCCGAGGCGCGGTCGTGTGTCACGGCCTTCGTCACGCCGTCGCGTACCAGCACCAGCGACTCGCGGGGCGTGCCCTCGACGTCGAACGGCAGGCCCGGGGCCGGCTCCGAGCGGCTGCCCAGCGGCTCGTCCACGATGGTCACGGCCGGGTCGAACTGGTCGGCCCCGAGCTCGGCGAACGATTGTTTCTGGGCGAACGCCCGGCCGTTGAAGCCGAAGAGCGCGAAGTTGTCGAGCAGGTCGGCCACCGCCTCGGGCTCGAGCACCACCTCGTACCGGCCCGGCGGCAGTTCGACCGGGTTCCGCGCCGCCCTCGCCTTGGCCGCCGCCCGCGCGCCCAGCGCCGCCCCGTCCAGGCCGGCCAGGCGTCCACCGGCCAGCCGGGCCACCCCGTCGGCGCCGTCGAGGCGGGCGATGCCGTCCATCGCCGCCTCGGCCGTGCGGCCCTCGACCGCCTGCCCGGCGCTGTTGGCGAAGGCGGCCGACGTGTACGTCGTACGGCAATAACCGGCTGTTTCGAGCCCGCCCGCCGCCCGGACGAAATCGCGCACCCGCTCGGCCCGCTCGGCCGGCGTGGCCCGGGCGGTCGCCTCGTCGAAGCCGAAGTCGAGACCCGACCGCGGGCCCGAGCCGTGATGGCCGGCCGAGCCGTGCAGCGGCGACGGCGGGGTGAGGCCCGGCCACGTCGTGTCGGGCGGGCTCAGCCGGGCCGCCGTCACCGTGCGCTCGACCAGCCCGCGCAGGCCGGCCGGCTCGAGCACCGTGGTCGAGCTGCTCGCCGAACGGCCGTCCAGGTGGAGGCGGAGCCGGATGGTGGTGGTCGCCTCGGCCACGTTCTGATGGATGGCCGAGTTGGCGAACCGGGTCAGCGCCTCGGCGTCGTGGCGCACCGTCACCTCGGCCTCGGCGGCCGGGCCCGCGACCTCGCGGACCAGCTCGATGACACGGGCCGCGAGCTCGAGCTCGGCGCCCGTCCGGACGATGTCGGCGGTCATCCCCGCACCCCCACACGCACGTTGGTGAACCGGGCCGGAGCGGCCGGATGGCCGGTGTGACCCACCTGGCCGGGCTGGCCCTTGCCGCAGTTGGGCGTGCCCCAGGCGATGCTCTCGGAGGAGAGCATGTCCATCGACTGCCAGAACTTTGGGCCGATGCCGGTGTAGGTCGGGTTACGCAGCATGCGGCCGAGCTTGCCGTTCTTGATCTCGTAGCCGATCTCGCAGCCGAACTGGAAGTTGAGCCGCCGGTCGTCGATCGACCAGGACCGGTTGATGTCCATGAAGACGCCGTCGTCGGTGGCCGCGATGATCTCGTCGAGCGTGTGCGGGCCCGGCTCCAGGCCCACATTGGTCATCCGGACCATCGGCAGCCGGGCCCAGCCGTCGGACCGGACGCTGCCCGCGTAGTCGAGGCCGGCCACCGCGGCCGAGTCGCGCCCGGCCAGCACGCCCACCCAGATGCCGTCGCGCACCGCGTCGCGCTTGGTCGCCGGTGTGCCCTCGTCGTCGAACCCGAAGCTGCCCAGCGCGCCCGGGATGCCCGGGTCGATGGTGATGTTCATCAGCTCGGAGCCGTAGCGCAGCGAGCCCAGCTGCTTGAGGTCGAGCCAACTCGTACCGGCGAACGCCGCCTCCCAGCCGAGGATGCGGTCGAGCTCGATGGCGTGCCCCACCGACTCGTGGATCTGCAGCGCCAGCTGCTCGCCGCCGAGCACCAGGGTGGTCTCGCCGGACGGGCACAGCGGCGCGGTGAGCAGGGCGCGGGCCTCCTCGGCCATGCGCGGCGCGTGGCCCACCAGGTCGAGGCTGTCGACCAGTTCCCAGCCGCTCGTGCCGTACTGCCCCCGATGCGACGGCCAGGAGCGGCGCTGGATCTCGCCGTCACCGTAGGCGCTCGCGGTGACGCCGGCGCCGCACTCGCGGATGTGCTGGTCGATGCGGTGGCCGTCGCTGGAGACGAACCACTTCCGCGTGTCCCAGATCTGGTAGATGCCCTCGGCCAGGTCGGCGCCCGCCTGCTTGGCCGCCGCGGTCGCGTTCACCAGCAGGTCGCCCTTGGTGGACAGCCCGACGCCGAGCGGGTCGATCTCGCACCCGCTGGCCCAGCTGGCCTCGACCGGGTCGCCCGGCACCAGCTCGACCGGCGGGCCGGGGACCGTGGCGCTGGCCGTGGCGATCTGAGCCGCGCGGCGGCCGGCGGCGCGGGCCGCGGACTCGGACAGGTCGGGCACCGCGAAGAAGCCCCAGCTGGAGCCGACCAGAGCCCGGACGCCCAGGCCGGCGCTCTCGCCCGAACCGAGCTCCTCCACGTCGCCGTCGCGGGCGGTCATCGACTCGGTGCGCCGCAGCATGACGCGACAGTCGGCGTAACGGGCGCCGGCGTCCAGAGCGGCTTGCACCGCCGTGGCCGCCTCATCGAAGTGGCTCATGAACCGACCCTAGGGGACGGGTACGACAAACTTCAGCGCAGGAACGCCAGCTCCTCTTCGAGCGTGGCCGACTCCACAGCCGCGAAACCCGGCAGGGTGGCCCCCACGACCAGCAGAGAGTCGGTGGGCTCGGCGCCGCGCAGGCTGTGGTGGGCGTAGACGTCGGCCGAGTCGTGCCGGTCGCCCAGGTAGCGCTCGGCGAAGGGGGCCGGCAGGTCGTGCCAGTCGAGCACCGGCGAACGGGCCACGCCGCGATGGAAGATGTCGGGCCGGCGCAGCACAGCCATCGCCGCCAGCCACCCGCCGAGTCCGGCGCCGCGCACGGCCACGGTCGACAGGTCGAGGTCGGGATGCTTGCCGACCAGCGCGAACAAGGCGTCCACCTGATCGGCCAGCGAGACGTCGACGAGCCGGCGGTGCACGACCTTCTCGAAACTGGGCGCCACACCCGGCGTACCCCGGCCGTCGATCGTGACGACGGCGAAGCCGGCGTCGGCCCACCACTGCTTCTCGGGCCAGGTCAGCGGGTCGTGCACCACCTGCTGCCGTCCGGGGCCGTCGCCGAGCGTGACCAGCACCGGCAGGCGGGTGCCGCTGACGAAGGCCGCCGGGTACCGCACCGCGGCCGGCAGCCGCCGGTCGGTCACCCGCTCGAGAATCGGCGGGTTCGCGGCGGGCGGCGTCGCGGCCAGCGTGCGCAGGGTGGAGACGTGAGCCTCGCCGCGCCACACCTCGCCGTCGACGACCAGGACGTCGCCGCCGGCCTCGGCCCGATGCCAGCCGGGGGCCGAGGTGATCTTCTTGGCCTCGGCGCCACCGCCGCCCAGAGACGTACGCACGCGGAAGACGTCCTGACTCCACGGGTCGCCCTCGGTGCCCTCGACGATCAGATCGGGCGCCCCCGACGGCCCGCCCGGGCGGGGCACCGAGCCGACGACCCGCCGGACGTAGAGGCCGGGCGGCGTCAGCAGGCTGCCGTCGGCGAACAGGCAGCGCGCGTCGAAGCCGTCGTGGGCCAGCTCGCCGCCGACCAGCACCCGGCCGTCGGGCAGGTGCCGGGGCGTGCCGGTGACCGGCTCGACCCAGCGCGCGTCGGCCAGCTCGGCGTGCACCTGCGTCTCCCCGGTACGCGGATCGATCGCCAGCACCAGGCCGTGCTGCTGCAGGCGGCGCAGCACGGTGATCAGCGGGCCGCCGCTGTCGGCCCAGCGCACGTTGACCACGTACGGATAAGTCTCCCGGTCCCAATGCACGTCGACCCAGCCGTAGTCCAGGTCGAGCAGGTGCAGGCTGGTCGAGGCGGCCGTGCGCGCGGCGAGGATCTGGTTGCCGTCCGGCGCCCACCACCAGCCACGCCGCCGGCCGAACCGGCGGGCCGCGTCGTCGGGTACGCCCCAGGAGATGGATCCGCCGTGCTCACGCCAGGCGCTGTCCGGCTCGCCGGCCAGCAGCCGATCGCCCTCGGGACCGGCCACCCGCAGCGAGGCCGCCCCGTCCCGCCAGGTCACGTAGCCGATGCGGCGACCCTCGGGATCGGGCCGGGGATCCTCGACCGGCCCCTCGGCCGGCACGGCGGTCACCTCGCCGCTGACCAGGTCGGCCCGGCAGAGCCGGCCCTCGAACGCGAAGGCCGCCGTCCGGCAGTCACGATCGACGGCGTACGAGGTCACGGGTTTCGCCGAGACCAGCGTCTCGGTGGCGGTCGCCACATTCAGGACCCAGAGATTGCCGTACGGATCCTCCGGCCCCGACGAGCGCAGGAAAGCCACCCGTGCGCCGTCCCCGCCGACCGTCACCGCGTGCGGCGCGCCGTAGCGGAAGTGACCGGTGCGCTCCGCGAGTCCGGGGTAGTCCACCTGGACAGCATCGCTGATCACAATGCCTCCGCGCGCCCCAAACCGGCAGCCCGGCATCGCGAAACCTCCGCCGCGGTCCCGCGTAGAGTTGCGCCCGTGACTGACGCCCTGCCCGCACGCCGGCTGCTGCTGGTGCACGCCCACCCCGACGACGAGGTCACCGGCACCGGCGCCACCATGGCCCACTACGTGGCGTCCGGCGCCCACGTGACGCTCGTGACCTGCACTCTCGGCGAGGAGGGTGAGATCCACGTACCCGCACTCGCGCAGCTCGAGGCCGCTCAGGCCGACCAGCTCGGCGGCTACCGCATCGTCGAGCTCGAGCGCGCCTGCGCCGCGCTGGGGGTGACCGACCACCGCTTCCTCGGCGGCGCCGGGCGCTACCGCGACTCCGGGATGATGGGCCTGCCCACCAACGACAACCCGCGCGCGTTCTGGCAGGCCGATCTCGACGAGGCGGCCGGGCTGCTCCTCGAGATCATCCGCGAGATCCGGCCGCAGGTCATGATCACGTACGACCCGAACGGCTTCTACGGTCATCCCGACCACATCCAGGCCCACCGGGTGGCCATGCGGGCGGCCGAGCTGGCCGGCGACGACGGCCCGGAGAAGATCTACTGGACCGCGATGCCGCTCAGCGTCCTGCGCGACGGCATGGAAGCGTTCCGCGAGCTCTCCGACAACCCGTTCGCCGACGTCGAGCGCGTGGAGGACCTGCCGTTCGGCCACCCCGACGACGAGATCGCCGCGCGGATCGACGGCACTGACTACTACCAGCAGAAAGTGGCGGCGATGCGCGCGCACGCCACCCAGATCCCCGACAACTCCTGGCTCTACGGCATCGCCGGCGACTTCGGCGGCGAGTTCATGGGCGTGGAGTACTACACGATCGCCAAGGGCGAGCGCGGACCCGGCGAGGGCCCCCACGGCTGGGAGAGCGACCTGTTCAGCGGCCTGGGCCTCGAGCAGTCAGCCACGGCCTCGGAGGGCTCGGCCCGATGAGCCGGGCGGACACGGGCGCCCGCGTCCCGATGGCCCGTGCCGCTTCGGACGAGGAGACCGCGGTGAGCGCATCACAGACGGACGGCGACGAGACGACGGCCGACGTCGCGTCCGGCGAGCGGCCCACCATCGAGGTCGCACCGAAACGCCAGCCGTGGGCCGGCTACGAGTCGCTGATCCGGTGGGGCGGCCTGGTCGTCGCCATCCTGGCGTCGTTCGTGAGCGGCGTGTTCGAGCTGCTGCTGACCACGCTGCGCGCGGGCGACCTGGTGTCGGTGTGGCGCGGCGACGCGATCGGCTCCGGCGGCGGCCCACTGCTCGGCCTGTCGGTGGTGCTGGCCGCGGTGCTGAACTACGGCATCGCCTGGTTCGCCGTCACGACCACGCGCCGCAAGTGGGCGCTCGGGCCGCCCTGGGCCCTGTGGACGCTGATGATGCTGCTCGCGGCCGGCGTGCGCACAAGCGAGGGCGACTACCTGCTCGGCGGCGAGAACTGGATCGCCCTGGTGATGATCCTGGTCGGCAGCCTGACGTACGCGGTGTACTCCTATCGCTTGATCTTGAAGCGCACCCTTCCCTGAACCACCCACCGCACGCGATCCTGGTCAGGCCATTTCCGCCGATCATTCGCGCGTTCTCCACAGCCCCGCGCCTTATCCACAGGCCACCAGCACGATCTTGCGACTTTTCGCCATACTGACCGACGGGGGCTCCCCCTGGGAGGGCGGGCGTTGGGCGTTGGGCGTGTGCGCGGGCATGTGACGGATGAGCGAATCGAGATCGGCTGATATCGTGGCCGGCCGATTCGCGGGGCTTCCCGCGCCCGACGGTGAGGTGAGCGCGCGTGCCATCCAGCCCGGAAACTCCGTCCGCGGTCGCGGGTTCTGCCGCTGCTGGGCCTGCGCCAGCTGCGTCCGCGCCCGCTCCCGCTGCTGTGCCCGCGCCGGCTGCTGCTGTGCCCGCGCCCGCTGCTGGGTCCGCGCTGGCTAGTGCGTCTGCGCCGGCTACTGGGTCCGCGCCGGCTGCTGCGTCCGCGCCGGCTACTGGGCCAGAGCCCGCGCCCGCTGCTGAGCCCGTGCCCGCTGCTGAGCCCGTGCCGGCTGCTGGGCCCGCGCCCGCTCCTGCGCCGGCGCCCGCTGCTGCGCCGGCGCCTGCTGACGTGCCCGTGGCGGCTCGGCCGCGGGTGAAGGCTCGTTGGCTGGTCGCGGGTGGTCTCGTCGCTGTGCTCGGCCTGGGGGCGGCCGGCGGCGGGGCCTATGTCACGGCCGGGGACATCCCGCGCGGAACCCAGGTGTTCGGGATTGATCTCGGGGCCACGTCGCGGGCTGAAGCCGAGCGCCTGATCAGCGCTGAGGCGCAGGCGCGGGCCAAGCGGCCGGCACGGGTCGCGGTCGATGGCATAGCGGTGACCCTTCAGCCGGCGGCGGTGGGGCTTGCCATCGACGTTCCGGCGACTGTCGACGCGGCGGCCGGCAGTGGGCCGTGGTTCTTCGGGACCAGGGAGATCGCGGCCGTCGTCCGGGTCGACGAGCGGAAGCTCGAGGCGGTGCTCAGGAAGCAGGTCCCGGCCGGGCGGGTCACCATGAAGCGGCCGGGCCTCTCCTTCGCCGGTGTCGCGCCCGTGGCCACGTACCCCCAAGCCGGTCTTGACCTTGACCGGCGGGTCGCGGCCGCCAGGGTGCGTGAGGCTTGGCCCCTGGGGGATCTGGCCGTGGTGCCGCTTGTCGAGCGGACCCCGGTGACCACCAAAGCGCAGGTCGATGAGCTGATCGCCGGTCTGGCCAGGCCCGCGGTGGCGGCGCCGGTGACCGTGGCCGTGGGCGCTGTGAGGTTTCAGCTGGCGCCGGCGGCGATCGCGAAGGGGCTGGTCTTCCGCTCGGATGCCGATGGGCGGCTGACGCCGGCCATCGATGCGGCGAAACTGCGGGCCGCGGCCGCCGGGGAGTTCGCCAAGGCCGAGACGCCCGCCCAGCAGGCCAAGATCTCGCTGGCCGGTGGAGCTCCGAAGGTCGTCGCGAGTACGCCGGGCAAAGCCGTCGCGCTCGGCGGCGAGCTGCTCGCCGTGCTGCCGAAGCCGGCGCCGCGCGCGACCACCGCGACCCTCGTGGACACGCCGGCCAGTGGCACCGACGCCGAGCTGGCCGGGCTCGGGATCAAGGAGCGGGTGTCGACCTTCACCACGTACTTCACCGGGGGCGCGAAGTCGCCGCGCAGCCAGAACATCATCACGATCGCCAAGGCGGTCGACGGCGCCGTGGTCAGGCCGGGCGAGACGTTCTCCCTCAACGGGCACACCGGTGAGCGCGGCTACCACAACGGGTACAAGGACGCGCCCGTGATCGTCAACGGGGTGCTCGAGCCGGGCGTCGCCGGTGGGGCCTCCCAATTCACGACGACTCTGTTCAACGCCGCCTACTACGCGGGTCTCGAGGACGTCGAGCACAAGCCGCACTCGTTCTACTTCTCGCGCTACCCGGCCGTCATCGAGTCGACGATCTTCTATCCCGCCCTCGATCTCAGGTTCAAGAACACCACGCCGTACGGGATCCTCGTCGACACCGCGACCACGGGCCGTTCCGTGACCGTCTCGATGTGGGGCACCAAGGTCTACGACAGCGTGAAGACCGTGTACGGGCCGCGGCGCAATCGGACCAGTCCACCCACCGTGCACCGCGAGGACGGGCCCCGGTGCCTAACTAGCAGCGGACTCCCAGGTTTCACCCAGGACGCATGGCGCGTCATCCGCAAAGATGGCCGGGAGATCGAGCGCAAGAAGTTCACCTGGCGCTACGATCCCGAACCACGATTCGTGTGCGGGGAGGAAGAATGAGGCAGCAGCGCTGGTTCCCGGCCGCCGCGCTGGCGGTCGGTCTGTTCGCGATAAACGTGGTGGCCCGGCTGCTCACGCGGTTCGTGTTCGACGGCGACGACGTCGCCGAGAACCGCGCCTCGATCACCATGTTCGCCCTGATCGGCCTGGTCCTCGCGGTCTACACCTTCATCGTGTCGCAGCGCCGCCGGCCCTCCGAGTGGCTTCTGCCCGACCTGGTGTTCGGCGCCGTCGGCGGCCTGCTGCTGACCATCCTGGTTGGACCGTTCATCAGCGGCGGGCAGCCGTTCTCGGGCGGCGCCGGCAACTTCTTCTCGCAGGTCTGGCTCTACGGCGGCTTCGCGATCGCGGGCACGCTCGTCGGGTACTGGGTGGCCATGATGCTGGGCAAGGACTACCGGTCGCGGTCGCTGAAGGCCTACAGCGAGACCCGCCGGGCGAAACCGCGCCGGGTCGTCCGTCGCTAGAGCGGCGCTTCGCGCGTCAGGTACGTGTGGTGGGTCGTGAAGCCGATCCGGCCGTACAACGTCACCGCGGCCGTGTTGCGCTCCTCGACCTGAAGGTAGGCGCGGGTCGCGTTGTGCTGCGTGGCCCACTGGGCCAGGCCGCGCACCACGTGCTGGGCGAGACCGCGGCGGCGAGCGGCCGGGGCCGTCTGCAGCAGCGAGACGCCCAGCCGGCGGCCCGGGTCGGTGACCGCGCCCCGGGCGACCGCCAGCAGCTCGCCGTCGCCGTCCCGGACCTGGGCGAACACGACCTCGTCGGGCCCGGTCAGGATGTGCGCCGCGGCCGCCGGCAGCGTGCCCTTGTGCTCGGCCACCATGGCGTACCAGTCGTCGCCGGGGGTGTCGGCCAACTCGACCGGTGGCAGGTCGGTGCGGGCCTCCAGGCGGGAGATCAAGGGCGTGAGCAGGGCCGTCTGTACGAGGGTGAGCGGCCGCGCCGTCCATCCGCGGGCGTCCAGGGCCGCGTTGACCGGGGCCGCGAGCGGCATCGGCGCGTTGATCAGCGGCCGCTGGCCGTGCGCGGTGTACCACTCGGTCACGGCGTCGATCGCCGCCTCGAGCGTGCGGTCGGGGTCGCCCACGGCCAGCGCGGAATTGGCCCGGCCGGTCCAGTTGCCGGCCGCGCGCAGGATCCAGCTGCCGAGCCGGGCCTGCACCGGGGCCGGCCAGGCGGCGTTCGCGGCGAGTTCCAGGTCGATGACGTCACGGGCCGGCGGGCGGCGGGCGGGCGGCACCCGCTTGGCCCGGTGCACCTCGCGCAGGGGCACCTTGACGGTGCCCTTGTCGGTGGCGATGGTGAGATCGGTGTCCGTGAGGTCGACCAGCTCGCCCAGGGCATCCGTGTAGAGCGTCCGGTCCGGGGTAACGCCTACAATTCGGCGTACCACCACCCGGTGTCCCACATCCTGCCGACGGAGCACGTGTCACCTCCTCCGGCGGAGATACTAGGCTCTGCAACTGTCGCCGGCGGTGAGCCGTGCGAGGCTTTGGAGGGAAAGACCCGTGACCTACATCATCGCTGAGCCGTGCGTCGATGTGCTCGACAAGGCATGCATCGAGGAATGCCCCGTCGACTGCATCTACGAGGGCAACCGGATGCTCTACATCCACCCCGATGAGTGCGTCGACTGCGGGGCGTGTGAGCCGGTCTGCCCGGTCGAGGCGATCTTCTACGAGGATGACGTCCCGGAGCAGTGGAAGGACTACACGAACGCGAACTACGAGTTCTTCGAGGACCTCGGCTCGCCCGGTGGCGCGGCCAAGGTCGGCAAGATCGACAAGGACTCGCCGTTCATCGTCGCCCTCCCGCCGAAGGCTTGAGCGCGCTTTCGGCGGCCCTGCCGGACTTTCCCTGGGATCTCCTGGAGCCCGCCAAGGCCAAGGCCGCCGCTCACCCCGACGGGATTGTCGACCTCTCGGTCGGCACCCCGGTCGACCCGGTTCCCGAGCTGATCCGGCGCGCCCTCGCGGAGGCGTCGGACGCTCCGGGGTACCCGTTGACCGCCGGCACCCCGGCGCTGCGGGCGGCGATCGGTGACTGGCTGGCCCGCGCGTGCCACGCGTCGGGCCCGCTGGGCGTGCTGCCCACGATCGGCTCCAAGGAGCTCGTGGCCTGGCTGCCGACCCTGCTCGGGGTCGGCCCGGGTGACGTCGTGGTGATCCCGTCGGTCTGCTATCCGACGTACGAGGTGGGGGTCCGGCTGGCCGGCGCGACGGTGATCCGGTCCGACTCGCTGACCGCGGTCGGGCCCACCCCGCGCGTCAAGCTGGTCTGGATCAACTCGCCGTCCAACCCGACCGGCAGGGTCCTGCCGGCCGAGCACCTGCGCAAGGTCGTCGACTGGGCGCGCGAGCGCGGCGCCGTGGTCGCCAGCGACGAGTGCTACCTGTCCCTGGGCTGGGAGACGCAGCCGGTCTCGGTGCTCGACGACGCGGTGACCGGCGGCGACTACACCGGCGTGATCGCCGTGCACTCGCTCTCCAAGCGGTCCAACCTGGCGGGATACCGGGCCGGGTTCGTCGGCGGCGACCCCGCCCTGATCGGCGAGCTCCTCGCGGTCCGTAAACACGCCGGCATGATCGTTCCGGCGCCCGTGCAGGCGGCCATGATCGCGGCCCTGGGCGACGAGACGCACGTGGCGGCCCAGCGCGACCTCTACGGCGCGCGCCGCGACACCCTGCGTACGGCGCTGGCGAAAGCCGGTTTCGAGATCAGCCACTCCGAGGCGGGCCTCTACCTGTGGTCGACTCGGGGCGAGGACAGCTGGCAGACCGTCGACTGGCTCGCCGAGCGGGGCATCCTGGCCGCTCCGGGCGCTTTCTATGGGCCGGCGGCGGACAAGTACGTCCGGATCGCGCTGACCGCCACCGACGAGCGGGTCGCGGCGGCCGTCGCCCGTCTCACCTGATCACCGCTCGCCGTCGCTGATCGTGATAACCGGATCACTCCCCTGATCCGTACCTGAGATCGTCGAAACCGCTGATCAAGTCCCGGGGCGGGGATTCGCGGGGTCGAATGGCGGCCGGGTTGTGCGCTACTCTCGGTGGCAGCCGGAGATCGGGGGAGCGCCGGTGAACTCTTTCGTCCACGCACGCAAAACGGATAGCGATGCCCGCCTCGCCGACGCGCGGCGGTTCGTGTCCGATGTCGAGTCGTCGCCGAGCCACGCCCAGCGGATCACCGGCCCGGACCGGACGGGCACCGCGTGGGCGGTGGTCGACTCGGTGGGCCGGTTCGTCGACATCGGACTACGGCCCGGCTGGTGGGATGCCCTGGGCTCGGACGACGTGGCCGCCGGCCTGATCGAGGCCCTGGAATCGGCCCGCATGAAAGCGGCATTGGTGCCACTGCTGAGGCGCCGCAACGGCACCCCGCAAAAGCCCGACACCATCGGCACGCTGACGCCATTGCCGGATCTGCCGTCGCCGGACGCGGCCGACTTTCTCGATGCCGCGCGAGGGCGGATCGCCGAGGCGTACCGGCTGATCGACGAGGCCGGCAAGCGGATGCGGGAGCGGCAGGCGCCCCGGGTCGTCGCCGGCCCGCGAGGTCTGTTCCGGCTGCATGTGCGCGGCGGGCGGATCGAGCGCGCCGAGGCCGGCCCGCGACGGCCCACTCCCGGCGATACCGAACGGCTTGTCGCCGACGCGCGTGACGCCCTCACCGAGCTGGCGCGGGGCCGCGACGACACCCTCGGCGTGTGGCGGAGCTGATGGCCGCCGACGGCGCCTTCCGTGCGGCCACCGAGTTGCTCCAGGAGGCGGCCGGGCGGCTGAGCGACGCGTGGCAGCAGCTCGCCGAGTCGGTGCGGGATCTGATCGAGCGATCCCGGCTCCTGCTGCGGGCCGACGGCGTCTGGCCGGCCGTCGTGCCGGATCTGCCGGCCCAGGTCGGCGAGGCCATCACGGCTGTCGACGGGCTGCTGGGCCGGCTCGGCCCCGGCGTCGAGCGGATCATCGAACTGCTGCGGGCGGTCGCGGGCCGGGCCGCGCCGGTTCTGTCGCTCATGGAGACCGCGATCTCCCGGTGGCTCGGCCCCGCCCGGGCGGGCAATGTCGCGTACTTCGCCGATCTGGGTCATCTCGGCGCCGACCTGACCGGCCGGTTCGTCGGGGCCGCGATCGAGGCCGACGAGACCGCGGCCGCCGGGCTGCTGGCGTACGCGGGAGATCTCCGCCGCCTGGCCGACCGGGTCGATCTTTCCGTGCGCCGGGCCGCCGACTGGGCCACCGACCTTCAGCGGCTGTCCGGGTAGCGTTTCGTCCATGAGCGAGCAACCGACGATCGTGGTCCGCGGCGAGGCGTTCCGCGAGGTGCCGCCCGAGCAGGCAGTCATCTCCGTGACCGTTTCGGCCCGCGACCGCGACCGCGAGACCGTGGTCAGCCGGCTGCTCGAGCGCTCGGCCGCGCTGCGGGCCGTGCTCGAGCGGGAGGACAGCGAGACCGGCGCGGTGCAGGTGTTCCCGGAGCTCAAGCGCGGCAGTGAGCGCGTCGTGGCGTATACGGGAAATGTCGACACCCGGGTGACCGTGACCGATTTCGACGCGCTGGGCGCCCTCCTGCTGCGGCTGGCCGGGCTCGAGTTCGCGACCGTGTCCGGGCCGTGGTGGCAGCTGCGTCCGGGCAGCAAGGCCGGCGGTGAGGTGCGGCGCGAGGCGATCGCCGACGCGCTGGCTCGCGCGAGGGAGTATGCGGCGGCGGTCGGCGCCCGGGTCGACCGGCTGGTCCAGATCGCCGACGAGGGTGTGGGCGGCGGCCCGGTGATGATGCGGGCCCAGAGCGTCGGCTTCGACATGGCGAGTGACCCCGACCGCGGGTTCGAGCTGGACCCGCAGCGGCAGACCGTGCAGGCGGCGGTCACGGTCCGGGTGACGATCACCGAGCCCGACCTCTCGGCCTAGCAGCAAGTTGTCCGCTATCGCGAAAACCGTCCGGAGAACCACCCTTTTCGGTAAGACTGGTCGACATGCCGAAGGGCCGCGGAGACGTCCTGCTGCGGGTCGCGAACGTCAACCCGGACAGCGTGACCACACACACCGACCGGGTTCTCTACTCCGCGATCGGTGCTTTCATTCTTCTCTACTTCGTGTACGCCACGCTCGGTGGCGCCGCTTTCATCGACGCCGGCTCCAACTACCAGCATCCCTGGTACCGCTGGCTGGTCGGCCCGATGGTCGCGGCGGGAGTGGTCGCGTACGACCGGGCCGTGGTGGGCCGGGTGTCGATCAGCTACGAACGGCTCGACTCCACCGATCCCCAGCACTTCCTGAAGCGGCCCACGATCGGCCTCTACGCGGGCCGGCTCGGCCTGGCGCTGCTGTTCGCCGTGCTCATCACCGAGCCGTTGATGCTGTCCCGCTATCAGGGCGAGATCGACGCCCGGCTCAACGAGGTGCACAACCAGCAGCTCAGTCAGATGGACAAAAGCGGAGTTATTGGTACGTACGTCGTACGGCTGGGCGAACTCAAGCGGGAGACGGCCGCCGATGACGCCGCCGTGCGCGACCTGACCGACCGGGCCGCCCAGAAACGGCACGACGCCCGCGACCTCTACGACCAGGCCCTCGCCGACTCGGCCGGCAACGGCGTGTCCCGGGCCGCCGGCTGCCCGAGCGGCGGCTACTGCGACTCCCTGGTCAAGCGCTCACGGTCGCTCGACGTCGAGGCGGCCACGCTCGACAAGCAGGCCGGGACGCTGCTCGACACGCAGCGCGCGGCCCGCGAGGCCCGCAACGCCGAGCAGGTGGAGCTGACCCGGCGGATCGGCGAGCAGCGGGCCCTGAACACCGAGTCGGTGCGCGACAACGCCGGCTTCGGCGCCCGCACCGCCGCCATGTGGCACCTCGTGACCACCGACTTCTGGGGCGTCGGCGTCTTCTACATCGGCATCATGCTGCTGCTGGTGGCGCTGGACTGCGCGGCCGTCGGGCTCAAGTTCGCCTCCAAGGGCAACGCGTACGAGCGCAACGAGGCCCGGGTCGCCCGCCGGCACGAGCACGAGGCCACCCTCCTGCACGAGCGCGGCATCCAGGACGCCCGCACCTACGGCGAGGCGATGGCGAAGGTCGTGGCCGAGAGCATCGAGGCCGCCACCCACGACGAGGAGGTGGCCCGCACCTCGGCCGAGCGGGCCGGCGAGGTGCTGCGCCACTCGGTCGTGGTGCCGGCCGAGGTCGAGGAACTGGCCGCGCACGACGGCAAGCACCACCGTGCGCTGCGCAGCGAACTCCTGCACGCGGAGCGGGAGCACGACGGCCGCCACCGCCGCAACATCCGCGCTATCTGAGCTTGTTCGCCGCCCAGACCAGGGCGGCGCCGGCCAGCCCGGCCGCGATCAGGCCGTGGTGCTGCGACAGCCAGAGCTGGGCGCTGCGGGACTTGGCCTGGTCGTCGAAATCGCCGTGCGCGCCCGCGTCCGGCTCGCCCCGGCCATCGGCCGGATCCCACAGGTTGGCCGGCTCGTCGGCCGGGCGCTTCTCGTCGGTCTGCTGGCTGTCGAAGCCGGTCTTGGCCAGGTAGCGGTCGAGGACACCGGGCGCGACCGCGTTGGCGATCATCGTCCCCGCTGTGGAGCCGCCCACCCAGTATTCGCGGCGCTTCGGGTGCTCGGCCGCGTACAGGACGGCCTTGGCCGCCACCTCGGGCTGGTAGATCGGCGGCACCGGCTGGGCCTGGCGGGGCAGCCGGGACAGCACCCAGCGGAACTGCGGCGTGTTCACGGCGGGCATCAGCACCATCGTCGTGTGCACGTTGCTCTTGTCGTGCAGCAGCTCCACCCGCAGCGCCTCGTTGAAGCCCTGGATGGCGTGCTTGGCCCCGCAGTAGGCGGTCTGCAGCGGGATGCCGCGGTAGGACAAGGCCGACCCGACCTGCACGATCGTGCCGCGGTCGCGCGGCCACATGCGGGTCAGCGCGGCCTTCGTGCCGTACACGTAGCCGAGGTAGGTCACCTCGGTGGTGCGGGTGAACTCGTCCATGCCGATGTCCGCGAAACGGGCGAACACCGAGCTGAACGCGTTGTTCACCCACAGGTCGATCGGGCCGAGCTCCTTCTCGATCCGGCCGGCCGCCTCGTCGACCGCGGCGAAGTCGGCCATGTCCACTTCCAGCGGCAGCGGGGTGCCGCCGGCGCGGCGCACGTCCTCGGCGGCCGCGGCCAGGCCGTCCGATCCGCGCGCCAGCAGAGCGACCGCGTCGCCGCGCGTCGCCAGCCGGCGGGCCACCGCCCGGCCGATGCCGCCGCTCGCGCCGGTCACTACGGAGATCCTTGTCATGAGGTGCAGGTTCCGCGATAACGGCCCGAGGAAACCTCAATCCGACGTCTGGCGTACGCCGGAGGCCTGTACCGGCACGGTGAAGATCGCCCCCTCGCACGCGGCCGCGGCGTTCCGGTTCATGCTGAGGGCCGTGGTGACGGCGAACGCGCGGACGGCGTTCTGCTCCACCTCCCAGGTCACGTCGAACCGGGGCCGGGTGAACACGACGGCGGCACCGGTGCAGCCGGCGTCGCGGTGCTCGGGGTCGGCGACGATGTTGCCGGTGCCCGGGCCGACCGCGGTGATCCGGATGGGGTAGCCGGTGTCATTGGTGACGGTGACGGTCAGATTCCCGCTGTCCCCGCGCCGCAGCGGCACGTTCAGGTCGGACCGCCCGCGCAGGGCCAGCTCGACCGGCCCGGCGTCGGAGACGGGCCGCGTCTCGGACCCGGTGATCTGCCAGTAGGCCCAGGCCGCACCCGCGTTGACCACGACCGCGGCGACCGCCGCGACACTCAGGATGGTCCGGGTACGCCGGTCCAGCTTGGCGCCGCGGCGGACGTCGCCCGGGCTGCGCACCTCCCACGTCGGCTCCTCGTGGTCGGCCGTCTCGAGCTCGATGTGCATGTCACCGGTCCGGTTGCCGTTCCTGCCGCGGTCGCGGTTGCCGCCTTCACGCAGCCGAGTGAGGACTTCACGCCGCATCATGACGGTGCCTCCATGTTCGCGCGCTCCTCCTCGACGGCCGGTGTTTACTGTTTGTACAACGGTCGCCGACGACGCCGGGTCATGTGATCGGGATTCCGTCCGCCGATGTGCGCGCATAAATCGCACAAGCCCGCCTGTCCGGCCTAACCCGGTCGGGGGAACCCCCGTGACAAACGAGCGCGGCCGCGCTGACCTGGGCTTTCGTTCAGAGTGGCCATTATCGGCGCGGACGCGGCCCTAGCAGCGAAAACCAAAAAAGCAAATCCACGGCACCCCGCCCGGTACGAATGGATGTCGCGTTCTCGGAGCATCGCCCAGATCGCGTCGAACGGACTAATTCGACCGGGCTAATCGAGGCCCCGGCTAAATCGATCGAGCCCCCGGCGCGGGACCCCGCCGGGGGCTCGATCATTTCCCCACCTATTCAGGAATGTCCGCCGGTGCCGAGTCGCTGGCGGACGGCTCGACCGGTTTCGGTGGCTGCTCCGAAGGGGTCGTCCCGCTGGTGGATGGCGGCGAGTCACCGGGCGTGGGCCCGGCCGTCGGACTCGACCGCGAAACGGCCGCCGGCGCGGTGCCGGAAACGACGGCGGCCTCGGTAGAAGCTGTGGGCGCGACAGTCGCGACGGGTGTGGGCGCGGCAGCGGCGGGGGTTTCGGCGACGGCCCGCGGTGCTTTCTTCGCGGGCGCCGGGAACGTCAGTTCGGCACTCTTGCCACTTTCGTCGCCCGCCCAGCGCGCGAAGCGCGGAACGACCGTCCAGTACCAGCGCCCACCGGCCATGTCGGCGGCGTCGAAGGTGACCGACTCGGTCGCCTCCCCCGTCGAGGCGACGGTCCGCGAGATGTCCGGCCGGGCCGGACGGTCGGCGCTGTGGGCGGTGACCACGTAGTGATCCATCCGGACACCACGCGTGATCTCCTGTGCGTCCCACCTGACCACGACGCCCGACGACTGCTTGTCCACGCTGGGCGTCGTGCCGCGGGGCATGGCGGGCGCCCGCATCTTCACCTGGCCGCTGCCGCTGATCACCCACTCGGCGTTGGCCGCCATGGTGCCGGCCAGGCCGAGGCCGCCGACGACCACGGTCGCCAGCAGGTATCCGAGCCGCTTCCTCATCGGGCGACCTTTCCCGCGACGCCGGTCAGAGCGATGGCGAACCTGGTGTTGGCGCACTTAGCGGTGGCGTTCCTCGGCATGGTGACCGGGAGCGCGCCGGGCAGTGTGGTCCGGTGGTGGGGCTCAAGAACGATCGGTAGGCGTCCGCTGTAGCCACCCACACGAAGGCTGGTCGCTGCCGCCGGGCAGTCGCGGCGCGCCGTGCCGACCAACCGGCCTTCCAGACCGCGCAGGGCGATCGGGTAGTCGAAGGGATTGGCCACAGTGACCTTGAGCTTCCGGGTCACGCCGGGGTAGAGGCCGGTGACCGACTCGCCGCTCAGCAGGAACCGGACGTTGCCGCCTCCGTCACGGTCACCGTGGCTGAGCAGCACTGCCTGCTCGGTCGGCGTGCCCTGCTGGCCCGAGGCCGCGACGACGCAGGCCGTGAAGAGTGTCGCGGCGGTGGTGACCGCGGTCCGCCAAGCCATCGGGATCTGCCTCACTCGCGTCGAAGGGTGAGGTGGGGCGAGCCGGATGCTCACCCCACCCTCGATCAGTGCGGGGCGATCTCACCGACGAGGGATGCGGTGATCGTGAAGGACGCGCCGGCGCAGACGGGCTCGGCGAATTCGCTCATCTTCACGAACCCCAGCGACTGGTTGTTATGGGTGCCCTGGGGCAGGTCGAGAGTCGGCACGTTGATGATGCTCAGCTTGGCCTCGTTCGTGCCGCACCCCGTCTTGTTGGAAGAGACGTTGGTAACCGTGGCGCCGGTGATCCGGACCGGGTAGTCGTTCGGGTTGGTGATCGTCGCCGTGGTGACCGGGACGGCCTTGTTCGGGTAGAGGCGGTTGGTCGGCGACACGGTGAGGTCGACCTGGGCGGTGACGTCCCCGATGGTGGAGGAGGCCGCGTAGGCGGTGGCGTTGCCCTTGAACCAGCCCTGGGCGTAGGCGAAGGCGGCGGTTCCGCCGGCCACGGCCATGACCCCGCCGGCGACGATGGCGGCGGAACGCTTGGTGAACTTACGCATTTCGGGGTCCTCCTGGGACGGTCAACTAATCGCTTGTGAATGGTGTGGCCGGTGCTCTCGGCGTTCCGGCGCTGCGACAAAGATGACCGAACCCGTACGGAGAAACGATAGTGCTTCCGCCCGTGCTGTTCCGCACGTGAAGACAAGCGACTATCGCCGTTCCGTTGACCCCGCAAGGATGACGGGAACGTGAGCCTTCAAGCTCCGGGCTTGCGTCCGAGATCGTCCGAACCGCCGTGACCAGTGACAACGAGTCGCTATCAGCCGGCTGCCACGGCATCAACCAAAGTTGAGATCCACTGATCCGATACGGCGCGGTAATGTGAGAAAAGGGGGGTTCAAAATCGCGATACTTGCCGCTCGGCAAGTGCGCCTGGACACTAATGAGTGACGCTATTTTCCCAGTGCGTCACCTGAAAGAGGCTTCCAGGCTATGCCTCTGTCGCGGCGATGGCCTCGATCTCGACTTTGAAGGCGGGATCGACCAGAGCGGCCACCTGGACGAGCGAGCTCGCGGGCGGCTTCGTACGGTCGATGACCTCGTCCCGGGCCGTACGGAAAGCTCCCAGATCGCCCAGGTCCGTCAGAAAGACGGTCAGCTTGACCACATCGGACATCGAGGCTCCGGCGGCGGCCAGCGCCGCCGCGACGTTGCGGAAGACCTGGCGCGTCTGTTCCAGCGCGTCGCCCGGGCCCACGAGCTGCCCGTCCGCGTCGAGCGGCACCTGGCCCGAGACCAGCACCAGCGCGCCGGTGACGGTGACCGCGTGGCTGTATCCGTTGGTCGGCGGCGTTCCCTCCGGCCGCAAATGGTGCTGCACGGGATCGAGCCTAGCCGCTACGGTCAGGTCCATGGCTCTGGTCTTCGGCGAGGTGGCCGGTCTCTACGACGACGTACGCCCCGGCTATCCGGAACAACTGCGCCGGGCCATCGCCGAGCGGGCGCCGGACGGCCGCGCCGTGGACATCGGCGCCGGCACCGGCAAGGGCACCGAGGTGCTGCTCGGCCTGTGCGACGACGTCACCGCGATCGAGCCCGACCCGCGTATGGCCGCCGTCCTGCGCGCCAAGTTCCCCGGCGTCCAGATTCTCGAGACCACCTTCGAGCAGTGGGCGCCTCCGGCCGGCGGCGTGGCCCTGCTCGCCTGCGCGATGGCCTGGCACTGGATGGATGCCGGGACCCGCAACCGCCGCGCCGCGGACGCGCTGGCCCCCGGCGGTGTTCTGGCGGTCTTCGGGCATCGGTTCGGCTACGCCGACGCCGCCCAGTCGGTGGCCATCGGTGAGGTCTTCGACCGGGCCGGCCGCGACGTGCCGATGCGGCCGGCCCACTGGATCGCCGAGGACGTTCGCGGCTGCGGCGTGTGGCCGAGCGTCGAGGAGCTTGAGTGGCATGCGGACCTGCGGCTCAGCACCGACGGCTATCTGGCCCTGACCGAGACCTTCTCGCCGTTCCGGCGGCACCCGCCGGCGATGCGGCGCCGCGTGCTCGACGATCTGCGCGTGGCGATCGACGGCTTCGGCGGCACGATCACCCTCGACCTGCACACGACCCTGGTGCTGGCGCGGCGATGAAAGACGGGAGCGGGAGATGCTGCTGAACGACCGGAACGCGATCATCTACGGCGGTGGCGGTTCCGTCGGCGGAGCCATGGCCAGGGCTTTCGCGGCTCAAGGGGCCAGGGTCTTTCTGGCCGGCCGTACGGCGTCACGCCTGGACCGGGTCGCCGGCGCGATCCGGGAGGCCGGCGGGCGGGCCGAGACCGCCGTGCTCGACGCGCTGGACGAGGCGGCGGTCGACGCGCACGCGGCCGAGGTCGGGCAGATCGACATCTCGGTGAACGTGACCTCGACGTACGACGTGCAGGGCACCCCGTTGGCCGAGATGGCCGTCGACGACTACCTGGCGCCGGTGGCCAAGCCGCTGCGCTCGCAGTTCCTGACCACGCGGGCCGCCGCCCGCCACATGATCCCGCGCAAGCGGGGCGTGATCCTGTTCTTCGGCGGCGAGGGCGACAAGGCGGCCAACCGCATGCACCGCCTCGGCGGCCTGCTGGCCGGGTTCGCCGCCGTCGAGGCGCTGCGCCGCCAGCTCGCGGCCGAGTTGGGGGAGCACGGCATCCGGGTGGTCACGCTGGCCACGTCCGGCATCGCCGAGTCGCTGCCGGACGACATGCCCGGGGCCGAGGAGATCCGCCAGATGATCACCGCGACCACCCTGCTGGGCCGCGCCGCCACCCTGGAGGACGTGGGGAACGCGGCCGTCTTCGCCGCGTCGGACTGGGCCCGCACGATCACGGGCGCCAGCATCAACGTCAGCTGCGGAGCGTTTCTGGACTAGACGCGGGCCAGCTGCTCGGCGAAGAGCGTGGCCCGGGCCATCTCACCCGGGGCGCGGCCGGTGCGGGCGGCGACCAGGCCGTCCGGCTGCCAGATGCCCGAGCGGCCGGCGGTGGCCGGATAGGACGGGCCGCTCGCGCCGGCGCACGAGGCGATGGCGGTCCACACGCCGTACGTGGTGCTGATCCGCCGCGCCCGCTCGGCCAGCACGACGTCGTCGGCGGGCTCGTCGACCACACCGGCCACGTAGGCGTCGATGCCGAGCGCGGCCGTGTCGGCCGCCTGCTGCTCGATGCCGGTGTCGCGGCAGATGCCCAGGCCCAGGCGCCAGCCGTCGACCTCGACGACCTCCGGGCCGCCACCGGCCAGGAAGCGGCCCTCGGTGTGGTGCGGGTACTGCTTGCGGTAGACGACCTGCACGCCGTCGGCGTCGACGCGCAGCATGGCGATGTACGGGCCCGGCACCGGCGCGCCGACCAGCGCGACGGTGTCGGTGGCGGTACACGAATCCACCAGCGGGGCCAGGCGCGGATCGTCGGGCTTGAGCAGGGGCGCGTCCAGGTCGTACCCGGTGAGCGAGAGCTCGGGGAAGACCACCACGCGGGCGGCGGCCGCGCGAACCGCGGAGGCGTGCCGCGTGACGTTGGCGGCGATGTCGAGCGGGTGTACCGGCGGTTGGGCGACGGCGATGACCAGAGAGCGCATGGGGCGATCTTCCTGTGGGGGATGCGGTTCTAAGGACGTACTGCTTGCACGAGGAAACGGTGCGCGGTCACGGTCAGCCCGCCGTGCAGGCGGATGAACGTGTCCAGTCGGGCGAGAGCCTCGGAGTAGCGGCTCGGGGTGAAGTCGCGGATCTGCCAGGGCAGGTCGCGCAGTTGGCGGATCACGGCACCGATGTCGTGGAAGGTGACCGGCGGGCGCTCCTCGCGCACGTCGGTGACTTCGAGTCCGGCGGCGCTGAGCGCGTCCACCGCGACGTCGGCGTTCCAGGGCTGGCGGTGGGCCGGCGGCGCGTCCAGCGCGTGGTTGAGCCCGGCCAGGTCGTCGCTGCCGACCTGCTGGGTGAGGAGGCGGCCGCCGGGCCGCAGCAGTCGGACGATGTCGGACGCGGGGAGCCGCCCATGCCGGCTCAGCACCACGTCGAATTCGTCCTCGCCGCCGGGAAGTTCGGTCAGCACCGGCACGTCGAACGGCGCCAGCCTGTCCCGGGCGACGGGGGTGTTGCGCGCCCAGCTCTCCACCGCGACGGTGTGCCGGGGGAGCGGGGTCAGCTCGGCCAGCAGCTCGCCGCTGCCGGTGTCGAGATCGAGCAGCGAGCCGGCGTCGCGCAGGAGAGCACGGGCGATCGTGGGGTACGACCAGGTCGGCTCCGAACCGACGTGACGCCCGTCCAGCCAGGCGAACTCCCAGCCGGTAGCGCGCTCGCCGACGGCCGGGCCGGCCGTGTCCTCGTATCGCTGACCGATGCGCACACCCCGACGGTAACCACTCTTCCTATGTCCGAAGCAGGGGGTGTGACATGGCTCAAAACAAGATCCGGGTTAACCGGTCGTTAACTGCTCAGACCGCCGCGGCTTCGACTCGGCGAAGCAGGCCCGGCCAGCCCCGGCCCATTCCGTGCAGCGGCATCGAGTCGGGCACGAAGCCGTCATGAACCAGGAAAAGCCGCGTTCCGCCGCCCTCCGGCTCCAGCCGCCAGGTGATGGTGGTGTCGAGGACCCCCTCGGCGAACGTGTACCGCAGCAGCTTCTCCGGCTCCACCTCCAGCACCTCGCACCACTGCGGTCCCCACTCCCGCATGTCGAGGGTGAAGCGGTGGCCGACGACCGGCTTGATGTCGCCGGGCGCCCACCACTTCTCGAGCAGGGCGGGCTCGGTCAGCGCCCGCCACACGGCAGCGGGTGGCCGGGCGATGAACTGGTCGCACTCGATGCTGCTCACAGGTCTTCCGCTCCCTCGACGAAGTCGCGCAGCGCGGTCAGACGCCCGCGCCAGTACCGCTCGAACGGGTGAAGCCAGTCGCTCACCTCGGCCAGCGGATCGGCGGCCAGGTGGTAGTAGCGATGCCGGCCTCGCGGCTCCTCGACGACCAGCCGCGCCTGCCGCAGCACCGCCAGATGTTCGGAGACGGCCGGCCGGCTCAAAGAGAACCGCCCGGCCAGCTCCCCGGCGGGCAGCGGCCCGTCACGCAGCGCTTCCAGCAACTCCCGGCGCACCGGATTGGCCAGCGCCCCGAAGACATCCACCTCTGGCACGCACCCATAATGCGTCGGAAATCTCCGACACGTCAAGCCGTCGCCAGTCGGCTCAGCGTCTCACCGGCATCAGGATCGAGAAGCGGGAATCATCGCCGGGAACTCGGACGGCGAGGGGCTTGATGGGCCCGTCCAGCTCGAGGATCAGCTGGCCGGCGTTGCCGGCATCGAGAGCCTGCAGCAGGAACTCCCGATTCACGGCTACGTGGCTTCCCGTGTTCGTCGCCCACTCGCTTTCCGGGACGGGACGGACGCCCCCGTCGGGGTCGAAACCCAGGACCGTGACCTCGTACGCCATGCCGTCATGCTCCCGGGTCGCCGCCGGGCCGGTCGCCACCGCCGCGCGCAGGGCGGCCGTGTCGATCGTGGCCCGGCGACTCGGGTCGGCCAGGCCGTCGAGCAGCCGTCGATGGTCAGGGAAGTCCAGGTCGAGCGGCTTGCCGTCGATGGTCCGGCCGTCGGGCAGGTCGACCCGCACGTCGACCGCGGCCAGATCGACCACGACGGGGCCGTTGACCAGCCGAGGGCGCACGGCGTCGAGGAAGTCGAGCGGCAGGACGGCCCGGGCCGGCGGCCCCTCGACGGTGGCGGCGACGCTCGCCACGGCCATCCGGAAGCGGTCGGTGGCGACCAGGGTGAGCACGTCGCCGGTGACGTCGAACAGGACGGTGCCGAGCATGGGCAGCGTCGGGTCGGCCGACGCGGCGAACCGGACGGCGTCGATCGTGGCGGCCAGCGCGGCGCCGGGCAGGGTCAGGCGGGTCATCAGATGCTCCTCCAGGTCGAGCAGGGCGTGGATGCGCAGGAGCTCACGCTTCGCGTCGGCCAGCCCGTCCTCGAGCCGGCGGCGGTGGTCGGCCAGCCGCCGGCGCACGGCATCGGGATGGTGCAGCTCGCGGACGGCCTCGGCGATCTCCGGCACCGGCAGGCCGACCCGGCGCAGGCCGGCGATCAGCCGCGCCGCCCGGACCTGCTCGGCGGCGTAGCGGCGATAGCCCGTCGCCGGGTCCACCTCGGCCGGGACGAGCACGCCCGCGCCGTCGTAGTACCGCAGCGCGCTGATGCTGAGCCCACTGGCCCGCGCCACCTCGCCGATGCTCCGCATGTCTCCTCGCACCCCTGAGAACCTGGTGCCTCGACCTGGTCGAGGGTCAACCCGCCACCAGTGTCACCGCCACCGCGAGCATCACCAAGGCGATGAAGCCGTCCAGAATCCGCCAGGCCGCGGGACGGGCCAGCAGCGGGGCCAGGCGGTGGGCGCCGGCGCCGAGCGCGGTGAACCAGACCAGGCTCGCGGCGGCCGCGCCGGCGCCGAAGAGCCAGCGGTGCGGATGTTGCTGGGCGACCGAGCCGAGCAGCAGCACCGTGTCGAGGTAGACGTGCGGGTTCAGATAGGTCAGGGCCAGGCAGGTGAGCAGGGTCGCGCCCAGGGTGGCGGGTGCGCGTTCGGCCGGGTTCAGGGCGGCCGGGCGGAGGGCACGGCGGGCGGCCAGTACGGCGTACGTGATCAGGAAGACTGCCCCGACCCAGCGGATGATCGTGACCATGTCGGGGCGGGCGGTGACCACGGCGCCGAGCCCGCCGATGCCGGCCAGGATCAGGAAGAGGTCGGAGAGGGCGCAGACCAGGACGACGGCGAGCACGTGCTCGCGGCGCAGGCCCTGGCGCAGGACGAAGGCGTTCTGGGCGCCGATGGCGACGATCAGGACGGCGGACGCGGCGAACCCGGCGAGAACGGAGGTGAGCACGCTTTCGACGGTAGGAGTGCTCCATCCCGTACTCAAGCTAAAGATTTTGAGGTTGCATTAGATTCTCTAATCATGGACTTCGCTCAGTTGGCCACGTTCCAGGCAGTTGTCGACTCGGGCAGCTTCGAGGCGGCGGCCCGCCAGCTGCACGTGACGCCGTCGGCGGTGAGCCAGCGGATCAAGGCGCTGGAGCGTTCGGTGGGTCAGGTTCTCCTCCGGCGGGCCAAGCCGTGCGTGGCGACGCCGGCCGGTGAGGCTCTGGTGCGGTTCGCCGGGCAGGTGGCGCTGCTGGAGCGGGAGGCGCTGAGCCAGGCCCGCGACGGCACCCGGGTGTCGATCGTGGTGAACGCGGACTCGTTGCTGACCTGGTTCCTGCCGGCGCTGGCCGAGGTGCCGGGCCAGCGGTACGAGCTGCACACCGACGATCAGGATTACACCGCTGACCTGCTGCGGTCGGGGACGGCGATGGCCGCCGTGACCGCCGATCATGTGGCCGTGCAGGGATGCCGGATCGAGTCTTTGGGTGCTATGCGGTATTTGCCGGTGGGCCGCCCCGGGACGACCGCGATGATCGTCTACAACCGCAAAGATCAGTTGCAGCACCGGTTCCTGGAGTCCATCCAGACCGATATGTCGGAAATGCCAATCCATTACGTCCCAGCGGCGGCGGCCTTCGTCGAGGCGATCAAGCTAGGGCTGGGCTGGGGGATGGTGCCCTCGTCGATCGCGGAAAGCGGGATCGCCGCCGGGCACTATGTCCAATTGTTTCCAGGCAAGTTCCTCGACGTGCCGCTCTACTGGCAGTACTGGCGGATCGGATCAGAGGTGCTGGAAGACCTGACGGCCGCCGTCAAAACGGCGGCCGCCACCTCACTGATCTAGTCGTTCGCGTGCAGAGCGGCGTTGAGCTCGATGCCCGTACCCTTGCGCGGCCGCGCCTCGAGCGCCCCCGTCACCGAGTTGCGCCAGAACAGCAGGTTGTCGAGGCCGGAGAGCTCGCGGGCCTTGACCACCCGGCCGTCCGGCAGCGTCAGCTTCGAGCCGGCCGTGATGTAGACGCCCGCTTCCACCACGCAGTCGTCGCCGAGCGAGATGCCGATGCCCGCGTTCGCGCCGATCAGGCTGCGCTCGCCGATGCGCACCTTGTCCTTGCCGCCGCCGGAGAGCGTGCCCATGATGGACGACCCGCCGCCGATGTCGGAGCCGTCGCCGACCACGACACCCTGCACGATCCGGCCCTCGACCATCGAGGTGCCCAGAGTGCCGGCGTTGAAGTTGATGAAGCCCTCGTGCATGACCGTCGTGCCCGGGGCCAGGTGGGCGCCGAGGCGCACCCGGTCGGCGTCGGCGATCCGCACGCCCGACGGGGTCACGTAGTCGGTCATCCGCGGGAACTTGTCGACGCCGTACACCGCCAGGTGGCGGCCGGCCGCCCGCTCGATGAAGCGCAGCTCGTCGACCCGGTCCGGCGGGCAGGGGCCGGCCGAGGTCCAGGCCACGTTGGCCAGCGCGCCGAAGACGCCGTCGAGGTTCAGCCCGTTCGGAACCACCAGCCGGTGCGAGAGCAGGTGCAGCCGCAGGTAGGCGTCGGAGGCGTCCTTGATCGGGTCGGCCAGCGAGCCGATCGTGGTGCGCACCTCGACCGTCGACAGGCCGGGCAGCGCCTTGGGCCCGGTCAGCCCGGCCGGCAGCACCGCCGGCTCGGCCGGCAGCTCGCCCAGTCCGAGGAAGGGGTACCAGGTGTCGAGGACCTGGCCATCCGCGGTCACGGTGGCGAGGCCGATGCCCCAGGCGGGGGAGGTCGAGATCGCGTTGTCCACGGCCGGAACTCTACTGGGCGTGATGAGGATCGTAAGTCGATGGGTGATTCACTTCCGGCCGGTATCGTGCGGCCTATGGCCAACCCCCTGACCCCGGACGTGTTGGTCGACCCCGTGCAGCTCACCCGCGCCCTGGTCGACGTCGAGTCCGTCTCCCGCGACGAGCGGCGGATCGCCGGCTACGTCGAAGAAGCCCTCCGCCAGATGCCTCACCTCAGCGTGGACCGGCTCGGCAACACGGTGATGGCCCGTACGGATCTGGGTCGCGAACAGCGGGTGGTGCTCGCCGGCCACCTCGACACGGTGCCGCTGAACGACAACTTCCCGTCGACCGTCGTCGACGACCTCATCTACGGCTGCGGCACCTCCGACATGAAGTCGGGCGTCGCCCTGGCCCTGCACCTGGCGGCCACCCTGCCCGACCCGGGCTACGACATCACCTACCTCTTCTACGAGGCCGAGGAGATCGATTCCCAGTTCAACGGCCTGCGCCTGGTCGCCGAGGACCGGCCCGACTGGCTGCGGGCCGACTTCGCCGTGCTGCTGGAGCCGACGTACGGCGTGGTCGAGGCCGGTTGTCAGGGGACACTTCGGGTGCGGGTACGCACGACGGGCCGCCGGGCGCACACGGCCCGCGCCTGGCGCGGCGTCAACGCGATCCACGCGGCGGGCGAGGTGCTGCGGCGACTCTCGGATTACCGGGCCCGCACGGTCACGATCGACGGCTGTACGTTCCGGGAAGGGCTCAGCGCCGTACGCATCTCGGGCGGTGTCGCCGGAAACGTCGTGCCGGACGAGTGTGTCGTCGAGGTCAACATGCGGTTCGCCCCGGACCGTACGGAAAAGCAGGCCTTGGAACACGTGCACGAGGTCTTCGAGGGCTTCGACGTGGAGCTGACCGACTCGGCACCGGGCGCGATGCCCGGCCTGACCGCGGAGCCGGCGCGTGAGTTCCTGGCCGCCGTGGGCGCGGAGCCGGCGGCGAAGCTGGGCTGGACGGACGTGGCGCGTTTCGCCGCGCTGGGCATCCCGGCCCTCAACTACGGCCCGGGCGACCCGCTGCTGGCCCACGCGCAGGACGAGCACGTCGAGATCGGCAAGATCCGCGACGGGGCGGCGACCCTGCACCGCTGGCTGGCTCCGGCCGACTTCTAGGCGTGTTTGATACGCACCCGGCCGACCGCGGGCGCCGGGTGCGGCAGCGCCATCGGCGGGATCTCCATCGTCTCCTCGGGGTCGGTTGCGGCTCCGGCGCCGAACGCCATCCGCCGCTCCTCGACCACCAGCCGGATCCGCCGCTGCATGCGGCGCTGCATCTTCAGGCGTTCGTATCGGGTCGTCACGGTGGCTCCTTAAGCCCGGGTGGCCGTGCGTGCCGCGAGAGATTTCGGTAACTGTACAGACGCATGAGAGCTACCGTCCGTTGCTTCAATCTGGCAAAAAGGTCGGCGGCCCGCAATCCTCTTACCGAAACCCACCCGGTTGTTCACCGGGTTACTGGCCGTCCGCACTACCTTTTAGGCATGACGGACAGCACCAACGGGCGACGCCAGGGCGGAGCGGAGCGTCATCGCGGCGCCGTCACCCTGCGCCGCGAGTCGATTCCACCGAGCACCGCCGACGAGAAGCTCCTCGATTCCCACCATCGGCGCGAGTGGAAGACCAAGGACGCGTGGCGGGCGCTGCGCATCCTGTCCGAGTTCGTCGAGGGCTTCGACACCCTGGCCGACCTGCCGCCCGCGGTCAGCGTCTTCGGCTCGGCCCGCAGCACCCCCGACAGCCCCGAGTGCGAGCTCGCCGCCGACCTCGGCGCGGCCCTGGCCGAGGCGGGCTACGCGGTGATCACCGGCGGCGGTCCCGGCGTGATGGAGGCGGCCAATCGCGGTGCCACCGAGGCCGGCGGCATGTCGATCGGGCTCGGCATCGAGCTGCCGTTCGAGCAGGGCATCAACGACTGGGTCGACATCGGCATCGACTTCCGCTACTTCTTCGTCCGCAAGACGATGTTCGTCAAGTACGCGCAGGCGTTCGTCGTGCTGCCCGGCGGCTTCGGCACGCTCGACGAGCTGTTCGAGGCGATCACGCTGGTACAGACCAAGAAGGTCACCCGCTTCCCGGTGATCCTGATGGGTACGAAGTACTGGTCCGGCCTGTTCGACTGGCTCAAGGGGACGATGCTGACCGACGGCAAGATCAGCGAGGCCGACCTGGAGCTGCTGCGGGTCACCGACGACGTCGACGAGGCGGTTCAGATCATCGTGGACGCCGACGCGGCGCTCGCCGAGGCGAACGGGAAGCGCTGACGTGGCGGCCATCTGCGTCTTCTGCGCTTCCTCCAGCACCCTCGAGCAGAAATGGCTCGACCTGGCCACCCGCACCGGCTCGGAGTTGGGTGCCCGCGGCCACTCGCTGGTGTCCGGCGGCGGCTGCGTCGGCATGATGGGCGCGGTGGCCGACGGCGCCCGCTCGGCCGGCGCCCACACCCTCGGCGTCATCCCGCAGTCGCTGGTCGACCTCGAGGTGGCCGACCTGGCCTCCGACGAGCTGATCGTCACCAACGACATGGGCGCCCGCAAAAACCTCATGATCGAGCGGTCGGACGCGTTCATCACCCTGCCCGGCGGGCTCGGCACGCTCGACGAGCTCTTCGAGGTGTGGACGACCGCGACCCTCGACCTGCACGACAAGCCGATCGTGCTGCTCGACCCGGAGGGCTTCTACGACGGGCTGGTCGCCTGGCTCGGCCAACTGGCCGACACGGCGTTCGTCCGCTCGGCCGCCCTCGAACGGGTGATCATCGCGAAATCGATAGGCGCCGCTCTCGACGCGATCGAGGAGCGCCTGGCCTAGGGGCGTCCCGCCGGACGGGTGTCACCACACCCACCCGGCGGGACCAGGGCCCCGGCGAGCCCGCCGGCGGACGGGGCGCGCCGAGCGCGTTCTCACCGGACGCGCCGGCGCGCTCGCGCCGGCCGCCGGCGGCGTCGCGCTCGCCGGGGGCTGAATGCGTTTAGCCCGACCGTGCTCCTGCCCGGCCCTGCCGTCAATAGATGTCGATCAGTGGTTTCCGTTTGGCGGGTCGTGGTTGACTGCCGTCATGCCCCCGCAACGGGCGACCCTCATGCAGGTCGCACAGCGGGCCGGCGTGTCCCGCAGCACCGCCTCCTTCGTCCTGGCCGGACGCCACGTGGACATGAGGATCTCCGAAGATGCCCGGCAACGGGTCCTCCGGGCGGCCCAGGAGCTGGACTACCGGCCCAACCTCATGGCACGCAGCCTCCGTACCAAAGTGACCAGGACGATCGCGCTGATCTCGGACACGCTGGCCTCCGACCCGTACGCCGGCCGGGCCATCCAGGGCAGCCTGGCCGCCGCCGTGGCCCAGGGGAACCTGCTGTTCATCGGCGAGACCGACGGCGACCCGGTGGTCGAGGAGAAGCTGATCTCCGACTTCCTCGACCGGCAGGTCGACGCCTTCATCTACGCGAGCATGTTCACCCGTCACGTGCGCGTGCCCAAGCTGCTCCGGGACCGCCCGGTCGTGCTGCTCAACTGCCTGACCCGGGGCGCGCGGCCGGCCCAGCACCAGATCATCCCGGACGAGCTGACGGCCGGGGCCGACGCCGCCCGTACCCTGCTCCAGGCCGGCCATCGGCAGCGCATCCACCTGGTCGGTACGCCCGCGGCCAAGGTCTTCGCCGGCCGGGAACGGCTCGCCGGCATCCGGGCGGCGCTGGCCGACGAGGGCGTCAAACTCGCCGGCGTCGTCGAATGCGACTGGTGGCCCGACTCGGCGTACGAGGCCGTCTCCCGGGCCCTGGCCGAGGGATTCGACCCGAGCGGGCTGATCTGCCTGAACGACCGCGTCGCCCTCGGCGCCTATCAGGCCCTCCGCGACGCCGGCCGCGCGATACCGCGGGACGTGTCGGTGGTGTCGTTCGACGACTCCGAGCTCGCCGCGTGGCTGCGGCCGCAGCTCACGAGCATCGCCCTGCCGCACTATCAGCTCGGCTGGGAAGCGGTTCAAACCCTTCTCGGTCCCGTACGCGACCCCGCGGTCACCCGCCTGCCGATGCCGGTCCGGATGCGCGCCTCGGTCGGCCGACCGCCCGGTGAATAACGTCGTACCCTCGTGGTTTCCTTGATGCCGTGAGCACGCCGGCCACCTCCGCCGCGGTGCGCCGGCCGGCGTACCGCCTTGTCCGGCGCCCTCCGGCGCCCCTGCCGCCGATCGAGGAAGACCCCTTCCAGAGGTACGTGGTCTCGCACACCGACGGGCCTCTCCTGGTGGTCGGCGGCCCCGGCACGGGCAAGACGACCACGCTGGTCGAGTCGGTGGCCGCCCGCGTCGCCGAGGGCGTGGACCCGGAAAGCATCCTGGTCCTCACCTTCGGCCGCCGCGGTTCGGCCGCCCTGCGCGACCGCATCGAGGCGCGCATCGCCGGCGACGAGGGCCGCATCGTGCACGAGCCCCTGGTGCGCACCTTCCACGCGTACGCCTTCGGCCTGCTCCGCCGGGCCGCCGCCGAACGCGGCGAGCCCTCGCCCCGCCTGCTCACCGGCCCCGAGCAGGACCTGATCATCCGCGAGCTCCTCGAGGTGGCCGGCGACCCCGAGGCCCCCGACGAGATCGGCTGGCCCGAGTCCCTGCGCCCGGCCCTGCCCACGAAGGCCTTCGCCCAGCAGCTCCGCGACCTCATGCAGCGCGCCGCCGAACGCGGCATCGGCCCGGCCGACCTGGCCCGCCTCGGCGAACGCCTGGGCCGCGCCGACTGGCCGGCCGCGGCCCGCTTCCTCCGCGAGTACGTGGCGGTCCTGGCCCTGCGCGACGTCACCACCCGCGGCTCCACGGCGTACGACCCGGCCGAGTTGATCCGCGCCGCCTCCGGCCTGCTGCTGGACACCCCCGGCCTCCTCGAGGCCGAACGCCGCCGCCTCTCCCACGTCTACGTCGACGAACTGGCCGACACCGACCCGGCCCAGATCGAGCTCCTGTCCCTGGTCGCCGGCGGCGGCAAGCCCCTGGTGGCCTTCGCCGACCCGGACGCCTCGATCTACGGCTTCCGAGGCGCCGACCCGGGCGTGGTCTCCACCTTCCCGTCCCACTTCCGCACAGCCTCCGGCGCCGTGGCGGAAACCTTGACCCTCCACACGAACTACCGGGCCCCGGCCCCACTGCTGGGCGCCACGAGCCGAGTCGCCCGCCGCATGCGCGGCCCCATCGGCCACCGCCCGATGCACCCACCGGAGCCCTCAGCCCCACCCGCCTCTGCGCCGGAGTCCTCAGCTCCGCCCGAGTCCTCCGCCCCACTCGTTCCTTCCCACGGCCTTTCACCTTCGACCGCGCTCGACACTTCACACGGCCCTTCGCCTTCGGCCGGCTCTTCGCCTTCGGCCGCGCTTGGCACTTCCCGCGACCCTTCGCCTTCGGCCGGTCCTTCGCCTTCGGCCGGTCCTTCGCCTTCGGCCGGTCCTTCGCCTTCGCCTGGTCCTTCGCCTTCGCCTGGTCCTTCGCCTTCGCCCGGTCCTTCGCCTTCGGCCGGGCAGTCAGCGTCGCTGGGTCCTTCGCGCGCGCCTCTACCTCCGCGCGAACCTTCCGGCGCGGCGATGCTTTCTCCGGAGCCGCAAGACGCCGCGTCAGGCGATCCCCGCTCGGCGCCCCCGGGCGAGCAATCAACTTCCGATTCGCCTCCACTATCCGGAAATATCGTGACTTCCGGCTCGGCGGGTGAGGGCGTCCTGCGGCATGGCGAGGGCGCCTCAAGTCAAGGCGCCTCAAGTCAAGGCGCCTCGGGTCCGGGCGCCTCGGGTCCGGGCGCCTCGGGTCCGGGCGCCTCGGGTCCGGGCGCCTCGGGTCCGGGCGCCTCGAGTCAGGGCGCCTCGGGTCCGGGTCATGGCCTCTTGGGTCGCGGTGAGGGCGTCTCGGGTCGCGGTGAGGGTGCTTCGCGTCGGGGCGAAGGTGGTGGGCTTGCGGCGGGGGCGGTTGTCCGGATTTTTCGGGCGGCCACGGCTGAAGCTGCCTATGTGGCGCATGCCCTTCGGGAGGCGCATCTGCTCCAAGGAGTGCCGTGGTCGCGGATGGCCGTGGTGCTGAGGTCGACCTCGTTGCAGCTTCCCTCGTTGCAGCGGGCGCTGACGGCGGCCGGTGTGCCGACCGTGACGCACGCCGAGGATCTGCCGCTTCATCTTCAGCCGGCCGTGGCGCCCTTCCTTCTGCTTCTGCGGTGTGCGCTCTCGCCGGAAGTGCTCAACGAAGAGGCGGCCGTCGCCCTGCTGCACTCGCCGCTCGGCGGGGCCGATCCGCTGGCGGAGCGGCGACTGCGGCAGGGGCTCCGGGCGCTGGCGCTGTCCGCCGGTGACCGGCGGCCGTCGGGGGAACTGCTGGTCGACGCGGTGCGCGATCCGGCCGGGCTGGACATGGTGGAGCGGCGCTGGGCGCACCCGGCGCAGCAGGTGGCGCGGCTGCTCGCGACGGCGCGGGAGGCGGCCGCGGCGCCCGGGGCCACGGCCGAGCAGGTGCTGTGGACGATCTGGAAGGCCAGCGGGCTGGCCGACCGGTGGTACGCGATGAGCACCCGCAACGGCCCCGCCCCGGAGAACGCGGACGCCGGCCGGGCCCGGCAGTGGCGGGCCGAGGCAGCCGATCGGGACCTCGACTCCATGGTGGTGCTCTTCGACGCCGCGGCCCGGTTCGTCGACCGGCTGCCCGGCGCTCGGACCGAGGTCTTCCTCGACCACGTTCTCGCCCAGGACCTGCCGGCCGACTCGATCGCCCCGAGCGCCGACCGGGGCGAGGCGGTACGGCTGCTGACCGCCCACGCCGCCAAGGGCCTGGAGTGGGACGTCGTCGTGCTGGCCGGCGTCCAGGAGGGAATCTGGCCCGACCTGCGCCTGCGCGGCAGCCTGCTCGGCTCCGAGCGCCTGGTCGACTTCATCGCCGGCCGGGCCGCCTCCGGCGCGGCCGCGGTCGTCGGTCAGACCTCGGCCATGCTCGACGAGGAACGCCGTCTGTTCTATGTGGCCGCCACCCGGGCCCGCCGCAAACTGATCGCCACCGCCGTCGCCTCGGCCGGCGTCGGCGGTTCCGAGGGCGAGGAACAGCCCAGCCGCTTCCTCAGCGAACTGGCCGAACCCGAGCCGGGCCCCGAATCCCCACCACCAGACCCCGGCGACCCGGGTCCCACCGAGCCCGACGCCGACCCGTCCGACCCGGGCCCGACCGAGCCCGATCCGGACGACTCCGACCCCGGCCCATCCGACCCGGACCCGTGGGAAACCGAGCAGGACCACGACCCGTCCCCGGCCGGTGGCACGTCCGCGCCTGACGGTGAACCGACGCCGCTGACCCCCCTCGGGCAGGCACGCGCGAATCCGAGCCGGGCATCCGAGGCTCGGCTCGAAGAGGCGATCCTGTTCGGGCCGCGGGCCGACATCGAGCCGGGTTATGAGACACCGGCCGGCCGGCCGAGCGAGGACCCGGCGGGCGACGTCCGCGCAGGCGAAGAGCAGGCGCCCAGAGAACAAGCGGGCGGAGAACACGCGGCCGGCGAGCACGTGGGCAGTGAGCACGTGGGCAGTGAGCACGTGGGCAGTGAGCACGTGGGCAGTGAGCACGCGGCCAGCGAGCACGCGGCCAGCGAGCACGTGGGCAGTGAGCACGCGGCCAGCGAGCACGCGGGCAGTGAGCACGCGGGCGACGAGCGGGCGGACGAGGAGCGGGCGCAGGGGGAGCCCGGCGAGCTGACCATGGGGCGCCCTCCTCGGGCGCTCACTCTGGCGGCGCTGGTGGCCGAGCTTCGTACGGTCGTGGTCGGCAGCAACCAGACGCCCAGCCGGCGGCGGGCCGCGGCGGCGGAACTGGCCAAACTGGCCCGGGCCGGTGTGCCCGGGGCCCACCCGGACGAGTGGTGGGGGCTGCGGCCCCTTTCCGACGACCGGCCCCTCGTCGACGAGGGGGAGCCCGTCAAGGTCACTCCCTCCTCGATGGAGAGCGCCCTCCGATGCAGCCTCCGCTGGCTCTTGGAAAGGCATGGCGGCGCCGCCCCGGCCGGGCCCGCTCAGGGGGTCGGCAACCTGGTCCACGCCGCCGCCATGCTGGCCGAGAACGCCAACGCCGATCGGGAGAAGCTGGTCGAGTACGTGAGCGCTCGCTTCGACGCGATCGAGCTGGCCGCCCGCTGGCTGGCCGGGCCCGAGCAGGAACGCGCCCAGGGCATGGTCGACAAGCTGTTGCGCTGGCTCGCCTCCAATCCTCGGCGGCTTCTCGCCATCGAGCACGAGTTCACCGTGCGGCTGGAGGACGAGCGGCGGCCGATCGAGCTGACCGGGCGGGTCGACCGGCTCGAGATCGACGACGACGGGCGCCTGGTGGTCATCGATCTCAAGACCGGTAAGACCACCGCCGTCTCCTCCGCCGATCTCGAGGAGCACGCCCAGCTCGCCGGCTATCAGACCGCCGTGCAGGCCGGCGCCTTCGGCGACTACGGCGACGAGTCCGGCGGCGCCGCCCTCGTGCAGCTCGGGCCCGGCAAGGACGCCCGCGAGCAGATGCAGCTGCCGCTGGCCGACGCCGCCGATCCCGAGTGGGCGCAGGCGATGGTCCGGCGGACCGCCGAGACGATGGCCGCCGCCACTTTCTCGGCCGTCGCCAACAGTCGTTGCCGGGTCTGCCCGGTCCGCACCAGTTGCCCCATCTCCGGTAAAGGCCGCCAAGTGGTGGAGCAGTGACCCAGCCGAGTCTTTTCGCCGACGAGCCGTCGGCGCCGCGCCGCCGCGCCGATGCCGGGCCCCGTTACACGCCGGAGGAGCTGGCGCGGCTTCTCCGGCTGCACCGGCCCACTCCGGAGCAGGCCGAGATCATCTCCGCGCCGGTCGAGCCGCTGCTCGTGGTGGCGGGGGCCGGGTCCGGCAAGACCGAGACGATGGCCTCGCGGGTGGTCTGGCTGGTCGCCAACGGCTACGCCCACCCGGACGAGATCCTCGGCCTGACCTTCACCCGCAAGGCGGCCGGCGAGCTCGCCCACCGGGTCCGCACGCGCCTCGGCCAGCTTGTTCGCCGCCTCGGCCGGGATGACGCGCTGGCCGGTGAGGCCACGATCTCGACCTATCACTCGTACGCGGCCCGGGTCGTGACCGAGCACGGCCTGCGCGCCGGTTTCGAACCGTCGGCCCGCCTGCTCACCGAGGCCGCCCGCTGGCAGATCGTCGACTCGCTGGTCCGGTCGTACACGGGCGAGATGACCGGCGTGAACCGGGCGCCCGGGACCGTCACCGACGACGTGCTGGCCCTGTCCGGCGAGTTGGCCGAGCATCTGGTCGCCCCGGACGATCTGGCCGCGTGGACCGGCCGGTTCTTCGCCGAGGTGCAGGAGCTGCCCGGCCGCGTCTACAAGGACGTGTCCGACATGCTGGGCCGGCAGCGCCTGCGTCTCACCCTGCTTCCGCTGGTTCGCCTCTACGAGCAGCGCAAGCTCGACCTGGAGGCGATGGACTTCGGCGATCAGATGGCCCGGGCCGCGACGGTGGCCCGCGATCATCCCGAGGTGGGTGAGATCGAGCGAGGCCGCTTCAAGATCGTCCTACTGGACGAGTATCAGGACACCAGCCACGCGCAGGTGACCATGTTGAACAATCTGTTCGGCGGCGGTCACCCGGTCACCGCGGTCGGCGACCCCTGCCAGTCGATCTATGGCTGGCGCGGCGCCTCGGCCGGCACGCTCGAGCGGTTCCCGTCCGAGTTCCCCCGCCGCGACGGCACTCGGGCCCGGATCCGGGCGCTGACCCGCAGCTGGCGCAACCGCCCCGAGATTCTTCAGGTCGCCAATGTGCTCTCCGAGCCGTTGCGGGCGTTCGGCGCCCGGGTCGAGGAGCTGCGGTCGGCGGCGAAGGTGTCCGATGTCGGTGGCCGTACGGTCTCGTGCGCGCTGCTGCCGACCTTCGCCGACGAGGCCGACTGGATCGCCGACTCGATGCTGCGGGCCTGGCAGATCGCCGCCGGGATGCCGGGCTCGCCGCCCGACGAGATCCCGATCGAGAAGCGGCCGACCAGCGCCGTCCTGGTCCGGGTGCGCAGCCAGATCGCGGCGATCGAGGAGGCGCTGCGCGATCGGGGGCTGCCGGTCGAGGTGGTCGGCCTGGGCGGGCTTCTGGACACCCCGGAGGTACGCGACGTCGTCTGCACGATGCGGGTGCTGGCCGATCCGACGGACGGGGCCTCGCTGCTGCGCCTGCTCACCGGCGCCCGCTGGCGGATCGGCCCGCGCGACCTGGTGGCGCTGCACCGGCGGGCCCGTCAGCTGGCCGCGGCCCGGGCCGCCGTCGTGGCCGGGGCCGAGCCGGACGACGTGGTCGGCGACCGTCTCGACGACGCCACCCTGGTCGAGGCGATGGCCGACCTGGGCGCGCCGCAGCTGTACTCGGCCGAGGGCTATGCGCGCCTGCACGCGTACAGCCGGGAATTGAGTGCCCTGCGGCAGCGCCTGGACCAGCCGTTGCCCGATCTGGTGGCGGACATCGAGCGGACCGCGGGCCTGGACGTCGAGGTCGCGGTGCGCGGCTGGGCGGCCGGCGACGCCGGCCTGGCCCGGGGCCATCTGGACGCGCTGGGCGACACCGCCGCCCGCTACGCCGCCGAGACCGACGGGGGCACGCTGGCCGGGTTCCTCGCCTTCCTGGCCGCGGCCGAGGAGGAGGAGCGGGGCCTCGAGCCGGGTCAGGTCGACGTGGTCGAGGGGGCGGTGCAGATCCTCACCGCGCACGCCGCCAAGGGCCTGGAGTGGGATGTCGTCTCGGTGGCCGGCCTGAGCCGCGGCGTGTGGCCGGGGCAGAGCCGCAACACCGACCACTATCTGATGGGTGTGGGCGTCCTGCCGTTCCCGCTGCGTGGCGACCGGGACGGCCTGCCGCGGCTCGACCTGTCCGAGGCGCTGGACCAGAAGGACGTGGTCGGCGCGGTCACCGCGTTCGGCCGGGCCTGGCGGGAGCACGACGAGCGGGAGGAACGCCGCCTGGCCTACGTCGCGGTGACCCGGCCCCGGCGCCTGCTGCTCTGCTCCGGCTACTGGTGGGGCGACGGCGTGAAGCGCCCGCGCGGCCCGTCGGTCTTCCTGGACGAGATCCGCGCGACCTGCGACGAGGGCGCCGGGGTGGTCGACGTCTGGACGCCGGAGCCCGCCCCGGGTGCCACGAACCCGGCCGACCAGCAGGACAAGCGGGTGGAGTGGCCGTCCGACCCGCTGGGCCGGCGGCGCCCGGCCATGGCCGCCGCGGCCGACCTGATCCGCCGGATGATCGCCCAGCCCGATCCGTCGGCCGCCGAGGCGTTCGTCGAGCTGGCCGAGCAGGAACCGGAGATCCTGGCCCGGGCCGGCCTGGCCGCCGATCTGGCCGGCATGCCGGCCGACGGGCAGGAGGACATCGACCGGTGGCGTACGGAGGCCGATCTGCTGCTGGCCGAGCGTGACGAGCGGGCCCGCCGGGACGGCCCGATCGAGGTGGCCCTGCCCGGGCACCTGTCCGTCTCGCAGCTGGTCGTGCTGCGCCGCGACCCGCAGGCGCTGGCCCGGTCGCTGCGCCGCCCGCTGCCGCCCCGGCCGATGCCGCACGCCCGGCGCGGCACGGCCTTCCACACCTGGCTGGAGCAGCGGTTCGGCGCCGAGCGGCTGATCGACATCGACGAGCTGCCGGGTGCGGCCGACGAGGACGCGGCCGCCGACGAGGAACTGGCCGCGCTGCAGGAGGCGTTCCTGGCCAGCGAGTGGGCCGACCGTACGCCGGTCGAGGTCGAGGTCCCGTTCGCGACCACGATCGCCGGGGTGGTCGTACGCGGCCGGATGGACGCGGTCTTCGCCGAGTCGGCCAACCGGTACGACGTCATCGACTGGAAGACCGGCCGCCGGCCCGAGGGCGCCGACGCCGAGGCGGCCGCGATTCAGCTCGCGGCGTACCGGATCGCCTGGGCCTCGCTGGCCGGGGTGCCGGTCAACCGGGTCCGGGCCGCCTTCCACTACGTCCGCGAGCAGGTCACGGTACGCCCGGTCGACCTGCTCAGCGCCGAGGAGCTGGCCGCCCTGGTCGAGCGGATACCTACTCCAACGGGTGATTGAGCCCGGCCGCCGCCAAAAGGTGCAACAGGGCTGCCGCGTACGCCCCCTCGGTCGTCTCCGCCGCGAAACTCCGCTGCTCGCCGAGCAGGTCGATCAGCACCTCGTACCCGTCGGGTCCCCGCCTGAGCTGCTGGAACGTTCCGCCGAGGAGTTCGCGCAGCTGATCCTCGCGGGGCAGCCACACCGTCTCGTCCATTTCGACGTCGTCGAGGGCCCACTCGGTGGTGCCGTTGAAGCCGATCACCGGCCCCTCCGGCATCGAATGCACCTCGATGGTCATGTTGCTGAGGACGAAGACCTCGTCGTCCAGGTCCCGATCGGGGATGGCGAACCGGTCGCCCAGCGCCGGTTTCCAGGTCAGCCCGGCCTCCTTGAGCTGTCCCGCGAGTTGTACTCCGATCACCGGCAGTCCCCCTTCTTCGTGTTAGGCTCTCCGCGTTGTCAGTTTGGTTCCCAAGTACTCAGGAGCGCCTGTGGGGAAGTCTGCCCCAGGCGCTCTTTGTCGTAACCCGGGTTTCTCCGGTACGGGCGATCAGTACGACAGCACGAGACTCACGAAGTGTGGGTCTTACTATTTCGTTCCCGTCCATACTGGTCGGGAACGATCGACCGTCGAGGAGACGAGCATGGTTACCGGCGTTGTGAAGTGGTTCAACGCGGACAAGGGCTTCGGGTTCATCACCCCGGACGACGGCGGCGCCGACGTCTTCGCCCACTTCTCCGCTATCCAGACTTCCGGCTACCGTTCGCTGGACGAGAACCAGCGTGTGGAGTTCGAGGTCACGCAGGGCCAGAAGGGCCCGCAGGCCGCGAACATCCGCCCGCTCTGATCTCCGTCCAGATCAGGTAGCAGGTAGCACGACAAGAACGGCGCCGCACCCCGGCCGGGGTGCGGCGCCGCTTCGTTTCCGGCGTGGTCAGACCGCCGCGGCCTCGGGCAGCGGCGCGGTGCCGCCCAGGTGGGCCGGGAGCCACCAGCGGTCCTCAGGACCGGAGGGCTTGTCCGGGTACGCCCGTTGGGCCGCGTCCAGAAGCGCGCTGAGCCGTTCCTTGAGCGTCGCGGTGAGCGCGTCGGGCGACACGCCCTTGGGCATCTCGATCGCCTCGCCGATCTTGATGATGATCGGCACGTGGCGCTTGCCCAGCTCCTTCTTGTGCCCCTTGGTCCAGAGCCGCTGCGGCCCCCAGACCACCATGGGGACCAAAGGCACTTTGGCCGTACGGGCCAGCCGCACCGCCCCGGACTTGAGCTCCTTGACGGTGAACGACTCGCTGATCGTCGCCTCCGGGAAGACGCCGACCACCTCGCCGTCCTTGAGGGCCTGAGTCGCCTCGCGGAACGACGCGGCGCCGGCGTCGCGGTCGACCGGGATGTGCCGCATGCCGCGCATCAACGGGCCGCTGATCTTGTGGTCGAAAACGCTCTTCTTGGCCATGAAACGGACGAGCCGCTTGGCCGGCTGGGCGCCGAGCCCGCAGAAGATGAAGTCCAGATAGCTCACGTGGTTGCTCGCTAGAACCGCCCCGCCCTCCGACGGGATGTTCTCGGCTCCGTCGATCTGAATCTTCATGTCGAGCGCGCGGAACCAAGCCTTCGCTGTCGCGACGACCGGGGGATACACGAGTTCCATGGCAAGACGGTAGCGGAACTCGCTGAATTTCTCCTGGGCCGGATGCAACGGAACGCCCCTATCGAGCGTCTAACCATTGTCTGGTCTTTTTTCGAGAGGGGAGGCGACGGCATGCGGGGTCCCTCGGCCCGCCGGGAGCTGGCATTCGTGTTCGCCTTCGCCTCGGTGGGTGTCGTGCTGGTTCTCGCCGTGGCCTTCACCCCGTGGTATCCGGCTCTGTCCGATCCGGCCGGCGTCGCTCCCGCCGTGTGGCACCAGATGATGGCCTTGGTCGGGGGCGTCTAGGGCCCGTTCACGATCGTGGTGTTCACTGGGATTCATGTCCGACCAGACGTGGCAACGACCGGGCGGTGGCTTCGGCTCCGGGCTCGTCACGGGTGTGCCGTCGCAGCCGCCGCCACCGTCGGATCCGCCGTCGGATCCGCCGCACGGAGACAAAGGCGGCGATGACAAAGACCGGCAGAAGCGGCAGATCCGGATTTTCGCCGCGATCGCCGGGGGCATTCTCGCTTTAGGTCTGACCATTTTGCTGGTCGTGGTGCTCTCGTCGGACACCAATCCGTTCCGCGACCGGGCCTCGGCGCCGACCGATGTCCGGCCGCCCCTCGCGCAGGCCTGCCCGGCGCCCAGCGAGTCGCCCAGTGCCGGCGCGACCCAGGCGCCCACCGCCCCGCCGCCGGAGTCGGGCAAGCGGACGGCAGACACCGAGGCCGGCATCTCCTACAAGGCTTACGGCGCCCCGTGGGTTTCGTGGGACACCGTTTGGCGGGCCGGGACGCTCGAGGTTCCGTACAAGGTCGGCCAGCACTTCGTCACCGAGCAGTACAGCGGCGGCAGCTACCACGCCTCGATCCTGTCGGCCGCGGTGCCGGCGGCCGACAACGACGCGGTGACGCTGAACCTGGAGTGCGTGGGCCGTCAGGTGGCGTCCGACGTGCGCGCCGAGTACTACCCGCAGCCGAACACGATGGACGCCATCCGGGACGAGCTGACCACGCTGGGCGGCCGTCCGGCCTGGGTGAGCGAGTTCCGCCTGCATTTCACGTCCCCGGGCCTGACCGCCACCGACGAGCTCTCGGCGGTGGCGGTCATCGACGTCGGAAAGACGACGGCCGCGGTCCTGTACGTCTCGATCCCGGGAACCCACAAACAGTTCGATTACGTGGTCGACGACGTACTCAAATCGGTGCGGCCTCTCTAGGAGGACAAGAGGCCCCAGCGCTTGCGCAGGGCGTTGTCGGCGGCGTTGAAGAGGACGTCGATCAGGATGCCGATGATCAGGACGACGATGATGTAGCAGATGACCAGGCTCGAGTCGCTGAGGTCGCGGGCCTGCTGCATCCGTACGCCGATGGACAGCGCCCCCGGCACGATGACCAGCAGCTCACCCGCCATCAGGCTGCGCCACGAGAACGCCCACCCCTGCTTGAGCCCGGAGATGAACGACGGCAGCGACGCCGGCAGGATCAGGTGCCGGTATTTCGCGAGGCCGCGCATCCCCAGCACCTGGCCCACCCGCAGCCACGTCCGCGGCACGTAGTCGATGCCGCTGATCAGGCCGTTCGCCACCGAGGGGGCCGCGCCCAGCACCACCACGAACAGGATGGCGCTCTCGCTGAGCTGGAAGAGCAGGATGGCCAGCGGGAACCACATGATCGAGGGCATCGTCTGCAGGCCGGTGATCAGCGAGCCGATCGCCGCCCGCAGCGGGGCGAACTGGGAGACCAGCGCCCCGATCACCGTGCCGATGACCACGGCCAGCAGGAAGCCGGTGAAGGCCCGGGTCATCGTCACCCGTACGCCGTCCCAGAAGTCGGCCGTCGTGATCACCGTGCCGAGGTCGGTGAAGACCGTCTCGGGCGACGGGAGCACGTAGATCGGCTTCCACTCGGCCCAGACCGTGATCTGCCAGACGAGCAGGACGATCGCGATGGCCAGGAGCTTGGGCCAGGTGCTCTTCCAGATCCGCTTGCCGGCGTTGCCCCTCTGGCGCTTCGGCGCGAGCTCCAGCGCGTCCAGGCCGCTGACGGCCCGGTCCAGGGTTTCAGTTGCCATGACGGGCCACCTCCGCGCGGAGCCGATCGGTGATCTCGGCGGCCTGGACCGAGACCTCGGGGGAGTCGATGCGCCGGGGGCGCTCGTGGGTGACCGCGTAGTCCTCGATCACCCGGCCCGGACGGCTGCTGAGCAGGATGACCCGGTCGCCGAGCCGAACCGCCTCGCGCACGTTGTGCGTGACGAACAGGACGGTCAGCTCCTGCTCCCGCCAGATCCGCTCGAGCTCGTCGTGCAGGATGTCGCGGGTCATCGCGTCGAGCGCCCCGAACGGCTCGTCCATGAGCAGGACGTCGGCGTTCTGGGCCAGGGCGCGCGCCAGCGCGACGCGCTGGCGCATGCCACCCGACAGTTCGTGCGGCCGCTTGTCGCCGAAGCCCCGCAGCCGGACGATCTCCAGCAGCTCGTCGGCCCGCTGCCGGCGCTCGGCCCGGCCCGCGCCCTGCAACCGCAACGGCAGCTCGACGTTGGCCCGCACCGAGAGCCACGGGAACAGGGCCGCCTCCTGGAACATCAGCGAGACCTTGCGGTCGCCGATGTCCAGCGTTCCGCCGCTGACCTGGTCGAGCCCGGCCACGAGGGAGAGCAGGGTGCTCTTGCCGCAGCCGGACGCGCCGAGCAGGCAGACGAACTCGCCTCGCTGGACGGTGAGCGAGACCCGGTCCAGGGCCAGTAGTGAGCCGTACTCCTTGGAGATGTTCTCCAGCTGAAGGACGCTCATGTCAGGCCGCGGAGTCGCTGATCTCGGGCTTACCGGCGGCCTTGAGCAGCTCGTTGAGCGGCCCGAGGTCATAGATGCCCTTGAGATCGACCGGCTTGAGCAGACCGACGTCCTCGGCGTGCTTCGCGCTGGTGTACAGCGACGAGGCGACCGGGTCGGCGGTGAAGGTCAGGTTCTTGAACGAGGACTCGAGCACGTTGTCCTTGAGCGGCTTGCCGCTGAGCGCCTTGATCTGCTCGTTGGCCGCCTTCTGGGCGCCGGCGTTGTCCTTCTCGATCTCGTCGAGGGCCTGCAGGTGGCCCTGGAGCAGCTTCTTCACGGTGGCCGGGTACTTCTTGAGGAAGTCCTGGGTGACGATCAGGTGGGTGGTGACGAACAGCCCGTTGGGCCACAGGTCCTTCTCGTTCACCAGCACCTTGCCCTTGGACTCGAGCACCAGGCGGCTCAGGTTGGGCTCGGGCACCCAGGCGCCGTCGATCGAGCCCTGCGCGAACGCCTGGAGCGCTGTCGCGTTGTCCTGCGGCAGCACGGAGACGTCCCCGCCGCCCTGCGTGTCGGCGTTGAGGCCGTTCTCCTTGAGCCAGGCGCGCAGCGCGACGTCCTGGGTGTTGCCCAGCTGCGGGGTGGCGATCTTCTTGCCCTTGAGGTCGGCCGGGCTGTTGATGCCCTCCTTGACCACGAGCCCGGCGCCGCCGGAGGTGCTGCCCGCAATGATCTTCAGGCCGCTGCCCTTGGACTGGGCCCAGCCGTTGATGGCCGGGTTCGGGCCGATGTACGTGGCGTCGATCGCACCGGAGAACAGCGCCTCGATGGCGGCCGGTCCGGCGTTGAAGGTCTTCGTCTCGAGCTTGGTGCTGCCGAGCGCGGTCTGGAAGTAGCCCTTGTTGACACCGATCAGGGCCGGGGCGTGGGTGATGTTGGGGAAGTAGCCGAGGCGGATGGCGCTCGCCTCCGAGGTGCTGCCGCCGGCGCTGTCGTCGTCGCCACAGGCGGACAGGAGCGAGGCGGACAGCACGGCGGTGGCGGCGAGGGCGAGCGCACGTATGGTGCGGGAGCTCATGGCTCTCTACTCCTAGATGTTGTTGAGTTGGGCCAGGGTCCGGTGGTCGACGACGCCCTCGATGGCCTCCTCGACGGCGACCCACACGTCGCGCAGCCCGATGGCCGCGCCGCGGTAGGCCGTGGTGCCGGTGGGCATGCCGCGCACGGTGGTCAGGGCGCCCCCGACCGCGCGGACGACGTCGCCGACCGTGATCTCGGTGGCCGCGCGGGCCAGGGCGTATCCGCCGTCGACGCCGCGGTGGCTGTGCAACAGGCCGGAGCGGCGCAGGTCGAGCAGGATGCCTTGCAGAAAGCTGAGCGGGATGTCCTGGGCGGCGGCCAGTGTCGCGGCCTTGACCAGGTGCGGGTGCTCCGCGGCGACGGCGAGCATCGCCCGGACGGCGTAGTCGGTTCGCGCCGAGACGTACACGGTTCCCCCTGACCGGCCGCGCCATTGTCTGTCTTACCTATCTAGCGGATAGGAATAATGGTCTAAGTAGAGATTGGACGCAACCCCCGGGTCAACCCCCGTCCGTATGACGGGATGCGATCACTCGGTGACCGGCCGCCGCCACAGTGGCCGCCGAAGGCGCTAATGTCATTTTGTGGCGCGCAGAATCAAGATCCCCGCGACGAAATATCCGGTCGAGCGATTCACCCTGGACAACGGTTTGCGGGTGGTGCTCACCCCCGATCGCAGCGCCCCGGTCGTCGGCGTGGCGGTCGTGTACGACGTCGGCATCCGTTCCGAGCCCGAGGGCCGCACCGGCTTCGCCCATCTCTTCGAGCACCTGATGTTCCAGGGCTCGGAAAACCTGGAGAAGCTGGCGCACTTCCGGCACGTGCAGGGCGCCGGCGGCACCTTCAACGGCTCGACCCACCTCGACTTCACCGACTACTACGAGGCGCTGCCGTCCGGCGCGCTCGAGCGGGCCCTGTTCCTCGAGGCCGACCGCATGCGCGGGCCCCGGCTCACCGAGGAGAACCTGCTCAACCAGATCGACGTGGTCAAGGAGGAGATCCGGGTCAACGTGCTGAACCGGCCGTACGGCGGGTTCCCGTGGCTGCGCCTGCCCCCGGTGATGTTCTCCACGTTCGCCAACTCCCACGACGGCTACGGCTCCTTCGGCGACCTCGACAGCGCCACCGTCGAGGACGCGCAGAACTTCTTCGACCGCTACTACGCCTGCGGGAACGCGACGCTCGCGGTGGCCGGTGACTTCGACGTGGCCACGGCCACCGAGATGATCAAGCGGCACTTCGGCGACGTGCCGGCCCGGCCCGCGCCCGAGCGGCCCGACTTCGACGAGCCCGACCTCGACAGCGAGCGCCGCGACACGTACACCGACCGCCTGGCCCCGCTGCCCGGCGTGGCCAGCGCCTGGCGGGTGCCCGACCCGATCGGCGCCTTCCCGGACTACCTGCCCTATGTGGTCCTGGCCGAGGTGCTCACCGACGGCGACGCGTCCCGCCTGGTCGAGCGCCTGGTGCAGCGCGACCGCACGGTGACCAGCATCGGTGGCTACATCGGCTTCATGGGCGACGAGTTCCAGGTGCGCAACCCCACCGCGCTGCTCCTGCAGGCGCACATGCCGCCCGGCGGCGACGCGGAAAAGGTGCTGCGCACGGTCGACGAGGAGCTCGACCGGCTGGCCGTCGACGGACTGCGGCCCGGCGAGCTCGAGCGCACCCAGGCCCGTATCGCCACCCACCTGCTGCGCGACACCGACCCGGTGCTCGGCCGGGCGCTGCCGATGGCCGTGCTCGAGTTGCAGCGCGGCCGCCCCGAAATGCTCAACGAGCTGCCCAAGCTGGTCGGCGAGGTGACCGAGGCGCAGATCGTCGCCGCCGCGGCCACCCTGCGCCCCGAACGTCGCGCCACTGTCGAGGTCATTCCGGGAGCTACCGCATGAGCACCAAAGTCCTGCCCGACCTGATCCCGGACGCCAAGCTCAAGCTTCCCCGCGAGGCCGAGCGCACCATCGCCGGCGGACTCACCGTGATCGCCATCCGGCGGCCCGCGGTTCCGCTGGTCGAGCTGCGGCTGCGGGTGCCGTTCGGCAAGTCGCCGCTGCCCCGGGCCACCCTGCTGTCGCAGGCGCTGTTCACCGGCACCGGCACGATGACCAGCGTCGACATCGCGGCCGAGCTGCAGGCGGTCGGTGGTGGCCTCTCCGCCGGCCTCGACCCCGACAAGCTGCTGATCAGCGGCAACTCGCTGGCCGCGGGGCTCGACCGGATGCTCGAGATCCTGGCCGCGGTGCTGACCGACCCCGGCTACCCCAAGGACGAGGTCGCCACCGAGCGCGACCGCCTGATCGACCACATCCAGGTCGCGCAGAGCCAGCCGGCCCACCTGGCCCGCACGGCCCTGCTCAAGCGGATCTACGGCAAGCACCCGTACGCCATCCAGACCCCCGAGCCGGAGCAGGTCCGCGCCGTCCGCCCGGCCCAGCTGCGCGCGCTGCACGCCGAGCGGGTCCGCCCCGAGGGCGCGGTGCTGGTGCTGGTCGGCGACATCAACCCGGAAAAGGCGATCGACGCCGCCGAGAAGGCGCTCGGCAGCTGGACCGGCCCGGCCAAGGACGGCACGATCCCGCCCACCCCGCCGCTGGAGCCGGGCCCGCTGCTGCTCGTCGACCGGCCGGGCGCGGTGCAGTCGTCGCTGCGGATGGCGCTGCCGGCGCTGGAGCGCACCGACCCCGACTACGCCGCCCTGCAACTGGCCAACCTGGTCTTCGGCGGCTACTTCTCGTCGCGCTGGGTCGAGAACATCCGTGAGGACAAGGGCTACACGTACGGCCCGCACACCGGCATCGAGCACTTCGCGGCCGGTTCGGCGCTGATGGTGTCGGCCGAGGTGGCCACCGAGGTGACCGGCCCGTCGCTGCTCGAGACCGTGTACGAGCTGGGCCGCATCGCCAGCCTCCCGCCCGGCGAGGACGAGCTGGAGCAGGCCCGGCGCTACGCCCTGGGCACGCTGCGGCTGAGCATGTCCACCCAGGCCGGGCTGGCCGGCCTGGCCGGCATGTACGCCGGCATCGGCCTGCGCCTGGACCACCTGCGCGAGTACACGGCCGCGCTCGCCTCGGCCACCCGTGAGCAGGTGGCCGACGTGGCGTCGCGGTTCCTCGCGCCGTCCCGGGCGGTCACCGTCGTGCTCGGCGACGCCGACAAGGTCGAGGGCCCGCTCTCCGCGCTCACGACCGTGGAACGCGGCGCCGAGTGAGCGCTCCCGAACAACCCGACCTGCACGAGCAGCCCGGTTCGCCGCCACTGGCCCGCACCACCCTGGACCGGGCGGCCCACCATCGTACTGACGAAGCTTGGTTGTCCGAGGCCTGGAAGCGGGGCCTGGTCCTCGTCATCGACCTGTCCAAGGGCGGTCGTGCCCTGGTCCGGCAGGACGCCCTGGTCCTGGTCGGCTCGGCCGAGGCGCCGGAGGGTGAGCACTGGTTCCTCGGCGAGGACCGCGACGGCACCCCGCTCTGGACCGTCGACGCGGCGCTGCCCGAGGTCTCCGGCGCCCGCCCGGCGACCCTGCGCGACGTCGGCCACCTGCTCAGCGACCGTGACGCCGGTATCTTCACGACGGCCGCCGCGCTCGGCAACTGGCATCGGAGCCACAAGTTCTCGCCGCGTACCGGTCAGCCGACCAAGGTGATCGAGGCCGGCTGGGCCCGGGTCGACGAGGACGGCAACACGATGTGGCCGCGCACCGACCCGGCCATGATCGTGCTGGTGCACGACGGCCGGCCCGGGCCCGAGGGCCGCTGCCTGCTCGGCCACAACGCCACCTGGGGCGCGGCGCCGGACGGTGGGCTGCGCTTCTCCTGCCTGGCCGGCTACGTCGAGCCGGGCGAGTCGGCCGAGGCCAGCGTCGTGCGCGAGGTCGGCGAGGAGGTCGGCCTGCGGCTGAAGACCTTGCGGTACGCGGGCAGCCAGTCCTGGCCGTTCCCGGGCTCGCTGATGCTCGGCTACCACGCGACGGCCGACCCCGATCAGCCGCTCACGCTCGACCCGGCGGAGATCGACCAGGCGCACTGGTTCTCCCGCGACGACATCGCGAAGATGATCGCGGGCGACTACCACCACCCGGAAACGGGTGTCCGGATGGGCCTCCCGATGCCTTCTTCGATTGCTTTCTATCTCATTGAGAGCTGGCTGGCTGTTTGAACTTTCTCTAATCAAAAAAGTTTTCGGCTTCCTTGGTAACCCTGGCCCGCCACCGACTCGTCTTCGCTATACAAAGACCGAGAGGTGGAAATTCGATGACGCAGGTGGAAGCGCCCGCATGGGCTCCGATGACGACCGGCGAGCGCGCTCAGTTCGACCGGGACGGCTTTCTCGTCGTACGTGGGGTGTTGTCCTCCAGCGAGATCGACGTCGCCCGCACCGCTGTTCTCGGCGCCTTTCAGCGGGCGGGCGAGCCGGGCGGTCACGGCCTCGGGCCGACCGGCGCCCTGCACCAGCTCTCCGCGGTGACCTCGCTGCCCGAGCTGGCCTTCCTGCTCGACCACCCGGTGGCGTTCCGCTATGTCTGGTCGCTGCTCGGCTGGAACGTGCACGTCTATCACTCGCACATCGACGTGCATCCGCAGATTCAGCGGAAGCAGAAGGACTGGTGGCACTGGCATCAGGACGGGGGCCGGCAGAACCGGGAGATCGAAACCGATCCGCGCCCGATGATGTCGGTGAAGCTCGCGTACTGGCTTTCCGATGTGAGTGAGCCCGGCCGCGGCAATTTCACCGTTCTGCCGGGCAGTCACAAGACCAACTGGCTGCCCGGGCCGCCGACCCGCGGCGTGCCGTGGCCCCAGCCCGAGGGCGCCCTCCAGATCACGGCCGGCCCCGGCGATCTGGTCGTCTTCGACCGCCGCCTGTGGCACGCCCGGTCCGACAACTACTCGCCGGTCACCCGGGTCGGCGCGTTCTTCGGGTACACGTACCGCTGGATCGCCGGCCGCGACGAGACCGCCGACCTGCCGCACCGCCCCGAGTGGGCCGGCTTCACCGACGTGCAGCGCCAGCTGCTCGGGCATGCCGGAGACGGCAGCGGCGACCACGCCTGGGGTCACTTTCCGCAGACCACGCCGCTGTACGGCGTACTGAAGGGGCAGGGTCTGCTGGACTCCAGCATTCCGGCACTGATCCCGTAGGCCCGGCATTAACATCCGTATGTGGTACAAAACGGGACATTAGTCAAGACGGCGACGGCGGCGGGCCGGCTCGTCCTCGAGGCACTCGGTGAGGAGCACCCGGCGCGGTCGCTGTCCCGTCTGAGCGATTCACCGGGCGCGGTCCGGCTGCTGCGCGAGCTGTTCACCGTGGCGGTGCGCCGCAGCTTCGTCGGGCGTGACCCGCGGGACGTCACCGGATATGTGCGCGACCTGCTCGAATACCAATCCCTGCCGACCGGCGGCGCGCTGGCGCGCGAGGCCGAGGCGGTGATCAGGTCGGCCGTCGGCGAGCCCGACCTGGCGTACCGGATTCCGGACCTGCGCCGCTTCGAGCTGATCTGTTACGTCGTGGGCGATCTCGTACGCCCGCCCGGCATCCCGCCGGCCCACCTCATCGACCTGGTCGAGCAGGCCGAGCACCGGGTGGAGCGGTCGTCGTGAGCGCCGTCTTCCCGCCCGAGCCGCGGCTCGGCCACCTGCTGCAGGCGGTGGCCCGCAACGACGTGCCGGCCCGGCTGAGCGCGCCGGCGGGCGACACGGAGCGGCGCGTGTGGGAGATCGCTTTCGGTCTCATGGTGCGCCGCCGCTTCCTGACCGACAGCCCGCTGGCCGAGATCGGCCGCAGCGTGGCCACGGCGGTGAACTTCCACGCCGCGGCGGCGCTGCCCGCGCTCGACGCGGAGATGCTGGTGCGCGAGGCGCTGGGCGAGAAGGTGCCGGTCGAGGACATCGACGGGACCGTCCGCTCCGGCGTACATCTGCTGTTGTCGGCTTCTCTCGCCGACGAGCTGGCGATGACCGACGGCGAGCTCGACGACCTGATCAAGCAGGCCGAGAAGCTCGCCGTCCCGATTCCCATGCCGGCGGTGGCCGAGGAACAGCCCCCGGCGGAGGTCAGCTAGCGGCCAGCGCGGCCAGGTGCTCCTTGACCTGGACGATGGACGGGTTGGTCAGCGCCGACCCGTCGTCGAACTTCAAGGTCGGCACCGTCTGGTTGCCGCCGTTGACGCTCATCACGAAGTCGGCCGCGGCCGGCTCACGCTCGATGTCCACGACGTCGTAGGCGATGCCCTCACGGTCGAGCTGCGACTTGAGGCGGTGGCAGTAGCCACACCAGGACGTCGAGTACATGGTCAGCATCGGTCAGGATCCCTTCGGATGGGTCACATGGCACAGCGCCTTCAGCCACAACGCCCGACCCGGGTGTCATGATTCCCTGTTGTGCTGACTGATGCGGTGCTGGCCGGGCTCGACCCCGAACAGCGGACGGCGGTGACCGCCCCGGCGGGCCCGGTCTGCATCCTGGCCGGCGCGGGCACCGGCAAGACCCGGGCGATCACCCACCGCATCGCCTACCGGACCCTGGCCGGCGAGGTGAACCCGCGGCACATCCTGGCCGTGACCTTCACCGCCCGCGCCGCCGCCGAGATGCGGTCGCGGCTCACCGAGCTCGGCGCCCGTGGCGTGCAGGCGCGCACCTTCCACGCGGCGGCGCTGCGCCAGGTGCGCTACTTCGCCCCGCGGCTGCTCGAGGGCCGGGCCATGCCCGAGCTGCTGGAGAGCAAGGCCCGGGTGGTCGGGCTGGCCGCGGCCCGGGTCGGCGTGCGGGCCGACCGCACCGGCGCCCGCGACCTGGCCGGCGAGATCGAATGGGCCAAGTCGTCGCTGGTCGAGCCGGGGGAGTACCCGGTGGCGGCGACCAAGGCGCTGCGCGAGCCGCCGTTCGAGACGGCCAAGGTGGCCGAGGTCTTCGCCGCCTACGAGGAGCTCAAGCGGCGGCAGGGCGTGATCGACTTCGAGGACATGCTGCGGGCCGCGGTCTGGGGCATCGAGGACCACCCGGACGTGGCCGAGCAGATCCGCGCGCAGTACCGGCACTTCGTCGTCGACGAGTACCAGGACGTCAACCCGCTCCAGCAGCGGCTGCTGGAGGCGTGGCTGGGCGGCCGGGACGACCTGACCGTGGTCGGCGACGCCAGCCAGACGATCTACTCGTTCACCGGCGCCACCGCGTCGTACCTGATCGACTTCCCGCGGCAGCGGCGCGACGCGGTGGTGGTCCGGCTGGTCCGCGACTACCGCTCCACCCCGCAGGTCGTCGGCCTGGCCAACGCCGTGATCCGGCAGGCCCGGGGCAACGAGGCCCGGCTGCGGCTGGAACTCGTCGGCCAGCGCCCGCCCGGCGCCGAGCCCGAGCTGAAGATCTTCCCGGACGAGACGGGCGAGGCGGCCGCGGTGGCCAAGAAGTGCCGCGAGCTGATCGGCGCGGGCACGCCGGCGAGCGAGATCGCGGTGCTCTTCCGGACGAACGCGCAATCCGAGGCGTACGAAAAGGCATTGGCCGAGGCCGAGGTGCCGTACGTGGTCCGCGGGGCCGAGCGGTTCTTCGAGCGCACCGAGATCCGCCAGGCCATGATCGCGCTGCGCGCGGCCGTCCGCTCGATCCCCGGCGAGACCCCGCTCGTGCAGGCCGTCGTGGAGGGGCTGGCCGCGACCGGATGGCAGCGCGAGAAGCCGCCGCCCGGTGGCGCCGCCCGTGAGCAGTGGGAGGCGCTGGCCGCCCTGGTCACCCTGGCCGAGGAGTACGCGAAGAGCCCCACTTTGGAGCCGATCGGCCAGGCCGGCGCCGTGCAGCGCGACCTGACGCTGTCCGGCTTCAACGACGAGCTGGCCCGCCGGGCCGAGCAGCAGCACGCGCCGACCGTCGCCGGCGTCACCCTGGCCTCCCTGCACTCGGCCAAGGGCCTCGAATGGGACGCGGTCTTCCTGGTCGGCCTGGCCGACGGAACCCTTCCCACCACGTACGCCAAGACGCCCGAGCAGCTGGAGGAGGAGCGCCGCCTGCTCTATGTGGGGGTCACCCGGGCGAGGCAGTACCTGTGGCTCTCGTACGGGCAGATGCGCTCGTCGGGCGGACGGGCCCGCCGCCCCTGCCGGTTCCTGCCGCAGCTCGAGCGCCACTCCACGACCGAACGGGCCGGCGCCGACCGGAGTCGGAAACCCGACCGAAGGCGCCCGCAGGTCTCGTCCTGCCGCATCTGCGGGGCCACGCTGCTGGCCGGCGCCGACCGCAAGCTGGGCCGCTGCCCGACCTGCCCGTCCGATCTCGACGAGGATCTCTACGAGCGCCTGAAGACTTGGCGCGCGACTATGGCCGAAGAACTCAGCGTTCCTGCTTACGTGGTGTTCACCGACGCCACGTTGGTGGCGATCGCCGAGCGCCGCCCGGGCAATCCGGCCGAGCTTCTGGCCATCGCCGGAATCGGGCCGCGGAAGCTCGGTCAGTACGGGCCTGCGGTGTTCGCTCTGGTCGGTGGCGCGGACCCGGTTTCGGCCGCCTCGGAAAAACTTTGAGAATCAACCCGTTAATTCGTTTGCCCTCCCGTGTGGGGCAGGCATAGCCTCAGAACACAGCTCACCGAGCGGCAACGTTCGGCGAGGTCAGAAGACGAGTGCAAGCAATTGGAGGAGGTGGCAGACATGGAGATCTTCGAGATGACGATGACGCGACCGTCGATGCCGCTGACCCTTGCCTGCGCTCCGTCCGCTTTCCAGTCGGCTGCCCCCGTGGCAGTGCTGGCCGCTGAGCGGGCTCCGGTGTCGCTGGTGCACCAGGTCTCCGCCCGGGCCGAGCTGGGCGGCGCTGCGCGCATCGAAGGCACCACTGGGTTCAAGGGCAGCAATGTCTCCATCAAGCGCTACACGGATGGTGGCAGCGGTGTCCCGCCTCGAGGAAGGCCGGTCTGACAGACTCAGACCTCCGGCTCACCTCGAGGCCGCGGAACCCGTAACCGGGATCCGCGGCCTTAATTTTTTGCCGGCTCACCGGCCGGACGCACGACCTGAACGGCGATCCAGAAGATCGAAGAGAAGAGAGAGGTGACCGGGCTTTATGAGTCTGGCGCTGGCCCCACTCGACGTGAGCGTCGAGATCGAGGCAAACCTGCCCTGTCGGAAGTTCGACCCGGACCTGTGGTTCTCGGACTCCCCGGCTCAGCTGGAACTGGCCAAGTCGCTCTGCGGGGACTGCCCGCTGCGCGTCGAGTGCCTGGCCGGCGCGGTCGAGCGGAACGAGCCCTGGGGTGTCTGGGGTGGCGAGATCTTCGAGCGCGGTGCCGTGGTTCCGCGCAAGCGGCCGCGTGGCCGTCCCCGTAAGGCTGACGTGGCGCGCGACGCCGAGCTGGCCCACGAGGTCGAGGAGCGGCTCGCCGCGAACGGACTCGACTCCCGCAACTCCGTCCGCCTGGCGGCATGACGTGAACACCCTCCCCAACCCCCTCACCCGAAAGCCGAGCATCGAGATGAACCCGAACGGAACGAAGATGAGACTCCTCCAAGAAGCGTTGTCCCGTGCCCGAATGCGTCGGCCTCAGAGTGACTACACACCTGAGGCACACCGTCCCGCCCGTCGAGTAGCCATGGAGGCCCAGCACCGGGCCTCGCGCGAACTCGGTGGTGGACGCTTCTAGACACCGATGAGATGAGAACGGCCCGTCCGCTTCGTGCGGACGGGCCGTTCGTTTCTCTGCTCAGGCTCCCGCTGAGAGGAACACCGTGATCGCGGCGGCCAGGTAGGCCGGGTCGTCGACGTGGGTGAGCTCGCGGGCCGAGTGCATCGACAGCAGCGGGATGCCGACGTCCAGCGTGGGGATGCCGAGCCGGGCCGCCGTCATCGGGCCGATCGTCGAGCCGCACGGGACGGCGTTGTTCGAGACGAACTCCTGCCACGGCACGCCCGCCTTGGCGCAGGTGCGGGCCCACAGCGCGGCGCCGGTCGCGTCGGTCGTGTACCGCTGCACCGCGTTGATCTTCAGCAGGGGGCCGCCACCGGCGACGGGCCGGTTCACCGGGTCGTGCTTCTCCGGGCGGTTCGGGTGTACGGCGTGACCGGCGTCCGAGGAGAGGCACCACGAGCCGGCGATGGCGCGGGCCAGATCGGAGCGGTCGCCACCGAGCGCGGACGACACCCGCTCGAGCACGTCGGCCAGGAACGGGCCGGCGGCGCCGGAGCGGCTCTCGGAGCCGACCTCCTCGTGGTCGAACGCGGCCAGGATCGCGATGGCGCCGGCCGGCTCGGCGGCCAGCAGCGCGGTCACCCCGGCGTGCACCGAGGAGAGGTTGTCGAGGCGGGCCGAGGCGAACAGCTTGCCGTCCTGACCGAATCGGGCCGGCGCGGCGCTGTCGACGGTGATGATGTCGTAGCCGGCGACGGCCTCGCTGTCGACGCCGGCCAGCCCGGCCAGGTGACCGACCACGTCGGCCTCGCTCGCCGCGCCGACCCCGAAGACCGGCTGGACCTCGCGCTGCCGGTCGGGGGCGAAGCCGCTGTTCAGCTCGCGGTCGAGGTGGATGGCCAGGTGCGGGATGCGGGCGAAGGGCCCGGTCCGCACCAGGTGGCTGGTGCCGTCGCGGTGCACGACGCGGCCGGCCAGCTCCAGTTCACGGTCGAACCAGGAGGCGACGATCGGCCCCCCGTACACCTCGACCCCGGCCTGCAACCAGCCGTGAGCGGCCGTCGAGGGTTTCGGCTTGAGCTTGAAGCCGGGCGAGTCGGTGTGCGCGCCGAGAATCCGGAACGGGGTGCCGGCGTTCGCGTCCTCGGGAATGGCCAGCGCGATGACCGAGCCGTCCCGCACGATGAGCAGCCGCGCGCCCGGCCGGACCTCGCCGCGCCAGTCGGCGGTCTCGTCGAGCGTGCGGTACCCGGCCTCGCCCAGACGGCGTGCCACCTCGGCCGCCGCGTGGTACGAGCTGGGTGAGGCGGAGACGAAGGCGGCCAGATCGTCGATGTGGGTCATGGCCTTCAGGCTACGGGCGCCTCGTGCGCGAATCCCGGCAGCCACTTCTGCAGGATCGCGCGGTACGGCGCGCGGGCCTCGAGCTGGCACAGCACACCGATCGAGCCGAGCGTCACCCGGTGGATCAGCAGGTACGACGGTGGCAGGTTCAGCTTGCGGCTGAGCTGGTACGCCGGTGAGCGCGGGTTGCTGAGCCGGGTGGCCTCGCCGCGCAGCCAGGCCCTGGTGAACCGGAACTCGTCGACCGCGACGGGCTCGATCATCGGCCGCAGGAAGTTGAGCACGGCCCGGGCGTCGATCTCGTCGTCGGGCTTGATGAAGCCCTCCTCGCGCAGGCCGTCGGCCACGCCGTCGGCGTCGTCGTCGAGGGCGAGCCGCACCAGCCGGCCGATCGCCTCCGGATGCCCACCGGGGAGCCGGGCCACCGCGCCGAAGTCGATGACGCCGAGCCGCCCGTCGGCCAGCATCCGAAAGTTGCCCGGGTGCGGGTCGGCGTGCAGCAGCCCGGCGCGGGCCGGCGCCGAGAAGTGCAGCAGGGCCATGAGCCGCCCGGCCTCGTCCCGCTCGGCCTCGGTGCCGTCCGCGATCACCTTGGCCAGCGGCGTGCCCTCGACCCACTCGGTCACCAGCACCCGCGGCGCCGAAGCGATCACCTTGGGCACGAAGATCTCCGGGTCCCCGGCGTACGCGGTGGCGAAGGCGCGCTGCGTCTCGGCCTCCATCGCGTAGTCGAGCTCCTCGGTGATCCGATCCTTGAGCTCGGCCAGCAGCGGCTTGATGTCCATTCCGGGCTGAATGATCTTGAACATGCCGGCCAGCCGGGACAGCTGCTTCAGATCGGCCAGCAGGGCCTCGCCGGCCCCCGGATATTGCACCTTGACGGCCACGTTCACGGTCTTGGGCTTGGCGTTCTTGCGCGCCGGGGGCAGTTTCCACACCGCCCGGTGCACCTGCCCGATGCTGGCCGCGGCGGCCGGGCTGTCGTCGAACTCGGCGAACAGCTCACGCCAGTCGGGCCCGAGCTGCTCGGCGAGCGCCTTGTGCAGCGCGGCCACCGGCATCGGTGGGGCCGCTTCCTGCAGCTTGGTCAGTGCCTGCCGGTAAGGCCCGGCCATCTCCTCGGGCATGGCCGCCTCGAAGACCGACAGCGCCTGCCCGAACTTCATGGCGCCACCCTTGAGCTGCCCCAGCACGCTGAAGAGCTGCTCGGCGGTGCGCTGCTGAATGTCGGCCGAGATGACGTCGGTGGCGATTCCGACGGCCCGCTTGCCCAGCCCCAGAGCCGTCCGCCCGGCGAACCCGAGAGGAAGCGAGGCCAGCTTGGCCGTACGGGCCGCCGCCCGCCGCGGTATGTCGCTCACCAGATCATTGTGACCGACGCCGCGCCATTACTCGGCCCGCCTGGGGTGGCTTCGCCGTACTTGCCCGCAAAAGTCCGTTACAAGTTTCCTGCCCCTCCACAAACCCCACCCGTTCTGACCTCAATCTCCACAGCCTTCTACTCAATATCCACAGCCTTCTACTCGTCCTCCACGGCTTCCTACTCGGCCTCCACAGCCTTCTACTCGGCCTCCACAGCCTTCTACTCGGCCTCCACAGCCTTCTACTCGGCTCCACGGCCTTCTACTCGGCCGCACATGAGGCGGCGGACCTCGGCGACGTGGTCCGGGGCGGCACCTCGCCGGTGGCCCGTCTTCGGTGCTTCCGCCACGGCCCCTTTCGCCCGTCGCTTCCACCGCCTGCTGTGCGCGTGCGGGGAAGGCGGTACGCCCCTCTCTGGCGCGGTCCTCCGCCACTTCGCGTAGGGAGCGCTGGCCCCAGATCGGCGGCACCAGCGGATACGGATCTCGGCTGCGTGGTCCTTGACGCCTTATGCGTCTTTAAGCCCTTTCGACATATATTGCGCCCGGGGCCGCTCTAGCCCCGGCTCGCTCCGCGTTCTGCCCGGGTCGTTCCGGCGGCTGCGCGCAGTGCGGAGGCGCGCTGGCGATGTGTGGCAGTGAACTGCCTCAGCTGGAGTAGCACGGAGGCGCGCCGGCGATGTGTGGCAGTGGACTGCCTCAGCTGGAGCAGCGCGGAGGCGCGCCGGCGATGTGTGGCGGTGGACTGCCTCAGGTGGAGGTGGGTGTCCTCAAGGTTGCGCCTCCCTTCGAGGGGCGCACGGGTTTTCGCTCCGATGGGCGCTGGGTGGGGACGGGGCGGCGCCGGGGGCGGGTGCAGCCGCAGCGGGGATGGGGTGGCCAGGTGCGGCGGCGGAAGTGGCCCGGGCCGGTGATCTCGATGGTGGCGCCCAGGGTTTCCGGGGTGTCGCCGTCCAGGTAGGCCAGGGCCTCGGCGGTGGCGTAGGCGGTGGCCGCCAGCAAGGTTGTCACCGCGCACGGTTCCGGGACTGGTGGGCGGGGTGCGCCGGGCCAGGTCGCGTCGCGGTCTCGTCGGTGCAGGTCGAGGCAGGCCAGGCACGGGCCGCCGGTGCGGGGGACCAGGGGGCCGATCACGGCGGCGCCCTCGCGGATGGTCACCGCCAGGTGGGGTTGGCCGCGGGCGGCGTGTGCGGCGGCGACCAGGATCGTGGGCTCGTCGTGGTCGAGCTGGACGACCAGGGACGGCCGGGCTGTGCGGAGGCGGCGGGTGTCGACGCCCGGCATGATCTCGGACAGGGCTTCGGTGGTGGCCTCGCTGCGCGGGGCGCCGACCGCGCCGCTGCGGAACGGGCCGGCGGCCAGCTCGTCCTGGTGGACGGCGCCGGAGATGTTCGGCTGCACGTGGCCGACGCCGGCCTCGGCCAGCGCGACCGCGATGGGCGCGCCGAGACGGCCACGCCCTGTGATCAACACCGAGGCGACCTGCCGTCGCCGAAGTGTGGTGGCGGGTGGGGCCCGGCGCTCCGGCGCGGGCGCGGGGGTGGCCGCCGCCTCGCCGGCGGGTGCCCGGCGGGTTCGGCGGTCGCGGAAGGCCAGGGCGGTGGCCTCGCCGAGCAGGCGCTGGTGGACGCCGCCGGTCGAGGTGCGCGGGACCAGGGCGGTGGCCGGCAGGGTCAGGCCGGCGGCACGCAGGATCTCGAGGACGGCCTGGGCCTGGTCGAGGGGTATGCCCAGCTCGGCGGCCCTCAGCAGGACCTGGCGTTCGGGGCGGGTGCCGTCGAGCAGGTCGAGAATCTCGGCGGCTCGGGGGTCGGGCAGGCGCAGCAGCACGGCCCGGGCCGGGTCGGCGCCCAGTTGGAGTTCGGTGTCGTCCCGCCAGACTCGGGGGAGTCCCGGGAGGAGGAGAGGGCGGTTCACGGGTGACAGCATGTCACCACGGCGATGCGGAGCGAGTTGGTTGTCCACAGGGCCGCACCGCCTGGGAAGCGGGTTATCCACAGCTCTGCGGGAGTTATCCACAGGCTAGAGAGTTGTCCACAACCTCACTCAACGTGCCCGATTCGGTGTGGATATGGCGGTGCCAGGTAAAGCACCGGGGAGGGCGACGTGCCCTCCCCGGGTGGGTGAACGGCCTTGCCGGGAACTCGGATGTGGCCTAGAGGCCCCGGCGCGACCGCGCCACTAGGCCTTGGCCTTGCCCAGGATGCGGTTGACCGTGGTGCCGCACACCGGGCACTTGCCCTTGGCCATGTTCATGCCCGTCTTCGAGACCTCGACGGTCCCCTGGAAGTCGCGCTTCTCCTTGCACTTCACGCAGTAGCCGTTGTACGTGTTGTCGGCCACGGTTCCTCCTCGTCAATGTTTGTCGGCCGGGGTCGGCCCGATGCCTGCTCGCGGTGGCAGGCCGCGACCTGTTTCGGCGCTGGACCGTTCCGCGACCACGTGGATGTGGCCACCCGTCAGGGCCGTCCACTACCCAGGTCAAGCCGGTTCCATGTCAGCGCGGCGTCGGTGGTGTCGGCGCCGACGTGAGTGTGCCGGGCGGAATCGCCCTTTTTGGCCAGTTGTGCCGCAACACGCCGTGGATTGCCTTCAAAAGGTCATAAAGGGGACGGGGGACGCGTGCGCTAAGTTGGCAAGCTGTCATCGATGTTGCGGCTGTGGAAATTTTTTCCGGTAATACAGGGAGCAACTACGCATATCCGGCGGGTGTCATCGGCCGTACTCTTGCGGTGACATGGGTCTCACGGATTAGCGTCTCAACGTGAACCCGAATCTGGGCCTCGCGAGCCGGTGATGGCCCGGACGCGCAAGCCTGTCGTCGAAGTGCGGCGCAGCCAGCGCCGGCGTCGCACAGTGTCCGCGTACCGGGACGGTGAGCGCGTGGTCGTGCTCATTCCGGACAGGTTCTCCCGCGCCGAGGAAACCGAGTGGGTCGAGCGCATGCTGGCCCGCCTCGAGGCCCGTGAGGAGCGCATCCGCCGTACCGACGAGGAGCTTCTGTCCCGGGCCCGGCGGCTCACCGGCCGATACCTCGCCGATCACGCCGAACGGGTCCGGCCCGCGAGCGTGCGCTGGGTGACCAACCAGAACGGCCGCTGGGGCTCCTGCACCCCCGACGACAGCACCATCCGCATCTCCCACCGCATCCAGGAGATGCCCGACTGGGTGATCGACTACGTGCTGCTGCACGAGCTCTCCCACCTGGTCGTCCCCAGCCACAGCCCCCGCTTCTGGGAGCTGGTCAACCGCTACCCCAAGGCCGAACGCGCCCGCGGCTACCTCGAGGGCATCTCGGCCGCCACGGGGCTGGTGCTCGCCGACGACTAGGGTTGAGCCGTGGTGAAACGGCTCGTCGCTGCGTTGCTGGTGCCCGTCGAGTGGAGTCCGCCCGGCGTCGAACGCGCCGTGTGGCGGGCCGCGCTGGCCGAGGACGTGGTCGACCTGCTCGCCCGCCTGGCCCAGGCCGACGCGGCCATCGCGGCGACCCCGGCCGACCGTGAGCTGGCCGAGGAGATCGCCTGGCCCGGCATGCGGATCTACGAGGTGCCCACCCCGACCTACCTGCCGGTCCTGGCCGCGGCCGAGGCCGACGGCTTCGACCAGGCCGCCGTGATCGCGGCCGACGCCCCCGACCTGCCCGGCATGATCCTCGGCAAGCTTCTGCGGCCCTTGGAGACCAAGGCGGTCGCGGTGGCCGCCGGCGGCCCCGGCAACGGCCTGCTCGGTCTGGCCACGAGCCTTCCCGTCCCATCCTGGCTGGCCGATTTCGACCTGGACACGGCGACGGCACAACTTCTCCGGCGTACGGCTCCCGAGCCCGGCGCCGTCTCCTCGACTCCCGAGTGGCGCCGCCTGAAGGGCCCGGCCGAGCTGGCCTCGCTCGACCCCGCTCTGGAGGGCTGGGAGAACACCCGGGCCATCCTCGGGGGCTGAAAGCTCGAGTTGCAGCTCAGCCCGCAGCACGCGGCAAAGGCTGGGGACGGCAGCGAGGCCGCGCTGTCGAAGCGGAGCCGTGGCCGATCCGTACATTCAAAAGAGCCGGACCGGCCACGGCCAGTTACTTCTCCTCGTCGCCTTTGTCGAGGTTGTCGAGCTCGCTGATGTCCCAGTCGGAGCTGCCCTGCGCGAAGGACTGCGGGTTCGCGAAGTCCTCGTCGGTGGGCAGCAGGTCGGGGTGGCCCCACAGGGCGTCGCGGCCCTGGATGCCGCGCTGCTCGGCCACCGCGGCCCAGAGCGCGCCCGCCTCGCGCAGACGGCGTGGACGCAGCTCGAGGCCGACCAGGGCGGCGAAGGTCTGCTCGGCCGGGCCGCCCGCGGCCCGGCGGCGACGGAACGCCTCGCCGAGCTGGACCACCGACGGGAGCCGGTCGCCGGCGGCGGAGTCGACCACGTGGCCGACCCAGCCCTCGATCAGGGCCAGCGCCGTCTCGAGGCGGGCCAGGCTGGCCTTCTGCTGCGGCGTGTCCTCGGGTGTGAAAATGCCCTCGAGCGCCATGGCCTGCATCGACTCGGGATCGGTGGGGTCGACCCGGCTCATCGCCTCTTCGATGGCCTCACGGTTGACCGTGATGCCGTTGGCGTACGTCTCGACGGCGTTCAGCACGTGCGCCCGCAGCCACGGGACGTGACCGAAGAGCCGCTGGTGGGCCGCCTCGCGCAGCGCGACGTAGAGCCGGACCTGGTCCTCGGGGATCTCGAGGCCCTCGCCGTACGCCTTGATGTTGGCCGGGACGAGCGCGGCCGTGCCGGTGGGGCCGAGCGGGAGGCCGATGTCGCCGGCCGAGAGAACCTCGGCCGCGAGCTGGCCCAGCGCCTGGCCGAGCTGGCCGCCGAACAGGGCGCCGCCGAGCGTGGCCACCATCGACTGCATGGGGCCGAGCTGCGCTTTCGCCTCGTCGGGGACGAGGTCGCCCATGGCGCCCACCATGCGGCCCGCGATCGGGTCGCACAGCTTCTTCCAGACGTCGAGGGTGTTGTAGATCCATTCGTTGCGGTTCCAGGCGGCGGCCGAACGGATGCCGCTGGGCAGCGCCGAGGCCGGGTCGAGCCACAGGTCGGCGAGGCGCAGGGCTTCCTCGACCTGGTTGCGCTCGTACATGTTCACCGCGGGGTCACCGGACGCGGACAGCTGGCTGGCCGCGACCTGCCGGGCCAGGTCCCAGTTGACCGGGCCGCTGCCGGGACCGGCGAACATCTGCTGCAGCTGCGCCATGAACTGCTGCATCTGCTGCGGGTCGGAGGGGTCGGGCGGCTGGGCGCCCGGCAGGGAGAAGCCGAACGGGATATCAGGCACGTAGTCAACCGTACGCGGGAAACGCCCGCTCCGGACCGATGGCGGCGTCCGCTCAGAGAGAACTCTGGTCAGCTCAGAGAGCACTCAGGGAGGGGGGATAGTCTCACGCGCATGAGACGTCGTGGTGTCACGGTAATCCTCGGCGCCCTGATCACCGCCCTGCTGGCAGTCGGTGTCATGGCCGCACCCCTGCCCTTTGTCGTGCTGAAGCCCGGGCCGACCGTCAACACGCTCGGTTCGGACAACGGCGCCGAGGTGATCCAGGTGACGGACGCCGCCAAGACCTCGACGTCGGCCGGGCAGCTCCGGCTGACCACGGTGAACGTGCAGTCGCAGGTCGAGTTGGTGTGGGCGATCAGCAGCTGGTTCAGCCATTCGGACGCGGTGGTGCCGCGAGAGCTGATCTACCCGCCGAACCAGTCGGAGAAACAGGTCGAGCAGCAGAACGCCGAGGAGTGGACGGAGTCGCAGGCCAGCGCCGTCACCGTCGCGCTGACGAAGCTGGGCTACCCGGTTCTGCCCTACGTCAAGAAGGTCACCGCCGACGGCGCCGCGACCGGCGTGCTGAAGGCCGACGACGTGATCACCGCCGTGGACGGCACGAAGATCACCGAGCCCGACAAGCTGACCGAGCTGGTCCGGGCCAAGCCGGCCGGCACGACCTTCACCATCTCCTACACGCGCGCCGGCAAGGCCGCCACCGGCCGGATCACCACCAAGACGAGCGGTGACGACAAGACGCCGCGGCTCGGTATCGAGATCGGCACCAAGCAGGACGCCCCGTTCAAGGTCAAGATCGACCTGAACAAGATCGGCGGCCCGAGCGCGGGGCTGATGTTCACCCTCGGCATCCTCGACAAGCTCCAGCCCGAGGACCTGACCGGGGGGAAGATCATCGCGGGGACCGGCACGATCGACGACAGCGGTAACGTCGGCCCGATCGGCGGCATCCCGCAGAAGCTCGTCGGCGCCAAGAAGGCCGGCGCTCAGATCTTCCTGGTCCCCAAAGACAACTGCGCCGAGGCGCTGAAGAACGCGGTCGACGGCCTGCCGATGGCCGAGGTCGCCACCGTGGACGACGCGCTGACCGCCCTCAAGACCTTCACCGGCGGCGGCACCCCCAAGCCGTGCTCGGCCGCGTGACAGATGTCGTACTGTGAGACACCGGCCCGACTGAATTGTGGAGCCTCCGTTGGTTATGCGAAATAGCCCTCTTCCGAGGATGAGCCGGCGCGGTCGCGTCACCGTCGGCGTCCTGGTCGGGGTCTTCCTTCTTTTCACGCTGCTCGGGTGGGGCATCGACGCGTACACCGATTATCTGTGGTTCAACGAAGTTGATTTCGTCAATGTCTTCTCCGGTGTACTGCTCACCCGTCTCCTGCTGTTCCTGGCCATCGGCATCGCGGTGGCCCTGATCATCGCGGCCAACCTCTACCTGGCCTACCGGCTGCGCCCGCTGCTGCGGCCGCACTCGGCCGAGCAGGCGACCCTCGAGCGCTACCGAATGATCATCGCGCCCCGCCTGGGCACGTGGATCACCGTCATCACTGTGATCATCGGCTTCTTCGCCGGGCTCTCCGCGCAGGGCCGGTGGAAAGACTGGATGCTGTTCCGCAACGGCGGGAACTTCGGCGTCAAGGACCCGCAGTTCAACGTGGACATCGGGTTCTACGTCTTCGACTACCCGCTGTGGCGCTACATCCTCGGCGTCGCCTTCACGGCCGTCGTGCTCTCCGTTCTGGGCGCGCTCGCGGTCCACTACATCTTCGGTGGGGTACGCCTGCAGGGCGTCGGCGACCGCATGACGACCGCGGCCCGGGCCCACCTGACCACCCTGGTCGCGATCTTCGTCCTGCTCAAGGCTGTGGCCTACGTGCTCGACCGCCGCGCCCTGCTGCTCGAGCAGCACGTGTCGCCCGGTCTCTACGGCGCCGGCTACACCGACGTCAACGCGCTGCTGCCGGCCAAGGAGATCCTCGCCTACATCTCCATCGTGGTGGCGATCGCGATCATCGTGTTCTCCAACGCGGGCATGCGGAACCTGGTATGGCCCGGCGTCTCGCTGGCCCTGCTGGCCATCTCGGCGGTGGCGATCGGCGGCATCTACCCGCTCGCCGTGCAGAACTTCTCGGTCAAGCCCAGCCTGGCCGAGAAGGAAGCGCCGTACATCAAACGCTCGATCGAGGCGACCAGAGCGGCATTCGGCATCAGTGACACCGAGACGGCGCCCTACCGCGCCAACAATGTGGTCCCGCAAGCCGGGCTGACCAGCGACACGAGCGCCCAGAACGCCCGGCTGGTCGATCCGCAGCTGGTCTCGCAGGCCTTCACCCAGTCGCAGCAGTCCCGCGGCTTCTACGACTTCGGCAAGAAGCTCGACGTCGACCGGTACACGATCGACGACAAGACCGCCGACTACGTGGTGGGCGCGCGCGAGATCAACGACGACAAGCTGACCGCGCAGCAGCGCAACTGGCTCAACCGGCACACCGTCTACACCCACGGCTACGGCCTGGTGGCGGCCCCGGCCAACCAGGTCGTCTGCGGTGGCCTCCCGTACTTCGTCTCCGGCTTCCTCGGCGACGACCGCCCGCCGGGCTGCTCCTCGGCCAGCGACGAGATCAAGGTCGACCAGCCGCGGATCTACTTCGGCGAGCAGTCCACCGAGTACGCGATCGTCGGCCAGGAGGACGCGAACAAGAAGGTCGAGTTCGACCGTCCGCAGGAGGAGAACAACAACGCCGAGGAGCTTTACACGTACGACGGCAAGGGGGGCGTCCCGATCGGCTCGTTCTTCCGCCGGCTCGTCTTCGCGGTCAAGAACACCGAAAGCAACTTCCTGCTGTCGGACGCGGTCAACTCCGAGTCCCGGCTGATGTACATCCGCGACCCGCGCTCGCGCGTGGAAAAGGTCGCGCCCTTCCTCACCATCGACGGCGACCCGTACCCGGCCGTGGTCGACGGCCGGATCACCTGGATCCTCGACGGCTACACCACGGCCGCGACCTACCCGTACAGCCAGAAGATCAACCTGGCCAACGAGACGCGCGACGAGCTCACCGGTCAGGGGCAGTTCGCCCTGGCCCGCGACGACGTCAACTACATGCGCAACTCGGTCAAGGCGACCGTCGACGCGTACGACGGCACGGTCAAGCTGTACGAGTTCGACGAGAACGACCCGGTGCTCAAGGCGTGGAACAAGGCGTTCGGCGGTGACCTGATCATCCCGAAGGCGGACACGCCGGCGTCGCTCGAAGCGCACTTCCGCTACCCGCAGGACCTGTTCAAGGTGCAGCGCAACCTGCTCACCAAGTTCCACGTGACCGACCCGCAGGCGTACTTCTCCGGCCAGGACTTCTGGCAGGTGCCGAACGCGCCGGACTCGCCCTCGAGCAACATCAAGCAGCCGCCGTTCTACCTGAACGTGCAGCTGCCCGAACAGGACCAGACCAGATTCCAGCTCACGGCCGGCGTCACACCGGCCAACCGGGAAAACCTGGCGGCCCTGATCTCCGGCTCGTACGTGGACAACAAACCGGTGCTCCAGGTCCTCGAACTACCCGACCAGACGGTCATCCCCGGCCCGGTCCAGGTCCATCAGAAGATGACCAACAACGCGGCCGTACGCCAACAGCTGAACCTGCTGTCGAACAACGCCCAATCACAGGTGCTGTACGGCAACCTGATCTCCCTGCCGGTCGAAGGCGGCGTCCTGTACGTCGAACCGGTCTACGTCAAGACCGGCAACCAGGACAACGCCGCACCCCTGCTGCAGAAGGTCCTGATGTCGTACGGCGACGGCGGCACGTATGTGGTCCTCGCCGACAACCTGAAACAGGGCCTCGAACAGCTGGTGGCCCAGGGCAAGAACGCCAGTTCCGGCACCGGCAACAACACCGGCGGCAACAACACCGGCAACGGCAACACGACAAACCCGCCACCGGCCTCCCTGACCGGCGAACTGGCCCAGGCGGCAGCCGCCCTCGACACGGCCATCGCCAACGTCAAAACCGCCCAGCAGTCCGGCGACTTCGCCAAATACGGCGAGGCGCTGCAGGCCCTCGACACCGCGATGACCAACTTCCAGAACGCCCAGAAGGCGGCCACCGCCCCATCCACCTCACCGTCGTCGGGCCCCTCCTCGGCCCCGTCGGCACCGGCGCCATCAGGATCCGCGGCGCCCAACCCCACACCAAGCGGCTGACAGAAAGGCGGTGGCCCACCGTGAGGAGGGCCACCGCCACCCGTTTTGCAGCAAGACAGACAGTTGCGCTAGTGTTAACGAGCCGACGCGGGGTGGAGCAGCTCGGTAGCTCGCTGGGCTCATAACCCAGAGGTCGCAGGTTCAAATCCTGTCCCCGCTACAAATTGGGAAATCCCTGTCCGCGGAGTGCGCGGACGGGGATTTTTCGCATTTGCCCCTGGGGGCCGAGCCCCCAGACCCCCACGGTGCGGTCTGTTGCGCTTGGTGGGTGGTTGCGCTCGCAGGCTGCGCCTGCATCGGAGTGACGGCTCGTCCTTCGGACTTCGCGCCCTGCGCTCTCGGGCCTGGCGCCTGCGCCTCGCGCGCCTGCGCCTCGCGCGCCTGCGCCTCGCGCGCCTGCGCCTCCCGCCTTGCGCGGTGGCGCCTTGCGCCCTGGGCCTGGCGCCCTGGGCCTGGCGCCTCGCTCCGCGCCCTTGGACCTGGCGCCCTCGCGCCTCGCGCGCTCGGACCTTGCGCCTTTGCGCCCGCGCCCACGCCTTGCGCGCTCGCATCTGGCGCCTTGCGCCTGGCGCCCCGTGCCCTCGGATCTCGTGCCCCGCGCCTTGCACCTTGCGCTCTAGAACCTCGCGCCCCGCCCCTGCGCTCTGCGCCCCGGGCCTCGTGCCCCGCCCTCGGCCCCAGGCACCGCGCCTTGCCCCCGCGACCCTGCGGTCCACGGCCCGCGCCCTGCGGTCTACGGCCCGCGCCCTGCGGTCTACGGCCGGGCCCTGCGGTCCGCGGGCCGGGCACTGCGGGCCTGGACCTCGCCCCCGTGCCCCAGGGCTCGCGCCACAGGCCCTGGTCTCGCGTCCGCGCTCCGGCCCCGGGCCTCGCCTCCGCGTCCCAGGACTCGCGCCGTGGGTACGGGTCTCGCGCCGTCGCACCGGGACCCGGGTGGCGCGTCCTCGCGCCAGGTCTCGTGCCCTCGTTGCAGGGCTTGGGCCTTGTGGTCGGCTGCTGGGGTGGGAGCGTCGTTGCGGATAAGTGGCGTCTGCGGATTGGGTGCGTTCGTGGTCGGGGTCTTTGGTGGACGGTGGCTGTGTCGTGCGTGACGTGGTGCTCGGGGTAGTGGGCCTTCTGGTGTTGGCTCGGTCGGTATGTCGTCTGGGGGGGGGAGTTGTGGGGTGCTGACTCGGCGCTTGGGGGTGCGACGGAGTTGTCAGTGGAGGGTGGTGAGGGTGGTTCGGTAGGTGTCTAAGACGCCGGGGGCGAGTAAGGAGCGTGGCCACAGGGTGGCGGTGGTTAGGCCGGTGAACTTTGAGGTTTCCATGATGGGGCGGGCCATGGAGTGGGCGGCGCTGAAGTGCTTGGTGGTCAGGGACTGGCCGAGTATGCGCTGGTAGGTGGTGGCGGTTTCGGTGGTGTCCACGTTGAGGTCGTGGGTGGCGAGCATCAGCAATGTGGGCAGGTGTTTGGTGGCGGCGGCGGTCAGGTCGGCTGTGGCGTCGGAGCGGTAGTTGAGCTTGACGAAAGTCCAGCGGGCGGCGTCCATGGGGTCGGGGGTGTGGGCGCGGTAGGTGGCGTAGTCGGCGTTGCTGGTCAGTAGTTCGCGGGTTTGGTTGCTGGCGGCTACGGCGCGGTTCTGGTCCTCGGGGGTGGCGCCGGACTCGCGTAGTTCGGCCAGGAGGTTGAAGCGGCCCTGGCGGAGCCAGTTGATGGCGGGGCTGACGGCGACGATGCCGGTCAGGTCGTTGCGGGCGGCGGCGACCTTGGGGAGGACCCAGCCGGCCTGGCTGGCGCCCCACAGCACGAGGGCGCGGGTGGGGATGTCGGGGCGGGCACGAGCCCAGTCGATGGCCGCCTCCACCTCGTGGGCGCGATCGTCCATGGTCTGGGAGAGCCAGTTGCCGGGCTTGGTCCAGGAGAGGGTGGCGAAGCCGGCGTCGGCGGCGGCCTCGAACCAAGGGCGGTAGAGGCCGTCGTGGGTGGCCTCGACCGGGCCGTCGCCGTGGACCATGACGACCAGGCCGGTGGGGTCGCTGTCGCGAGGGCGGGCGAGTACGGCGTCCAGGCTGCGGCCGGGCAGGTCGATGGTCAGCCGCTCCTCGGTGATCCGGTAGTCGTTGCCGAGCAGAACCACCACGGTGATGCCGCCGACCAGCGTCAGGACGATCGCTAACAAGGTAAGTATCTTTTTCTTCACGCTCGTATCGTATGCGATAGGTTTTCACGTGTGATTGAGATGGGGTTCCACGCGTCGGAGCGTCAGCACGTGGGCGCGTTGTATTGGGCGGCCTTCGGGCGCAAGCTCCAAGTGGGCTTCCCCGACGCCGCGAGGGGCGAGGCGTTCGTGACGGACAACCTTCGGGCGGACCGCATGTTCGTGGCCCGGGTCGACGGTGAAGTGGCCGGCGTCTGCGGGTTCCACGCGGGTGGAGCGGGAGCGGCGGCGCTGACCTGGCGCGGCTTGCGCGACAAGTTCGGGTGGACGGGCGCGATCCGGGCCACCGTCGCCCTCGCCCCGCTCAGCCGTGCCGAGCGGGACGGGGTGCTCGTGCTCGACGGCATCTGCGTGGACGCCCGGCGTCGTGGGCGAGGCCTCGGCACCGCGCTGCTGGCGGCCGCGCACGAGCATGCCGCCGGGTGCGGAGACCGGGAGGTGCAGTTGTCGGTCGTCGACACCAATCCGCGGGCCGAAGCCCTGTACCGGCGGCTCGGATACCGCGTCGTCGACGAGGGCTCGATGGGTTCACTCGGTAGCCTCTACGGGTTCCGGCGGTACAAGACGATGCGGAAGCGGGTCGCGAGATGACGGGCGCCGCGCCCACGCCGCGTACGGTGATCGAGGCCTTTCTCCCCCGGGAAGGCGAGGTCGGGCTGGACCTCGTCTACGACACGGCCAACGCCGCCGGCCTCGACGATCAGCCCCTGCGCCTGGCGATCCGGCGGATGGCCGCGGCCGGCGAGGTGATCCAGTCGGGCCGAGGGCGCGGCGGCAGCCTCGCGCTCACCCCGGCCGGGCGGGAACGGCTGGACCGGGACAGGCTGGCCCTGCGGCTCGCCTTCGCGCAGGACGCCGGTCAGGCGCCCTGGGACGGCCGGTGGCGGCTGCTGGCCTTCGGCATTCAAGAAGACGAGCGGGCCGTAAGGGATCAGTTGCGCCGCTCGCTCGTCGAGGCCGGCGCCGCCGCGCTCGCGCCGGGCCTGTACGTCAGCCCGCACGACCTGAGCCCGATGCTCGACAGCCCGGCCCGCCTCGTCCGGGCGACCGCGACCGACCTCGACGTCCGCGGGGTCACCGACCCCGTCGAGCTCACCGAGCTGCTGTGGCCGGCGGGGCCGGTCGTCGAGGCGTACACCGCAATTGAGCATGTGATTTTGAAGCCGGGCCCGGACCCGGTCGTCGAACGGCTCCGGCTCGCCGAGGCGTTGGAACGGGCCATGCGCGACGACCCGCTCATCCCGCTTGAACTACGCCCGTCACCGTGGCCGCCGAGCGACGTCCGGCGCGCCTGGCTCGCCGCCTGGAACGAGCAGAACGACGGGCGCCTCTACCGCGGATGGCTGTGATTCGCCGATCGTGGACCCCGGATTGGGCACCAAGGAGGGCGGCAAGGTAGTGTTAAGAAGCCGACGCGGGGTGGAGCAGCTCGGTAGCTCGCTGGGCTCATAACCCAGAGGTCGCAGGTTCAAATCCTGTCCCCGCTACAAATTGGGAGATCCCTGTCCGCGGAGTGCGCGGACGGGGATTTTTCGCATTTGCCCCTGGGGGCCGAGCCCCCAGACCCCCACGGTGCGGTCTGTTGCGCTTGGTGGGTGGTTGTGGTCGCTTGCTTTGGTACGGGGGTTGGGCCGCTGACACCCGTCGCTTGCTTTGGTGCGGGGTTGGGCCGCTGACACCCGTCGCTTGCTTTGGTGCGGGGTTGGGCGGCTGACACCCGTCGCTTGCTTTGGTACGGGGTTGGGCGGCCGACACCTGTTACTTGATCCCGCTGCTAGAGCGGTCGGCCGGTCGGCGGCGGAAACGTCGAGGCTTGATCGGCGGTCGCTCACCTGCGTTCGAACCTGGCTTCCGCTGGCGCGGGCTCGGCGACTGGGCGTCAATTACCGAGCCACCCTCGGCCTGGGCGCGACTGCCTGCCTGCGTGCGTGCCGGGCGCGACGGATGTGATCCGCGGGTAGGAACTGGCTGCTTATGGAAGGGGATCAGGCGGCTAGCTGCTTGTAGAGGAGGGTCAGGTCTCCCGAGAGGGCGGATTTGACGGTGCGGCTTACGTCGTCGGCCAGGACCTCGTGGGCGTTGGACTCGATGCCGTTCAGGGCGGCCACGGCTACGTCGTGGGGGGAAGTCTTGGGGGCGTCGATCTTGGTGGTCATGTCGGTGTCGACGTAGCCGACGTGGAGGCCGGTCACGGCGATGTGGCGGGGGCGCAGCAGCAGGCGCAAGGAATTGGACTGGGACCAGAGGGCGGCCTTCGAGGCGCTGTACGGGCCGCCGTCGGCGAACCAGGACAGGGCCGAGTGCACGTTGAGGATGTGGCCGCCGCCGTTGCGCTCGATGATCGGGGCGAAGGCGCGGGTCAGCAGCAGCGGGCCGTAAAAGTTGGCCTCCATGTCGCGGCGGACCTCGTCGAGCGGGGAGTCCAGGAACGAGGCGCCGGAGGCGATGCCGGCGTTGTTGATCAGGATGGTGATGTCGCCGGCCTGGGCGGCCGCGGCGGCCACGGAAGCCTCGTCGGTCACTTCCAGGGCCAGCGGTACGGCGTCGGGGTTGGTCACCGTGCGCGGGTCGCGGGCCGTGGCGTACACCTTGGCCGCGCCCCGGGCGTACAACTCCTCGACCAAAGCCTTGCCGATGCCCCGGCTGCCGCCGGTGACGAGTGCTACAGAGTCCTTGATGGTGGTCATGGCGTGGCCTCTCGGAGAAAACTGATCGGTTTCCACCAAGGTAAACCGATCGGTTTCGGTACGGCAAGGCTGTGCCGTGTGACAAAGGAAACCGATCGGTTTTGGTGCGAGCTATGCTGGCGGCATGACCGGGGAAGCCACGCGGGACCGCCTGCTCGACGCTGCGGCGGACCTCTTCTATCGCGAGGGCGTCGGCGTGGGCGTGGAGGCTCTGAGCCGTGCCGCCGGTGTCTCCAAGCGCTCGATGTACCAGCTCTTCGGCAGCAAGGACGAGATCCTGGCGGCCGGGCTCGACCGCGTCGGGCCGGCCTTCACCGCGTACCTCCTGCCCGCCGCCGGCGACGAGTCCAGCCATCGCGAGCGGATCCTGCACGTGTTCCGCCGCTTCGAGGAAACCTCGGCCGCGCCCGGATTCCAGGGCTGCCCCATGGTCGCGGTCTCGGTCGAGGTCAAGGCGCCGGAGCATCCCGCGCGGCTGGTGGCCCGGCGCTACAAGGACCAGCTGACCGCGTTCTTCCGGGCCGAGGCTGAGCAGGGCGGCGCCGCCGACCCGGAAAGGCTGGCGCGGCAGCTCACGATGACCTTCGACGGCGCCAGCGCCTGGGCCGTGATGCACGGCGAGGCGCCGGACGCGGTCGAGATGGCCACCGTGCTCCTCGACGCCGCGGGTGTCGAGGGGTGACTCAGCAGGTGGTTTCGCCGGTGCCGACGCGCGACCACTTGCAGGTGTCGACGGTCACATTCGCGGCGGTACGAAGTTGAGCCGTGTCCCCGCCGTTGTTCCAGACGTAGCCCGTTTTGCCGGTACGGCCCCAGTATCGGCGGACCGCCGTGTTCGTACCCTTGCCGGTCTGCACCAGGACCGACGCGCCGGCGTTCAGATAGACCGTGCCGGTGAACCTGTAGACGATGTTCTGGGCGTCGCGGAGGGTCCAGCCGTTGAGGTTGACACGGGTTCCGGTCTTGTTGGTGAGCTTGACCCACTCGGCGTTCAGGCTGGCGTTGGTGCCCGTGTCGGCGCCCGTCGAGTCGTACCTGATCTTGGTGAATTGGACCGAGCCGGCCCCCGTCGCCTTGACGGTGACCTTCAGCTCCTTGGAGTAGTTGCCCTGCACGCCCTGCGAGGTGTCGCCGCCGGCGTACGCCCGGAAAGTCTGGACGCTGCCGGGCGTCAGGCCACTGATCCGCGCGTCGAGGAAGGCGCCGTCGGCGTCGCTCGAACCCTTGCCGGAGAACACCGTCTTCCAGGTGCCGTCGGCCTGCTTGAGCTGGAACTGGTACGGCAACCCGCCCTCGCCCGGCACGTTCCACGCGGTCAGATCGGCCCGGCCGGCGACGGTCGACCCGCCGCTCAGGCCGACCTGCAGCCGGGAGTAGACGGTCACGCGGTTGGAGACGGCGGTGCCCTGGTGAACCTCGAAGAGGAAGCCCGAGTCGACGTACCGGCTGAACGAATAATGACCCGAGGCGTCGGCGGTGGCGACGACGGTGCCGCCGTTGGTCCAGTCCTGGGCCGGCTGCATGTCGTTCCAGCCGATAGCGGTCTCGTAGAGCCGCACCTGAGCCCCGGCGTCGGCGGTGCCGGACAGTGTCACGGGGTTGTAGCCGACGATGACCGGGGCGCTGGCCCGCAGCGTGGGAACACCGGCGGCCTGAGCCGGCACGGCGACGGCAACCGCCGCGCCGAGCCCGGAAACGACAGCCATAGACACGAGCCTGGAGATCATTCACAGCAGCGTAGTTAGATGTTTCCGCTGCTCAGATGGCCCGCACGGACATTTCGGGCCACCATCAGGACACCGGCGAGGACGCTTTCCGTCGGTGGGTTCCCGCCGTTGTGGGCCTATTTCGGTGCTCGATATCCACAAGCTCGGGGCCGTCCAGCGGAACCCGGTACCGATAGGTGATCCCCTCGTCTCGTACCACGAAATCGTCCGAATCCTCCCGCCGCCACGTCAGGATCATCTGCCCGTACTTCTCCGCCAGTTTGACCAGCGCCGGGAAGTTGTCGACGTTGACGACGGGTTTGCCCGGCGGGCTGGCCATCGGCTCGACCTGCACGAGAAGCTGCGGATAGCGCCGCTCAATCTGAGCCCGGGTCCGAAGCGGCATCCGCCGAAGCGCGAGCAGAAGCACAACGGCGACGATCACGGCCGCGGCGATAAGGACGAGAATGGCGTACGAACGCGCCTTGGCGGCCGTGAGGCCGAGAAGGCCGATTTCCCGGGGTACGACGGTGGTGCTCGCGCTTCCGGAGTTGCTGCTGGTGAGTTTGGCGCTTCCATTGAGCACCATCTGCATCGGCGTGATCTCCAGTACCAGGGGCGCGCTCATGGTGCCGAGGCCGTCGGACACCACTCGTGCCGTCAGGGCGACGGCGACCGCGCCGCTGCCCGCCGCTCCGATCGCGGCCGAGGCCGCGTCGGCCCGGGCGACCAGGGCCTTGAGGTCGAACTTGGCCGTCGCCTTGTACGTCGTGCCGGTGAAGGCCACCTCGTCGACCAGGTTGATCGTGGTGTGCCAGCCGGTGCCGTTGGTGAGATTGGCGCTGAGGTCGAAGGTGCCGGCCGGCCCCTTGTACTCCACGACGAGGTCGACGTTGTCGGTCAGCTTGCGGAAGATGGGCTCGGGCGAGGTGACGGTCGTGCCGTCGTAGGCCGCCGATTTCGGCACCTTGGCCGAGTACGAGTACGTGATCGACTGGCCGGGCGGAGCGGCGGTGGTCCGCGTCTCGACGACCGGCTTCATCCAGCCGAGAATTCCGATCACCAGCGCGAACACGGTCAAGGCGGCCGCGAAGTAGGCGGCCGAACGAAGGGCCGGTGGGAGGCGCTGCACCGTTTTGAGGACCGCCGCAGCGGTCTCCAGCGAACCTCCCTGCCGCGACATGGCCTTCACCTTCTTCTTCCGGCGGCCTCGCGGGATCTCCCGCCGGTTTCGCGCCGCGGTGGCGGCTCCGCCGCTGATGACCAGAAAGCTGAGCATCCCGAGCCCGGTGGGACTGAGAAAAGGCTTCAGCCAGGTGCCGACCTTCGGGATGTGCAGGACGGCGCGGCCGATCATCTCGTCGGTCGTCGGGTTCTTCGGGTCGATCGACTGGTTGTTGTCCCCCTTCAGCACGAATCCCGCGGAGCCGTTCCCGCCGATGATGCGATGCAGGACCCGCTGCCCGGGAATATCACCATGATAGGCAGCGATCTGCCCCACTTGGTACGAATCGGCCTTCGCGGTGATGACCAGGTCGCCCTGGTAGTAGACCGGGTTCATGCTGATTCCCGAGGTCACCACGTAGGCGATCCGCTCGGTCAGCAGCGCCCAAGCACCGATGGCCGCCATCCCGAGGATGGCGGCCACGATGGAGATGCGCACAGACTTCTGGATCGGTTCCTCCGGATTTGCGGGCTATGAACTAGCCTCGCACTCCGAGCCGCCGCCAGAAGCGGATTAGCTGGCGCTGAGGGTCATGTCGAGGGTGCCGAGCGTCTTGTACCAGCCCTGAACCGTGTTCGGTCCAGAGGCGAGGGCCGGCACGCAGGTGACCGTGGCCGGCGAGTTGTTGAGCTGAACCTTGGGCGCTGAGGCGTGGTAGATCGGCCCGCCGGTGATGTCGCCGGTGCACTTCCACTCGTCGGCGGCGGTGCCGTCGCCAACGGTGCTCAGGCCACCGCCACCCGGGGTGATCGTGAGGTATCGGGTGTTCGCGCTGCTGATGGTGACGGCGATCGAATTGATCTGCGTGCCGGTGGTGTCCTTGCCATACACGACGTTGTCGATGACTCCGCCGCCGTTGATCGTCTGCTGAACCGTACCGCCGACGAACTGGGAGGCGGTGGCGCCCGAGGTGCCACTGAGCGACACGCCCGTACCGGTCAGAGCGGTCGCGCCGGTCGCGATGACACCGGCCGCGGCGACGCCGCCCACGATCTGAAGCATGCTGCGCATTCTGTATCTCCCCTGGTTTTGGTTATCCGTTAGCCCGGCTTTGATCCGGGGTTTTCGTTGTCAGCTGCGGACACAAGTTGTTTCGACCACGGGGTGGGGACTCATGAAGGTGAGGGGGTTGCATCTCGGGTGCCGTGACTCCGGGAAGCGGGCGGCCGGGACTGTCTGAGACAGTTGAGGCCGTATGACTGATCGAGAACTTCACGCCGACTGCGCCCGCTGCGCGGGGCTGTGCTGCGTCGCACCCGCGTTCGTCAAATCGTCGGACTTCGCCGTCACCAAAGCGGCCGGCCAGGCCTGTCTCAACCTGGCCGACGACTTCCGGTGCCGGATTCATGAGCGGCTGGAGCCCAGTGGCTTCCACGGGTGTGTGGTCTTCGACTGCTTCGGGGCCGGGCAGCGGATCACCCAGGAGACCTTCGGCGGGCGTACGTGGCGGGACGCCCCGGAGTTGTCCGGGCCCATGTTCGCCGCCCTGCCCGTGGTGCGGCAGCTGCACGAGATCATGTGGTACCTGGCCGAGGCGCTGAAGCTGGGCGAGGCCCACCGCGTACATCCCAAGCTCGAAAGCGCTCTCGCCGAGACCGATCGCCTGGCCGGCGGCACGCCGGACGAGCTGGCCGGGCTCGACCTGGACGCGCATCGGCGCAAGGTCAACCCGCTACTGCGCAAGGCGAGTGAGCTGGCTCGCGGGCGCAACCGGCCCGACCACAGCGGCGCCGACCTGATCGGCCGCCGGATGCGCAAGGCCGACCTGCGCGGGGCGAGCTTCCGGGGTGCGCTGCTGATCGGCGCCGATCTGCGGGAAGCCGATCTGCGGCGGGCCGATTTCACCGGGGCCGATCTCCGGGGTACGGATCTCCGCGGCGCCGATCTGACCGGCGTGCTCTTCCTCACCGCCTCCCAACGTCGCGCCGCGGTCACCTCACCGCCTTAGGATGAGCGCATGCAGGATGTGTCGGGTGTGGTGTGGGTGGCGACCGTGCTCGGCATCGTCGGGTTGCTGCTCTTCGATTTCTTCTTCCACGTACGCAAGGCGCATGTGCCGACGCTCGGCGAGGCCGCCCGGTGGACGTCGATCTACGTGTCGATCGCGATCCTGTTCGGGCTCGGCGTGTGGATCTTCGGCGGCAGCCAGATGGGCGCGGAGTACTTCGCCGGCTACGTGACCGAGGAAGCGCTGTCCGTCGACAACCTCTTCGTCTTCCTCCTGTTGCTCGGCAGCTTCAAGGTGCCCCGCGCCGACCAGCAGAAAGTGCTGCTCGTCGGCATCGTCGTGTCACTGATCGCGCGGACCGGCTTCATCTTCCTGGGCTCGGCGCTGATCAACTCGTTCGCCTGGGTGTTCTACCTGTTCGGGCTGATCCTGCTGATCACCTCGGGCAACCTGCTCCGCGAACAGCACGGCGACCAGGAGGAGAAGCCCGACAACTTCGTGATCCGGATCGCCCGGCGGGTGCTGCGCACGTCCGACGAGTACGACGGGGACAAGCTGTTCACCTACCAGGACGGCAAGCGGGTGCTGACCCCGATGGTGCTGGTCATGGTGGCGATCGGCGGAACCGACATCCTGTTCGCGCTCGACTCGATCCCGGCCATCTTCGGCCTCACCCAGAACGTGTACCTGGTCTTCACGGCGACGGCGTTCTCTCTGCTCGGCCTGCGCCAGCTGTACTTCCTCATCGACGGGCTGCTGGACCGGCTGGTCTACCTGTCGTACGGGCTGGCGGCGATCCTGGCCCTGATCGGCGTGAAGCTGATCCTGCACGCCATGCACGAGAACAACGTGCCGTTCATCAACGACGGCGAGTCGATCCACGTGATCGAGATTTCCACCGCGCTCTCCCTGGCCCTGATCGTCTCGATCCTGCTGATCACCGTGGTGGCGTCACTGCTGAGCCCGAAGGGCCGGACCCAGACGTACGTGGCCGCGGCGCGCCGGCACGCCACCGAGTTCCTCGACATCGAGACGGACCCCGCCTACTGCGACGAGATCTTCCACAAGCTCCTGGTGGAGGAGGCCCGCCTCAAGAGCCTGCCGGAGAAATACCGAGCCCAGATCCGCTCCGAGGACGAGCTCATGGCCCTGCTGCACCGAGCACACGAGCTCCACGACCAGCGGGTAGCAGCCGGCACATGCTTCGTCCCCGAGTCAGCCGCAGCCCGCCGGGCCTGACCCACCACCTCCCCGCGCCTTGACGTCCAAGGCACCGCGGCCTTCACAGCGCCCAGGCGCCGGCGGCGCTTTGCCGTTGGCGTGCGCCGCCGCCTTCCGGCGCGTTGGCCCGCGCCGCTGCTTCGCTGCACCTATTCTTCGCGCCGCCTTGATTGCGCCGCGCCCCTGGTCTTCGCGGTGGGGCCTCGCGGTGGCTTGGCCTCGGCGTGCACCATGGGCGTGGCGGCGTCTCGGCCTTGGCGAGCGCCTGACCTTCGTGGCGCCTGGTCTTGGCGAGGGTCTGGCCTTCGTGACGCCTCGCCTTCGTGGCGCCTGGTCTTGGCGAGGGCCTGGTCTCGGCGAGCGCCTGGCCTTCCTGGCGCTCCTGTCTTTGCAGCGCCGTTGCCCTCGTGAGTGCTACAGCCTGAGCGGGGTCTGCTCTGGCGGTGTTTGGGTCGGGGTCAGCCCTGGCGGTGGTTGCCCGGGCTGGGGATGTCGCCCGTGTCCTGGCGTGCGATGGAGCCGCGGGTGCGTGCGGCGTTCCCGGCGAAGCGGGCGGCGGTGCGGCGTACTGACTCGGCCCGCTCGGCGCCGTCCCAGCCGGCGCCCGAGACCGGGGTGTCCCAGCCCGCGCCGGAGGTCGGTGATGCGGCGGCGCCGTACGGAGGAGGCTCGGGCGAGCGGGGCACCGGCCGCTCGAGGAACGCGGAGAGGTTGGTTTCGCCGTTCGGGCGGGTGCCGCCGCCGGAGACCAGGTCGGCCACGCGCGCGGCCAGGCTGGCGGCGCGCGAGTCGAGGTCGTCGCGGCCGTGCAGGGCGGTGTCGTCGGCGGGCTGGACGTGCCAGACCTCGGAGGAACCGTGTTCCCGGCCGCCGGCCTGCGACGTGGGCGAGGCAGAGGTGGGCGAGGCAGGGGTGGGCGAGGCAGGGGTGGGCGAGGCAGAGGTGGGCGAGGCAGAGGTGGGCGCGGCCGAGAAGGGAGCTCCGGGCGCCGCCGAGGTAGGCGTGGCAGAGCCGGCAGAGAAGGGTGCGGCCGACGTGGGCACCGGCGGGGGAGCGGGGGCCGGAGCGGGAACGACGGGCGGGGCGGGCGCCGGGGCGGGGACCACCGGCGAGGCGGGCGTCGCCGAGCGGATCACCGGCGCGGATCCAGCGGCCGCCGCGGAGAAGCCGCCGGAGGAGTAGCCGGCCGCCGCGGGCGGGCCGGAAACGACCGGAGGTGCCGAGTAAGGAGCGGGGGAGTAGCCAGAGTGCGCGGCGTGGCCGGGGGCGGCCTGACCAGGGGCGCTGTTGCCGGAGGCGGAGTAGCCGGAGAAGGCCTGGCCAGGATCGTGAGCCGGGGCCGCGGACTGCGCGGGGGCCGAAGGAGCCGCGTGGGCCGGCTTCGCGTAGGCGTCCGAGGCGGGTGGTGCGTAGGCCGAGGCGACCCAGGGGTTCTGCGGCTCGGCCGCCAGGCGCTGGACCGACACCGCGCCGATCAGGGTCACCGTCTGGCCGTCGCCGCCCTGGAAGTTGTTGAATTCGGGGCCGATGACCAGGCGGGACAGCATGCGTGTCTGCAGCACCGGGATGCCCAGCTCGGTGGCGTGCTCGACCCGGTACCGGGCGATGGCCTGCCGCAGCGTGTTGGCCAGGCGGTCGGCGTCGCCGACGCCGGCCAGGTCGCCGCCGGCGAAGACCAGGGCCGGGAACGAGTTGTTCGGGCCGGCGCAGACGAGCTGGATCTGGGTGACCGTGCCGGAGCGGCCGGCGTCGCGGTTGCCGGGCTGCACGCGCAGGTGCTGCGGCCAGGGCCAGCGCAGCTCGCCGGTGCTGAGCGTGACCGGGTCGCGGTAGAGCACCCGCTCCTCGGTGACCACGACCTCGGTCCCCTCGGGCAGCGTCCAGCGCGGCATCGAGGCCGGCTCGTCGAACGCGTACTCGGCGACGGCGCACTGTCCGCTCCAGAGCACCCGCTCCGTCGCGCTCTGTATTGAGTCACGCAGTGACGATCCGGCGGGTGCCGCGCTCGTCGGCGCGGTCGCCTGCCCTGTATCTGCGGACGCGAAGTACTTGTCCGGCATGCGCGGCTATCCCCCCAGTAGTGCCGCGCCCCCACACGCGGCCGTAACCGATTACAGCGGGGTGCCGGTAGCCAAACAAGTGGGCAAGCGCGAATCACACCGGATTTCCTGACGACTACACGACAGGCTGGAAGAGCTTCAACCCTTTGGACCGAAACTGGTTACTTACGGTTACCGAAGAGGCCGGCTGGGGGAAGCGGTGACGATACGGCGACACTGTCGGTCACAGGTGCCGCGCCACCGGTGAACCGGTCGAGGTCGGTTTCGACCCGGCCCGGGAACCAGTCGCCGGCGGCCCGGCGCGAGAACTCGGAGACCGGCGGCGGGGTCCGGCCGGCCAGGACCACCAGGTTGCCGAACCGGCGCCCGCGCAGCACGGCCGCGTCGGCGACCAGGCACGCCTCGGGCAGCGCGGCCCGGATGGTGGCGACCTGGACCTTGGCGTGGCGCAGCGGCGGCCCGTCGGCGATGTTGGCGATCAGCCATCCGGCCGGGTCGAGGACCCGGGCGATCTCGTTCATGAATTCGACCGAGGCCAGGTGGGCGGGGGTGCGGGCGCCGGCGAAGACGTCCAGCACGATCAGGTCGTACCCGTTGTCGCGCATGCCTTCCAGGGCCGCCCGCGCGTCGGCCACGCGGACCCGGATGTTGGCCTTGGCCGGCAGGGGCAGGACCCGGCGTACGAGCTCGACCAGCGGCCCGTCGATCTCGACCACCCGCTGGGCCGAGCCGGGCCGGGTCGCCGCGACGTAGCGGGGAAGCGTCAGCGCGCCGCCGCCGAGGTGCAGCGACCGCAGCGGCTGCCCGGACGGCGCGATCAGGTCGATCGCCGCCGCCATCCGCCGGATGTACTCGAACTCCAGGTGGGTGGGGTCGGCCAGGTCGACGTGGGACTGGGGCGCGCCGTCGAGCACCAGCGTGTAGGCGGTGTCGCGGTCGGGGTCCGGCGTCACCTCGGCCACGCCGGAGGCGACCGTCTCGACGATCCGCTCCGACCTTTTGCGCTGTGCCACGCCGCAAGTATCCCGGTTCGGCCGTTCGGGCCGTCACCGCGTCGGTGACCATTTCGGAGTTCCGGCCCCAAACCACGTTTTTCTGGCCAGACTTCTCGGCGTCGTCTCTCTTTATTTCTGTACGGAGGTGAGCCGTGTCCACGAGCAATGTGCTGGCGCAGATCATCGGCGGGGATGCGCGCCGCCCCACGGGCCCACCACCGGCCGGCGCCATGCCCGCGATCCTGGCCGCGGCTCAGGAAGAAGCGGGACCGCCGCTCAAGATCCGGCGTTACCTCTCGGACGAGGGCCCGGCGTTCTGGCGCTGGGACTGCGCCAATTGCGGTGAGTACGGCGGCGGCCGGCACCACAGCGACGCGATGACCCGGGCGATGCGGCACTGCGCCGAACACCCCGACCACCGTTCGTCGCTGCTGCCGCCGCTGCTGTGCCGGCAGCGGGACAATTTCGTCCCGCTGCACCCCATGCTGCACGCGGTCGACGACGATCCGCCGCCTCCGCCGCTGGCGGTCTGAGCCGCTCAGCCGTTGGTGTCCCCGTCGCCGGTGCGCTTCTGCGCCTCGTCGACGCCCTTGTCCACCTGGGACGAGTACTTGTTCCCGGTGCGGCTGTCGACCTGGTCGCCGGCCTTCTCGAGGCCCTGGTCGACCTGCTTGTCGTGGTCGTCGGCGAAGTCCTTGGCCTTATCCATGAAGCTCATCGCTTGCTCCTTCTTGCTCGGGGACCTTCTATTGCTTCCCGAGCAAGAAGGAGGGAAACGTCAGCGGCGGGTGTCGCCGTCGCCGGTGCGCTTCTGCGCCTCGTCGACGCCCTTGTCGATCTGCGACGAGTACTTGTGCCCGGTGCGCTTGTCGACCTCGTCGCCGATCTTCTCGAGGGCCTGGTCGACCTGCTTGTCGTGCTTGTCCAGGAAGTCCTTGGCCTTGTCCATGAAGCTCATCGGCTCGCCTTTCTCTCTCCGAGAACCTTCGCGATCGCCTGTACGCGCGGGTCCTCGGCTATCTTCTCCAGTCCCGTCCTGAGCGGCATCCGCCAGTTCGGGTACTCGTCCATGGTGCCGGGCAGGTTGGGCTGGTCGAGCTCGCCCAGCACGTCGTAGAGCGAGGCGGTCACGAAGCGGCACGGCGTACGGGCGAGGAACTCGTGCATGGCCACGATGATCTCGGCGTCCGTGCTGGCCGCGGTGATCAGGCCCTCGGCGCGGAGCGCGTCGAGCAGCTGGGCCCGGTCCTTGGCCGCGTTCTTCCGTTCCTGCTCCACCGGCCCGGCGAGCTGGCCGAGCTCGGCCCGCACCTTCACCTGCTCACCGGCGAGGAAGCCGGCGGCGGTGGGCAGGTCGTGGGTCGAGATCGAGGCCAGCGCGTTGCGCGGATACTTCTCGGCCGGCAGGTAGCCGCCGTCCGGATCGTCGTCGTCGCGGGTGAACCACAGCACGGCCGAGCCGAGCATGTTCATCCGCTCCAGCCCCTCGGTGACCTCGGGCAGTACGGTTCCCAGGTCCTCACCGATCACGACGGCGCCGGCCCGGTGCGCCTCCAGGGCCAGGATGCCGAGCATCGCGTCGGGGTCGTAGTGCACGTACGTCCCGCCGTCGGCGCCCATGCCCGGCGGCACCCACCACAGCCGCCACAGTCCGGCCACGTGGTCGACGCGGAGCCCGCCGGCGTACCGGAAGATCCGCCGCAGCATGTCCCGGTAGGCCGCGTAGCCGGTCTCGATGAGCCGGTCGGGCCGCCAGGCGGCCAGGCCCCAGTCCTGGCCGAGCTGGTTGAACGCATCCGGCGGCGCCCCCGCGTGGACACCGGCCGCGAGCACGTCCTGCAGCAGCCAGCCGTCGGCCCCGTTCGGGTCGATGCCGACGGCCAGGTCGTGCACGACGCCGGCCGGCATGCCCCGGCGCCGGGCCTCGTCGTTGGCGGCCTCGAGCTGGGCCAGCAGAAGCCGCTGGAGCCAGGCGTGGAAGGCGATGCGCTCGCTCGTGAAGGCTTTCACCTCGGGCGTGTCGGGCCGGCGGAACTCGGGCGGCCATTCCGGCCAGTTCGGGCCGTGGATCTCGGCCAGCGCGCAGAACCGGGCGAAGTCCACCAGGCCCTCGTCGGAGTCCACGTCCGACTTCTCGGCCAGCGGCCAGAGCAGCTCCAGCGCCTCCCGCTTGGCCTTCCAGACCGCGCTGTAGTCGATCAGCTCGGTCGGGCCGGGGCGCAGCGCGTCGATCCGCGCCCGCAGCGCCGGGTCGGCCGCCTGGTACTCCGGGATGTCCTCGATCCGCAGGTAAAGCGGGTTGACGAAGCGCCGGCTGGACGGCGAGTAGGGCGAGGCCGGCACCGGCAGGGTCGGCGTGATCGCGTGCAGCGGATTCAGCAGCACCAGCCCGGGCGAGCCGGAGACGCCGAGGAACTCCCGCAGGTCACCCAGGTCACCCATGCCCCACGAGCGGGCCGAGTGCAGCGCGTACAGCTGAAGCATCCAGCCCCAGGTCTGCGGTGGCTCGGGCAGCTCGGTGGGCACCACGACGAGCGTCACCCGCTGGCCGCCGACCTCGAGCCGGTGCCAGCCCAGGGGCAGGTCGGCGGGCACCTCGCGCACCTCGCGGGTGGTGCCGTCCTCGAGCTCGATCGTGGCCGGGCCGGGCAGGTCGCGCCGGCTGCCCTGCCGTACGACCACGGTGCCCGGCATGCGGCCGAGTCGCTCGCGCTCGCGTACGGCGGCCAGTTCGGTGCTGACCGCGGCCGGCGTGGTGGCGTCCACACCGAGCAGGCCGAGCACCCCGACGACGGATTCGGCGGAGACATCCTTGCGCTCGCGGTGCCAGTCCTCGTACCAGGTGGCCACCCCGTGAGCTGTCGCCAGTGCCGCCAGATCGGCGTCCATCCGTACCCCTCTCAGTTCGGTCCCGCTGGTCATACCCTGCCGGATCGGGGGGTACTCGCGTGGCCGTCCTTGCCCGTGTCCGTCAGGATGGGGTGCATGTCTCCAGTGGTGAAGTGGTGGTCCCGACTGGCCGCGATGGTGACCGGTGCCGTGTTGACGCTGGTCGTGCCGGTGCACGCGTGGGCCGCGAGCAACGGCGTGGCCGACGTGGCGATCGAGGCGGCCAAGGCCCGGCGCCGTCGCGGTGGCTTCGGGTTCTTCGGCATCTTCGGGGGTCTGTGCTGCCTGTTCGTGGTGGCGGCGATCGTGCTCGTGATCGTCCTGGTCTCCCGCAACCGCAAGCGGAAGTAGGGCTTTTCGCCGAACCCCGGGGATCATGACGATTCCCGGCCTAGCGTTGAAGAATGCGCATCCGAGCAGGATCGGTCGGGTCGGCGGCGCTCGGTACCGGGGTGGCGGTCGTGCTCGGCGTCCCCCTGGTCATCTCCGTGGCGGCCGGTGCCGACAGCAACGTGCTGATCTCCCGCGGCCGGCCGGCGACCGCCTCGTCGGTGGAGCGGGGCGCCACGGCGGCCCAGGCGACGGACACGAGCGCGGTCACCCGGTGGGCCAGCGCCAGCGGTCCCGGCAGCCAGTGGCTGCGGATCGACCTCGGCTCGGTCAAGCGCGTCGAGCGGGTCTCGCTGCGCTGGTCGTCGTCGTACGCCCGGACGTACCGCGTGCAGACCTCGGTGGACGGCGCCAACTGGGCTTCGATCTACGCCACCACGGCCGGCAACGGCGGCACCGACGATCTGAAGCGGCTGAACGGGACCGGCCGTTTCGTGCGGGTGCTGGCGACGCAGCGGGCGTCGAGGACCGGCGGCTACTCGCTGGGTGACGTGCGCGTCTACGGCCCGGCGTCGAAGGTGCTGCCGGCCGCCGCCCCGCCGACCGGGTCGCTCGCCTCGGGCCTGGAGGACAAGCGGAAGAAGGAGGCCGCGCTCCAGCTGGTGTCGAGTGCGGAGAACTCGACGGTGAGCTGGCGCAATTCGTTCGGCTACATCGAGGACATCGACGACGGACGCGGTTACACGGCCGGCATCGTGGGCTTCTGCTCGGGCACCTCGGACATGCTCCAGGTGGTGGTCGAGTACACCAAGCGCAAGCCGGGCAACGTGCTCGCCCGGTACATCCCGGCGCTGCGCACTGTCGACGGCTCCGACTCGCACGCGGGGCTCGACCCGGGCTTCCCGGCGGCCTGGCGGACGGCGGCCCGGGATCCGATCTTCCAGAAGGTTCAGGAGGACGCCCGCGACTCGATGTACTTCAACCCGTCGGTGCGCATGGCCCGGCTGGACGGGCTGCGGGCGCTGGGGCAGTTCGCGTACTTCGACGCGGCCGTGATGCACGGCGTGTCGGGACTTCAGGGCATCCGCGCGGCCGCGATGCGTACGGCCCGGACCCCGGCCCAGGGCGGCGACGAGCCGGCCTATCTGAACGCCTTCCTCAACGCCCGGGTCGCCGAGATGCGCTCCGAGGCGGCCCACAGCGACACCACCCGCGTCGACACCGCCCAGCGCAGCCTCCTGGGCCGCAGCAACCTCGATCTGACGGCCCCGCTGAGCTGGAGCGTCTACGGCGACGCGTACCGGATCGCCCGCTGAGTCAGACCTTCTCGAAGAGGGCGGGCAGCGCCGTCGGCTCCCACCCGGGCAGCGACGTGTGCGCCTCCTTGACCCGGTAGGTCACTCCCTTGTAGGTCACCAGGTCGCCGGCGACGTAGTCGGTGAAGGACTTCCAAGCAGGGGCGGAAGGTGCGCTGCTGGTGGGGGCCGGGCTGGTGGGAGCCGGGCTGGTGGGGGCCGCGCTGGTGGGAGCCGGGCTGGTGGGAGCCGGGCTGGTGGGAGCCGGGCTGGTCGGAGCCGCGCTCGTCGGCGACGAGCTGGGCACGGACGGCGTGGGAAGGGGCTTCGCGCTCGCCGTGACCTTCACGAAGTCGACGGCCATGCGGCCGGGGCGGCGGCCGTCGGTGGCCAGGTTGAGCACCAGCGCGATCGGCAGGCCGGGCTCGTCCGGCACGAGCCGCAGGGCCGGCCGTCCGTCGACCGACCACACGATGGCGGTCGGGGACCAGTCGATGACGTACGTGTGGAAGTCGTCGCCCGACGTGGGATCGGCGTCCTTGTCGAGCACGTCGATCGAGCCGCGCAGCACCCGGCCGTACTTGTCGACCACCCCGAAGGCCCGCCAGGGCCCTGCCTCCCGGTCGACCTTGATGCGCGCCTCGGCGTGCCCGAACGGCTGCGCGAAGGCCTTACGGGTGCTGATCAGACGGTCGACGACGAGCTCACCGTCGCGCTGACGGCCGTTCTCCCACGGGTCGCCGTCGATCAGCCACTTGGCGGCGTCGAGACGTTCGCCGCCGAAGTCGTCGGCGAAGCTCGACCGGCGCTCGGAGGCGTCCGCGACGTCGTTGCGGCCGGGCAGATAGATCGCGGCCGCGAGCCCCACGACCGCCACGGCCAGAGCCGCCACCGCGCGCGGGCGGATGGGCCATCTCGACGTGACGGTCCGGTGACGTGCCTCGCCCACAGCTTCCCCCTGAAGTAACAGCAGGCACGACTGTCAAACGTGAGGAGCATTCGCGCAAGTTCGCCGGGCGTGGTTTAAGGATCTCTTAAGGAAGATCGGCTGGACACCCGAACCGTGGTGCCGCCGGCGCCCGTACGAATGTCGAACTCGTCCGTCAGCTCCTCCGCCAGCCACAGCCCCCACCCGCCGGGCTGATTCGCCGCCGGGCGCGCCGCCGGCTCGGCCCGCTGGGCCGGGAGGCCGCCGCCGGAATCGCTCACCTCGCACACGACCGAGCCGTCCGCGTGCCACAGGGACACCCGGCCGACGCCGCCGCCGTGCCGGACGGCGTTGGTGAGCAGCTCGTTGACCGCGACCACGAAATCGTCGAGGCGGTCGCCGCGGAGACCGGCGTCGGTGGCGCAGGACGCGACGGCGTGCCGCAGCGCGGTGATCGCGCTGTGGTCGAACGTTTCGGAGAGCAGGACCTGGGTGCTGATCCTTCGACGTTAGGCCACGTCCGATCTTCCCGCAGCGCGGCCTGCCGGTGCGACGCGCCATGTGGGATGGTCGGCGCATGCCGGACGTACGCGACAGCGGATTCCAGACCCCGCTGTGGAGAGCCATCGCGGTCTACCGGATCGCCGCCCTCATCTACGCGACGATCCTGGTCGTCGGCAACGTCGGGGACTACTTGCGGCCCATGCTGGCGTGGCCGGTGCTGGCCGTGATGGCCGCGTGGACGGTCGTGACCACGTACGCGTACGGGAATCCGGCCCGTCGCCGTCCGCCCCTGCTCGTGGCCGACCTGCTGATCACCATGGCCGCGCTGGCCGCCAGCGTCCTGATCGTCGGCCGCACCGCACTGGAGGCCGGCCGGCCCACCCTGGCCGTCGCCTGGCACGTCGCGCCGGTGCTCTGCTGGGCGGTGGCCGGCGGGCGCCGGGCCGGCATCGCGGCCGCGCTCGCCATGGGCGCCACCGACCTGATCGTGCGGGCCCACTACGACCAGGCTGCGCTCACCGGCGCGGTGCTGATGCTGCTGGCCGCGATCGCTGTCGGCTATCTGGTGCGGATCGCCGAGGTGGCGCAGGAACGGCTCGAACGGGCGGTCGAGCTGGAGGCGGCCACCCGGGAACGGGAGCGGCTGGCCCGGGAGGTGCACGACTCGGTGCTCCAAGTGCTCGCGCTGGTGAAGCGGCGCGGCGCGGGCCTCGACGGTGAGGCCGGCGAGCTGGCACGGCTGGCCGGGGAACAGGAGACGGCGTTGCGCAGTCTCATGGCGGGGCGCGCTCTGGGCGATCCGCAGGGGGCCGAGCTCGATCTCATGGCGCTGCTGGAGGCGTACGCCTCGCCGGTCGTGACCGTCTCCGGACCGGCCGGGCCGGTGCGGCTGCCGGCGCCGGTGGCGCGGGAACTGCGGCTGGCGGTGGCGGCCGCGCTCGACAACGTGGCCCGGCACTGCGCACCTGGGACGAAGGCGTACGTGTTCGTGGAGGACGAGCCCGGCGAGGTGGTCGTGACTGTCCGCGACGACGGCTGCGGCATCGAGCCCGACCGGCTGGCCCAGGCCGAGGCGCAGGGGCGGCTCGGGGTGGCCCAGTCGATCCGGGGCCGGGTGGCCGAGCTCGGCGGCCGGGTGTCGATCGTCTCGGCGCCGGGCGAGGGGGCCGAGGTGGAGATGGCCGTGCCGCGGGCACCGCTATCGTGAGCCGGTGACCGCTGCGATCCGGGTGATGGTGGTCGACGACCACCCGATGTGGCGCGAGGGCGTCAGCCGTGACCTGACCACCGCCGGCTACGACGTGGTGGCGACGACCGGGGAGGGCCGCCAGGCGGTCCGCATCGCCGCGGCGGCGCGGCCCGACGTCGTCGTGCTCGATCTCCAGCTGCCCGACGTCTCCGGCGTCGAGGTCATCAACGGCCTGCAGACGGAGCTTCCGGGTGTACGCATCCTCATGCTCTCGGCCAGCGGCGAGCAGCAGGACGTGCTCGACGCGATGAAGGCCGGCGCCACCGGATACCTGCTGAAGTCGGCCGGGCTCGACGAGTTCCTCGACGCGGTGAGCCGCACGGTCGCGGGCGACACCGTGTTCACCCCCGGCCTGGCCGGGCTGGTGCTGGGCGAGTTCCGCCGCATCGCGCCGCGGGAGGCCGCGCCGAAGCTCACCGAGCGGGAGACCGAGGTCCTGCGCCTGGTGGCGAAGGGTCTGTCGTACCGACAGATCGCCGCGCGGCTCGTGTTGAGCCACCGCACGGTGCAGAACCACGTCCAGAACACGCTCGGCAAGCTTCAGCTGCACAACCGCGTGGAGCTCACCCGCTATGCCCTGCAAGCCGGTCTCGCTCCGCTCGACGAGGATCCCGCCCCATAAGGTCGGGCGAGATCCCGAACAAGGGCTCGAGGAGCCCGAGCCTCAGTCGTAGTCGGGGGCGTTCGTCTCGTGCATGGCCAGTTCCTCGGCCGAGGCGCCGCCGCCCGAGGCGCCCGCGTCGTAGGCGACGCTGTCGGTCTCGTCGTCGAACCCGTAGCCCTCGTCCGGCGCGACCAGGCGGCCGACCGGCTGCGGGTCGTCGTCGTCGAGCTGGCCGTCGTCGTAGAGCGACACCTGCGACTTGGGGTCCGAGGTCGGGCTCGCGCCCCACACGTCCGCGTCGAAGTCGCGCTGCGCCGAGCTGTCGACGGTCTCGTCGATCGGGTCCCGGCGCTGCGGAATCGCCTCCTCGGCGCCGAAGTCCGGCTCCTCCTGGCTCAGGCGGTAGTCGAGAGACTCGCCCTCGCGGGCCTCCTCGGCGGTGTCGCCGAAGCGGTTGGAGCCGCCGGGGCCGACGCCCGCCAGCGCGGCCGGGTCGGCGCCGTCCGCCCAGCGGCCGCTCTCCACCTCGTCGTAGGCGGTCGAATCGTCATCCGCGGTGTCCGGCAGGCCTGAGGCCTCCGGGTCGGACACCTCGGCGGGGTAGTCGTTGTCTCGCATGAGCGCAATCTACCCGCGAGCGGGGTCCGCCATGCTTGCGCCGTCGGGTTTCCGGGGCGTGGCCTTCGCCGCTTCCTCGTCGCTGAGCAGCGCCCACACCACCTTGCCGCCGTCCAGGACGAGGCTGCCCCAGCGGGTCGCCACGGAATCGATCAGCAGCATGCCGCGGCCGCCGTAGGCGGTGACCGGCACGGGCGTGCCGTCGAAGCTCGGAACGGTGGCCGAGCGGTCGCGCACGGCCACGCTCATGCCCTCGCCGTGGGTGGCCAGCAGCACGATCATCGGGGTGTGCGCGTGCGCCACCACGTTGTTCACCAACTCGGTGACCACGATGCAGGCGGGACCGGCCAGCTCCGGGCAATCCCACCGGCCGCACGACTCGGTGATCAGCTCGCGGGACTGCCGGGCGGCGCCGACCGCGGGCTCCAGCTCCAGGCTCACCCTGTGCTCGGGTTCGGGCTCGCCCAGGGCGGCGAAGGCCTGCGCCGGGTCCGGCCAGACGGGCCAGCCCGTGCCCTGCCAGGCGCCGGCGTCGGTGGCGCAGAGAGCCAGGTGGGCCGCGGGCCAGACGGTGGTCTCCCGCCGGATGTCGCGCAGCACGTCGGCCGACTCCGGGCCGTCGAGGCTCAGACCGCCGACGTCGACCACTACCGCCTCGGGTTGCTCGGCGATCAGGTCGAGCAGGACGGACCGGATCGTGGGAGCGCTTCCAGTGTTGAGCACACCGGAAAGCTGGACCAGGGGGTACGTCTGCCCGCGGTCCACCAGGTGCCGCACCTCGCTCGACATGATCGCTCCATTGTGCAGAACACGTGACGGTTTCGCATTTTCGCGACGAAAATCTCGGCCCCGCGCCGCACGACACGGAGGTAATCGGGACATAAGCGCCACTAAGGCATGGTCAGCTTTGTACCCGCGCGCGGCACTTCCATACACGCTTCCGCGGCCGCGGTCACAGACAGAGGTCAGTGGCTCGAGGTGGCCGGGCGCAGCGGAGTCTTCTCCGGGCGGCACGACTCGGCGGTCGTGTGGTGATGTTGCGGCTCGGCGTACCGGGTCAGGCCGATCACGGCGACCAGCGTGAGGACGAAACCGAGCGCGCCCAGCCAGCCCCGGCCCGGGTGGATCTGATCGCCCAGCAGGAGCAGGCCGACGACCGCGGCCGGGACGGCGCCACCGGCGTCCATGGCGGCCACGGCGGCCGTGGTGGAGCCGCGCTGCATGGCCAGCCCCAGCAGCAACTGGCCGACGAGCGAGTGCACGACCAGCAGGTAGAGCAGCGGATTGGCGAAGAAGCCACCGACCGAGTGCTCGTTGGCCAGCGGGCGGGCGGCGATCGCGGCGGCCGAGAACCCCACACCGGCCAGCGAGCCCAGCACGACAGAACCGAGCGCGCCCTGAAGCCGTACGGCAAAAAAGCCCAAAGCGGCGATCACCAGGACCGTCAGGGCCAGCATGGCGACGGCGAAAGCGCCCAGCGGGCGCGCCGGCGCCGGTTTCGCCGAGTGGACCAGGCCGGCGATGCCGACCAGCAGCAGCGCCAGCAGGCCGATCTCGGCGACCGGCAGCGACCACTTCAGCAGCAGCACACCCAGCAGCGCGGTCACGCCGAGCCCGGCGGCGACACTCGCCTGGACCAGGAAGAGCGGAAGATCCTCACGGGCCAGGAACGCCAGGACGAAGCCGAGCACCTGGCAGCCGAGGCCCACCAGGTAGGTGCGCTGACCGGCCAGCCGCACCAGCAGGCCCGGGTCGAAGGTGTGGTGCACGGTCGTACGGGTCGCGGCCGCCGACTGCAGCAGGTTAGCCACCCCGTACGCCAGAATCATGGCGATGAGGAAGAGCCAGCCCGAGGACACCACGTGACGCACGATAGACCAGCGATGGCCCGGGTTCAGCTCTTCGGGGCGCATTGCCGGTGAGGGTGCCCGGCCCGTCACTGAGGGCTACCGGGCCCGCGGCTACCTGATCTTCGGCGTCAAAGCGGTCAGAACGGTCTCGTGCAGCGGCCCGTTCGTGGCGATCACCGAGGACTTGTCGGCCGGCGCCCGCCCGGCCAGGTCGGTGACGGTACCCCCGGCCTCGGTGATGATCGGAATGAGCGCGGCCATGTCCCACAGCGACAGCTCCGGCTCGACCATGACGTCGAGCGCACCCTCGGCCAGCAGCATGTATCCGTAGAAGTCGCCGTAGGCCCGGCTGCGCCACGAGGCCAGGCTCAGATCGACGACGTTCTGCAGCAGCCCGACATCCGACCAGCCGGAGAGGCTGGCGAAGCAGAAACTGGCGTCGGCCATCCGCCGGACCCCCGACACCCCGATCCGGGTGGCGGCGTGCTGGTGCTTTCCCGCGTACGACCCATGGCCGCGCGCACCCCACCACCGCCGGCCCAGAGCTGGGGCCGAGACGAGACCGGCCACCGGCGTGTCCCCCTCGAGCAGCGCGATCAGCGTGGCCCAGACGGGCACCCCGCGCACGAAGTTCTTCGTCCCGTCGATCGGATCGATGACCCACCGGCGGGTGCCCGGCCCGGCCGCCGCCTCGGTGGGCCCGAACTCCTCACCCAGCACGGCGTCGCGTGGACGGGCTCGGCCCAGCGTCGACCGGATCGCCTGCTCGACGGCGGTGTCGGCGTCCGACACCGGGGTCAGGTCGGGCTTGGACTCGACCCGAAGGTCGAGCGCCCGGAACCGCCCCATCGAAATCGAGTCGGCGGTGTCCGCCAGCATGTGGGCGAGAGCGAGATCGTCGGCATAGCCAGCCATGCCGGAACGCTATCCGATCCCCGCCGCACCCGGCCTGTGAGTCTCAGACCGGGTGGTTCTGCACGGTGTCGTCGTCGGGCGGGGTGTCCCGCCCGTCGGGCTCGCCGGCCCGGGAGGCCAGCAGCCGGCGGTACGAGGCGAGGCGGCGCGGGTCGGCTTTGCCCTCGGCCACCCACGTGTCCAGGCGACAGCCGGCGTCGGCCGCGGTGTGCCCGCAGTTCGGCTGGTCGTCCAGAGTGCCCTCGACCAGGTCGGGGAAGCCGTGCAGCAGGCTCTCGGCGCTGACGTGGGCCAGCCCGAAACTGCGGATGCCCGGCGTGTCGATGATCCAGCCCGGATCCTTGCGGGAGCGCCCCACCGGCGGCAGGCGCAGCGCGACCGCGCTGGTCGAGGTGTGCCGGCCCTTGCCGATGGCGCTGACCGCGCCGACCGCCCGCAGCGCGTCCGGCACCAGGCGGTTGACCAGCGTGGACTTGCCGACCCCGGAGTGGCCGACCAGAACCGAGATGTTCCCGGCCAGGCGCTTGCGCACGTCGCCGAGGTCGCTGTCGGGGCGGACCAGCACGTACGGCAGATCAAGCTCCGCGTAGTAGTCGAGCACCGCCTCCGGACCGGCCAGATCGGCCTTGGTCAGGCACAGCAGCGGTTCGATGTCGGCGTCGTAGGCCGCCACCAGGCAGCGGTCGATGAAGCCGGTACGCGGCGGCGGATCGGCGAGCGCGCTCACGATGACCAGCTGGTCGGCGTTGGCCACCACGACCCGTTCGAGGCGCCCCTCGGGGGTGGTGTCGTCGTCGTCGGCCGTGCGCCGCAGCACCGAGGTGCGCTCGGCGATGCGCACGATGCGGGCCAGGGCGCCGGGCGCCCCGGTGACGTCGCCGACCAGGGCCACCCGGTCGCCCACGACCACCGACTTGCGGCCCAGCTCGCGCGCGCGCATAGCGGTGATCACGGGGCTGTCCGGCGGCGCGTCGGTCACCACGCAGCCGTACCGGCCACGATCCACGGTGATCACCAGGGCGTCGACGGCATCGTCGTGTTTGGGCCGGGTCCGGGTACGCGGACGCGACGAACGGCCCGGACGGATCCGGACGTCGTCCTCGTCGTACTCCCGCTTGCGCGCAGGCAGGTTCAGCTCCTCGCCACGAGTCCCGCCCAGAGTTCGGGGAACTCGGGCAACGTCTTCGACGTACACGCTACGTCGGTGAGGGCAATGCCCGGGACAGCGAGGCCCATAACCGCCGCCGCGTGCGCCATCCGGTGATCCGCGTACGTCTCGAAGCTCGACGCCCGCGGCGCCCCCGGCACGATCCGCAGCCCGTCGGGGAACTCGGTAACATCGGCCCCGGCCTTGCCCAGCTCGGCCGCGAGGGCGGCGATGCGGTCGGTCTCGTGCCCGCGGATGTGCGCCACACCGCGCAGCTCGGAGGGCCCGTCGGCCAGCGTGGCCAGGGCGGCGACCACCGGCGTGAGCTCGCTGACCTCGGACAGGTCGGCGGTGATTCCGCGCAGCGAGCCGGTGCCCCGCACGGTCAGCCCCTCGGCGGACTGGATCACCTCGGCCCCGAGCGCGGTCAGCAGCTCGGTGACCCGCCCGACCGGCTGCCAGCTCTCGGCCGGCCACCCGGCGAGCGTGATCGAGCCCCCGGTCACCATGGCCGCGGCGAAGAAAGGAGCAGCCCCGGAAAGATCAGGTTCGATCACCCACGTACGCCCCCGCAGAACCCCCGGCTCAACGGCCCACACATCGGGCACACTCTCGTCGACCACGGCCCCGGCGGCCCGCAGCATGTGCGTCGTCATGCGCAGATGCGGCGCGGACGGCACCGGCGGCCCCTCATGACGAAGCCGCAGCCCCTTGGTGAACCGGGGCGCGGACAGCAGCAGCCCCGAGACGAACTGACTGGACCCGGAAGCGTCGATGACAGCCTCGCCGCCCTCGACAAGCCCGGCCCCGCGCACGGTCAGCGGCAGCCCACCGCTCGCGGAAGCCTCGATCGCCACCCCGAGAGCCCGAAGCGCCTCGACAATCGGCCGCAGCGGCCGGTTACGAGCATGCGGATCGCCGTCGAACTCGACAACACCCTCAGCCAGCGCCGCCGCCGGAGGCAGAAACCGCATGATCGTGCCGGCCAGTCCGACATCGACACGCGCGGGCCCCCGCAGCGGCCCCGGCTCGACCACCCAGCGCTCGTCAGAACTCGTGTCGACCCCGACCCCGAGAGCGCGAAGCCCCGCCGCCATGAGCTCGGTGTCACGCGCCCGCAGCGGCCGCTCCACCACGGACGGCTCACCGGCCAGCGCGGCCAGAACCAGCGCCCGCGCCGTCATCGACTTGGAGCCGGGCAGACGAACAACACCACTGACCGCGCCAGAAGCGGTCGGGGCAAGCCAGGGGCGAGCTTGAGCAGTCACGCGGCTATTCTGCCCGCCCCCACCGACAATCCCCCGCAGGCTCCCGCCGGCCGAGACGCCAACCTTCCGCCGAAAGCGCTCGTGCGGCGCCGTCCGCGTCGCCCGAGCGCCACCGGCGTCCGAGCGTCGTCCGGTGCTCGAGCGCCGTGTGCTTGGACATCCCATGCGCAGCGCCGCGTTCCTGGATCCCCTGCCCAGGCGTCTCGTGTCCGAGCGCCGCGTGTCCGAGCGCCGCGTGTCCGTGCCCTGCGTGTCCGTGCCCCGCGTGTCGGTGCCCCGCGTGTCGGTGCCCCGCGTGTCCGTGCCCCGCGTGTCTGGGCCTTCCACGCTCGACGTCGCGCTTCCAGGCGTCGCCTGTTCGAGCGTCGTGTGTCCGCCCGACCCCACGCTCGATCGCGTCGGGCCGGTTCGCACTGCCCCCGGGCCTCCCGGCGCGAGTATGCCCAAGCGCGCTGAGCTCGCCCGCCGCCTTGGCCGTCCCGAGGGAGCTCGCCCGCACAGTGCCCGCCCACCCAAGGGGGAACCCCCGCTGGTCAGTCTTCCGGAGGGCTGCGTGATCGTGTCGGTGGGCTGTGGATAACCGCGTTTCTGTGGATGGCGATGTGCCATGTCGGTGACGGGGCGGGGCGCGGGGCCGCGGAAGGCGGCCGGAAGGCGTACCGTTTCGGGCCATGTGCGGGCGGTACGCGACGACGCGGAGCGAAGCCGACCTCAGCGATCTCTTCGAGGCCGTCAATGTGGCTGAGACGCTGGGGCCGAGCTGGAACGTCGCTCCGACCGACCCGGTGCCTGTCGTGCGCGTGTCGCAGACCCGTGAGGCTCGCGTTCTCGACGCGGCGCGCTGGGGGTTCGTGCCGCCGTGGGCCAAGGATCTGCGGGCCGGCGCTCGGATGATCAATGCTCGTTCGGAGACGGTGGCCACCTCCCCGGCCTTTGCCTCCTCCTTCGCCAAGCGGCGCTGTCTGGTGCCGGCCGACGGCTGGTTCGAGTGGGTACGTGACGGCAAGCAGCGCCAGGCGTACTACATGACGCCGGTCGACGGGTCCCCGCTCGCTTTCGCCGGCATCTGGTCGGCTTGGGGGCCGGAGTCGGTGGTGACATGCAGCGTTCTGACGACGGCGGCGCTCGGTGGACTGGCCCGCGTGCACGACCGGATGCCGCTGATCCTGCCCCGCGAGCGCTGGGCCGACTGGCTCGCCGGCGGCGGGGACGCCGCTGAGCTGCTCACTCCGCTTGCGGTGGGTGAGCTGGAGAAGATCGAGGTTCGTGCGGTACGCCCGGACGTCGGCAACGTACGCAACAACGGTCCCCACCTGCTCGACCCGCCGGTGGAGCCGGCGCGCCAGGCCGCCCCGGCGGAGCAGACGCTCTTCTGACGAGCCCGGCCGGCCGCCCCGCCGCCGCTCGCCGTGCGGAGCGTAGCCGCAAGGGCTGGGCGGCGCCGCTCGAGGCCCGGAAAAGCGCCGCTTAAGGGCCGAAAGGCACCCCGTTAGGGCTGGGAGGGCGCCGGGCGGGGGCTGGGAGGGCGCCAGGCGGGGGCTGGGGGCGCCAGGCGGGGGCTGGGGGCGCCAGGCGGGGGCTGCAAGAGCGCCAGGCGGGGACTGCAAGAGCGCCAGGCGGGGACTGCAAGAGCGCCAGGCGGGGACTGCAAGAGCGCCAGGCGAGGGCTGCAAGAGCGCCAGGCGAGGGCTGGAGGAGCGCCAGGCGAGGGCTGGAGGGGCCAGGCGACGGCTAAGAGGGCGCTGGAGCGAGGGCTGAAGGCCGCCGAGTGGGGTCGCGGGAAGCGGTGGGAGCGGTCCCATGGCGCGACCTCGAAAAGGGCGACCGGTCGGTAACGATTACCTGGGAGTGGGGTAGATCAACAGGACGATTGGTGGGTTAATGTCTGCATTTTTTACTGGCAACTTTGTTTCAAGATAGATAAGGCCCTTGTTCTGATCTCTTCGCCTGCGATACAAAACTGCGCCGGAGTGGTGCTGGTTCGCACGGTGCGGACTGGTTGCCATACGCATGACCGGTCCCACGGGGGAGGTGGGCTCATGACACGGGCACGTATGCCGCGTCCACATGAAGTTGCCATCGCGCGACGCGATCCTCGGCTGATCGAGGCCATTCGCGAGCGGCGCACCGACGAAGCCTGGCGGACACGCGGCGCCTGCCGTTCCGTCGATCCGGAAACGTTTTTTCCCGCGCCCAACGAGCCGTCCGAAGGGGCGGTCTCGCTCTGCGGTACCTGCACTGTCCAGGGTCCTTGCCTGGCCTGGGCGCTGCAGGTCGGCGACTGCCACGGCGTCTGGGGCGGCACCACACCGCGCGAGCGCCGGGCGATGCTGGTGGCCTGGCGGGAACGGGTCGGGCCGGACGGCGAAGGCGTCGACGACGAGCCGGACGAGGAAGACCGCAGGTTGCTGACCCTCTTACCGGTGATGCCGGTGAGCCGCTGATTACATAGGGGCTGTGACCAGCTCCGAAATCGAGACACCGCGCGGGCCGGCCGGCCTTCGGATCACCGAACCGGCCGGTTCGCCCGTCAGCCTGCTCGTTCTGGGCCACGGCGCGGGCGGCGGTGTCGACGCGCCCGACCTGATCGCCGTGCACGACGCGGCTGTCGCTTCGGGGGTACGGGTGGCGCTCGTGACCCAGCCCTACCGGGTCGCCGGCCGTCGCGCGCCCGCGCCCGCCGGTCAGCTCGACGAGGCGTGGACCGCCGTCGTGCGGACACTGCGCACGGGCGTACCGCAAATTCCTTTGATCGTCGGCGGAAGGTCCAGCGGCGCGCGAGTCGCCTGCCGCACCGCGACCACCCTCGAGGCCGCGGCCGTACTGTGCCTCGCTTTTCCTCTGCACCCGCCGGGCAAGCCCGACAAGACCCGCGCCGGCGAGCTGCCCGTGGGCGTGCCGACCCTGGTCCTCAACGGTGACCGAGATCCCTTCGGGGTGCCGCGGCCGGCACCCGGCGTCGAGGTGATCGTTCGGCCGGGCGCCACCCACGACCTGCGCAAAGACGTCAAGACGACGGCCGAGCTGGCAATCGGGTGGCTGCGCCGTCGCGGGTGGGCCAATTGAGGATCTGGCCGCCACCAAAGTCGCGCTGCGCCCTCGACAACGACCTCCCGGGGCGAAGTGCCCGCCGAGCGGAGCGAGGCCAGCCAGCCCAGCAGGGAATGCAAGTTGCGCCTTCGCGGTTGTACGGCTCGGAGCTTGTACGTCGGAAGGGGTAAATGAGGTGCGAGCCGGAACCGACTTCCTCGAGCGCGAGGGCGCGGAGGTGACTCGGGTGCGGGATCTGCTGGATTCCCCCGAGTGGCCGGCCACGCAACCCGCCTCTCTATCGGTGAGTGTCAGCACACCGGCGGTTTTCGAAGCCGCTGATGGGGCACTACCCGTATCCTCGGCGGGGCGGTCGAGGGGAGAGCTCAGGGTGGCCCAGACAGAACGGACCGAGGAGCGCCGGGCGCGCTTCGAGCGGGACGCGTTGCCTTTTGTGGACCAGTTGTACGCGGCTGGTCTGCGGATGACGCGTAATCCCGCGGACGCCGAGGACCTTGTTCAGGAGACCTACCTGAAGGCGTTCTCCGCGTTCCACCAGTTCGAGGAGGGCACCAACCTCAAGGCTTGGCTGTACCGCATCCTCACGAACACGTATATCAACTCTTATCGGCGTAAGCAGCGTCAGCCGGTGCAGGCTCCCACCGAGGAGATCACCGACTGGCAGCTCGCCTCGTCGGAGTCGCACACGTCGGCGGGCCTGCGGTCGGCCGAGACCGAGGCGCTGGACCGGCTGCCGGACAGCGACATCAAGGAAGCTCTCCAGGCTCTGCCCGAGGACTTCCGTTTGGCCGTCTACCTCGCTGATGTCGAGGGTTTCTCGTACAAGGAGATCGCCGACATCATGGGCACGCCGATCGGCACCGTCATGTCTCGTCTGCACCGTGGCCGGCGCAACCTGCGCAAGACCCTGGAGCGGTACGCCGTCGACCGGGGCATCACCCGGACCGCTTCGGAACCGCAGGAGGCGTGAACCGATGAGCGGCCACGACGACGAGCACGACACCGATTGCGGCATCGTCCTCTCCGAGGTGTACCTCTACCTCGACCTGGAGTGCAGTGAGGACCGGCGGACGCTGATCCAGAAGCACCTGGACGACTGCGACGGCTGCCTGCGGGAGTACGGCATCGAGCACGAGGTGAAGGCCCTGGTCTCCCGCTGCTGCGGCGACGAGAAGGCCCCGCGCGAGCTGCGCGACCGCCTGCGTATCAAGCTCGACCAGCTCGAGGTGCAGGTGGAGACGCGGGAGTACCTCCCGTAAGACGACACGAAAATGAGCCCCGCAGCAACGCTGCGGGGCTCATTTTTGCTCTGAGCGCGACCGAAGTCGCATTGCGCCCGTCGGTGTCGAGGGCGCCGAAAACGGTTAGGCGCAGCCGAGGCCGTTTTCGGTGGCCTCGACACCGACCTCTTGGGGCGCAATGCCCGCCGAGCGGAGCGAGGCCAGCCAGCTCAGCTGTTGGGGCGCTTGCCGTGGTTGGCGCTGCTCTTCTTACGGGCCTTCTTCTTACGGGCCTTCTTAGCCATGGTGAGACTCCTGTCGGTGCGGTGTTTCCCGCGTCGATCGTAGTCGGGCCGCTTCCGTGGTTTGATGACCCCACCTAAGCCCACGAAGCGAGGAGGATTACCGATGGCCGACGAGATCCGGGCCGAGATGGTGGCGAACGTGTGGAAGGTCGTGGCCTCCGCCGGTGACACCGTCGCCGAGGGTGACACCCTGGTGATCCTCGAGTCGATGAAGATGGAGATCCCCGTCCTGGCCGAGTCGGAGGGCACGGTGGCCGAGCTGGCCGTGCACGAGGGCGACGTCGTCCAGGAGGGTGACCTCATAGCGGTTATCGCTGCCTGAACGACCACTTCAGGAGCAGGCGGTTGCGGCCGCGTGGGCGGGGGACCACCGGGACCCTGGTCATCGCGGCCGCGAGCTGACGGGTCGAGCGGTCGAGGCCGGGCGTGGCCAGCGCCAGTTCGGCCACCGAGCGGGCGCCGGGCCGGGACGCGACCTCGCTGAGCCGGGCCGTCACGACGCCGGCCACGTCGTCGCGGGCGGCCGGGTCGATCCAGGCCGCCACGATCATGGCGAACAGGGCCGCCTCGGTCACCCGATCGAGGCCGCCGTCGAGCAGTTCGAGCAGGCGCCGCCGGCGGGCCGAGTCGAGCCAGGGCTCCTCGGTGCCGTGGTGCAGCAGGCCGAGGCAGGCCCAGATCTCGGCCGCGGCCACGTCGGCCGGTGGGTGGGCCAGCAGGGCCGTCAGGTCCCCGGGGGTCAGCATGATCAGCGGGACGGCCGCGTCGTACGCCGCCGACGGGTGCGACCAGGAGAGGGCGGCCACCTGGCGCAGGCGGCGGACCGCCTCGTCCGAGGGTTCGGCGCCGGAGGCGACGTGGCCGCGTGGTAGCGGGGCGGCCGCCGGGGCGCCGCCGAGCCAGGGCGTGTCCCGGCAGCAGTCGCCGAGATCGCTGTGCTCGTGGGACTCGTCGGGGTGGTCGCGGATGTAGTCGGCCAGGCGGACCAGGTGCATGAGGTCGCCGTCGGCGCGGTAGCGCAGCCGGTGGGCCGTGTGCACCGCGCAGTCGTACTCGGGGTCGCGTTCGAGCGCCCGGTCGACCCAGCTCAGCGCGTCCTCGAGGCGGCCGTTGTCGGCCAGGGTGCCGGCGATGTCGGCGTACACCGAAAGGTCGTCGGGGTCGTGGGCGACCGCGCGGCGCAGCGCCGCGAGCGCCTCGGGGAGCCGACCGGCGCTGCGGTAGGCGTACCCGAGCCAGATCTCGCCGAGCTTGGACGGGCGGACCCGGGCGCCGCGGGCGGCCCAGTCGACGGCCAGGTCGTGTTCGCCGACCCGGCGGGCCAGGGCCGAGCCGGCGCCGAGCAGCATCGCGTGTTCGGGGTAGGCGGCGATCGCGTGCCGCACCACGGTCAGGTAGGGGCGCAGGGTGGGCGGGGCCGGTTCGCCCACCCGGGTGCAGAGGCGCATGAGAATCTGGGCGAGCAGGCCGGGTTCGATGCGCACGCCCAGGGCGGGCTCGGCGACCCAGGGCACGCCGGCCCAGTCGGCCGCGGGCGCGTGCCCGCTCGCGGCGGTGAGCAAGGGCAGGCCGTCCTCGGGGCGGCCGGCGGCGGCGAGCAGGTGGGCGCGGGCGGCGAGCCGGCCGGCCGACGTGTGCGGGCCGACCTGGAAGAGGTCGAGGCCGCCGCCGGGGCGGGCGGCCAGCCTGCTCAGCAGTTCGTGGACCTCGGGGAGCGCCGGCGCGTGGGCCAGGGCCCCGGCGAGGTGATCGGCGGCTTTCTCCGGCTCCTCGCGCGCCAGAGCCGATCGTGCCTGCTCAAGTGCGCGGTCGGCCGCACGGCGTACATCCACGGTGCAGAACAGTAGGCGATACGGGCGAGTATGTCAGCAGGCGTGTGATGCGCATTAGTGCGCGAAACGTTGACTATCTAAGCTGTTTCTTGCAAGACTGCGCATCGATTGCGCGATAGATGCTCATCAGGGGAGGAACACGTGACACAGCGAGGCCAGGGGATGGCGGCGGACATCGCGGAACAACCGGGCGGATTCGCTCGGCTGATCGGTGGTGAACACGCGGCCGGCATCGCCGAGGTGGCCGCCGAGGTGGCCCGCCGCAAGCCGCGCAACGTGGTGTTCGTGGGCCGGGGCACCTCCGACCACGCGGCGCTGTACGGCGCGTACCTCACCGAGATCCGCCTCGGCCTGCCGGTGGCCAGCGCCTCGCCGAGCGCGATCACGCTGTACGGCGCGCGGCCCGACTTCGCCGGCACCCTCGTCGTCGGGGTCAGCCAGAGCGGCGGCTCGCCCGACCTCACCGGCGTGCTCCAGACCGCCCGCGAGACCGGCGGCCTCACCCTCGCGGTGACCAACAACCCGTCGTCGCCGCTGGCCCAGGCGGCCGAGCTCTCGATCGACGTGGCGGCCGGCCACGAGCGGGCGGTCGCGGCCACCAAGACGTACACCGCCGAACTTCTCGCCCTGCTGATGCTCGTCGAGGGCATCCGGTCCGGCGACGGCCGCCTGCCCGACGAGGAACGCGCCGCGCTGGACAAGCTGCCCCAGCTGGCCGAGGACGCGCTCGGCGACCCGGCCGCCGACGACCTGGCGCAGCGCTACCGGTTCGCCTCCCGGATGGTCACGACCGGGCGTGGGTACGCCTATCCGACCGCTCGCGAGGCCGCCCTCAAGCTCATGGAGACCTCGTACCTGCCCGCGCTCTCCTTCTCGGGCGCCGACCTGCTGCACGGGCCGCTGGCCATGACCGACCCCGACGTGCCGGTGCTGGCCGTGGTCGGTGACGGCCCCGGCGGCCGGTCGATGCGCGACGTGGTCACCCGGCTCGCCGAGCGCCGGGCCGACGTGGTGACGGTCGGCGCGACCGACGTGACCGGCGCCTCGGGGCGGCTGGCGGTGCCCGCGGTGACCGACGAGCGCTACAGCGCCCTGCTCGACATCCTGCCGCTGCAGAAGCTCGCGCTCGCCCTGGCGCTCGCCCGCGGCGAGGACCCGGACGCGCCGCGGGGCTTGAAGAAGGTCACGACGACCCTTTAAAGAAATATGGACGTGGAAAGCTTGTGCCGTGTCCACGTTGCGTGATCTGGCCGAGGAGCACACCTCCCTCGGCCCAGCCGACATCGACCACCTGCACCGGCTCGCGGGTGACTGGCAGCTGCTGTCCGACCTCTCCTTCGCCGACCTGCTGCTCTGGGTGCCGGTGAAGCGGGAGGACGGGCAGCCGCGCGAATACCTGTGCGTGGCCCAGGTGCGCCCGAACAGCGCGCCCACCGCGTACCAGGACGACCAGGTCGGCAAGATCGTCGGTGGCCCCGAGGTCGCACACCTCGACATCGCCTTCACCCAGGAACGGATCTGGCGGGAGGGCGACCCCGTCTGGTACGGCGACACGCCGGCCCGCCACGAGGCCATTCCCGTCCGGCTGCGCGACGACAACGGCCGTGAGGAGGGCTGGAGCCAGGTCATCGCGGTGATCGGCCGGGACACCAACCTCTCCACCGCGCGCACGCCCAGCCAGCTCGAGCTCAATTACCTGACCACCGCCGACGACCTGGCCCAGATGGTCGCCGACGGCACCTTCCCGCCGCCGCGGCACCCGGGGGAGACCACCTCGGCCCCGCGCGTCGGCGACGGCCTGGCCCGGCTCGACGCCGGTGGCAAGGTGACCTACGCCAGCCCGAACGCGCAGTCGGCGTTCCGCCGGCTCGGCTTCAACGCGCATCTCGTGGGCGAGGAGCTGTCGAACCTGATCAGCCGGCTCGCGGCCGACCCGCTGGAGGGCAACGACGCGGCCGAGCGGATCCTGGCCGCCCTGCGCGGCGAGTTCCCGCCCCGCCAGGAGGTCGAGGCGCGCGGCGCCACCGTGCTCACCCGCGCCCTGCCTCTGCTGCCGGCCGGCGTCCCGATCGGCGCGCTGGTGCTGGTCCGCGACGTGACCGAGGTCCGCCGCCGGGACCGCGCGCTGATGACCAAGGACGCGACCATCCGGGAGATCCACCACCGGGTCAAGAACAACCTGCAGACGGTGGCCGCCCTGCTGCGGCTCCAGGCCCGCCGGGTGGACGCGCCCGAGGCCCGGATGGCATTGCAGGAGTCGGTACGCCGGGTCGCCTCGATCGCGCTGGTGCACGAGACGCTGTCGATGTCGAGCGACGAGGCGGTCGAGTTCGACGGCATCGTCGACCGGGTGGCGACCGCGGCGGCCGAGGTGGCGGCGACCAGCATCCAGGTCAAGATGCGCCGCGAGGGCACGTTCGGGGTGCTGCCGGCCGAGATCGCCACGTCGCTGGTGATGGTGCTCAACGAGCTGCTGATCAACGCGGTCGAGCACGGCTTCCCGGCCGACGAGGACGAGAACGGGGAGCCCGAGCCGCCCGGTCCGGAGACCGGCGAGGTGGTGGTGTCGGCGCACCGGTTCCGCAAGCAGCTGCACGTCACGGTGGCCGACAACGGGCAGGGACTGCCCGAGGGTTTCGCGGCCGACGCCGGGGGGCGGCTCGGCCTGCAGATCGTGCGCGCGCTGGCCACGGGCGAGCTGCGCGGCAGCATTGAGCTGCGCAATCGCGCCGGCGGCGGCACCGAAGCCGTACTGGTGGTGCCGCTCGGGAAAAGGTGATCTATGCGGCGTGACACATTCTCGAAATCTGGACCACACTGGCCCAGAATGGCCGGGCGTGAGAGGCTAGCCCACATGACCGCCGCAGTTGACCGCCGCTTCGTGGCCCGCCGCCACGTTGACTACGGGCGTGTCCGCAGCGCGATGTGTCCGGGTTCCTGACGCCACCCGATTTGTGTTCCGGGTGCGCGAGACGCCCCGGCCACTCCTGACACCGAAGTCGCGAGTCCACCACAACGGCCGAAGCGTCCTCCCGCGCCCACCCTAGCCCGGAGGACCGCCGACATGGCGCCCAGCAGCACACCCGCAGGCCCGGCCGCCCGTCCCCGCAAGGCGCGCGGCGAGGGTCAGTGGGCGCTCGGACACCGTGAGCCGCTCAACCCCAACGAGCGGATGAAGAAGGACGACAACCCGCTCCACGTTCGCGCCCGCATCGAGAACATCTACGCCAAGGGCGGGTTCGCCTCGATCGACCCGCAGGACCTGCGCGGCCGGTTCCGCTGGTGGGGCCTGTACACCCAGCGCAAGGCGGGCATCGACGGCGGTCGTACGGCGGTGCTCGAGCCGCACGAGCTCGAGGACGAGTACTTCATGCTCCGCGTCCGGGTCGACGGCGGCGCGCTGAACCTGGCCCAGCTGCGCACCATCGCCGGCATCTCCCAGGAGTTCGGCCGCGACTCGGCCGACATCACCGACCGGCAGAACATCCAGCTGCACTGGATCCGGGTCGAGGACGTGCCGGAGATCTGGCGCCGGCTCGAGGCGGTCGGCCTGCAGACCACCGAGGCGTGCGGCGACTGCCCACGGGTCGTGCTGGGCTCGCCCGTGGCCGGCATCGCCCGCGACGAGGTCGTCGACGGCACGCCGGCCATCGACGAGATCCTGAAGCGCTACATCGGCGACGAGCGGTACTCCAACCTGCCCCGCAAGTTCAAGTCGCAGATCTCCTGGCTGGCCGACGGGCCGTACGAGACCAACGACATCTCCTTCGTCGGCGTCGTCCACCCGCAGCACGGCCCCGGCTTCGACCTGTGGGTCGGCGGCGGCCTGTCCACCAACCCGCGGCTGGCCGAGCGCCTCGGCGTCTGGGTGCCGCTCGAGGAGATCCCGGACGTCTGGGAGGGCGTGGTCGGCATCTTCCGCGACTACGGCTACCGGCGGCTGCGCAACCGCGCCCGGCTGAAGTTCCTGCTGGCCGACTGGGGCGTGGCCAAGTTCCGCGAAATCCTCGAGAAGGAGTACCTGGGCCGGGCCCTGATCGACGGGCCGCCGCCGGAGCTGCCGGCCAAGCCGATCGACCACATCGGCGTGCACAAGCAGAACGACGGGCTCAACTACATCGGCGCCGCGCCGGTGGTCGGCCGGACGTCCGGCACCCAGCTGGCCCGGCTGGCCGACGTCGTCGAGGAGCACGGTTCCGATCGGGTACGCCTGACCGCGTACCAGAAACTCCTGGTCCTCGACATCGCCGACGACAAGGTCGAGCCGGCCATCGCGAAGCTGCGGGCCATCGGGCTCGAGGCCCGCCCGTCCGCGTGGCGGCGCGGCACGATGGCCTGCACCGGCATCGAGTACTGCAAGCTCGCCATCGTCGAGACCAAGGCGCGCGGCGAGGAGCTGGTGGCCCGGCTCGAGGAACGGCTCAAGGACTTCGACGCCGACATCTCGATCCACATCAACGGCTGCCCCAACGCGTGTGCCCGCACGCAGGTGGCCGACATCGGCCTCAAGGGCCAGCTCGTCATGAACTCCCACGGCGAGCAGGTCGAGGGCTTCCAGGTGCACCTCGGCGGCGGCCTCGGCATGGCGCAGGGGCAGACGTCCGGCTTCGGCCGCAAGCTGCGCGGCCTCAAGGCAACGGCGGAAGAGCTTCCGGGGTACGTCGAGAAGCTGGCCCGCAACTATCTCGGCGACCGGGAGTCGTCGGGGGAGACCTTCGCGACCTGGGTGCTCCGGGCCGACGAGGAGCTTCTGAAATGAGCGACGCCCGATCCACCCCGCTGTACTGCCCCTACTGCGGCGAAGAAGACCTGTTCCCGAACGAGGCTTCGCACGGCGCGTGGGAGTGCCACTCCTGCGCCCGAGTCTTCACGGTGAAGTTCAACGGCTTGCTCTCCAGAGGAGTCAAACAATGACCATCGTGGCCGCCACCAACCTCAACCTGGTCACCCTCGGCGCTCCCGCCGTCACCCAGGACCCCACCCGCCGTTCCCGCGAGGAGCTCCAGGCCCTCGCCCTCGACGCCGCCCGCGACCTCGAGGGCGCGCCGGCCGAGGTGATCGCCAAGTGGGCGACCGACACCTTCGGCGACCGTTTCTGCGTGACCAGCTCGATGGCCGACGCGGTGGTCGCGCACGTCTTCTCCCGGGTCTCGCCCGGCGTCGACGTGGTCTTCCTCGACACCGGCCTGCACTTCCCGGAGACGCTGAAGGTGCGCGACACCGTCGCCGCCACCATGAACGTCAACGTCCGCTCCATCCGCCCGCGGATGACGGTCGGCCAGCAGGACGGCGAGTACGGGCCGCGGCTGTTCGCCCGCAGCCCCGACGAGTGCTGCTTCCTGCGCAAGGTGGAGCCGCTGGAGCGCGCCCTGTCCGACTACGACGCGTGGGCCACCGGCCTGCGCCGCGACGAGTCACCGACCCGGGCCAACACGCCGATGGTCGCGTTCGACGCCAAGAAGGGCAAGGTCAAGGTCAACCCGATCGCGGCCTGGACCCAGGCCGACGTGGACCGCTACATCAGCCGGTGGAACGTGCCGGTGAACGAGCTCTTCAAGAAGGGCTATGGCTCGATCGGCTGCTGGCCGTGCACGCGGCGGACCAAGGCCGGCGAGGACCCGCGCGCGGGCCGCTGGGCGATGTTCGAGAAGACCGAATGCGGTCTGCACGTCTGACCGTCCTGCTGGTCGCCCACGGCAGCCGGGATCCGCGGGCCGCCGCCTCGACCGAGGCGCTGGCCCGCGCGGTGGGGCGCGCCCGGCCGCAGTGGAACGTGCGGGCGTCATACCTGGACCACGCGGGGCCGCGGCCGCTGGACGTTCTCGCGGCGCTCCCAGCCGGCTCCCGGGTCGTCGTGGTGCCTCTCCTGCTGACGGCGGCTTACCACGGGCGCGTCGACGTGCCCGCTGTGGTGGCGGCCGCGGCCGCGCTGCCGATCCACGTGACACTGGCCGATGTTCTCGGCCCCACTCCCGCCGACAAATACGAAATGTCCGGCATCGGGGGCGCGGCTGCGGGTTCTAGCGTTCTCGGCGCGGGCGCGGGCGCGGGCGCGGGCGCGGGCGCGGGCGCGGGCGCGGGTGTCGGCCTTGCCGGCGCGGCCACAAGCGCCGGCGTTTCGAGCGCAGTTGCGGGTTCTGGTGCTTCGGGCGCAAGCGCCGGTGTTGTGGGCGTGGCTGCGGGTTCCGGCGCTTCGGGCGCGGGTGCCGGTGTTTCCGGCCTGGCTGCGGGTTCTGGTGGCTCAGGCGTGGGCGCCGGTGTTTTGAGCGCGGCTGCGGGTCCTAGCGTTCTCGGCGCGGGCGCGGGCGCGGGAACGGGCACGGGAACGGGCGTGGGCACGGGAACGGGCGTGGGCACGGGAACGGGCGTGGGCACGGGAACGGGCGTGGGCACGGGAACGGGCGTGGGCACGGGAACGGGCGTGGGCGCGGGAACGGGCGTCGGTGGTGCGGGCGCGGCCGTAGGTTCTGAGGCTTTCGGCGTGGCTGGGCGTGGGGGCGTTCCGGGCGCGCTTCTCGACGGGCTGATCGGTCGGCTGCCGGGGGGTGGGCTCGATGGCGTGGTGCTCGCCGCGGCCGGGACGCGGGACGCCGCCGCCCGGGAAACGATCATGTGGGTGGCGGATGCCCTGAGCGCTCGCCTGAGCCTTCCGTGCGCCGTCGCCTATGCCTCGGGCGCCCTGCCGCGTCCCGAGGGCGCTGTGGGCCTTCTGCGCGGCCGGGTCGGGATGGCGGCCTACTTCCTTGCTCCGGGTCACCTCTACGACCTCGCGGTGCGCTCGGCGCTCGACGCGGGTGCGGTGACTGTCGCGGCGCCGCTGGGTGACGCGCCCGATCTTGTACGCCTCGTGATCGCTCGCGTCGTGCTGACTCAGAGTCACTATCCCGTTGCGGCATAAGGCCGGCACGGACCGTATGGAGAATGTGGACCATTCGTGGTGGGCGCCGGCAATTTCGAGATCATTTCGTGGATTCTCGATGGAACCCAACGTGATCGAATTAGCGCGCTGGGCGAAGTCCGAAGGAACCTCTCAGGAAACGGCGCGCTGAGTAATCGACCGGAAACAGCAAGACGCCCCGGTGCCGATCGGCCCGGGGCGCAAATGCTGTGGGGGATTGGTTCAGGCGGTAGGAGCGCCGACCCGCAGGCCGCCACGACGCTTCACGGCGCGTCGCTCGTCTTCGCTCATCCCGCCCCAGACGCCGGCGTCCTGACCCGATTCGAGTGCCCAGGAAAGGCAGCTCTCGGTCACGGGACACCGCCGGCACACGGCCTTGGCCTGCTCGACCTGCAGGAGCGCGGGGCCGGACGTCCCGATCGGGAAGAACAGCTCCGGGTCCTCGTCGCGGCAGATCGCATCGTGACGCCAGTCCATGGCGGCAACACTCCTTGTTTCGGATGGGGTAATGAATCGCGTTACTGGTTTACCTATGCATGCGCGTTGGCGGCCGGCGGGCTGGAACCCTCCGCTCGCCATGCGTCAGCAAGCTTTTGTGTTTGTGGCAAGCCGTTCGGCGCATCTGAATTAGGAACGCGCACAAGCAGCAGCCGGTTACTTCATATCGCTTGTGAATGCTTTCACGAACTCTGGCGATGTCAAGGGTAGCGCCAGAAGTTTCTCCCGGCGGGTGAGCTGGCTCACGGCCCCTTTGTCCGGTTTCAGGGCTACTGCCAGGACCCGGTGACGAACGCTCCCATCAATGTAGTACGGTCACGGCCCTTCTGCCGACCTTTTGACCGAGTTTCTGTAACGGATCGTGAGGTTCCCTACCCCGTGATCAGCAGATCACACGTAGTGCGTCGGGAACGGACACGAAGTGCACCTTCTGACGCTCGCCGAGATAATCGCCGTCGAGCTGGAAAGGCTGCGGGCGTGCCGCCACCACGGTGAATTCGTCCTGGTCGTGCAGCTGTAGCACCTGTTTGCCGCTCGGATCGCCCTTGCGGGTCGCCAGCTGCGCCATCGTCCGGGTCGTGCTGGTGATCGCGAGACCACGCAAAGCGAGGATGTCGAGCCCGGTGTCGAACGAGGCGTTCGGGTTGGGATTGATGGCCCGGTCGCCCAGATAGGTCCACGGCGCCGTGTTCTGAACGACGACCGTGCCGAGGTCGATCTCCGGCGGCTCGCCGGGACGCTCGATGCTCAGCGGCGGGGTCTTGCGGTCGTCGCCGAAGAACTGGCCGACGATCGACCGGAAGTAGAGGCCCGGCGTCGAGGTGCGGCCGCGCAGCCGGGCCTGCTCGACCCGGCGCACCACGGCGGCGTCGAAGCCCATGCCGGCGGCGAACGTGAAGAAGCGGTCGTCGGCCCGGCCCAGGCCGATCACCCGGTGCCGGCCGTCGCGCAGCCCGTCGAGGATCACGCTGGTGCCCTCGGCCCAGTCGCGGGGCAGGCCGAGCGCGCGGGCGAAGACGTTCGTGGAGCCGCCGGGCACCACCGCCAGGGCCGGCAGCGCCTGCGCGCGCGAATCGGTCATGCCGGTCAGCGCGCCCTCGGCGGTCATCAGCCCGTTCACCGCCTCGTTGACCGTGCCGTCGCCGCCGAGGGTCACCACCACATCGACGCCGCTCTCGGCGGCGGTGCGGGCCAGCGCCGTGGCGTGCCCGCGGCGGGTCGTGTACTCCACCGACAGATCGACCGCGCTGCGCAGGGCGCGCACCAGGACGTCCCGGCTGCGCTCGCTGGTGGTCGTAGCCTTGGGGTTGACCAGCAGTAACGCTCGCATGCGCGGCACTGTACCCAACAACGGCCCGAAAGACTGTCGGTATGGTGCTGCAGTGACAGGTGAGAAGTCAGTCGTTGACAACCCCACAACGCTGGTATGGGCGGTGCGGCTGCTCTACCTGGAGTGCGCCGCGCTGGCCGCGCTCACGGTATGGCTCGTCGTGCAGGATCTGACCAGTGACGACGTCAATGTCGGCGTGGCCGTGTCGCTCACGGTGTTCGCCGCGATCGGTGTCGCCTTCATCTTCCTCGTGGCGCGTTTCCTGGGTCAGCGACGGCGCGGCAGTCGGGGCCCGGCGATCGTCATTCAGCTCTTCGTGATCGCCACCGGAGGCTTCCTCATCCAGGTGAATCCGCTCTGGCTGGGTGTTGTGCTGATGGCGTTGGGTGTGCTTGTGGGCCTGCTGGTCGTGCTTCCGGCGAGCACGAGAGCACTGGGCATCGATTAACGGGTCTTATTTCGGGTACGAGGGCCTACCCTGTGGGAGTGACCGGATCAACGGTGCGGCCGCCCGCGTACCAACTGCTGGCGGACGAGTTACGGGCCGACATCACCTCGGGGCGCCTGCAACCTGGCGAGCGACTGCCCCCGGAACCTGAGCTGTGCGTCAAGACCGGCGTGAGCCGGAGCACCGTGCGGGAGGCGTTACGCCTGCTGGCCAGCCAGCATCTCATCGTGACCACCCGCGGAGTCACCGGCGGAAGCTTCGTCGCGCACCCGGACGCCGAGCAGCTCGCCGACGGCCTCGCCACCGGTTTCACGCTGCTGACCAACTCGGCCGACGTCGGGTTCGCCGACCTGCTCGAGCTGCGCCGGGCGCTGGAGGTGCCGGCGGCCGGGCTGGCCGCGGTGCGCCGCGACGACGAGCATCTCCTCGAGATACACGGTGCGCTCTTCGATCCGGCGGCCGACGACCTCGACACGATGCTGGCGGCGCACGCGGCGTTCCACATGTCGGTGGCCAAGGCGACCGGCAACCCGCTGTTCGAGCTGGTGGTGCGGCCGCTCTACCACGCCTCGTTCGGTGAGGACGTCACCAGCGACCTGCCGCCCGGGTATTGGCGGCAGATCGACGCCGACCACCGGCTGCTGCTCGACTGCCTGACGATGCGGGACGCGGAGTCGGCCACCAGGGCGGCCGCCCGTCACCTCGATTACATCGCGGCGGTCGTGCGCTAGAAGTTGACGCGGCGCGTCACGAGACGGATCGTGGCGCGCTGGCCCGTCGCCTCGGCGGTGGCCGAGGTGGTGAGGGCGGTCAGCACCTTCCACGCGAACGACGACTCGGCGGGAAGTTTGGCCCCGCGCACGGTCGTCACGGTGACCTCGACGGTCAGGGCGTCCTCGGTGACCGCGAACCGGCAGTCGAGCTCGGCGCCGCGGGTCGCGATGGCCAGCAGCATGGCGCACGCCTCGTCGACGGCGATGCGCAAATCCTCGATCTCGTCGAGGGCGAAGTGGAGCCGGGCGGCCAGACCGGCCGTCGCCGTCCGGAGCACGCCGAGATAACCACCGTCGGCGGGCACGGTGAGCATGACGACGTCGTCGCCGATCGCCGGATCCGGTTGTGTGTCCGTCAGAGTCACCGTGTCATCCTCCCAACGCCACGGACTCTAGCGCCCGGCCGGAAACTACGCGACGACGGCAGGCCCGTCCCTGCGGACGGTGCCTGCCGTCGTACGCGAAGCTCAGGCCTGCTTGGTCTCCCAGAAGATCTTGGAGATCTCCTCGATCTTGCCGAGCAGCTGGTCGGCCACGGCCGGGTCGACCGAGCCCTTGGCGCCGGAGGCGCCGGCCAGCTTGGTGGCCTCGTTGAACAGCTGGTGCAGGTTCGGGTACTTCTCGAAGTGCGGAGCCTTGAAGTAGTCGGTCCACAGCACCCACAGGTGGTGCTTGACCAGCTCGGCGCGCTGCTCCTTGATCAGGATGGCGCGGGTGCGGAACTCCGGGTCGGTGTTCGCCTGGTACTTCTCGGCGATGGCCTTGACCGACTCGGCCTCGATCCGGGCCTGCGCCGGGTCGTAGACGCCACAAGGCAGGTCGCAGTGGGCGCTGACCTCGGTGCGAGGCGTGAGGAAACGTGGAAGTCGCATCAGGACTCCTCCATACGGTTGCGATGATCCGTGGTTGACACTACCCCTTACATACTTGCCGTAACGCGACGGAGGACTGATGCCTTGAGATGGCAATTGCCACTGTTCGCGGTCCTGGTCCGCGGGCCGTCCATGGCGCCCACCCTCCGATCGGGCGACGCGCTGATCGTGTGGCGGGGCGCCCGCCGGCTTCGCCCGGGCCGGATCGTGGTCGCGCGCTTCCGCTCCCGGCCCGACCTCCTCGTGGTCAAGCGGACGGTCCGCGAGCAGGACGGCGGCTGGTGGATCGAGGGTGACAACTCCCTGGTGGAGGACGATTCCCGGGCGTACGGGGTGGCCGATGTCATCGGGCGGGTTTTATTGCGCTACTACCCGCGGCTCACTCGGCTACGTTAGGGTTCAGAGATCGCAGCGCACACTCGCGCTGCGATAGCTGTTACACGGGTGATCCCCGCATCGCGCTCCGGTCCGGCGCACAACTCGCCGTGCGATCGGTGAGCGCCTCGACAACGTCCTGATGCCGGTTGGAGTCACCGTGTCCTACTTCAGTTTCGAGCTCGATCCCGCCCTCGCCGCCGACCCCGTCTTCGACCTGCACAAGCGGGGCAAGATGGAGATCAGCGCGACCGTTCCGCTGACCAGCCGCGACCACCTCTCGCTGGCCTACACGCCCGGCGTGGCCCGGGTCTGCGAGGCCATCGCCGACGACGAGTCGCTCTACTCCGACTACACGTGGACGGCCAACACGGTCGCCGTGGTCACCGACGGCTCGGCGGTGCTCGGCCTCGGCAACATCGGCCCCAAGGCCGCGATGCCGGTCATGGAGGGCAAGTCCATCCTGTTCAAGCAGTTCGGCGGCGTCGACTCGATCCCGATCTGCCTCGACACGCAGGACGTCGAGGGCATCATCGCCACGGTCACGGCGATGGCGCCGTCGTTCGGCGGCATCAACCTCGAGGACATCAGCGCGCCTCGCTGCTTCGAGATCGAGCGCCGGCTCGACGCCGCGCTCGACATCCCCGTCTTCCACGACGACCAGCACGGTACGGCGGTGGTCACGCTGGCCGCCCTGCGCAACGCGGCCAAGCTGCTCGGCCGCCGCTTCGCCGACCTCCGCGTCGTGATCAGCGGCGCCGGCGCGGCCGGGGTGGCGATCACCCAGACGCTGATCGCGGCCGGGGTCGAGGGCGCCAACGTCATCGTCTGCGACTCGCGGGGCATCATCCACGCCGAGCGCGGCGACCTCACCCCGATCAAGGCCGAGCTGGCCGCCACCACCAACCTCTCCGGCCGTACGGGCGGAATCTCCGAGGCGCTGATCGGGGCGGACGTGCTGATCGGGGTCTCCGGCGGCGCCATCGAGGAGAGCGCGGTCGCCGGCATGGCACCCGGCGGGATCATCTTCGCCCTGGCCAACCCGACGCCCGAGGTGCCGCCGGCCCTGGCCCACAAGTACGCGGCGATCGTGGCGACCGGCCGCAGTGACTTCCCCAACCAGATCAACAACGTGCTGGCGTTCCCGGGCATCTTCCGGGGAGCGCTCGACGTGCGGGCCTCGACGATCACCGAGCGGATGAAGGTGGCCGCCGCTGAGGCGATCGCCGACGTGGTCTCCGACGACCTGCGCCCCGAGGCGATCGTCCCGTCGCCCCTCGACCCGCGGGTCGCGCCGGCGGTCGCCGAGGCGGTCGCGGCCGCCGCCATCGCCGACGGGGTGGCCCGCCGCACCGCGCCGGTCCCGGCCGAGACCCGTACGGCAAGCGTCTCCTGATCTTCGAGAGGTTCATCGATGGCCCGCGGCGCTCGCAAAAGCGCCGCGGGCCGTTAATGTCTTCGGCTATGCGCGCCGCCTACGCCATCGCCGCCGATCCCGACGACCCCCGCTCCGCGCTGCGCGTGGGCGACCGGCCCGAGCCGACCCCGCCGGACGGCTGGGTGACGGTCGAGGTGCGGGCCGCCTCGCTCAACCAGCACGACCTCTGGTCGCTGCGCGGGGTGGGCCTGCCCGCCGACCGCCTGCCGATGATCCTCGGCTGTGACGGTGCCGGCGTGGACCCGGACGGCAACGAGGTGGTCATCTACCCGGTGGTCGCCGACGAGAACGACCCGCGCGGCCTGTCACTGCTCTCCGAACGGCACCCCGGCACGCTCGCCGAGCGGGTCGCGGTGCCGCCGGAGAGCCTGGTCGCCAAGCCGGCCGGGCTGTCCTTCGTGGACGCGTCGTGCCTGCCCACGGCCTGGCTCACCGCGTACCACATGCTGACCACGCGCGGCCGTGCCGAGGACGCGGACGCGGTGCTGGTCCAGGGCGCCGGCGGCGGGGTGGCCACGGCCGCGGTCGCGCTCGCGCTGGCCATGGGCAAGCGGGTGTACGGCACCAGCCGCGACCCGGGAAAGCGGGAGCGGATCGCCGAGCTCGGGGCGACCGCTGTCGAACCGGGCGCGCGCCTGCCCGAGCGGGTCGACGTCGTCATCGAGTCGGTCGGCGCGCCCACCTTCGACCATTCGATGAAGTGCGCCAACCCCGGCGCCCGCATCGTCGTCTGCGGCGCCACCGGCGGCCACCTGGCCACAGTGGACCTGCGGCGCCTGTTCGCCATGCGGCTCGACGTGCTGGGCAGCACGATGGGCACCCGCGACGACCTCGAGGCCCTGCTCGACCTGCTCGTGACGACCGGCGTGCGGCCGGTGGTGGACTCGACGTACGGCTTCAGCGCGGTCGGCGACGCCTTCGCCCGCCTGGAGTCGGGCGACATCTTCGGCAAGGTCGTCGTCGACCTGCTGCACTGAAGCTCAGCTCAGCTCGTTCTCGAGCGTGGCCACGCCACCCCGGGTGGCGTCGGCCTGGAGCCGCCGGCGGGCGGTGGCGTCGCCGTACAGACTCCACCGCCAGAAGTCCGTGGTCGTGGCGGCCACGACGTCGAAGGCGGCGCCGGTCGCGATGTGCCCGCCCTGGGTGACGCTGAGCAGGGCCTTGGGCCACGGTACGGCGTCGTAGGCCGCCCGCCCGTCGCGATAACCGACCACTTTGTCCCGCTGCCCGTGCACGAAGAGCAGGGGGGCCTTGGTCCCGGCGAACGGCGACGCCAGGACCTGACGCCCGGCCAGCACCACGCCGGCGATCAGCCGCTTGTCGCGGGCGTTGCTGAACATCCCGATCGTGGTGATGCCACCCGCCGAGTGCCCCGCGGCGGCGACCCGCCCGGCGTCGACGCTCCCCTTCAGCCTGGCCAGGACCTCGGTGATGACGTACGAGGCGTCGGCCGGCTGATTGAGCACGTCCAGAATGTTGAGCTCGCCGGACTCACCGGACGTGTGCGGATAGGCGGGCGCCGCCACCACGAAGCCGGCCCGCGCCCAGGCTCTCAGCAGATCGGCGTAGTCGCCGGGGTCCGCCGTGAGCCCGTGGCTGAACAGGATGAGCGGGAACGGCCCGTCGCCCTTCGGCGCCCACACCGTCGTCGCGAGCGGCCGGTCCGCGCCCCGCTGCAGGGCCAGCCGTCGGGTGGTGACCGCGAAGCGCCGGGCCGGAGCTTTCGGCGCCGGAGTGGGGCTGGTGGCGGTCACCGTCGGAACAGTCGCGGCCGGCTTCGGCGCGGCCTTCTCCGTCGAACATCCGGCGAGCGCGGCTGCTCCCAGCCCTAGGACAAGAGTTCGGCGATACACCGGACCCATTGTTGCTCGCCGGCAATCCCACGGAGGGGTGAAATCTCCGTACGGAGGTGTTTGTCCAGCTAGTCGACCTGGTGGACGGGTCGGCGGGCTCGGATCGCGGGCGTTGTTTCGCTAAGGTCTTCCGCATGTCTGACAACAGAGTCGACCCGAGCGGCAACACCGAGGCGTTCCGCGCCTTCACGGACCAGACCCCGCAGCAACAGCCGGCCCCGGCGTCCAAGACCCCGCTGATCATCGGCGGCGTCGCGGTCGCCGTGGTCCTCATTGCCCTGATCATCTGGCTCGTAGCCTGACTCCCGGCCCGGCGCGGGGCTGATCCGCGCCGGCCGTCAGCGGGCTGATCCGCGCCGGCCGTCAGCGGGCTGATCCGCGCCGGCCGTCAGCGGGCTGATCCGCGCCGGCCGTAAGCGGGGCTGACCCCGCGCCGGCCGTAAGCGGGGCTGACCCCGCGCCGGCCGTCAGCGGGGGAGGGAGAGCGCCGTCCGGGACTGGTCGGCGATCTCCAACTCCTCGTCGGTCGGTACGACGCAGACCGGGATGCGGGTGCCGTCCGGGGAGATGACCGGCTCGCCGCTCGCGTTGCGGATCGGGTCGATCTCGATGCCCAGGGCCTCCAGCCCGGACAGCGAAGCGGCGCGGACGGGGGCCGAGTTCTCGCCCACGCCGGCGGTGAACGTGATGGCGTCGACCCGGCCGAGCACCGCCAGGTAGGCGCCGACGTACTCCCGGATGCGGCGGCAGTAGACGTCGAAGGCCAGCGTGGCCGCCGGGTCGCCCGCGCCCCGGCGGTCGATCACGGCCCGCAGGTCGTTCTCGCCGGTGAGGCCGAGCAGGCCGGCGCGGCGGGTCAGGCTGTTCTCGATCTCCTCGATCGGCAGGCCGGCCACGCGGTGCAGTTGGAAGACGACGGTCGGGTCGATGTCGCCGCTGCGGGTGCCCATCACCAGGCCGCCCTGCGGCGACATGCCCATCGACGTGGCCACGCTGAGGCCGCCGCGGACCGCGCACGCGCTGGCCCCGTTGCCGAGGTGCAGCGTGATCACGTTGGTGTCCTCGACCGGGCGGCCCAGCAACTCGGCGGTCTTGCGTGCCACGTACGCGTGTGAGGTGCCGTGGAACCCGTACCGCCGGATCTGCCACCGCTCGGCCAGCTCGGCGTCGATCGCCCAGGTCACGCCCTCGGGCGGGATCGTGGCGTGGAACGCCGTGTCGAAGACGGCCACCTGCGGCACGTCCGGCAGCAGCTTGCGGGCCACCTCGATGCCGGTCAGCGCGGCCGGGTTGTGCAGCGGCGCCAGCGGCACCAGCGACTCGATGCGGGCGACCACCTCGTCGTCGATGACCGTCGGCCGGCTGAACTCGGGCCCGCCGTGCACCACCCGGTGGCCCACCGCGGCCAGGCCGGCCAGGTCGACCGAGTCCATGATCTGCTGGAGCGCGGCGCGGTGGTCGGCCGTGTCGCCGCCGGTCTCACCGATCCGCTCGATGAGACCTTTCGCGACCGTGCCGGTCCCGTCGAAGAGCCGGTATTTCACCGACGAGGAACCGCTGTTGAGGACCAGAACCCGAGTCATCGCGCCGCCGCCTGGATCGCTGTGATCGCCACTGTGTTGACGATGTCTTTGACTGTCGCCCCGCGGGACAGGTCGTTCACCGGTCGCCGCAGGCCCTGCATGACCGGCCCCACGGCGACGGCGCCGGCCGAGCGCTGCACCGCCTTGTACGTGTTGTTGCCGGTGTTGAGGTCGGGGAAGATGAAGACCGTCGCCTTGCCCGCGACCGCGCTGTCGGGCAGCTTGGTCGCCGCCACGGCCGGGTCGATGGCCGCGTCGTACTGGATCGGGCCCTCGACCGGCAATTCGGGCGCGCGCTCGCGCACCAGGGCGGTGGCCGCCGCGACCTTCTCCACGTCGGCGCCCGCGCCGGAGCTGCCGGTCGAGTAGGACAGCATGGCCACCCGGGGCTCGAGGCCGAAGGCGGCCGCCGTACGGGCCGAGGAGAGCGCGATGTCGGCCAGCTGGGCCGCGTCGGGGTCGGGGTTGACCGCGCAGTCGCCGTAGACCAGCACCCGGTCGGCCAGCAGCATGAAGAACACGCTGGAGGCCACCGACACGTCCGGGACCGTCTTGATGATCTCGAAGGCGGGGCGGATCGTGGCCGCGGTCGTGTGGTTGGCGCCGGAGACCATGCCGTCGGCCTTGCCAGCCTGCACCATCAGGGTGCCGAAGTAGTTGACGTCGCGGACCACGTCGTACGCCAGATCGAGCGAGACGGCCTTGTGCTTGCGCAGCTCGGCGTAGGTGGCGGCGAACTCGTCGCGCCACTCGCTCGTTTCCGGGTCGACCAGCCGGGCGCCGCCGATCTCGAGGCCGAGCTCGCGGGCCCGCCGGGTGATCTCGTCGGGGACGCCGAGCAGGGTCAGATCGGCGACGCCGCGCCGCAGCAGCGTCTCGGTGGCCCGCAGGATGCGCTCGTCGGCGCCCTCGGGCAGCACGAGGTGCCGGCGCTCCGCACGGGCCCGGTCGATCAGGTCGTTCTCGAACATCAGCGGGGTGACCCGGCTGGAACGGGTCACGTCGAGCAGGCGGGTCAGCTCGGCGGTGTCGACGCTCTCCTCGAAGGCGCCGAGCGCGGCCTCGATCTTGCGGGGCGTGCCGGTGCCGAGGCGGGCCTCGATGCGGCCGGCGGCCGAGATCGTGTGGTAGCTGTCGGAGTCGACCACCAGCATGGCCAGGCCGGTGTTGAGCCGCTCGATCACCCGGACCGCGCGCTCGTCGGGCCGCTCGCCGAGGGTCAGCACCAGGCCGGCCAGCGTCACGTTCCCGGCGGCGTGGGCGGCGCTGGCCGCCACCAGCAGGTCGGCCCGGTCGCCGGGGGTGATCAGCAGCGCCCCGTCGGTCAGGTGGTCGAGCAGGGCCGGCACGTGGGCGGCGCCGACCACGTAGTCGAGCACGTCGCGGTCGAGCGCGCTCGCCCCGCCCGAGACGACCGTCGCGTCGAGCGCGGCCGCCACCTCGGCCACGGTCGGCGCGCTGATGGCCGCGACCTCGGGGATGGTCCAGGTCGGCACCGGCAGGCCGGGATCGGCGATCTCGAACGATGGCACCCGGTTGGCGATGACGGCCAGGACGGTCGCGTCGAGGTCGGTGAAGGAGTGGTAGGCGCTGCGGGCGGCGGCCACCAGCGACTCGGGCCCCCGGTCGGCACCGCTGATCACCGGAATGACCACGCTGCCGAACTCGGTGGCCAGCCGGGCGTTGAAGCCCAGCTCGCGGGGCATCTCATCGCGGTCCTTGGCCGGGCCCGCGAAGTCGCTGCCGATCACCACGACCGAGCTCGCCAGCCGCTCGACCTCGCGGTAGCGCTCGACGATGCGGGAGATCAGCTCCTCCCACTTGCCGTCGGCCACCAGCGCACTCGCCTCGGCCGTGGTCACGCCGTACGACTCCGGGTACGGCGCCACGACCGGATAGCGCTTCGTCAGCAAGGTCAGCAGCGGATCGTCCTCGGCGGCGGCGACCAGCGGACGGAAGACACCGATCCGCGCCACCTGCCGGGACAGCAACTCGACCAGCCCGAGGGCGACCGTGCCCTTGCCGACGCTCGGTCCGAGACCGGTCACATACACACTTCGTGCCACGGACCAAACCTACCGGCCGGGCTTGGCGGCCGCCGGGCCGAAAGTCCTAACTGTGGATGACGCCATGCCTGTCACAGATGACGCAGGTACGCGGTCGGCGAGGCCAGGAACCCGCGCCAGTTCGCCACGACCTCCAGGTCGTCCCACGCGACCTTCGCGATGCCGTCGGGGCCGAGCGCGAGGATCGTCGCCCCGGGCAGGGCGGTGAGCAGCGGCGAGTGCGTGGCGATCACGACCTGCGCGCCGTCCGCGCGGAGCTTGTCCAGCATCCCGAGCAGCCCCAGCGTCGACGTGAAGGAGAGGGGCGCCTCCGGCTCGTCCATCAGATAGAACCCGTACCCCCGGAACTTGCGGGTCAGAAGCTCCAGGAACCCCTCGCCGTGGCTCTGCTCGTGCAGCCCGCCGTCCGGATTGTCGCCGGAGAGACCTTCGAGGTACGTGTACAGGCCGTGGGTGGTCTCGGCCCGGAGGAAGTACGAGTTGACGCGCTTGCCGGGCGTACGGATGACCCGCAGCGCCTCGCCGAGCGGCGCCTCCGTGACCCGGGTCGAGTGCCGGGCCGACCGTGAGCCGCCCTCCGGGTTGAGCCCGGTCGCCACGGCCAGCGCCTCGATCAGCGTCGACTTGCCCGACCCGTTCTCGCCGACCAGGAACGTCACCCCGGGCGGGATGTTCAGCCCGTGCTCGAGCAGGGCACGGACCGCCGGGATCCGCGCCCACCACTGCGTACGGTCGATCTCGGCGTCGGCGGAGAGCTCCACCCGCCGGATCGGCGACCTATTCGTCCTCGTCCTCGTCGTCGCGGGCCAGCCAGGTGGCCAGGCGCTCGATCGGCGTCTCGAACTCCGGGTTCAGGTCGACGAAGGTCCGCAGCTGCTCGCCCAGCCACTCCAGCGTGACCGTCTCCTGGCCACGCCGTTCGACCAGTTCCTCGATGCCGCGATCGGTGAAGTACATGCCCGGATAGTAAGAGGGGGCGCCCCGCCGCAGCGGAGCGCCCCCTCTTAGAACAGCGTCACGGACGCGGCAGCGAGGCCTCGATCAGCGCCGTCTGCTCGGCGTCGTGCATCTTGGCCGAGCCGACCGCCGGCGCGGCGGCGGCCGGGCGGGAGATCCGCCGCAGGCGCACGCCCTCGAGGTGCTCGAGCAGGTTGAGCGCGACGAACGACCAGGCGCCCTGGTTGGCCGGCTCCTCCTGAACCCAGGCGTAGTCCTCGGCGTTGGGGAACTGGGCCAGGATCGCCTTGAGCTCGTTCACCGGCAGCGGGTAGATCTGCTCCATCCGGATGATCGCCGTGTCGGTGATGCCGCGCTCGGCGCGGGCCTGGAACAGGTCGTAGTAGACCTTGCCCGAGCAGAGCAGGACCCGCTTGACCGAGGCGGCGTCCAGCGGCGTGCCGTTGATCCCGGCGTCGCCGATGACCGGCTGGAACGTGCCCTGGGTGAAGTCGGCGACCGACGACACCGCGAGCTTGTGGCGCAGCAGCGACTTGGGCGAGAAGACCACCAGCGGCTTGCGCTTGCTGGACAGGGCCTGGCGGCGCAGCAGGTGGAAGTAGTTCGCCGGGGTGGTCGGGTTGGCCACCCGCATGTTGTCCTGCGCGCAGAGCTGGAGGAACCGCTCGGGACGGCCCGACGAGTGGTCGGGGCCCTGGCCCTCCTGGCCGTGCGGAAGCAGCAGCACCAGCGACGACTTCTGGCCCCACTTCACCTCGCCGGAGGAGACGAACTCGTCGACGATCGACTGGGCGCCGTTGACGAAGTCACCGAACTGCGCCTCCCAGAGGACCAGCGCCTCCGGGTTCTCCACCGAGTAGCCGTACTCGAAGCCCATCGCCGCGTACTCGCTGAGCAGCGAGTCGTGCACGAAGAACCGGGCGTTGCCGGTGGCCAGCGTGGACAGCGGCAGGAAGTCCTTGCCGGTCTTGGCGTCGACGACCGAGGCGTGCCGGGAGACGAACGTGCCGCGGCGCGAGTCCTGTCCGGCCAGCCGGACCGTGACGCCCTGGCTGAGCAGCGAGCCGAACGCGACCAGCTCGCCGAAGCCCCAGTCGATGCCGCCGTCGTTGCCCATCTTGGCCCGGCGCTCGAGCAGCTGCTGGACCCGCTTGTGCGGGGTGAAGCCCTCGGGCAGCTCGATGTGGGCCTGACCGACCGCGCGGACGACCGACGCGTCGACGGCGGTGTCGACCTCGGGCTCGGCCTCCTCGGAGATCACCCGCGGCCGCGGCGGCGTGCCGGCCGAGTCACGGGTCGCCTTGAAGACCTGCTCCAGCTGGGACTGGTAGTCGCGCAGCTGCTCCTGGGCGCCGTCCACGGTGATGTCACCGCGGCCGATCAGCTCCTCGGTGTAGAGCTTGCGCACCGAGCGCTTGGTGTCGATGATCTCGTACATCCGCGGGTTGGTCATCGACGGGTCGTCGCCCTCGTTGTGACCGCGGCGGCGGTAGCAGACCAGGTCGATCACGACGTCCTTGTTGAACGCCTGGCGGTACTCGAAGGCCAGCTTGGCCACCCGCACGACGGCCTCGGGGTCGTCGCCGTTCACGTGGAAGATCGGCGCCTGGATCATCCGGGCCACGTCGGTCGAGTAGAGCGACGAGCGGCTGTACTCGGGCGCGGTGGTGAAGCCGACCTGGTTGTTGACGACCACGTGCACCGTGCCGCCGGTGCGGTAGCCGCGCAGCTGCGAGAGGTTGAGCGTCTCGGCGACCACGCCCTGACCGGCGAACGCGGCGTCGCCGTGCACCAGCACCGGCAGCACCGTGTAGCCGTGCAGGCCCAGGTCGAGGCGGTCCTGCTTGGCCCGGACGATGCCCTCGAGCACCGGGTCGACCGCCTCCAGGTGGGACGGGTTGGCGACCACGCTGACGGTGGTGGCGTGCTCGCCGTCGGGCGCCGTGTACTTGCCGGTCTGGCCCAGGTGGTACTTGACGTCACCGGAGCCGTGGGCCGACTTCGGGTCCATCTGACCCTCGAACTCGTTGAAGATCTTCTCGTACGGCTTGCCGACGATGTTGGCCAGCACGTTCAGCCGGCCGCGGTGGGCCATGCCGATGACCATCTCGTCCAGCCCGGCCTCGGCCGACGACTCGAGCACCGCGTCGAGCAGCGGGATCAGCGACTCGCCGCCCTCGAGCGAGAACCGCTTCTGGCCGACGAACTTGGTCTGCAGGAAGGTCTCGAAGGCCTCGGCCGCGTTGAGCCGGTTGAGGATGTGCTTCTGCTCGTCCGCGTCGGGCTTGGTGTACTTGATCTCGATGCGGTCCTGGATCCAGCGCCGCTCCTCGGGGCCCTGGATGTGCATGTACTCGATGCCGACCCGGCGGCAGTAGGTGTCGCGCAGGACGCCGAGCACGTCGCGCAGCTTCATCTTCTGCTTGCCGGCGAAGCCGCCCACCGGGAACGTCCGGTCGAGGTCCCACAGGGTCAGCCCGTGCTGGAGCACGTCGAGGTCGGGGTGGCGGCGGATCTCGAACTCGAGCGGGTCGGTGTCGGCCATCAGGTGGCCGCGCACGCGGTACGCGTGGATGAGCTCGACGACCCGGGCCGCCTTGTCGATCTGGCCCTCGGAGGTGTGCGCGACGTCGCGGACCCAGCGGACCGGCTCGTACGGGATCCGCAGCGACGTGAAGATCTCGTCGTAGAAGGCGTGGTCGCCGAGCAGGAACTCGTGCATCGCCTTGAGGAACTCGCCGGACTGCGCGCCCTGGATGACTCGGTGGTCGTACGTGCTGGTCAGCGTGGTGACCTTGCTGACCCCGAGGTCGGTCAGGGTCTCGTCGCTCATGCCGGAGTAGGGCGCCGGGTACTCCATGGCGCCGACGCCGATGATCGCGCTCTGGCCGGTCATCAGGCGGGGGATGGAGTGCACCGTGCCGATGCCGCCCGGGTTGGTCAGCGAGATCGTCGTGCCGGCGTAGTCGTCCATGGTCAGCTCGTTGCGGCGGGCGCGCCGGACCACGTCCTCGTACGCCTGCCAGAACTTGCGGAAGTCCATCTTCTCGCAGCCCTTGATGGACGGCACGACCAGCGTGCGCGAGCCGTCCTTCTTGGCGAGGTCGATGGCGATGCCGAGGTTGATGCTCTCCGGCTGGACCAGGGCGGGCTTGCCGTCCACCTCGGCGAACGAGTTGTTCATCTCCGGGTGCTTCATGACCGCGCGGATCAGCGCCCAGCCGATCAGGTGGGTGAAGCTGACCTTGCCACCCCGGCCGCGCTGGAGGTGGTTGTTGATCACGATGCGGTTGTCGACCATGAGCTTGGCCGGGACCGTGCGCACCGATGTGGCGGTCGGCACCTCCAGCGAGGCCGACATGTTCTGTACGATCTTGGCAGCGACACCGCGGAGCGTGGTGGTCTTCGTACCCTCGGCGGCCTTGCCGTTGGCCTCGGCCGGGGCCGGCTTGGGCGCCGGTTTCGGGGCCGGGGCCGGCTTGGCGGCCGGCTTCTCAGGAGCGGGAACAGTCGGCTTGACGGGAGCCACAGTGGTGGCGGCCGGCGCGTCGGTGCCGGCGCGCTTGGCGCTCGCGGTGGCGTTCGCCGCGGTCGCCTCGTCGGGCGTCACGATCGATCCCGTGGCCATCGCCGGCTTGTAGTCGGCGAAGAAGTCGTGCCATGCGGGGTCGACGCTGGTGGGGTCGGCCAGGTATCGCTGGTACATCTCGTCGACGATCCACTCGTTGGGACCGAAGTCCGCGAGTGGGTTCTCATGAGAGGTCTGCTGGGTCGACACTTCCGTGTTCGCCTCTTTCACCATGTTTGTCAGCACGCGACTGTTTCCGTCACATGGGACGGGAAGGATTCGGCATCCAGGCTACGCCGTCCCTAGAGGCGAACTGTCCCCACGTCGGTTGTGTGACGGGGAGAAAGCTATTGATCCGCTTAAGGGTGGTGGTGGGGCGGTCGGATGGGTCAGGAGATGTCGCGACGCTTGGTGATCAATGTGCCGATGATTCCGGTGAGGGCGGCGTAGCCGATCAGCACGGCGGCGCCAACCCATCGCGGAGGGTTACCGGGAAGGTCGGTCCCGGAGATCATCAGCTGCGACGCGGTCGTCGGAACGAGCACCTGAAGCTTGTTGATCCACTCGGCCACCCACTGGCTGAGCAGGAAGAACACCAGCTGCAGGGCCGCGCTGCCGACCACGTACGAGATGGCCAGGACCAGGGTGGCCGCGATCTGGCTGCGAATCAGCACGCCCACGCCGACACCGAGGATCGCCCACAGGATGAAGGCGAGCGCGTTGAGCCCGATGGCCCGCCAGACGTCGCCCGAGCCGAGCTGCGTGGGCACATCCAGGTTCGACATGATCGGTGGTACGACGATCAGGTTGATCACCGTGGTCGCCAGCCAGACGATCAGGCCGACCGCGATCGCGGCGCCGAACTTGGCCAGGATGACCGATTCCCGCCGCGGCGTCGTCAGGAACGTGGTAGTGGCCGTCAGGTGGAAGAACTCGCTCGTCACGATGATCGCGGCGAGCAGCACCACGATCAGGATGCCGAAGTACTGACCGCTGGTGTACATCGTGGTGGCCACGTTCACCGGCTCGAGCGCGGCCTGCACCTGCTCGGCCTGGACGTCGGTCGCGCCATCGGTGGTGGCGGGGTCGGTGGTGGCGAACGTGGCCCAGTTGGCCAGCACGCTCGCCGCGTACAACGGCACCAGGACGATGCCCAGGATCCACCAGATCGAGGTGGTACGGACCTTGAACAGCTCCGCGTTGACCAGGCCGAGACTCATCGGATGCCCGCCTTTCCGGCCGTGAGCTGAAGGAACACCTGTTCGAGGTCGCCGCGCTCGGTGGCCAGCTCGTGCAGCTCGACCGAGGCGGTGAAGGCGGCGTGGCCGATGGCGGCGGCCTCGGCCCCGATCACCATGAGGGAGCCGTCGGACTGCTCGGTGGCCGTCGCGTTCAGCTCGGAGAGGGCGGCCTTGAGCTCGGCCGGCTGCGGGGTGCGGACCCGCACGTGGGCACCCGTGCCCATCGTGCCCAGCACCTCGTCGACCGGGCCCTGCCGGATCAGCTTGCCGGCCGCCACGATCACCACGTCGTCGGCCAGCAGCTGCATCTCGCCCAGCAGGTGGCTGGAGACGAGCACGGTGCGCCCCTCGGTGGCCAGCGCCTTGAGCAGGTCGCGCATCCAGCGGATGCCCTCGGGGTCGAGGCCGTTGGCCGGTTCGTCGAGGATCAGCACGCGCGGGTCGCCGAGCAGGGCCGCGGCGATGCCGAGCCGCTGGCGCATGCCCAGCGAGTAGCCCTTGAACTTGCGGTTGGCGGCCGGGGTGAGCCCGACGATGGTCAGCACCTCGTCGGCCCGGCTGTCCGGCAGGCCGGCGGCGCGGCAGATCATCCGCAGGTGGTTGCGCCCGGTGCGGCCGCGGTGGGCGCTGGACGCCTCGAGCACGGCCCCGACGTGCTTGATCGGGTCGTGCAGGTCGACGTACTTCGTACCGCCGAAGGTGGCCTGGCCGGAGGTCGGCGTGACCAGCCCGAGCAGCATCCGCAACGTGGTGGTCTTACCCGCGCCGTTGGGACCGAGGAACCCGGTCACCCGGCCGGTGCGGACGCTGAACGAGAGATCGTCCACCGCACGTAGACGTTTGTATTGCTTCGTGAGGTGCTCGACGACGATCTCGTCGGTGCTCATCGACATCCCTTCCGAGGTCTGGGAAAGGTCAACCTACTAAACCGTGGCGATCCATGTGGCCCGTGCCGTGGCGATTCGATCACCCTCCGGTCCGTACACCGTGGAGTTCACGAGCGCCTTGCGGCCGCTGAACTCGACCGCGGCGCCCATGATCACGCAGGTCGTGCCCGGTTCGGGCAGCGCGGCGACGTCGGCCGCGATGCGTCCCAGCACGTACGTCCGCCCGCTGTTCAACGCCGCCCATCCGCCGGGACAGTCGAGCGCGGCCCAGACCACCGGCAGATCCGCCTGTTCGGGCACGGACCAGGGTGCGGCCGTACGCCCGTCCGCCAGCGGCCCGGAGAAGACGCGCAGCCCGTCCGGGCGCTCCGTCCCGCAGACGTAGCAGGTGGGGAAGGGGTGCGCCGTGAAGCCGGGGTACGACGTCGAGGCCTCGGCCGCCTCCGGCAACCCGACCGGCGGGACCGGTGACAGCGCCCCGCCGACCTCGGACAGAGAGGCCACGAGCGTGTCGCCGTCGAGCACCGACCCGCCCTCGAGCCGCAGCTCGGTCTCCAGCGGCGGCGGTACCCGCAGGGTCACCTCGTGGACCGGCCCGCCCGGCCGCGCCCCGGCCGCGACCGCGAAGGCCCCGGCCGACCATCCACCGTTCCCGGTGCCCGGTGGCCCGTTGTAACGAGCAGGAATGAGCATGTGAGGAAGGCTCGCACAAGCCGTTCATTTTGTAGCCATGAATCGCCACCTGGACCGACATTCCATCGGCAGGTGTCACCCTTACACAAGTCACATGGCCGTATTACTTACCGCCGCCGCCCCCACCGGGACCAGCGGCTACACCCTGCTCATCGCCGACGACCCCGAGCAGGTCGCCGCCGCGCAGCGGCTGCGACACGACGTCTTCGCGGGCGAGCTCGGCGCCCGTCTCCCCGCCTCCGCCGACGGGCGCGACGTCGACGAGTTCGACGAGTTCTGCGACCACCTGATCGTGCGCGACGACGCGTCCGGCGCGGTGGTCGGCACCTACCGGATGCTTCCGCCGAAGGCCGCGGAGCGCGCCGGCCGCCGCTACGGCGACGGCGAGTTCGACCTGGCCGGCCTGCGCCCGCTGCGCGACCAGCTGGTCGAGACCGGCCGTTCCTGCGTGCACCCCGACCACCGCAGCGGCGCGGTGGTCAACCTGATGTGGGCCGGCCTGGCCCGCTACCTGCACCTGAACAACCTGCGCTGGCTCGGCGGCTGCGCCTCGGTGCCGCTCGACGACGGCGGCGTCACCGCGGCCGGCGTCTGGGCCCGGGTGCGGAACAAGCACCTCTCGCCACCCGCCCTGCGGGTCACCCCGCGCCGCAACTGGCTGGCCGGTACCGATCTCGAGGGCGACCCCAAGGTGCAGCCGCCGGCCCTGCTCAAGGGCTATCTGCGGATCGGCAGCTGGGTCTGCGGCGAACCGGCCTACGACCCCGACTTCGACTGCGCCGACTTCTACGTGCTGTTCTCCATGGACCGGCTGGACCCGCGGTACCGCCGCCACTTCCTGGGAGCGACCCGATGATCGCCCTGTGGCAGCCGGTGTCCGGGTGCACCGCGCTGTGCCGGGACGGCGCCGACCGGCGGGTGCTTCCCGGTGCCGGCTTCCTGCGCATGGTCACCCTGGCCGGCGTACTCGCCGGGGGTCTGTTGCTCGTGCCCCTGCTGCGCGGGGTCGCGCTGCGCACCCTGGCCCGCGCGATGCTCGCGGTCCTGGGCATCCGGGTGGTCCGGCAGGGCCCGGCCGTGAAACCGGGCAGCATGCTGGTCGCGAACCACGTCTCCTGGCTGGACATCCTGGTGCTGATGGCGTCGGCGCCGGTGCGCCTGGTGGCCAAGGGCGAGGTGGGCTCGTGGCCGGGTATCGGGGCCCTGGCCGGCCTGTCCGGCGCGATCTTCATCGACCGCTCCCGGCCCAAGGCGCTGCCGGCCACGGTGGCCGAGGTGACCGCGGCGCTGCGGTCGGGCCGGACGGTCGCGGCGTTCCCCGAGGGCACCACCTACTGCGGCGCCAACCAGGGCGCCTTCCGGCCGGCGCTGTTCCAGGCCGCGATCGACGCGGGCGCTCCCGTGGTGCCGGCCTCGCTCGTCTACGACTCGACGGCGGCCGCCTTCATCGGCGACGACACCCTGTGGGATTCCGTACGCCGGGTCGCCGCTCTCAAGAAGCTGACAGTCACCCTCGTGACCGCTCCCGCGCTGCGCCCCGCCGCCGGCGCCGACCGCAAGGTGCTCGCCCGCGCCGCGCAGTCCTCGCTCCGCGTCTCCGGATACCGCCTGGCGGCCTAAGCCGTCTTTCAGAAAACTTTCAGCCGCCGTGCAGGCCAGTCGCAGCGGACTGATAAATACTGGGTGTCATGGCCGTTCAGACCCAGCCCAAGCAGGCCGAGGCGAAACTGCTCGTCGTCGAGGACGACGCGAACATCCTCGAGCTGCTTTCCGCCAGCCTTCGATTCGCCGGCTTCGACGTGAGCACCGCGACGAGCGGCAGCGCGGCGGTCAGCGCGGCGAAAAACTCCACCCCCGACCTCGTCGTCCTCGACGTGATGCTGCCCGACCTCGACGGCTTCGAGGTCATCCGGCTCATGCGCGAGGGCGGCCAGCGTACCCCCGTGGTCTTCCTGACCGCCCGGGACGGCACGGACGACAAGATTCGCGGCCTCACCCTGGGCGGCGACGACTACGTCACCAAGCCGTTCAGCCTCGAGGAGCTCACCGCCCGCATCCGGGCGGTGCTGCGCCGCACGACGCAGGGCGACGAGGAGCCGTCGCGCCTGGTCTTCGCCGACCTCGAGCTCGACGAGGAGACCCACGAGGTCTACCGCGCCGGTCAGCGCGTGCAGCTCTCGCCCACCGAGTTCAAGCTCCTGCGCTACTTGATGCTCAACGCCAACCGGGTGCTGTCCAAGGCGCAGATCCTCGACCACGTCTGGAAGTACGACTTCCGCGGTGACGACAACATCGTCGAGTCGTACATCTCGTACCTGCGCCGCAAGGTCGACAACGTGCAGCCGCGCCTGATCCACACCCTTCGCGGCGTCGGCTACGTGCTCCGCAAACCCGCCGTCTGAGCCGCGCCGTGACCCTCACCGAGCGGGTACGCACCACGCTCCCGCTGCAGGGCAGCCTGCGCTCCGTCCCGCTGCGGGTCAAGCTGGTGGCCTCCGTGCTGACGCTGGTCTTCGCGGCGCTGGTCGCGATAAGCGCCGCGAGCACCTACGCCCTGCACAACTACCTGCTCAAGCGGGTCGACTCGTCGATCAGCGTCTACGCGGCGACGATCGCCCGGGTGCGCTACGACATCAGGATCCCGGTGCCGGCCGACTTCTTCGTCTCGTTGAGCTCGGTCAGCGGCGTGCGCGACCCCGAGGACGGCGTGGCCAAGGGCGATCTCGACCTGGCCGAGGGTGACTACCCGCCGCTGGTCAAGGGCCTCGACAACGTCAACGCGGTGCTCGGTGAGCCGTACACGACCAAGTCGGTGAACGGCAAGGTCGAGTGGCGGGTGCTGGTCATCGTCGACCAGAGCGGCGCCGTGCTCCAGGTCGCCGAGAAGGTCTCGGTGATCAAACAGGCGGTCAGTCAGCTGCTCTGGGTCGACCTGCTGGTCGGCGTGGGCGTGCTGATCGCGCTCGCCTCGGTCGGCGCCGCCCTGGTCCGGCAGAGCCTGATCCCCCTGCACCAGATCGAGCGCACCGCGGCCGCGATCGGCGCCGGCGATCTGACCCGGCGCGTGCCCGATCCCGAGGGGCACGACGGCCCGCCGACGACCGAGCTGGGCCGGCTCTCCCGGGCCCTGAACGCCATGCTCGCGCAGATCGAGGCGGCCTTCACCGCCCGCGCCGAGTCCGAGGCGGCGGCTCGCGCGGCGGAGGCGGTCGCCAACGAGGCGGCCGAGGCGGCCCAGCACTCCGAGTCGCGGGCCGTGCGCTCCGAGGGCAAGATGCGGCAGTTCGTGGCCGACGCCTCGCACGAGCTCCGTACGCCGTTGACCACCATTCGCGGCTTCGCCGAGCTGTACCGCCAGGGCGCGGTCACCAACCCCGAGGACGTCGCCAAGCTGGTGCGCCGGATCGAGGACGAGGCGGCCCGGATGGGCCTGCTCGTCGAGGACCTGCTGCTGCTGGCCCGTCTGGACCGGGAGCGGCCGCTCAATCTGGCCCCGGTCGAGCTGCCGGTGCTGGCCCTCGACGCGGTCGAGGCCGCGCAGGCCACCGCGCCCGAGCGCACCATCGAGCTCGAGGTCCGCGACAGCGCCGAGAGCCTGGTCGTCGACGGCGACGACGCCCGCCTGCGCCAGGTGATCGGCAACCTGATGACGAACGCCCTGGTGCACACGCCGCCGGAGGCGACGGTGACCCTGCGGGTCTACGCCGAGCCGGACGGCCGGGCGGCCTTCGAGGTGTCCGACACCGGACCGGGGCTGACAGAGAGCCAGAAATCGCATATTTTCGAGCGGTTCTACCGGGTGGACGAGGCGCGGACCCGCAACACCCAGCGGGCGGCCACGGGCACCGGTCTGGGGCTGGCCATCGTGGCGGCGATCGTCAGGTCACACCAAGGAACCGTTGAGGTGATCTCGGAATCGGGGCAGGGGGCCACCTTCAAGGTGACTTTGCCTACGCTAAATCGGGATAAAGGCTTCACAGAAAACATCCAGGGCTAACACAGGTCGGTACGAGCGCGACGGGGCAATGTTGTGGGCATGAACGAGAACGAGACCGACCCGCGACCCGCGGACGCCTCCTCTGAGAGCAGCAGCCCGGAGCGGGGACAGTCTGAGGAGCCGACGGCCGCGCAGCCCGTCGTTCCCCCGGCCGCGCCGCAGACCCCGCAGTGGGGTCCGCCGGCCGCCGCCCCTCAGTCCGGCGTTCCCCAATCCGGCGTTCCTCAGTCGGGCGTTCCCCAGTCCGGCGTTCCTCAGTCGGGCGCTCCCCAGCCCGGCGTTCCCCAGTCCGGCGCTCCCCAGTGGCAGCAGCCGTCCCCGTGGCAGCAACACGCCGGCTACCAACACCCCGGCTACCAGCCTTACGGCCCGCCGCAGCAGCCCCAGTCGCCCTACGCGCAGCAGTCGGCCTACGCCGGCACGCCGGGCGCCTGGGCCCCCGGCGGCACCACCCAGACGCAGCCCCAGATCGGCACCGCCGAGGGCCAGGCCTGGAGCGAGGGCCAGACCTGGGCCTCCGACGGGCAGCCGGCCTGGGCCGCCCCCGTCGACCAGCAGCAGCGGCCGCGCAACACCCGGGGCCGCAAGATCCTGATCGCCGGCGCCGCGGCCGTGCTGATCGCGCTCGGCGCCGGCGGCGTCGGCGCCGCGACCGCCTTGGCCTTCGACGACGACAACTCGTCGCCCACGGTGCAGACCGGCAACTCGTCGGTCACCAAGAAGGAGGTGGTCGATCGTTCGTCGCTGGCCACCATCGCCTCGGCCGTGCAGGACAGCGTCGTGTCGATCAAGACCGAGACCGGTGAGGGCTCCGGCGTCGTACTGACCAAGGACGGCTACGTCGTCACGAACAACCACGTGGTCGCCACCGCCCAGGGTGACTCGGTGACCGTGATCTTCGCCGACGGCAAGAAGTCGTCGGCCTCGATCGTCGGCACCGACCCGCGCACCGACCTGGCCGTGGTCAAGGTCGGCCTGTCCGACCTCAAGCCCGCCACCTTCGGCAGCAGCGCCAAGATGCAGGTCGGCGACACCGTGCTCGCGATCGGCAGCCCGCTCGGCCTGGAGGGTTCGGTCACCGCCGGCATCATCAGCGCCAAGGACCGCACCATCCAGTCCAGCAGCGAGGAAGAGCAGCCGCAGCAGCAGAACCCGTTCGGCGGCCAGAGCCAGCCGCAGTCGGGCTCCAGCACCACGATGTCCGGCCTGCTGCAGACCGACGCGCCGATCAACCCCGGTAACTCGGGTGGTGCCCTGGTCAACACCCTCGGCGAGGTCATCGGCATCAACTCGGCGATCGCCACCCAGGGCAGCGGCAGCGGCAACATCGGCCTCGGCTTCGCCATCCCGAGCGACAAGGCCAAGCAGGTCGCCGAGGACCTGATGGCCGGCAAGAAGGTCAGCCACCCGGCGCTCGGCGTGAGCGTGGCCGACGGGGAGAACGGCGGCGCCCTGGTCAGCCAGGTCACCGCGGGCAGTGCGGCCGCCAAGGCCGGCCTCCAGCAGGGCGACGTCATCACCTCGGCCGACGGCAAGAGCATCGGCGACTCCGACGACCTGGTGGCCGCGGTTCAGGGCGGCGCTGTCGGTCAGCAGATGACCCTGGAATACACCCGGGACGGCGCCAAGAAGACGGTCACCGTCACGCTGGCCGAGTCCAAGTAAAGACCAGCAGTTCCCTCCCGCGACGGCGGGCGGTGCGGCAAGGGGGTTGCCGCACCGCCCGCCGTACGTTTGTCCGGTGTCATTCTCCGATTACGGGGAAAACGCCACAAATCGGCACGTGGGTCTCGCTTTAGGCCGTCCGGACGGCCTAATCTGCCATTCGCCATCGCCCATGGGCGACACCGAGGCAGTGAAAGGCGCGCCCTTCCGTGACATCGCACGTCGAGACAAATGTCTGGGAGGCCGTGGCCGGGCGCGCCCCGGGTGAGTCCGGCGATCCGGGACTCTGGGGCGCCGTCGTCGACCGCCTCAACCCGTCCCGGGCCCGGCCGGTGCTGCGCGCCGGCGTCGAGGCCGTGCAGCTGGCCGACGCCCGCGGCGGCGCCTACCTGCTGCTGCGCTCGCCCGACGACGGCAGCCGGGCCGGATACCTGCGGCTGACCGACGAGGAGTGGCAGCTCGCCCTGCTCATGGACGGCGAGAACACGGTCACCCGGCTGGTCGCCGAGTTCGCGCGGATCGCCGGGCGGCTCGCCCCCGACCAGGTCCGCCGGGTCGTGGCCGACCTGGCCGCCCACCGCATGCTCGACGAGCTGCCGATGGACGCCTTCCGCCCGCTCGAGGAGATCGGGCGCCGGCCGTTGCCGTCGCCCGCCGCGCCCGGGCCCCGCCGGCTCGCCTTCGACGCCGACGGCCTGTTCCTCACCCTCTACCGGGCCGGCGGCCGCTTCCTGTTCGGCCGGGGCGCCGCCATCGCGACCGGCGCGCTCGCGGTGATCGGCCCGGCCCTGTTCGCCGTCACCTGGGTCCGGGGCAGCCGGTCGCTGTTCCTGTCCGGCGACTCGTACCTGCTCGGCGCGGTCGTGCTCGTGCTGCTCAACCTGATCGTGGTCGGCGTCCGGGAGATCGGCCGGGCCCTCGCGGTCAAGGCCACGGGACGTGAGGTGCCGGCGGCCGGCCTGCTCGTCTCGTACGGAATGCCCTCGGTCTTCGTCGAGACCAGCGACGTCTGGATGGCCGGGCGCCGGGCCCGCCTGCTCGTCGCCGCCGCCGGCCCGGCCGGCACGCTGCTGCTGGCCGGCGTGGCCCAGCTCGCCGGTCTGGCCGTGCCGCCGCTGGCCGGCCTCGCCTTCAAGCTGGCCTTCCTCTGCTATCTGAGCCTGTTCTTCCAGCTCAGCCCGCTGCTGCGGCGCGACGGCCAGCAGTTTCTGACCGACTGGACCGAGATTCCGCAGCTGCGGGACCGGGCGCTGGCCTGGCTGAGCGGCCGCCTGCGCCGGCGGTCGCCGGGCTGGAAGACCCTCGATCGCGAGGGGCGGTTGATCGCGCTCTACGGCTATCTCGCGGTGGCCTGGACCGCGCTCGCGCTCGTGCTGGCGTACCGGCTCTGGATCGACCGGGTCTCCGGGGCCGCCACCGGCCTGTGGCACTCCGGGCCGTTCGGCGCCCTGCTGCTCCTGCTGATCATGTTCGGCGTGGCCGGACCGGTCGTCTTCCTCGTGATCGGCAAGGTCGTCCGGTGGCTGGCCGGTTCCCGGCTGCGCCGCGCCGAGAACGATCGCGAGGCCGACAGCCCGCGCCGGCTGGCCGCGCTGCGCGCCTCCGAGCTCGGCGGCCTGCCCGAGCCGGCGCTGCAGGGCCTGGCCGCCCGCGCCCGCTGGCTGCACCCGCCGAAAGGGCGCCAGGTCGTGCTCTCCGGCGGCTCGCAGCAGGCCGTCCTGGTGGTAGTCGAGGGCGCCCTGGAGGCCCGCATGCCCGGCGACCCGCCCGGCACGATCCGCCACCACGTCGGCCCCGGAGCGGTCGTCGGCCTGGTCAACGCGTTGACCGGGCGATCGACCCAGCTCGACTGGCACACCGCCGGCACGACGCTGCTCTCCATCCCCACCGCGACCGTGGCCACTGTGGTCGGGCCGCTGCCCGGCCCGCCGCCGCAGGACCGGGCCGAGGCCGAGGCGCTGTTCGCCGACACCCCGGCGCTGGCCGGCCTCGATCTCGACCAGCGGCTCGCCCTGATCGCCTCGGCCCACCCGGTCGACCTCGACCCGGGCGCGCCGGTCATCCTGCCCGGTCCCACCCACGCGGTGGTCGTCGAGTCCGGCGTCATCGCCCTGCCCGACGGCCTCGAGCTGCGCCGCGGCACGCTGGTCGGCCCGGTCGGCGAGGGCAGCCCCGGCATGGTGGCCCAGTCCCGCACGCCGGTGCGGCTGTGGGTGCTGCCGGACGCCTCCGACCTGCCGCCCCTGGTCGGCGCCACCCACCGGCCCGGATCCGAGATGCCGGTGGTCGCCGTGAAGGGCTTCCTGAGCTCCGGCGCCCGGGACGCCTACCCGCCCCTGGCCGTGCCGCCCGGCCCACCCCAGGAGCAGGCCGACCCCGCGGCCGACCTGCGCTTCGAGCGCGGGTTGCGGTGGGCCGCCGTGGTCGTACTGACCGGGGCCCTCTTCTTCGCCGGCCTCAACTTCAAGGCCGGCCCGGCGTGGGCCGAGATGCCGTCCGACCAGCTGCTGCTGACCATCGGCGCCGGCCCGGTGACGGCCACGTTCGACGGCGAGCAGGCCACCCTGGCCGCCGGCGCCTCGCGCCACATCGACCTGGGTGAGACCATCGACGTGCCGGCCGGATCGTCGGCCGACCTCGTCTTTCCGGGCGGGGCGTCCACCCGCGTCTGCGGCGGCAGCAAGGTAGGCATCGGCGGCCTGCACGTCCAGAGCGGCCGACACCGCGCGCCGGTGGCCATGCTCTCGCTCCAGAGTGGCCGACTGCTGGCCGGTACCGGCAGCACGAGCGGGGCCTTCCAGCCGCTCGCCCTCACCGTCGACCGCAGCGAGGGCCGGGTCACCAACACCGGCGCCGCCTGGTTCTCGGTCGAACCGGCGGCCGTCACCGTCTCGTCGGGCAAGGTCGCCGCCGGTGGCACGGCCGCGCCCGCGACCGGCGCGCAGCTCGCCTGCCAGGACGGCGCACCGGTAGCGCCGCCGGAGGAGAGCGCCCCGGCGCCGTCGGAATCGGAGGAGTCGGAGGAGCCGGCCCCGTCCGATCCCTCCACCGAGGCGAGCGTTCCCGCCTCGCCGAGCGCTACTGTAGTCACACCGTCACAGACCGATGATCCCGTCGAGACCACCGAGCCCGAGGCCCCCACCGACCCGACGGACCCGACGTCCACCACCACCCGGCCCGCGACGACCGCGCCGCCCACCACGACGTCGCCGACCGTCCGTCCCACGACGCCCCGGCCGCCGGCCACGCCGCCGACGACTCCGAAGACGACGCCGCCCACCACCCCACCGACGACGCCCGCGACGACGCCGCCGACCACACCGGACGTGCCCGAGACGACCCAGAGCACCGGGGAGGGCGGAGCCGGCGGCTGAGCCCGGAGTGCACACAGGAGGCTTGATGCTCTGCTGGTTCTGTGCCGAGCCCGCCCGCGCCACCTGCCGCTTCTGCGGCCGGGGCGTGTGCGCGGACCACGCCCGGTTCGGGCCCTACATCCTTCAGGTGAACCGCTCCGAGAGCCGGCGCCGGGCCGAGGCGCTGGTCGTCGACGACGCGGTGCAGTGCGGCTCCTGCCGTCCCCGTCCCCACGCGGTGGCGATGCCGGAGCTGGACTGATGGCCCTATGGTGCAGGAATGGCTAAGTTCGGCGGCGACGACCTGGGCCCGTGGTCCGAGTTCGGCACGGTGGCCGGCATGGTCGCGACCCAGAACGGGCAGGACCTGTCCGCTCCGGTCACCGGCCTGGGCGACAACCCCGACCTCGACGGCCTGCCCGCCGTCACGGGCCTCGGCGACGCGCCCCCGCACCTGCCGGACGAGATCGGCGAGGTAGTGCGGGAGACGGCTGCGGCCGTACGGGACGAGCAGGTCGACGACTACGACAACCAGGTCGACGCGGACGGCGACGGCACCCTCGACGAGGCCACCTTCCGGGGCCGGGCCGACGGCGGCGTCGACATCCTGGTCGACCTGAACGACGACGGCCGCACCGACTTCATCGGCGTCGACCTCGACCTCGACAACCGCGTCGACTTCGCCGGCTACGACAAGGACCATGACGGCGACTTCGAGAAACGGATGTACGACGACGACGGCGACGGGTTCCTCGACCGCGCCGTCTGGACCGAGGGCAGCTGACGTACGGCCGGACGGTTCCGGCCGTTCAGCGGAACTGCCTTGATGAGCCGGACCTCGTTGGACAGGGCAGCATCAGCGGGCTCAGTTCACTTTCACGAGGGAAGGCTTACAGGGTGAAGAAGAGGTTCTTCGTGGCGGCGGCGGCCGCGGCGTCCATGTTGGGCTTTGCGGTGGCCACGCCGGCCCAGGCGGCCGAGGCGCCGGTGTACTTCAGCCGGATCTACTACGACTCGCCGGGCAAGGACACCCGCAGCAACGCAAGCCTGAACGCCGAATGGTTCCGGCTGACGAACAGCACCAAGAAGACGATCCAGCTGAAGAACTTCACGGTCCGCGACGCGGCGAACCACGTGTACAAGTTCGGCGCCTACGCCCTGGCCCCCGGCAAGTCGGTGGTCGTGCACACCGGCAAGGGAACCGCCGGCAAGCCGTCCGCCATCGACCGCTACTGGGGTTCGGGCAACTACATCTGGAACAACACCGGCGACACCGCGACCCTGCGCAACGCGGCCGGCAAGACCATCAACACCTGCAAGTTCGGCAAGGGCGTAGCCACCAACTGCTGACCCCACCGCCACCCCCGCGCCCGCACCGGCGCGGGGGCTCGGCGCGGACCGCGAAGCCGGCGCCGGGTCCGAAAGGCCGAAATTGCCGTCGCTGCGTGCTGACGGCCTTCTTGCTACGCGCCCCAGCTGGTCAGGATCGATGTAGTCCTCTCCGGCATCGAAGAGTCCGACAACGGCTCTGGACCCGGGAGCAGAGCAGAAGATCCATGGGCTGAAGCCGAGCCAGCGCGAGGCGTACGGGTTCGGGGGCGCCGGAGCCCTGGGAGCCGCGGGCGCGGGAGCTGGGTTCGGTGGGCGGGCGGCGCCGGCGGTCAGGGGCAGGGCGGCGGCGACGGCGGACGTGATGAGCGTGACGGCGCGGCGGCGGTTGGGGTGGGCCGCGCTGGGAAGCAGAATGGTCATGCCGTCGATGGGTGCCGGGCCGGGCCCGGGACACCACCCGTCGCGGAAGCGACCGGTTATGCCCAGAGCGGATTCGCCATGAGGGGAATCGCTGGGAGACCGGGCGCTCCTGCGTAAAGCTTTAAGGCGTCGAACGGCCGGTCGAGTGACGGGCCCCCAGACGGATGCGAGAGGGTGTTGTCATGAGTGTTGACGAGTTGATTATGCGGGCCGGCGGCGCATCCTTCGACGACCAGGTGTTCGAGCGGCTCCTGCGCGAGCGGATCATCTTCCTCGGCAGCGAGGTCAATGACGAGGTGACCAACCGCATCTGCGCCCAGTTGCTGCTGCTCGCCTCCGCCGACAGTGAGCGGGACATCGCGCTCTACATCAACTCGCCGGGCGGCTCGATCAGCGCCGGCATGGCGGTGTACGACACGATGCAGTACATCAAGAACGACGTGGCGACGATCGCGATGGGCATGGCCGCCTCGATGGGCCAGTTCCTGCTCTGCGCGGGCACGCCCGGCAAGCGGTACGCGCTGCCGCACGCGCGGATCATGATGCACCAGCTCTCTGGTGGCATCGGCGGCACCGCGGCCGACATCGCCATCCAGGCCGAGAGCATGCTGCACATCAAGCAGACGATGAACGAGCGGATCGCCTTCCACACCGGGCACACCCCGGAGGAGATCGAGCGCGACTCCGACCGTGACCGCTGGTTCACGGCCGACCAGGCCAAGGAGTACGGCCTGATCGACCACGTGATCAGCAAGGCCAACCAGGTGAACCCGAGCGGCGCTCCGATCTCCTGACCTGCACAGACGCGGGCGCGTGGCCATCGGCCGCGCGCCCGTTGTGTGTTTCCTGAGCGTTCGGGGTACAGGACTGGCATCCCCCGAATCGCTCAAGGAGGTGCTGACGTGAGGATCCCGACGTTCTCCCGCCAGACCGAGACCGATACCACGGAGACGCCCACCCAGCCGGCCGCCACCTCCCCCGTACGGCCCCGGCAGGACCCGGATGTCACGAAGGCGGAGCGCAAGCTCGATCCCCCGCCGCCCCCGCCCTCGGTGGGCCGCCCCACCGGCAGCGCCGTCGTCGACAAGACGCCCCCGCGCCGCGTCGACCGCGACGAGCCCCCCACGCTCGAGCAGAAGAAAGTCGAGCCCACACCCGTCGTTCCGGCCGGGCCGAAGCCGCGGGCCAGCCTGCTGGCCACGCTGGGCCTGGTCCTCGGTGTGGCGTCGGTGTTCCTGGTGCTGTCGGGCCCGCTGCTCGGCTACGGCATCGGCGTCGCCGGCCTGGCCTTGATCCTTTCGCTGAGCGGCATCCACGCCACCGGCAAGCGGCACGTCGCCGGCAAGTCGGACGCCCTGCTCGGCATGGTCTTCTCGCTCGGCGCCATCGTGCTCGGCATCCTGGCCCTGACCGGTTCACTGAACTGGCTGGGCACCGACACCCAGCCCGTGAACAATTTTCGGGATTGGCTGGACGCGCGGTTTGTCGACCGTTTCTGACGGGTAAGTAACTGTTGCAGCCGACGACGAAGTCGGGTGCACCCCTCGGAACCGGGACTGGTCACCACCCTTCCCGCCCCGAAAAACCCGGCGGTTCGCCGGCACCCATTCACCCTCCGCGGGCGGCCTGGTTCAGGCCGTCCGCGAGGTGTTTCCGGGCTCACGCAACGAATCTCCGTTCCCGCGCCTGAGCACGCAATGATCGAAAGCCAGGCGCATGGTTGAACCAGGGCCTCGTGCGGGCCGGCGGCTCTAGCGTTTCTGCCATGAACACCACGGCCTCGCCGCGCCGCTACCTGATGTGCCGGCCCACCCACTTCGCCGTCACGTACCGGATCAATCCGTGGATGGATCCCACGGCGCCCTACGACAACGCGCTCGCCGTCCGCCAGTGGGAGAACCTCCGGCAGACCTACCTCGACCTGGGGCACACCGTCGAGCTGATCGACCCGCTGCCGGGCCTGCCCGACATGGTGTTCTCGGCCAACGGCGCCACCGTGGTCGACGGCCGGGTGCTGGCCGTGCAGTTCCGCGACGCCGAGCGGGCCGACGAGGCCCCGGCGTACGCGTCCTGGTTCCGCGAGCGGGGCTTCACCGTGATCGAGCCGAAGCACACGAACGAGGGCGAAGGCGACATCCTGCTCGCCGGCGACGTGCTGCTGGCCGGCACCGGCTTCCGGACCTCGCACGCCTCGCACGCCGAGACGCAGGAGGCCCTCCAGCGCCCGGTGATCACGCTCCAGCTGGTCGACCCGGCGTACTACCACCTCGACACGGCTCTCTGCGTGCTCGACGAGACCAACATCGCGTACCTGCCGTCGGCCTTCTCGCCGGGCTCGCAGGCCGTCCTGCGCCAGCTCTACCCGCACGCGGTGATCGCGAACGCGGAGGACGCGGCCGTTCTCGGCCTCAACGCGGTCAGCGACGGCCGTACCGTGGTTCTGCCGGAACAGGCCACCCATCTCGCCGGGGCGCTGCGCGCCGCCGGCTACCAGACCGTCGGGGTCGACGTCTCCGAGCTGCGCAAGGCCGGCGGCGGACCCAAGTGCTGCACCTTGGAGGTACGAGCGTGACCACCGTTGACCAGCGCACCCCCGGTGAGCTCGCCGAGGCCGAGCGGTACACCGCGCACAACTACCACCCGCTGCCCGTCGTGGTGACCGAGGGCGAGGGCGCCTGGGTCACCGACGTCGACGGCCGCCGCTACCTCGACTTCCTGGCCGGGTACTCGGCGCTGAACTTCGGGCACCGCCACCCGGAGCTGATCGCCGCCGCGCACGCCCAGCTCGACCGGGTCACGCTGACCAGCCGGGCGTTCGTGCACGACCAGTTCGCCGCGTTCTGCCGGTCGCTGGCCGAGCTGTGCGGCAAGGAGCTCGTGCTGCCGATGAACACCGGCGCCGAGGCCGTCGAGACCGCGATCAAGGTCGCCCGCAAGTGGGGCTACCAGGTCAAGGGCGTGGAGAACGAGCGCGCCGAGATCATCGTCGCCGCCGACAACTTCCACGGGCGTACGACCACGATCGTCAGCTTCTCGACCGACCCGGACGCGCGGGCCGACTTCGGGCCGTACACCCCGGGTTTCGTCGTGGTGCCGTACGGCGATCTGGAGGCGCTGGCCGCCGCCGTCACGCCGAACACGGTGGCCGTGCTCCTGGAGCCGATCCAGGGCGAGGCCGGCGTGCTCGTGCCGCCGGCCGGTTACTTCGCCGGTGTGCGCGAGCTGTGTACCGCGCAGAACGTGCTGATGATCGCCGACGAGATCCAGTCGGGGCTGGGCCGTACCGGCCGCACCTTCGCCATCGAGCACGAGGGCGTCGTCCCCGACATGTACGTGCTGGGCAAGGCCCTCGGCGGCGGCATCGTGCCCGTCTCGGCCGTGGCCGCCGACCGGGACGTGCTGGGCGTGCTGAAGCCGGGCGAGCACGGCTCGACCTTCGGCGGCAACCCGCTGGCCTGCGCGGTCGGCCACGAGGTGGTCCGCCTTCTGGCCACCGGCGAGTTCCAGAAGCGCTCGGCCGAGCTGGGCGACCGGTTGCACGCCCGGCTGGGCGAGCTGATCGGGCGCGGCCTCATCGCCGTACGGGGAAGGGGCCTGTGGGCCGGTGTCGACATCGACCCGGCGCTGATGACCGGCCGCCGCGCCTGCGAGCTGCTGGCCGAGCGCGGTGTCCTGGCCAAGGACACGCACGGCTCGACCATCCGGCTGGCGCCGCCGCTGGTCGTCACCGAGGCCGAGATCGACCACGCGGTGGACCAGCTGGCCGCGATCCTGTCGCTCTAACGCTCGAACTTGCGCAGGGCCATCGTCGGCGCCTCGCCCATCACCGACTGGGGCTGGGCGACGCCGCCGGTGGCCCACATGCTCGCCCGGCCCACGTTGACGTTGGCGTAGAGCTCCACCACGTCCTCGGGGCCGAGCGTGCGGGTCTCGCCGCGGCGCAGGGTGAGCCGGGCGTCGTCGTCGGCCGAGCCGCCGGGGCGCACGCCGCTGCCGTTGGTGCTCACGTCCTGCACGGTCAGCGTGCCGTCGGGGCGCAGCGTGAACTTCACGTGGCCGCGGCTGATCCACTTGCGGGCGTCGTCGGTGAGCCACTGGCCCAGCATGATCCCGTTGCCCTCGGGGGCGCGGCCCACGACCACCGGCTCGTCGGTCGAGACCACGAACCGGCGCCGGATGACACCGTCGATGCGTACCGAAAGCACCTCGACCGCCGCCCGCTGACCGGCGTCCTTGAGCCGGGCGCCGTGCCGCGGGCAGGTCGGCACCCCGCCGCGCAGGGCCGGCGGCGGCTGCGAGACCGGGCTGGTGAAGGTGCGCATGTCGGCGAAGAAGCTGTCGGCGTCGCCCCCGGAGCCGTAGCTCGCGCAGTTGGGCTCGGGGCAGCTCCACACGCGGGCCAGCAGCCGGTCGCCCATCGGGGAGCGCTCCGGCGGCCGCGGCGGCTCGTTGCGGCCGACCCGGGGGACCAGCACCGTGGTGCCGCCCTCGCCGGCGACGGCGGCCAGCAGGCGGCCCGGATCGTCGACCCAGGGGTAACGCTCGCGCTCACGGTCGGCCCGGCCGCGGGTGAGCACCGGCACGCCGAGCAGGTCGGCCGCCTCGAAGACGCGGCCGTCGAGTTGCGGGACCACCTCGACCTTGCCGTCGTCCGCCCACCGGCGGATGACCATTCGCTCGTTCGAGGTCAGATCGGTGTCGGATAGCAGACCGCGGGGCACCACCACGTAAACCGGGACGTTCTCCTCGGCGAAGCGCAGTCCGAGCGCGTCGAGGACCAGGCCCAGCCGCACCGAGCTGGCCGGCCGCCCGCCGTCGAGGTCCGCGTAGCGGACGATCTCCGACATATCGACCACCGCGCGCGCGAGAGCGGGGTCGGTGGTGAGCCGGGCCTCGATGGCGTCGAGGACCTTGCTGATCTCGAATCTCACGGGTCCTCCCGAGGGGTGAGCGGTTTCTGCCACGGCAATCATGCCGCGTGCGGTCCGGAGGCGGGCGTCACACCCCCTGAGCTACCGTGTCAGCCGTCCACCCGGGCATCGACCACGTTGCCATCGACACATCGACGGGGAGCTCCACCATGAGTATTCGACGATCCGCCATCGCGGGCCTGGCGCTCGCCGCCGCCCTGGTGGCCGGCGGTTGCGGCGACACGGCGAAGAAGGACGACGCCGCGCCGGCGACGAAGGCGCCCGAGACCACGGCGCCCGCCTCGGCTTCCGAGGAGCTCACGCAGGCGTACGCCAAATTCAGTGATACGCCGGTGAAGTTCAAGCTCGCCTCGGCGGCCGGCGTCGGCGGCACCGGTGCGATCGACGCCAAGACCCGGTCGTCCGAGATGTCCACCGACCTCTCCTCGGCCGGCAGCATGGTGACCCGGCAGATCGGCAAGGACCTGTACGTCAAGACGGAGGGCCAGGTCGGCGACGCGATCGGCGCCACCTCCGGCAAGTGGATGCACATCGACGTGTCGCAGGTGCCCGACAGCAGCCCGATCAGCATCAAGAACACCGACCCGGCCAACACCGCCAAGCTGATCACCACGGCGTCCGACGTGACGAAGACGGGCGACCACGCGTTCAAGGGCACGCTCGACATGACCAAGGCCGGCACGGCCAACCAGGCCATGCTCAAGGCGCTCGGCAACAAGGCCACGGCCGTGCCGTTCACGGCCGAGACCGACGCCGAGGGCCGGCTCACGGAGCTGTCGGTGGCGCTCGAGTCGATCGCGCCCGGCGCCGGGCAGATGACCGCCACCTACTCCAACTGGGGCGAGCCGGTGAACATCGCGAAGCCCGCCGCGGGCGAGGTCGTCGAGATGCCGGCGAAGTTCCGCAAGGCCATGGGCGCCTGACCTGGTCCTGTTTGTCCGGAACGGTCTTCGGGCATTGATGCCGGTGTTGCCGGCGTCACCCGGAGGCCGGCCGGCAGGAGGGACGGACATGCGGACAGCACGGTTCGCTGGGGTGGGTCTCGCGACAGCGCTGGTCCTCGCCGGCTGCTCGAACGGCGGAACGACACCCACCGCCGACGCGACCAGCGCGCCGGCCAGTGCGGGCGCGTCAGCCAGTGTGGGCGCGGCCGACCCGGCCGCCGTCGAGGCGCTGACCAAGGCGACGTCACAGCTCGGCACGACGAGCTTCAAGATCACCGCCACCTCGGGTACGGGGTTCAAGCTCGCCGGCGCGATCGACCCGGCCAAGGGCGTCGGCACGGCCGAGCTCAAGGCCAGCGGCACCAACGCCGACCTGAACCTCAAGACCCTGCTGATCGAGAAGGACCTCTACCTTCAGGTGCCCGGCTTCACCAAGGCCGGCACCTGGACCCACGTCGACGTCGCGCGGCTGCCCGAGGGCGCCAACGTCGGCCTGCGGCCGGGTGAGATCGACCCGGTGAACACGTCGAACCTGCTCGGCTCGGCCACCGACGTGCACGCGACCGGCGGCAACAGCTACGCCGGCACGCTCGACCTGACCAAGGCGGCCGGCCTGGCCGGCGTCTCCCAGGTGACCGTCGACAACACCCAGGCCCAGAACGTGCCCTTCACGGCCGGGCTGGACGAGCAGGGCCGGCTGTCGGTGCTGACCATCCAGATCCCGAACGCGCAGCCGCTCGAGGTGCTCTACACCGATTACGGCGTGCCGGTGACCGCCGCCCGCCCCGCGGCCTCGGAGATCACCGAGGCGCCGGACAGCCTGTACCAGTCACTCGGAAGCTGACGCGGCGCTCCGCCTCGCGGTCCAGTCCGTGCTCAACGGGCGGAACGCGGGGCGGTTCTCGTCGATCCAGGCGTCGATCTTCTCCCACCAGTCGTAGAGCCAGGCGACGCGCTCCTGCTCGCCCGTCGGCACCTCCTCGGGCTCGACGCTCCAGAACCGCATGACCAGCCGCTTGTCCATGGGCAACTCCCGCCAGACGTCGGCCACGGTCACCATCCGGTCGAGGCCGGTGTGGGCCACGAAGACCACCCCGGCGTCCGGCGCGGCGTCGATCGCCGCGAACAAGCCGCCCGGCTTCGGCGGCAGCACGTGCCGCAGATGCTCGGCCCGGTCGGCCGCCTCGGCCAGGCCGCGGGCCCGCAGCCGGGCGATCGCGCCGGTGCGGCGGCGCGGGGTGAAGTTGCCGCCCTCCGGGAAGATCACGAAGGCGTCGTTCTCGTCGAGGCCGGTCGCGAGCTCGCTGATCTGCTGCTCCAGCGTGTCCGTGCCGGTGCGGCCGGGCGAGATGAAGCGGTTGGGCAGGCGGTTGAGCAGCACGTCGATCGCCGGGTCCCACTGCAGCGTGGCCTTGAGCACGATCCGCGGCTCGCGGTCGAACCAGTCGACCAGCGCGTGGATCAGGATGAACGAGTCGCCGGGGCCGGCGTGCCGGCTCACCACGACCTCGGGGCGGCCGGGAACGGCCGTATCGGGGTCGGTGCCGACCACATCGACGGTCAGATGCAGCGCCCAGCGGGCGATCCAGAACAGCACCCGCAGGAAGGCCCCGGTCACTTGATAATGACGGAGCTGAAATTCGGGCGTACGGAGGTGACGGCCGAACCCGGACCACACCCAGAGCACCGCCAGCACGACCAGGGCGGCCGCGTCCCAGCAGAGGTACAGGATGCCGAGCAGGACCAGACGGGGCACCCGCAGATGCCCGGGGACCAGCGGCGACGCGACCAGGCCGAGGAACAGCCACAGCGGCAGGGTCGAGACCAGCGCGAGGGCGAGCAGGATGACGGCGGGGGCGATGACTAGGCGGCGGATCCACACCGGGGGCAGCGGCATCAGCGGTCACCCGGCCCGGGCCGGTGGCCTTCAGACCGTTCAAGGGCGGCGGGTGGGGCGGTCGGAGGGACGTTGGCCACCAGGTAGCGCCGGGAAGCCGTGTACGCCCGGCTGATGCGGCGGCCGACGGCGGCCATGTCGCGGTAGGCCCACGGGCTGTCGTCCCGGCCCTCGCCGCCGCCGCTCGGTAAGACGTGCACCCGTACATCGTCGGGCAGGAAGGCAAGATCGCGGGCGAACCGGTGCCGGCGGGCGATCTCGAAGGCCACCTGCGCCACCTCCCACGGACGTCGCGGCACGGCGAGCGGGCGCTCGACCCGCCCCACCTGAAGCACGAAGATCAGCTTCGCGCCGACCCGCACCGCCTCGCTGATCGGGATCGAGTTGACGATCCCACCGTCCACGTAGTGCTCGCCCGCGATCTCCATCGGGGGCAGCAGACCCGGAACGGCCGAGGAGGCGAGTACGGCGTCGACGAGCGGCCCGCTGTCGAACCAGTGCTCGGCCGCGCGCTCGATGCTGGCCGCGCAGCAGCGGAACGGCACCTTGAGGTCGGCGAACGAGGCAACCTCGCCGAGCTCGCTCTCCAGCAGCCGGCGCAGCGGCATGGGCGAGTGCAGGTGGGTCCGGGCGGCGAACCGGCGCAGCTGCCGGCCGATCGAGTCGCCGTAGACGGTGGCCGCCTCGGGCGACGTCCAGAGCCGGACCAGCCGGTCGGTGACGGCCTCGCTCGGATCGGAGGCGACCAGGGCGCCGTTCACCGCGCCGATCGAGGTGCCGACCACCACGTCGGGCCGGAAACCGGCCCGGAAGAGTGCCCGGAGCATGCCCACCTCGACCGCTCCGAGCACTCCTCCGCCACCGAGCACGAACGCCACCGGACCGTCGACCATGCGTTCATGGTGGCACGCGCGTCTTCTACTGATTCTTGAAGTAGGCCCCGTTCTGGTTCTGGAACTCCCAGCCGGCGAACTTGTCCCAGTTGATCGACCAGGTCATCAGGCCGCGCAGGTTCGGATTGGTGCCGCTGCGCGGGGTGTAGGAACCGCAGTTCGTGCCCTTGACGAGGCAGCCGACGGCCTGCTGGACGGCGGCCGGGGCGACATATCCGTTACCGGCGTTGACCGAGGCCGGGGCGCCGAATCCCACCTGATCCTCGCGCAGGGCCGGGAAGGCGTTGGCGGCGTTTCCGGCCACCGGGAAACCGGCCAGCAGCATGTCGGTCATGGCGATGTGGAAATCGGCGCCGCCCATCGAGTGGTACTGGTTGTCCAGGCCCATGATGGAGCCCGAGTTGTAGTCCTGGACGTGCAGGACCGTCAGGTCGTTGCGCAGGGCGTAAATGACCGGCAGATAGGAGCCCGCGCGCGGATCCTGCCCGCCCCACGGTCCCGACCCGTAGTACTGGTATCCGAGCTGAACGAAGAAGGTCTCGGGCGCCATGGTGAGGACGAAGTTGGCGCCGTACCGGGCCTTCAGGCTTTTCAGGGCCGAGATCAGGTTGACGATGACCGGCGTGGTCGGGTTCTTGAAATCGGTGTCGCCGGTGTTCAGCGAGAGCGAATGCCCCTCGAAGTCGACATCGACGCCGTCCAGTCCGTACCGGTCGATGATCGCGCTGACCGAACTGACGAACTTGTCCCGGGCCGCGGTCGTGGTGAGCTGCACCTGGCCGTTGGCGCCGCCGATGGAGAGAAGCACCTTCTTGCCGGCCGCCCGCTTGTTCCGGATGGCGGCGATGAAGTCAGCCTCCGATTCCACCCCGGGGCATTCGGTGGCCGGGCAGAGCGTGAAGCGGATGTCGCCGGAGGTGGCGCTGGTGGGCTCACCGAAGGCGAGGTTGATGATGTCCCAGTTGCTGGGGACGTCGGCCATGCGCAGATATCCGGAGCCGTTGGCGAAACTGGCGTGCAGATAGCCGATGAGCGCCCGCTTGGGAATTCCCGTGGTGGGCGGCTGAGTGGTGGGCGGCGTCGTCGTCGCCGGTGGAGTGGCCGGTGGAGTGGTCGGCGGTGTCGTCGTCGCCGGCGGTGTCGTCGGGGTGGTGGTACCCCCGCAGACGCCGTTGTCGGCCCAGACGTCCCACTGCGCGCTGTGCGTGGCCGGCGCCTCGTTCTGCGTCCACCACTTGGCGGTGTAGTTGTGGCCGTTCTGCGAAGCGACATTGTCCTTCACATAGACGGCGGTGGCGCTCCATGCGGGCGCGCACGCGGCGGCCGCGCTGGCCACCCCGGCCGACGACCCCAGATAGAGGGTGCCACCCGAGGCCGCAACCGCGGCGGCCATGACGAAGATCATCGATCGGCGCATGGCTCAGTATGAATACTGTTAACTTTGTTTGTAAATACCCGGCGGCACGGTGAGGTTCTGGCGGCCCACGACCTTGAGCAGGGCCAGCTGGCCGGCCGCGTCGGTGCCGGGGCGTGGGGTGAAGACGAGCAGATGCTGGTCCTGGCGGGCGGTGGCCAGCACCTCGCAGTCGATGTCGATCACGCCGACGGTCGGGTGGACGACGCGTTTGCGATCGCTGCGGCGCACGGCCACGTCGTGCCGGTCCCACAGGGCGGCGAACTCCGGGCTCTCCGCGCGCAGAGCGCCGACCAGGCGGCGGGCGAACGGGTCGCCGGGCCGCATGGCGACGGCGGCGCGCAGGTCGGCCACCTGGATCTCACCCTGCCGGTCCCGGTCCTCCGGCGGGTAGAGCTCACGGGTCGAGGGCTCGGTGAACCAGCGGTAGGCGAAGCTGCGGGCGAGCCCGGTGAATCCGGTCTGCTCGCCGAGCAACGCCACGCCCATCGGGTTCTGCACGAGGATCACGCCCAGGTCGGAGATGACCATCGCCGGGAGCTCGGTGAGGGCGTCCAGCAGCCGGAGCAGGCCCGGGCTGACGTGCTCGTCGATGCCGTACGAGGGTGGCGCCGCGTGCCCGGCCAGATGGAACAGGTGGTTGCGCTCGTCGACGGTCAGGCGCAGCGCGCGGGCCAGGGCGGCCAGCATCTGCGGCGAGGGCTGCGGACCGCGGGCCTGCTCGAGCCGGATGTAGTAGTCGGGCGACATCCCGGCCAGCTGGGCCACCTCGTGCCGGCGCAGGCCGGGGGTACGCCGCCGGGCGCCCGCGGGCAGGCCGACCTCGGCCGGCTGCAGCAGTTCCCGGCGACGGCGCAGGAAGCCGGCGAGCTCCTTGGAATCCATATGTGCAGCATGGCGCGTGGCCGGGCCGGTCAGACAGGGACCGGCGATACCAGTCTCGGCAGGTCTCTCCCGAGCAGCCGTACGGCGTCCGATGGTTGCCCCATGAAGATTCTCGTCACCGGCGTGACCGGTACCGTCGGCGGCCACGTCGCCCGTCAGCTCTCCGGTCGTGGCCACCAGGTGGTCGCCCTGGTCCGCGACCCGGCCAAGGCCGACCTGCCCGCCGACATCACCCTCATCCAGGGCGACCTGACCGACGCCGAGGCCGTCCGCCGCGCGCTGGCCGGCGTCGACCGCGCGTACCTCACCATGGCCGACGACAACGGCGCCGTCTTCGCCACCGAGGCCGCCACGAGCGGCGTCGGCCACGTCGTGCTGTTGTCGTCGTTCACCGCCGTCACCGAGCTGCCCTCCGGCCCGGCCAACTTCGTCACCGCCCGCCACCAGGCCGGGGAACGGGCCCTGACCGAGGCCGGCGTGCCGTCCACGTTCCTGCGGGCGGCCGGCTTCGACTACAACATCCTGCTGTGGGTGGGCGACGACGGCGTGGTCCGCGCCCCGAACCCCGACGTCCCACTGCCCATCGTGGACCCGTCCGACATCGCCGCCGCAGCCGTAGCCCAACTGCTGGCCGACGACCCGAAGCCCGGCCCCTACCTCATCACCGGCCCCGCCCGCCTGTCCGTCCGCGACCAGATCAACACCATCAACACCCTCTTGACCAGGTCGTACGTCGTCCAGGAGATCACCGAAGCCGAGGCCGGCCTGCCGGCGTCGATCCTGGAAACCATGGGCCCGGCCGCCGCCGTGGTCCACCCCTCCACCGACGTGGAAACCCTGACCGGCCGTCCCCCACGCCCTTTCGCGGCCTGGGTCACCGACAACCGGGCGGCCTTCAAGTAGATCCGGGCACCCACCTCGGCCGGTCAGCTTTCAACGCGCTGCCAGGCTGCCTCACGCTCGACGGTTCCGCGTCCATCCTCGTGCCGTAGTCGCCCGGCTGAGGATGTCCGCGGAGAAGATGTCGATCGCGCTACGCCGTGTCCTGCCGATCAGTTGATCAGTTCTGGTTGACCGGAGCGCCGTGGCGGGATCTGCCGGAACGCTGTGGCCCGTGGAAAACCTGCCACGAACGGCTGCGGGACTGGCTGTACAGGCGGCCGCCTTCTTCGGGCAGGTCGGGGCCGAGCGAAGTCACACAAGCCGCTCACCGGCTCAGATGGCGTGGAAACGGGCTGGGTGGGTACCGTTGCGGCCGTGCCAGAGGGACACACCATTCATCGGCTTGCGGCTCGGCATCGGGAGCTCTTCGCGGGGCAGGTTCTGCGGGTCGACAGCCCTCAAGGGCGGTTTTCGGGCGCGGCCCGGGAGGTTGACGGGCGGCGGCTCACCGACACCGAGGCGTACGGGAAGCATCTGTTCCATCACTACGAGGGAGACCTGAGCGTGCATGTGCACCTTGGGCTCTACGGGAAGTTCGCCGATGGCGATCTGCCTGTTCCGGAGCCGGTGGGGCAGGTGCGGATGCGGGTCGCCGGTGCGGGGCACTGGCTCGAGCTGCGCGGGCCGACCGCCTGCGAGGTGTTCGATCCGTTGCGGGTGCGGCATCTGCGGGACCGGCTCGGTGCCGATCCGCTGCGGGACGACGCCGATCCGCTGGCGGCGTACGCGCGGGTTCGAGTCAGCACCAAGCCGCTGTTCGCTCTGCTGCTCGACCAGTCGATCGTGGCCGGCTGTGGGCTGATCTACGCCAACGAGGTGCTTTTCCGGGCCGGGCTGGCGCCTACCGTCCCGGGGCGGCTGATCGGCGCGGAGCTCTGGGACGAGCTCTGGACCGACCTGCGCGCGCTCATGAAGGAGGGCGTCGCCCGGGGCCGCATCGACACCGTGCACACCGAGCACACGCCGGAGGCGATGCGGCGTGCACCACGCGTCGACCGGCACGGCGGCGAGGTGTATGTCTACCGCCGTCCCGGTCAGGCGTGCCTGGTGTGCGGCACCGCGATCGCGCGCGGCCCGCTGGCCGGGCGCAATCTCTACTGGTGTCCTACGTGCCAGCCGGCGGGGTCGCCGAAGGGGTGACCGCCGGCGGGGCCGGGGTCTCCGCCGGCAGGGCCGAGGGTGGTGGTCCCGGGATCTGCGGCAGGCCCAGCGTGAAGTTGGCCTTGAACCAGGGCAGCAGTTTCTCGTACGCGGCGATCGTGTCGGGCTGGCCGAAGTCGTGCGACAGGACGATCGCGCCGGGCTTCACGCTCTTGCGCACCTCGGCGATGATCCGGTCGATGTGCTGGGCGTCGGTCTCGCCCTCGGGGTGGTCCCAGTCGCGCGGGTCGACCTCCCAGTAGATCGAGGTCATGCCCGAGCCGCCGGCGACCGCGACCAGCCGGTCGGTGAAGTTGCCGCCGGGCGCCCGGAAGAATGGGATCTCGGCGCCCGGGACGGCGGCGCGGATGGCCGCGTTCGTCCGTTCCAGATCGGCCTTGATCTTCTCCGGCTTGTCCTTGCCGATCTTCAGGCTGTGGTCCCAGGTGTGGTTGCAGAGCGTGTGCCCGGCGTCGACGATCTGCCGGACGATCTCCGGGTGCTTCTTGACCTGCGACCCGACCAGGCAGAAGACCGCCTTGACGTCGTTCTGGGCGAGCAGATTCAAGATCTTGGGTGTCTGTACCGGGTCGGGGCCGTCGTCGAAGGTCAGCGCGACCGCCTCGGTGCCGGTGGTGCGCAGCGAGGCGCCGGGGCCGGCCGGCGGAACCTTGGCCGTGCTCTCACCGGTCTGCTGCGCGGTCGGCGTGGCGCTCGGGGCCACTGTGGGCACGGTCGCCGTCGGCTGGGGCGCCGCCGTGTCCTTGCCGGAGCCGGACTCGGCCGAGGGCTTCTCGTCCTTGCCGGCGGCCGGCTTGGAGCGGGCGGGCTCCTCGTCGTCCTTGACGGGGGCGGCCTTCGACGGTTTCGGCTGCACGCCGACGACGGCCTGGGCGGCGGCGTTCACCGCGTTCACGCTTTCCCGGCGCTGCTCGGCCGGCATGGCCAGCAGCAGGATGCCGATGGCGACCAGCGAGGCGAGCAGCACCTGCTGGCGGGACTTGCCCATCAGCAGCCACGACTCGATCGGCAGGGTGCCGGGGGCGCGGTGGCTGCCCATGGCCGGCGGGCGCCCGGTGGGCGGCTTGGCCACGGCGTGCCGGCCGGCCCGGGTGGGCCGCTGGGCGCGGGTCGCGCCGCGCTGACGGGGCAGCGAGGACGGTTCGTCGCCGACGAAGCTCACGACGGGCTTGCCGCGGCGATAGCGCGTCTCGGGCCGGTCGATGACGGCGACGGGCGAGCCCGAACGCGCGGCGTCGACATCGGAAGGCGTGGCGCCGGCATCGGAAGGCGTGGCGCCGGCGGGAAGGCCGGAGGCGGCGGAGGGTTCGATGATCGGGTGCTCGGACGTCACGTCCGCCAGCGACTCCGGTCGATGATGCCGCCCGCGCGTCGTCTGTCCGGCCGGGGTCGGATAACGGGGAGATTGCGGCGACATCCTGCATGCCTACCGTGCCGCAAGATCGAGCGCGAGACCAGATCGGTGGTTGTCATGCTACGGAGCGCGATATCGCCTGGTAGCGCTCGGTGTCGACGAATGCGACGAATCAGCCCGCGTGCACCGCGTCCGTCGCCTTTCGGGCGGCGATCAACACCGGGTCCCACACCGGCGCGAAGGGCGGCGCGTAGCTGAGATCGAGGGCGGTCATCTCCTCGACGGTCATCCGGTTCCACACCGCGAGCGCCAGCGCGTCGATCCGCTTGGCCGCCTCGGCCCGGCCGACGATCTGAGCGCCCAGCAGAAGCCCGGTGCGGCGCTCGGCGATCAGCTTGACCGTCATCGCCGAGGCGCCCGGGTAGTAGCCGGCCCGGCTCGTCGATTCCACGGTGGCCGTGACGAACTCGTACCCGGCCTGATCGGCCTCGTGTGACGTCAGGCCGGTGCGGGCCACCTCGAGATCGCAGACCTTGGTCACCGCCGTGCCGATCACGCCCGGGAAGGTCGCGTAACCGCCGCCGATGTTGATGCCGGCGACCCGGCCCTGCTTGTTGGCGTGGGTGCCCAGGGGTACGTGGACCGGGCGCCCGGTGATCAGGTGGCGGGTCTCGACGCAGTCACCGGCGGCCCAGATGTCCTCGTGGCCCTCGACGCGCATGCGCAGATCGGTGCGCAGGCCGCCGGTCGCGCCCACGGGAAGGCCCGCGCTGCGGGCGATGGCGGTGTTCGGCCGTACGCCCAAGCCCATGACCACGATGTCGGCCGGCAGCGAGCCCTCGGGCGTGACCACCGCGGTGACCCGGCCGCCGGCCGTCTCGAGGCCCTCGACGTGGGCGTTCGTCACGATGTCGATCCCGAGGCCGCGGATCGCGTCCTGGACCATCTGGCCGATCTCGGGGTCGGCCGTCTTGGCCATCGGCTGCGGCGATTTTTCGAGCAGCGTCACGTCGAGGCCACGCTGGATCATGGCCTCGGCCATCTCGACGCCGATGTAACCGCCGCCGATCACCACCGCGCGGCGCGGCTTCTCGACCTCGGAGAGCCAGGCGTGGATGGCGTCGCCGTCCTCCAGCGTCTGCACGCCGAAGACGCCGGCCTCCCGCACGCGGGCCCACTCGGGCACGACCGGGGACGCGCCCGCCGCGTACACCAGATGGTCGAAGCTCTCCCGCACCTCGCCGGCCGAGGAATGGGCCACCACCTGCCGGCGGTCGAGGTCGATGCCGACCACGTCGTGCTGGAGGCGGACGTCGATGCCGTTCTTGCGATGTTCCTCGGGCGTACGGGCGATCAGCGCGTCCCGCTCGTCGACGGCGCCGCCGATCCAGTACGGAATGCCGCAGGCCGAGTACGACGTGAAGCGCCCACGCTCGAAGACCACGATCTCGAGGTCGTCCGTTCCCAGGCGCTTGCGGGCCTGCGACGCGGCCGACATGCCGGCCGCGTCCCCGCCGATCACGACGAGTTTCATCAGCTCAGACTACTGACCTCCGCGGTCGCCCCGGGTCGCCTTGGCTATCTGATCCACCACATCGGCGACCGAGCCCTTCTGGGCCAGGATCGCGCGCTGCCGGGCGGCGCCGGTGCCGTGGTTGCGCAGCTGTCCGAGAAGGACGGTCGTGCGCTCGAGGTCACCGTGGCGTTCGAGTTCCGGGCGTACATAGTCGAACAGCTGCCGCATGAGCCGCCACGCGGGCCGGGGCTCACGGGTGGCCATGTCGATGTTGACGCCCTCGAGCCCGTCGTGGGCGGCCCGCCAGTGCGCCGCCACCAGCAGCGTGTCCGGCACGACGGGGGCCGGCTTGCCGTCGCGGACCTCGTTGACCAGCGTGGCGACCAGGGCCCGGGCCAGCGCGGCGAGCAGCACCGCGTCGTCGGCCGAGGGCATCACGTCGCCCATCCGCAGCTCGACGGTCGGGTAGTTCGCGGCGAGCCGGGCGTACCAGTAGAGCATCCCCTCGTCGAGCATGGCACCGCTCGCCTCGAGGTCGGAGATGAGGGTCAGGTAGTGCTCGTACGACTCCAGGTACGGCGCCGGGCCGACGGTGGGCCAGCGCTCCCACATCATGTAGCGCCAGCTCGCGTACGTGGTGTCGCGCCCCTTGAACAGCGGCGAGTTCACCGTCGCGGCCTGGAAGATCGGCAGCCACGGGCGCAGGTGGTTGAGGACCTGCACGCCGGTCTCGTCGTCGGGGATGCTGACGTGCACGTGGGTGCCGCACATGCCGGCGCCGGGGGAGAGGTCGCCGAAGCGCTCCTGCATGCGGTGGTACCGCGGGTTGTCGACGACGCGGATGTGCGGCCCGGTCGCCGGTCCGGTGCCCATGGCCAGCAGCCGGGCTCCGGCCCGGTCGGCGGCGGCCGCGACGCCGGCCCGCAGGCGGACCAGGGCGTCCGAGAGGGCACTCAGCTCGAGCTGCGGCGGGCTCGCCACCTCGATCTGGCTGCGCATGTACTCGTGCTGCACCGAGGGGCGGATGTCGGCCGGCAGCTGGTCGAAGACCTCTTCGACCGCCTCGACGGCCCGCGGCTCGACCGCGTCGACCAGGAGGAACTCCTCCTCGACGCCGAGCGTGTGCAGGTCGTGGGCCTCGGCCTGCTCGGCCAGTTCGGGATCGATCGTGGTACCGCCCGTGTCCATGGCCGCGAAGTACCCGATCTTCCCGCCCCGGAAACGGTATCAACGGGCAATCGATGGCAATCCATATTGACTTTACGTTCGTAACAAGCGTGAAATCCGCTGAGAGCGCTCTCACACCCCCTCCTCCCTGGAAGGCGCATCCCTCATGAGATTCCGTGTTGTGGCAGCGGGCGCCGCGGCGGCAGTCGCCGTGAGCGCGTCCGCGATCTTCGCGGTCACCGCCGAGGCGGCCGTCCCGGCCGCGCCGTCCGGCATGACCACCGTGTTCAGCGACGACTTCACCGGCGCCGCGGGCACCGGGCTCAACCGCTCCAACTGGCTCTACGCGACCGGCACCGGCTATCCGGGCGGCGCCGCCAACTGGGGCACCGGCGAGGTCGAGACGATGACCGACTCGACGGCCAACGTCTACCAGGACGGCAACGGCAACCTGGTGATCAAGCCGCTGCGGGACTCGGCCGGCCGGTGGACCTCGGGCCGGGTCGAGACGCAGCGCACCGACTTCGCGGCACCGGCCGGCGGCAAGGTCCGCATCGAGGCGCGGTTGCAGCAGCCCAACGTCAGCGGGGCGGCCGCGGCGGGATACTGGCCGGCGTTCTGGGCGCTCGGCGGGGCGGCCCGGCCGGTCGGCGCGACCAACTGGCCGGGCATCGGCGAGTGGGACATCATGGAGAACATCAACGGCCGGGAGTCCGTATTCGCGGCGCTGCACTGCGGCACCAACCCGGGCGGCCCGTGCAACGAGACGACGGGCATCACCAGCGGCGAGCGCGCGTGCTCCGGATGCAAGACGGGCTTCCACACGTACGCCATCGAGTACGACCGGACCACCGCCGACGAGCAGCTGCGCTGGTACCTCGACGGCAACAACTACTTCACGTTCAGCAAGAACCAGCTCGACGCGACCACCTGGAACAACGCGACCCAGCACGGCTTCTTCGTGATCCTGAACGTGGCCATGGGCGGCGGCTTCCCGGCCGCGTTCGGCGGCGGTCCCACCGCCTCGACCCAGTCCGGCGTGCCGATGATCGTCGACTACGTCGCGGTCTACCAGTCCTCGGGCGGCACGACGCCACCCACCACTCCGCCCACCACCCCGCCGCCGTCGGGCACGCGGGACGCCTTCTCCCGCATCGAGGCCGAGTCCTACAACGCGGCGTCGGGCGTGCAGGTCGAGGCATGCTCCGAGGGCGGCCAGGACGTCGGCTACATCGCCAACGGCGACTGGCTCCAGTTCGACAACGTCAACTTCGGCTCGGGCGGGGTCCGCGACTTCGTGGCCCGCGTCGCCTCCGGCGCCGGCTCCGGGGTCAGCGGCCTGGTGGAGGTACGCCTCGACAGCCGGACGAACGCGCCCATCGGCAGCTTCGCGCTAGGCACCACGGGCGGCTGGCAGACGTGGCAGTCGATCCCCGGCAACGTCTCCGGCGTCACCGGCACCCACACCGTCTACGTGACCTTCACCAGCGGCCAGCCGGCCGACTTCGTCAACCTGAACTGGCTCCAGTTCCGCAAGTGACCCATCGAGAAATTTAAGGATATTTAAGGGCCGCGCCCTCTGGACTGAACTGTTAACAGTCCTTAATGATTGACACATGAAGGGCTATCGATCGGTCGTCCTGGCCACCGTCGCCGCGCTGGCCGCGGGCGGAGCGGCCACCTACTTCTCGGGCTCCGCGTCGGCCGCAGCGGCCTGCGCGCCGGCGTGGAGCTCGAGCGCCGTCTACGTCGGGGGCAACACGGCCTCGCAGAACGGCCACAACTACAGCGCCAAGTGGTGGACGCAGAACGAATCCCCCGCCACCCACAGCGGCCAGTGGGACGTCTGGGCCGACCAGGGTGTCTGCGGTGGCACGACACCACCCACGACCCCGCCTGCGACCACCCCGCCTGCGACCACGCCGCCTCCGACCACCCCGCCTGCCACTACGCCGCCTCCGACCACGCCGCCCCCGGCCAACGGCGTCCTGCCGGCCCACTTCCTGACCGGCTACTGGCAGAACTTCGACAACGGCGCGGCCCCGCTCAAGCTGGCCGCCGTTCCCTCGAACTACGACCTGATCGCGGTCGCCTTCGCCGACGCCACGGCCACCCCGGGCGCGGTCTCCTTCACCCTCGACCCCGGCCTGGCCTCGGCCGTCGGTGGCTACACCGACGCCCAGTTCAAGGCGGACATCGCCACCCTGCACGCCCGCGGCAAGAAGGTCATCATCTCGGTCGGCGGCGAAAAGGGCACGGTCAGCGTGGCCAACGCGACGGCGGCCACCAACTTCGCCAACTCCGTCCACTCACTGATGACGGCGTACGGGTTCGACGGCGTCGACATCGACCTCGAGAACGGGCTCAACGCCACCTACATGGCCCAGGCCCTGCGCAGCCTGCGGGCCAAGGCCGGCAGCAACCTGATCATCACGATGGCGCCGCAGACCATCGACATGCAGAGCACCGGCTCGTCGTACTTCGCCCTGGCGCTGTCCATCAAGGACATCCTCACGGTCGTACACACCCAGTTCTACAACTCGGGTTCGATGCTCGGCTGCGACCAGAACGCCGCGTACAGCCAGGGCACGGTGAACTTCCTGACCGCGCTCGCCTGCATCCAGACCCAGAACGGGCTGCGCCCGGACCAGGTCGCTCTCGGCCTGCCGTCCAGCACCCGGGCCGCCGGCGGCGGCTACGTCGCGCCGTCGGTGGTCAACAACGCGCTCGACTGTCTGGCCCGCGGCACCAACTGCGGCACCTTCAAGCCGCCTGCGACGTATCCGGGCATCCGCGGCGCGATGACCTGGTCGATCAACTGGGACGTCACCAACGGCAACGGCTTCGCCAACACCGTCAAGCCCCACCTCGCCACCCTTCCGTAACGCCTCCCCACCCCCACAGGAGCATCCCCGTGAAGAAAATCCTCGTACTGGGCTCGGTCGCCCTGGCCGCCACGGCCGCCGCGATCCTGCCCATGGCGACCTCGAACGCGGCCGCCGCCTGCGCGCCGGCGTGGTCCTCGAGCGCCGTCTACGTCAAGGACAACAGCGCCTCGCAGAACGGCCACAACTACACCGCCAAGTGGTGGACGCAGAACGAATCCCCCGCCACCCACAGCGGCCAGTGGGACGTCTGGGCCGACCAGGGTGTCTGCGGTGGCACGACGCCGCCGACCACGCCGCCCACCACCCCGCCGACCACCCAGCCGCCGGCCACCGGCACCAAGATGGCCTCGGCGCCGTACATCTACCCCGGCTGGGGCAACCCGCCGGCGCCGGCCACCGTGGTCAACGCGACCGGCATCAAGGCCTTCACGATGGCCTTCGTGCTCGCCGGCAACGGCTGCAACCCGGCCTGGGACGGCGAGGGCGGCCTGACCGGTGGCGTGCACGCGAGCACCATCGCGGCCATCCGGGCGGCCGGGGCCGACGTGGTCCCGTCGATCGGCGGCTGGAGCGGCAACAAGCTCGGCCCGAACTGCTCGACCCCCGAGGCGCTGGCCGGTGCGTACCAGAAGGTGATCGACGCCTTCCAGCTCAAGTCGATCGACATCGACATCGAGAACAGCGACGAGTTCGAGAACACGGTCGTGCAGGACCGGATCCTGGGCGCTCTGAAGATCGTCAAGCAGAAGAACCCGTCGGTGAAGACGATCCTCACCTTCGGCACCACGACCACCGGCCCGAACTACTACGGCACCCGGCTCGTGCAGCAGGCCAAGGCGCTCGGCGCGAACATCGACATCTTCACCCAGATGCCGTTCGACTTCGGCGCCAGCGACATCTACACGGCCACGGTCAACACGTCCGAGGGTCTGAAGAACCTGCTGAAGACCACCTTCGGCTACACCGACGCGCAGGCGTACTCGCACATGGGCATCTCCGGCATGAACGGCCTGTCCGACCAGCAGGAGCTGACCACCGTCGAGACGTGGACGCGGATCCGCGATTACGCCCGGAACAACGGGCTCGCCCGCTTCACCTTCTGGGCGGTCAACCGTGACCGCGGCTGCGCCGGTGGCGGCGTGGTCTCGGACTGCTCCGGCATCGCGCAGGCCGACTGGGCCTTCACGAAGGTCAGCGCCGGTTTCTAACCATCGACGGACGCGCGGTCGCTCTGGCGGGCGGCCGCGCGCCGCCTTTTCCTGATCTTCTTGATGACCCAGCTCCCGACCATGAAGATGATCAGCGCCCAGATCACGTAGTCGAAGTAATGGGCGTATTTCTCCAGGTCCTGATACTGCGACCCGAGCAGGTAGCCGCCGCCGATGAAGATGGCGTTCCAGACCCCGCTGCCGATCGCGGTGAACAGGGTGAACATGCCGAGGTGCATCTTGTTGGCGCCGGCCGGGATCGAGACCAGGCTGCGAACGACCGGGGCGCAGCGCCCGAAGAGCACGGCTGCCTTCTCGTGTTTCTCGAACCAGCGGTCGGCCGTGTTCAGATCGTCGGCGTCGACCAGCGGAATCTTGTCGAGCCAGCGGCGCAGCCGGTCCTCGCCCAGCGCGTACCCGAGCCAGTAGAGGGCGAGCGCGCCGATCACCGACCCGGCCGTGGCCGCGAACAGCACCAGCGCGAAGTTGACCCGGCCCTCGCTGGCCAGATAGCCCGCCAGCGACAGCACGATCTCACTGGGGATCGGCGGGATCAGGTTTTCCAGGGCCACCAGAAGGCCCACACCTAGCTCACCGAGTGATTCGATGACAGAGGTCACCCACGCTGTCAGTCCGCCGCCCATCCGATGTTTGTACCCAACGAACCTGCGTCGAACCTGAGTGCTGTTTGCCCGGGCGTGACGCCGGTGAAGTAGAGGGACATGACCGACCGGTGGTACCAGAAAGCCGTCATCTACTGCCTCGACATCGACACGTTCGCCGACTCCGACGGCGACGGCTGCGGCGACATCCGCGGTCTGATCGGCCGTCTCGACTATCTCGCCCGGCTCGGGGTGACCTGCCTGTGGCTGAACCCCATCCACCCGTCGCCCGACCAGGACGACGGCTACGACGTGTCCGACTTCTACAACGTCGACCCACGTTTCGGGAACCTGGGCGACTTCGCCGAGCTGCTGCACCAGGCGGGCAACCTCGGCATCAAGGTGATCATCGACCTGGTCGTCAACCACACCTCGGACAAGCACCCGTGGTTCCAATCGGCCCGCAAGTCGCCGGACTCGCCGTACCGGAATTGGTATGTCTGGTCCGAGACCGAGCCCGCCGACCGCAAGCAGGGCATGGTCTTCCCGGGTGAGCAGGACGAGACCTGGACGTACGACCGGACGGCCAAGGCCTGGTACTACCACCGGTTCTACAAGTTCCAGCCGGACCTGAACATCAACAATCCCGAGGTCCGCGAGGAGATCAAGAAGATCTGCGCGTTCTGGCTCCAGCTCGGCGTCGCCGGGTTCCGGATGGACGCGGTGCCGTTCATCATCGAGGAGACCCAGGCCGGCAACCCGAACTCGCCCAAAGACATGGACTTCATCACCGAACTGCGGCAGTTCGTGCAGTGGCGCAAGGGCGACGCGGTGCTGCTGGCCGAGGCCAATGTGGAGCCCGACCAGCTCAAGGAGTACTTCGGCGATTCCGGCGGCTCGGCCAACCGCATCCACATGCTGTTCGACTTCATGCTCAACACCAAGCTCATGCTGGCGCTGGCCCGGCAGAACCCGGAGCCGATCGTCGAGGCGCTGCGCGAGGCCCCGAAGCTGCCCGTGGGCGCGCAGTGGGCCACCTTCCTGCGCAACCACGACGAGGTCGACCTGTCCCGGCTGACCGCCGAGCAGCGGCAGCAGGTCTTCGCCGAGTTCGGGCCGGACGAGAACATGCAGTTGTACGGGCGGGGCATCCGCCGGCGGCTGGCGCCGATGCTCGGCAACGACCGGCGGCGGGTCGAGCTGGCCTACGCCCTGCAGTTCAGCCTGCGCGGCACCCCGGTGGTGCGCTACGGCGAGGAGATCGGCATGGGCGAGGACCTGTCGCTGCCGGGGCGCAACTCGATCCGTACGCCCATGCAGTGGTCCTCCCTGCCGAACGGCGGCTTCACCACGTCGGACGAGCCGGTCCGGCCGGTGATCGACGACGGCGAGTTCGGTTACCCGACCGTCAACGTCAGCCGGCAGCGCCACGACCCGGCGTCGTTGCTGGCCTGGTTCGAGCGCATGATCCGTACGCTCCGGGAAGCGCCCGAGGTGGGTTCCGGCACCTGCAAGCACGTCGACCTGCCCGACGCGGGATCGATCCTCGTGCACCGCGCCGACGACGTCACTGGCACGATGGTCTTCGTGCACAATCTCGGGCCGTCCGACGGCGTGCTCGATCTGAGCTCGCTGTACGCCGAGGCCGAGTTCCCGACCGACGTGCTCGCCGACCAGGAGTACCCCGACCTTGGCAAGTTCGACGCGGTACCGGTGGCCGGACACGGCTACCGCTGGATCAGGTTGCGTCGCTACGCGTAAGGTGCACTCCGAGTGCAAATAGAGGAGGCCGTATGTCGCAGTCCGCTCCCACCCGTACCGCCATCGTCACCGGTGCCGCCCGCGGCATCGGCGAGGCGACCGCCCGCCGGCTCGCGGCCGACGGGCTGGCCGTCGCCGTCGTCGACCTCGACGAGGGCGCCTGCGCCAACACGGTGACCGCCATCCACGACGCCGGCGGCACTGCCCTCGCCGTCGGCGCCGACGTGTCCGACCCGGCCCAGGTCACCGCGGCCGTGGAAAAGGTCACGGCCGAGCTCGGCCCGCCGACCATCCTGGTCAACAACGCCGGCGTGCTCCGCGACAACCTGCTGTTCAAGATGACCGACGACGACTGGGAGACCGTGATGGCGGTCCACCTGCGCGGCGCCTTCCTGTTCAGCCGCGCGGTGCAGAAGCACATGGTCGACGCCGGCTGGGGCCGTATCGTCAGCCTGTCCAGCACCTCGGCCCTGGGCAACCGGGGCCAGGCCAACTACGCCGCGGCCAAGGCCGGCCTGCAGGGCTTCACCAAGACGCTCGCGATCGAGCTGGGCCGGTTCGGCATCACCGCCAACGCGGTCGCGCCGGGCTTCATCGTCACCGACATGACCGCCGCCACCGCGGCCCGGGTCGGCGTCGATTTCGACCAGTTCGAGAAAGCCGCCGTCGCTCAGATTCCCGTTGGCCGGGCGGGACGTCCCGAAGACGTCGCGAACACCGTATCCTTCCTCGTCAGTGAGGGTGCCGGGTTCGTCTCGGGCCAGGTCATCTACGTCGCCGGGGGACCGCGCGCGTAGATCATTGCTGAGAGGCGTTACAAAGGAACTATGAATCGACGCATGGCTTCCCGCAGCGTCTCGCTCACCAGCACGTTTCTGCTCCTGGCGGCGGGCGGTGCGGCGGCGTGCGACAACGACGACGATTACCAGGACGCGGGTTTCTACTGCGCCGACGCCAACGGCAACGTCGTCGACGAGGACTACTGCGACGACGACCGGTCGTACGGTGGCAGTGTGGTGCCCTTCTTCATCTGGTATTCGGCGGCCTACGCCCCGGGCTACCCGGTCGGCTACCGGCTCCCGGCCGGCGGCAACAAGTTCGCGTACAACGACCGGGCGGCCCGGCAGTCCTTCGGGCTGCCGGCCACCGGCAAGATCGGAAACGGCACGGTGAAGACCAGCGTGGTCGGCAAGGGCGGCGCGGCCCGCGGCTCCTCCTCCAGCAAGTCGGGCGGCTGAGCGTGCGCCGAGTTCCCTACGGGCCGGTCCGCGAGGGCTGGCAGCTCACCAACTTCAGCCTCGGCCTCACGTACAACGACACCGAACTGCCGGACGGGACGATGATCTCGTACTGGCAGGAGGGCCCGTTCTACGACTTCACGGCGGCCGAGATCGAAGAGCTCGAGGCGGCCACCACCACGCTGCACGCGATGTGCCTCGAGGCCGGCGACTGGATCGTCCGGCAGTGCCCGCGGCACACCGTGCAGGGGCGCAAAGAGGGCTATTTCGCCTCGATCTGCAACCCCGAGACGTGCTTCCTCGCCAAGATCGGCGTGCCTGAGTTCGCCCACGAGCAGGTCATCCGCACGTGGTTCGACGGCGACGCCGAGACGTGGACGCACTACGACAAAGACCCCGACATGCGCCTGCCGATGGAGACGCCGGACTACTCGCCGAGCGTCTACGGCCGGTTCGACCTCTGGTACAACGGGGCCGGCAGCACGCCCAAGCTGCTCGAGTTCAACGCGCAGACCCCGACCGCGCTGGTCGAGAGCGCCGTCATCCAGTGGCACTGGATGGACCAGACCCACGTCACCCAGCACGAGTGGCGCCAGTGGAACTCGATCCACGACCGCCTGGTGGGCTGGCCCGCGACCCCCGGCGAGCCGGGCGACCCCGGCGCCTGGCGCCGCAACATCGACAAGCTCCGCGAGGCCCGCACGTGGCTGCCGGAGAAACCGAAGATCTTCTTCGCGTACGAGACGTCCGAGACCTCCGGTGAGGACCGGATGAACGTGGCGTACCTGATGGCCACCGCCGAGGAGGCCGGGTACCCGGTCGAGCTGATCGCGATGAGCCAGATCGGCTGGGACGTGGCCGGCGACCGGGTGGTCTTCGTGCCCTCGCCGGGCCAGGAGCACAAGGCCGAGCCGATCGACATCATCTTCATGCTCTACCCGTGGGAGTGGTTCTGGACCGAGGAGGGCGGCAAGGCCTTCTTCCGCAACATGGCCGACCCGACCAAACACGGCACGGTCTGGATCGAGCCGCCCTACACGGCCGCCCTGCTCGGCAACAAGGCGATCCTGCCGGTGCTGTGGAAACTGTTCGGCGACGACCCCGAGCGCGGCAAATACCTGCTGCCGGCCTACTTCGCCGACTCCTCGAAGGCCAAGACGCTGACCAGCTACGCCAAGAAACCCGTCTGGGGCCGGGAGGGCGGCTCGGTCACGCTCGTGCGTGACGGGGTCACGATCAGCGAAAACCCTTCCGAGTACGGCGTCGACGGCCGTTACGTGGTGCAGCAACTCTGCGAGCTGCCGTCGTTCGAGGGGCTCGAGGGCACGGTCCACCCGGTGATCGGCTCCTGGCTGATCGACGGGGAGCCGGCCGGCATGGGCATCCGTGAAGGTCTCGGCGACGACGGTCTCGTGACGAAGGACCGCTGCTACTTCGTGCCACACACCATCGAATCGTCCCTTTAAGGGCGGTGCCGCCAGATCCACCACAGGCCGACGAACGGCAGCACCAGCGGGACGTACCCGTAACCGCTGCCGAAGTTCGACCAGACCGTGTCGTCCGGGAAGTCCCCGGCGTCGGCGATGCTCAGCGTGCCGACCACGAGCACGCCGATCAGCTCGATGCTGCAGCTGATCAGCGCGATCAGCCGGCCCCGGGCGCCGCCGATCGCCAGGCCCACGGTCGCCGAGATGTAGACCAGGCCGGCGAACGCCGACAGCAGGTAGGCCAGCGGGGCCTCGCTGAAATGCGTGGAGATCTGTACGAGGGCGCGGGCGCTGGCCGACAGCGCGAAGATGCCGTAGACCAGCAGCAGCACGCGGCCGAGGCCCGTACCGAGAGCCGCGTCCTTGGGACGTGTGGGGGTTTCAGGAGACACCGGTGGTCACCTCCGCGATCTGCTGCAACCGCAGCACGAGAACAGGCAGCACCAGGCAGGCGACACCGAGGATGAGACTGCCCCACCGCGTCGGCTCGAGCCGGGCCAGATAGAACGCGACCGGCCCGAAGGCGACCGTGGTGACCAGGTAGCCCAGGAAGGTGGGCGTGTCGCTGGGGCGCGAGCCGTCGAACAGGCCGATCACGGCCACGACGACCAGCACGGCGACCAGCGCGCTGAGCGCCAGCGTGGCCCAGAGGTCGACGTTGCTCGGCGGGCGGTTGAGCGCCGCGCGCAGCAGGAACCACGCCGCCAGGACAAGAGCGGCGATGATCGTCGCCACCGACAGGGGACCGTTCACCGGCACAGACTACTGATCGAAGGTCGCCTGGTAGCTTGCGGCTGGACCATGAGAGAGGCAGGCGACTTCCGATGCGCTTCGGACTTTTCGGTACGGGACCATGGGCACACCTGGCGCACGCGCCGGCGCTCGCCACGCACGCGGACGTCGAGTTCGTGGGGGTGTGGGGCCGCAATCCCGACAAGGCGGCCGCGCTGGCCGGCGATCACGGCGCCAAGGCGTACGCCGAAGTGGACGACCTGATGGCCGACGTCGACGCCGTGGCCATCGCCCTGCCGCCGGACGTGCAGGCGCCGCTGGCGCTGCGCGCCGCCCAGGCCGGCAAGCACCTGGTGCTCGACAAGCCGGTGGCCTTCACCGTTGCCTCAGCACAGGAGATCGCGTCCGCTGTCGCGGCCGGCAACCTCGCCTCGCTGGTCTTCTTCACCCGCCGGCTGATGCCGGAGATCGAGCGGTTCGTGGCCGACGCGACGGCGACCGGCGGCTGGGTCGAGGGCCGGATCGTCCACCTCGGCCGCATCTTCACACCGGACAACCCGTTCGGCGCGTCGCCCTGGCGCCAGGAGAGCGGCGGCCTCTGGGACGTCGGCCCGCACGCGCTGGCGCTGGCCATCGGCGTGCTCGGCCCGGTCACCGAGGTGACCGCGATGGCCGGCGCCCCCGACATGACCCACCTGCTGGCACGCCACGCGGGCGGCGCCATCAGCACGCTCACCCTCTCGCTGGACGCGCCGGAGGCGGCCGAGCGCGAGGAGGCGGTCTTCTCCGGCCAGGCCGGGGTACGCACGGTGCCGTCGGCCCCTTGGTCGCCGGTCGACGCCCTGAAGCACGGCCTCGACCAGCTCATCGCCGCGGCCGCGGGCGGACCCGCGGTCGAGCTCGACATCCGCTTCGGCGCCCAGGTGACGGCGGTCCTGTCCGCCGCCCAGGAAGCGGTGACCACCGGCCGTACGGTGACTGTCGAAAGCGCTTGAAGCACGCTGCCGGCGGCCTGTGTGGTCGCCGGCAGCGGTGTTCCGCGATCAGGGGACGGTGCGCTCGATGGCGGCGGCGCCGTCACGCTCCAGTTCCTCGCGGGCCTTCTCGATGTTCTCCGGCGTCGGGTCCTTGCCCTCGGCCTCGGCCAGGTCGATCGGGTCCCACGGCTGATCGGCGCCGGTACGGATCTCCGGCTCCTCGCCCGGAGCCAGGAACTCCGGAGAATCGGAGTCCTTGCCACCGCCGGTGATGAACGCGTCGACCGCGACGTCGTCCTCGATGGCGTCGGCGACTTCCGGCGTCTCTTCCAGTGGCTGAATCTCGTCGGTCATGGTGTCCTCCCCAGGGGTGCTCAGTCGGTTCTTACCCCGTTCCGCGGCCCTCCGACCATGGGGCGGAATCGGACGATCATGCCGACGCCGGTCAAACTGAGCGCTAACTGGACAGGGCCTGCGCGTTACGGATGGACGCTTAGTAGTGGGCCGAATACATTTTCGCCTTGGCACCCGTTAAAGGACCGCCGGCGGGGGCATGCGCCGGTGGGTCTCGAACCGGCGGGGCCGGTAAGGGGGAGCGCGACGTGACCAGCCTGTCCGATGCCGAGCGGGACGCGTGTGACGCGATGCAGGCCTTGGCCGGTCTGGCGGCCCTGCTGCGCCGGACGGCAGCGGAGATACCCGGCCTCGACGCGGACGACCCCTCGGCCGACGACGCGCGCCGCCTGCTGCTCAGCCTGGCCGAGGACGGCAGCCAGGCAGCCTCCCGAGTAATCTCCTACCTGCGCGAACAGCGCGGCGCAGGCGACGGCGAACTCGTCTCGGTACCACCCCATTTGGGCCCGTGGCGCGAGTGGACACCACCCCGCGGCCACCTGTTCGGGGTGGCCGCGACGACACGCCGCGCCCCCAACGAGGTCCCCCAGCCCCGCCGCAGCGACCCCGGCGAGTAACCACCCCGGATCGCCCAGCGAGTAACCAGCCTGGCTCGCCCAGCGAGTAACCGCCCGGGATCGCCCGCCGAATAACCATCCTGGAGCGTCCGGCGGGAGCCATCCGCTCCGCGCATCGGCAGCCCTCGACCGCCGTGTCACCTCACGGTGTGTGGCATCACGTGTGCCCGCCCTCACTGCGGCGCTTCTCCCGCCCACCTTGACGACCTCACCCGTCGAACCGCCCGACAAGTCGGACTTGTGCTATAGCGGCCGGAGGGTGGAGCGACCGGAGGGTGGAGCACCGGACGTGGAGCACCGGATGTGGAGTGACCGGACGGTGGCTCAGCCGGAGGATGGAGCGACCGGACGGTGGTCTGCTTCTCAGCGCCCGCCCCACAGCAGTGCAAACTTCAGCTCACCCGTTCCCAATACCCGCCGGACCCACCCCGGCCGGGCCGTGACGCTGCTTCATGCTCACGGCCGCTCAACTTCAATCCGCTCAATCGTGCCGAGCGTCGAATCCGCTCGACAACTTCGGCTCGATTCGAAGAGTGAGGCGACCGGGCTGCTTCGATGGCGTGCGGTCGGCGGATCGGTGCTGCCTCGTTGGCGCGCGGTCGAAGGGGCGGTGCGGCCCAAAGGTGCCCGGCCGGATGGTCTGAGGGTGGTCTACGAGCGCAGCGTTTCTGAGGGGGACTCGCCGAACTTGGTGCGGTAGGCCGAGGCGAAGCGGCCCAGGTGGGCGAAGCCCCAGCGGTGGGCGACCGCGGCGACCGTCACCCGTAAGGGGTCGGCCAGGCGCAGGGCCTCGCGGGCGCGGCCGAGGCGTACCTGTTGCAGGTAGGTCATGGGGGCCACGCCCACGTGGCGGCGGAAGCCGTCCTGGAGGGAGCGGACGCTCATGCCGGCTATCCGGGCCAGGTCGGTCACGGTGAACGGGCGTTCCGGCTCGCTCTGGATGGCCTCCACCACGCGGCGGATGGCGCGTGGGGGGCCGGGGGCGGCCGGGCCGGTCAGCTCCTGGTGGTAGCGGTGCGGCACGCTCAGCAGCAGGCCGCTCAGGACGGCGCTGCGGAGCTGCTCGGCGATCATCGGCTGGTAGAACAGGCTCTCGGTGAACTCGAGTTCGTCGCGGAGCAGGCGGACCAGCCGGCTCCAGCTGTGGCCGGGGCCGCTCGACAGGTCGATCTCGGGTGGGAGGTCGATCGGTCCCTCGATCGGGCGACCCAGCAGGCCGGAGAGCTCCTCCTCCAGGGCCTTGCGCTCGATCTTCACCGCGAGCTCGGCCGAGTGGGCCTCGCGGGAGGTGTAGACGGGGCTGCCGGGACCGAAAACCACCCCCCGGGACGGTGTGGCGACGATGTCGTGGCCGGCGTGCCGGGCGTGCAGCCGTCCGCTGGTCGGCATGCTGACGTGGTACGCGTCGAGTTCGGCCACGAGCAGTGTCACGGCGGTGGCGAAACTGAGCTGGCCGACGGTGAGCGGTCCGAGTTGGATCAGTTCCATACCCAGCCCGAAGGTGCCGGCGCCGTCGGGCAGGTCCACTGCTACGGGGTAGTAGAACCGATTTAGCAAGGTACGTGCTTGATCGATGTCCACGCTGCTGAGATGGACGACGTCCGCCGCCCCGGATAACGCGTGGGCGGACCTCGGAAAGACCTCAGCCATGCCGAGATGAGCTCCATCGCATACGGTGAGTATTCGGCCCCGGTACGTGGAACGTCAACGTTCCCGCCACGCGCTGACCGTTCCAGCACATTCAGGCCATATGAACTACTCTGGCGTTCCGCGCCTACGTGGCGTAACTTGCAGACCAGCGGATTGTTGTTGGAACGCGGTCGGAGAGCGGCACCCGGGTGAGGTGTCCGACCACACTGAGACCATGAATTGAAACCACGGTCAGGGGTGTGTCCTCCACGCGGAAGGTCGGCGTCGGCCCCGCTCGACGCCAGGAAGAGGGCAGCCGTGTATCTGCCGATCACCACCCGCCAGTTGGCCGACGGAACCGTTGAGATCGCGCCCAGCGGGGAGATCGACCTGGACAACGCCCACGTGATGCGGGACGCCGTCAACGACGTGCTGACCAGCTCCACGCCGGGCAAGATCTGTCTTGACCTTCAGCGGGTCATGTTGATCGACAGCATCGGCATCGGCATCCTGGTCGCCTGCTTCCATACGGCCGCCGCCAGCGGGGTCAAGCTGGTGGTCAGCCACCCGAGCCCCACGGTCTACCGTCAGCTCTGGGTGTCCGGGCTGGTGGGGCTCCTCGGGTGCGCGGAGCCGCCCTCACCCCGTACGTCGGTGGGTCTCCGGCCTTCCTGATCTTCCTGCCTGCTTGGATCGAGCGCATGAACGTTCTGCGCTCGATCGCGCTTTTCCTGCTGGCCGCGCTGGCCGAGATCGGCGGCGCCTGGCTGGTCTGGCAGGGCGTTCGCGAGCAGCGGGGGCTGCTGTTCGCCGGCGCGGGGGTGGTCGCGCTCGGGGCGTACGGCTTCGTGGCGACCCTGCAGCCCGACGCGAACTTCGGGCGCATCCTGGCCGCGTACGGCGGAATCTTCGTGGCCGGCTCGCTGGCCTGGGGAATGCTGGTCGACGGCTTCCGGCCCGACCGTTACGACCTGATCGGCGCCGCCGTGTGCCTGGCCGGGGTGGGCATCATCATGTACCCACCCCGGTGAACAGGCTCAGTGCATGGAGAGAGCGGCGGCTTCCTCCTGGGCGCGGCGCTCGTCACCGCTGAGGGTCGACAGCGGCTTCTCCTTGATGAAGACCACGGCGATGACCGCGAGGAACGCGATGGGCGCGGCCACCAGGAACAGGTCGGACGTCGCCGTACCGTAAATGTCCTTGACCACGGCCAGCACCTGCGGCGGCAGCGTGCTGACGTCCGGCACCTCGGCCGAGCCGCCGGAGGTGGCGGCCGCGCCGAACTTCTCGGTGAACAGCGTCGTCACCCGGCTGGCCAGGACGGCGCCGAGCGCGCTCACCCCGATCGCGCCGCCCATGCTGCGGAAGAAGGTCAGCGCGGAGGTGGCCGCGCCGAGCTCGGCCGCCGGCACGTCGTTCTGCGCGGCCAGCACCAGGTTCTGCATGAGCATGCCGACGCCGATGCCGAGCACCGCCATGAAGACCGAGAGCGTCAGCACGCTGGTCCGGGCGTCGATGGTGCTCAGCAGCAGCATGCCGATGGTCATCACGATCGCGCCGGCGACCAGGTAAATCTTCCACTTGCCAGTTTTCGTGATGAGGGCTCCGGCCACCGTCGAGGAGACCAGCAGACCGAAAATCATCGGCAGGCTCATGAGGCCGGCGACCGTCGGGGACTTACCGAGCGCGACCTGGAAGTACTGCGACAGGAAGACCGTTCCGCCGAACATGGCCACGCCGACGAGCACGCTGGCGATGACCGTCAGGGTGACCGTGCGGTTGCGGAAGATGCGCAGCGGCACCACCGGCTCGGGCGCCTTGGACTCGGCCCACACAGCCAGGGCCAGCAGGACGACGCCGCCCACGACGAAGACCGCGGTCTCCCACGACGCCCAGTCGAAGTGCTGACCGGCCAGCGTGGACCAGATCAGCAGCGTGCTCACGCCGGCCGTGATCAGCAGCGCGCCCAGCCAGTCGATTTTCACCTCGCGGCGCGACGTCGGCAGGTGCAGCGTCTTCTGGAGCAGGATGATGGCGGCGATCGAGAACGGCACGCCGATGAAGAAGCACCAGCGCCAGCCCAGCCACGACGTGTCCACCATGACGCCGCCGATCAGCGGGCCGGCGATGGTGGCGACGCCGAAGACCGCGCCGAAGATGCCCGAGTACCGGCCCAGCTCCCGCGGCGGGATGATCGAGGCCATCACGATGGTGGCGAGCGCGGTCATGCCGCCCGCGCCGATGCCCTGCACGGCCCGGCTGACGATCAGGACACCGACGTCCGGGGTGAAGCCGGCAATCAGTGAGCCGGCTACGAAAAGCAGCAACGAGAGCTGGACCAGCAGTTTCTTGCTGTAGAGGTCGGCGAGCTTGCCCCAGAGCGGGACGGTGGCGGTCATCGCCAGCAGCTCGGTGGTGACGATCCAGGTGTACACGGACTGGCTGCCGCCGAGGTCGGCGATGATCCGGGGGAGCGCGTTGGAGACGACGGTCGAGGCGAGGATCGCCACGAACATGCCCAGCATCAGCCCGGAGAGCGCCTGCACGACCTCGCCGCGCGACATCCGCCCACCGGTCCCCTCCTGGGTGGCTGTCATCGGTTGCCTTTCTTCTTCTCAAAGTTGAGGCCCTCGGCCAGGACGCCGAAGGCCTCGCGGACGATTTCGAGGAGGTCGCCGGCGCCGTCGGTGTCGGCCCAGCGCATCATCGCGGCGCGGACGGCGGTGCCGGTCAGCGTGGCCGCGAGCAGGGGGAAGAAGTCGTCGGCGGGCAGGTCCAGCCGGGTGGCGATCGCCTCGGCCGACTCCTGCTCGGCGACGGCACCACGGGCGACGAGGATCGGCAGCAGAGCCGGGTTGTTCTTGATGACGCGCATCCGCAGCAGCCACAACTCCCGGTCGGCCTGAAACTGCTCGATCTCGGGGGTGAGCGCGGTCAGCACGGCCGGGATCAGCGGCACCTCGGCCGGCAGGGCGAGCAGCCGGTCGCAGACCGAGGGCCCATCGGCGATCTGCTCCCCGATGATGGCGTCGTCCTTGGTCGCGAAGTAGTTGAAGAACGTCCGTGGCGACACGTCGGCCGCCTCGCTGATCTCCTCCACTGTCACGTGGTCGAGCCCGCGTTCGTCGGCCAGCCGCAGGGCCGCGCTCATCAGCGCCGACCGCGTCTGCTGCTTCTTGCGATCCCGTCGACTGAGCACGGTCGAAGGCTAAGCGCTAACTTGCAGTGCCTGCAAACTTTTATTGACTGCAAGTGACCTGAGTCTCTCCGGAGAGCCGCAGGAACTCCTCGCACCGCTCCCAGAAGCGCCCCGCCGCCGGACAGTCGTAGTCCGGTAGGTCCTCGTCGACCCAGAGATGCCCGACCCCCGGATAGCGGTACACCTCGAAGGCCGCGCCACCCCGCGTCATGCTCTCGGTCCACTTGGCCACGGCGGCCGGCGGCACGAACTCGGCATCCGGATCAGCCGCGTGCAGTTGGGCCCGCAATCCCGGCCGTACGGGATCAATCGCCCCCGCACCCGCCACCATGACCACCCCGGCCGACCGCGGCCGCTCGGGCAGCAGCGCCTCGATCACACCGACGCCCATCGAGAAACCCACCAAAACCGCCTCCGGCGGCAGTTTCCGTACGGCGTCCCGACCGCGCTCGACGATCCCGGCCCACCCCACCTTGTCCGCCAGCGCGAACCCCTCCGCCAGGTCCCCGGTCGCGGGAAACCCGTAAAGATCGGGTGCCACGACGTCATGCCCGGCGTCCCGAAGGCGTTCCGCCGCCCGCAGAACCGACGCCCGAAGCCCGTAAACCGAATGAAAAAGCGCAACCGATCCCACCCGGCCCATGCTGCCCGATCTCACCGGTTGCGGGGCCGGCTCACCGGTCAGGCGCCATTGTGCGCCCGTCCCGAGCCCCATCGCATCATTCGAAAGAACGCCCTTTTCGGGGTAGACACCCGGCCTGAGCTGATCATTTCCGAATACCACAACTCCGGCGTTCGGCTTTTTGTCGTCCTGCCATTCCCGCAGCCTGGGAGGGTGTACGTTGCAGTCTGCCCAGTGACTGCCTGCTGCTTCCAGACTGCTAGCCAGCAGATCAGAGCACAGCAGTCTGACGTCACCGACGCCTAGAGATGAGCCTGACATGCCTCAACGGCGATGCTTGCCAGCTTGTAGAGCGGTAGCAGACAGATACACTTCAGATTGCACCTCACAATCTGCTAGCCAGCAGATGGAAGTTTGCGAGGGCGGGGAGATGATCGGTAATGGCTGAGTCAGTGGACCCCTCGGTCCAGCGACTGGCCTTGCGCTTGCAGCTTCGCCAGCTCCGGCTGGACGCGGGGCTGAAGCAGAAGGACGTTGCCGGCACCCTGGAATGGTCGCCATCGAAGATTTTGAGGATCGAGAGCGGTGAGAACGGCGTCAGCAACACCGATCTCCAAGCTCTTCTCCAGATCTACAAGGTCACCGATCCGCGCAAGAAGGAAGAGCTGTCCACCCTGGCCCGGGAGGGCCGGCGACAGGTCTCGAGTGCGTACGACGACGTGCTGAGCAAGGAAATTCAGCTCCTGCGTCGGTACGAGAAGTCGGCGTCGATCATTCGCCAGTTCGAGCCGGTCGTGATCGCAGGTCTGCTCCAGACCAGGGAATATGCGGAGACCATGCTTCGGCTTTACGCCTCGCCGGACGACTCCGAAAGGGTCATCCAGCGTCGTGTCGAAGCCCGGCTCGAACGGCAGGAGCTCCTCGAAAGCGAGGACCCGCCGGAAATGTTCTTCATCCTGGACGAGGCGGCGGTCCGCCGGCGCATCGGTTACGAGGCCGGCCCCACGGGACATTCGGTCATGCGCCAGCAGATCGAGCATCTCAAGAAGATCAACGAGCACCCGCGGGTCAGCATTCAGATCATGCCGTTCGCCATCGGGGGCTATCAGGGCATGCGCGGACCGTTCACCTTGCTCGAGTTCGCCGAGGCCGCGCTGAGTGACCTGCTCTACCTGGAGAGCGTCAATGGCGAGTACATCAAGCGGGAGGAGCCGTCCGAGACGCGGCCCTACCTGGAGCAGTTCTGGGACATGGAAAACCGCGCAACGCCCAAGGATCAGCTGAACGACTTCCTTGACGGGGTGCTGAGCAGCATGGAAAGCGACCGGGCCGCGATGGGTGACTCCGCCACGACCTAGCAAACCGCAGTGAACGGCCCTGATCGACCCTTCGGGGGGTGCCAAGTGGACGTGCTCATTCTCATCGCCGAGATCGCCATGGTCCATGCGCCGACGAATCGATCGGGGCTGTTCGCCTTCGCGCCGGTGATCGGTCATGCCTAGATCCCGGCGGCCCGGAGGGCCGCCGCCGAGGCCGCGCGAGGAGCTGCCGCAAAATGTGCCGCAGCTCGCCGCCTACGTCATGCGCCTGGTCGTCCAGAATGTGCTGGGCGACTGGGACAAGACGTTGCAGCTCTTGATGCTCGGATTGCTGCCGATCCTCTCGGTCTGTGTCGGCGTGGTGCTGGTCCTCGGGCTCGTGCCGCTGAACTGGGGACTCATCTTCTGCAGCTTCCTGGCCACCGGTCTCGGTGTCTCACCCACGCGGCGGGTGGTCAGGCACATGCGGACGCGCCGTCAGCGGCGTCTCACCGGTGGCGCCACGCGCTCGACAGGCGACGAAACGCCGAGGAGAGAAGAAGGATGATCGCCGGCCCGGCCACGAAGGCGATCAGTAGGGTCAACACCGCGCGTGCCGGGCCGAGGCCGCTCTCGTCGCCGTGCCAGACGACCGGGCCCAGCGCGTAGCCGGCGCCGAAAGCCAAGATGCCGGCGGCGGCCAACGACACGAGGGCGAACAGGGCCGCGGCCGGGGAGCCGTCCCACAGCTCGGCGTTGGCTTCCTCGGCCGGCCTCGGAACACTTGGTGGTGGCATGGCACCTCCTCTGCTCGCGCCGGTCCGAGACACACCATCAGACCGGCCGGACGCGTCGGGCGTGGGCCAATTCTGCCCTATTACCCGGCGGTAGGGCTTCCTCTGATGAGCCGGTACTAGGGCGGACGCGATCGTCCCCAATGGTCTTGATCTATGTCTGTCCCTACACTGGCGGTGCCTGCCCAAGCACTGTGTGAAGTGTCCGCGTGGGCGCGTATCGCCGATCGGCCGGGTCGCAGCGAGGAGGGCGTGTGGCTGAACTCGAGAAAGGCCCTAGCGGCTGGAAGAAGAGCTCAAGGAGCGCACAGGGGAATTGCGTCGAGGTCAACCTGGGTGACGAAATCAAGATCAGGGACACCAAGGATCGTGCGGGTGCCGTGCTGTCGGTGTCGCCGGAGGCTTGGACCGAATTCCTCGATGGCGTACGGCGCGGTGAGTTCGACGTGCGCTGACCGGGTCGGCTATCCGACAGGCCTTCGGGCCGGTGATCTCGATGGGCGGTACGGTCCGAGGTGTGGACCGGCTGCTGCAGTTCGTGCATCGGGACGGCATTCTCGATCTTGGATGGGGTCATCCGCGGCCTGAGCTGTTGCCTGTGGAGGCGTGGGCGGAGGCTGGGGCTGCGGCGGCGCGGGAGTTCGGGTGGCGGGGGCTTGCCTACGGGCGAGATGTGGGGCCGGGGCCGCTGATCGACTGGCTGGCGGGGCGGGAGGATGCGGGGGCGGCTGCGGAGACCTTTGTGACGGCGGGGGCCTCTCAAGGGCTGGCGCTCGTCGCTGAGGTGCTGACCGAGCCGGGGGATGTGGCGCTCGTCGAAGCGCCCACCTATCACCTGGCCCTGCGCGTGCTGGCCGACCGGGGGCTTGAGCTGGTGCCGGCGCCCGGTGACGACGACGGGGTTCTCCCGGACGCGGTGGCCGGGCAGCTTCGCGAGCTGCGGGCGAGTGGGCGGCGGGTGCCTGTTCTCTACCTGGTTCCCACCTTCGCCAATCCGACCGGGCGCAGTCTGCCTGAACAGCGACGGCGGGCCCTGGTCGAGCTCGCGCGGCGCGAAAGTCTCACGGTTGTCGAGGATGACACCTATCGGGAGCTTTCGTACGCGGGCGCGGCGCCGCCCTCGCTGTGGCGGCTCGCCGAGGGGGCCGGTGTGGTGCGGCTCGGATCGTTCGCCAAGGCGGTGGCGCCGGGGCTGCGGCTCGGGTGGATCAATGCGGCGCCGGCGATCGTCGGGCGGCTGGCCGATCTGGGGTTTGTGGACAGTGGTGGCGGCGTGAACCACTCGGTGGCGCTGACCATGGCCGTGTTCGGTGCCAGTGGGGCGTACGACAGGCACCTCGCCATGATCCGGGAACGGTATGCGGCTCAGCGGGACGCCCTGGTCGAGGGCCTGAGCCGGGTGGCGGCACCGGACGGTGGCTGGTTCCTGTGGGTGCCGACGCCGGACGGTGTGCACGCCGACGATCTGCTCGCGGCGGCCGAGCGGCACGGGACGTCGTTCGTGCCGGGGAGCCGGTTCCATGTCGGTGGGCGGGGCGGCGCGGGATACGTACGGCTGAGCTTCTCGCATCTTCCGCCGCCGGATCTGGCCGAGGCGGCCCGGCGGCTGACGCGGGCTATGACAGGAAGCTGACGGTCTCCTCGATCGCGCGGGTGACGTGGGGTTCGCCGTCGTAGAGGTCGACGTGCCGGTCCGTGTCCAGCCAGACGGTCTGGTCGGCGGCCATGGCGGTGGTCAGGTCGGGCGAGCAGTAGTCGTCCTTGCGGCCGTGGATGATGAGGCTGGGTGGGAGCAGGGGGCGTACGCCCAGAACGTCCAAAGTCATCAGGCTGTGCAGTGAGCCTCGGGTCACGCGGTTCGTCCAGTTGGCGGTGTGGGTGGAGTAGTAGGACCAGGGTTCCTCGCCGGGCATCGCGGCCTCGCCGGTGGCCGAGACCGCGGGCAGGAACTCGTCGTAGCGGGCGATCATGTCGTCGAGGGCCGCGCGGTAGGAGGGCAGGCCCATGCGGGAGGCGAACCAGGCGGGGCTGTTGTACGCGCCGGCGATGCCGACCACGGCGGTGACCCGAGGGTCCGTCGCGGCCGCCCTCATGGCGTATCCGCCGCCCAGGCAGATGCCGACCAGGGCGACTCGATAGTCGGGGGCCAGCAGGGAGACGGCCGCGCGCAGGTCGGCCAGTTTGCCCTGGCTGTCCTCGTGCTGGGGGCGGCCCTCGCTCTGGCCGAAGCCGCGGTGGTCGAAGGCCAGCGTGGTGAAGCCGGCGGCGGCCAGCCGCTCGGCGTACAGGCCGGTCACCTGCTCCTTCACGCCGGTGAAGGGTCCGGTCAGGACGATCGCGCGGTCGGAGTCGGCGCGGCGCAGGACGCCGGCCAGAGCCAGGCCCTCGCTACTGATGGTCACTCGTTCGGTCACGTCGTGACACTAGGCTGCGGGCGTGGCAGATCGACAGAAGGCACTTCGGGGTGCCTATCAGGCTGTGGTGCCGGACGTGCTCGAGGAGAGCTGCGTGACCCGGCATGCACTGGAACGGCTGGCCGCGAAATGGCGGGTCCTGCTGATCTACTCGCTGCTGGCCGGGCCGCGGCGGCCGGCCGAGTTACGCCGGCGGGTGCCGGGGATCACCCAGAAGATGCTGACCGAGACGCTGCGCGGGATGGAGGCGGACGGGCTGGTCGAGCGCCGGGTGCTCAAGGAGGCCGCGCCCCAGCATGTCGAGTACGAGCTCACGGCGCTCGGGCTCACCCTGCAGGAGCCGCTGTCCGCGATCTGCGAGTGGGCCTCGGTCAATCATTGAGCTGAGCCCGCTCGATCTCGGCCAGGGCCGCGGTGAACACGGCCCGGACCTCCCGGCCGTGCAGCAACTCGGCCAGCAGCAGAGCCGCGTGGCGGGCCAGGACGTCCGGTTTCGGGGGCGGGGTGTCGTCTTCCTCCAGTACGCCGAGAGCGCCCGCCAGCAGGAGCAGGATGACGTGGGGGTCGACGTCGGGCTGCCAGGCGGCGGCCGACCGGACGGAACGCTCCAGCACGTCGCGCACGGCGTCGCCGTCCAGGCCGTCGGGGTGGGCCTCCTCGAGCAGCAGGCGGGTCGCCGTGCCGAGGACCAGGCCGTGGTCGAGGGCGGCCAGGTCGCCGACGGCCGCGTCGAACGCGCCGGCGTCGTGGGCCCGGGCCGCGGTGACCGCCTCGGTGGCCGCGGCGGCGATGGGCCGGGCGGGAGCCGGCAGATGCCGCCAGTTCTGTTCCATGACGAGGACCATAACGACTACCTCCGACAAAAAAGGAAGATGACGGCATGGCATCTCAGCTTCAGCAAGCGATGGCCGCGCGGGTCGCGCGCGGCGAGTTCCCGGGCCTGGTCGCGCTGGTCGCGCGGGGCGACGACGTATTGGTCGAGGCGGTCGGAGTGACCGCGTTCGGCGGGGACGTGCCGATGCGGCGGGACACGCCGTTCCGGATCGCCTCGATGACCAAACCGGTGATGGCCGTGGCCACCCTGATGCTCGCCGAGGACGACGTCCTGGACCTCGAGGAGCCGGTCGCGAAATTCCTGCCCGAGCTCGCCGGACAGCGGGTGCTGGCCCGGCCCGACGGCCCGCTCGGCGAGACCGTCGCGGCCGAGCGGCCGGTCACCGTCGAGGACCTGCTGACCTTCACGTTGGGCTTCGGCGCGATCATCGACGGTGATCAGGTCGACCCGCCATGGCCGATCGTCCGGGCCTGGCAGGAGCTCGACCTGCACATGCTCGGAATGTTCCCGCGCATCCCGCACGACCCGGACGAGTGGATCAAGCGGTTCGGGTCGCTGCCGCTGATCACCCAGCCGGGCCGGCGATGGAACTACAACGCGGGCACGCTCGTGCTGAGCGTGCTGCTGGCCCGGGCCGCCGGCCGGCCGCTCGGCGACCTGCTGCGCGAGCGGATCTTCGAGCCGCTCGGCATGCGGCACACCGGCTTCTCGCTGCCGCTGCCGCTCGCCGCCGAGATCCCCACGCAGTACGAGCACGGTGAGGTCCAGGAGATGGGCGACTGGAGCCGGCCGCCGGCGTTCCCGTCCGGGTCGGGCGGTCTGATCTCCACCGCCGACGACTATCTGGCCTTCGCCCGGCTGCTGCTCGGCAAGGGGGTACACGGGGGGACGCGCCTGCTCTCGGAGAAGTCCGTCGAGGCGATGACCACCAACCATCTGACTCCGGAGCAGATCGAGTCGGGTTCCTTCTTCCTCGATGGCAGCGGATGGGGCTACGGTCTGGCCGTCACCGTCAAGGCGGACGAGGTGTCCGGGCCGGGGCGGTACGGCTGGTCCGGCGGGTGCGGCACGACGTGGTTCAACGACCCTCGTGAGGGCGTCACGTTGATCGTGCTGAGCCAGGTCTCGGACCTGCTGTGGAACGGGACGCTCGGCGAGTTCGGCAAACTGGCGTACACCATCCGTCCTTAGGAGGCGCGATGACCAGTCTCGACGCGGTGACGGCGTGGGTCGGCAACTATCGGAAGGCCTGGGAAACGAACGATCCGAGGCACATCGGCGATCTGTTCGCCGAGGACGCGGCGTACTTCACCGAGCCGTACGCCAAGCCCTGGCTGGGCCGCGACACGATCGTCGAGAAGTGGCTCGAGATCAAGGACGAGCCCGGCTCCACCACCTTCGAGTGGCATCCGGTCCTGGTCACCGAGGAGCTGGCGATCATCGAGGCCACGACCGTCTATCCCAACGACGTCTACAGCAATCTGTGGGTGCTGCGCCTGGACCACCTGGGCCAGGCGCGCCAGTTCACCGAGTGGTGGATGAAGCACCCCCGGACGTAGCCACCGGGAGCAGCAGGCGCGACCCGGCACAGTGGATGGTGTGCACCGACGGAACCAGGGTGCGCGACGCGGCGGGGGTGCCGGGCAGGCCGGGGTTGCGGGCGAACCGCGGGAACGAGCCACCGGAGATCTGGAGCCGGAGGCGGTGACCGGCGCGCAGGCGGTGGAAGCACGAGTCCATGGTCAGCGAGAGATGGTGCACGTCGCCGGCGGGTACGGACGGGTCGAGCCGATGCAGCTGGTCGGAGAAGTTGCGAGAGCGGCCGTGCCCGTCGACGTCGCAGAGGCGCACGAAGACGTCGGCGTGCGCCGGGTCGACCGCGAGGGCCAGCTCCAGCGTCGGTGAGCCGATCACGTCGACGGCGGTCGGCAGCGGGTCGGTGGTGAAGGTGACCACGTCGGGCCGCGACTCGAGCGCGCGGTTGTCCTTGACGCCCATCGAGCCGGTCAGGGTGCGGCCGCCGACGGTCGGCGTGGGCCGCCGCGGGTCGTACCGGAAACTCACGGTCCCCTCCTCGGGCCCGACCCGGACGACGCCCGGAACCGCGGGTGTCGAATCCGGGGCGGCCGGTGGGGTGGCCGCGGGGGAGGCGGAGAGCGTGAGCCGGCGCGAGGCGTGCAGCTGAAAGACCGCGGGGGTGGCCGCCGGTGGCCAGGCGGGCAGCTCGTGCCAGCGGCGTTCACCGGTCCGGTAGACGCGGACCGGTGAACGGCGGGCCGGTGGACCGTCCGCCAGATGCTCCTCGAGCCAGGCCAGGCCCTCGCGGGCCACGACGCCGGCTCCCCGCAGGCCGAGTTGCAGGTGGGTCCACGGCCCGACGGTCAAGGCGACATCGACGCCACGGGCGCGCAGGGACTCGTACTGGAAAAGGGTCTGAGTCAAGAAAAGATCTTGCCAGCCACCGATCAAAAGGGTCGGTGTGGAAACGGCGGAGAGGGCGTCGCCGGCGCGATACGGCTGCCACCACGGATCGTCGCCGTCGGGGTGTGAAAGCCATTCGCGATACCAGGGCGCGCGGCCGCGCAGAACCGGATCGGCCGCGTCCGGCATCGGCAGGCCCGTCAATGCGGGACGGAGCCGGCGCGGCGCGGAGGCGCCGTTGCGTACCCGGGAAAGCAGTCCGCCGTCCTCCTGATGGGCGATCATGTCGCTCCAGCCGAGGAAATCTCCGAGGGTGAAAGCGCCGGTGCCGAAGACCGCCTCGCGGAAATCATGCGGGCCGACCAGGACGATGGCGGCGCGCAGTTCGGGCGGTGGATCTCGCATCAGTGCCCATTGCGCCCAGCCCAGATAGGACGCGCCCATGGTGGCCAGCCGGCCGTCGAACCAGGGCTGTTCGCGCAGCCAGGCGACCGTGTCCTGACCGTCCTCGGCCTCCTGCGCCATCGGGCGGAACGAGCCGCCCGAGCCGAAAGTGCCGCGCACGCTCTGGATGACGACGTGGTAGCCGCGCGCGGCGTAAAGCCGTCCTTCCAGGGCCGAACTCGGGAAGCCGCGGCCGTACGGGGTGCGGATCAGCACCGTGCCTTTCGGCCGGGAAACGCGCGGCGCGAAGTGGTCGGCGGCCAGGGTGACGCCGTCGCGCAGCGGAACGCGCACGGCGGCGACGGAGTAGCCGTTGGTCGCCGAGGCGACCCGTAACAATCGGCCGAGAGCCGCGTCCGCGAAACGAAAAGCCATGATCAATTCCTTCCCGGGGCCATCGAAACAATAAGCCAAATGCGAATGTGAAGGCCATTCGAGTGGGTCTCGGATGTGCGATTTCCCGGCGGGACGGGCACACTGCCACGGTGGAGGTTCGGGAAACACTCGGCGGCCGATACAAATTGCTCGGTGAACTCGGCAGCGGCGGCATGGCGGTGGTGTGGCGCGCCCGCGACGAGGTGCTCGGGCGCCGGGTCGCGGTGAAGGTTCTGGCCGCCCGTTTCGCGGGCGACCCGCAGTCGCGCGCCCGCATCCGCGACGAGGCCCGCGCCGCCGCGACCCTCTCGCACCCCAACATCGCCCAGGTCTACGACTTCGGCGAGGCCTCGGAGACCGGCACACCATTGCCGTACGTCGTGATGGAGCTCATCAACGGCCCCACACTTCAACAGCGGGTGGCGTCCGGCCCGCTGCCGCCGCGCAAGGTCTTCCGCATCTGCGGCGAGGTGGCGGCGGCCCTGGCCGCGGCGCACGCGGACGGCCTGGTCCACCGCGACATCAAGATGGCGAACATCATGGTCACCCCGGCCGGCGCCAAGGTCGTCGACTTCGGCATCGCGGCCGCGGTCGGCCTCGAGCCCGAGGAGATGCTGGTCGGCACCCCGGCCTACCTCGCCCCCGAACGGCTGGCGGGCGCGGCGGTCGAGCCCGCCTCCGATGTGTACGCCCTCGGTGTGCTCCTCTACCGCCTGCTCGCGCACGAGTCGCCGTGGAGCGTCGAGAGCACCACGCAGATGTTGCAGGCCCACGTCTACGTCGAGCCGGCGCCCCTGCCCGACCTGCCCGGGGTGCCCCCGGCGGTCGCCGACCTCATCGCCCGCTGTCTTCGCAAGGACCCCGCGGAGCGTCCCACCGCGAGCGAGGTCTCGGTGACCCTGGCCGACGCGGCCGAGGCCGCGGCCATGCCAAGTCCCACCGTGCTGGTGGAGGAGGTTCCGCAGCCCCCGGTCCGCCGCCGCAAGTGGCTCGTCGCGGGCGGTGCGGCGGCGGTGGCCCTGACCGTCGGCGGGCTGGCGCTCTGGGGCCTGACCGGCGACGAGCAGGCCGAGCGGCGGCCGCAGGCGGTCGCCGCGCCCACCTCGCCCGGGCCCGCGGCGAGCCGTGGACTGGGCGCACCGACGGTCCGCGCCACTCGCGGCGCCCCCGCGCCGGTCGTCACCGCCTCATCGGGGCCGCCGGCCACCGTCGCCAGTGGACCTCCGCCGTCGGTGGACGCGCCGCTGCTGCCGCTCGTGCCGACCGGCAGCGTGACCCCCACCCCCAGCGACTCGGCCGAGGCGCCCCCGCCCGCGTCGGCCGCGCCACCCGAGGGCCGGCGGATCGGCTCGGCCGGCGGATCGGTCTACGCCGTCTGCGAGCGGGGGAAGGCCCGGCTGACCGGCTGGGAGCCCGCGGCCGGCTACACCGCCAAGGAGATCGAGGCCGGTCCGGCGTTCACCGCGCGGATCCTCTTCGCCACGGCCGACACCGAGGTCGAGGCCGGCCAGCCGGCCAAGAAGTACCGCATCACCGTGACCTGCGTCGCCGGCCGCCCGACGCCGGTGGTCCTGCCCCTCTAACCGGCGGCGGACAGCAGGGCGTCGGCCACCGGGGTCCGGCTGTTGAGCAGGGCCCGGCCCTGCCGATGGGTGGTGACCAGCCCGGCGGCCCGCAGCGTGCCCAGATGCTGTGACACGCCACCCGCGGTGAGGCCCGTCCGGCGGGCCAGCTCGGTCGTCGACAGCGGCGTGGACAACTCCGTCAGGACCCGGGCGCGTCCCCGGCCCAGCACCGCCGTCAACGCGTCCGAGGGCCGGGTGGACCGCTCCCACAACCGGGCCACGCCGCGGGCCGGGTACGCGATCTGGGGGACCTCACCGGCCGACACGGTCAAAACCGTGGGCCAGACGAACACGGACGGAATCAGCACCAGGCCGCTGCCGGCGGGCACGTCCGGCGCCAGGCAGTGCGGCTGATCGACCCGAAGGATCCCGTCCGCCCAGCTGACACTGGGGTGCAGATCGTTCAGGACCACGTCGGCGCCCCGCGACGCGAGCCGCCGGGCCTGACGCTGCACCTCGGCGTCGAGCACGCCCCGCATCCGCGGCCAGTCCGGCCGGACGGCAACGGCCCAGTACTCCGCGACCTCCTCGGCCAGCCGGGTCAGGCCGGTGACCGGATCGTCGTGGAGCGCGCGTACGGGAGACGCCATCAGCGCCACCTGGGCCCGTACGACCTCGGGGGAAGTCGCCAGCAGACCGGCCAGCTCGAGGTCGAGGTCGGGCGCGAGCCCGGCCGGGGCCGGCGTCAGGAAGTCCGGCGTGTAACCACCGGTCGGCGCCACCAGCTGGGCCAGCAGACCGCCGGGGGCGGCGTTCCTCTTCCCGCGTACGGCGGCGAGCACCTCCCAGAGGCACGACACGGCGAAGCGGACGCGCGTGGCGGAGGTCGCGGACAGGGCGATGGCCACCAATTCCGACTCCGTGGTTTTAGCTGGAGCTCAAACCTTACGGTCCCGGCAGCCCATCGCGAAGACTCGGTCCCGTGAACGAAAAAGCTGCTCTCTTCCGGTCCCTGCACACCCCCGGCAACCCGCTCGTCCTGGTCAACGCCTGGGACGCCGCCACCGCCCGGATCGCCGCGGCCGCGGGCTCGCCGGCCGTCGCCACGACCAGCGCCGGCGTCGCCTGGAGCCTCGGCGCCCCGGACGGGGACGCCCTCGACCGTGGCCAGGCGATCGCCGTGATCCGCCGGGTCGTGGCCGCCGTCCCGGTGCCCGTGACGGCCGACATCGAGTCGGGCTTCGGGGTGACACCGGCGGACGTCGCCGAGACGGTACGGCTGGTGGTCGCGGCCGGCGCGGTCGGAGTGAACATCGAGGACGGCGACCGGACCGTCGAAGAGCAGGCGGCCCGGATCGCGGCCGCCCGGGCCGCCGCCGGCGACGGCCTGTTCATCAACGCGCGGCTCGACGCCTACCTGCGCGGCCGGGGTGACCTGGCGGAGACCGTGGCCCGGGCGGCCACACTGGTCGAGGCCGGCGCCGACGGCGTCTTCGTGCCGGGCGTGACCGAACCGTCCACGGTGGCCCAGCTGGCCGAGCGCGTCGCCGCGCCGCTCAACGTCCTGACCGGCCCGGGCGCGCCCACGGTCGGCGAACTGGCCAAGCTCGGCGTGGCCCGGGTCAGCCTCGGCTCATCGGTGGCCCAGACCGCGTACGACCTGTTCCGCCGCGTCACCACGGAGGCCCTCAGCCAGGGCACCTATGCGAAAGAGCTCGCCGAAGCCTACGACTTCGGCGAGCTCAACGACCTGATGCGCTATTCCGCGTAACGGGTCGGCGGGAACGGGTTGTCCTTGCTGAGGGGAACGTTCTCGCCCTCCGCCTCCTGCCGGGCCGTCACACTCTCGATGTCCTGCTCGATGCTGTCGGCCTGCGGGTCGTACGGCACCGGGTCGTCGGTGGCCGGCGGCACGGCACCCCGGTCGTACGCGGTGACGCCGGCCTCGGCCCGCTCCTCCTCGGTGCGGCGAGCCAGCTCGTCGTCGTCGAGGTGCGCGGGGCGGCCGCCGTGGAACCGGCGGTCGCGCTCACCCTCGGCCGCCTCGGTGTTGAAGTTCTCCCTGGTCATTGCTATCCCCTTCCCTCTCGGGGCTGGGCTTACCCGGCGCCGTCAGCTGATAACCGAAGCTGTCTCGCGCGTCACCAATCAGCGGGCGACCGGTTGCTGAAGCTCGAGAACCTCGGTCGGCGCGTCCCGGCCGTCGTGGGCCTCACGCACCTGGTGAGCTTCGTGCTGCGGCTGGCGGCGGGCCGGGAAACGACGGCCCACCTTCTTGCTCAGGTTCATGATCCAGCGGCGGGCGGGCTCCTCCACGTACCGGTGCGCGCCCTCGCCGACGAGCAGCAGAACGGCGATGGTCAGGATGAAGCCGAAGTACGGGTCGGTGCCGTGCCCCTTGACGATCGGGTCGTACGAGCTGAGCTGCCACACCAGCCACCGGTGGGTCAGGTAGAGCGCGAAGCTGGCCACACCCAGCGTGACCATCGGCTTGGTCGACAGGATCCGGGCCAGCCAGCCCCGCCCGGACCCGAGCGACAGCATGGCCAGCGTGAACGGGATCACGAAGAACGCCCCGAAGCTGGCGGCGCCCCAGAAGCCGCCTTCCCCACGGAACGCCGCGAGCAGCAGCACGTAGAGCGGAACGGCGGTCTGGATGACGTTGTGGGTGACGCTGCCCCAATGGCGTACATGCGGAAGCAGGAAAGCGATGGCCATGCCGGCGATGAAGATCGGCAGCTGGCACAGCGGGTTGCGGTACAGCCAGCGGTGAGCCGACGCCGGGTCGGCGGCCGGCAGGGTGGCCCACCCGCGAACGGTGAACAGCACGACCAGCGCCACGGTCAGCGCGGCGACCGCCGCGATGACGATGACGAGCCCCCGCGGCCCCCATCGCTTCGCGATCCGCGCCACGACCGGCACCAGGAACGGGAACGTGGCGTAGAAGAAGAGCTCGGCACCGATCGACCAGCCCGGCCCGTTGTAGTACGACTGCGCGACCAGAAGGTCGGGCCCCCAGGTCTGCACGGCGAAGATGTTCTGCACCAGCGCCGACGGGAACTGCTTGTGGTTGACCGCCGCGTAGAAGAAGAAGCAGTACGCGATCATCACCCAGTACAGCGGCATGACCCGCGCGATGCGCGCCACGTAGAACTTGATCGTCCGTCGCCCTTGCCGCACGTTCAGCTCGGGGTAGTTGTACGCCAGCACGACGCCGGAGAGCATGAAGAACAGCGGCACTCCGATGTATCCGTAGTGGGCGATGTCCGCGAAGTCCTTCGGGAGGCTTTTGGGCACTCCCACATGTGACACGACAACCGCGATCGCAGCGACGGCCCGCAGCCCGGTCAGGGCTTTGAGTTCCGGCTTGCGCGCGTGAGGTCCTAACTGAGTCGTCCCAGCCATCGAGCGGGGCACCTTTCTAAGTGGCAGTCCGCAGCCACGGGAATCTACCCGCCCACCCCGCACCGCCCCAACCCCAACCCGAAACTCCTTCCCCCAAACCCACCCCAACCCGACACCCCCGGCACCGCCCAGCCCCACCCCGGCAGCCGCACCCAACCCAAAGCAGCACCACCAGAACAGCGACGTCACCAGACCTCACAACCGCCACCGCCGAAACCAGCGACGCCGGCAGCCCCGCAGCGACAGCACCGCCGGCAACAGCGACGACGCCAGCCCCCGGCAGCGACGGCACCGCCGGGAGCAGCGACGACGGCAGCTCCCGGAACGACGGCGGCGCCGGGAACAGCGGCGGTTGCAGCGCTGAGGCGGCGCAACGGGGACGAGGCTGCAGCGTCGCAAGTGGCGGCAGTCGCGGCCGAGGTGGCAGCAGGAGCACAGTGAGCGGTGGGTAGCACCGGGCCAAGGGAGAGTGAAGGTAGCGCCCGCAGCGTCAGCGTCAGCGTCAGCGGAATGGCGGCGGCGGGGTTGATGGACAGCCGGTGCCGGTAGGTGCTTGGCGGTAGCCCTCGGCGTGGCGTAGCGCCAAGAGCAGCGGCGCCAGCACTGGCGGCCGACGGACCAGCGGGCAGCGGGGTGGCGCCGGCGGCCAGCAGCGCTAGCGGTAGCTGCAACAAGACCGTGGCCGCAACGATCGCGGATATCGCCCGGCAGCCGCCGACGTCGAGCCACTACCGAGGCTAAACAGCCAGCCCATCTCGGCCCCGGCGACGGCCGGAGGAGCGCCAACAGCCGGCGCCGGCGTACTGGCCGCGCCGAGCCGAATGGAGTCGGCGGAACCGCCGTCGACGCCCGTCCAGCGACCGCCGCGCACCAACCTAAAGGAGAACCCCACCGCCGGTAGCGATCGCCGAAGCGGCCCCCCGAGACAGCAGCGCCAACGGCATACAGCGACGCGGCACACCCGAGGCCGAAGAAACGCAGAAGAGAAGGCCCAGCCCAATGCCGAAGAGGGCAGCCACCACCAGAGAAGGGCAAATCAGTGATGCTTGCAGCAAACCCGTCCCCAGAGCGCAACCACCGAGGTAACGAATCCGTCCCGAGCGCACCCATCGGGTTAGGAGATCAGTCCCGAGCGCCCCCACGACTCCCAGCGCGCCCAGCGGGTTAGGAGATCAGTCCCGAGCGCACCCACCACTCCCAGCGCGCCCAGCGGGTCGGGGGACCCGTCCCCAGCGCACCCACCACTCCCAGCGCGCCCAGCGGGTCGGGGGACCCGTCCCCAGCGCAACGACCACACCCAGCGCAACCACCGAGATGGGGGATCCGGGGGACCTCCCCACGGCGTGGGGTCTGGGGCTCGGGCCCCAGAAATAGAAACGGGCATCCCAGGTCCGCGCACTCCGCGGACAGGGGACACCCAGATGCTCGTGCCCCCGGCAGGATTCGAACCTGCGCTTTCGCCTCCGGAGGGCGACGCTCTATCCCCTGAGCTACGGGGGCTCAGTGGTTCAGAACTCTAGCAGGCCCTGTGGAAGCGCCGCCAACCGGATACGGGTTGGCGGCGCTTCACGGCTGTCAGCTGGCCTGGAGGCCTTTCAGGAGCTGGTCGATCAGGTTGATCTCGCTCTGCTGGCCGGTGACCATGGTTTGGGCCAGCCAGGTGACGTCTTTGTTGTCGGAGAGCTTGAGGATTTCCTGGGCCATGTGGATGCCGCCGAGGTGGTGCTGGCGCATCAGGGTCAGGAACTGGATGTCGAGGTCTTTGCCTTTGGCCTCGCGCAGCTGGGCCAGCTGTTCGGGGGTGGCCATGCCGGGCATGAGGCCGTTGACCACCGAGCCGGCGGCGTCGGGCATCCAGGCCATCGGCTCGGCCGAGCTGGTGGGGCTGAGGCCCCAGCCGCGTAGCCAGGCCTGCATGTAGCCGATCTGGCCGTGCTGGGTCAGGGCTATGTCACCGGAGAGGGTGACGATGCGGGCGTTTGTCGAGTCGGCGTGGGCGATCATCGACATTTCCACGGCCTGGGCGTGGTGGGTCGACATGTCGCGCAGGAAGCCGGCTTCGACGGAGTCGTCGCCGGGGTGGGTGAGGCGGGGGATGAGGACGCCGCCGCCCAGGCCCAGGGCCAGCCCCAGCACGAGGGTGGCGACGAGCCACCACGGGCCGAAGCGGCGGGCGCCTCCGGGGCCTCCGTCCGGGGCGGCGACGGTGGCCGCCGCTCCCGGGTCGGTGGTGACGGGCATTACTTGCCCGTCATGCCGGTGCCGGGGGCGGAGGCGGTCACCGGGCCGGTGGTCGTGTTGCCGCTGGAGCAGGCCGCGCCGGGCTCCATGGAGGCGTTGAGCCGCGCGTTCTTGATGAACTCGCCGATCCGGCTGTCGTCGGCGTCGTCGACCTTGAGCTGGTAGCCCCAGACCTGCACGGAGATGTTCTTGTCGAGACCGGCGTAGGGCGACATGAGCATGTAGTCCTGGCCCTGGACCTTCTTCTTCAGCTCGTCGATCTGGTCGGCGGCCAGGCCGGGCTTGTACGTCACCCAGACCGCGCCGTGCTCGAGGCTGTGCACCGCGTGCTCGTCGGCGATGGGCTGGTCGTAGATGTCGCCCATGCAGTTCTGCCAGACGCCGTTGTGCGCGCCGCCGACCGGCGGGCTCGTCACGTACTTCAGGGCGCCTTCCTTGTGGTCCCGCGCGTCGATCGCCGCGTTTTTCTGCGCGCGGTAGTCGACGACGCCGTCGATGGCGTTGACGCGGTCTTCCCAGCTGCCGCCGCCCTTGACCGCGGCGAACACGCCGTAGCCGATGATGCCGACCGCGATCAGCACGACGACTCCGGCCACCGCGAGGGGGCCCCAGTTGCGGCCTCCGGCGACCTTGACCGGGGTGACGGGCTTGCGGCCCTTGCCTCCCTTGCCGGGCGCCGATTTCTTGGCGCCGGGACGAGACGCGCCGGGGCGTGAACCTCCCGCGGGCGGCTTGCCCTGACCGGAGGTCTTGCCGACCTTGACGGTGGACGGGACCCGCTCGGGACCCGGCGTGCTCATGCTCATCGTTCCTCGTCGTTCGTCAGGAGAGGGGATTCGTCAGGAGGGGGAAACCGGTGCGCGGGTGGCCACCGAGCGTCGAAGTCTACCCCCGATAGCATGGTTGAGTGACTCCCGCCAACCTTGCTTCCACCGTTCTCTCAGCTGCTCGTGCCGTGTTCGAGACCCGCGGCCTCGACCTCTCCGCGCTGCCGGAGACGACGACGGTGGAGCGGCCCCGCAACCCCGAGCACGGCGACTACGCCTCGACGCTCGCCCTGCAACTGGGCAAGAAGGCCGGGGTGGCGCCGCGTGAGCTGGCCGCCGCGCTGGCCGAGGAGCTGAGCAGTCAGCCGGGCGTCAAGTCGGTGGAGATCGCCGGCCCGGGCTTCCTGAACATCCGGCTCGACGCCGCCGCGGCGGGGGTGCTGGCCCGGGACATCGTTCTGGCCGGTTCGGAGTACGGGCATTCGGGCGCGCTGACCGGCGAGAAGATCAACCTCGAGTTCGTCTCGGCCAACCCGACCGGCCCGGTGCACATCGGCGGCGTCCGCTGGGCCGCGGTCGGCGACGCGCTCTCCCGGCTGCTGCGCGCGGCCGGCGCCACGGTCGGCACGGAGTACTACTTCAACGACGCCGGCTCGCAGATCGACCGGTTCGCCAAGTCGCTGCTGGCCAGCGCCAAGGGCGAGCCCGCCCCCGAGGACGGCTACGGCGGCGCGTACATCGCGGAGATCGCGACCGCGGTCGTGGCCGAGGCTCCCGAAGTACTCAAGCTCGATGATGTCGAAGCTCTCGAGACCTTCCGGCGCGTCGGCGTGGAGCTGATGTTCGCCGAGATCAAGCAGTCGCTGACCGAGTTCGGGGTGCACTTCGACACGTACTTCAACGAGAAGGACCTGCACGACCGGGGCGAGTTGCAGGAGGCCCTCGACCGGCTGCGCGAGCAGGGGCACATCTTCGAGTCCGACGGCGCCACCTGGCTGCGTACCACCGAGTTCGGTGACGACAAGGACCGCGTGCTGCGCAAATCGGACGGCGACTGGACCTACTTCGCGGCCGACTGCGCCTACTACCTCGACAAGCGCAAGCGGGGCTTCGACCGCGTCGTGATCATGCTGGGCGCCGACCACCACGGCTACATCGGCCGCATGAAGGCCATGTCGGCCTGCTTCGGCGACGATCCCGCCAAGAACCTCGAGATCCTCATCGGCCAGCTGGTCAATCTCGTGCGTGACGGCGAGCCGGTACGGATGAGCAAGCGCGCCGGCACGGTCGTGACCTTGGAGGACTTCGTCGACGCGCTGGGTGTCGACGCCACGCGGTACGCGCTGGCCCGCTACTCGTCCGACTCGCCGATCAACCTGGACATCGAGATCTGGACCCGGGCCAGCAACGAGAACCCGGTCTACTACGTGCAGTACGTGGCGGCCCGGACGTTCAACGTCGCCATCAACGCGCGGGACAAGGGCGTGACCCGCGGCGAGGCCGGCGACTTCAAGCCCGAGCTGCTCGTCCACGAGAAGGAGAACGAGCTTCTCAAGACTCTCGGCGAGTACCCGGAGGTGGTGGCCCGGAGCGCGCAGCTGCGCGAGCCGCACCACGTCGCCCGGTACCTCGAGGAGCTGGCCGGGGCGTACCACCGCTTCTACAGCGAGTGCCGGGTCACGCCGCAGGGCGACGAGCCGGTCACCGACACCCACCGCGCGCGGCTCTGGCTGAACGACGCCACCCGTACGGTGATTGCCAACGGTTTGGGCCTGCTCGGCGTCTCGGCGCCCGAAAGGATGTAGGGATGCGCGCGCATGAGGCCGGGGCGCTGCACGGCGACCTCGGGCACCGGGGACCGGCGTGGCTGCGTACCCCCGAGAATGTCAACGCCCTCGTGCCGGAGCTGTGGCCGCGGACGGTCAGCCGCACGGAGGCGGGAAACCTGGAGATCGGCGGCGTGAGCGTGGCCGATCTGGCCGCCGAGCACGGCACGCCGGCCTACCTGCTCGACGAGGACGACCTGCGGTCGCGGTGCCGGGAGTTCGCGAGCGCGTTCGGTGACGCCGACGTGTTCTACGCCGGCAAGTCGTTCCTCTGCAAGGCGGTCGTACGGATCATCGAGGAGGAGGGTCTCTTCCTCGACGTCTGCTCGGGCGGCGAGCTGGCGGTGGCGCTCAAAGCCGGCTTTCCGCCGGAGCGGATGGGCTTCCACGGCAACAACAAGTCGATCTCCGAACTGCAGCGAGCCCTCGACGCGGGTGTCGGCCGCATCATCGTGGACTCTTTTCAGGAGATCGACCGCTTGAGCGACATGTCGGAAAGGGCGGGGAAGCGGCCGAACGTCCTCGTGCGCGTCACGGTGGGTGTCGAGGCTCACACCCACGAGTTCATCGCCACGGCGCACGAGGACCAGAAGTTCGGCTTCTCGCTGGCCGGCGGCGCCGCGCTGACGGCGGCCCTCAAGATCCTCGACGAGAACAAACTCGAGCTCAAGGGCCTGCACTCGCACATCGGCTCGCAGATCTTCGACACCAGCGGCTTCGAGGTGTCGGCCCGCCGCATCATCGACCTCCAGGCGCAGATCCGCGACGCCCGCGGCGTCGTGCTGCCCGACCTCGACCTCGGTGGCGGCTTCGGCATCGCGTACACCACCCAGGACACCCCCTCCACGCCGGGTGACCTGGCCAAGCGGCTCAACAAGATCATCGAGAGCGAGTGCGACCTGGTCTCGCTGCCGAAGCCGAAGATCTCCATCGAGCCGGGCCGGGCCATCGTCGGTCCCGCCGTCTTCACCCTGTACGAGGTGGGCACGGTCAAGGACGTCGACGGCATCCGCACCTACGTGAGCGTCGACGGCGGGATGAGCGACAACATCCGTACGGCCCTGTACGACGCCTCGTACTCGGCCACCGTGGCGAGCCGGGAGAGCTCCGCCGAGCCGATGCTGGCCCGCGTGGTGGGAAAGCATTGTGAATCCGGGGACATCGTCGTGAAGGATGAATTCCTGCCCGCGGACGTGCAGCCCGGAGATCTTCTCGCGGTGCCCGGCACCGGCGCGTACTGCCGGAGCATGGCCAGCAACTACAACCACGTCCCGCGGCCGCCGGTGGTGGCGGTGCGCGACGGCGCCTCGCGCGTGATCGTGCGCCGGGAGACCGAGGACGACCTGCTCGCATTGGATGTCGGATGAGTGTGAAACCGGTTCGCCTGGCCCTGCTGGGCTGCGGCACCGTCGGTTCGGAAGTGGTTCGCCTGCTGCACGACCAGGCCGCGGACCTGACGGCCCGGATCGGCGCGCCCCTGGAGATCGTCGGGATCGCGGTGCGCCGTCTCGGCCGCGAGCGCGGTGACCTCCCGGTCGACCCGGCGCTGTTCACCACCGACGCGCTCGGCCTGGTCAAGCGCGACGACGTCGACGTGGTGATCGAGGTGGTCGGCGGCATCGAGCCGGCCCGCTCGTGGCTGGTCGAGGCGCTGCGCGCCGGCAAGAGCGTCGTCACCGCCAACAAGGCGCTGCTGGCCGAGGACGGCGGCTCGCTGCACGACGCGGCCGCCGAGGGCAACGCCGACCTCTACTACGAGGCCTCCGTGGCCGGCGCGATCCCGCTGCTGCGCCCGCTGCGCGAGTCGCTGCACGGCGACCGGGTCACCCGGGTCACCGGCATCGTGAACGGCACCACCAACTTCATCCTGTCGTCGATGGACGCCACCGGCGCCGGCTTCAGCGAGGCCCTGGACGAGGCGACCGAGCTCGGGTACGCCGAGGCCGACCCGACCGCCGACGTCGAGGGCTTCGACGCCGCGGCCAAGGCGGCCATCCTGGCCTCGCTCGCGTTCCACACCCGGGTCACCGCCGAGGACGTCTTCCGCGAGGGCATGACCGGCGTGACCGCCGGCGACATGGCCAGCGCGCAGGAGATGGGCTGCACGATCAAGCTGCTCTGCATCGCCGAGCGGGGGCCGGACGAGACCGGCCAGGAATCGGTGAGCGTTCGCGTGCACCCGGCGATGATCCCGCGCAGCCACCCGCTGGCCAGCGTCGGCGACGCCTTCAACGCCGTCTTCGTCGAGGCCGACGCGGCCGGCCAGCTGATGTTCTACGGCCGCGGCGCGGGCGGGCGGCCGACCGCGAGCGCGGTGCTGGGCGACATCGTGGCGGCGGCCCGCAACCGGCTCGCCGGCACCCGGGCGCCGAGTGAGAGCAACTATGCCCACCTGCCGGTACGCCCGATCGGCGCCGCCGTCACGCGCTACCACATCAACCTCGACGTCGACGACCGTCCGGGTGTGCTGGCCGCCGTGGCCGGCGTCTTCGCCCAGCACGAGGTGTCGATCGCGACCGTGCGCCAGTCGGGCCGCGAGGAGGACGCCAAGCTGGTCATCGTCACCCACGGCGCCCCGGACGCGAACCTGGCCGCCACGGTCGAGTCGCTGACCCGGCTCGAGATCGTCCGGTCCATCGCGAGCGTCCTGCGCGTCGAGGGCGGCGTCTGAATCCCGCATGCTGGACCGATAGTCTCAAAATTCGGCGAGTTGCGGCACCCTGTAGACCGGCCTAGGTGAGGAGACGACCATGTACCGGGGACTGATCGAGGCGTACCGGGACCGGCTGCCGGTCACCGACGCCACCCCCGTGGTCACGTTGCACGAGGGCAACACGCCGCTCGTGCCCGCCCCGGTGCTGTCGCAGCGCACCGGCGCCGACGTCTACCTCAAGGTCGAGGGGGCCAACCCGACCGGCTCGTTCAAGGACCGTGGCATGACCATGGCCGTGTCCAAGGCGGTCGAGGACGGTGCCAAGGCGATCATCTGCGCCTCCACCGGCAACACCAGCGCGTCGGCCGCCGCCTACGCGGCCCGGGCCGGCCTCACCTGTGCGGTGCTCGTGCCGCAGGGCAAGATCGCGCTCGGCAAGCTGGCCCAGGCCCTGGTCCACGGGGCCAAGCTGCTTCAGGTCAACGGCAACTTCGACGACTGCCTGGCGCTCGCCTCCAAGCTGTCGCAGGATTTCCCGGTCGCCCTGGTCAACTCGGTGAACATCTTCCGGCTGCACGGGCAGAAGACGGCCTCGTTCGAGATCGTCGAGGCGCTCGGCGACGCCCCCGACATCCACTGCCTGCCGGTCGGCAACGCGGGCAACATCTCCGCGTACTGGATGGGTTACCGCGAGGACAAGGACGCCGGTAACAGCACCAAGCTTCCCAAGATGTACGGGTTCCAGGCGTCCGGCGCGGCGCCGATCGTCACCGGCAAGGTCGTCGAGGAACCGTCCACGATCGCCACCGCGATCCGCATCGGCAACCCGGCCAGCTGGACCAAGGCGCTCGACGCCCGCGACGCCTCGGGCGGCCTGATCGAGGCGGTCACCGACCGGGAGATCCTTTCGGCCTACCGGGTGCTGGCCCGCGAGGTCGGCGTCTTCGTCGAGCTGGCCAGCGCGGCCAGCGTGGCCGGGCTGCTCCAGCAGGCGCAGGCGGGCAAGGTGCCCGCCGGCTCGCGGGTGGTCTGCACGGTCACCGGTCACGGCCTCAAGGACCCGGAGTGGGCCATCTCGACGGCCCCGTCGCCGACCACGATCCAGAACGACGTGCTGATCGCGGCCCGCGAGCTAGGCCTGGCCTGAGCCGCCCCACTGCTCGTCGGCGACCTTGACGAGCAGCAGCATCGCCTGAGCGACCCGATCGAGCTCCTCGGCTGAGAGACGGCTGAGGAGCGCGCGCATCTTCGCCTCGCCGGCGTTGAAGATGCTTCCGATGAGCTCGCTGCCCGACCGTGACAGCCCGATCCGGCGTACCCGCCGATCGTGCAGATCCTCCGTGCGGGTCACCAGGTCCTGCACGACGAGGCGGTCGATCATGCCGCTGAGCGCGGCGGCACCGACCCCGAGCAGGCCGGCGAGCTCGCCGAACGGCACATTGCCGTGCCGTGCGAGCAGCATGAGTATCTTGAGCTGCGACAACGTCAGGTGCGACGAGAACAGCGGATCGGCCTGGTCCTCGGCGATCAGGTCCTGGAGCCGATGCTGCGCGCCCATAATGTCCGCGATGAGCTGTTCTTTCTCGGCCACCGACGGCCCTTTCCCTGTGACGCTCTGATGGCCGTCCTGTTGCCATCTGGTGGCCGACGCTACCAGTGCCCCCCGGGGAAAAACCATTTGTTCGCGTCAGGCAAACTATTCATGCTGGACGAACTATTACCGGGGGAGCGCACATGTCATTTCTGACCCGGCTCAGCCTCGCCAACAGAGGCCTGGTCGCTCTAGTCGCCCTAGTCATCACCGGCTTCGGGATCTTCGCGATCCCGTCGCTCAAGCAGCAGTTGTTCCCGTCGATCGAGTTCCCCGCGGCCTTCGTGACCGCGACGCTGCCGGGCGCCGGTCCGGAGATCATCCAGGACCAGATCACGGAGCCGCTCGAGGACGCCGCCAAGGGCCTCGACGGCATCGACAGCGTCACCTCGAGCACCCGTGAGGGCGTCGCCACGGTCACCGTGGCCTTCGTCTACGGCACCGACATCGACTCGGCGGTCAACCAGCTCACCACCGCGGTCAACCGGGTGCAGCCGCAACTGCCCGACGACGTCGAGCCGACGATCTTCGCGGGCAGCACCGACGACATCCCGGCGATCGTGCTGGCCGCGTCCGGTGGCGGCGACGAGAGCGCGCTCCTCGACAAGCTGAACGAGACGGTCGTCCCCGAGCTGAACGCCATCGAAGGCGTCCGGGACACCACGATCACCGGGGCCCGCTCCCAGCAGGTGGTCATCACGCCCGATGTGGCCAAGCTGACCGCGGCCGGCGTGAACCCGCAGGCGATCACGACGGTTCTCCAGCAGAACGGCATCTCGGTGCCGGCCGGCGCCGTCAACGAGGGCGACAAGTCGCTGACCGTGCAGGTGGGCACCCCGATCACCTCGATCGACCAGCTCAAGCAGATCTACCTCACCGGCGCCCGGGGCCCGGTCCAGCTCGGCTCGGTGGCCACTGTCGAGAGCAAGCTGCCGGCCGCCACCTCGTACACCCGCACCGACGGCGCGGCCAGCCTCGGCATCGCGGTCACGGCGCGGCCCGACGGCAACCCGGTCGACATCTCGCACGAGGTGCGCGACAAGCTGGCCGACCTCGAGAAGGACTCCGGCGCCAAGCTGACGGTGGTCACCGACCAGGCGCCGTTCGTCGAGCGCTCGATCGAGAGCCTCACCACCGAGGGCCTGCTGGGCCTCGTGTTCGCCGTGATCGTCATCCTGATCTTCCTCATGTCGCTGCGGTCGACGCTGGTCACGGCGGTCTCCATCCCGCTGTCGGTGCTGATCGCGCTGATCGCGCTCTGGGTCGGCGACTACACGCTCAACCTGCTCACCCTCGGCGCGCTGACGATCGCCGTCGGCCGCGTGGTCGACGACTCGATCGTCGTCCTGGAGAACATCAAGCGACATCTGGAGTACGGCGAGGAGAAGCGCCACGCGATCATCACCGCCGTCCGTGAGGTGTCGGGCGCCGTGACCGCGTCCACTTTGACCACGGTGGCGGTGTTCGCCCCGATCGCCCTGGTCGGCGGCTTCGTGGGCCAGATCTTCTCGTCCTTCGCGATCACCGTGACCGTGGCCCTGATCGCCTCGCTCTTCGTGGCCCTCACGGTCGTACCCGTGCTGGCCTACTGGTTCCTCAAGCCGGCGCCGGCGGGCACCGACACCGAGGCGGTCCGCCAGAAGGCCGACGAGAAGGAGCGGCGCAACCCGCTTCAGCGCGGCTACCTGCCGGTGATCCGCTTCGCCACCCGGCGCCGCTGGGCCACGCTCTCGATCGGGCTGGTCGTGCTGATCGTCACGCTCGGCCTGGCCACCCAGCTCAAGACCAACTTCCTCGATCAGTCCGGTCAGGACTCGCTGACCATCAGCCAGGAGCTGCCGGTCGGCACCAACCTGGCCACCACCGACGCCGCGGCCAAGCAGATCGAGGGCGTGCTGGCCAAGACCGACGGGGTCAAGACCTACCAGGTCTCGATCGGCGGCGGCGAGTTCAACCCGTTCCTGGGCGGGGGCGGCGCCAGCACGGCCAACTTCAACGTGGGCCTCGAGGAGGACGCCGACGCCGTCGAGCTCACCGACCAGCTGCGCGCCGAGATCGGCAAGCTCACCAACGTCGGCGAGGTGACCGTCGGCGCCGACGACTCCGGTCTGGGCGGCGGCAACGAGCTCTCGGTCCAGGTCAAGTCGGCCGACGCGCAGGCGCTGACCACCGCCACCGACCAGGTGCAGAAGGCGATGGCCGAGACGCCGGGCGTCATCGATGCCACCAGCACGCTGGCGGCCAGCGTCCCGCGCCTCGACGTGGCGGTGAAGCGTGACGTCGCGGCCCGGTACGGGCTGACCGAGGCCGGCATCGCGCAGACCGTCTCGGGCGCCTTCCGCTCGGTACCGGCCGGCCAGATCTCGGTCGACGGCTCCAGCCAGGACGTCGTGATCTCGTTCGGTGCCGCGCCGGCCGACCCGGCCGCCCTGGCCAAGCTGCCGCTGACCACCGCCCGGGGCGTCGTGCCGCTGAGCCAGGTGGCCGACATCAAGCAGGTGAACGGTCCCGAGGAGGTCACCCGGATCGACGGCGAGCGCACGGTCTCGGTGACCGGCACCGCCACCGGCTCCGACCTCGGCGCCTCCACCCGCGATCTGCAGAAGAAGCTGGACGCGCTGACCCTGCCGGCCGGCGCCACGGCCACCATCGGCGGCGTCAGCGCCGACCAGGCCGAGGCCTTCCAGCAGCTGGGCCTGGCCGTGCTCGCGGCCATCGCGATCGTCTTCATCATCATGGTGGCGACGTTCCGCAGCCTGATCCAGCCGGTCATCCTGCTCGTCTCGATCCCGTTCGCGGCGACCGGCGCGATCATCCTGTTGCTGGTCACCGGCACCGCGCTGGGCGTGCCGGCCCTGATCGGTGTGTTGATGCTGGTCGGCATCGTGGTGACGAACGCCATCGTGCTGATGGACCTGATCAACCATTACCGGGCGCAGGGCATGGGCGTGCAGGAGGCGGTGATCGAGGGCGGCCGGCACCGGCTGCGGCCGATCCTGATGACCGCCATCGCGACCATCTTCGCGCTGTTCCCGATGGCGCTCGGCCTGACCGGCGAGGGGGGCTTCATCTCGCAGCCACTGGCCATTGTGGTCATCGGCGGCCTGGTCAGCTCGACGCTGCTCACCCTGGTGCTGGTGCCGACGCTCTACACCATGGTGGAGAACCGTAAGGAGAAGCGGCGGGCGAGGCGCCTGGCCCGCAAGGGCGGCGAATGGGCGGCGACCGAACAGGCGCCGGAGCCGCCGAAGGAGCCCGCCTCCGCGCTGCGCGGCTACACCGACCAGTTCGAGGTCCTGAAGATGCCCAAGCGCCAGGAGGGCTGACCGACCCTGACCGGTAGGTTCGGGTACGTGCCACAAGCGTTCTCGGTCCTTACCCGCAACAGGGACTTCCGCCGGCTCTTCGGAGCCGAGCTGGTGGTCTTCGGTTCCGACTGGTTCGTCATGGTTCCGCTGCTGGTGCTGCTCCCCGAGCTCACCGGCAGCGGAATCTGGGGCGGTCTGGTGCTCGCCGTCGACACCGGCATCAACGCCCTGCTTCTGCAGTTCACCGGCACCCTGGCCGATCGGTTCGATCGACGGAAGATCCTGATTCTGTCGAATCTGGCCGTGTTCGCCGGGGTGCTTCTGCTTTTCACGGTCCGCTCGGCCGCGACCGCGCCGCTGGCGCTGGTGGCGATCGGCCTGATGGCGATCGCGAAGGCGTTCTACTCGCCGGCCGCGTCGGCCGCCCTGCCGAACATCGTCGAGCCCGAGGACCTGTCCGCCGCCAACGCGGTCTCCGGCTCGACCTGGGGCACGATGACGATCGTCGGCGCGTCACTCGGCGGCGTGGTCGGTGCGGCGTTCGGGCCGTACGTCAGTTTCGGTGTCGCCGCGGCCTTCCTGCTCACCGGCGCGCTGCTCACCGCCGCGATCCGCCGGCCGATGCAGGCGCCCCGCGACGACGGCGCCGAGCCGCAACGGACGTCGCACGCGATCCGCGAGTCCTTCGGCTACCTGCGCGCCAACCCGCGGATCCGGGCCCTGGTCACCGTCAAGAGCGCGGCCGGCCTCGGCAACGGCGTGCTCATCGTCTTCCCGCTCATCGCCGGGATGCACGGCGCCGGCGTGCTCGGCGCGGGCCTGCTGTTCGCCGTCCGCGGCGCCGGCGCGCTGGTCGGGCCGTTCCTGCTGCGGCCGGTGCTGCGCCGCCGGTCCTGGCTCTTCCCGGGCCTCGCCCTGTCGATGGGTCTCTACGGCGTCAGCTACATCGGTGTCGCGATGACGCCGTGGTTTCCGGCCGTGCTCGCCCTCGTCTTCGCCGCGCACCTCGCGGGTGGCGCGAACTGGACCCTCTCGAATTACGCCTTGCAGGGCGAGGTGCCCGACCGATTGCGCGGCCGCGTCTTCGCCACCGACCTGATGCTGGCGACGACGGCCATCGCGATCAGCCAGCTCGGCGCCGCCGCGGTCGTCGACGTGGTCGACGAGCGATGGATCCTGGCCGGTTGCGGCCTGATCACCCTGCTCTACGCCATCGGCTGGCGGATCGCCACGCAGCGGGTCGGAAGGCCGTCAGCCGTCGGCTCGTGACCGGGCACTGACCAGGGCCGCGATCAGCAGGCCGAGACCGGCCGCGAAGAAGACCGCGAGCAGGAAGCTGATGATCGCGTTGACCACGCTGAACTGGGTCACCGACATGTCGAACGGACCCTGCGCGACGATCTGGGTGAAGACGGCGCTCCAGATCATCGAGGCGACGACCTCGGCCAGCAGCACACCGAGCCCGGCCCGGGCCAGCACGCCGGCGCGGCCGGACAGCCGCCGGCCCGGCATCGAGACGATGACCAGTCCCGCGATCAGGACGGCCAGAACCGGGAACTGAACCATGAGGATGCCGATGAACGGCCCGATCGCATACACGAGGCAGAACTTAGTGGGTGGGTGCGACAGGAAGGTTGATGATCAACCCCTAGCATGTGGCGATGGGCCTGACCTTCAGTAGCGAGCCGGTCTCCGTCAGCACGCCGGCGACCAGTGCCAACCTCGGGCCGGGCTTCGACACGCTGGGGCTCGCGCTCACCCTGTACGACGATCTGACCGCCCGCGTCACCGACGGCGGCTACACGGTCGCGGTCGAGGGTGAGGGCGCCGGCGAGCTGCCCGGCGACGAGACACATCTGGTGCTGCGCGCGATGCTCGCGACCTTCGACGAGATGGGCGAGCGGCCGGCCGGACTCGCCGTCGAGTGCGTCAACCGCATCCCGCAGGCGCGCGGCCTGGGCTCGTCGTCAGCCGCGATCGTCGGTGGCGTCCAGCTGGCCCGGGGGCTGGTCGCGGGCGGGCTGAGCCTGGTCGGCGACGAGGCCGCGCTGCGTGTCGCGGCCCGGCTCGAGGGCCATCCCGACAACGTCGCGCCGTGTCTGCTCGGCGGTTTCACCATCGCCTGGACCGAGGGAGCGGGGGCGCGCGCCGTGCGGCTGGCGGTGTCGGATCGCGTACACCCGACGGTCTTCGTTCCGAAGGAACGGGGATACACCGCGTCGGCCCGGGCCGCGCTGCCCTCGGCCGTGCCGCACGCTGACGCCGCGTTCAACGCCGGTCGTGCGGCGCTTCTCACGCACGCGCTGACCGCCGACCCCGGCCTGTTGCACGCGGCCACCGAGGACCGGCTGCACCAGGGCTACCGGGCCGACGCCATGCCCGGCACGGCGTCGCTCGTGGCGGCGCTGCGGTCGGTCGGCGTGGCGGCCGTGGTGAGTGGCGCCGGACCGTCGGTGCTGGCGTTGACCGAGGTCCCGGCCGATTTTCATCCGGGAACAGAGTGGCGCGCCGAGACGTTGGGCGTGGATGTCGCCGGTGCTCTTGTCAAAGGGAGTATGGTGGAACTCGCCTAGCGGGGCCCTGTTGCCGCAGGTCGTACGAGTTGACTACGCTCAAGACCAAGCACAGCCGCGAAGCGAGCGATTCTGCGGTTCGGCGCGCACCCCCGAGACTCTATGGCCTTCTGGCCGTCTCACCTCCTCAAAGGCACACGCCGAGCAGCATCGAAAGGTCGCTGCACTCGCCGAGACCTACTCGCCAAACTCTGACGAGCAGGGACACCGTCGAGCTGCCGTGCTGCACAAACTCCCGCGTCGCTCGTGCGAGGCGGGTACCGCGACACCCGGCCACCAGGCTGCAGAAACCGGGAGTCTCGGGCTTTTTCCGACGGAAGGAATCCATTGAGCGACACCACCGACGTGACGTCGGGTGTTTCTGACGTCGCTGACGCCGGCGCCGGCACCACCGCGACCGCCACGAAGCGCCGCCGAGGTGGCACCGGGCTGTCCGCGATGCTGCTGCCCGAGTTGCAGAGCCTCGCCGCTTCCCTGGGCATTTCGGGCACCGCCCGCATGCGCAAGGGCGAGCTGATCACCGCCATCACCGAGAAGCAGAGCGGTGGCGCCGCGGCCGAGAGCGCGCCGCGTCCCCGGAGCGAGGCCAAGGCCGCCGCCAAGGCCGAGGCCCCCGTGGCTCCCGCCGCCGAGGCGGCGCCGGTGGCCGAGGCGCCGCAGACCGCTGCCGCGCAGCCGGAGGCGGCGCCGGCCGCCGAGGGTGGCAGCCGTCGCGAGCGGGCCCGCCGTGAGCGTGCCCCGCGTGAGACGGCCCAGCGTGACACGGCCCCGCGCGAGACCGCGCCGGCCGTCGCCGCCGAGTCGGCCCCGGCCACCGTCGTGGCCACGGCTCCCGCTCCCGCGGTGACCGCCGCCGAGACGGAGACCGCGGAGCGCACCGAGCGGCCCGAGCGCGGCGAGCGCAACCGCGACCGCCAGCGCAACAACCGCGACGACCGGGGCACCCGCGAAGACCGGACCAGCCGCGACGACCGGACCAGCCGCGACGACCGGACCAGCCGCGACGACCGGGGTGTTCGCGACGACCGGGGTGACCGGGGCGAGCGCAACCGTGACGACCGTGACCGCGGTGACCGTGGCCAGCGGGAGGACCGGGGGCAGCGCGACGACCGCGGCCCGCGGGATGACCGGGGCGCCCGCGACGACCGCGGCCCGCGGGAAGACCGGGGCGACCGGGGTCCGCGTGACGACCGGAACCAGCGCGACGACCAGGGTCACGACGACGACGACAGCGACGGCGGGCGCCGTAGCCGTCGCAGCCGGTTCCGTGACCGCCGCCGTGGCCGTGGCGAGCGGGACGGCAGCGAGGGCGGCCAGCGCGACGGCGGCCGTGAGCCGCACGTGGGCGAGGACGACGTTCTCGTGCCCGTCGCCGGCATCCTCGACGTGCTCGACAACTACGCGTTCGTGCGCACGACCGGCTACCTGTCCGGCCCGAACGACGTGTACGTGTCGATGTCGCAGGTCAAGAAGCACGGGCTGCGCCGCGGCGACGCGGTCACCGGCGCCGTGCGGGCCACCCCCCGCGACAGCGGCCAGGGCGACCAGCGCCGCGACAAGTACAACCCGCTGGTCCGGCTCGACACCATCAACGGGATGGAGCCCGACGAGGCCCGGCGCCGTCCGGAGTTCTACAAGCTCACCCCGCTCTACCCCCAGGAGCGGCTGCGTCTCGAGACCGAGCCGCACATCCTGACCACGCGGGTCATCGACCTCGTCATGCCGATCGGCAAGGGCCAGCGGGCGCTCATCGTCTCGCCGCCCAAGGCCGGTAAGACGATGGTGCTGCAGGCGATCGCCAACGCGATCACCGAGAACAACCCCGAGTGCCACCTGATGGTCGTGCTGGTCGACGAGCGGCCCGAAGAGGTCACCGACATGCAGCGATCGGTCAAGGGCGAGGTCGTCGCGGCCACGTTCGACCGGCCGCCGCAGGACCACACCACGGTCGCCGAGCTCGCCATCGAGCGGGCCAAGCGGCTGGTCGAGCTGGGCCACGACGTGGTCGTGCTGCTCGACTCGGTGACGCGTCTGGGCCGGTCGTACAACCTGGCCGCGCCGGCCTCCGGCCGCATCATGTCGGGTGGTATCGATTCGACGGCGCTCTACCCGCCGAAGCGGTTCCTGGGCGCGGCGCGCAACATCGAGAACGGCGGCTCGCTGACGATTCTCGCCACCGCGCTGGTCGAGACCGGCTCGATGATGGACACGGTGATCTTCGAGGAGTTCAAGGGCACGGGTAACGCCGAGCTCAAGCTCGACCGCAAGATCGCCGACAAGCGGGTCTTCCCGGCCATCGACATCGACCCGTCCGGTACGCGTAAGGAAGAGATCCTGCTCGGCAAGGAAGAGCTGGCGATCATCCACAAGCTCCGGAAGGTGCTGCACTCGCTCGACTCGGGTGCCGCGCTCGACCTGCTTCTCGACCGCCTCAAGCAGACGAGGACTAACATCGAGTTCCTGATGCAGATCGCCAAGTCCACGCCTGGCGAGTAATAGCGCAAAACAGGACGCAGCCCCTCTTAACGGAGGGGCTGCGTCCTTTTTGTCGGACACCTTGTGTGCTTCCACCCGACCGGGGTCGTGCGAATCTCCCTGCAGCTCTAGTGGGAGGCGCTCTTATGAACGTGCCCGGCTACCGGGATACACCGTCCGAGACATGGGACCCGGCGGCGCCCGCCGATCCCGGTGAGGCCGAGGACTTCCTCCGGCAGTGCTACACGGAGAACCCCCGGCTCGGCCCGGTCGAGCCCCGGCTGGCCGTCGTCCGCGCGCAGATCGCGGCGACCGGCACGTACGTGCACACCACCGACGAGCTCGCGTACGGCGCGAAGATGGCCTGGCGCAACGCGAGCCGTTGCATCGGCCGCCTGTACTGGCGGAGCCTGATGGTGCTCGACCGCCGCCGGGCCCGTACCGCCGACGAGATCTTCTCCCTGCTCGTGCATCACCTGCGCACGGCCGGCGAGGGCACGATCCGGCCGGTGATCAGCATTTTCGCGCCGGCGGTGCCGGGACGGCCGTACGCCCGGGTGTGGAACGAGCAGTTGATCCGGTACGCGGGATATCGCGACGCCGGCGGATGCCCGGTGGGCGACTCGCGGCTGGCCGGGTTCACCGACGCCATGCGCGGCTTCGGCTGGCGGGGCAAGGGCGAACAGTTCGACGTCCTGCCGCTGGCGATCGAAACCCCGCACGAGGGGGTACGCCTCTACGAGCTCCCCGAGCGGGCCATCCGCGAGGTGCCGCTCACCCATCCCGAATTCGCCTGGTTCGCCGAGCTCGGCCTGCGCTGGCACGCGGTGCCGGCCATCTCCAACATGCGGCTGGCCATCGGCGGCGTGCACTATCCGCTGGCCCCGTTCAACGGCTGGTACATGGGCACCGAGATCGGCGCCCGCAACCTGGCCGACACCGACCGGTACGACATGCTGCCGGTGGTCGCGGCCCGGATGGGCCTGGACACCAGCCGGTCCTCGACGCTCTGGAAGGACCGGGCGCTGGTCGAGCTCAACCGGGCCGTGCTGCACTCGTTCGAGCGGGCCGGGGTGCGGATGAGCGACCACCACACCGAGTCCGAGCGGTTTCTCAAACACATCGAGAACGAGGAGCGGGCGGGCCGCCGGGTGCCGGCCGACTGGACCTGGATCGTCCCGCCGATGTCGAGCGGCGTGACCCCGGTCTTCCACCGCTACTACGACGAGGCCGACCTCAAGCCGAACTTCTACCTGGACGACGAGGCGGCGCGGTTAGCCCGCAACGAGCCGGAGCGGGGTGATGGCGCGTAGTGCCTCGGCGGTGGCGTCGTCGGCCGGGAGCTGGATCACCAGCCGCAGGCCGTGGTCGCCGGGCAGGGTCATGGTCTCGTACGACAGCCGCAGCGGGCCGGCCTCGGGATGGGCCAGGCGCAGCAGGCCGTGTGGGCGGGGCAGGCCCGGCACCCGTTCGGCCCGCTCGGTGAACTCGGCGCCGGCCAGCACGGTCAGCTCGTCCGCGAAATCCGGGCGGGGTGGGCCCGCCTTGAGTACTGCCACCTGCTCGTCGGCCATGTGGGCCCAGTCCGGATAAGCGTCCCGGGCGCGCGGATCGGCGAACAGATAGCGGGTCAGGTTGGGCGGATCGCCGTCGAGCAGGCCGATGGGGCCGGCCAGAAGACGGAAGCCCGAGGTGTACGCGATCAGGTCGCCGACCTGGTTGGTCAGCATCGCCGCGGCCGGTTCGAGCCGGTCGAGCACCGCCCGCAGGCCGGGCCGGACGGTCCGCATCGGGTCCTGGGCCAGCGCGCCGCAGATCAGCCTGGACGACTTGGTCAGCTTGTAGAGGTGGTCGCGCTCGGCCGCGGTCAGCCGCAGCGGGCCGGCCAGCGCGGCCAGCACCTGCGGCGACGGGTGTTTGTCGCGGCCCTGCTCGAGGCGGATCAGGTATTCCACGCTGACCCCGGCCAGCATGGCCACCTCGGCCCGGCGCAGCCCGGGCGTGCGCCGCCGGGTGCCCGGCGGCAGCCCGACCTCGGCCGGCGTCACCTCGGCCCGCCGCGCCCGCAGGAATGTGCCCAGCTCGTTGTCGCCCACGAGTCGACGGTAACAACGGCCCGGCCCGCCAGGGTGGCCCCGCCGCTACCACTCTGAGCGCGGTCTCCCTGCTCGCCGCCGGGCGCAGAACAGTTCCCGGCATGACGAAAGTGATTGTGGTGGGCGGCGGCTACGGCGGCATCGTGGTGGCCCGGGCCCTGGACGACGTGGCGGACGTGACGGTGATCGAGCCGAAGGAGATGTTCTTCCATCACGTCGCCCAGTTGCGGGCGGTGGCCGATCCGGCCTGGCAGGAGAAGATCTTCTTTTCGTACGACGGTCTGCTGTCCCGGGGCCGGGTGATCCGTGACACCGCGGCCGAGGTGCGCCCCGGCGTGGTCGAGCTGGCCTCCGGGACCCGCCTGGACGCCGACTACGTGGTGCTGGCCACCGGCTCGACCGGCCCGTTCCCGACCCGGCTCGACCACCCCGAACGGGACGCGGTGGCCGGGCGGCTGCGCGAGCTGCACGATTCGCTGGACCGGGCGTCCGGGGTGCTGCTGCTCGGCGCCGGTGCGATCGGCGTGGAGTTCGCCGGCGAGATCGCCGCGGCCTGGCCGGGTAAGCCGGTGACCGTGGTCGACCCGTCGGCCGAGATGTTCGGTGGCCGGTTCCCGGACGAGATGCGCGCGGATGTGGCCCGGCAGCTGGACGAATTAGGGGTACGAGTGCTGCTCGACACCAAATTGGACACCGCGCCGGACACTCCGGCCGGCGCCGTCCGGCCGTTCACGGTGACCACCGGCGCCGGCGAGGTGATCGCGGCCGATCTGTGGTTCGCCTGCTACGGCGGCACGGTGTCGAGCGGCTATCTGGGCGCCGAGCTGGCCACCGCCCGTCGGCCCGACGGCCGGCTGACGGTCACCGAGCACCTGCGCGTCACCGGGCAGGAGCGGGTGTTCGCCGTGGGCGACCTCAACGACACCCCGGAGATCAAGACTGGCCGCGCCGCCTCGCGCCAGGCCGAGGTGGCCGCCGCTAACATCCGCGCCCTGATCGAGGGCGGGCCGCTGACCCCGTACGAGCCGTTCCCGGACGGGATCATCGTCACGGTCGGGCCGGCCGGCGGCGCCGGCTACGCCCCCGAGTTCGGCTTCTTCGACGCCGAGGCCGCCGCCGGTTTCAAGGGCACCTTCCTGCTCGACCACTACCGGGGTCTGCTCGGCGCTTAGGCGAACTCGTTCACGGCGAAATCGTCGCGGTGGCGCCACGAGTCGGGCGTGCGGACGTGACCGGCGCGTACCCACTTGAGCACTTTGTGGTCGAACTCGGCGGCCGGGATGCGCCCGGCCGCCCGGACCACGTACCCCTCCGAGGTGTTCTCGTCGCGGCGCGCGGCCCACGCCTGGCACGCCTCGGTGAAGCTGCCGCCGCGGTAGAGCACCGGCACCACCGGCAGCTCGAGCCGATGGGCCCAGTCGACCGTGTCGTCCCAGCCGAGCAGGGTGTCCGTCTCGTCCCAGATGCCGAAGACGATGAAGACGCCGGGCAGGTCGCGGTACGCGATGCTGCGCCGGGCCCACATCGACTCGCCGCACACGCGCCAGTCGTCCGGGATCCGGTACGCCGTCATCGCCCACAGCGCCTTCGCCGGGCGGTCCCACGGCTGGGTGCCCGAGTCGGGGGAGCGCCCGTACATCGCGTCGCGGGTGAAGGTGAGGTTGCCGCCGTCCAGCTTCTCGGTCACCACGAGCTCACCGTCCAGCCAGGACAGATCGTGCTGCACCTTGTCGTCGTGGGTGGCGCCGGGTGAGGTGGGCAGGTGGAAGGTGCGGGGATACTTCACTAGAAGTCTCCTTCCGCCACCTGGAACACGGTCAGGCCGAGTTCGCGCCACATCCGTACCACCTGTCGCCGGTCGTCGAAGACGCCGACGATCCGCCAGCGGTCGCGGATCTCCTCTTCGAAGATCTCCTGCTTGACCACCCAGTCCTTGCGGGCGTCGCCCCAGGGCCGCATGAATAGTGCTTCGTACGGCACGTCGACGTAAAGCCCCAGCCAGGCCTCAGTTTCGGCCCGGCAGACCTCGTCGCGTCCCGAGCAGAAGACGATCGCGTTGCCGGCCGCGTGCATCGCCCGCACCGCCGTGATCACCGACTGGTGCGGGAGGTCGGAGCCGACCTCGTCCCAGTCGTACGGGCCGCGGCCGTTCATCAGCGCGACGGTGCCGTCGATGTCGACCAGCAACGCCGGCGGGAGCTCCGGATCGGGGTCGTAGACGGCGGCGAGCGCTCCGGGCGGCACGTAGGGCACGGGAAGCGGCAGGGACCGGTGGGCCAGGTAGCGGTCGAACATGCGGCGGATGGCGTCCTCGCCGACCCGCTCGTTCTCCGGCCGCGCGGCGTCACGCCGGAGGCATTCCTTCAGCGGTACGTCGGTGAAATCGTGCACCTCGAAGCTCGCGCCGTGGCGGGCGGCCAACTCGGCCCACTCGCGGACCTTGCTGGGCCGCAGGTTGGTGTCGTCGACGACCACGCTGGTGCGCCGGCGCAGCAGCGCCTCGACGGTGGCCCGCTGAACGTCGGTGACCTGGGCCTCGGCCCACTGGGTGTAGAGCCGGGTGCCGTGCAGCATCCAGCGCAGGTCGTCACGGTTGACCCGGACCACGCCGGGCTGCAGTTTGCGCGCGAACGTGGTCTTGCCGGACGCCGGCAGACCCCGGGTGATCAGCAGTCTGGTCATGCGCCTGCGACTTTACCGGACGAGAAACGGACATTATTCGCGTTAGGCGCGGGGAATAGTGGTGAGTAGGCGCGCGTTGGAGCCGATCGGACCGGTGATTTCTCGGTACGACTCGAGACATGGCAGACTGGTCCATCGGCCAAGGTTCCGGTTCACGCCGAGCCACGTTGCCCCCAGGGTTTTGGTCCTTGCGGGGCGGCGCGGTGCTGACAGCGACCCGGCGACCACCAACTGAGAGGGACCGAGAAAAATGAAGAGCGGCATCCACCCGGAGTACACGACCACCGAGGTCATCTGCTCCTGCGGCAGCACCTTCTCCACCCGCAGCACCGCCAAGGGCGACATCCGTGTCGAGACCTGCAGCGCCTGCCACCCGTTCTACACCGGCAAGCAGCGCGTGCTCGACACCGCGGGCCGCGTGGCGAAGTTCCAGGCCAAGTACGCCAAGGTCAACGCCGCGAAGAAGAAGTAACCGCGTCGACGGCGCCCGCACCCGGATTCCGGGGGCGGGCGCCGTTCGCATGTGTGATCCGACCTTCGTCCGTGGGGAGAGACCCGTGAGCACCGACCGGCTGAGCAGCCTTCTCGACGAGTACACCCAGCTCGAGAAGCAGATGGAGGATCCCTCCATCCACGCTGACCAGGCTCTCGTACGCCGGGTCGGCCGCCGCTTCGCCGAGCTGGCGCCGATCTACGCGGCAAACGCGGAGCTCGAGGCGGCCCGGGCCGACCTGGCCGCGGCCAAGGAACTCGCGGCCGAGGACCCGTCCTTCGCCTCCGAGGTCGAGGCCGTGGCGGCCACACTGCCGCCGCTGGAGGAGAAGCTCGGCGAGATGCTGATCCCGCGCGACCCCAACGACGCCAAGGACGTGATCGTCGAGATCAAGGCGGGCGAGGGCGGCCAGGAGTCGGCCCTGTTCGCCGGCGATCTGCTGCGCATGTACACCCGCTACGCCGAGCGGCACGGCTGGGTGGTCGAGGTGATCGACTCGCAGGAGTCGGACCTCGGCGGCGTGAAGGACATCTCGGTCGCGGTCAAGACCAAGGGCGTGCCCGCGGGCGGCCACGGCGTCTGGTCCCGGCTCAAGTGGGAGGGCGGCGTGCACCGGGTGCAGCGTGTTCCGGTCACCGAGTCGCAGGGCCGCATCCACACCTCGGCGGCCGGCGTGCTGGTGCTGCCCGAGGCCGAGGACGTCGAGATCCACATCGAGCCGAACGACCTGCGCATCGACGTCTTCCGCTCGTCCGGACCGGGCGGCCAGTCGGTGAACACCACCGACTCCGCCGTACGCATCACCCACCTGCCCACGGGCACGGTGGTGAGCTGCCAGAACGAGAAGAGCCAGCTCCAGAACAAGGAGTCGGCGATGCGCATCCTGCGCTCCCGGCTGCTGGCCATCGCGCAGGAGGAGGCCGACGCGGCCGCGTCCGACTCCCGCAAGGCGCAGGTGCGCACGGTCGACCGCTCCGAGCGCGTCCGGACGTACAACTTCCCGCAGAACCGCATCACCGACCACCGGATCGGCTACACCGCGTACAACCTCGACCTGGCCCTCAACGGCGAGCTCGACGGGGTTCTGGACGCCCTGGCCGCGGCCGACCGCGAGGCCCGGCTGGCCGGCGAGACGAGCTTCACGGCACCTCGCTGACCTCGACGCGGTCGTCGCGGCCACAGGCCAGGAAGCGTGCGGCCGACTCGCAGTGATAGCCGGACATGTGGCCGATCGTGCCGAGCGGCGTCTGGCGGCCGGTGTCCAGATCCCAGCGGGTCACCGCGGTGCGCCCGGGCGGGGTGACCGTGGAACGCAGCAGCAGGATCCGGCCGGCCGGATCCGGGCTCCAGACCGCGCTGCCCCGCCCCGGCGCGCCGACCGGCTCGCCGGTGGTCGCGTCGACCAGCACCGGCTCGCTCTCCTCGCGGCCGTCGTCGAGCACCAGCCGGTCGTCGCCGACGGCCAGGGCGTTGGTCAGGCCGGGCAGGCGCCAGCGGACCCGACCGGTCGCCGGGTCGTGGGCGACCAGACCGGCGGCGCCGCTGAGGCACACCGACGGGCCGCACGAGAAGGCGTACCCGTCGGTGCCCTTCGACCCCCAGAGTTCCCGCAGCGTGTCCAGCCGGTAGACGCTCAACTCGAAGACACCGCCCCGGGATCGGTTGACCACCAGGCGCCCGCCGAAGGCGGCGAGGTCGTTGAAGTAGCCCTCCTCGGGCCGCGGCTCGACCATCGGAATCCGGCCGGACGCGGTGAGCACCCCCGTGGCGTACGCGTAGACCCGCACCTCACCGGCGGCGGTCGCCGTGACCACGCTCTCCGGCCGGCCGCCGGACATCGCCACGACCTGGTTGCGTACGCCCGGGGTGTCGCGCTGCCAGAGGGTGCCGTTGTCCGCGAGCCGGATCAGCCGCATCTGCCGCAGGCCACCGTCGGCCGTGTAGCCGGCCATCAGCGCGGTGCCGCCGTCGACCGTGCGTGGCTCGCCGTCCGCCCGCCACACCTCCTCGCCGGTCGCCGCGGAGAGCGCGGTCGTGCGATATCCCGACCGGCCCGCCTCGGCCGGGACCAGGAGGAGGCCGGCCTCCTCGGTGGCCTGCACATATCCGACCGGGCCGGGTAGCGGCCGCTGCCACCGGAGGCGGCCCGTGTCGAGGTCGTACGCGCTGATCAACGAGCCGCCGCGACCGTCGGTGCGGTGCAGATAGACCGCCTCCGCCGTCAGCGCCATGCCGGCCGCCGCCGCACTCCACAGCGGACGGACACCCCGCGGCTCGGGCACCGCGGAGCCGGCGACCAGGCCGAGGCCGAGGATCGCGATCGCGGCGCCGGCGATCCGCCGGTCGCGACCGAGCGGGCGGCGGCGATCCTCCGGGCGGCGGCCGGAGATCTCGCCGAGCTCGATCGTGGCCATCGCGGGGCCGCTACGTCGTCGTCATCGGGTGGGTGTCCGGTTCGCCGCGGCGGCGGCCAGGGCCGCGCTGAGCGTACGGCCGTTGGTGCCCACCTCGGACCATCCGGCGGCCAGGCCGACCGGCGTGCCGGGCACCAGGACCTGCCAGTTCTCCGCGTTGGTGGCGGCGGCCAGCCGGCGCGACACCTCGGCCGCCTGCGTCGTGCCGGCGCCGGGCAGCACCACCACGAACTCGTCGCCGGCGAACCGGGCCACGAAATCGCCGCGGCGCATCACCCGGTTCAGGACCCCGGCGATGCGCTGGAGCACGAGATCGCCGCAGTGGCGGCCGTGCCGCGCGTTCACCGCGGTGAAGCCGATCAGGTCGCAGACCCCCACCGCGGCCCGCTCGCCCCGGGCCAGCAGAGCGGCCACGTAGCGCTCGAGCTGGCGGCGGTTGGGCAGGCCGGTCAGCGGATCGGTCAGCGTCTCGTCGCCGAAGCGGCCCGGGTCGCGCTGCGTCTCCTGGGTGTCGAGCCGGGCCGCGACGCCGTCGAGATAGCCGTCGCGGAGCCGGTCGATGCGCTGGGCGGCCAGGCGGAACGCGTAGCGGTCGGCGGTGTGGGCGGCGGCGTGGTCACCCGCGGCGGCGTGACAGATGCTGCGCAGCCGGGCCGGCTCGGCCGCGCCCAGAACCTCGGGCGCGACCGGCACCGCGTCCAGCATGGACAGCGCGTGCCCGGGCCGGCCGCCGGCGATGGACAGGCAGACGTTGCCCAGGTGGCGCAGGTCGCGGGTACGCACGCTGTCGCCGCCGCCGGTCAGCCACTCGCTCGCGTCGGCCTCGGTCTCCTCGCCCAGAGCGGCCCGGCGGGCCAGTGCGTAGCCGTACGCCGCCCGGCTGCCGGGGCGCAGCCGGCCGGCGCCGGCCGCGCCGAAACGGATCAGCTCGGCGTCGATGTCGCGCAGCACCCGCAGGCAGCCGTCGGTGTCGCCCTGATGGTCGAGGGAGACCGCGTTGCGCAGCCGGATGCCGGGCGCCGCGAAGATCTCGGGCGCCATGCCGACCGCGGCGCCGACCTGCCGGGCCTGCTCGATGGCGGTCAGCGCGTGCCCGTGGAAGCCCAGGTACGAGTACGCCATGGCCAGATCGTGCCAGCCCCAGGCGGTCTCGGAGTCGTTCTCGCGGACCGCGGCCAGCGCCCGGGAGGACTGCACGAGGTGGGTCACGCCGCGGTCGAGGTTGCGCTCGAGGTGGGCGCCGAGGGCGGCGAAGGCGTGCATCTGGCCGCGCAGGTAGGGGTCGGGGATCTCGCGGACCGCGTTGTCGGCGGCGGACATCGCTGTCGCCAGCTCGGCCACGCGGCCCAGGTTGATCAGCGCGCCGAATCGCTGGACCAGCGCGTACGCCCGGGTCGTGGGATCGGTGGCCGTGGCGAGGACACCGTCGAGGATCGGGAGCGCCTCCGCCGACCGGCCGTCCTGTTGCAGGGCGCCCGCGCGGTGCAGCTCGTCGACGTTCTCCGCGAGCTGGTCCAACCAACTCACCAGGCGCCTCCCACCCGTGCCACGCGGACAGATCGCCGACCCGGCCGGTCGGCGCCGCACGTGACGTACATGATTATGCCGTGGACCCGGACTCTGAAGACAGCTCCCGATCCGTGACGCGGACGCGGCTGAGCGAGGCGATGACAGCGGCGGTCGCCGATCTCTCCACGGCCGGCGTCGAGTCGCCGCGGGTCGACGCCGAGCTGCTGGCCGCGCACGTGCTGGAGATCCCGCGCGGCCGTCTGCTGCTGGTGGACGGGATCCGGGACGACGAGCGGCGCCGGTTCCGGGCGCTGGTGGCCGAGCGGGCCCGCCGCGTCCCGCTGCAGCACCTGCTCGGCACGGCCGCGTTCCGGCACGTGGAACTTTCCGTCGGCGACGGCGTTTTCGTCCCACGACCCGAGACGGAGCTTCTCGCGGGCTGGGGCATCGAGCACACCGCCCCCGGGGCGACAGTGGTCGACCTGTGCAGCGGAACCGGCGCGATCGCGATCTCGGTGGCCGACGAGAGCCGGGCCGCGCGGGTGGTCGCCGTCGAACGCTCGCCGGTCGCGCTGGGCTACCTGCGGCGCAACGCCGCCGCGTTCCCGGCCGTCGAGGTCGTCGCGGGGGACGTCACCGATCCCTCGCTGCTGCACGAACTGTGCGGGGCCGTCGACGTGCTGCTCTGCAACCCGCCGTACGTGCCGGAGGGCACCCCGGTGCCGCCCGAGGTGGCCGACCACGACCCGGCCGAGGCGGTCTTCGGCGGGGCCGACGGGCTCACCGTCATCCGCCCCGTCATCGAGCGGGCCGCCGAGCTGCTGAAACCCGGAGGTGTGGTGGGAATCGAGCACGACGACGTGCACGGCTCGGCGGTGCCGGGCCTGCTGCGCGCCGACGGCCGGTTCACCGAGGTGACCGCGCACGCCGATCTCACGGGCCGGCCCAGGTACGCGACGGCACGGCGCACCTGATCGATGCGCCGCGGCGCATGGCAGACTGCACGGTGTGATGCTCTACGACTGCCGTACCACCGCGGACCGGGATCGCGGCATCGCCGCCGCCGTCGAGGCGGTCAAGAGCGGTGAGCTGGTGGTGATGCCGACCGACACGGTCTACGGCATCGGCGCCGACGCCTTCACCCCGCACGCGATCACCGCCCTGCACCAGGCGCGCAGCGTCACCAGCCAGGTTCCGCCGCCGGTGCTGGTCGGGTCGCGGCACACCCTCGACGGCCTGGTCTACTCGCTGCCCAAGGCGGCCCGCGAGCTGGCCGACGCGTTCTGGCCGGGCGCCCTCACCCTCTACGTCGAGCATTCGCCCAGCCTCCAGTGGGACCTGGGCGACACCGGCGGGCAGGTGGCGGTGCGCATGCCGCTGCACCCGGTCGCGCTCGAGGTGCTGCGCGAGGTCGGCCCGATGGCCGTCACCACTGCCAACAAGATGGGCCGGCTCGCCCCGAACACCGCCGACGAGGCCCGCGACCAGCTGGAGTACGCGGTGCGGGTCTACCTCGAGGCGGGGCCCGCGCTCGACCCGGCGCCCAGCACGATCGTCGACGTGACCGGCGACGTGCCGCGTGTGCTGCGCAACGGCGCCGTGCCGTTCGAGAAGCTGCGCGACGTGGTTCCGGATATCGTGGCGGCGGAGGGCTGACGTGGAGCCGTTCACCGTCCTGCACATCTGCATGGGAAACATCTGCCGCTCGCCGATGGCCGAGCGGTTACTTGCCCGCGCCGTCAAGGACCGCGCCGGCGAGGACGGCGAGAAGCTGGTCCGCAGCCTGAGCGCCGGCACCGGCGGCTGGCACGAGGGCGAGGAGATGAACCCGCCCGCGGCCCGTCAGGTGCGGGCCCGCGGCGGCGCGGCCGAGGGCTTCGCGGCCCGCAAGCTGCGCGGCGACTTCATCGACGAGGCCGACGTGATCCTGACCGCCACCGCCGACCAGCTCGACTACGTGGTCGCGCTGCGGCCCGAGGCGGCCTCGCGCACCTTCGTGACCGGCGAGTTCGGCCGGCTGCTGGCGCGCGTCGACGAGAGCCGGCTGCCCGCGGCCGAGCCCCGGCCCGAGGCGGTGCACGCCCGCGGCGTGGCGATCGTCGAGGAGGTGGCCCGGCTGCGCGGCGACGACCCGCCGCGCGAGGACGACGACCTCGACGACCCGTGGGGGCGCGGCGACCAGACCTTCCAGCGCATCGGCAACGAGATCGAGGACACCACGGTCCCGTTCGCCACCCTGCTCCTGCCGTGACTCCCGCCTCCGACAAGATCGTCCGCCCGGACGCGGAAGGGCTGCGCCGGGCCGTCGAGGTGCTGCGGGCCGAGTCCGTCGTGGCCTTCCCCACCGAGACCGTGTACGGGCTGGGCGCGAACGCGTTCTCGGCCAAGGCCGTCGGCGAGATCTACCGGCTGAAGAACCGCCCGTCGTGGAACCCGCTGATCGTGCACGTTGCGAACGTCGAGGCGGCCCGGGGGCTGACCGACTCGTGGCCGTCGCTCGCGAACGAGCTGGCCGCCCGGTTCTGGCCGGGACCGCTGACCCTCGTGCTGCCGCGGGCCCGTCACCTCGCCGGCGTGGGCGCCGGCGACGACACCATCGCGCTCCGGATCCCGGCCCACGAGGTGGCGCTGCGCCTGCTCGAGGCGAGCGGGCTGCCGCTCGCCGCGCCCAGCGCCAACCGCTCCGAGTCGATCTCGCCGACCACCGCCGAGCACGTGGTGCGCAGCCTGCCCGGCGTGCCGCTCGTGCTCGACGGCGGCGCAAGCTCGTGGGGCATCGAGTCGACGGTGCTGAGCCTGGTGGGCGGGACGCCCACGCTGCTGCGCCCGGGTGCGCTGCCCCTTCGTACGATCCGCGAGGTCACCGGGTCGATCGGCCTGCCCGACGCGGTCACCGACGGCACCGCCCGCCCGTCGCCGGGCATGAGCCGGCGCCACTACGCGCCCCGGGCGACGCTGATCCTCGCCAAGGACGTGCGTGACGTCGACCGTTCCGAGCTGGCCGGGCCGATCGGCGTGCTGACGTACGAGACCGCGGACGTGCCGGGCGCCGAGATCCTCTCCGCCGACCCGGCCGAGTACGCGGCCGACCTCTACGCCGCCCTGCACCGCCTGGACGACGCCGGCGTGGCCACGATCCTGGTGCAGGAGCCGCCACAGACCGAGGACTGGCTCGCGGTCCGCGACCGCCTCACCCGCGCCGCGGCGAAGTAGCAGGTGAGCCGGTTCGGCGGGCGGCGCCGCGCGCGATGTTGCGGGCCATGCCGCTGAAGATGACGCCGTGGAAGGGCAGGACCGAGGCCCAGTACGCGTGGCCGGCCAGGCCGCGGGGCAGGAAGACGGCGCGCTGGCGGTAGACGCTGCGGCCGTCGCCGTCCTCGATGGCGCACATCTCGAGCCAGGCCCGGCCGGGCACCCGCATCTCGGCCCGCAGGCGCAGCAGCCGGCCGGGCACGATCTCCTCGACCCGCCACCAGTCCAGGGCCTCGCCGACCCGCAGGTGCTGGCGGTCGCGGCGGCCCCGGCGCAGCCCCACCCCGCCGGCCAGCCGGTCGAGCCAGCCGCGCACCGACCAGGCCAGGGGGAACGAGTACCAGCCGTTCTCGCCGCCCACACCCTCGATGACCCGCCACAGCGCGTCTACCGGGGCGTCGACCGGCCGCGAGCGCTCGTCGACGTAGACGCTGCCGCCGGACCACTCCGGGTCGGAGGGCAGGGGTTCCGCCGCCGCGTCCCGTCCGGCCGCGTCGGCCCACCGGGTCTCCACGTTCGCGTCCCGGATCTTGCCGAGGGCGCGGCGGACGGCCTCGTCGAAGCCGAGCGGCTTCTCGGCGGAGAACTCGGCGATGTCGTTCTCGTGGGCCACGGCCTCGTGCACCAGGCTCGCCACCAGGGGCCGGGCGATCGCGTTGGGCACGGGCGTGACCAGGCCGACCCAGTGGGCCGACAGCCACGGGCTCAGCGGCTTCAGCGGCACGACGACGCGGCGGCGCAGGCCGGCGACCCGCGCGTAGCGCTGCATCATCTCGGCGTACGTGAGGACGTCCGGGCCACCGATGTCGAACGCGCGGTTGACCGACGACGGCATGCTCGCCGACACGATGAGATACCGCAGCACGTCACGGACCGCGATCGGCTGGATGCGGTTGCGTACCCAGCGTGGCGTCACCATGACCGGCAGGCGCTCGGTCAGGTAGCGCAGCATCTCGAACGACGCCGAGCCCGACCCGATGATCACCGGCGCCCGCAGGACGGTCGTCGGCACCCCGCTCGCCAGCAGAATCCGCGCCACCTCGGTGCGCGAGCGCAGGTGGGCGCTGGCCTTCTCGCCTTCGGGCGGTTCGGGGCCGCCGAGATAGACGATGCGGGACACGTGCGCGGCCCGGGCCGCCGCCGCGAAGTTCTCCGCCGCCCGCCGGTCACGCTTCTCGAAGTCGCGCCGGCCCAGCGAATGCATCAGGAAGTAGGCGACCTGCACGCCCTCGAACGCGGCCCGCAGCGACGCCGCGTCCTCCAGGTCGCCTTGCATGATCTCGGCCCGGCCGGCCCACGGCACGTCTCGCAGCCGTTGCGGCCCGCGGGTCAGACAACGCACCTCGTGGCCGGCGTCGAGCAGGCGCGGGGTCAGCCGCCCGCCGATGTATCCGGTCGCACCCGTCACCAAGCAGCGCATAACTGCAGAGTGTGCCCGCAGAACACCCTCGTTAAGCCATATGCTGGATTTCGGCGGCGTTGCCTAGCCGGGGAGGGCGTGTGGACACGTTCTGGGGGCCGGATTTCCACGCGCTCGCATGTGCCGATCCGGAGATCGCCGACGTCGTGCTGGCCGAGTTGGAGCGCCAGCGGGGACATCTGCAGCTGATCGCCAGCGAGAACTTCACCTCGACGGCGGTGCTGGCGGCGCTCGGCTCGACCCTGGCCAACAAGTACGCCGAGGGTTACCCGGGCCGGCGGTACTACGGGGGGTGCGCCGAGGTGGACCGGGCCGAGCTGCTCGCCGTCGAGCGCGCCCGTGACCTGTTCGGCGCTGACCATGCCAACGTGCAGCCCCACTCGGGCACCGCCGCGAACCTCGCCGCCTACGCCGCGCTGGCCGAGCCGGGCGACGTCGTGCTGGCCATGGAGCTGCCACACGGCGGTCACCTGACCCACGGCAGCCGGGGCAACTTCTCCGGCAAGTGGTTCCATCCCGTCGGCTACCGCGTCACCCCCAACACCGAGGAGATCGACTACGACGAGGTGCGCGACCTCGCGCTGGCGCACCGGCCCAAGATGATCATCTGCGGCTCGACGTCCTACCCGCGGACGATCGACTTCGCCACGTTCCGCGACATCGCCGACGAGGTCGGCGCCTACCTCCTGGTCGACGCGGCTCACTTCATCGGCCTGGTGGCCGGGCGGGCCGTGCCGTCGCCCGTGCCGTACGCCGACGTCGTCACCTGCACCACGCACAAGGTGCTCCGCGGGCCGCGCGGCGGCATGATCCTCTGCCGGGCCGAGCTCGCCGAGCGGATCGACCGTGCGGTCTTCCCGTTCAGCCAGGGCAGCCCGATGATGCACACCGTCGCGGCCAAGGCGGTCGCGCTGAACGAGGCGGCCACGCCCGCCTTCCGGGCGTACGCGCGGCAGGTCGTCGGCAACGCCCGGGCCCTGACCGCCGGGCTGGCGGCCGAGGGCCTGCGCCCGGTCACCGGGGGCACCGACACCCACCTGGCCGTGCTCGACCTGCGGGCGCTGGAGCTGTGCGGGCGGGAGGCCGAGGCCCGGTGCGCCCAGGCCCGGATCGCCCTCAACAAACACGCCATCCCGTACGACACCGAGAAACCCGCCGTCGCTTCCGGTGTGCGCGTCGGCACGTCCAGCGTCACCGCGCAGGGCATGCGGGAGCCCGAGATGCGGCAGATCGCCCGCATGATCGGGACAGCCGTGCGCGGCGACCCGGGCTCGGCGGCCGGCGCCCGGGCGCTGCGCGACGTCGGGGAGGAGGTGACCGCCCTGACGGGCGGCTTCCCTCCGTACCCCCTGCGACTTCACCCGGACGACCCGGCCGGGGTCACGCGGTCTGCGCGAAGCCCCCACTGAGCCCGCGCGGTAGGTCGTTGCGGCTCTTGATCGACAACTTCCGGTACACGCGGGTCAGGTGCTGCTCGACGGTGCTCATGGTGATGTAGAGGCGGGCCGAGATCTCGCGGTTGGTCAGTCCGTGCGCGGCCAGCTGCGCCACCCTCCGCTCGGCGTCGCTCAGGTCCTCCAGCTTGACCGTCTCGTCCGGAACGGCGCCCGGCCGGACCGCGACATGCTGCCGGTAGGGCGAGATGCGCCGCTGCATCACCTCGGCGCCGCATCCGACGGCCACCTGGTTGGCGTGGTGCAACACCATGCGAGCATGGGCGAGGTCGCCGCGCGCCCGGTGCGCCTCGCCGAGGCTCTTGAGGGTGTGCGCCAGCTCGAGCTGGTCGCCGCACTCCTCGAAGATCTCGGCGGCCTCGGTGAGCAGCCCCACGCACCGCTGGGGGCTGCCCGTCATGCCCAGCGCGCGCAGGGTCAGCGCCCGGCTCCGGGTCCGCTGCTCCGAGGAGCGGCGCAGCTCCTCCTCGGCCAGCTCCCGGGCCCGCCCCGGCTGGCCCAGGTGTATCAGGGCGGTCGCGGCCTCGGCCCGCCACGGTGCCAGTGCGGGCTGGTCCATGTCCCACTGCCTCATCAGCCGCCCGCAGGTCTGGAAGTCGGACAGCGCCTCGCGGAGCCGGTTGGTCGCCAGGTGGTGCCGGCCCCGGGCGTAGAGGTAGCGGACGCCCAGGGGGGTGCGCATCATCTCGGAGGGAACCGGCTTCTCCAAGGCCATGGCGGCTTCCTCCCGGTCGCCGCGCGCGGTGGACGTGAGGATCAGGGTGGAGAGCGGGCCGCCGACGGCGATGCCCCAGCCGCTGAAGGACATCCGGGCGAACGCCTCCTGGCCGAACTCGGCCGCGGCGGCCAGGTCACCCCGCCGGAACGCCACCTCGGCCCGGGCCCCGGCGAAGATCGCCTGCCAGACCGGTGCCGCCCGCCGGACGGCCTCCTCGTGCACGATGCAGGACCATCGCTCGGCGTCCTCGATGGCGTCGGTGTAGAGCAACGTCTCGAGGGCGGCCATCGCGGCCTCACCGGGAATGTGGTTGGCCGGTTTGAGGAAGGCGTGCATGAGCTCGTCGACGGCCGAGACCGTGCCCTCCATCGGGGCGTTGCCGAGAGCCCGTCGCGCCATCGCCAGCGCCGAGCGGACCCGGTCGATGCCGGAGGCGCCCAGGATGTACCTCGGCGGGGTCTCCGGAAGCGCGACATCGGGGTAGAGATAGGACAGGAAGCGGCCGCTGGCGTCGAGGGCCGCGACCGTCTCCAGGTCCTGCCCGTCCATTCCGCTGCTGGCGGCTTGCAGGGTGGTGACCGCCTCGCGGACGCGACCCTGCCAGGCCAGCTGTTTCACCACGGTGGGAACCGCGCGGGGGTGCAGGCGGTGCTCGCTCACCGCGACGACCAGAGCCGGTAGGTGCCGCCCGGCGGCGGCCGGGTCGAGCCGCCACTCGGCCGCGGCCAGCTGCGTCTGCACGGCCACCTGTTCGTCGCGACCGGTTTCCGACTGCAGGGCCAGGCGCAGCTGGCGCACGGCCAGATCGGGATCGCCGGCGGCGATGGCCAGATCGGCCGCCTTGCGGAGCACCGGCACCGTCCACGGTGGCGGCGGGGCGGTCGCGGTGAGCAGGCACTGTGCCACCTCGCCGGGATCGGCGCCCTCCTCGTGCAGGATCAGCGCGGCCTGGTGGTAGACGTCGGCCCGGCCGTGCTGGCCACCGCTGCGCAGCACGGCGGTGCGCGCCTCGGTGTGCCGGAATCCGCCGTCCGGCGTGAGCAGCCCGGATTGGCCCAGGGCCTCGAGCACCTGGTCGACGGTGTCGCTGTCGACACCGGCGAGCCGCGCGACGGCCGCGCGCCCGGCCCGGTCGCCCAGTACGGCCAGAGCGTGGACCACCTGGAAGAACTCGATCTCGTAGCGGCGCAGGCAGGCGATGTACGCCTCGCGGAAGGCGGCGCCCACCACGAGCTCCGTCGCGGCGGGCTCCTGGTCGTCGGCCAGGGCCCGCAGGAGGGCGGGATTGCCGCCGGTCACCGCGTGGGCGGCCGGCGCCAGGCGTCCGGCCCGGGCCGGGGGCAGGTGCTCGGCCAGGACCTCGTGGGCGCCGGCGGGTGAGAGTGGGAGGAGCCGGAGCCGTGTGTGGTACGGCTGCCGGGACAACTCTGCCTGAAAGGGCACCTGCGTCGCTTCCCGGCCGGCCGGCTGGTTGAGGATCATCAGAACCGGCATCGACCGCAGCCGGCGGGACAGATAGAGCAGGCATTCGAGCGAGGCCGGATCCGCGTGATCCGCGTCGTCCACGGCGATGACGAGCGGCCGTCCCGACCCCAGGTCGAGGATGATCTCGGACAGCTCGTAGATCACCGAGGGCGGCACGGGTTCCGTACCGGACTTGTCGAACAGCCGCTGGGACCGTTCGCGGGCCTGCTGATCGAGCGGTGCCGTCTGCAGCAACTGCCGGATCACCCCCAAGGGGTAGGTCCGCTCGCTGGGACTCGCCACCGCGCTCAGTTGAATGATCGCCGGTTTGTCCTGCTCCAGGAAGTCGCGCATCAGCGCCGATTTTCCGACCGCGACGCCGCTTGTGACGACTATCACCTGGCCGCTTCCGCCAACCGTCAGATCGAGGTTGTGTCGTAGGAGAGCTGCGTGTTTCTGCCGCTCCGCCAGAGCCATCCTGTGTACTCCTTCGAGTCCCCCGTGGACCCTGGATGTCGAACCATGCCGCGAGAGGCGAGTGCTGTTCGGGTGCCCCAGAGTTGAGCGAAGCACTCCCCGTACGTCTCGCGTGCTGCTGGAAGAAAGCACCTCCCACTTCTGTATGGCCGATCGGCCACCGAGCTTCATCCGTTCGGCGGTGAACATCACTCGCTCGGTGGACCGCGAGCAAGTTTGCCATCGCCGTCACGGAATGCATAGGAGTCGTGACATCCATAGGGGAGTGATCAATGTGGTAGGGGTGTCCGCCCCGTCGCTGACGTCCACTGTCCTTGGGTCGCCCGCTGGTCAGGGGGTCGTGATTAGGGGTTGGCCGTGCTCGGCCGCCCGCTATAGCTTGATCGGGCCGAGGCCGTCTGAGCTGCGCGTTCAGGCCTTCCCCGCCTCGGGATCGGGCCGGCCCACGCCCCCGGCGGCAGTGACTCCGGTCGATACAAGCGAAGAGAGGGACGGCACGTGAGTCTGGATGGAACCTGGCAGCTGACGCTGTCGAGCCCGATGGGCGACAACTACGCCACCGCCGATTTCGTCACCGACGCCGGCGAGGTCGGCGGCAAGTACACCGGCCTCGGCACCACGGAGGACATCGTGGAGGGCTCCCTCGTCGGTGATCGCGTCCGCTGGACCGTCTACCGCAAGCAGCCGATCGAGTGGGCCACTCGCTTCGACATGACCCTGCAGGGTGCCGACGCGATGACCGGCGAGGTCGAGGTCGGCACGTTCGGCTCCTACAAGGTGACCGGCGAACGGCGGTAGCCGGAGAGAGAAACGGGACAATGACGGCAGATGCCAACGTCGAACTGTGGGTTCGGCGCTTTCACCGCTCTGGCGACGCCGCGGTTCGCCTGATCGCATTTCCCCACGCGGGCGCCTCGGCGAGCTACTTCTTCCCGATGTCGGAGTCCCTGGCGCCGACCATCGAATGCGGGGTCGTGCAGTACCCGGCCCGGCAGGACCGGCGCCTCGACCCGCCGATCGACGACCTGATGGTGCTGGCCGAGCGGGTCACCGAGGCGGTGCGCCCTCTCGCCGACCGCCCGCTCGCGCTCTTCGGGCACAGCATGGGCGCCGCTCTGGCCTTCGAGGTGGCGCTGCGGCTCGAGGCGGACGGGGTGCGCCCCAGCATGCTCTTCGCCTCCGGCCGGCGATCACCGACCCGGTCCCGCGAGGACGAGAATGTGCACCGGCTCGACGACGCCGGGGTGGTCCGGGAACTGCGCAAGCTGAGCGGTACCGACACCCGCTTCCTGGACGACCGGGAGTTGCTCGCGATGATCCTGCCGGCCGTCCGCAGTGACTACACCGCGATCGAGCGGTACCGGATGGTGCCGGGATCCCGGGTCGCCGCCCCGATCACCGTGCTCACCGGCGACAGCGATCCCAAGACCAGCATCGCCGACGCCGAGGCGTGGGAGGACGTCACCACCGGCCCCTTCGCCATGCACGTGTTCCGCGGCGGGCACTTCTTCCTGGCCGACCGCCGGTCCGAAGTGATCAACACGATCACCGACGCGCTGTTGCCCCTGATCACGGGCGTCCGGAGCTCTTGGAGACAGCAATGACGGGATCTCGAACCGGCGGGCATGCCGTCGTCCTGGGAGCCAGCCTGGCCGGCGTCCTCGCGGCGGCCGTGCTGGCCCGCCACTACGGGGCCGTCACGGTCGTCGACCGCGACGACCTGCCCCCGGAGCCGCGGCCGCGCACCGGTCTACCGCAGGCCCGCCATGTGCACCAGCTGTGGTCGAGCGGCGGCCGGGCCATCGACCGGATTTTGCCCGGCATGACCGCCGAGCTGTTCGCGGCCGGGGCGAGGCGCATCGGCATCCCGCGACAGCACGTGTCGCTGACCGCCTTCGGCTGGCAGCACCGCTTCCCGGAATCGCAATACATGATCTCCTGTGGCCGGCCGTTGCTCGACCATCTGGTGCGGCGCCGCGCCCTGGCCGGCGAGCGCGTCACCCTGCGCGGCGGCACGCAGGCGGTCGGCGTGACCGGCGACGCCCGGCGGGTGACCGGGGTGCGGCTCCGGTCGGTCGCCGACGGAAGCACGAGCGAGCTGCCGGCCGACCTCGTGGTGGACACCACGGGCCGGGCGTCGGTCATGCGCCGCTGGCTGGCCGGGCTCGGTGCCGGCGAAACCCCCGAGGACGTCGTGGACAGCGGGATCACCTACGCCACCCGCACCTTCCGGATGCCGGACTGGGCGGGCGACGACTTCCCCGGGGTCAGCATCCACGCCGATCACCGTGATGGGCAGCCGGGCCGCAACGGGCAGCTGCTGCCGATCGACGGCGGCCGCTGGATCGTCACGCTCTCCGGTACGCGCGGCGGCGAGCCGCCCGCCGGCGACGACGACTTCCTCCGATTCGCCGGCACCCTCCGGGATCCGATCATCGCCGAGCTCGTGGCGGCGGCCGAACCGCTGACCTCGGTCCAGCGGTCGCGCAGCACGGCGAACCGGCGGCTCTACTACGAGGCGCTCCCGCAGTGGCCGGACGGTCTGGTGGTGCTCGGCGACGCGGTGGCCGCGTTCAACCCGGTCTACGGCCATGGCATGGTTGCGGCCGCCCGTGGCGCCGGCGTGCTCGAGGCCGAGCTGCGCCGTGGCGGCGAACCGGGCGAGTTCGCCCGGCGTGTCATGCGAGGCGTGGCCGCCGTCGTCGACGAGCCGTGGACCCTGGCGACCTCACAGGACATCTGCTTCCCGGACTGCCGCACGGTCAGCCGGGACCCGCGCCTGAACCGGCACGCGGGGACACGGCAGAGGTTCGCCGACCTGGTCGGCGCGACGGCCACCCGCCAGCCGGTGGTGAGCGCCGCGGTGGTCGAGGTGACCACCCTGTCGTCCTCGTCGGAGTGCCTGGGCGCGCCCGAGGTGGTGGCCGCGCTGCGCTCCGGGCCCACGCACCCGGAGCTCCGCGAACCGCCCTTCACCCCGGAGGAGCGGGCACGCCTGCGCCGCTCGGGCCGCGGCCGGCCGCTCGCGGCGACCACGTGAGGCGTAGCGATCACCAACGGCGAGGGCGACGGCGGATGCCGTCGCCCTCTGTCGCGTTCCTGGCCTTGTTCCGCCCGGGCCCGGCGGGTGCCGGGCCCGGGCGGGCCGTGTCAGCCGGCTTTGTGGCCGGCCATGATGAGGCAGCCGACGCTGGCGGAGGGGCCCAGCGGAGCGGCGACCGCCTGCAGAACGTTCACCACTCCCGGGCCGAACTGCTCGACGATCTCGTCGGTGCCGCGGGTGATGCCCTCGGCCATGGCCGCGTACGTGCGGTTGGTGTGGGCACTGACGTCGGTCAGCTCATCGATCTCGACGCCGGCGGCGGCCGTCAGCGCCGGATAGTCGGAGTAGCGCGGTAGCGCCTGGGTCTCGAAGCCGGCGTCGGCGGCGCTGCCGTCCGAGTCATCGAGCTTGATGAGGTCGGTCAGGGCGATGCGTCCGCCCGGCTTGAGGACGCGGGACATCTCCCGCAGGGCGGGGAGCCGGGGCATGTGGCAGATGGATTCGAACGCGAGCACGGCGTCGAAGGAGCCGTCCTCGAACGGCAACTCCAGCGCGTTGGCCGGGCGGAACGAGACCCGGCCGGCGAGACCCTCGGCGGCGGCGCGGGCGTTGCCCTCGTCCACCTGCTGCTGGTTGATCGAGATGCCGACCACCGAGGCGCCGGTCTTCTGGGCGAGGCGGACGGCCGGCTTGCCGATGCCGCAGCCCACGTCGAGCACGCGCGCGCCGGGTCCCACCGGCAGTTTGCCGATCATGATGTCGGTGAACCGATCGGTCGCCACGGCCACGGAACTGTCGTCGGTGTCGTCGAGCCAGTAGCCGAAGTGGAAGTTGTCGTCCCAGTACTTGCGCAGCAGCGAGTTGTAGACGTCATAGAAATCGGAAACCTGGTCGGGGGTGGTGCCCGGCGTTTGTGTCGTCACGTTCTCTCCTAGCCGACAATGGTGAAACGTCAGTTCTCCAGGTCAGCACGATATTGGCCGTCCGGTCACCCGGGCAATGGTGTGCCATCGGACTGCAAGGCGATTGCAAGAAAGGCTTCGCTCCTCTCACAAGGCGTTTGCAAGGGGCGGCTGCATAAGCTTTTCGCGCATCTTGATCGCGGTGCGGAATCAATAAGCGACGAGGGAGTCTCATGGCCGACAAAGTCCAGCCCGTGGATGACCCGCGGCGGCCGCTGCTGAACGGCGTGGCCGCCTTCGAAATCTCCACCGATGCGCCGGAGGCCGTCGAGCATTTCTATGGAGAACTGTTCGGCTGGGTCTTCTCGCCCGGGCACGGAAATCCGTACAGCATCATTCGTACGCCGTCCGAGAAGTCCGCGTACGGCGGCCTGTGGGACAACCGGGTGAACGAGAAGGCGTTCAACTGGGCGATCATCTGCATCCAGGTCGAGGACGTCGAACAGGCCTGCGCCAAGGCGGTCGAGGCCGGCGGCAAAGTCGTTTCCCCGCCGGAGAAGTCGACCGGCCCGGACGGCACGATCTTCGCCCATCTGCACGACCCCTCCGGCAATCAGATCGGCATTTTCTCGCGGCCGGTGCAGACGCCGCCGAGCTGATCCGCGTCGCGCCGTCACCGTGACGGCGGGCAGTGGTCGACCTAGCGCAGGAGGAAGCGTGTCGGCACCAGGAACCCGGCCGGCGGCGGAGCGCACCGGTGATGACATCGATCGAGCCATCGCGGTCGTCGGCATGTCGTGCCGGCTGCCGGGCGCCGACAACCCGGACGCGTTCTGGCAGTTGCTGCGCGCGGGGCGAGACGCGCTCGGCACGCCGTGGCCGGACCGCGGTGAGGCCGCCGCGGGTGTCGGGGAGGCGGCCCGCCGGGGCGGGTTCCTCGAGGACGTCGCCGGGTTCGACGCGGCGTTCTTCGGCATCGCGCCCCGCGAGGCCGCGGTCATGGATCCGCAGCAGCGCCTCGCCCTGGAACTCGCGTGGGAGGCGATGGAGTCGGCCGGTGCCGTGCCCGCTCGGCTACGTGGCACCCGCACCGGCGTCTTCGCCGGCGCCATGTGGGACGACTACGCCGCGCTGGCGTACCGGGACGGCGTCGAGCCCACGCCGAACTCCCTGACCGGCGGCCACCGCGGGATGATCGCGAACCGGCTGTCCTTCTCGTTCGGCCTGACCGGGCCCAGCCTGGTGGCCGACACCGGGCAGTCGTCGTCGCTGGTCGCGGTGCACCTCGCGATGCGCAGCCTGCGGGCCGGCGAGTGCGAGGCCGCGCTCGTCGTCGCGGTCAATCTCAACCTGCTGCCGGAGCGGGTGCTCAGCACCGAACGATTCGGCGGCCTGTCGCCCGACGGCGTCTGCCACACCTTCGACGCGGCGGCCAACGGCTACGCCCGCGGCGAGGGCGGCGTCTGCCTGCTGCTCAAACCGCTGAGCCGGGCGCTGGCCGACGGGGACCGGGTGGTCGGCGTGCTGCGCGGCAGCGCCGTGAACAACGACGGCGGCGGCCGGTCGCTGACCGACCCCGACGCGCGGGCCCAGGCGGCCGTGCTGCACGAGGCGTACCGGGACGCCGGTGTGGATCCGGCGGCGGTGCGGTACGTCGAGCTGCACGGCACCGGGACCCGCGCCGGTGACCCGGTGGAGGCGGCCGCACTGGGCGAGGCGGCCGGCGCGGCCGACGGGCGTACCGAGCCGCTGCAGGTCGGCTCGGTCAAGACCAACATCGGGCATCTGGAGGCGGCCGCGGGCCTGGCCGGCCTGCTCAAGGTTCTGCTCTGCGTCGATCGCGGCGAACTGGTCGCCGGTCTGAACTTCCGTGCCGCTCCCGAGGACATCCCGCTGGACCGGCTCAACCTGCGCGTGCGGACCGAGGCGGGGCCGTGGCCCGAGGGACCGCGCCTGGCCGGAGTGAGCGCGTGGGGGATGGGCGGCACGAACTGTCACGTGGTCGTCGCCGGACCTCCGTCCTGGCCGGCCGGCGAGCAGGCGGAGCCCGGAGAGCCGGCGGCACCGTTCGTGCTGAGCGCCCGGGACCCGCAGGCGCTGCGGGAGACGGCCGGGCGGCTGGCCGAGCGGCTGGCCGACGGGCCGGACGGGGTCGCCTCGGCGCTGGTGCGCACCCGGACCGCCTTCGCGCATCGCGCCGTGCTCCTCACCGGGCCGGCCGAGCTGCGAGCCCAGCTCGGCCTGCTGGCCGAGGGAGAGCCGGCGCCCGGCGCGGTCACCGGGGTGGCGACCGAGCGGGGCGGCACGGTCTTCGTCTTCCCCGGCCAGGGCGCACAGTGGGACGGCATGGCCGGCGAGCTGTACCGGACGTCGCGGGCCTTCCGGGAGAGCATCGACCAGTCGGCGAGCGCCCTCGGGCCGTACGTGGACTGGTCGCTGCTCGACGTGGTGACCGGGGCGCCGGGCGCGGCTTCGCTCGACCGGGTGGACGTCGTGCAGCCGGTGCTGTTCGCCGTGATGGTCGGCCTCGCCGCGCTCTGGCGCGAGCTGGGCGTCCACCCGGACGCGGTCGCCGGGCACTCGCAGGGCGAGATCGCGGCCGCGTACGTCGCCGGGGCCCTCGACCTGGACGACGCGGCTCGGATCGTCGCCCTGCGCAGCCGTGCCCTGCGCGAGCTGGCCGGCACCGGCGGCATGGTCTCGGTGGCGCTGGGCGCCGAGGAGGTGGACGGGTGGCTGGCCCGGCTCGCCGCCGGCGGTGTCGAGGTCGCGGCGGTCAACGGGCCGGCCGCGACGGTGGTCTCGGGCGAGCGGGCCGGCCTGGAACGGCTGGTGACCGCGCTGACCGAGGCCGGCGTGCGGGCACGATGGATCCAGGTGGACTACGCGTCGCACGCGGCGGGCGTCGAGCCGCTGGCCGGGCCGCTGACCGCCGCGCTGGCCGGGATCCGGCCGCGCTCGGCCACGACCGCCTTCTACTCCACCGTCACCGGCGAGCGGATCGACACCACCGCGCTCGGCGCCGACTACTGGTACGGCAACCTGCGACGGCCAGTCCGCTTCGCTCCCGCGGTCCAGCGGTTGATCGCCGAGGGACACCACACGTTCGTCGAGATGAGCCCGCACCCGGTGCTCGTCGGACCGGTGCAGGACACGGCCGACGGCGCGGGCGAGGACGTGGTCACCGTCGGCTCGCTCCGGCGCGGCGAGGGTGGCCTGCGGCGGCTGCTCACCTCGGCCGCTCAGGCGTACGTCCGAGGGCTCGCGGTGGACTGGACGGCGGTGGTGCCGCGGCCGGGCGGGCCGCCGGCGCGACTGCCCACCTACCCGTTCCAGCGCCGGCGCTACTGGCTGGACACGTTCAGCGGGGGCGCCGCCGCACCGGAAGCCGTGCCCGCGAACGACAGCCGATCGCTGCTGCGAACGGTACGGGCCGCGGTCGCCGGCACCCTGGGGTACTCGTCGGCCGACGACATCGACCCGGCTCGCACCTTCAAGGAACTGGGGCTCGACTCCGCGATGGCGGTGGACCTGCGTGGACGGCTCGCCGTCGCGCTCGGCGTCCGCGCCACCCCCGCCATGATCTTCGACCACCCGACGCCGGCCCGGCTCGCCCGGCACCTCGGCGGCGCGACGGCGGCCCCTGAGCCGGAGGAGAGCGTGGCCGCGTCCGGTGAGCCGGTGGCGATCGTCGCCATGGCCTGCCGGTTCCCGGGCGGGGTGGACTCGCCCGAGGCGCTCTGGCGGCTGCTCGCCGAGGAACGCGACGCCATCACGCCGTTCCCCGAGAACCGCGGCTGGGACCTCGGCGCGCTCTTCGACCCGGACCCCGACCGGCCCGGCACCACGTACGCCCGGGCCGGCGGCTTCCTGCACGACGCCGACCGGTTCGACGCCGGCCTCTTCGGGATCTCGGCCCGGGAGGCGCTGGCCATGGACCCGCAGCAGCGGCTGCTGCTGCAGACCGGCTGGGAGGCGCTCGAACGGGCCGGCATCGCCGCCGAGGAGCTGCGCGGCACCCGGACCGGGGTCTTCATGGGCGTCATGAGCCAGCAGTACGGCCCGCGGCTCAGCGAGGCACCGCCCGAGCTGGGCGGGCACCTGCTCACCGGCGGCTCGGTCAGCGTCGCGTCCGGGCGCCTCGCGTACGTGCTCGGCCTGGAGGGGCCCGCGCTCACGGTCGACACCGCCTGCTCCTCGTCGCTGGTCGCCATGCATCTGGCGCGGGCCTCGCTGCTCGCCGGCGAGTGCACGACGGCGCTGGTGGGCGGGGCTTGCGTGATGACCGATCCGGGGCTGTTCACCGAGTTCAGCCGCCAGCGGGGACTCGCGCCGGACGGACGGTGCAAGCCGTTCGCCGCCGCCGCGGACGGCACCGCGTGGGCCGAGGGCGCGGCCGTCCTGGTGCTGGAACGACTCTCCGAGGCGCGGCGCAAGGGCCATCCGGTGCTGGCGTTGCTGCGCGGGTCGGCGGTCAACTCCGACGGTGCCAGCAACGGGCTGGCCGCGCCGAACGGGCCGGCCCAGCAGCGGGTGATCCGCCAGGCCCTCGCGTCGGCGGGACTGCGACCGGCCGATGTGGACGCGGTCGAGGCGCACGGCACCGGCACCCGGCTCGGCGACCCGATCGAGGCCGGGGCGCTGCTCGCCACCTACGGCGCCCAACGGCCCGCCGACCGGCCCCTGTGGCTCGGATCGATCAAGTCGAACATCGGGCACGCCCAGGCTGCGGCCGGCATGGCCGGTGTGATCAAGATGGTGATGGCGATGCGCCACGGGACGCTGCCGGCGACGCTGCACGTCGACGAGCCGACACCGTTCGCCGACTGGACCGGCGGCGCCGTGCGGCTGCTGACCGCGGCGCGGCCGTGGCCGGCGCCGGACCACCCGCGCCGGGCCGGGGTGTCCTCGTTCGGCATCTCCGGCACGAACGCCCACGTCGTCCTCGAGCACGCGGAGCCGGAGCAGGAGCAGGAGCCGGAGCAGGAGCCCGAGCCCGAGCCGGGCGTCGTGCCCTGGCCGCTGTCGGCGAACGATCCGGCGGCCCTGACCGACCACGCGAGGCGTCTCGCCGGCGCCGTGGCCGGACTCAACCCCCGCGACGTGGCCGCCACCCTGGCGCGTCGCACTGCCCTGGCTTACCGGGCTGTCGTCACGGGCCGCGACGAGGCCGAGCTGACCGGCCGGCTCGAGGCGCTGGCCGCGGGCGGCACACCGGCCGGAGTGGCCGTGGGCACGGTCGCCGAGCAGGGCCGCGTCGTCTTCGTCTTTCCCGGTCAGGGCACCCAGTGGCAGGGCATGGCCGTGCGGCTGCTGGCCGAGTCGGAGCCGTTCGCCCGGCAGATCGCCGCGTGCGAGCGCGCGCTTCGGCCGCACGTCGACTGGTCGCTCACCGCGGTGCTCCGGGGTGAGCCCGGCGCCCCGCCGCCGGAGCGGGTCGACGTGGTCCAGCCGGCCCTGTTCGCGGTGATGGTCGCGCTCGCCGAGCTGTGGCGCACGGCCGGCGTGACACCGGACGCGGTGGCCGGGCATTCCCAGGGCGAGATCGCCGCGGCGTACGTGGCGGGCGCCCTGAGCCTGGAGGACGCGGCCCGGGTCGTGGCCCTGCGGGGCAAGGCGCTCCGCTCGATCGCCGGCTCCGGCGCGATGGCCTCGATCGGCCTGCCGGCGGCCGAGGTGGCGGACCGGCTGGGCGACGGCGGGCCGGCCGTCGCGGCCTTGAACGGTCCCACCAGCACCGTGGTCGCCGGGGACGCCGGTGCCGTACGGCAGCTGGTCGAAGATCTCACGGCCGAGGGGGTGCGCGCCCGCCTCATCCCGGTCGACTACGCCTCGCACAGCGCCGGTGTCGAGCCGCTGCGCGACCTCCTGCACCAGGAGCTCGCGTCGATCGAGCCCCGCTCGGCGCCGATCACGTTCCTGTCGACCGTCACCGCCGAGGCCGTCGACACGTCCCGGCTGGACGCCGGCTACTGGTACCGCAACCTGCGCGAGCCGGTCCGCTTCCAGCCGGCCGTGTCGGCCCTGCACGAGGACGGGCACACGGTGTTCGTCGAAGTCAGCCCCCATCCGGTCCTCGTCTACGGCATCCAGGAGACGCTCGACGAGGTGGGCCGCGGCCTGGCCGTCGGAACTCTCCGCCGCGACGAGGGCGGCCTGGAGAGGTTCCTCGCCTCGGCGGGCGAGCTGTACGTGGCCGGCGTACCGGTCGACTGGTCCGCCTTCGGGGCGGGCGGGCGCCGGGTCGACCTGCCCACCTATCCGTTCCGGACCGACTCGTACTGGCTGACCGCTCCCGGTCGCGACGATCCGGCCCGCCTCGGCCTGGACCGGGCCGCGCATCCCCTGCTCGGCGCCGAGGTCGACCTGCCCGACGGCGGCCGCCTGCACACCGGGCGCCTGGGCCTCGACGCGCACCCGTGGCTGGCCGGCCATCACATCCTCGGCACGGCCATGCTGCCGGCGGCCGCCTTCGTGGACCTGGTGGACTCGGTCACCCACGGCCGCATCGAGGAGCTGACGCTCGAGGCGCCGCTGCGGCTGCGGCCGGGTGCGACGGTCGCCCTGCAAGCCGGCGTCGGCGCGCCCGACGAGACCGGCCGCCGCACCGTCGTCGTGCGGTCGCGTGACGGCTCGTCCTGGACGCGGCACGGCACCGCCGTGGTCACCGCCGAGCGGCCACCGGAGCCCGGCGTCCCGGCCGGGGCGTGGCCGCCGGAGGGGGCGCGGGAGGTCGACCTCGAAGCCGAGTACGGCGCGCTGGCCGAGGCCGGTTTCCCCTACGCCGGCGCCTTCCGCGGCGTGCGGCGGGCGTGGGCGGGCGACGCCATGATCTGCGCCGAGGTCGAGCTCGACGACGACCGGCGGAGTGATGCGCCGGGTTACGGCCTGCATCCGGCGCTGCTGGACGCGGCCGCGCAGACGGTCCTGCTCGGCGGTGGCACACCGGCGTTGCCGTTCGCCTGGACCGACGTGGTGCTGTACCGCCCGGGCGCGACCGTCCTGCGGGTCCGGGCCACCCGCCTGGCCGCGGACCGCTTCTCGCTGCTGCTCACCGATCCGGCGGACCGCCCGGTGGCCGTCGCCGGCTCGCTGCTGATGCGCCCGCCCGCCGCCGGCGGCACACTGCTGCATCGGCTCGACTGGGTGGAGGCGCCCGCGGGCGCACCGGCCGGGCCGCCCGGGGTGGTGCTGCGGGGCCCGGATCGGTACGGGCTCGCCGGCGCCCTCGGCGAGCCGCCGGCCGCCCCGGAGGCCGCGACCGTGCTGTTCTGCCCCGACCCGTGCGTCGACGAGGGCACCGTGGCCGAGCGGACGCTGACGGCGACCCACCGGCTCCTCGACGTGGTGCAGGAGTGGCTGGGCGAGGACCGGCAGCCGCCGGCGCGGTTGGTGATCGTCACCTCCGGAGCCGTGGACGGGCCGATCGACCCCGTCCAGGCGGCGATGTGGGGCCTGATCCGGACCGCTCGCACCGAACACCCCGGCGCGTTCGCCCTGCTCGACGTGGACGGGCCGGTGCCGGCCGAGACGCTGCGGGCGGCGCTGGCGGTGCCGGGCGGGCAGGCGGCCGTCCGCGGCGGCCGCGTCCGGGTGCCGCGGCTGAACCCGGTTACCGGGGACGATCTGCCGCCGGTTCCCGACGGGCCCTGGCGCCTGGAGAACCCGGTCCGGGGCACCTTGGACACCCTGCGGCCGGTGCCGTGCCCCGAGGCCGCGGCGCCGCTCGCGGAGCACGAGATCCGGGTCGCCGTCCGGGCCGCCGGGATGAACTTCCGCGACGTCCTCAACGCGCTCGGGCTCTACCCGGGCGAGGCGGGAGCGCTGGGCCTGGAGGGCGCGGGGGTCGTGCTGGAGACCGGCGCCGGGGTGCGCGGGCTGAGGGCCGGCGACCGGGTGATGGGCCTCATGCGCGGCTCCTACGGGCCGACCGTGGTGACCGACCACCGGCTGGTGGTGCCGATCCCGGCCGGCTGGTCCTTCGGCACGGCCGCGAGCGTTCCGGTGGCCTACCTGACCGCCTACCACGCCCTGGTCGGCCTGGCGGCGCTGCGGCCCGGAGAGTCGTTGCTGGTGCACGCGGCCGCCGGTGGGGTCGGCACCGCCGCGGTCCAGCTCGGCCTCCATCTCGGCGCGCGGGTGTACGGCACCGCCGCCCCCGCCAAGTGGCCCGCCCTGCGCGCCGCCGGCCTGCCCGAGGAACGGATCGCCTCGTCCCGGGACCTCGGCTTCGAGGACCGCCTGCGCGCGGCGGCCGGTCCGGCCGGCATCGACGTGGTGCTCAACGCGCTGGCCGGCGACTTCGTCGACGCCTCGCTGCGGCTGCTCGCACCGGGCGGCCGGTTCGTGGAGATGGGCAAGACCGACCCGCGCGACCCGGCGCAGGTGGCCGAGCAGCACCGTGGCGTCCACTACGCGGCCTTCGATCTCACCGAACTGCCGCCGGAGGAGATCCAGCGGATGCTGCGCGCGGTGCTCGACCTGTTCGCCGAGGGTGGACTGCGCCCGCCCCCGGTCCGTTTCGCCGACGTGCGCCGCGCGCCGGAGCTGTTCCGGTCGCTCAGCCAGGGCGGCCCGGGCGGCAAGCTGGTGCTCACCGTGCCGGCTCGGCCCGGCCGCCACGGGACGGTCCTGGTCACCGGCGGCACCGGCGGGCTGGGCCTGGTGACGGCGCGGCACCTGGCCGTCGAGCACGGGCTGCGCCGGTTGCTGCTGCTGAGCCGGTCCGGGGCCGCGGGCGAGGGCGCCGCCGCGACGATCGCCGAACTCACCGCGGCCGGTGTCGACGTGGACGTGGTCGCGTGCGACGTCGCCGACCGTGCGAGCCTGGCCCGGGCGCTCGCCCGGATCCCGGCCGAGCATCCGCTCACCGCCGTGGTGCACGCGGCCGGTGTGCTCGACGACGCCGTGGTCACGGCCCAGGACCGCGACCGCCTGGCCGCCGTGATGGCGCCGAAGACTCGGGCCGCCTGGCACCTGCACGAGCTGACCCAGGATCTGGACCTGGCCGAGTTCGTGCTCTTCTCGTCGGTGGTCGGCGTGCTCGGCGGAGCCGGGCAGGCCAACTACGCCGCCGCCAACGCCTCCCTGGACGCCCTGGCCTCGGTGCGGCGCGCACAGGGCCGGCCGGCCCGGTCGCTCGCCTGGGGCCTCTGGGCCGAGGCGAGCGGGATGACCGGCCGGATGACCGATCGTGACCGCGAACGGATGCGGCAGGCGGGCGTGGCGCCGATGAGCACGGCCGCCGGGCTCGCCGCGTACGACCTGGCCCGGGACCGCGACGAGGCGGTCCTGGTGGCCGCCCGGCTGGACCGGGCGCCGGCGCCGCCCGCGGCCACCCCGTCGCGGCCGGAGCCGGACCTGGCCGGCCGGCTGCGGGCCATGTCCACCGTGGAGCGCGGCGACTACCTGGTCGGCCTCGTCCGCGAGCACGCCGCCGCGGTGCTGGGCCGGGGCGGCCGGGAGACGGTCACGCCCGGCCAGTCGTTCCGGGCTCTCGGCTTCGACTCGCTGACCTCGGTGGAGCTGCGCAACCGGCTGAGCCGGGCGGCGGGGCTGCGCCTACCGGCCTCCGCGGTGTTCGACTTCCCCACCCTGGAGCGACTGGCCGGCCGGATCGGCGAGCTGCTGATCCCACCGCGCCCGTCTCCGCCCCCGTCCCCGCCGCCCGCCGCGGGCGACGGCGCGCCGGCCGGCGACATCGACGAGATGGACGCCGAGGCGCTGATTGTGATGGCACTGAGCGCGAACCCGGAATCGGAGCACCGATGACCGCATCGACCGACCAGCTCGTCGCCGCCCTCCGCTCGGCTCTCAAGGACGCCGAGGCCCTGCGCAAGGAGAACCGGCGGCTCACCACCGAGGCGGCCGAGCCGGTCGCGATCGTCGGCATGGCCTGCCGGTACCCCGGCGGCGCGGACACCCCGGAGAAGCTGTGGGACCTGGTGGCCGGCGAGGTCGACGCGATCCGCGGCTTCCCGGCCGACCGCGGCTGGGACCTCGGCGAGCTCTACGACCCCGACCCCGCGGCCACCGGCACCTGCTACGTCCGCGAGGGCGGCTTTCTCGACGGCGCGGGCGAGTTCGACGCCGGCTTCTTCGGCCTGGGACCGCGCGAGGCCGCGGCCATGGATCCGCAGCAGCGGCTGCTGCTGGAGGTGGCCTGGGAGACGGTGGAGCGGGCCGGCATCGACCCGCACTCGCTGGACGGCAGCCGCACCGGTGTCTTCGTCGGCGCCATCGCACAGGACTACGCGCCGAGCGCCCTGGTGCCGCCGGAGGCGGAGGGCCACGTGCTCACCGGCACCACCACCAGCGTCGCCTCCGGCCGGCTGGCCTACGCGCTCGGCCTGCGGGGCCCGGCGCTCACCGTGGACACCGCCTGCTCGTCCTCTCTGGTGGCGCTGCACCTGGCGATCCGGTCGCTGCGGGCCGGTGAGTGCACGATGGCGCTGGCCGGCGGGGCGACCGTGATGGCCACGCCCGGTCTGCTCGTCGAGTTCAGCCGGCAGCGCGGTCTCGCGCCGGACGCGCGCTGCAAGGCGTTCGGCGCCGGCGCGGACGGCACGTCGCTGGGCGAGGGCGCCGGTCTGCTGTTGCTGGAGCGGCTCTCTGACGCTCGCCGTAACGGCCACCCCGTGCTCGCCGTCGTGCGCGGCTCGGCGGTCAACTCCGACGGCGCCAGCAACGGGCTGACCGCGCCGAACGGGCCCGCGCAGGAGCGGGTGATCCACGACGCCCTCGCCTCCGCCGGGCTCACCGTCGCCGACGTGGACTTGCTCGAGGCCCACGGCACCGGCACCGCGCTCGGCGACCCGATCGAGGCGCAGGCGCTGCTGGCCACCTACGGGCAGCGGGAGACCGGCGCCGGGCCGCTGTGGCTCGGCTCGATCAAGTCGAACATCGGGCATGCGCAGGCCGCGGCCGGGGTGGCCGGCGTGATCAAACTGGTGCTGGCGATGCGGCACGGCGTCATGCCGCGCACGCTGCACGCCGACGAGCCGTCCGGCCACGTGGACTGGTCGGCGGGCGCCGTCTCGCTGCTGCGGAGCGCGCGGCCCTGGCCGCCGGCCGGCTCCCGGCCGCGCCGCGCCGCCGTGTCGTCGTTCGGCATCAGCGGCACGAACGCGCATCTGATCCTGCAGGAGGCGCCCGACGAGGAGCCCGTCCCGCCATGCTCGCCGCTGCTGGCCGGGCCGCCCGCGTTCGTGCTGTCGGCGAAGGACCCGGCCGTGCTGCCCGCGCAGGCGGCCCGGCTGTCGCGGGTGCTCGACCGGGCCGACCCGGCCGACGTGAGTCACTCGCTGGCGAGGGGCCGGTCGGCGTTGCGGCACCGCGCCGTCGTGCTCGGCGGCGACCGGGACGCCCTCGACCGGCTCGCCGCCGGGGAGACCGGCCCGATGATCGTCACCGGCACGGCGCCCGAACCGGGCCGGGTGGCCGTGCTCTTCACCGGTCAGGGCAGCCAGCGGGCCGGCATGGCGGACGAGCTGTACCGGGCCGCGCCGGCCTTCGCCGCCGCCTTCGACGAGATCACCACCCACCTGGACGAGCACCTGGAGCGCCCCGTCCGGGAGCTGCTGCGCACCGGTGACCTCGAGCGCACGGCGGACGCCCAGCCGGCGCTCTTCGCGGTCGAGGTCGCGCTCTTCCGGTTCCTGGAGAGCGCCGGGATGACCGCGCACTATCTGCTCGGCCACTCGATCGGCGAGCTGTCCGCCGCGTGCGCGGCCGGAGTCTTCTCGCCCGCCGACGCGGTCCGGCTGGTGGCCGCCCGCGGGGCGCTGATGCAGTCGATGCCGGCGGGCGGGGCCATGCTGGCCGTCGAGGCGGGCGAGCGGGAGGTCGTGGACGCCCTGGCCGGGCTGGGCGAGGCGGTGGATCTGGCCGCGGTCAACGGGCCCCGCGCGGTGGTGGTCTCCGGCGACGCCGCCGCGATCGACCGGCTGGACCGGATCTGGGCGGGCGAGGGCCGGCGGACCCGGCGCCTGCGGGTCAGCCACGCCTTCCACTCCCGGCACATGGACGGCATGCTGGCCGAGTTCCGCCGGGTGGCCGGGACGGTGTCGCCGCGCGAGCCGCGGATCCCGGTCGTCTCCAACCTCACCGGCCGTCCGCTCACCGCCGAGCAGGCGAGCTCACCGGACTACTGGGTGCGGCAGGTGCGCGAGACCGTCCGGTTCGCCGAGGGCGTGCGCTGGCTGGACGGTCAGGGCGTCACCGCGTACGTCGAGGCCGGGCCCGACGGGACGCTCGCCGCCGCGGTGCGCGACTGCGTGCCCGAGGGCCCGGCGATGGTCTCGCTGCTGCGCCGTGACCGTCCCGAGGTCGCCACGGTCGGCGACGCGCTGGCCCGGGCCTGGGTGGCGGGCGCGGACGTGGACTGGGCGGCGCTCGGCGGCGGCCGCCGGATCGACCTGCCGACCTATCCGTTTCGTCGCCGGCACCACTGGCTGCCGGCTCGGCCCGCCTCGGCGAGCGCGGAGGGACTGGGCCTGGGCGCCGTGCGGCATCCCCTGCTCGGCGCCGCCGTGCCGTTGCCGGACTCCGGCGGCCGGGTCTTCACCGGCCGGGTGTCGCGGGCGGCGCAGCCGTGGCTCGAGGACCACGTCGTGCACGGCGCCACCGTGCTGCCCGGCACGGTCTGGGTCGAGCTGGCCGCCCAGGCGGCGCGCCGGTGCGGGCTCGGCGAGGTGTCCGAGCTGACCCTGCACGAGCCGTTGCTGATCGGCGCGGACGACGTCGCGATCCAGGTCGCGGTGGGCCCGGCCGCGGCGGACGGCGGTTGCCCGGTCACCGTGCACGCCCGGCCCGCCGGCGGGCCCGACGATCGGCCGTGGACGAGGCACGCCTCCGGGGTGCTCGGCGTGGCCACGCCGCCGCCCGCCACCGGATGGGCCGCCGTGTGGCCGCCGGCCGGGGCCGAACCGGTGGACCTGACCGACCGTTACACCGGCCTGGACGCGGCCGGTCTCACCTACGGCCCCGCCTTCCGCGGGCTGAGCGCGGCGTGGCGGCGCGGGCCGGAGGTCTTCGCCGAGGTGGAGCTCGACCCGGCACTGCATGCCGACGCGAGCGCTTTCGCCGTGCATCCGGCGCTGCTCGACGCCGCCCTGCACGCCGTCGGGCTGGCCGCGGACATGGACGACCTGACGGGCCGGCCCGTGCTGCCCTTCTCGTGGACCGGGGTCGACCTGGACGGCGCCGGCCGGACCGGTCTGCGTGTCCGGGTGTCGACGCTCGGCGCCGACCGGGTGCGGGTGGACGCGGCCGACGAGGCGGGCCGGCCGGTGGCGACCATCGGCTCGCTGTCGCTGCGCCCGGTCTCCGCCGAGCGCTTCGCCGGCACGGGATCCGGGGCCCTCTACCGTACGGAGTGGACGCCGGTCACCGATCCGGCCGCCGAGGGCGAGGCGGTGTTCGTCGACTTTCCCGGCGCCGGGGATCCGGCGCGGGCCGCCCGGTGGGCGCTGGCGCGGGTGCGGCCCTGGCTCGAGGAGGGCACCGGCCGCCTGGTGATCGTCCTCCGCGGCGCCGCCTCCCTCGAGGCGGCGGCCGTGCGGGGTGTGCTGCGGTCGGCCGAGACCGAGCACCCCGGCCGGTTCGGGCTGCTCGACCTCGACGACGGCGCCGAGACTCCCGTGGTCGATCGGGCCGAACTGGCCGTCCGGGACGGCGTGGTGCTCGAACCACGGCTGGCCGCCCTGCCCGCGCCGGCCGGCGGCGACGCCGTGCCGTTCGGGCCGGACGGCACGGTACTGGTCACCGGGGGCACCGGCGCGCTCGGCCGGCTGATCGCCCGCCACCTGGTGACCCGGTGGGGCGTACGGCATCTCGTGCTCACCGGCCGTCGCGGCCCGGCCGCCGAAGGAGCCGGCGAGCTCGTCGCCGAGCTGAGCGCGGCCGGGGCCGAGGTGCGGGTCGTGGCCGGCGACGTCGCCGACCCCGCCGGGCTGGCCGAGGTGCTGGCGCGGATCTCCCCCGCCGCGCCGCTGCGCGGGATCGTCCACGCGGCCGGCGTCCTCGGCGACGCCCCGGTGCGCGAGCTGACCGGTGACCGGATGGACGAGGTGCTGGCGGCCAAGGCCGGCGGGGCGCTCCTGCTCGACGAGTTGACCCGGGGCGCCGAGCTGACCGCCTTCGTGCTGTTCTCCTCCGTGGCGGGCATCCTGGGCACCGCCGGACAGGCGGCCTACGCGGCGGCCAACGCGGTGCTCGACGAGCTGGCCGTGCGGCGCCGCGCGGCCGGTCTCGTGGCCACCTCCCTCGCCTGGGGGCCATGGGACGTCGAGGACGGCATGGTGGGTGGCCTGGCCGGCGCCGACCGGCGGCGGCTCGCCGGTCTCGGCCTGGCACCGCTCGCCCCGGCCGAGGCGCTGGAGCTGTTCGACGCCGCCTGCCGCACCGCCGAGCCGGTCTGCGTGCCGCTGCGGCTCGACCACCGCGCCCGGGCTGTCCCGCCCGTGTTGCGGGGCCTGCTCGGTGACCGCCGGCCACCCGTCCCGGCCGCCGGTAACGGGGTCGTGCGGCGGCTGCGCGACATGTCCGGCGAGGACCGCGAGGCGTACCTGCTGGACCTGGTGCGGGCCCGGGTCGCCGCGGTGCTCGGCCATTCCGGTGCGGACGCCGTGCCGGCCGACCGGACCTTCAAGGAGCTCGGTTTCGACTCGCTCAGCGCGGTCGAGCTGCGCGACGGCCTGGCGGCGGCGACGGGTGCCCGCCTGCCCGCCGGCCTCGTCTTCGACCACCCCACGCCGCGGGCGGTCACCCGGGCCGTCCTCGAGACGCTGGCCCCGCCTCCCGCCGCCGGCCTCGCCACGGCGCCCGCCCGCCCGGTGGACGAGCCGGTCGCGGTGGTCGGCATGGCCTGCCGCTATCCCGGCGGGGTGACCACCCCGGAGCAGCTGTGGCGCCTGGTCGACGGCGGCGTCGACGCCGTGAGCGACTTCCCGGCCGACCGCGGCTGGGATCTGGCGGCCCTCTACCACCCGGACCCCGAGCACCCCGGCACGTCGTACACCCGGCACGGCGGTTTCCTGCACGACGCCGCCGCCTTCGACGCCGCCTTCTTCGGCATCTCCCCCCGCGAGGCGCTGGCCATGGATCCGCAGCACCGGCTGCTGCTGGAGACCGCCTGGGAGGCGTTCGAGCACGCCGGCATCGACCCGGACGCGATGCGCGGCAGCGACACCGGCGTCTTCGCCGGTGTCATGTACCACGACTACGGCACCCGGCCCCAGGACGCACCGGAGTCGCTCGGCGGCTACCTGCTGACCGGTACCGCCGGCAGCGTCATGTCCGGCCGGATCGCGTACTCGTTCGGCTTCGAGGGGCCCGCGGTCTCCGTCGACACCGCCTGCTCCTCCTCGCTGGTCGCCCTGCACCTGGCCGCCCGGTCGCTGCGCTCGGGCGAATGCTCGCTGGCGCTCGCCGGCGGCGCCACGGTGATGGCCACCCCGGACACGTTCGTCGAGTTCAGCCGCCAGCGCGGGCTGGCTCCCGACGGCCGCTGCAAACCCTATGCGGCCGAGGCGGACGGCACGGGCTGGTCGGAGGGCGCGGGGATGCTGGTGCTGGAGCGGTTGTCCGACGCCCTCCGGCACGGCCACCCGGTGCTCGCCGTCGTCCGCGGCTCCGCGGTCAACTCGGACGGCGCCAGCAACGGCCTCACCGCACCGAACGGCCCGGCCCAGCAGCGGGTGATCCGGCGTGCCCTGGACGGCGCCGGGCTGGCACCGGCCGATGTCGACGTCGTGGAGGGACACGGCACCGGCACCCGGCTCGGCGACCCGATCGAGGCCGAGGCGCTGATCGCCGTCTACGGCCGGGAGCGCGGTCCGGAGCGGCCGCTGTGGCTCGGGTCGATCAAGTCGAACATCGGGCACACCCAGGCCGCGGCCGGCGTGGCCGGCGTGATCAAGATGGTCGAGGCGCTGCGGCACGAGCGGCTCCCGCGCACCCTGCACGCCGGCCGGCCGACGCCGGAGGTGGACTGGGACTCCGGCGGCGTGCGGCTGCTCGACGAGGCCGAGGCCTGGCCGGCCGGCCCGCGGCCGCGCCGCGCCGCCGTCTCCTCCTTCGGGATCAGCGGCACGAACGCCCACGTCATTCTCGAGGAGGCGCCCGCCGCGCCGCCCGCGCCGGCCCGGCCGGCCGTACCGCCGGCGGCGCTGGCCTGGCCCCTCTCGGCGCGTGACCCCGGGGCGTTGCGCGAGCAGGCGCGCCGGCTGCACGACTTCCTGCGGCGCCACCCGGAGATCGCGGCCGGGGACGTCGCCCGCACCCTCGGCGTGCACCGGGCCGCGCTGGCCGAACGAGCGGTCGTCGTCGGCCCCGACCGCGAGGCGCTGCTCGACGATCTCGCGGCGTTCGCGGCCGGGCGCGAGTCGCCGCACGTCGTCCACGGCACCGCCGACGGCGCCCGGCGGCCGGTGTTCGTCTTCCCCGGCCAGGGATCGCAGTGGGCCGGCATGGCGGTCCGGATGCTCGCCGAGTCCGAGCCCTTCGCGCGCGAGATGGCCGCCTGCGAGCAGGCTCTCGCGCCGTACCTGGACTGGTCGCTGCTGGACGTGCTGCGCGAGGCGGACGGCGCGCCCGCCCTCGATCGGGTCGACGTGGTGCAGCCGGTGCTGTTCGCGGTGATGGTCTCGCTCGCCGCGGCCTGGCGGTGGGCCGGAGTGGAACCGGCCGCCGTCGTGGGGCACTCGCAGGGCGAGATCGCCGCGGCGTACGTGGCCGGCGCGCTGTCCCTGGCCGACGCGGCGCGGATCGTGGCGTTGCGCAGCTCCGCGCTGCGCCGGATCGCCGGGCGGGGCGGGATGGCCTCGGTGGCGCTGCCCGCCGAGGAGGTGACGGCGCGGCTGGAGCCGTACGGCGGACGGCTCTGCGTCGCGGCGTACAACGGCCCGGCCGCGGTGGTGGTGGCGGGCGACGCCGACGCCCTGGACGACCTGATCGCCGTGATGACCGCGGAGCAGGTGCGGGTGCGGCGGATCGCCGTCGACTACGCCTCGCACTCCCCGCACGTCAGCGCGATCCGGGACGAACTGCTGGAGCTGCTGGAACCGGTCACCCCGCGCACGCCGGCCGTGCCCATGTACTCCACTGTCACGAGCCGGCCCCTCGAGGAGGGCGAGGTCCACGCCGCGTACTGGTACGAGAACCTGCGCCGCCCGGTCCGGTTCGCGCCGGTGATCGAGCAGCTCGCGGAGCGCGGCTTCGATACGTACGTCGAGGTCAGCCCGCATCCCGTGCTCCTGACCGCCGTACGCCAGGTGGTCGAGACGGCTCTGCCCGACCCGGCCGTGGTGGCGACCATGAAGCGTGGCGACTGCGGCGCCCGGCGCATGGCCCTGGCCGTCGCCGAGGCCGCGGTGCGCGGCGCCGAGGTGAACTGGGCGCGCCTGTCGCCCGGCGAGCGGATCAGCCTGCCGCTCTACCCCTTCCAACGCGAGCGGTTCTGGCTGGTGCCCGGGTCCGGCCGGTCCCGGGGCGAGCACCCGCTGCTTCCCGTCGCCGTTCCCGATCCGGAAAGCGGCCAGTGGACGCTGGTGGGCGACGTCTCGGTGCGGCGCCACCCCTGGCTGGCGGACCACACCGTCGGCGGCGTGCCGGTGCTGCCCGGCACCGTGGTCGCCGAGATGGCCCTGCACGCGGCCGAGCGGATCGGCCCGGCGTCCGTGGACGAACTGGTCCTGCACGTCCCGGTGCCGTTGACCGGCGACATCGAGGTGCAACTGCGGGCCGGCGCCGAGAACGACGGCCGCCGCGCGCTGCGGTTCTTCTTCCGCCCGGCCGGCGGCGAGGAGCCATGGTCGTCCTTCGCCGACGGCTGGCTCGCGGCCGCGCCGGCCACGGAATCCGCCGCTCTCCCGGCGGGCGCCTGGCCCCCGGCCGGCTCCGCACCGGTCGGTGTCACCGATCTCTATGCGCGGATCGCCGAGGCCGGCGTCGGGTACGGCCCGGTCTTCCAGGGTGTACGGCGGGTCTGGCGGGCCGGCGCCGACGTGTACGCCGAGGTAGGGCTCCCCGAGACGGCAGTGGCCGACCGGTGGAGCGGCCCGCATCCGGCGCTGCTGGACGCGGTGCTGCAGGTGCGGGAGGCGGCGTGGCCACACACCGGCGATCAGGTCCTGATGCCGTTCTCGTGGCAGGGGCTGCGGACGTTCGCGACGACGGCGACCAGCTTGCGGGTACGGATGTCCCCGGCCGGCGACGACGCCGTGGCGCTGGCCGTGACCGATTCCGACGGTCGTCCGGTGCTCGCCGCCGAGTCGTACGTCGCCCGGCCGGCCCGTGCCGGCCGCGTCGCCGGCGCCGGCCGCCTGTACCGACCGGCATGGGTGCCCGCCGAGGCCGGCGCCGCCCCGGCACCGGAGATCGAGGTGCTGACGGCGACCGGCGCCGGCGATGTCCACGCCGCCGTATCGGACGTCCTGAAGGCCGTGCGGGCCTGGTTGTCCGCCGACCGGGGTGCGGCGACCCTCGTCGTGACCGTCCCGGACGATGACGACCCGGCCGGGCACGCGGTCCGTGGCCTGATCCGCACCGCTCAGGCCGAGCATCCGGGCCGCCTCGTGCTGCTGGTGACCGAGAACGGGCGGGCCGGCGAGTCCGAGGCCCGGGCGGCCGTGGCCACCGGCGAGCCGCAAGTGGCCCTGCGCCACGGCGAGCTGCACACCTTCCGGCTGACTCCGCTGCCCCCGCGGGCCGCCGGGGAACTCGGCTGGCGGCCCGGCGGCACGGTGCTCGTCACCGGCGCCGGCGGCGGCCTCGCCCCGCTGGTGGCCCGCCACCTCGTGACCCGGCACGGCGTCACGAACCTGGTGCTGGTGAGCCGGCGGGGCCCCGCCGCGCCGGGTACGGCCGAGCTGGTCGCCGAGCTGAGCGGGCTCGGCGCCACCGCGACCGTGCGGGCCTGCGACGTCGGCGACGCCGCGGCGGTCCGTGAGCTGATCGCCGGCATCCCGGCCGGGCATCCCCTCACCGCCGTGGTGCACACCGCGGCCGTCCTCGACGACGGGATCCTCACCGACGTGCGGCCCGAGCAGGTCGACCGCGTCCTGCGGGCCAAGGTGGGCGGCGCCCTCAATCTGCACGAGGCCACCGAAAACCTGGATCTGGCGGCCTTCGTCCTGTTCTCCTCCGCCGCCGGCCTGCTCGGCGGGGCCGGACAGGCCGGATACGCGGCCGCCAACGCCGCCCTCGACGGCCTGGCCCGGCACCGGCACGCCCGAGGGATGCCGGCGCTTTCGCTGGCCTGGGGCCTGTGGGCCGAGCGTGGCGGCATGGCCGGCCGTCTCGGCGACGTCGACCTGCGGCGCGACCACCGCCTCGGGTTCCGCGAGATGACCGCCGAGGACGCACTGCACCTCTTCGACCTCGCGCTCACCGGCACCGATCCCGTGGTGGCGCCGATGAATCTCGACCTCGCCGTCCTCCGCGGCCGGGCCGGCTCCGGGGACATCCCGGCGATCCTGCGGGCGCTCGTGCCGGCCGGGCCCCGGACCGCGCCCGGCGGCCGCGACGCGGAGCTGATCGACCGGCTGGGCGCCCTGGCCGAGGACGAACAGCTGCGCGTCCTGGAGGACCTCGTGCGCCGTCGCGCCGGCGAGGTGCTGGGCATGGACCGCCCCCTGCCGTCCGGCAAGGCCTTCCGCGAGCTCGGCTTCGACTCGCTGACCGCGCTCGAGCTGCGCAACCGGCTCGGGTCGAGCACCGGGCTGCGGCTGCCGGTGACGCTGGTCTTCGACCATCCCACGCCGGGCGCCGTGGCCGCGCGGCTGCGGCGGGAACTGGCCGGCGGCGAGCAGCGGCCGCCCGAGCCGGCCGTGGACGACGCCGAGCTGCGCCGGATCCTCGCGACCGTTCCGCTGGCCGGGCTGCGGGCCGAGGGGCTGCTCGATCCGCTGCTGCGGCTCGCCGCCGCCGGCTCCGTGGCGACGGCGCCCGAGACCGACGCCCTGGCCGACCTCGATCTCGACCAACTGGTCGACATCGCCCTCGACGGCATCGAACCATGACCGACTCACCGGGTGGAGATGGACAGTGACGTACTCCGCGGACAAGGTGGCCGACGCGCTGCGTACCTCGCTTCGGGAGGTCGAGCGCCTGCGCCGGCAGAACCAGCAGATGGCCGACGCGGCGCGCGAGCCGATCGCCGTGGTCGGCATGGCCTGCCGGTTCCCCGGCGGGGTGGGCTCGCCGGAGGCCTTGTGGGACCTGGTGGTCTCGGGATCCGGCGCGGTGTCCGGCCCGCCGCCGGCCCGCGGATGGAGCCGGGACTGGCCGGGCGGGTTCCTGGCCGAGGCGGGCGAGTTCGACCCCGCCCTGTTCGGGATCTCGCCGCGGGAGGCGCTGGCGATGGATCCGCAGCAGCGGCTGCTGCTGGAGACGTCGTGGGAGGGGCTGGAACGCGCGGGCATCGACCCGATGTCGTTGCGCGGCACCGACACGGGCGTGTTCGCCGGGACGAACGGCGAGTGGTACAGCGCGGTGCGCGGCGACGACGGCGAGTCGATGTCGGGCACGGCGACGAGCTTCCTGGCCGGCCGGGTGTCGTATTCGTTCGGGTTCGAGGGTCCGGCGGTGGTGATGGATACGGCGTGTTCGTCGTCGTTGGTGGCGGTGCATTTGGCGGCGCAGTCGTTGCGTGGTGGTGAGTCGTCGTTGGCGTTGGCGGGTGGGGTGACGGTGATGGCGTCGCCGTTGGTGTTGGAGGAGTTTGAGCGTCAGGGTGGGTTGTCGTCGGATGGCCGGTGTCGTGCCTTTTCGGAGGGGGCCGATGGGACGGTGTTGGCTGAGGGTGTCGGCGTGCTGGTGCTGGAGAAGCTGTCCGACGCGCGGCGCAACGGGCGGCGGGTTCTCGCGATCGTGCGGGGGTCGGCGGTCAACCAGGATGGTGCGTCGAACGGTTTGACGGCGCCGAATGGCCCGTCGCAGCAGCGGGTGATCGGTGCGGCGTTGGCGTCGGCTGGGTTGGAACCCTCCGATGTGGATGCGGTGGAGGCGCATGGGACGGGCACCAAGTTGGGTGATCCGATTGAGGCGCAGGCGTTGCTGGCCACGTATGGCGCGGATCGTGACGAGCCGCTGTGGCTGGGGTCGATCAAGTCGAACATCGGCCATACCCAGGCGGCGGCTGGTGTGGCTGGTGTGATCAAGATGGTGATGGCGATGCGGTATGGGGTGTTGCCGTCGACGTTGCATGTGGATGAGCCGTCGCCGTTGGTGGATTGGTCGGCGGGTGCTGTCGAGTTGTTGAGGCAGTCGCGTCCGTGGCCGGCGGGTGATCGTCCGCGCCGGGCGGGGGTGTCATCGTTCGGTATCTCGGGCACCAACGCCCATCTGATCTTGGAGCAGGGTGAGGAACCGGAAGCTGCCGAGCCCGCTGGTGCGGGGCCGGTGCCGCTGATCATTTCTGGGCATACGGCGGATGTGGTGCGGGAGCAGGCCGAGCGGTTGGCCGCTGTCCTGGACACGGTCGACATTTCCGACATGGCCAGCGGGTTGGTTCGAGGCCGAGCGGTGCTCGAGCATCGTGCCGTTGTGGTGGCCGCCGATCCGGCGGAAGCGGCGGCCGGTCTGGCTGAGGTGGTGCCGGGCAGCGCGGAGTCCGAGCCGGAGCTGGGGTTTGTGTTCTCGGGTCAGGGTGCGCAGCGGTGGCGGATGGGCCAGCAGCTCCAGCGGTTCGACGTCTTCCGGGACACTTTGACGGAGATTTCTGCATATTTCCCAGGCCTGGAGGATGTTCTTTACGGCGATGATGCCGAGGCGGTGACCGCGACCGGGTGGGCGCAGCCGGGCCTGTTCGCCTTTGAGGTGGCTCTGTTCCGGTTGTTGGAGTCGTGGAATGTTCGCCCGGCCGTTGTGGTGGGTCATTCGATCGGGGAGATCAGTGCTGCGCATGTCGCCGGGGTGTTGTCCCTGGAAGATGCGTGCCGGTTGGTGGCGGCCCGGGCAAGCCTGATGCAAGCGTTGCCGGCCGGTGGGGTGATGGCCGCGGTCGAGGCCACCGAGGCCGAGCTTGCTGAGCTGATCGAGGGCGAGTCGTTGGTGTCGATTGCCGCGGTGAACGCTGTCCGGTCGGTGGTGGTGTCCGGTGACGAGGCCGGGGTGCGCAGGGTCGTTGGGGATCGGCGGGTGCGATGGCTGACGGTTAGTCATGCGTTTCATTCGCCGTTGATGGAGCCGATGTTGGCCGAGTTCGCTTCGGTGTGTGAGCAGCTGACTTTCCACCAGCCCCGGATCCCGCTTCTGGCGGGTGGTGAGGTGACTTCTGCGGCCTACTGGGTCGAGCAAGTGCGGGCGACGGTGCGTTTCGCGGACGCGATCGCGGCCGGGTCCGATGTGAGTCAGTGGGTGGAGGTTGGCCCGGACACGGTTCTGGCGGGGTTGATCGACGGGGTGGGGTTGCTGCGCCGGGATCGGGATGAGGTGCGGACTCTGCTGGCTGGTGTTGGCCGCCTGTGGTCGGGTGGTGTGCCGGTGGATTGGGCGGCGATCGTGCCGGATCGGGGTCCGGTCGACCTGCCCACCTATCCGTTCCAGCACCGCACCTACTGGCCCGCCCCGCGGAGTGCCTCCCGTGCCGGATGGCGGTACGACGTGCGCTGGACTGCCGTCGAGGAGCCGGAGCAGACACACGGCGACGGTGTGTGGTTGCTCGTCGTCCCGCCGGGACACGAGCTCACCGATCCCTGCGCGGCCGCGCTCGCGGCCACCGGCCGTACGCCGCTCGTGCTCGTCGCCGACGCCGGGACGTCGCGCGGCACGCTGGCGGCCCGGGTGCGGGACGCCCTGGCCGGCCGGATCGCCGAGGGGGTGCTCCGGCTCGGATCCGGCGCCGACGACCGCGCCGAGGTGACGGCGCTGACCACGCTCGTGCAGGCGCTGGCCGACGCCGAGGTGGACGGCCGGCTCTGGTCGGTCACCACCGGCGCGGTCGCGATCGAACCCGGCGAGACGGTACGGCCGTGGCAGACGGCGGTGTGGGGGATGGGCCAGGTCGCGGCGCTGGAACACCCGCGGCGCTGGGGCGGGCTGATCGACCTGCCCGCCGGCTCGGAACCGGCCGTGGCCGAGTGCCTCATCCGTCAGGTCACCGCCGCGTCCACCGAGGATCAACTGGCGCTGCGAAGCGACGGTGCGTATGCCCGGCGGCTGGCCCGCGTCACCGCAGAGGTCGAGCACGCGTGGAAGCCGCGTGGCACCGTGCTGGTCACCGGCGGTACCGGAGCCCTCGGTGCCCACGCGGCGCGCTGGCTCGCCCGTAACGGCGCCGGGCATCTGGTGCTCGCGAGCCGCCGGGGACCCGGAGCCGAGGGCGTGGACGCGTTGCGGGCCGAGCTCGAGGAGACCGGCGTACGCGTGACCGTGGCGGCCTGCGACGTCACCGACCGGGAGGCGCTGGCCGCCTTGCTCGATCGGATCGGGTCCTCGCTGACCGCGGTGATCCACACGGCGGGGGTGGGCGAGTACCGGCCGATCCTGGAGGCCGGCCCCGACGAGGTGTTCACCGCCAAGACCGTGGGTGCGGCCCATCTCGACGAGCTTCTCGGCGACCGGGAGCTCGACGCGTTCGTGCTCTACTCGTCGGTCGCCGCGGCCTGGGGATACGCGGGCGGCGCCGGATACGCGGCGGCGAACGGCTACCTCGACGGGCTCGCGCGGCGCCGGCGTGCCCGGGGCCTGACCGGCACCTCGATCGCCTGGGGCAGCTGGGCCGGTGCCGGGATGGCGCTCACCGCACCGGATCGGGTGCTGGAGCGCAACGGCGTCCGGGCCATGGCGCCGGCGGCCGCGGTCCAGGAACTCGGCCGGGCCGCGCGCGGCGACCGGGCGTACGTGATCGTCGCCGACATCGCGTGGGAGCGGTTCGCCCCGACGTACACCGTGGCGCGGCCCAGCCCCTTCCTGGCCGGATTGCCCGAGGTGGCGGAGATGTTGCGGCCGCCGGTCGCCCCCGAGATCACGGCCGGCCCGCCGGCCCTGGCCGGGCTGACCCCGCAGCGGCGGTACGCCGAGCTGCTCACGATGATCCGCGAGGAGGCGGCGCGGATCCTGGGCCACGAGTCGGCCGAGCTCGTCGGCGTCGAGCGGGCGTTCCGCGACCTGGGTTTCGACTCGCTGACCGCCGTGGAGCTCCGTGACCGGCTCAGCCGGCGGACGGGGATGCCACTGTCGGGCACGCTGGTCTTCGACCACCCCACCGCCGCGCGTCTCGCCGACCACCTGACCGGGTTGATCGCCGGTGCCGCACCGGAGACCCCGGCCGCGCCCGGCCGTGCCGTCGCGGACGAGCCGATCGCCATCGTCGGTATGGCCTGCCGGTTCCCGGCCGGCGTCGACTCGCCCGAGGATCTCTGGCGGCTGCTCCTCGACGGGGCGGACGCGGTGGCGCCGTTCCCGGCCGACCGCGGATGGGACCTCGACCTGCTGGCGTCCCGCGCGCGGGAAGGTGCGTTTCTGGCCGACGCGGCCGGCTTCGACGCGGCGTTCTTCGGGATCTCGCCGCGCGAGGCCCTGGCCATGGACCCGCAGCAGCGGCTGCTGCTCGAGGTGGCCTGGGAGGCGGTGGAGCGGGCCGGAATGGACCCGTCGGCGCTGCGCGGCACGCCGGCCGGGGTGTTCGTCGGCATGTCGGAGCAGAACTACGCCGGTCACCTGCGCGGATCGGACACCGAGGCCGACGGTCACCTGCTGACCGGGAACACGGCCAGCGTCGCGTCGGGGCGGCTCGCCTACGTGCTCGGGCTCGAAGGACCCGCGGTCACGGTCGACACCGCGTGCTCGTCGTCGCTGGTGGCGATGCACCTCGCGGCGCAGTCGCTGCGCGGCGGGGAGTCGTCGCTGGCCCTGGCGGGCGGCGTGACGGTGATGGCGACGCCGGAGGCGTTCGTCGAGTTCACCCGGCAGGGCGGGCTCGCGCCGGACGGCCGGTGCAAGTCGTTCGCGGCGGCGGCCGACGGCATGGGCTGGGGTGAGGGTGTGGGCGTGCTGGTGCTGGAGCGGTTGTCGGACGCCCGGCGGAACGGGAGGCGGATTCTCGCGATCGTGCGGGGCTCGGCGGTCAATCAGGATGGTGCGTCGAACGGGTTGACGGCGCCGAATGGTCCGTCTCAGCAGCGGGTGATCGGTGCGGCGTTGGCGTCGGCCGGGTTGCAGACCTCCGATGTGGACGCCGTGGAAGGGCACGGGACGGGCACGCGGTTGGGTGATCCGATCGAGGCGCAGGCGTTGCTGGCAACGTATGGCGCGGACCGTGACGAGCCCCTGTGGTTGGGATCGGTCAAATCGAACATCGGCCACACCCAGGCCGCGGCCGGTGTAGCCGGCGTGATCAAAATGGTCATGGCCATGCGGCACGGCGTATTGCCGTCGACGTTGCATGTGGATGAGCCGTCGCCCGTCGTGGATTGGTCGGCGGGGTCGGTGGAGCTGGTGACCTCGACGCGGGAGTGGCCGCGGTCGGATCGTCCGCGCCGGGCGGGAGTGTCGTCGTTCGGTATCTCGGGCACCAACGCCCATCTGATCCTGGAGCAGGGTGAGGAGCTGGAGGCTGCCGAGCCGGCCGTCGAGGGGCCGTGGCCGCTGATCGTTTCCGGTCGGTCGCCGGAGGCGGTGCGCGAGCAGGCCGTCCGCCTGGCCGATCGCCTGGACGCGGTCGACGTGGCCGACATGGCCGCCGGGCTGATCCGGAGCCGGGCGGCGCTCGATCACCGGGCGGTGGTCGTAGCGGGGGACCGCGACGAGGCGGCGGCCGGTCTGGCTGAGGTAGTGCCGACGGCTGCTGTGGCGGAGCCGGAGCTGGGGTTCGTCTTCTCGGGTCAAGGTGCGCAGCGGTGGCGGATGGGGCAGCAGCTCAAGCGGTTCGACGTCTTCCGGGACACCTTGGCCGAGATTTCTGCCCATTTCCCGGGTTTGGACGCTGTTCTTTACGGCGATGATCCTGAGGCGGTCACGGCGACGGGTTGGGCGCAGCCGGGCCTGTTCGCGTTTGAGGTGGCTCTGTTTCGGCTGTTGGAGTCGTGGAATGTTCGCCCGGCGGTCGTGGTGGGTCATTCGATCGGGGAGATCAGTGCTGCGCATGTCGCCGGGGTGTTGTCTCTTCAGGATGCGTGCCGGTTGGTGGCGGCCCGGGCGAGTCTGATGCAGGCGTTGCCGGCGGGTGGGGTGATGGCCGCGGTGGAGGCCAGCGAGGCCGAGCTTGCTGAGCTGGTGGAGAGCGAGTCGTTGGTGTCGATCGCCGCGGTGAACGCTGTCCGGTCGGTGGTGGTGTCCGGTGACGAGGCGGGTGTGCGCAGGGTTGTTGGGGATCGGCGGGTGCGGTGGCTGAGGGTTAGTCATGCGTTTCATTCGCCGTTGATGGAGCCGATGTTGGCCGAGTTTGCCTCGGTGTGTGAGCAGCTGACCTTTAACCAGCCCCGGATCCCGGTGTTGGCGGGTGGTGACGTGACTTCTGCGGCCTACTGGGTTGAGCAGGTGCGGGCGACCGTGCGTTTCGCCGACGCGATCGCCGCCGGGTCTGATGTGAGCCAGTGGGTGGAGGTCGGTCCGGACACCGTTCTGGCGGGGTTGATCGACGGCGATGCGGTGGGGTTGCTGCGCCGGGGCCGGGATGAGGTGCGGACTCTGCTGGCTGGTGTCGGCCGCCTGTGGTCGAGTGGTGTGCCGGTGGATTGGGCGGCGATCGTGCCGGATCGGGGTCCGGTGGACCTGCCGACCTACGCGTTCCAGCACCGCCACTACTGGCCCCGGGCATCGCGCCGCCTCACCGACGTGACCGGCCACGGCCTGGCCGCCACCGGCCACCCGGCCCTGACCGTCCTGGTACCGACCCCCGACGGCGACGACGTGCGCTTCACCGGACACTTCTCCCCGGCCGCTCAGCCCTGGCTGACCGACCACACCGTCCTGGGCTCCGTCGTCGTCCCAGGCGCGGCGATCGCCGATCTGCTGCTGACCGCCGGGGCCCAGGCCGGCTGCCCCACGCTGGCCGAGCTCACCCTGGACGCGCCGCTGGTCCTCGACGACGGGGACGTCCGCCTCCACGTGGTCGTCCGCGGCCCGGACCCCGCCGGGGACCGCCCGGTCGAGCTCTACGCCCAGCGCGGCGCGGACGCCCCTTGGCAGCGCCACGCCGGTGGCCTGCTCACCTCGGCCACGCCGACGCCCGGGACGACCGCCGGCCCGTGGCCGCCCGCCGGGGCCGAGCCGCTGGACCCGGAGGAGGTGTACGCCCGCCTCACCGCGCTCGGCCTGGGCTACGGGCCGGCCTTCCGCGCCGTGCGCCGGGTCTGGCGGACCGGGGACGACCTGCTGGCCGAGGTCGCGGTCGCCGCCGAGGAGGCCGCCGCGTTCGCGATTCATCCGGCCCTGCTCGACGGTGCCCTGCATCCCGCCGTGCTCGGCGACGACGGGGAATCCGGCGCGCGGGTGCCGTTCGCCTGGCGGGGCGTCTCCGTGTATCGCCGCGGGGCCGCCGAGCTCCGCGTGCGCCTGCGCCGTCCGGACGCCGGCACGCTGTCGCTCACCGCCACGGCGCCGGACGGCGCGCCCGTGCTGTCGGTGGAGCGGCTCGACGTACGGCCGATGGCGGCCCCCGCGGCGACCGGCGACGACCTGTACCGGATCGAGTGGCAGCCCGTCGCCCTGCCGCCGGGCGAGTCCGTGACCGCCGCCGTGGTCGGCCCGAATCCGTGGGGCATACCCGTGCCCACCGTCGACCTCGACAAGTTGGCCGCGGGCGGCGCCCAGCCCGTCCTCTGCTGCGGTGACGGCCGGCCGGAGCCCGAGGCGGTGCGGCGTACGGCGGGGGACCTGATCGGGATCGTGCGGGAGTGGCTGGCCGACGAGCGCTTCGCCGGCACCGGCCTGACCGTGCTGACCAGGCACGCCGTCGCGACCGGTCCCGGCGACGACCCGGCCGACCTGGCCGCCGCCGCGAGCTGGGGGCTGCTGCGTTCGGCGCAGGCCGAGCATCCCGGCCGGATCCGGCTGGTCGACACCGACGCGGAGCTCTCGGCCGATCTGCTGCTCTCCGTCCTCGCGGCCGGCCTGCCCGAGGTGGCGCTGCGCCGGGGACACGCCTACACGCGACGTCTGGTCCGCGCGGCCGGCGACCCGCCGCTGTCCGTGCCGGACGGCCACTGGCACTTGGCCGGCAATGAACCCGGAACGCTCGACGGTCTCGCCCTGCTGCCCGCTGTCGCGCCCGCCGGGCCGCCGGCGGCCGGACGCGTCCGGGTGGCGGTGGGGGCGGCGGGGGTCAACTTCCGTGACGTCCTGGCCGTGCTGGGCATGTATCCCGGCGAGGTGAGCCTGGGCGTGGAGGGTGCCGGCGTCGTCCTCGAGACCGGGCCGGGCGTCATCGGGCTGCGGCCCGGTGATCGCGTCGCCGGGCTGCTCGACGGGGCCTTCGCCCCGGTGGCCGAGGCGGATCACCGGCTGCTGTTCCGGATGCCGGAGGAGTGGACGTTCGCCGCGGGCGCCGCGACGCCCATCACCTTCCTGACCGCCTACTACGCCCTGGTCGATCTGGCCGGTGTGAAGCCGGGGGACCGGGTCCTGATCCACGCCGGCGCCGGTGGCGTGGGCACCGCGGCCGTGCAGCTGGCCCAGCACCTGGGCGCGGAGGTCTTCGCGACCGCGAGCCCCGGCAAGTGGCCCGCGCTGAGGGCCGCCGGCCTGCTCGCTGACCACATCGCCTCCTCCCGCGACCTCGGCTTCGAGGAGCGGTTCCGAGCCGCGACCGGCGGCCGCGGCGTGGACGTGGTGCTCGACTCGCTCGCCGGCGAGTTCGTCGACGCGTCGCTGCGCCTGCTCGGCCCGGGCGGCCGGTTCCTCGAGATGGGCAAGACCGACGTCCGCGACCCGGAGACCGTCGCGCGTGCTCACCCCGGCGTGCGCTACCAGGCCTTCGACACCCGTGAGGCCGGGCCGGATCGCATCGCTCAGATGTACGCCGAGCTGCTGCGCCTGTTCGCCGCTGGCGCGCTGCGGTTGCCTCCGCTGACCGCGTGGGACGTGCGGCGGGCGCCGGCCGCGCTGCGGGCCCTGAGCCGCGCCGAACTCATCGGCAAGGCGGTGCTGACCATGCCGCGCGCGCTGCGGACGGACGGGACCGTGCTGATCACCGGGGGGACGGGAGCCCTCGGCGCGTGCCTGGCCCGGCATCTGGTCACCCGGCACGGCGTGCGGAACCTGGTGCTGACCAGCCGTCGGGGGCCGGACGCGCCGGGCGCCGCCGGCCTGAGCGCCGAGCTGGTGGCGGCGGGCGCCGACGTCACGGTGGTGGCCTGTGACGTCGCGGACGATGAAAGGCTGGCCGAGGTCCTGCGCCGGATCCCCGGCGATCGCCCGCTGCGCGGCGTGGTGCACGCCGCCGGCCTGCTCGACGACGGGCTGTTCATGTCGCTCACCCCGGAGCGGCTTGCGGCGGTGTCCCGGCCCAAAGTGGACGGCGCCTGGAACCTGCACCGCCGGACCGCGCACCTCGACCTCGACCTGTTCGTGCTCTACTCGGCCGCCGCCGCCACGCTCGGCAGCCCGGGACAGGCCAACTACGCCGCCGCCAACGCGTATCTCGACGCCCTGGCCGCGCATCGGCAGGCCCGCGGCCTGCCCGCCCGCTCGCTCGCCTGGGGGCCCTGGGCGGCCGAGGCCGGCGGGATGACCGCGGCCTTGGGCGAGCGCGACAGCGCCCGGCTGAGCCGGTCCGGTCTGGTGCCGCTCACGCCCGAGCAGGGCCTGTTCCTCTATGACGCCGCGAGCACCGCCGACGAGCCGGTGCTCGCCCCGATCCGGATGAACCTGGCGGCGTTGCGCGGGCGCGACGCGGGCGAGGTGCCGGCCGTCCTGAGCGACCTGATCGGCCGCCGGCCCGCGGCGGTGCCCGTCGGAACGCCCTCGGCGGTGCCCTGGGCGCAGAGGCTGGCCGGCCGCGACGGCGCCGAGCAACTCGCCGACCTGCTGGAGCTCGTCCGCGGCGAGACGGCCGGTGTACTCGGCCACGCCTCGGCCGCCGAGGTCGAGCCGGAGCGCGCGTTCAAGGAGATGGGCATGGACTCGCTCACCTCCGTCGAGCTGCGCAACCGGCTCGCGGCGGCCACCGGGGTGCGCCTGCCCGCCGCGCTGGCCTTCGACCACCCGACACCGGCCGCGGTCGCGGAACACCTGCACGGCCTGCTGTGCGCCGGAGCCGACCCGGCCGAACAGGCCTGGGCGGCGCTCGACGCCGTGGAGGCGATCGTGACCCGGCTCGGTGCCGGCGACCCGGTCCACGCCCGGCTCACAAGCCGTCTGCAAGGGCTCTTGGGAAAGCTGGACGGCATCGGCGCGGACACCGGGTCCGCGGTGGCCGTTCAGGACCTGTCGTCGGCCTCGGCCGACGAGGTCCTCGCCTTCATCGACAGCGAACTGGGCGGCTTGAACTGACCGTGCCCGCCGGCGTTCGCGCGCCGCGGCGAGATGGAGCTGAACCCGTGGCTGACGAGGAAAAGCTGGTCGACTACCTCAAGCGGGTCACCGCCGATCTGCACAAGACCCGGCAGCGGCTGCTGGAGATGGAGTCACGGACCCACGAGCCGATCGCGGTGGTGGCCACGGCGTGCCGGTACCCGGGCGGCGTCGGCAGCGCCGAGGACCTGTGGCGGCTGGTCGGTGACGGTGTCGACGCGGTGACGACGTTCCCCGAGGACCGCGGCTGGGACCTCGGCGCGCTGTTCGGCCCGGATCCCGACCGGCCCGGCTCCTCGGTCACCCGGCACGGCGGCTTCCTGCGCGACGCGGGCGCCTTCGACGCGGGCTTCTTCGGCATCTCGCCGCGCGAGGCGCTCGCCATGGACCCGCAGCAACGGCTGCTGCTGGAGACGTCGTGGGAGCTGTTCGAAGGGGCCGGCATCGACCCGCGCGCGGTCCGCGGCAGCCGCGGCGGCGTCTTCGTGGGGGTCGCCGACCAGGACTACGGCGTCTCCCTGGCCCGGCCGCCGGCCTGGCTGGAGGGCAATCTGCTCACCGGCGTGACCACCAGCGTCGCGTCCGGCCGGATCGCCTACACCTTCGGGCTGGAGGGCCCGGTCCTGACCGTCGACACGGCCTGCTCGTCGTCGCTGGTGGCGCTGCACCTCGCGGTGCGCGCTCTGCGCGGTGGCGAATGCGACCTGGCGATCGCCGGCGGCGCCACCGTGATGGCCACACCCCGGCTCTTCCAGGAGTTCTCCCGCCAGCGTGGCCTGGCCCCCGACGGCCGCTGCAAGGCGTTCGCCGCTTCGGCCGACGGCACCGGGTGGGGCGAGGGCGCCGGTGTGCTGCTGCTCGAACGTCTCTCCGACGCGCGCCGCAACGGCCGCCGCGTCCTCGGGCTGATCCGCGGTAGCGCGATCAACTCCGACGGCGCCTCCAACGGGCTGACCGCGCCGAACGGCCCGTCGCAACAGCGGGTGATCCGCCAGGCGCTCGACGACGCCCAGCTCACCCCGGGCGACATCGACGCGGTGGAGGCGCACGGCACGGGCACCGCGCTGGGCGATCCGATCGAGGCCGACGCGCTGCTCGCGGCGTACGGGCGGCAGCGGTCCCGGCCGCTCTGGCTGGGCTCGGTGAAGTCGAACATCGGGCACACCCAGGCCGCGGCCGGGGTGGCCGGCGTGATCAAGATGATCGCGGCCATGCGCGAGGGCGTGCTGCCGCGCACGTTGCACGCGGACGAGCCGACCCCGCACGTCGACTGGTCGGCCGGCGAGCTGCGGCTGCTGACCGAGGCGCGGCCGTGGGCGAAGGACGGCGACGTCCGGCGGTGCGCGGTCTCGTCGTTCGGCATCAGCGGCACGAACGCGCACGTCGTGCTCGAACAGGCCCCGCGGGCCGAGGCGCCGGCCGGGCCGCGGCCGGAACCGCCGGCCGTGCCGGTGGTGCTCTCCGCGCGCACCCCGGAGGCCCTGAGGGCGCAGGCCCGGCAGCTGATCGGCCAGGACGCCGACCCGGCCGACGTCGCCCGCACCCTCGCCACCGCCCGCTCGGCGTTCCGCTACCGGACCGGCTTCGCCGCCACCGGCCGCGACGACCTGACGAGCCGGCTCGCCGCCGTGGCCGACGGGCCGGCGGCCGAGCCGCTGCGCCGCGACCCGGGCGGCACCGCCTTCCTGTTCACCGGCCAGGGCGCGCAGCGGCTCGGCATGGGCAGCCGCCTCTACGCCGTCCACCCCGCCTTCGCCGCCGCCTTCGACGAGGTGTGCGAGGCGCTCGACGCCCACCTCGAGTCGCCGATCCGGTCGATCATCGCCGGCGGCGACATCGAGTCGCTGTCGCGGACCGTGCACACCCAGGCCGGCCTGTTCGCGGTCGAGGTCGCGCTGTTCCGCCTCCTCGCGTCCTGGGGCATCCACCCCGACGTGGTCGTCGGGCACTCCATCGGGGAACTGGCCGCCGTGCACGCCGCCGGCGCGCTCTCGCTGGCCGACGCCGCCCGCCTGGTCACGGCGCGAGGACGGCTCATGCAGCGGCTCCCGGCCGGCGGCGCGATGATCGCGGTGCGGGCCACCGAGGCCGAGGCGGCCGAGGCGCTCGCCGCGGCGGACGGCCGGGTGAGCCTCGCGGCGGTGAACGGGCCGGAGGCGGTCGTGCTCTCCGGCGACGAGGAGACGGTCACGGCGATCGCCGCCGGCTTCGCCGAGCGGGGGCGCCGCACCCGGCGGCTGACCGTCAGTCACGCCTTCCACTCGGCGCACATGGACCCGATGCTCGACGCCTTCCGCGCGGTCGCCGCCGAGGTCAGCATCGCCGAGCCGGTGGTGCCGATCGTGTCCACAGTGACCGGAACGCCGATCGACCGGGCCCGGCTGGCCGACCCCGACCACTGGGTGCGTCAGGTGCGCGGCACCGTCCGCTTCGCCGACGCCGTCGTGGCCGCCGCCGGGCGGGGAGCCGGCACCTTCGCCGAGATCGGGCCGGACGCCGTACTGACCCCGCTCGGCCGCGACAGCGTGCCGGACGCCGAGTTCGTGCCGGTGTTGCGGTCCGACCGGGACGAGGCGGTTGCGGTCGCCGCGGCGCTGGCCCGTTTCTTCGAGCGCGGGGTCCCGGTGGACTGGGCCCGCGTCCACGCCGCCACCGGCGGCCGGATCGTCGACCTGCCCACCTACCCCTTCCAGCGCGAGCACTACTGGCTCACCGACGACAGCCGGTCCGGCGACGAGGGCGGCACCCCGGAGCCGCCCGCCGCCGAGCCGCCGGCCGTGGCCCCGGCCCTGTCGGCCCGTCTCGCCGGGCTCGATCCGGCCGGCCGGCATCGCGTGCTGCTCGACCTGGTGCGGGGCGAGGCCGCCGTCGTGCTCGACCATCGCTCGGCCGCCGCCGTCGACCCCGACCTGGCGTTCCGCGAGCTCGGCTTCACCTCGCTCTCGGCCGTGCAGCTGCGCGACCGCCTGGCCGCGGCCGCCGGCCTGACCCTGCCGGCGTCGCTGGTCTTCGACCACCCGACCCCCGGCGAACTGGCCGCCCACCTGGCCGCCGTGCTGGCCGGCGAGGAGCCGGACGACGACGCGCCGCCCACGGCGGCCCGGCCGGACGAGCCGATCGCCGTCGTCGCGATGGCCTGCCGCTATCCCGGCGGGGTCGAGTCACCCGAGCAGCTGTGGCAGCTCGTCGACACCGGCGGCGACGCGATCGGCGGATTCCCGGCCGACCGGGGCTGGGATCTCGACCGGCTCTACCACCCGGACCCGGAACACCCCGGCACCAGCTACACGCGCGAGGGCGGATTCCTCTACGGTGCCGCCGAGTTCGACGGCGCGCTGTTCGGGCTGTCGCCGCGCGAGAGCCTGGCCATGGACCCCCAGCAGCGGCTGATCCTCCAGATCAGCTGGGAGGCGTTCGAACGGGCCGGCATCGACCCGCTGTCGATGCGGGGCTCGCGCACCGGCGTCTTCGCCGGAGTGGCCGGCCGCGACTACGGCAGCGACCTGACCGAGACGCCGGAAGGGCTGGAGGGGCATCTGCTCACCGGCAACGCGCTCAGCGTCGTCTCCGGGCGGGTCGCCTACACTTTCGGCCTCGCCGGGCCGGCCCTCACCGTCGACACCGCCTGCTCGTCGTCGCTGGTCGCGCTGCACCTGGCCGCGCAGTCCCTGCAGCGCGGCGAGTGCTCGATGGCGCTGGCCGGAGGGGTGACCGTGATGGCCACGCCGGTCGAGTTCGTCGAGTTCTCCCGTCAGCGCGGGCTCGCGGCCGACGGCCGGTGCAAGGCGTTCTCGGCCGGCGCCGACGGCACGGGGTGGGGCGAGGGCGCCGGTGTGTTGTTGCTGGAGCGGCTCTCGGACGCGCGCCGCAACGGGCACCCGGTGCTGGGGGTCATCCGCGGCTCGGCGGTGAACTCGGACGGGGCGAGCAACGGGCTGAGCGCGCCGAACGGCACAGCCCAGCAGCGGGTGATCCGGCAGGCCCTCGCGGCCGGCGGGCTGCGGGCGTCCGATGTGGACGCGGTCGAGGCGCACGGCACCGGCACCACCCTGGGCGACCCGATCGAGGCCGAGGCGCTGCTGGCCACCTATGGCCGCCGGCGGGACACCGAGCGCCCGCTCTGGCTCGGCTCGGTCAAGTCGAACATCGGGCACACCCAGGCCGCGGCCGGTGTGGCCGGCGTCATCAAAATGATCATGGCGATGCGCAACGGCGTGCTGCCACGCACCCTGCACGCCGACGAGCCGAGCCCGCACGTCGACTGGTCGGCGGGCACCGTCCGGCTGCTGCGGGAGGCGCGCGAGTGGCCCGGCACCGGCCGGGCCCGGCGAGCGGCCGTCTCCGCGTTCGGGGTGAGCGGCACCAACGCGCACGTCGTCCTGGAGGAACCGCCCACCGATCCCACGCCCGCGGCACCCGCACAGCCCGGGCTCTTCCCGGGAACGGCGGACGTCCCGTGGGTGCTCTCCGCCCGCGGTGAGGCCGCGCTGCGCCGCCAGGCCGACCGGCTGGCCCCGTGGGCGGACGGCGAGGCCGGCGCCGACGCGGTGGCACGAGCCCTGGTCACCGGGCGGGCCGCCCTCGAGCACCGGGCCGTCGTGCTGGCCGACGGGCCCGGCCGCCGCCGCGCCCTGACCGCGCTGTCCAGCGGCGAGCCCGATCCGGACCTCGTGACGGGCGAGGCCGTGACGGCCGGGCCGGCCGTCTTCGTCTTCCCGGGCCAGGGCGCCCAATGGGCCGGCATGGCCGCCGGGTTGCTCGACCGGTCCCCGGTCTTCCGGGCCGCCGCCGACCGCTGTGAGCAGGCCCTGTCCCCGTACGTCGACTGGTCGCTCGCCGCGGTGCTGCGGCAGGAGCCGGGGGCGCCGTCGCTGGACCGGGTCGACGTCGTGCAACCCGCCTCCTGGGCCGTCATGGTGGCGCTGGCCGAGCTCTGGCGGGCCGCCGGCGTGGCACCGGCCGCGGTGATCGGCCACTCCCAGGGCGAGATCGCCGCGGCCTGCGTCGCCGGTGCGCTCGACCTGGCCGACGGTGCCCGCGTGGTGGCCCTGCGCAGCCGCATCCTGCTCGCCCTCTCCGGTCGCGGAGCGATGGCCTCGGTCTCCTGCCGGCCGGCCGAGGCCGAGCGCCTGCTCGCCGGCCGGCGCGACCGTCTCTCGCTGGCCGCCGAGAACGCGCCCGGCGCCGTCGTCGTGGCCGGTGAGCCCGAGGCGGTCGACGAACTGCTGGCGGTTTGCGCGGCCGACGGCGTGCGGGCCCGGCGGATCGCGGTCGACTACGCCTCCCACTCGGCCCACGTCGAGGAGATTCGGGACGCGCTGGCCGAGGCGCTCGCCCCGGTCACCGCCCGGCCGGCGCGGCTGCCGTTCTTCTCCACGACCGAGGACACCACTGGGGACGCCGGTGAGGTCGCCGACGCCGGCTACTGGTACCGCAACCTGCGCGGAACGGTCCGATTCGCGCCCGCCGTCCGGGCCGCGCTGGACGCCGGTTTCCGCACCTTCATCGAGGTCAGCTCGCACCCCGTGCTCGGCGCGGCCGTCCTCGCGGTCGCCGAGGAGCACGGCGACGGCGACGAGGTCGTCCTCGCCCGGACCTTGCGCCGCGACGGCGACGACGTCCGCGAGTTCGAGACCGCGGCGGCCGAGGCCTACGTCCGTGGCGTGCCGGTCGACTGGACGGCCGTGCTGGGCTCCGCGGATTCCCCACTTCCCCAGCTGCCCACCTACCCGTTCGAGCGGGACCGGTACTGGCTGTCGGCCCCGGCCCGGACGGCCGCGGGGGACACGGACCCGGCCGGCGACTGGTTCTGGTCGGCGGTCGATCGCGCCGACGCCGGGCTCCTCGCCGGACGGCTCGGCTCGGAGAACGAGGACGCCCTGCGCCGGCTGCTCCCGGCGCTCGCGTCGTGGCGCCGCACGCACCGCGACGAGCAGGTCATCGACTCCTGGCGGTACCGGGTCGCCTGGCGCCCGCTGCGCCCGGACCCGGCCCCGGTCACCGGCCGGTGGCTGCTCCTGGCACCCGCCGGGGAGAACGAGACGGCCGAGACGTTCGCGGCCGACCTGGCCCGGCTCGGTGCGCGGGTGGAGCGGATCGACATACCCCGGGACGCCGCCCGCGCGTCCCTGGCCACGCTGGTGGCCGACGCGGCCGCGGCCGGTCCGGTCGACCGCGTGCTGTCCCTGCTCACCCTCGACGACACGCCGGCGCCCGGCCACTCCGACGTTCCGTACGGCTTCGCCGCCACGGTCGCCCTCGTCCAGGCGATCGGCGACGCCGGCATCGACACCCGGCTGTGGTGTCTCACCCGGGCCGCGGTCACCACCGGGACCGGCGATCCGCTGCGCCACCCGGCCCAGGCCCCGGTCTGGGGCTTCGGCCGAGTGATGGTGCTCGAACACCCGGACCGCTGGGGCGGCGTGGCCGACCTGCCGGAGAGCCCGGCCCCCGCGCTCCGGGAGGACCTTCTGCGGCACATCGCCGGCTCCTCGGCCGAGGACCAGATCGTCGCCCGCCCGTCCGGCCTGCTCGCCCGCCGCCTGGTCCGGGCCCCGCTCGACGGCGCGCCGGCGATCCGCCGGTGGCAGCCCGCCGGAACGGTCCTGATCACCGGCGGGACCGGCGCCATCGGCGCCCACGTCGCCCGCTGGGCGGCCGGTCACGGCGCGCCCCGCATCGTGCTGACCAGCCGGCGCGGGGCCGGCGCCGAGGGCGCGGGCGAACTCGCGGCGGAACTGACCGGCCTCGGCGCCGAGGTCACGATCGTCGCCTGCGACGTCGCCGACCGGGCGGCCCTGGAGCGGCTGCTCGCCGACATCCCCGTCGACCAGCCGCTGGACGCGGTCTTCCACGCGACCGGGGTCCTGGACGACGGCCTGATCGACACCCTCACCCCGGAGCAGGTGAACCGGGTGCTGCGGGCCAAGATGACCGCCGCCCGTCACCTGCACGAGCTCACCGCCGGCCGGGACCTGTCCGCCTTCGTGCTGCTGTCGTCGGCCGGCGCCACGGTCGGCGCCCCCGGCCAGGGCAACTACGTGCCCGGCAACGCGTATCTCGACGCGCTGGCCCAGCACCGCCGCTCGCTCGGCCTGCCCGCGACCACTGTCGCTTGGGGCGCGTGGGCGGGCACCGGAATGGCCACCGGCGCGGTCAAGGACCTGCTCGACCGGCACGGTGTGCCGGCGATCGAGCCGCGGCTCGCGCTGACCGCCCTCGAGCAGGTGCTCGACCACGACGAGACGCTCACCCTGGTCGCCGACACCCGCTGGGACCGCTACTACGTCGCCATGACCGCGGTCCGGCCCAATCCCCTCTTCGCCGAGATCCCCGAGGTGATCAGCCTGCCGGCCGACCGGGGCCGGGCCGAGCCCGCGGACGTCGCGCCGGGCGCCGGCGACCTGCGCACCCGGCTGGCCGGCCGGCCCGCCGACGAACGCCGGCGTCACCTGGCCGACCTGGTCCGCGCCACGGCGGCGGCGATCCTGGGTCACACCGGGGCGGACGCGGTGAACGCCCGGCGGCCCTTCACCGAGCTCGGCTTCGACTCCGTCTCCGCTGTCGACCTGCGCAACCGGCTGCGCACCGCGACCGGGTTGCGGTTGCCGGCGACCCTCATCTACGACTACCCGAGCCCGGTCGCGCTCGCCCGCCATCTCGACGGCGAGCTGGGCCTCGACGGAGAAATGGGCCTCGACGGTGAAATGGGCCTCGACGGCGAGGCCCCGGCGATCGCCACGCCGCCCGCGCCGGCCGCGGTGGACGAGCCGATCGCCGTGGTCGGCATGGCATGCCGGTTCCCCGGCGGGGTGGGCTCGCCCGAGGCGCTGTGGGACGTGATCGCGTCCGGGGCGGACGCCGTCTCGGCGGCGCCGCCGGACCGGGGCTGGGACCGCGCCTGGCACGGCGGGTTCCTCACCGCGGCGGCCGAGTTCGACGCGGAGCTGTTCCGGATCTCGCCGCGGGAGGCGCTGGCGATGGATCCGCAGCAGCGGTTGCTGCTGGAGACGTCGTGGGAGGGGCTGGAACGCGCGGGCATCGATCCGACGTCGCTGGCCGCCAGCCGTACCGGTGTCTTCATCGGCGTCTCCGGCAGCGACTACGCGCTGGCGTTGCGCGCCTCTGAGCACGACTCCGGTGGGCACGTGATGACCGGCAACGCGACCAGCGTGATCGCCGGCCGGGTGTCGTATTCGTTCGGGTTCGAGGGTCCGGCGGTGGTGGTGGATACGGCGTGTTCGTCGTCGTTGGTGGCGGTGCATTTGGCGGCGCAGTCGTTGCGTGGTGGTGAGTCGTCGTTGGCGTTGGCGGGTGGGGTGACGGTGATGGCGTCGCCGTTGGTGTTGGAGGAGTTTGAGCGTCAGGGTGGGTTGTCGTCGGATGGCCGGTGTCGTGCCTTTTCGGAGGGGGCCGATGGGACGGTGTTGGCTGAGGGTGTCGGCGTGCTGGTGTTGGAGCGGCTGTCGGACGCCCGGCGCAACGGGCGGCGGGTTTTCGCGATTGTGCGGGGGTCGGCGGTCAATCAGGATGGTGCGTCGAACGGTTTGACGGCGCCGAATGGTCCGTCGCAGCAGCGGGTGATCGGTGCGGCGTTGGCGTCGGCTGGGTTGGAACCCTCCGATGTGGATGCGGTGGAGGCGCATGGGACGGGCACCAAGTTGGGTGATCCGATTGAGGCGCAGGCGTTGCTGGCCACGTATGGCGCGGATCGTGACGAGCCGCTGTGGCTGGGGTCGATCAAGTCGAACATCGGCCATACCCAGGCGGCGGCTGGTGTGGCTGGTGTGATCAAGATGGTGATGGCGATGCGGTATGGGGTGTTGCCGTCGACGTTGCATGTGGATGAGCCGTCGCCGTTGGTGGATTGGTCGGCGGGTGCCGTGCAGCTGTTGACCTCGGCGCGGGAGTGGCCGCGGCCGGGGCGTCCGCGCCGGGCGGCCGTGTCCTCGTTCGGTATCTCGGGCACCAACGCCCACCTGATCCTGGAGCAAGGCGAGGAGCCGGAAGCTGCCAGGCCCGCCGAGAAGGGGCCGTGGCCGCTAATCGTTTCCGGTCGGTCGGCCGAGGCGGTGCGCGCGGGGGCCACTCGGCTGCGGAGCCTGCTCGAGACGGCGGACATCTCCCTCGTGGCCGGCGGGCTGATCCGGAGCCGGGCGGCGCTCGATCACCGGGCGGTGGTCGTGGCGGGGGACCGCGACGAGGCGGCGGCCGGTCTGGCTGAGGTAGTGCCGACGGCTGCTGTGGCGGAGCCGGAGCTGGGGTTCGTGTTCTCGGGTCAGGGTGCGCAGCGGTGGCGGATGGGTGAGCAGCTCCAGCGGTTCGACGTCTTCCGAGACACCTTGGCCGAGATTTCTGCATATTTCCCCGGCTTGGGGGATGTTCTTTACGGCGATGATCCTGAGGCGGTCACGGCGACGGGGTGGGCGCAGCCGGGCCTGTTCGCCTTTGAGGTGGCTCTGTTCCGGTTGTTGGAGTCGTGGAATGTTCGCCCGGCCGTCGTGGTGGGTCATTCGGTCGGGGAGATCAGTGCTGCGCATGTCGCCGGGGTGTTGTCCCTGGAAGATGCGTGCCGGTTGGTGGTGGCCCGAGCAAGCCTGATGCAAGCGCTCCCGGCCGGTGGGGTGATGGCCGCGGTTGAAGCCACCGAGGCTGAGCTCGCCGAGCTGATCGACGGCGAGCCGTTGGTGTCGATCGCCGCGGTGAACGCTGTCCGGTCGGTGGTGGTGTCCGGTGACGAGGCCGGGGTGCGCAGGGTCGTTGGGGATCGGCGGGTGCGGTGGCTGACGGTTAGTCATGCGTTTCATTCGCCGTTGATGGAGCCGATGCTGGCCGAGTTCGCCTCAGTGTGTGAGCAGCTGACCTTCCACCCGCCCCGCATCCCGGTGCTGGCTAGCGGTGACGTGACTTCTGCGGCCTACTGGGTCGATCAGGTAAGGGCGACCGTGCGTTTCGCCGACGCGATCGCCGCCGGATCTGATGTGAGCCACTGGGTGGAAGTCGGCCCGGACACGGTCCTGGCGGGGTTGATCGACGGCGATGCGGTGGGGTTGCTGCGCCGGGGCCGGGATGAGGTGCGGACTCTGCTGGCTGGTGTTGGCCGCCTGTGGTCGAGTGGTGTGCCGGTGGATTGGGCGGCGATCGTGCCGGATCGAGGTCCGGTCGACCTGCCCACCTATCCGTTCCAGCACCGCACCTACTGGCCCGCCCTCCCCGCGCCGGCTCGCGCCGACGGGTCCTCGTGGCGGTACGAGATCGACTGGGCCCCGATCGCGGGTCTTCCCGCGCCGGCGCCCGGTCGATGGCTGGCCCTCGCCGTCCCCGGCGACCCCCTCACGGACGTCTGCGCCGACGCCTTTCCCACCGCTGGCTGTGACCTCTCCGTCCTCGCCGTCGCCGCCGACGAGACCCGGCCGAGTCTCGCCGCGCGGTTGCGCGACGAGGCGCCCGCCGGGGTCCTCCTCCTCGCTTCGCCCGAGGCGGGGCATGCCGCCCTCGCCATGCTCGTCACCGTCGTCCAAGCGCTCGGCGACGCCGGTGTCCCGGCGCCGCTGTGGTGCGTCACCCGGGGCGCGGTGGCCGCACCCGGCGACGACACCCCGGTCGACCCGTGGCAGGCCGCGGTCTGGGGACTCGGCCGCGTCGCCGCGCTGGAGCATCCCGACCGCTGGGGTGGCCTGGTCGACCTTCCGCCCTCCGCCGCCGGCGCGCGCCTGCTGCCCTGCGCGGTCGGCGCACCCGAGGATCAGATCGCGCTGCGCGGTGACGCCGCGTACGGCCGGCGCCTGCGCCGCACCCGGCCGCAACCGCCGGCACGGCCGTGGCGGCCGGCGGGCACCGTGCTGGTCACCGGCGGGACCGGCGCGCTCGGTGGCCGTACCGCTCGATGGCTGGCGGAGGCCGGCGCCGAGCATCTGCTGCTTCTGAGCCGTCGCGGCGACCGGGCCGAGGGCTCGGCCGAGCTGGCGGCCGAGCTGACCGCCGCCGGGGCGCGGGTCACCGTGACGGCGTGCGACGTCACCGACCGCGCCGCCCTGGCCGCCGTCCTCGACGACCTTCCACCCGAGCTGCCCCTGACCGCGGTGGTGCACACCGCCGGCGTGCTCGAGACCGGTCCGCTGGCCGAGCTGACCCCCGGCGAGCTCGACGCGGCGCTGCGGGCCAAGGTCGTGGCGGCGCGCAACCTGCACGAGCTGACCGCTGACCGCGACCTGGACGCGTTCGTGCTCTTCTCCTCGATCGCCGGCGTGTGGGGCAGCGGCAACCAGGGTGGCTACGCCGCGGCCAACGCGTATCTCGACGGTCTGGCCGCCATGCGCCGGCAGGCCGGCCTTCCCGCCACCTCGGTGGCGTGGGGCGCCTGGGACGGCGGCGGGATGTCGCAGGGGCCGGCCGCCGCGTGGCTCAGCCGCCGTGGTGTCGTGCCGATGGACCCCGAGGTCGCGGTGACGGCCATGGCGGAGACGGCCGGTGCCGGCGCGCCCGGCATGATCGTCGCGGACATCGCCTGGGACCGGTTCGTGCCCGGCTTCACGATGAGCCGGCGCCAGCCGCTGATCGAGGAGATCGACGAGGTCGCGGCCGTGCTCGGCGCGGCCGACGCGCCACCGGCCGGCGACGCGGCCACGGATCTGTCCGGGCGGCTGTCGGCCCTGCCACCGGCGGAACGGACCCGGGTGCTGGTCGATCTGGTCGGCCGCACCGCCGCCGGGGTGCTGGGCTACCCGGCCGACGAGCCGGTCCCCGCCGACCGGGCCTTCAAGGACCTCGGGTTCGACTCGTTGACCTCGGTGGACATGCGCCGGGCGCTGAGCGAGGCCACCGGCCTGCGGCTGCCGGCGACGGTGGTCTTCGACCATCCGACCCCGCAGGCGCTGGCCGCCTTCCTGGACGACAAGCTCGGCCGGGACACCGCGCGAGCCGGCACCCCCGTGCTGGCGCAGCTCGACCTGCTGGAGGCCACGCTGGCCGGGCTGGCCGCCGGCGACGCCGTACGGCCCAAGGTCGCCACAAGGTTGCGCGGCCTGCTTCTGCAGTGGGGCGACCAGGGCGCCGCCGCGGGCGACGGCGAACGGCTGGACGAGGCGAGCGACGAGGAACTGTTCGCATTCATCCGCACCGAGCTCGGCCGATCATGAGCCGTCCCGCCGGGGCGGAAGGAGAGGGTGGCAATGGCGAAGGAAGAGGAGCTCCGCGAATACCTGCGCTGGGTCACCAACGACCTGCACAGGGCGCGGCAGCGGCTGCTGGAGATGGAGAACCGCGAACGCGAGCCGATCGCGATCGTGGGCATGTCGTGCCGGTACCCGGGCGGTGTCGACTCGCCGGAGGCGCTGTGGCGGCTGGTCGACGGGGGCGCCGACGCGGTCGGTGACTTCCCGGCCGACCGGGGCTGGGACCTCGACGCGCTCTACGACCCGGATCCCGAACGCTCCGGCACCTGCTACACCCGGCAGGGCGGTTTCCTGTACGACGCGGCCGACTTCGACCCGGGCTTCTTCGGCATCTCGCCGCGCGAGGCGCAGGTCATGGACCCGCAGCAGCGGCTGCTCCTGGAGACCTCGTGGGAGGTCGTCGAGCGGGCCGGCCTGGACCCGCGCGCCCTGCGGGGCAGCGCGACCGGCGTGTTCGTGGGCGTCTCGGGCCGGGACTACGGCGACGGGTTGGACGCCGTGCCGGCCGGTGCGGAGGGCTTCCTGCTGACCGGCACCGCGACCAGCGTCGCCTCGGGCCGGATCGCCTACACGCTCGGCCTCGAGGGCCCGGCGGTCACGATCGACACCGCCTGCTCGTCGTCGCTGGTCGCGATGCACCTCGCCTGCCAGGCGCTGCGGCTCGGCGAATGCTCGATGGCGATGGCGGGCGGCGTGGCGGTGATGTCGACCCCGGCCGTGCTGGTCGAGTTCAGCCGCCAGCGCGGGCTGTCACCGGACGGGCGGTGCAAGGCGTACGCCGACGCGGCCGACGGCACCGGCTGGGGCGAGGGCGCCGGCATGGTGCTGCTGGAACGGCTCTCCGACGCGCGCCGCCGCAACCACCGGGTGCTCGGCGTGATCCGCGGCTCGGCGGTCAACCAGGACGGCGCCTCCAACGGGCTGACCGCCCCGAACGGGCTCGCCCAGCAGGCCGTCATTCGGCAGGCGCTGGTGCACGCCGGTGTCACCGCCGACCAGGTGGACGTGGTCGAGGGACACGGCACCGGCACGACCCTGGGCGACCCGATCGAGGCGCAGGCGCTGCTCGACGCGTACGGGCCCGGCCGGCCGGCGGACCGCCCGCTCTGGCTCGGCTCGGTCAAGTCGAATCTCGGGCACACCCAGGCGGCGGCCGGAGTGGCCGGCGTGATCAAGATGGTCATGGCGATGCGGCACGGCGTTCTGCCCAAGACGCTGCACGTCGACCGGCCGAGCCGGCACGTGGACTGGTCGGCGGGCGCGGTGTCGCTGCTGACCGAGAGCCGCCCCTGGCCCGCCGGCGAGGACCCGCGCCGCGCGGCGGTGTCGGCCTTCGGCGTCAGCGGCACGAACGCCCACCTCATACTCGAGCAGGACACCGGCCCGTCCCCGGAGGCCGGGGCGCCGGCGGCCGAGCCGTTCGGCGGCTCACCGACCGTGCCGTGGCCGCTCTCCGGCCGGACGCCCGAGGCGCTGGCCGGCCAGGCCGCCCGGCTCCTCGCGCCGGCCGCGCCGGACGGTACCGACCCGCGCCGGGTGGCCGCGGCGCTCGCCACGACCCGCAGCGGTTTCGAACACCGCGCCGTGGTGCTCGCCGCCGACGCCGGCGCCCGGACCGCCGCGCTGGAGGCGCTCGCCGCCGGCCGGGAGGCGCCCCAGGTGGTGCTCGGCTCCGTGGTGCCCGGTTCCGGGCCGGTCTTCGTCTTTCCCGGTCAGGGCTCGCAGTGGGCCGGCATGGCGCGGCGGCTCGCCGAACGGGTGCCGGCCTTCCGCGCGAGCATCGAGCGCTGCGCCGCGGCGCTGGACCCGCACACCGGCTGGTCGCTGACGGCGGTGCTCGGGCAGGAGACGAGCGCGCCGCCGCTGGACCGCGTGGACGTCGTGCAGCCGGCCCTGTTCGCGGTCATGGTCTCGCTCGCCGAGCTGTGGGAGTCGCTGGGGGTGCGCCCGGCCGCCGTGATCGGTCACTCGCAAGGGGAGATCGCCGCCGCGTACGTCTGCGGCGCCCTGTCCCTCGACGACGCCGCGAAGGTGGTCGCCCTGCGCAGCCGGGCCCTGCGGGGCATCGCCGGCCGGGGCGGGATGGTGTCGGTCGCCCTGCCCGCCGGCACGCTGCGGGAATGGATCGACCGGGATCGCCTGGAGCTGCACCTGGCCGCCGTCAACGGCCCCGGCGCCGTGGTCGTGGCCGGCGAGCCGGGCGCGCTCGACGCGCTGATCGCCCGCTGCGCCGAGCAGGGGATCCGTGCCCGGCGGGTGCCGGTGGACTACGCCTCGCACTCGCCGCACGTCGACGAGCTCACCGGCGAGATCCGTGGCCTGCTCGCCGGTGTCGAGCCGGGGGCGGCCCGGGTGCCGTTCCTCTCGTCGGTCACCGGCGAGCCCTTCGACACCACCGGGCTCACCCCGGAGTACTGGTGCCGCAACCTGCGCGAGACGGTCGAGTTCGAGCGGGCCGTCCGGGCCGCCCTCGATCAGCGGTACGGCGTCTTCGTCGAGGTGAGCCCGCACCCGGTGCTCCTGCCGGCGATCCAGGAGACGATCGAGGCGGCCGGCCGGCCCGGTGCCACAGTGGGCACCCTGCGCCGCGACGAGGACGACGTGGAACGGATGATCCGGTCCGCGGCCGAGGCGGGCACCCGCGGGCTGCCGGTCGACTGGACGGCGGTGCTCGGCGGAACCTTCGCGCCGGTGGAGCTGCCCACGTACGCGTTCCAGCGCACCCGGCACTGGCTGGACGAGCAGCGCCCGGCGGCCCCGGCCTCCGGCACCCCGGACGAGAGCGAGCCGGCCTTCTGGGACGCCGTGGAGCGCGGTGACCTGGCCGAACTCGGCCGCGTGCTCCGGGTCGACGCCGGCCTCGACGCCTGGCGCCTGGTGCTGCCCGAGTTGAGCGAGTGGCGGCGCGACCGGCGGCAGGAGTCGGCGGTCCGGTCCTGGCGGTACCACGTGCGGTGGAAGCCGATGCCGCCGACGGCCGCCCCGCCCGCGACCGGATCCTGGGCCGCCCTGGTGCCCGCAACGGCCGCGGACCGGCTGGAGCCACTGGTGGCGTTGCTCGGCGCGTGCCCGGTGGTGGTGCCGGAGACGGGCGACCAGGACGTCCTCGCCGGTCTCCTCGGCGACCTGGACGTAGACGGAGTGCTCTCTCTGCTGGCCCTCGGCGATCCGGGGCGGGCGCTGACCGGCACCCTGGCGCTGATCCGGGCGCTGGCCGGCCTCGGGCGCCGCACACCGCTGTGGGTGCTCACCGAGGGCGCGGTGTCGGTGGGTCGCTCGGACCCGCCGCCGGTGCCCGATCAGGCCGCGGTCGCGGGCCTGGCCCGGGTGGCCGCGCTCGAGCATCCGGAGATCTGGGGCGGCCTCGCCGATCTGCCGGCCGGCCTCGGTGACGGCGTCGAACGGCTCGCGGCCCTGCTGACCGGCGACGAGGATCAGGTGGCGGTGCGCTCCTCCGGGGCGTACGCGCGCCGCATGGTCCGGACCCGGACCGGGCCGGACGCCGGGACGCCCTGGCAGCCGCGCGGCACCGTCCTGGTCACCGGCGGCACCGGTGCCATCGGCGGCGAGGTCGCCACCTGGCTGGCCCGTTCGGGGGTCCGGCATGTGGTACTGACCAGCCGTCGCGGCCCGGACGCGCCGGGCGCCTCCGAGTTGCGTGACCGGCTACGCGCGCTCGGCGCCGAGGTCACCGTGGCCGCGTGCGACGTGGCGGACCGGGCGGCGCTGGCCGCGCTCCTGGACGAGGTGGGCCCGGTCTCGGCCGTGGTGCACGCCGCCGGCGTCGGCCAGTTCACCATGCTGGCCGACACCGATGCCGGCGAGATGGCGAGCGTCGTCTCCGGCAAGGTCGAGGGCGCCCGCAACCTCGACGCCCTGCTCGACGGCGAGCAGCTGGACGCCTTCGTGCTCTTCTCGTCCGGGGCCGCGGTGTGGGGCAGTGCCGGACAGGGCGCCTACGCGGCGGGCAACGCCTACCTCGACGCCCTGGCCGAGGCGCGCCGCGCTCGCGGTGCCGTCGCCACCTCGGTGGCCTGGGGCAGCTGGGCGGGCGGCGGCATGGTCGACGACGAGGCCGACGCGCTGCTGCGCCGGCGCGGCGTGCGGCCGATGGCGCCCGAGCGGGCCGTCCGGGCCCTCGCCGACGCGGTGGGGCGCGACGACGCCACCGCGGTGGTGGCCGATGTGGACTGGGCGCGGTTCGTGCCGACCTTCACGCTGGCCCGGCGGCGGCCGCTGATCGAGGACATCCCGGAGGTCGCGGAGGCGTTGCGTGCGCCGGCGGCCGCCGCCGAGGACGGCGCCTCCGCGCTGCGTGAACGGCTGCGCGAGCTCACCGACGGCGAGCGGCGCGGCGAGCTTCTCTCGCTCGTGCGGACCCAGGCCGCCCTGGTCCTCGGGCACTCCTCGGCCGACGCGGTCACGGCGTCACGGGCCTTCCGCGACCTCGGCTTCGACTCGCTGACCGCCGTCGAGCTGCGCAACCGGCTCACCACCGCGACCGGGCTGCGGCTGCCCACGACGATCGTCTTCGACCAGCCGTCGGCCGAGGTCCTCGCCCGTCACCTGCTGGCCGAGCTGCTGCCCGACGCCTCCTCGGCCGCCGCCGTGCCCACGGCGGCGGCACCGGCCGACGAGCCGGTGGCGATCGTGGGGATGGCGTGCCGGTTCCCCGGCGGCGCCGACTCCCCGGAGGCGCTCTGGCGGCTGGTCCAGGACGAGACCGACGCGGTGACCGACTTCCCGGCCGACCGTGGCTGGGACGTCGACCGGCTGTTCCACCCGGACCCGGATCACCCCGGCACCTCGTACGTGCGGCACGGCGCCTTCCTCGACGGCGCCGCCGACTTCGACGCGGACTTCTTCGGCATCAGCCCGCGCGAGGCGCTGGCGATGGACCCGCAGCAGCGGCTGCTGCTGGAGACGACCTGGGAGGCGCTGGAACGGGCCGGGGTGGATCCACGCCGGCTGCGCGGCAGCCGGACCGGGGTGTTCGCCGGCGTGGCCGGCGGCGACTACGCCGATCGGGCCGCCACCGCGCCGCCCGGCGCCGAGGGATACCTCGGCACGGGCAACGCGGCGAGCGTGGCCTCCGGCCGCGTCGCCTACCTCTTCGGGCTCGAGGGCCCGGCGCTGACCGTGGACACGGCGTGCTCCTCGTCGCTGGTGGCGCTGCACCTCGCGGCGCAGGCGCTGCGCCGCGACGAGTGCTCCTTGGCGCTGGCCGGCGGCGTCGCCGTGCTCTCCAGCCCGAAGGCGTTCGTGGAGTTCTCCCGGCAGCGCGGGCTGGCGCCGGATGGACGGTGCAAGCCGTTCGCCGCGGCCGCCGACGGCACCGCCTGGGGTGAGGGCGTCGGCGTCCTCGTGCTGGAGCGGCTCTCCGACGCCCGGCGCAACGGGCATCGGGTGCTGGCGCTGGTGCGCGGCTCGGCGGTCAACTCCGACGGCGCCTCGAACGGGCTCACCGCCCCCAACGGGCCGTCGCAGCAGCGTGTCATCCAGCAGGCGCTCGCGTCGGCCGGTCTCGCGCCGCGCGAGGTCGACGCCGTGGAGGCGCACGGCACCGGCACCACCCTGGGCGACCCCATCGAGGCGCAGGCGCTGCTCGCGACGTATGGCCAGGACCGTGACGGCGCACCGCTGTGGCTGGGCTCGGTCAAGTCGAACATCGGCCACACGGCCGCGTCGGCGGGCATGGCTGGGATCGTGAAGATGGTCATGGCGATGCGGCACGGCGAGCTGCCCCGCACGCTGCACGTCGACGAGCCGACCCCGCACGTGGACTGGAGCTCCGGCGGCGTCCGTCTGCTCACCGACCCCGTGGCCTGGCCCGAGACCGGCCGCCCGCGCCGGGCCGGCGTCTCGGCCTTCGGCATCAGCGGAACCAACGCCCACGTGATCCTCGAGCAGGGACCCGGCGGCGCACCCGCCGAGCCACCGGCCGGGACCCCGGCCGGACCGGTCGCCTGGCTGCTCTCCGCGGCCGGCCCGGAAGCGTTGCGGGACCAGGCCCGGCGCCTGCGCGAGAGCCTGACCGGCCGGCCGCTGCCGCCGGCCCGCGACGTCGCCGTGGCGCTCGCCACCACCCGGGCCGCGCTGGAGCACCGGGCGGTGCTCGTGGGCGCCGAGACCGGCGAGCTCCTGGAGCGGCTCACCGCGATCGAGGACGGTCGCCCGCGGGCCGGCGTGTGGCCGGGAACGGCGCGCTCCGGCAAGCTGGCCGTGCTCTTCTCCGGGCAGGGCGCGCAGCGGGCCGGCATGGGCCGGGAGCTCTACGTGTCCCATCCCGTCTTCGCCGAGGCGCTCGACGAGGTGTGCTCGCACCTCGACCCGCATCTGGACCGGCCGCTGCGGGACGCGCTCTTCGACGCCGAGACCCCGGACGCCGACCACCCGATGCACCGCACCGAATACACGCAGGCCGCGCTCTTCGCGGTCGAGGTGGCACTGTTCAGGCTGCTCAGCGCGTGGGGGGTGACGCCCGAAGCGGTCGGCGGCCACTCGATCGGGGAGATCACCGCCGCCCACGTGGCCGGGATCCTCTCGCTGGCTGACGCGTGCCGGCTCGTGGCGGCCCGGGGGCGCCTCATGCAGGCGTTGCCCCCGGGCGGCGCCATGATGGCCGTGGAAGCGGACGAGGCCACCGTTCGGCAGCTGCTGGCCGGCCGGGAGCACGAGGCCGCCGTCGCCGCCGTGAACGCGCCCCGATCGGTGGTGGTGTCCGGTGTGGAGGCTGCGGTCCGCGCGGTGGCCGACGCGGTCGCCGAGGGCGGTGGCCGGGTCAAGCGGCTGCGGGTCAGTCACGCGTTCCACTCGCCGCTGATGGCGCCGATGCTCGCCGAGTTCGGCCGGGTCGCGGAGGATCTCACCTACGAGCCGGCCCGGATCCCGGTGCTGTCCGCCCTCACGGGCGCCCTGGCGACCGGCGACGACCTGCGCACCGCCGAGTACTGGACCCGGCACGTCCGCGAGGCGGTCCGCTTCGCCGACGGGATCGCGGCCCTGCGGCGGTTCGGCGCCGACACGTTCCTCGAGGTCGGGCCCGACTCGGTGCTGACCGCGCCGGCCCAGGACTGCCTGGCCGCGTCCGACGGCGAGGTGACCTGCGTGGCGGTGCAGCGCGGTGGGCGACCCGAGGCGGAGAGCCTGATGGCCGCCGTCGCCGCCCTGGTCGCGCGGGGGACCGAGCCGGACTGGGCGGCGGTTCTCGGAGCCGCGCCGGCCGCGCCGGTGGATCTGCCCACATATCCGTTCCAGCGGCGGCGCTACTGGCTGGCATCGGTGCCGGGCGACGACCCGACTTCCCTGGGACTCTCGGATCCGGGGCATCCGCTGCTCGGCGCCGGGCTCGACCTGCCCGGCACCGGCGAGCACGCGTTCTCGGCCCGGGTGTCCGCGCGTACCCACCCGTGGCTGCTCGACCACGCGGTCGCCGGCTCGGTAGTCGTGCCGGGCACGGCGTTCGTCGAGATGGTGCTGGCCGCCGGGACTCGGGTCGGCGCGGCACACGTCGAGGAGCTGACCCTCACCGCACCGCTCGTGCTGGCGGAGGGCGCCGAGGTGGTGCTGCGCGTCGTGGTGGGGGAGCCCGACGGTGACGAGCGCCGGACGGTCGCCGTCCACGCGCGCCGGCACGGCGCCGAGGAGGCGTGGGCCCAGCATGCCTCCGGGGTGCTGACACCGCAGCCGGCGTACCCCGGCGACGTGCCCTTGTGGCCGCCGGACGCCGAGCCTCTCCCGCTCGGCGACCACTACGCGGCGATGGCCGGTACCGGATTCCGCTACGGGCCGGCCTTCCAGGGCCTGGTCGCGGCCCGGCGGATCGGCGGCGACATCGGCGCCGAGGCACGGCTGCCCGAGACGCTCGACCCGGACCGGTACGGCATTCACCCCGCGCTGTTCGACGCGGCCCTGCACGGCATCGGGCTCGGCGCGTTCCTGCCGGCCGGTGGCCGGCCGCGGCTGCCCTTCTCCTGGCGTGGTGTCACCCTGTACCGGCCGGGAGCCCGGTCGCTGCGGGTACAAATCCGGGCGGCCGGGAACGGCGCGGTCGCCGTCGTCGCGGCCGACGAGCACGGCGCGCCGGTCTTCACGATCGAGGAGCTGACGCTGCGCGAGCTGCCCGAGGACGCGCTGAGCGACACCGGCGAGCAGGTCCTGCTGCGCGCGGCGTGGGAGACGGTCGACACCGCCGGGCTGCCGGCCGGTGGCGCGCGCTGGGACGCGTTCGGGGACCCCGAGCTCGTCCGCCGGCTCGCCGGCGCGCCGGACGCCGAGGTGCTCGCGCACGCCGGCCTGGCCGAACGGGACGCCGCGGGCGCTCCGGTGCCGGACGCGGTGTTCTGGGCGGTGCCCGGCACCGGCGAGGGCGTACCGGAGCCGGACGCGGTCGCCGAGGTGACGGAGGAGGCCCGGCGTACGTTGCGCGACTGGCTGGCCGGGGAGCGCTCCGGCGTGCCGCTGATCGTGGTGACGAGCGGCGCCGTCCGCGAGGTGCCGGCGCCCGGCGGGGCGGCGGTGTGGGGCATGGTGCGCTCGGCCCAGCAGGAGCACCCGGGCCGGTTCGTGCTGCTCGACATCGACGACGATCCCGACTCGGTCTGGTCGCTGCCCGACGCGGTGGCGGCCGCCCTGCACGGCGAACAGACCCAGCTCGCGCTGCGCGGTGGCGAGGTGTCGGCGCCCCGGTGGGTCCCGGCCGCCGAACCCTCGCCCGGCGATCCGGGCCTGGCCGAACCGGGCTGGGGCGACGGCACGGTGCTGGTGACCGGGGCCACCGGCTGGCTCGGTGGTCTGGTGGCGCGGCACCTCGCGACCGCACACGGCGTCCGCCGGCTGCTGCTCGTGGGCCGGCGCGGGCGGTCCGCCGAGGGCATGCCCGAACTGATCGACGACCTGACGGCGGCCGGGGCGGAGGTGGACGTGGCCGCGGCCGACGTGGCCGACCGCGACGAGCTGGCCGCGGTGCTCGCCGCCGTGCCGGCCGAGCGTCCGCTGACCGCGGTCGTGCACGCGGCCGGGATCGTGGCCGACGCCGTGGTGAGCTCGCTGTCCGCGGAACGGCTACGGGCCGTGCTGCGCCCCAAAGTGGACGGTGCGATCAACCTGCACGAGTTGACCCGCGAGCACGAGCTCGCCGCCTTCGTGCTCTTCTCCTCGATCGCCGGCACCTTCGGCGGCGCCGGGCAGGGCGCGTACGCCGCGGCGAACGCGTTCCTCGACGCCCTGTCCACGCACCGCCGGGCGGCCGGCCTGGCCGCCGGCTCGCTGGCGTGGGGGCCGTGGGACGCCGAGGCCGGGATGACCGCGGAGCTCGGCGCGGCGCATCGCGACCGGATGCGCCGGGCCGGCCTGCTTCCGCTGTCGGCGCGGCAGGGCCTGACGCTCTTCGACCGGGCGCTGCGGCTCGATGCCGGCACGGTGGTGGTGGCCAGGGCCGAGAAGAAGGCCGCGGGACCGGCGGACGCGGGCGCCACCGTACGACCGGCCGGCCGGCCGGCCGTTGGCCCGGACCGGCCGGATTTCCGGACGCTGCCTCCCGCGGAGCGGGTCGTCCGGCTCACCGAGGTGGTGCGTGAGGCGGCCGCCGCGGTGCTCGGGCACGGGTCCACCGCGAGCATCCGGGCCGACCGCGCCTTCAAGGACGTGGGGTTCGACTCGTTGACCGCGGTGGAGCTGCGCAACCAGCTCACGGCGGCCACGGGAGTGCGCCTCCCGGCCACGTTGATCTTCGATTACCCCGCGCCCGCCACGCTCGCCGAGCACCTGTCCGCGCAGATCGGCGGCGCGGACAGCGGCGCCGCCGCGGCCCCGGACGTGGACGCGCTGGAACGGTGGCTGCTCACCGGGGCGGGCGACGCCGACGACCGCAAGGCCGTCGCGGGTCGGCTGCGGGCCCTGCTGGGCCGGTGGGAGGCCGCGGCCGCGACGGCACCGGAACGCGCCGAGGCCGACATCGCCGGAACCACGGCCGACGAACTGCTCAGCATCATCGACCAGGAGTTCGGCGACCTGCCCCGCTGATCGCACCGGCCGCCGCCACCAGAGCACACGGTGGCGGCGGCCCGCGATGCGCGGGGCCTCGCGCCAGGGCACAGCGAAAGGCCGGGTAGCTCGCGCTACCCGGCCTCCGGCTCGTCGCGTCACTCGGCGATGGTCGTCCGCATCGTCCAGCGGAACACCAGGGGACTGCCGGCGGACGCTTCGTCGGCACGTTCGAAATGCTCATAGCCGCCGTAGTACGGCACCTTCACCTTCCGGTCCGCGGCGGCGACGGTGATCCGCCGCTGGTCGGCGGGGATGTCGACGGGACCGCCTTCCAGGGTCGCGGTGACGGCTTCGTCGGGCGATGAGACGTGGAGCTGGGTCAAGGGGAACACCTCCAGTTACGTCGGCCGGCCCGCCGCGCGGACCGGCCCGGCTCAGGCCGCCGCCGCCGTGGCGGGCAGCCGGGTGGCGCCGGTCCGGGCTTCCGCCCTGTTCCGCGGCCGGGCCGCATCGTCGCGGCCGGTCCCGGTGCCGAGAAGGTAGTCACGGAGCAGCGGGTGCATCGCATACCGGCCGATGCCGCGGGATTCCAGCATGTTGGCGTCCACCAGCGACTCCAGCACGCGTTCGGCCTCGGCCGGGTCCAGCGCCGCCGCCACGGCCGCCGCGCCGACGTCGAAGCTCTCCGCCGGGTGGGCGCCGAGCAGGGTGATCACCCGCTGCTGCGTGGCGTGCAGGCGGCGGTACGACTCGGCGAAGCTCGCGTCGAGGCTCAAGGTCGCCGTGGACAGCCGGTTCAGCCCGTCCGGGTCGCGCAGCCGTTCGATCAGATCCCCGAGCCGCCAGGACGGGCGGTTGCCGAGCCGGGCGCCGACGATGCGCAGCGCCAGCGGAAGGCGGTGGCAGAGGTTCGCGAGGATGCCGACGTTGTCCGGCTCGCCGGCCGTGCGTGCCTCACCCAGCATCCGTCCCAGCAGCATCCCGGCGTCCCGTTCGGACATCGGCTCCAGGGTCATGGTGTGCCGGGTGCGCAGGCCGTCCAGCCGCCCGCGGCTGGTGATCAGCACCAGGCAGTTGCGGCTGCCGGGCAGCAGCGGCTCCACCTGGGCCAGGCTCGCGGCGTCGTCCAGCACCACCACGACACGGCGGTGCATCAGCTGCGTACGCCACATCGCGGCGCGCTGTTCGAGAGTCGCCGGCAGCGCCTGCTCGCCCACGCCGAGCAGCAGCAACAGCGCGCCGAGCGCGTCCGCCGGGTCGCGCGGCCGCCGATCGGGCCGGTGGCCGTGCAGCTCGAGGAAGAGCTGCCCGTCGGGGTAGTGGTCGGCCAGCAGATGGGCGACGTGCACCATGAGGGCCGTCTTGCCGACGCCGGGCATGCCGTTCACCGCGTTGACCAGCAACGCCGTGCGGCTCGGGTCGTCCGGGGTGATCACTTCGAGCAGCCGGTGCACCTCGTCGGTGCGCCCGGTGAAGTCCTCGACGTCCGGCGGCAGGTTGTGCCGCCCGGCGGTGTCCGCGCTGTGCCGATGCTCCAGTACCGCGTCGTTGTTGAGGATCTGCTGGTGCAGCGCCTGCAGGGCGGATCCGGGCTCGACACCCAGCTCCTCGACGAGGGCGTGCCGGGCGGCGCGGAAGACGTGCAGCGCCTCGGCCTGCTGCCCGCAGCGGTAGAGGGCCAGCATGAGCAGCCGGACCAGCCGCTGGCGCAGCGGATAACGCTGGGTCAGCACGCGCAGCTCCGGAACGACCTCCTGGTGCCGGCCGAGGCTCAGCTCGTGTTCCAGCCACTCGGCCATCACGGCGACCCGCGACTCGTCCAGCGACACCGCGTAGACCTCGGCGAACTTGGCGCTGATGTTCGCCAGCGCGGGACCTCGCCAGCACTTGAGGGCACTCTTGAGCAGGTCGCAGGCCTCGTCCGGGCGGCCCTGCTCGGCCGCGGCCCGGCCCCGGTCCATCAGGTCCTGGAAGAGCTCGGAGTCGAGTTCGCCCGGCTCCACCCGCAGCCGGTATCCGTCCGCGTCGGTGCGGATCCGGTCGGCGCCGTCCGGGCCGGTCGCCGCCAGGCGGGACCGGAGCCGGCAGACGTACGAGTGCAGGGTGGCCGCGGCGGTCGGCGGTGGCTCGCCGTCCCAGATCGCGTCCGACAGCCAGTCGATCCGCAACGTCTGATTGGCGTTCACGACCAGGGCGGCGAGCAGCGTCTTGGTCTTGGGGCCGCCGACCGCGATCGTCTCTCCGCTGTCGGTGCCGGCCTCCACCGGACCGAGGATGCGGAACTTCATGGTCATCCCCCGATCATCACGAGCGTCGCGGCCCGGGCCGCGGTGCTGCCGGCGGGCCGTTGCCGTGTCGGACGAGATCGACGCTAGGGGCGGCGTCCGGACGCCGGTAACCCCTAACAGCGGCACGGCCGGAGGGGTCGGGGTTAGGGGTGCGCCCTGATACGTAGCTTATTAATCCATTCTTGTGATGCGCTGGCAACCGCCTTGCATTCCGATGATCGGGTCTTCAAATAGCGGCCGGCGGCGGCGTACGTTGCATTTCCCGACATGAATTCGAGGAGTCGTCGATGGCACGCGCACAAGCAAGCGCCGAGTATTCGGAATCTCCGGAGGCGGTGTGGCGCACGCTCACCGACCTGCGGCGGCAGCCACAATGGGTCGCTTTTCACAAGCAGTGGATCGCCGAGCCGCCGGAGCGCCCGGAGGAGGGCGCCACCTTCAAGGAGAGCGTCGCGATCCTCGGGCCGCCGGCCACGGTGGACTGGGAGATCGTCACCGTCAAGAGCCGTGAGCTGCTCGAACTGTCCGGCCAGGGTACGACCGGAGTGGCCGCCCGGCTCGTCTACCAGGTGACCGCCGGTGCGGCCGGCAGCGTCCTCTCCATCGACATGGAGCTCACCGGCGGTCCGGTCGTCGGCCCGATCGGCGACATGATCCAGGACGCCGCGCAGAAACTCGTCGAGAGCAGCCTCGCCGCTTTCCCGGCCGCCCGCTGAGCGCCGGCGGCCGTACAAGCGCACTGCAAGGCCGCTGGCAGCCGGGCCGCCTACCGTGGCCCGCGGCGGCGCATTCCGCCCCTTGCCGGTCGTCCCGCTCGAAGAAAGGTTATGCACATGGCCCTTGCCTACACATTCGGCGGCGGAATGGCGATGGAGGCCCCCGGCCGGGCGCTCTACGACAGCTTTCCGGCCATTCGTGACTGGTTCGCGCAGGTCGCCGAATGGACGGGGGTATCGCCCGACCGCATACTGACCGAGGACTTCACGGCGGCCTTCCACTCCGGCGACGTCTCGGCCCACCCCGATCTGCGTTTCGTCGCCGAGGCGCGCCAGGCGGCGTACTCGATCGGCATCGCCGACGTGCTCGCCGACCGCGGCATCCGGCCCGACATCATCGGCGGCTCCAGCCTCGGCTTCCAGATCGGCGCGACCATCGCCGGTGCGATCGACCGCCGCGAGTTCTTCGAGTACCTGCGGCACGCCACCTCGTCCCCGCTGCACCCGGAGGGCGAGCCGCCGCAGGGCATCGCCGTCTGCGTGGTGCCGCACGACGAAGGCGTCGAGGGCTTCATCGGCGGCCGCGCCGGCGTGGACCTCGCCTGCGAGATCGGTCAGTTCATCGACGGCCGCAACGGCATGTACATGTTCTCCGGCTACGTCGACGCACTGCGCGAACTCGCCGCCGAGAAGCCGGCCGGCCTGGTCAACGTGGTCACCGTGCTCGGTGGCGGCCACAGCCCGCTGCAGCAGTTCCGCCACGACTGGATCGCCCCGCACGTCGCCGGCATGACGTTCACCGATCCGGCGGTGCCGCTGGTCTCCGGGCTCAGCGACCGCAAGCTGACCACCGCCGGCGAGGTGCGGGCCGACCTGCTCGCCAACTCGATCACCACCACTCGGATGGCGCACGTGATCCGCGGCCTCGAACGGGAGGGAACCCAGCTCGCGCTCGTGCTGGGCGTCTCGTCGGGTGCCGGCATGTTCGTCTTCCCGTTCCAGGTCTTCCCGGTGGTCGCACCGGCGGACTTCGAAGCCGTGGGCTCGGCCGTCTACGAGGCCGGGATCCCCCTGGGCGCCCGCTGACCGGGCGTCACCAGCACCACTGATCGACTAGAGGGGCGAACGTGGCCAACGAAGAGCAGCTCGTCGAATACCTCCGGCGGATGACCACCGACCTGCGCCACGCGCGCCGGCGGATCGACGATCTGGAGGCCGCGGCCGGCGAGCCCATCGCGATCGTCGGCATGGCCTGCCGCTTTCCCGGCGGGGTCACCGACCCGGAGTCGCTGTGGGAGCTGGTCGCGTCGGGCACCGACGCGGTCGGCGACTTCCCCGAGGACCGGGACTGGCCACTCGACACGCTCTACGACCCCGACCCGGACCGCCCCGGCACCGCGTACGTCCGGCAGGGCGCCTTCCTGCACGATGCCGGCGAGTTCGACCCGGGCCTGTTCGGCATCTCGCCGCGCGAGGCGCTGGCGATGGACCCGCAGCAGCGGCTCCTGCTGGAGACGGCCTGGGAGAGCCTGGAGCGGGCCGGCATCGACCCGTTGTCGCTGCGCGGCAGCCGTACGGGCGTGTTCGCGGGTTTGATGTACCACGACTACGCGTCGCAGATCGGGGTGGCGCCCGAGGAGATCGAGGGCTACCTCAGCACCGGCGTGGCCGGCAGCGTCGCCTCGGGCCGCATCTCCTACACGTTCGGTCTCGAAGGCCCGGCGGTGACCGTGGACACCGCGTGCTCGTCGTCGCTGGTGGCGCTGCACCTGGCGGCGCAGTCGCTGCGCAGCGGGGAGAGCACCCTGGCGCTCGCGGGCGGTGTCACGGTGATGGCCACCCCCGGCACCTTCGTGGAGCTCTCCCGTCAGCGGGGCCTCGCTCCGGACGGCCGGTGCAAGTCGTTCGCGGCCGGCGCCGACGGCACCGGTTGGGGCGAGGGTGTCGGCCTGCTGGTGCTGGAGAAGCTGTCCGACGCGCGGCGCAACGGCCGGCAGGTTCTCGCGATCGTGCGGGGGTCGGCCGTGAATCAGGACGGCGCCTCCAACGGGCTGACGGCGCCGAACGGGCCGTCGCAGCAACGGGTGATCCGCGAAGCGCTGGCCTCGGGCGGACTTCGCACGTCCGATGTGGACGTGGTGGAGGCGCACGGAACCGGTACGCGGCTGGGTGATCCGATCGAGGCGCAGGCGTTGCTGGCCACGTATGGCGCGGACCGTGACGAGCCGTTGTGGTTGGGGTCGATCAAGTCGAACATCGGCCACACCCAGGCCGCGGCCGGTGTGGCTGGTGTGATCAAGATGGTGATGGCGATGCGGCACGGGGTGCTGCCGTCGACGTTGCACGTGGATGAGCCGTCGCCGTTCGTGGACTGGTCAGCGGGTGCCGTCCAGCTGCTGACCTCGGCGCGGGAGTGGCCGCGGTCGGATCGTCCGCGCCGGGCGGCCGTGTCCTCGTTCGGCATCTCGGGCACGAACGCCCACGTCGTCCTCGAGGCCGCGCCGCGGGAGGACCCGGCCGAGCGCCCGGAACTGCCCGTGATGCCGCTGATCCTTTCCGGTCAATCGGCCGAGGCGGTACGGGATCAGGCCGCCCGCCTGTCCGCGGCACTGCCCACGACGGGTCTCGCCGACATGGCGAGCGGGCTGGCGCGGGGGCGCGCCCGACTCGATCACCGAGCCGTTGTGGTGGCCGCGGATCCGGCGGAGGCGGTGGCCGGTCTGGCTGAGGTAGTGCCGACGGCTGCTGTGGCGGAGCCGGAGCTGGGGTTCGTGTTCTCGGGTCAGGGTGCGCAACGGTGGCGGATGGGCGAGCAGCTCCAGCGGTTCGACGTCTTCCGGGACACCTTGAGCGAGATTTCCGCTCATTTCCCGGGTCTGGAGGACGTTCTTTACGGCGATGATCCCGAGGCGGTCACGGCGACCGGGTGGGCGCAGCCGGGCCTGTTCGCGTTCGAGGTGGCTCTGTTCCGGTTGCTGGAGTCGTGGAACATTCGCCCGGCCGTCGTGGTGGGTCATTCGATCGGGGAGATCAGTGCTGCGCATGTCGCCGGGGTGTTGTCCCTGGAAGATGCGTGCCGGTTGGTGGCGGCCCGAGCAAGCCTGATGCAAGCGTTGCCGGCGGGTGGGGTGATGGCCGCTGTTGAAGCCACCGAGGCTGAGCTCGCCGAGCTGATCGACGGCGAGGCGTTGGTGTCGATTGCCGCGGTGAACGCTGTCCGGTCGGTGGTGGTGTCCGGTGACGAGGCCGGGGTGCGCAGGGTTGTCGGGGATCGGCGGGTGCGATGGCTGACGGTTAGCCATGCGTTTCATTCGCCGTTGATGGAGCCGATGCTGGCCGAGTTCGCCTCAGTGTGTGAACAGCTGACTTTCCACCCGCCCCGCATCCCGCTGTTGGCTAGTGGTGACGTGGCTTCTGCGGCCTACTGGGTTGATCAGGTAAGGGCGACGGTGCGTTTCGCCGACGCGATCGCCGCCGGATCTGATGTGAGCCACTGGGTGGAAGTCGGCCCGGACACGGTTCTGGCGGGGTTGATCGACGGGGTGGGGTTGCTGCGCCGGGATCGTGATGAGGTGCGGACTCTGCTGGCTGGTGTTGGCCGCCTGTGGTCGGGTGGTGTGCCGGTGGATTGGGCGGCGATCGTGCCCGGTCGGGGTCCGGTTGACCTGCCGACCTATGCGTTTCAGCATCAGCGGTATTGGCTGCCGGCCGCCGCCGGTGCCGGTGACGCCGCCTCGCTCGGGTTGCTTCCGCTGGATCATCCGTTGCTCGGTGCGCTGGTCACCACTCCCGACAGTGACCGGTTGGTGTTCACCGGGCGTCTCTCGGTCGTGGCTCAGCCCTGGCTGGCCGATCATCTGGTGCACGGCACCACCCTGTTGCCCGGCACCGCCCATCTGGAACTGGTCATCCGCGCCGCTGCCGAGACCGAGCATCCCCACCTGCACGACCTCACCCTCCACCAACCCCTCACCCTCGACGGACGGGAGGACGTGCAGCTGCGCCTGACCGTCGAGCCCGCCGACGACACGGGCCTGCGCGCGTTCACCGTGCACTCGCGCCCCGGCCACGCGGACGGCGGGCCGTGGACCGCGCATGCCGCCGGTCTTCTCGGCGCCGAGGAGCCGATGACCGAGGCCGCCCCGGCCGTCTGGCCGCCCGAGGGCGCCGAGGAGCTGCCGGTCGCCGGCCTCTACGAGCGGATGGATGAGGCCGGCTTCCGCTACGGACCGTCCTTCCGCGGCCTGCGTGCGGCCTGGCGGCACGGCGACGAGATCCTGGCCGAGGTGGCCCTGCCCGAGGAGGCGGCCGGTCAGGCCCGCCGGTACGGCCTGCACCCGGCCCTGTTCGACTCGGCCCTGCACGCCCTGGCCCTGACCGGCGACGACAGCGGGCGCATCCCGTTCGCGTTCTCCGGTGTGCGTCTGCGGCCGAGCGGGGCCGCCTCGTTGCGGGTGCGGATCGCGGGCGCCGTCGGCGACGCCGGGCCACTGGCGCTGCGGCTGACCGATTCGGCCGGTCTCCCGGTGGCTGAGGTCGACGCCCTCACGCTGCGCGAGGTCACGCCGGAGCAGGTGCACGCCGCCGCGGCGGGGGACAGCCTGCACTCCGTACGGTGGGAAGCCGTCGCCCTCCAGGAGCGCGACCTGTCGTGGGCGGTGTGCGGATCGCCGCTCGAGGCCGTTCCCGGCGCACCGCACCACTCGGACCTCGACGGCCTGCTCGGCTCGCTCTCCGGCGCCGCGCCGGACGTCGTGCTCGCGCCCCTGCCGACCCTCGGCGAGCCCGATCCCGCGACGGCCACGCACGCGCTGACCCGTCACACCCTCGACCTGCTGCAGCGCTGGCTGAGTGAACCCGCTCTGCGCGAGTCCCGCCTGGTTCTGGTGGCGGACGACAGCGACGGCGCCCCGGCCCCGGCTCGGGCCGCCGCTTTCGGGCTGGCGCGAAGCGTGCAGGCCGAGCATCCCGGGCGCGTCGTCCTGCTGCACCTCGGCGCCGGCTTCGCCGAGCCGCAACTGATCGCGGCGGCGCTCGGCACCGGCGAACCCGAGCTGGCCTTCCGGGACGGCGCGGTGACCGTGCCCCGCCTGCGCCCGGTGGCCGACGCCACCACGACCGACGCCGCCCCGGAGAGCACGCGTTGGAGCGAGGGCACGATTCTGATCACCGGCGGCACGGGCGGCCTCGGCCGCCGCGTCGCCCGGCACCTGGTGCGGGCGCACGGCGTACGTGACCTGGTGCTGCTCGGGCGGCGGGGAGCGCAGGCGCCTGGCGCGGCCGGACAGCGCGGCGAACTGGAAGCCCTCGGCGCCCGCGTGCGGATCGTGGCCGGCGATGTCGCGGACCGGGAGGCCCTCCCCGCGATCCTGGCGGCCGAGCCCGGTGTGACAGCGATCGTGCACGCCGCCGGGACGCTCGACGACGGTGTCGCCGAATCGCTGACGCCCGAGCGGCTCGACCACACGCTGGCGGCCAAGGTCGACGGCGCCGTACACCTGGACGAGCTCACCGCCGGCCGTGACGTCGCCCTCGTGCTCTTCTCCTCGGCCGCGGGGGTCATCGGAAGTGGCGGGCAGGCCGCCTATGCCGCCGCCAACGCGTTCCTCGACGAGTTCGCCGTGCGGCGGGCCGCGGCCGGTCGTCCCACCGTCGCGCTCGCGTGGGGTCCCTGGGACGCGGAGGGGATGACGGAACGCCTCGCCGGCGCCGACCTCTCCCGGATGACGTCCTCCGGTCTGCTGCCCCTCAGCGAGCAGGATGCTCTGGCGCTGCTCGATCGCGGGCTCGCGCATCTGGGCACCCCCGTGGCGGCGCTGGTGCCGCTGCGGCTGGACCGGGCCGTCCTGCGACGCCAGGCGGCCACCGCCGAGCTGCCGGCGGTGCTGCGTGGCATGGCGCCCCCGCCCCGCCGCCAGGTCATGGCCGGCGGGCCGGCCGGCACGATGGCCCGCCAGCTGCTGGCGGCGCCCGAGGAGGACCGGCGGCGCATCGTCGCCGACCTCGTACGCGGGCAGGTCGCCGAGGTGCTGGGCCACAGCGTCGAGGCGATCGATGTGACGCGTTCCTTCCAGCAGATCGGCTTCGACTCGCTCACCGCGCTCGACCTGCGCAACCGGCTCGCCGCGGCCACCGGCCTGCGGCTGGCGGCCGGGTTGGTCTTCGACCGTCCCACCCCGGCGGCCGTCGCCGATCACCTGCTGACCGAGTTGCTCGGCCAGGACGAGGGCCTCGGGCGTACGGCGGTGAGCACCGCCACCGACGAGCCGATCGCGATCGTCGGCATGGCCTGCCGCTACCCGGGCGGCGTCACCGGCCCCGACTCGCTGTGGCAGTTGCTCGCCGGAGAGGTGGACGCGGTCACGGCGTTCCCCGGCGACCGCGGCTGGGACCTGTCGTCCGGCGGCCACGGGCGGCGCGGTGCCTTCATGGACGGGGTGGCGGACTTCGACCCCGCCCTGTTCGGGATCTCGCCGCGGGAGGCGCTGGCGATGGATCCGCAGCAGCGGCTGCTGCTGGAGACGTCGTGGGAGGGGCTGGAACGCGCGGGCATCGACCCGTTGTCGCTGCGCGGCAGCCGTACCGGTGTGTTCGCCGGGATCATGTCGCACGACTACGGTTCCTGGTTGCGGCACGACCCGGGCCTGATCGCCGGGCACGGCGGTCTCGGCGTGGCCGGCAGCGTGCTGACCGGGCGGGTGTCGTACTCGTTCGGGTTCGAGGGCCCGGCCATCACGGTCGACACCGCGTGTTCGTCCTCGCTGGTGGCCGTGCATCTGGCCGCGCAGTCGCTGCGCAGTGGCGAGAGCACGCTGGCGCTGGCCGGCGGCGTCACGGTGATGTCGACGCCCGACATCTTCGCGGAGTTCGCGGCCGACGGCCTGGCCGGCGACGGCCGGTGCAAGCCGTTCGCGGCCGCGGCCGACGGCACCGGCTGGGGCGAGGGTGTCGGCGTGCTGGTGCTGGAGCGGCTGTCGGACGCCCGGCGCAACGGGCGGCGGATTCTCGCGATCGTGCGAGGGTCGGCGGTCAACCAGGATGGTGCGTCGAACGGGTTGACGGCGCCGAATGGTCCGTCTCAGCAGCGGGTGATTGGTGCGGCGTTGGCGTCGGCTGGCCTGCGTGCGTCTGATGTGGATGCGGTGGAGGCGCACGGGACCGGTACGCGGTTGGGTGATCCGATCGAGGCGCAGGCGTTGCTGGCGACGTATGGCGCGGATCGTGACGGGCCGCTGTGGCTGGGGTCGATCAAGTCGAACATTGGCCACACCCAGGCCGCGGCCGGTGTGGCTGGTGTGATCAAGATGGTGATGGCGATGCGGCACGGCGTATTGCCGTCGACGTTGCATGTGGATGAGCCGTCGCCGTTGGTGGATTGGTCGGCGGGTGCTGTCGAGTTGTTGAGGCAGTCGCGTCCGTGGCCGGAGGGTGATCGTCCGCGCCGGGCGGGGGTGTCGTCGTTCGGTATCTCGGGCACCAACGCCCACCTGATCCTGGAGCAGGGCGAGGAACCGGAGGCCGCCGAGCCCGCCGTGGCGGGGCCGTGGCCGCTGATTATCTCGGGGCACAGGGCGGATGTGGTGCGGGAGCAGGCCGAGCGGTTGGCGGCTGTCCTAGACACGGTCGACATCTCCGACATGGCCAGTGGGTTGGTTCGGGGCCGGGCGGCATTCGGTCATCGTGCCGTTGTGGTGGCCGCCGATCCGGCGGAGGCGGCGACCGGCCTGGCTCAGGTCGCGGCGTCCCCCGTCCCGGCCGCGGAGCCGGTGCTCGGGTTTGTGTTCTCGGGTCAGGGTGCGCAGCGGTGGCGGATGGGGCAGGAGCTGCGGCAATATGCGGTCTTCCGCGATGTCCTGGCCGAGGTTTGCGCCTATTTCCCGGGTTTGGACGCTGTTCTTTACGGCGATGATCCTGAGGCGGTCACGGCGACCGAGTGGGCGCAGCCAGGCCTGTTCGCCTTTGAGGTGGCTCTGTTCCGGCTGTTGGAGTCGTGGAACATTCGCCCGGCCGTCCTGGTCGGTCACTCGATCGGGGAGATCAGCGCTGCGCATGTCGCCGGGGTGCTGTCTCTTCAGGATGCGTGCCGGTTGGTGGCGGCCCGAGCAAGCCTGATGCAGGCACTTCCGGCCGGTGGGGTGATGGCCGCGGTTGAAGCCAGCGAGGCTGAGCTCGCCGAGCTGATCGACGGCGAGGCGTTGGTGTCGATCGCCGCGGTGAACGCGGCCCGCTCGGTGGTGGTGTCCGGTGACGAGGCCGGGGTGCGCAGGGTTGTCGGGGATCGGCGGGTGCGATGGCTGACGGTCAGTCACGCCTTCCATTCGCCGTTGATGGAGCCGATGCTGGCCGAGTTCGCCTCAGTGTGTGAACAGCTGACTTTCCACCCGCCCCGCATCCCGGTGCTGGCTAGTGGTGACGTGGCTTCTGCGGCCTACTGGGTCGATCAGGTAAGGGCGACGGTGCGTTTCGCGGACGCGATCGCCGCCGGATCCCACGTGAGCCACTGGGTGGAAGTGGGCCCGGACACGGTCCTGGCCGGGTTGATCGACGGGGTGGGGCTGCTGCGCCGGGATCGGGATGAGGTGCGGACTCTGCTGGCTGGTGTCGGCCGCCTGTGGTCGAGCGGTGTGCCGGTGGACTGGGCAGCGATCGTGCCGGATCGGGGTCCGGTTGACCTGCCGACCTATGCGTTTCAGCATCAGCGGTATTGGCTGCCGGCCGCCGCCGGTGCCGGTGACGCCGCCTCGCTCGGGTTGCTTCCGCTGGATCATCCGTTGCTCGGTGCGCTGGTCACCACCCCCGACAGTGACCGGCTGGTGTTCACCGGGCGTCTCTCGGTCGCGGCTCAGCCCTGGCTGGCCGATCATCTCGTGCACGGCACCACCCTGTTGCCCGGCACCGCCCATCTGGAACTGGTCATCCGCGCCGCCGCCGAGACCGAGCATCCCCACCTGCACGACCTCACCCTCCACCAACCCCTCACCCTCGACGGTGACGTCCTCGTCCGAGTGGTGGTCGAACCGGCCGCCGACGGCCGCCGGGCCGTCGCGGTCCACGGCCAGCGCCCCGGCGAGACGGAGTGGACCCGGTACGCCGAGGGCATCCTCGGCCAGGCCGCCGCGGCCCGCCCCGAGCCGTTCCCGTCCTGGCCGCCGGCCGGCGCCGAGCCGGTCGACCTGACCGGCCTCTACGACCGGCTCGCGCTCTCCGGCCTCGAGTACGGCCCCGCCTTCCGCGGCCTGCGCGCCGCCTGGCGGCACGGCGGCGAGATCCTGGCCGAGGTCGCCCTGCCCGACGACGTGGCGGTGCACGCTCCCGGTTACGGCCTGCACCCGGCCCTGCTCGACTCGGCCCTGCACGCCGTCGCCCTCCTGCCGGCCACCGGCGACGACGAGGCCGGCCCGTCCCGGCTGCCGTTCCTGTGGTCCGGGGTCAGCACCTACGCGCCGGCCGGCGCCGCCCTGCGGGTGCGGATCACAAGTGCGGGCCCGGGAAACGTGGCGCTGAGCTTCGCCGACCCGGCCGGCGCCCCGGTCGTGGACGTCCGCTCGCTCACCCTGCGCCCGGTCACCGCCGGCCAGCTCGGCGCGGCCGCCACCCGCAACTGGCTGTTCCGGCCGGTCTGGACCCCTCTCACCGACCTCGCCGGTCCCGCCGGCGGCGTCGTGCGGCTGGACGTTCCCGGCGAGCTGCCGGCGGGTGACCTGGCCGAGCGGGCCGAGGCGGCCGTCACGAACCTGCTCGCCGATCTCGTGTCGTGGCTGTCCGACGAGCAGCACGCCGGCTCGCGGCTGGCCGTCGTCACGCGGGGTGCCGTCGCGCTCGGCGACGAGGTGCCCGACCCTGTGGGCGCGGCGTTGTGGGGACTGGTGCGTTCGGCCCAGACCGAGCATCCGGGCCGGCTGCTGCTGGTCGACGTGGACGACGACCCGGCCTCGCGACGGCTGCTGGAGACCGGCCTCGACGGCGACGAACCGCAGGTCGCGATCCGCGCCGGCGCCCGCTTCGCGCCGCGCCTGGCCCGGGTGCCCGCCGCCAACGACGCCGGGCCGGTTAACGACGCTGGGCCGGCCAACGACGCTGGGCCGGCCGACGGTGAGGCGGAGGCAGCGTGGGCGCGGGGTGCGGTGCTGATCACCGGCGCGACCGGAGCGCTCGGCGAGGCCGTGGCGCGCGACCTGGTGGACACCCGCGGCGTGCGCCGTCTGCTGCTCCTCAGCCGTCGCGGCCCGGAGGCGCCCGGCGCCGAACGGCTGCGCGCCGAGCTGGCCGAGCGCGGCGCCGAGGTCGAGCTTCGGGCCTGCGACGTCGCCGATCCCGCCGCCCTGGAGGCGGTGCTGCGCCACTACACGCACCCGATCACCCACCTGGTGCACGCCGCCGGTGTCCTCGACGACGGTGTGCTCACCGGCCTCACCCCGGACCGGGTCGCCCGCGTGCTCCGGCCCAAGGTCGCCGCCGCCGTCGCCCTGGACCGGCTGCTGCCCGACGCCCGTTTCGTCTTCTTCTCGTCCGCTTCCCACCTGGTCGGCGGGGCCGGTCAGGCCCACTACGCCGCCGCCAACGCCTTCCTCGACGCGTTCGCCCAGCGGCGTGGGGGCGGCGCCCAGTCGCTCGCCTGGGGACCATGGGCGGGCGCCGGCATGGCCGGGGACGTGCCCCGCGCCGGCGACGGCGGGATCGTCCCGCTGCTTCCCGCCGAGGGCCTGGCCCTGTGGAACGCGGCCGTCGAGCGCACCGACGTGGTCCTCGTGCCGCTGCGCCTCGACCTCGCGGCGGCCGCCGCCGCCCCGGAGGTGCCCCCGCTGCTCCGCGGTCTCGTCCGGCCGCGCGCCGCGGCGGCCGCGAACCCGGGCCGTGGCCTGCGCCACCTGGCCGGGCTGACCGGCCGGCAACGCCGGGAAGCCCTGGAACATCTGGTCCAGGCGCAGGTCGCCGACGTGCTCGGCTGGGGCTCGCCCGATGCCGTGGCAGCCACCACCCCGTTCACCGACCTGGGGCTGGACTCGCTCGGCGCGATCGAGCTGCGCAACCGGCTCGACGCCGCGACCGGGCTGCGCCTGCCCGCCACCCTGGCCTTCGATCACCCCACGGTGGCCGCCGTGGCCGCGCTGCTGGACGAGGAGGACGGCGAGAGCGGCGACCACCGGACCGTCGCGGCCACGGGTGCGGGTGACGACGACCCGATCGTCGTGATCGGCATCGGATGCCGGTACCCCGGCGGCGTCCAGTCGGCCGACGACCTGTGGCGGCTCGTGCGGGACGGGCGTGACGGGGTGTCGCCGTTCCCCACGGACCGGGGCTGGGACCTTTCCGCCCTCCACGACCACGACCCGGCCGCGGACGGGCGCTCGTACGTCCGGGAGGGCGCCTTCCTCGACGGCGCGCCCCTGTTCGACGCGGCGTTCTTCGGCATCTCGCCGCGCGAGGCGCTGGCGATGGACCCGCAGCAGCGACTGCTGCTGGAGACCGGCTGGGAGGCGCTCGAGCACGCGGGCATCGACCCGGAGACGCTGCGCGGCGGGCGGACCGGGGTCTTCGTCGGCGTCTCGGCTCAGGATTACGCCGCGCTCCTGACGGCGGCCGACGAGCCGCTCGACGGGTACGTCGCGACCGCCAACTCGTCCAGTGTGGCCTCCGGCCGGATCGCCTACCTGTTCGGTCTGGAGGGGCCGGCGGTCACCATCGACACGGCCTGCTCGTCCTCGCTGGTCGCCATGCACCTGGCCGCACAGTCCCTGCGTACCGGGGAGAGCTCGCTGGCCCTGGCCGGCGGCGTGTCGGTGATGGCGACCCCCGCCGCGTTCGTCGCGTTCTCGCGGCAGCGGGCCTTGGCGCCGGACGGCCGCTGCAAGCCGTTCGCGGCGGCCGCCGACGGCACCAGCTGGGGCGAGGGCGTCGGGCTCGTCGTCCTGGAGCGGCTGTCGGATGCGCGGCGCAACGGCCACCGGGTTCTCGCCGTGCTGCGCGGCAGCGCGGTCAACTCCGACGGCGCCTCCAACGGCCTCACCGCGCCCAACGGCCCCTCGCAGCAGCGGGTCATCCGCCAGGCGCTGGCCAACGCGCGGCTCACGCCGGCCGAGGTGGACGCGGTGGAGGCGCACGGTACGGGCACCCGGCTGGGCGACCCCATCGAGGCGCAGGCGCTGATGGCCACCTATGGCGCCGACCGGCCGGGCGAACCCCTCTGGCTCGGCTCCGTCAAGTCGAACATCGCGCACACCCAATCCGCCGCCGGCGCGGCCGGTGTCATCAAAATGATCATGGCGATGCGGCATGGCGTGCTGCCGCCGACCCTGCACGTGGACGAGCCGTCCCCGCACGTCGACTGGTCGGCCGGCACCGTACGGCTGCTGACCGAGGCGCGGCCCTGGCCGGGAGCCGCGCGGCCACGCCGGGCGGCGGTGTCCTCGTTCGGCATGAGCGGCACCAACGCCCACGTCGTCCTGGAGCAGGCGCCCGAGGAGGCGGCCGTGGCGCCGGACCCGGTGCCGGAGCATCCGCTCTCCTTCGTCCTCTCCGCCCGCGACGAGGCGGCCCTGACCGCCCAGGCCGAGCGGCTGCGCGAGCACCTCGCCGAGCGGCCCGGCCTGCCGTTGACCGGCCTCGCCCACGCGCTTGTGCGCACCCGGGCGGCCGGCCGCTTCCGCGCTGTGGTCCGGGCGGGCGATCGCGAGGAACTGCTCACCGCCCTCGCCGGGCTGGACACCGCGATCACCGGGACCGCGCCGGCCGACCCTCGGCCGGTCCTGGTCTTCGGCGGTCAGGGTGCGCAGTGGGCGGGGATGGCGGCGTCGTTGTGGTCGGTGTCGCCGGTTTTTGCGGAGTCGATGGTGGCGTGTGAGGCGGCGTTGGAGCCGTTTGTGGGGTGGTCGTTGCGGGAGGTGGTGTTGGGGGGTGGGCCGGGGTTGGAGCGGGTTGATGTGGTGCAGCCGGTGTTGTTTGCGGTGATGGTGTCGTTGGCGCGGTTGTGGGAGTCGTGTGGGGTGCGGCCGTCGGCGGTGGTGGGTCATTCGCAGGGTGAGATCGCGGCGGCGGTGGTGGCGGGTGCGTTGTCGTTGGTGGATGGTGCGCGGGTGGTGGGGTTGCGGTCGCGGGCGTTGCGGGCGCTGGCCGGCACCGGCGGCATGATCTCCGTGGTGCTGCCCGAGGCCGAGGTGCGTGAGCTGATCGCCGCCTGGCCGGACCGGCTCTTCGTCGCGGCCGTCAACAGCCCGCGGGCCACGGTGGTGGTCGGCGAGGCCGAGGCGCTGACCGGATTCGAGCGCGAGCTGTCCCGGCGCGGCGTCATGCGGTGGCGCATCCCGGGCGTCGACTTCTCGGCCCACTCGCCGGCCATCGACGTGCTCGCCGCCGAGATCGCCGCCGACCTGGCACCGGTCACCCCGCGGGACACGCCGGTGACGATCTACTCCGCGGTCAGCGGCGAGGTCGTGCCGGGAAGCGAGCTCGACGGCGCCTACTGGTACCGCAACGTCCGCGAGAGCGTGCGCTTCCAGGACGCGGTGACCGCCGCCCTGGCCGCCGGGCATCGCCGGTTCCTCGAGGTCAGCCCGCACCCGGTGCTCGTGCCCGCGCTGGCCGAGGTCTTCGAGGACGGCGGGTTCGACGACGCCGTGGCGATCGGCACGCTGCGCCGGGAGGACGGCGGCTGGGATCGCTTCACCGCCTCCGCGGCCGAGGCCTGGGCACACGGCATGCCCGTGCGGTGGGAGTCTCTCCTGCCGGAGAGCTCGGCGTCCTTTGTGGAACTGCCGTCCTACCCCTTCCAGCGCGACCGCTTCTGGCTCGAGGTCGGCCCGGCCGCCGGCGACGTGACCGCTCTCGGCCTCGGCACGGTCGACCACCCGTTCGTGGGCGCCGCGGTCGACCTGGCCGGCGGCTCCGGGGTGGTGCTCACCGGCCTGCTCTCCCGGCCGGCGGCCCCCTGGCTGGCCGACCACGCGCTCAACGGGCAGGTCCTGGTCCCGGGCGCCCTCTTCGCCGAGCTGGCCCTGCAAGCCGGTGCCCGCTCCGGCCACCCCGGCCTGGAGGAGTTGCGCGTCGAGGCGCCGCTGATCCTGCCCGCCGACGAGGCCGTGTTCGTGCAGGTCCGCGCGGAGGAATCCGGCGACGGCCGGCACGACGTGACGATCCACGCGCGCCCGGCCGGCGGCTCGGCCTGGACCGCCCACGCCGCCGGCGTGCTCGCCTCCGCCGCACCGCCGGCCACGAGCGAGTCGCCGGCGGTGCCCGCGGACGCGCGGCCGGTCGAGGTGGCCGGGCTGTACGAGCGCCTGGCCGAGGCCGGCTACGAGTACGGCCCGGCGTTCCGCGGGCTGATCGCCGCCTGGAGGCGGGGCGACGAGGTGTGGACCGACATCGCGCTGCCCGAGCCCCGGGCCGCCGAGGCCGATCGCTTCGGCTTGCATCCGGCCCTGCTCGACGCCGCCCTGCACGGGCTCTTCCTGCGCGACGACGGCGACGGCGCGCTGCGCCTGCCGTTCGCCTGGACCGGCGTGCGGCTGCGGGCGACCGGCGCCACCGTGCTGCGGGTTCGGATCTCGCCGGCCGGCGCCGACGGGGTGCGCCTGGTCATGTGGGACCCGGCCGGCCAGGTCGTGGCCGAGGTGGACACGCTGGTGCTGCGCGAGGTGCGCGCCGGCGAGCTGAGCCCGGCGCCACGGCAGCCGCTCTTCCACGTGGACTGGCCGGTCCTGGCCCGGCCCGGCGCGGCGGCGAGCATCGCCGTGCTGGGCGCCGACCCGTTCGGCATCCTGGACGCGGCGACCTCGGTCCTGGCCGGGATGGGCGCGCTCGACGACGGCGACCGGCCGGACGTGCTGCTGGCCTGTGTCACGTCCGGGAACGGTGGCGATCTGGCCGCCGCCGCCCACGACGCCGCCGGGTGGGCGCTCCGCCTCGTCGGCGACTGGCTCTCCGCCGACCGCGGCGACGTGCAGCTCGCGGTGGTGACCCGCGGCGCCGTCGCGGCCCGCGACGGCGAGGACGTGCCCGATCTGGCCACCGCGCCGGTCTGGGGCCTGCTGCGGTCGGCCCAGTCCGAGCATCCGGAACGGTTCCGGCTGATCGACGTGGACGGCTCGGCCACCGCCGAGCTGCTGAGCGCCGCCCTCGCCACCGACGAGCCGCAGCTCGCGGTGCGCGACGGCGAGGTGCTGGTGCCCCGGCTGGCCCGGATCGAGAGCATGGACGCGCTCGTCCCGCCCGTACGGACTCCCGCCTGGAAGCTGGAGACGGTCGGCAAGGGCACCTTCGAGAACCTCGAACTGATCTCCGTGCCGGAGATGCTCGAACCGCTGGGGGAGGGGCAGGTACGCCTGGCGGTGCGGGCCTCGGGCATGAACTTCCGGGACGTGATCGTCGGCCTCGACATGGTCGCGGGCCAGGACCACCTGGGCGGCGAGGCGGCCGGCGTGGTGCTCGACGTCGGCCCCGGCGTCGACAACGTCGCACCGGGCGACCGGGTGATGGGCCTCTGCTTCGGCTCGTTCGGCCCGATCGGCGTCTCCGATCACCGCTGGCTGGTCAAGCTGCCCGACGGGTGGACGTACGAGCAGGGCGCCGCGATCCCGATCGCGTGGATGACGGCGTACTACGGGCTGGTCGACCTGGCCCGGGTGCAGCCGGGCGAGAAGGTGCTGATCCACGCCGCGGCCGGCGGCGTCGGACTGGCGGCCGTGCCGCTGGCCCGCCACCTCGGCGCCGAGGTCTACGGCACGGCGAGCCCGCCGAAGTGGCCGGCATTGCGCGCGGCCGGCCTGGACGACGAGCACATCGCCAACTCGCGCACGCTCGACTTCGAGCCGCGGTTCCTGGCCGCGACCGGCGGCGACGGCATGGACGTCGTGCTGGACTGCCTGGCCGACGAGTTCGTCGACGCCGGCCTGCGGCTGCTGCCACGGGGCGGGCGGTTCATGGAGATGGGCAAGACCGACAAGCGGGATCCGGACAAGGTCGCCGCCGAGTACCCGGGCGTGGTCTACAACGTCTACGACCTCATGGAGGCCGGGCCGCGGCGTCTGCAGGAGATGCTCACCGAGATCGTGCGCCTGCTGGACACCGGCGTCCTGCCGCACTCGCCGCTGACCACCTGGGATGTGCGCCGGGCGCCGGAGGCGCTGCGCGCGCTGAGCCAGGCCCGCCTGGTGGGCAAGGTGGTGCTGACCGTTCCCCGGCCGCTCGACCCGGACGGCACGGTGCTGGTGACCGGGGCCACCGGCACGCTCGGCGCCCTGGTCAGCCGGCACCTGGTCACCGCGTACGGCGTCCGGAACCTCGTGCTGACCAGCCGATCCGGCCTCGATGCGGCGGGCGCGCGGGAGCTGACCGGCGAGCTGACCGCCCTCGGCGCCCGCGTCCGGACGGTCGCCTGCGACGTCGCCGACCGCGCCGCGCTGGCCGAGGTGCTGGCGGGCGTGCCGGCGGACCACCCGCTCACCGCGGTCGTGCACACCGCCGGCGTCCTGGACGACGGACTGGTCGACTCGCTGACCCCCGCGCAGCTCGACCGGGTGCTCCGTCCCAAGATCGACGGAGCGGTGAACCTGCACGAGCTCACCGCGGACGCCGACCTGGCCGCGTTCGTGCTGTTCTCCTCGGCGGCGGCCACCTTCGGTGCGCCGGGCCAGGCGAACTACGCGGCCGCCAACACGTTCCTCGACGCCCTGGCCCAGCACCGGCGATCGGCCGGCCTGCCCGCCTCGGCGATGGCCTGGGGGCTGTGGGACGAGCGCAGCACGATGACCGGCCACCTCGACGACACCCAGGTGCGGCGGATGGGCGCCGGCCTGGACAGCGCCACCGGTCTCGACCTGTTCGACCTGGCGACGGTCGTGGACCGCGCGGTGACCGTGCCGGCGATGATCGACCTCGCGTCGATCGATGCGGAATCGGTACCGCCGCTGCTGCGCGGCCTGAGGCGGGCCGGGGCGGCGACGGCTCGTGCGGCGACCTCGGCCGCGGGGGCCCAGCCGCTGCGCGATCGGCTGGCCGCGCTGCCGCCGTCCGAGCGGTCCCGCGCCCTGCTGGAGCTCGTGCGCGTCAACGCCGCGACGGTCCTCGGGCACTCCGGGCCGGCCGGGGTGGAACCGGGCCGCGCCTTCAAGGAAATCGGCTTCGACTCGCTCACCTCGGTGGAGCTGCGCAACCGGTTGAGCAAGGCCGCCGGCCTGCGACTGCCGACCACGCTGGTGTTCGACCATCCGACGCCGCTCGCCCTCGCCGCCTTCGTGGAGGGCGAGCTTTTCCCGGACGCCGGCGGCGCCGATGTCGACACCGTGCTGGCCGAGCTGACCCGGCTCGGTGAGTCGCTCGTCGCGCTCGATCCCGACGCCCACGACCGGACCCGCATCGGCGCCCGGCTGCGCGACCTGATGACCCGCTGGCAGGCGCCGGCGGCGGCGCCCGACGACCTCGACGCCGCCACCAACGACGAACTGTTCGACCTGGTGGACCAGGGGCTCGATCTGTGACCCGCCGCCGTAGGCCAAGGAGCTGACCGATGTCCGAGGAAGAGAAGCTTCGCGAGTACCTCAAGCGGGCCATCGCCGACAGCCGCCGGGCGCGGGCCCGCCTGACCGAGGTCGAGGAGCGGGCCCGCGAACCGATCGCCATCGTCGGGATGGCCTGCCGCTACCCACTCGGCATCGGCTCGCCGGAGGAGCTGTGGGCCGCCGTGGCCGCCGGCACGGACGCCATCGGCCCGTTCCCGGGCAACCGGGGGTGGAGCGACGAGCTGTTCGAGCCCGGGTCCGCCGCGACGGCGAGCTCGCGCACCCGGGAGGGCGCGTTCCTCACCGATCCGGGCGACTTCGACGCCGCCTTCTTCGGCATCTCGCCCCGCGAGGCCCTGTCCATGGACCCTCAGCAGCGGCAGGTGCTGGAAACGTCGTGGGAGGCGCTGGAACGGGCGGGCATCGATCCGGCCTCGCTGCACGGCAGCGCGACCGGCGTCTACGTCGGCGGCATCACGCAGGAGTATCCCGCGCTGCTCGCGGCCACCGGCCTGGACCGCGAGGGGTACGCGCTGACCGGCACCACCAGCAGCGTGATGTCGGGCCGGGTGGCGTACGCGCTGGGCCTGGAAGGGCCGGCGGTGACCGTGGACACCGCGTGCTCGTCGTCCCTGGTCGCCATCCACCTGGCCATGTACGGCCTGCGGGCCGGCGAATGCGGCCTCGCCCTGGCCGCCGGGGTCAACGTGATGGCCACGCCGCAGTTCTTCGCCGCCTTCTCCGGCCAGGGCGCGGTCGCGCCGGACGGGCGCTGCAAGTCGTTCGCCGCCGCCGCCGACGGGATCGGTTTCGGCGAGGGCGTCGGCGTGCTGGTGCTGGAACGGCTCGGCGACGCGCGCCGCAACGGCCACCGGGTGCTCGCGGTGCTGCGCGGCTCCGCGGTGAACTCGGACGGCGCCAGCAACGGGCTCACCGCCCCGAACGGGCCGTCGCAGCAGCGGGTGATCCGGCGGGCGCTGGCCGCCGCGAGCCTGGAGCCCGGCGACGTCGACGCGGTGGAGGCGCACGGCACCGGCACCCGGCTGGGCGACCCGATCGAGGCGCAGGCGCTGCTCGCGACGTACGGTCGCGGCCGTTCCGCCGGCCGTCCCCTGTGGCTCGGCTCGGCCAAGTCGAACTTCGGGCACACCCAGGCCGCGGCCGGCGTCACCGGCGTGATCAAGATGGTGATGGCGCTGCGGCACCGGCTGCTGCCGCGCACGCTGCACGTGGACGCGCCGACGCCGCACGTCGACTGGGAGTCGGCTCCCGTGCGGCTGCTGACCGAGGAACAACCTTGGCCGGCCGGTGACCGGCCGCGGCGCGCCGGTGTCTCGTCGTTCGGCATCAGCGGAACCAACGCCCACCTGATCCTGGAGGAGGCGCCGCCCGCCCCCGAGGGCGACCCCGAGCCGGGCACGGAGCCCGGCGACCTTCCATGGATCGTCTCCGGCCGGTCGGCGGCCGCCCTGCGGGACCAGTCCCGTCGCCTCGCCGAGCATCTGGCGGAGCACCCGGGCCCGACGCCGGCCGCGGTCGCGCGGTCGCTGGCCGGCGCCCGGTCCGCCTTCCGGCACCGCGCGGTGCTGCTCGGCGACGCCGAGGGGCGGATCTCCGCGCTCGATGCCCTGGCGCGCGAGGAGCCCGTCGCCACCGCCGTCACCGGCACCGCCGACGGCGGCCAGCGCGTGGTCTTCGTCTTCCCCGGCCAGGGCGGTCAATGGCCGGGTATGGGCGCCGGCCTGCTCGACTCGTCGCCGGTCTTCTCCGATCGGATGCGTGAGTGCTCGGCGGCTCTCGCGCCGCACCTGGACTACTCGCCGGAGGCGGTGCTGCGGGGCGAACCGGGCGCGCCGCCGCTGGACCGGGTCGACGTCACTCAGGTGGTGAACTTCGCCGTCATGGTCTCGCTGGCCGCCCTGTGGCGCTCGGCCGGCGTCGAGCCCGCCGCGGTGATCGGGCACAGCCAGGGCGAGGTGGCCGCCGCGTGCGTGGCCGGCGCCCTGTCGCTGGCGGACGCGGCCCGGGTCATCGCGGTGCGGGGCCGCGAGGCGCTCCGCTTGGACGGCATCGGCGGCCTCCTCTCGGTGTGGCAGCCGGCCGGCGAGGCCGCGGAGCTGATCGAGCCCTGGGGCGACCGGCTCACCGTCGGCGCCGTGAACGGGCCCCACACGGTGATCGTGTCCGGCGAGAACGCCGCCCTGGACGAGCTGGCCGAGGTGTGCGCCGGGCGCGGCGTCCGCGCGCGGCGGGTCGCGATGCGGTACGCCTCCCACTCGCGCTACGTCGAGCGCATCCGCGACGACCTGGGCCGGGCCCTCGGCGAGGTCCGGGCGGCCGATGCGCCGATCGCCTTCTACTCCACCGTCACCGGGTCGCTGTTCGGCACGGACGGGCTCGACGCCGCGTACTGGTATCGAAACCTGCGCGAGCCGGTGCGCATGCACGACGCCGTCCAGGCCGCCCTGTACGACGGCTGCGACATGTTCGTCGAGGTCAGCCCGCACCCGGTGCTCGTCGGCGCGGTGCAGGACACGATCGCCGCCCGGTCCGCGCCCGCGACGGCGCTGGGCACGTTGCGGCGCGACGAGCCGGAGGCCTCGCGGATGCGGCGGTCGCTGGCCGAGGCCTACGTGGCGGGCGCGCCGGTGGACTGGCGGTCGCTGCTCGGCCCCGGCCCGTCGGCCGAGCTGCCCACGTACGCCTTCCAGCATCAGCGTTTCTGGGTGGAGGTGCCGGCCGCCACCGTCGCCGCCGAGGACTCGGCATTCTGGGACGCCGTCGGCGCCGGCGATCCGGCGACCCTGGCCGCCACCATCGGCCTGAACGACCCCGTCGCGCTGCGCGAGGTGGCCCCGGCCATGGCCCGCTTCCACCGCCGCCGGCAGCAAGACTCCATAGTGGACTCCTGGCGTTACCGGGTGGTGTGGCGCCGGGCCGATCTTCCCGCCGCGGTGCCGTCCGGCACCTGGCTGCTGGTCACCTCGGGGGACGACACCGCCGCCGAGCCGGCCGCCGCCGAGCGGGCTCTCGTGCGGGCCGGCGCCGGCGTCGTCCGCCTCGACCTGCCGCCCGGCACCGGCCGGGAGGTCGCCGGTGCCCGCCTGCGGGAGATCGCCGAGCGGCACGGGGACCTGGCCGGGGTGCTGTCGTACGCCGGTCTGCATCAGCGGCCCGACCCGGCCCACGTGCCCCTCACCGCCGGGACGGTGGCCACCGTCGCGCTGGTGCAGGGCCTGCTCGACGCCGGCATCGGCGCGCGGCTCTGGGTCGTCACCCGCGGCGCCGAGCAGGTCGTTCCGGCCGACCCGGTGTCGGCCGAGGCCGCGGCGCTGGCCGGGCTGGCCCGCATCGCCGGCCTGGAGCACCCCGGCACCTGGGGCGGAATGGTGGACCTGCCCGCCGCGTCGGCCCGGCCCGACGCGGACGCGGCCACGCTGTGCACCCTGCTCGGCGGCGCGGCCGAGGACCGGGGCGAGGACCAGTTCGCGCTGCGCGCCGGCGGCGTCCTCGTCCGCCGGCTGGCGCGCGCGAGCCGCCCGCGCGGCGCCGGGGAGGGCTGGCGGCCCCGGGGCACCGTCCTGGTCACCGGCGGCACCGGCGGCGTCGGCGCCGAGGTCGCGCGCTGGCTGGCGGCGAACGGCGCGGAGCACGTCGTGCTGGTCAGCCGGGGCGGCCCGGCCGCGGCGGGCGCCGCGGCGCTGCTGGACGAACTGGACGTGCCGGCGACCGCGCTCGCCTGCGACATGGCCGACCGGGCCGCCGTCGCCGCGATGCTCGAGGCGCTGCCGGCCGAGCCGCCGCTGACCGCGGTGGTGCACGCGGCCGGTGTCGGCGCGCAGCAGGCGCTGGCCGACCTGACCCCGGAGGAGGCGGCCCGGGTCGCCGCCGGGAAGGCGGCCGGGGCCCGGCACTTCGACGAGTTGCTCGGCGACCGGGCGCTCGACGCCTTCGTTCTCTTCTCCTCGGCCGCGGCCGTGTGGGGCAGCGCCGGCATGGCGGCCTACGCGGCCGCGAACGCCTACCTGGACGGGCTCGCCGCCGATCGCCGCGCCCGCGGGCTGGCCGCCACCTCGATCGCGTGGGGCGGCTGGGCCGGCGCCGGCATGGGCCGGCTCGTCGACGACGCGCACACCCGGCAGGGCGTGCGCATGATGCCCCCGGCGGCGGCCCTGACCGCGTTGCGCCGGGCGGTGGAGCAGCGTGACGTCACGGTGACGGTCGCCGACGTGGACTGGACCCGGTTCGCCGAGCTCTATTCGCTCTCCCGGCGGCGACCGCTGCTCGACGAGGTGGCCGAGGCCTCCTCCGCCGGCGCGGAACCGGGCGACGACTCGCGCGCCGCCGCGCTCAGCCGCCGGTTGGCCCGGGCCGCCGACAGCGAGCGCGACGAGATCGTCCGCGATCTCGTCCGGGCCGAGGCGGCCGCGGTGCTGGGCCACGCCGGTGGCGACGAACTGCCGGCCGAGGTGTCCTTCAAGGACCTCGGCCTCACGTCGGTGACGGCGGTCGAGCTCCGGCAGCGGCTCGCCGTCGCCACCGGGCTGAGCCTGCCCGCCACGCTCGTCTTCGACCATCCCAGCGTCGACGCGGTGACCAGGCTGCTCCGCCGGCAGATGGCCGGTGGGCGAGCCGAGGCCGAGGGGCCGGCGCCGATGGCCGCGGTGGCGGATGCCGACGATCCCGTGGTGATCGTCGGCATGGCCTGCCGCTACCCGGGCGGCGTCACCGGGCCCGCATCGATGTGGGCGCTGCTGGCCAACGGCACCGACGCGGTGGGCCCCTTCCCGGCCGACCGGGGATGGACCGGCGACGGCGCCGGCTACCGGGCCGAGGGCGGCTTCCTCTACGACGCGGCCGGCTTCGATCACGCCTTCTTCGGCATCTCCCCGCGCGAGGCGCAGGCCATGGACCCGCAACAGCGACTGCTGCTGGAAACCGGCTGGGAGGCGGTCGAACACGCCGGCATCGACCCGGCCCGGCTGCGCGGCAGCGCCACCGGCGTCTTCGTGGGCGCCGGACCGTCCGACTACTCCGCCCTGCTCGGTGCCGCCCGCGGCGGGGCCGAGGGCTTCGCCATGACCGGCACGGCCGGATCCATCATCTCCGGGCGCCTCTCGTACGTCCTCGGACTCGAGGGACCGTCCCTCACGGTGGACACCGGCTGCTCCTCGTCGCTGGTCACCGTCCACCTGGCCGCCCAGGCCCTGCGCGCCGGCGAGTGCGACCTCGCCCTGGCCGGCGGCGTGACGGTGATGTCCACACCGGTGGCGTTCGCCGAGTTCGCCCGCCAGGGCGGCCTGGCCGGCGACGCCCGGTGCAAGTCGTTCGCCGGCGCGGCCGACGGCACCGGCTGGAGCGAGGGCGTGGGCCTGGTGGTGCTCGAACGGCTCTCCGCCGCCCGCCGCCACGGTCACCGCGTGCTCGCCGTGCTGCGCGGCTCGGCGGTGAACTCCGACGGCGCGTCGAACGGCCTCACCGCGCCCAACGGGCCCTCGCAGGAGCGGGTGATCCGGGCCGCGCTGGCCTCGGCCGGGCTGGCCCCGGGCGACGTGGGCGCCGTGGAGGCGCACGGCACCGGCACCGCCCTGGGCGACCCGATCGAGGCGCGGGCGCTGCTCGCCACGTACGGCGCCGGACGGCCGGCCGACCGGCCGCTCTGGCTCGGGTCGGTCAAGTCGAACATCGGGCACACCCAGGCCGCCGCGGGCGTCGCCGGGATCATCAAGATGGTGCTCGCCCTGAGCCACGAGCGGCTGCCGACGACGTTGCACGTCGACGAGCCGACGCCGCACGCCGACTGGTCGTCCGGCGCCGTGCGCCTGGTGACCGAGGCCCGGCCCTGGCCGCGCGGTGACCGGCCGCGGCGGGCGGGGATCTCCTCGTTCGGCATCAGCGGCACCAACGCCCACCTGATCATCGAGGAGGCGCCGGCGGAGCCCGAGCCGGCCCCGCGCGCGGCCGGCCCCGCGCTGCCCGTGGTGGTGACGGCCCGCACGCCGGAGGCATTGGCCGCACAGGCCGCCCGGCTCCGGACGTGGCTCGCCGACCGGCCCGGCCTGTCCTGCGCGGACCTGGCGTACTCGCTGATGACCACCCGAACCGGTTTCGAGCACCGCGCGGTGGTGACCGCCGGCGACCGGGACGGCGTGCTGGCCGGGCTGGGCGCCGTGGCCGAGGGCCGGGCCGCACCCGGCGTGTCGGTGAACCGTGCCCGCGCCGGCGGCCAGGTGGTCTTCGTCTTCCCCGGTCAGGGTGCGCAGTGGGCGGGGATGGCGGCGTCGTTGTGGTCGGTGTCGCCGGTTTTTGCGGAGTCGATGGTGGCGTGTGAGGCGGCGTTGGAGCCGTTTGTGGGGTGGTCGTTGCGGGAGGTGGTGTTGGGGGGTGGGCCGGGGTTGGAGCGGGTTGATGTGGTGCAGCCGGTGTTGTTTGCGGTGATGGTGTCGTTGGCGCGGTTGTGGGAGTCGTGTGGGGTGCGGCCGTCGGCGGTGGTGGGTCATTCGCAGGGTGAGATCGCGGCGGCGGTGGTGGCGGGTGCGTTGTCGTTGGTGGATGGTGCGCGGGTGGTGGGGTTGCGGTCGCGGGCGTTGCGGGCGCTGGCCGGCACCGGCGGCATGGCCAGCGTCGACCTTCCCGCGGAGGACGTCGAGCCGCTGCTGGAACGCTGGGACGGCCGGCTGTCGGTCGCCGCGGTGAACGGCCCGCGGACCGTCGTCGTCTCCGGCGAGGCCCCGGCGCTGGACGAGCTGCTCGCGCACTGCACCGGCTCGGACGTCCGGGCCCGGCGCATCGCGGTCGACTACGCCTCGCACTCCGCTCAGGTGGAGCGGATCCGTGACGAGATCCTCGAGTCCCTGTCCGGCGTCACGCCTCGGCCGGCGGCCGTCCCGTTCTACTCGACGCTCACCGCCTCGCCGCTTCCCGGCGAGCGGCTCGACGCCGGCTACTGGTACGAGAACCTGCGCCGTCCGGTGCGGCTGCGAGCGGCGGTCGACCTGCTGGACGCCGACGGCTTCCAGCTCTACGTCGAGTGCAGTCCGCATCCGGTGCTAACCGTGGGCGTGCAGGACACCCTGCACGACCGGGACAGCGCCGCCGTGGTGCTCGGCACGCTGCGCCGCGACGACGGCGGCCTGGACCGCTTCCGGGCCGGCCTCGCCGAGGTTCACCTGCACGGCGTCGAGGTCGACTGGTCCGGTGCGCTCGGCGACGTCGAGGTGACGACCGTCGAACTGCCCACGTATCCGTTCCAGCGCACCCGCCACTGGCTGGACGGGCCGGTGCGCGCGGCCGACGTGACCGCCGCCGGCCTGACGGACCCGGCGCACCCGCTGCTGGCCGCCGGGGTGGAGGTGGCCGACTCGGGCGCCGTCGTCTTCACCGCCCGGCTGTCCCGCGCGGCCGCACCCTGGCTGGGCGACCACGTGGTGGCCGGGGCCGCGGTGCTGCCGGCCACCGCGCTGGCCGAGATGGTGGCCAAGAGCGGCGAGGTGGTGGGGCTCGGCCGGGTCGCCGAGCTGACCCTGCACGCGCCGGTGCTGGTTCCGGCCGAGGGCGCGGTGGACCTGCAGCTGACGGTCGGCCCGGAGGACGAGAGCGGGCGGCGCCCGGTGCGGCTGCACGGCCGGGCCGGCGCCGACGAGAGCTGGCAGGTGCACGGGAGCGGCTGGCTGGCCACGTCCGAGCCGGCGGCCGGCGACGACCTGGGCGCCTGGCCTCCCGCCGGCGCGCGCCCGCTCGCGGTCGACGACCTCTACGGCGGTCTGGCCGCGGCCGGTGTCGAGCTCGGGCCCGCGTTCCACGGGCTGCAGGCGGCGTGGACCACCGGCGACGCGGTCTACACCGAGGTCGCCCTGCCCGGCGAGGCCGGCGGGGAGGCGACCGGTCACCTGATCCATCCGGCGCTGCTCGACGCGGCCCTGCAAGGCATAGCGCTCGGTGAGCTGCTGCCGGAGGCGGGCGGGGGACACCGCCCGTTCTCCTTCACGGACCTCGAGATCCACCGGCCGGTGACCGGAACGGTGCGGGTCCGGCTGACCGCCGCCGGCGCCGACTCGGTTGCGGTGCTGCTGGCCGACGAGGCCGGAGACCCGGTCGGGACCATCGGGTCGCTGGTGCTGCGCGCCGTTCCGGTCGACGAGATCCGGGCCGGCGCCGCGGGAACGCATGACGGCCTCTTCCGCGTTGACTGGATGCCGATGCCGCCCACCGGGCCGGAGTCCGTCTCGATCGCCGTTCTCGGCGCCGGCCTCCCGCTCGACGGGGTGCGCCGCTTCCGCGACCTCGCGGACCTGAACCGGGCGGTGGACGACGGCGAGCCCATGCCGGACCTGGTTCTCGTGGCCGGCGTTCCCGATGTTTCCGGTCCCGGCGCTCCGGACCCGGAGGCGGGGCTCGCGGCACGGACCCGGGCGGCCACCCGGCACGTGCTGGCGCTGATCCGGGCCTGGACCGCGGACGACCGGCCGGCCGGACCGCGGCTCGCCTTCGTGACGCGCGGGGCGGTCACGGCCGCCGCGGACGACGACGGGCCGGACCCGGTGGCCACCGCGGTCTGGGGCCTCGTACGCTCGGCCCACGCCGAACACCCGGACCGGTTCCGCGTGATCGACGTGGACGGCGCCGAGTCGTCGGCGCGAGCGCTGACCACGCTGAGCGTCGCCGAGGAGCAGTCCGCGCTGCGTGCCGGCCGGCTGCTGGTGCCGAGGCTGGCCCGGCTGCCGCGGGGCGAGCACGACTCCGTCCCGTCGGCCTCCTTCGACCCGGCGGGCCTGGTCCTGGTCACCGGCGCCACGGGCGGGGTCGGCTCGCTGATCACCGAGCATCTCGTCGCCGCTCACGGCGTACGCCATCTGCTGCTTCTCAGCCGCCGCGGCGGCGACGCGCCGGGCGCCGGCGAACTGGTGGACCGGCTGCGTCACCTCGGCGCCGAGGTGACGCTCGCGGCCTGCGACGTCGGCGACCGCGACGCGCTGCACCGCATCGTCCGGCGGGCCGAGGCCGGCCGGCCGCTGAGCGCCGTGGTGCACAGCGCCGGCGTCTTCGACGACGGGCTGCTCGCCTCGCTGACCGAGAACCAGGTCGACACCGTCTACCGCGTCAAGGTCGACGCCGCGGCGCACCTGCACGAGCTCACCCGAAACCGGCCGTCGGTGCCGCTGGTGCTCTTCTCCTCCAGCGCGGGTGTGCTGGGCGGCGCCGGTCAGGGCAACTACGCGGCGGCCAACGCGTTCCTGGACGGCCTCGCCGCGCACCGGCGGTCGCTGGGCCTGCCCGGCACGTCGCTCGCCTGGGGGCTGTGGGCCGACGAGCGGGGCATGGGCGGGCAGATCGGCCAGGCACAGCGGCAGCGCCACGCCCGGCGCGGCATCGTCGCGATGCCGGCCGCGGACGGCCTGGCCCTGTTCGACGCGGCCTGCCTCGCCTCCGAGCCGGCGGTGCTGCCGATGCGGCTGGACTGGCCCGCGCTGTACGCCAAGGGCCGCGTGACCGGCGTCCCCCCGCTGCTGCGCAACCTGGTCCGCGTGGCCCGGCGCCGGGCCGGCGCCGACCGGGCGGACCTGACGCGCCGGCTGAGCGGGCTGAACGACCACGAGCGGGCGGCCGCGCTGACCGACCTGGTCCGCGAGCTCGCGGCCGGGGTGCTCGGGTACGAGTCGCCGGCCGCGGTGGACCCCGAGCGGCCGTTCCGGGACCTCGGCTTCGACTCGCTCACCGCGGTGGAGCTGCGCAACCTGCTCAACGCGGCGACGGGGCTGCGACTGCCGGTCACCGTCGTCTTCGACCATCCGCAACCGGCCATGCTGGCCGACCGGCTGGCGGGCGAGCTGTTCGCCGGCGCGGCGCCGCGGCCGACCGCCGCCGACCCCGAGGAGCAGCGCGTCCGGGACCTGCTCGCGGCCGTGCCGATCGGCCGGCTGCGCACCGCCGGACTGCTCGACGCGCTGCTGGCGCTGGGCGATCCCGCCGCCGAGCCGGACCGCCCGGCCGGACGGCGGGCCGAGATCGAGGCCATGGACGCCGGCGCGCTGGTGCGCATGGCCATGGCCGAGGACAGGAGATGACGACGTGGCCGACCACCTGACGCTCACCCCGGACCTGCTCGACTACGTACGGCGGACGTCCCTGCGCGACGACGATGTCCTGCGCGAGCTGCGGGAGGTGACCGCCGAGCTGCCGGCGGGCCGGGCCCTGCAGGTGGCCGCGGAGGAGGGGCAGCTGCTCGCGCTGCTGGTCGCGCTGACCGGCGCCCGGACCGTGCTCGAGATCGGCACGTACACCGGCTACAGCGCGCTGTGCATGGCCCGCGCCCTGCCGCCCGGCGGCGTCGTGGTGACGTGCGACATCACCGCACGGTGGCCGGCCGTCGGGCGGCCGTTCTGGGAGCGCGCCGGCGTCGCCGACCGCATCGACCTGCGCATCGGCGACGCCCGCGAGACGCTCGCCGGCTTGGCCGCCGAGCGCGGCCCGGGCGGCATCGACCTCGCGTTCATCGACGCCGACAAGACCGGCTACCGGGAGTACTACGAGGCCGTGCTGCCGTTGCTCCGCCCCGGCGGCCTGATCGTGCTGGACAACACGCTCTTCTTCGGCCGCGTGGCCGACCCCACGGCTACCGACGCCGACACCGAGGCCATCCGCGAGCTGAACGAGGTGCTGCACGGCGACGACCGCGTCGACCTGTCCCTGCTCGCCACGGCGGACGGCATCACCCTGGCCCGCAAGCGGGCCTGACCCAAAGGAGGAACGATGCGAGGTGATGTCCGGCGTACGCCGGCGGCGCGGCCCGTCGGCCGCGACGAGCTGGTGGAGTCCCTGGTGGCCGCGCTGAGCGCGCTGCCCGGTCTGCTCGCGGCGATGCCCGTGCTCGGCCCCGATCACCAACTGGTGAGGGCGAACCGCCAGTCGTCGGCCGAATCGCCCTCGACGGCCGCCGGCCGCGGCGTGCCGGACGCCGGGCCGTCGTAGGTGCGGCGCACGTAGGACAGGTCGGCCAGCAGGCCGGCCGAGGTGACGCGCCGGCCGTCGTCGCGCACCGGCCGGCGCACCGGCAGCGCGCCGGTGTCGGACCAGCGCAGCCGGCCGTCGGCCGCCACATAGCCACGGGTCCGGCCCCGGTTGTCCGGATGCAGGCAGTACGGCACGTCGAGGTAGCCCTTGCCGAACGCGAGCAGCAGCGCCTGGCCGATCTCCGCGTGCAGGCCCAGCACCGCCTCGATGATCTGCCGGGCCTCCTGGTAGACCTCGGAGTCGTCACCGAACGGCAGCGGCACGACGTCGGAGGAGGCGAACGAGCCGGCGTAGCGCAGGGCCGCGACGTTCTCCTTCACGGTCGGGATGCGCCGCGACTCGGCGACCGTCTTGACGATCAGCCGCTCCGAGCCGCTGTAGACGGCCAGCCGCGCCGAGTGCCCGAGGAGCCGGATCGCGCCGTCGTCGGTGGCCGGGTACAGCCCCATGTACGTGTAGATGACGGTGTGCCAGTCGGTGGTGGGCAGCAGCTCCGCGCACAACCGGCGCAGCGCCCCCACCGCTTCCAGGTCCTGGGCCAGGTTGGTCTGCTGGGCGTAGCTGACCGACACGCTGCGGATCCCGTACCGGCAGAAGAACAGCGCCTCGAGCACGCTGATCGCCACCAGCAGGCTCGGCGGGCACAGCTGGCCCAGCAGGCAGCCGCCGAACGTCTCCAGGTGCGGCTCGACACCCCGCTCGCGGAGGGCCGCGAAGCGGTCCACGCAGCGGGCCCAGTTGGCCACCGACTCGGCCAGCGGCGTACGCCCGTAGGGCAGGCAGTACGAGACCGGCCCGCCCTCGGTGACGTCGAGCCCGAGGCGGATGAGGGCGTCGAAGATGTGGTGCGGTGTCGCCGACCCGTGCCGCACCTGCACGGGGAAGCCGGGCCCGCGGATCCCGTCGAGCATCGCCCGCGTGACCGACAGGTCGTGGCTGGCGATCGGGTAGCCGTTCAGCAGCGCGCCGTCGGCCAGCGCCCGGGACACCGCGGCCAGATCACCGACGCGGGTGTAGCTGTCCAGGGTGATCGTGCCGACGGTGGCGTGCCCGGCGCGCCGGGTCGCGGCCAGCCCGGCCCGCATCTGTGCCGGGTCGCCGAAACCCATGCGCGGCTGCACGACCAGGTCGCCTCGGTCGGCGGCCGCACGCACGAAGGCGCCGAAGCCGCCGGGTGAGTGCTGCCGGGCGCTCATGCCGTGGCCTCGATGGCGCTCGTGGCCGTGCCGGCCGCGAGCGCCACGAACGACTGGAAGCTGTCGATGCCGTCGTCGGCGAACACCGCGTCGAACCCGGCCGCCACGAGCTCCGCCGAGAGGGCGTCCACCCGGTCCGTCGACACGCTCAGCTTGCCGCCGATCACCACGGGGGTCGTGCTCAGCCCGGGGCACTCGCGCAGCCCGCGGATCACCCGGAGCGCGTCGGTGTGCCCGTGGCCGTTGACGCTGCTCATCACGACCATCGCCGGCGCGAGCCGCCGGCACTGCTCGATCAGCACCGCGTCGGGCACGCACGGGCCGAGGTTGACCACCTCGTAACCGAGTTCCTCGATGAGCAGCTGGAGGTACACCAGGTTCCAGGTGTGTGAGTCGGAGGCGAGCCCGGTCACGACCACTCGGGGTGGCCCGGGCAGTTTTTCCACGTCGGTCATCCGGCCGCTTTCCACCTGTGTCGGAATTCGCATTCCTGTGCGAGCGTAGCGGCGTTCGGCGACCGGCCGTACCCCTAGCTCATCCACCCTTACCAGCGGTTTAAGGGTTGTCCGGTCACGCCGGCGGTCGTTAGAAAAAGGCATGACTGCCCACGAGAGTGTCGACCAGGGAAAGGTGCGGTCGTACTACGAGTTCCGCGGCCGCAAGAATACGGGATGGGCCCTTTACCGCAGTTTTCTCGGTGTCCGGAGGTTCTATGTGAACTACGGCTACTGGGAGCCGGGATGCCCGGGCCTGGACGAGGCCGGCGACGCGCTGGCCGACCTGCTCGCCGAGACGGCCGGCATCACCGCGGGCGATCGGGTGCTTGACGCCGGATTCGGCTATGGCGAGCAGGACGTCCGCTGGGCCCGGACCCGCGGGCCGCTGCGCATCCACGGCCTGAACATCACGCCGGCGCAGGTCGAAGCGGCCCGCGAGCGGATCGCGGCCGAGGGGCTGTCCGACTCGATCGACCTGCGCGCCGGGTCGGCGACGGAGGTGCCGCTCGGTGACGCGACGGTCGACCGGGTCGTGGCGCTCGAGTCGGCCATGCACTTCCACACCCGGCAGCGGTTCTTCGAGGAGGCGGCTCGGGTGCTGGTGCCCGGCGGCACTCTGGCCACGGCCGACATCCTGCCCAGCCGGGCCGAGGAACCGGGGCGGGGACCGCTGGCGCGTCTCGGCCGCAAGCTGCGCGAGCGGACCATGCCGTCGGAGAACTGGTACACGATGGACGAGTACGCGGAGCGGCTGAAGCGCGCCGGCTTCGTCGACGTGCACGTCCGGTCGATCACCGAGCGGGTGATCGCTCCCCGGCTCGACTACATCCGGTCGAGGTTCTCCGCCCCGGAGAACAGCGGGCGATCGTGGTTCGAGCGCGTGCAGATGCGGCTGTTCCTCTCGGTCGCCGAGAAGCAGCGTGGCACCCGTGAATACGTCCTGGCCGTGGCGCGCAAGCCGGAGTGACGGCGCCGGCCGGCGCCGGCCGCGACGGTCAGCGCCGGCCGAGCATCGCCAGCACGCGTGCCTGCTCGTTGCGCACCAGCATGAGTCCCTCGTCGACACCCATGCCGGGTTTGGCCAGCTGGACGTCGGGCCGGGCGGCCAGGGCGACGTGGACCGAGACGCGCGCCGAGACCTCGGTCTCGGCGCAGCTGCCGCCGAGCAGCGCGCCGACGCCGGCCTGCCGGCAGTGCCGCACGGCGAGCAGGCTGTCCTCGATGCTGCCCAGGTCGGGCATCTTGATCTGGATCATGTCGCAGGCACCGGCCGCGACGAAGGCCAGGACGTCGTCCAGGGTGTTGCACCACTCGTCGGCCACCACTTCGACCGCGCTGTCCCGCTCCCGCAGCGCCGCCCGCAACGCGGCCATGCCGTCGATCTGCGCGGAACGGCTGCCGAGGTCGACCGGCGACTCGATCCGCAGCGGGTAGCCGGCCGCGGCCTTCTCGAGCCCGGTCAGGTGGTCGGCCACCGCCCGCAGGTCGCCGTCGAAGGCGAGCCCGGCCGTGCCGTACAGGTCGAAGTGGAGCACCGGCCGGTAGCCGGCGCCGCCGAGCCGGGCGATCCGGGCGGCGAGCCAGGCGACGTACTCGGGCAGGGCCTCGAACTTGGCCATGTTGTTGATCAGGCCGTGCGGCAGCGCGTCGGCCCGCTTCATGATCATCTTGTCGGCGTTGTCGTACCGGTCGTCGCCCGACTGCGCGTAGACCGGCACCGGCCGGTCCGGCAGCGCGAGACCGTACTCGTCGCAGAGCACCTCGCAGATGGTGCGGCGCCGGGCCGAGGCGACGGCGGACACCCAGGCCTGACTGAGCCCGTAGCGCAGCGCGATGCTGTCGCCGGCCGCCGCCAGCACCTCCGGCAGCGCCGGCCGGAACTGGTCCGCGGTCCGGCCGGTCAGGTCCCGGCGCAGCCGCTCGGTGATGCGATCGTCAGGTTCCAGGGGCGCCTCCCGGCCGCCCGCTCCCGCGTACTGCACGGTCACCGCGTCACCCCAGGCGACCGTGCCGTCCTCGAGCCGCAGGCCCAGGCCGAGCCCGCGCGCCGGCACCCGGACGGCGGCGAATCCCGCGGTCAGAGGTGCGCCGGCGTACGCCTGCCCGTCGCGGACCGCGCCCGCGCGCACCGCCGCGAGATCGTCGTGGAAGAACCCGCCGGCGATCGGCGTCACCAGGACGTCGGTGACCCGCATCAGTAGACGCCTTCGGGCATCTTCCGGGTGTCCTGCAACGGCAGGACGTTGGCGACCCCGTCGCACGGGAAGGCGTCGCCGGTGTCGTGCCGGATCGCCTGGTCACGTTCGAGGATGTTGGGCAGGAACAGGTCGTCGTGCAGGGCGGTCAGCATCACGCGGCCGAGCTCGCCGTACTCGACCGTCCGGGTCCAGTCGCTCTTGTCCACCACTGCGAGCGTCACCTGCGGGAAGTTGGGCAGGTACGGGAGGATGTCGCCGTCCTTCTCGGCCGGGATGCCGGCGGAGCTGCCGAACGTGTTGCCGTAGCTGCGCCCGACGATCGCGCCCCGGAGCACCTCGGTGAAGGAGCGGAACATGGCCGGGGTGATGTGGGTGCCGCTGATCCGCACGCCCTCCAGCGCGGTGGCCAGCTCCGGCGCCCGCCGGATCAGGGCGTTCAGCAGCACCGGGGTGGTGTTCAGGTAGTTCACGCGCTGGCTGCGCATGATGGTCGTGACCTGCTCGATGATGTGATCGGTGTACTCGTCGGCCTCGGCCAGCTTGCCGGCCCGGATCAGCCGCTTCACCCAGCGCGGGTCGGCGTCGACCGTGTGCACGACGCCGCCGTACGAGGCGAGCTCGGGGATGCCGTTGGCGATCAGGTGCGGCCCGGTCGGGGTGGCCTGCACCCAGGTGCCGTCGGTGCGGAAGCCCTCGCGAGCGAACGACCAGTGCCGCCAGGCCCGGCGCTGCCGGGTCATCTCGGGCGTGTAGAGCACGCGGCAGGGATCGCCGGTGGTGCCGCCGGACTCCCACACCCGCCCGGAGAGCGGCCGGGGGACCGCGAGCGGGATCAGGTCGGCCGGGTCGAGCTCGCGCAGCTCCGGCAGCGGGAACGGGCCGAACGCCTTCAGCTCCGCGTAGCGCGTGATGTCGCGCGGGTCGAAGTCGAGCCCGGCGGCGCGCTTGAGCCAGTAGGGGCTGCCCGTCTCCGGGTCGAAGTGCCGCCGCACCACGCGGCGGGTCCACTCGTCGATGTCCGTCTGCAGCCACGTGCCGACCAGGTCCGCGAAATCCGTCATGGCAGGGTCCTTTCGATCAGGAGGGGGAGCGGGCGTCACCGCAGGGCGGTCTCGAGCCGCATGGTGCTGGGTGGGTCCTGCCGTGCGGCGACGAGATGCAGGCGCTCGATGCCGTCGTCGCCGGGGCGGATCGCGGCCCGGCAGGCGCAGTCGTCGTCGGTGAAACCGGCGAACCGGTAGGCGATCTCCATCATTCGGTTGCGCGGCGTGCGCCGGAAGTCGGCGATCAGGTGCGCCCCGGCCCGGGCGGCCCGGTCGGTGAGCCAGTTGATGATGACCGCGCCCGCGCCCAGCGAGACGACCCGGCACGAGGTGGCCAGCAGCCGCAGGTGCCAGGCGCCGGGGTGCTTCTCGACGAGCATCACCCCCACCGCGCCGTACGGGCCGAAGCGGTCGTCGATCGAGGTGACCAGCACCTCGTGCGCGGGGTCGTCCAGCAGCTCGCGCAGGGCGGCGTCGGAGTAGTGCACGCCGGTCGCGTTCATCTGACTGGTACGGCGGGTCAGCTCCTCGACCCGGTCCAGGTCGCCGGGCGACCCGGCCGCGATCCGCACCCGCAGCTCGAGCGAGCGCAGGAACTCCTCGTCCGGCCCGTCGAACGCGGCCCGGACGGCGTCACGCCGGAAGGAGGCCTGGTACATGGCCCGGCGACGGCGCGAGTCACTGGTCACGACGGCGGGCGTGAACTCCGGCAAGCCGGACAGGGCGGCCGCCTGCTCGTGGGTGTAGCAGCGCACCTCGGGCAGGTGGTAGGCCACCTCGGCCCGCTCGGCCGGCTGATCGTCGACGAAGGCCATGGCGCCCAGGGCGAAGCTGAGCTCGGCGGCGATCTCGCGCACGGCGTCGGACTTGCGGCCGAAGCCGATGCGGGGGAGCACGAAGTAGTCGGCCAGGCCGAGCTTCTCCAGCTGCGCCCAGGCCATCTCGTGGTCGTTGCGGCTGGCCACGGAGTGCAGGATGCCCCGGACGTCCAGCTCCTCGACCGTCTCGCGGACGCCGGGGCGCAGCCGCGGCTCGTCGCCCTCGAGCAGGGTGCCCTCCCAGACCGTGTTGTCCAGGTCCCAGACCAGGCACTTGACCGTGACGGGTTCCATCGCCCTCACCTCCCGGTCCGGGCGGGCAGCGCCTCGACCGTGTGCCGCGCCAGGATGAGCTGGCAGATCTCGTTGCTGCCCTCGATGATCTCCATGAGCTTGGCGTCGCGATGGGCGCGGGCGACCACGTGACCGTCGTGGGCGCCCGCCGAGGCGAGCACCTGCATCGCGATCTCCGCGCCGCGGGCCGCCCCGGTCGCGCTGACCTGCTTGGCCAGGACGGTGGCGACCACCATCTCGGCGCTGCCCGAGTCCCAGCGGGCGCTGGCGTGCTCGCACGCGCGGAGGGCGTTCTGCTCGGCCACGTAGAGCTCGGCGAGGTGGCGGGCCACCAGCTGGTGCCCGGCGAGCGGGCGGCCGGACTGGTGGCGGGTGGTGGCGTGCGCGGCCGCGGCCTGCCGGCAGGCGGTCAGGATCCCCGCACTGCCCCAGGCCACGGACATCCGGCCGTACGCGAGCACAGTGGTGATCAGCATCGGCAGTGCCTGAGCGGTGCCGCCGAGCAGGTGGTCCACGGGGAGCCGGACGTCGTCCAGGTCGATGTCGGCGTGTCCCGCGGCCCGGCAGCCGTGCGCGTCGGCGATGGGCCGCACGCGCACGCCGGGTGCGCCGGCGGGCACCACGACAGCCGCGGCGCCGTCCTCGTACCGACCGAAGACGACGAGCAGATCGGCGGTCGCGGCGGCGGTGCACCAGACCTTCGCGCCGTCCACGACGACCCGGTCGCCCTCGCGCCGGATCGAGGCTCGCATCGCCGTGAGGTCGCTGCCGGCCGCCGGCTCGCTGAACGCCACCGCGGCGAGCCGGCCCCGGCACAGCTCCGGCAGCAGGCGCGCCCGTTGCGCGGCGTCGCCGAGCCGCTGCACCGCCCAGGCGGCCATGCCCTGCGAGGTCATCACGCTCCGCACCGAGCTGCAGAGGCTTCCCACGAACGCGGTCAGCTCGCCGTTGTCGCGGCTGGACAATCCCGGCCCGCCGTGGGACGGCGGAACCTGTGCGCAGAGCGCTCCGGCCGCGCCGAGCTCCCGCAGCACGTCGACCGGGATCCGGCCGGCCCGATCCCACGCCCCGGCGTCGTCGCCGATCAGCTTGGCCGCCAGGTCCGCCAGGTCCGCGAGGCCGCCGCCGGCCTCAGGCACCGCCGGTCTCCCGCAGCCGCAGGACCAGCCCGGTCATCGACACGATCGTGCGGAAGTTGTCCATCCGCAGGTCCGGCCCGGCGATCATGATGCCGAACGTCTGCTCCAGGTGCACCACGAGCTCCATGGCGAACATGGAGGTGACGGTGCCCGACGCGAAGATGTCGAAATCGGGCGCCACAGTGGCCTTCAGCCGCTTTTCGAGAAATTGCTGGATCGAGCTCTCGACCTGTGCGGACGCGGCCGGGCCGGCAGAGGAAATGGTCACGGTTGCGCCTCTCCGTAATCGTAGAAGCCACGCCCGGTCTTGCGGCCGTGGTCTCCCTTTCGCACTTTTTCCAGGAGGTTCTCGCAGGGCCGGAAGCGCTCCTCGCCGGTGCGCTGGTGCAGCACCCACAGCGAGTCGGCGAGGTTGTCCAGCCCGATCAGGTCGGCGGTGCGCAGCGGGCCGGTGCGGTGCCCGAGGCACCCCTCCATGAGCGCGTCCACCTGCTCGGCGGTCGCGACGCCCTCGGCCACGATGCGGGCCGCGTCGTTGATCATCGGGTGCAGCAGCCGGCTGGTGACGAAGCCCGGAGCGTCGCGGACCACGATCACCTGCCGGTCCAGCACGGCGAGCAGATCGCGCACGGCGGCCAGGGTGGCCTCCCCGGTGCGCGGACCGCGGATCACCTCGACCGCGCGGATCAGGTAGGGCGGGTTCATGAAGTGCACGCCGATCAGCCGGGCCGGATCGTCCACCGCGCCGGCCAGCTCGTCGACCGGGATGGACGAGGTGTTGCTGATGATCGGCGTGCCCGACGCCAGCACCGCGCAGGCCTCGGCCAGCGCCTTGGCCTTCGTGCCGGCGTGCTCGGTGACCGCCTCGACCAGCACCGTGGTGTCGCCGGCGCCGTCGAGGGACTCGCTCGCCGACAGCTCGCCGGGCGCGCGCTCCGCCGGTGCCGCGCCGAGCAGCCGCGCCAGGCGCAGCTGACGGTCCACGTCGGCGTGCAGCCGGGCCAGCCGCCGCGGGTCGGTCTCGACCACCCGCACCGGCACGCCGTGCAGCAGGGCGGTGGTCGTGATGCTGACGCCCATCACGCCCGCGCCCACCACCGTCAGGCGGTGCGCATTTGACTCAGTCATCGATTCTCCCAGCCCGGCCGAATGGAATTCCGCGCGGTTTCCGCCAGGCTAGGAAGCCCATTCCGGTCGCTACAACCCCACATTCCGGTTAGGGGTGGGAGCGACATTAGTGGTGCTTAGGGGTGTCGAATGGGCGGGCGTGGCTCCCAAGCTGACTGCACAGCTGAGGGAGGGCGGCGGTCGGGATGGACACCTCACCGGCGGCGGTCGTCGACGCGCTGCGTACGGCACTGCTGGCCAATGAGCGCCTGCGGGACGAGAATGACCGGCTGCGCGGCTCGGCCGCCGAGCCGATCGCGGTGATCGGCATGGCCTGCCGGTACGCCGGAACGGAGGGCCCGGAGGCCTACTGGCGCCTGATCGACCAGGGCGGCGACGGGATGCGCGAGCCGCCGCCCGAGCGCGGGTGGGACATGCCCGCCGACGTGTCACTGCCCGGCGGCTTCCTGCCCGCCGTCCACGACTTCGACCCCGGCTTCTTCGGCATCTCGCCGCGCGAGGCAGCTCTGCTCGACCCGCAGCAGCGGATCCTGCTCGAGACGGCCTGGCAGGCGTTCGAGGACGCCCGTATCGACCCGCGGGAGCTGCGGGGCAGCCGCACCGGCGTGTTCGTCGGCGGCTCCTCGCACGAGTACGTGATGGTGCTCGCCGCCGCTCGGGACAGCGCGGGGCATCACGGCACCGCGGCCGGCGCCAGCGTGCTGGCCGGCCGGATCGCCTACACGCTGGGGTTGCAGGGACCGGCCGTCACGGTCGACACGGCTTGCTCGTCGTCGCTGGTCGGCCTTCATCTGGCGGCGCACTCGCTGCGTACCGGGGAAAGCTCGCTGGCGCTGGCCGGTGGCGTCTCGGTGCTGTTCAGCCCGGGCCTGTTCGCCGAGTTCGCGACGCAGGGCGGTCAGGCCGGCGACGGGCGCTGCAAGTCGTTCGCCGAGGCGGCCGACGGCACCGGCTGGGGCGAGGGATCCGGTCTGCTGGTGCTGGAGCGGCTCTCCGACGCCCGCCGGCACGGCCATCGGGTGCACGCGGTGCTGCGCGGATCGGCCGTCAACGCGGACGGCGCCTCCAACGGCCTGACCGCGCCGAACGGCGCCGCCCAGCAGCGGGTGATCCGCGACGCCCTGGCCGGCGCCGGTCTCACCCCGTGCGATGTGGACGCGGTGGAGGCGCACGGCACGGGCACCCGGCTCGGCGACCCGATCGAGGCGCAGGCGCTGCTGGCCACGTACGGCCGCGACCGCGACCGTCCCCTCTGGCTCGGCTCGGTGAAGTCGAACATCGGCCACACCCAGGCCGCGGCCGGCGTCGCCGGCGTCATCAAGATGGTGCAGGCCCTGCGGCACGGCGTGCTGCCCCGCACGCTGCACGTGGATCGGCCCACCCCGCACGTGGACTGGTCGGCCGGTTCCGTCCGGCTGCTCACCGAGGCGCAACCCTGGCCCCGGGGCGAGCGGCCGCGGCGGGCCGCCGTCTCCTCGTTCGGGATCAGCGGCACCAACGCCCATCTCATCCTCGAGGAGGCGCCGGAGCAGGCCGAGCCCGAGCCCGCGCCGCCGCCCGCGGTCCCGGTGCCGGTGCTGCTCTCCGCGCGGGGCGCCGCCGCCCTCCGGGCTCAGGCCGGCGCCCTGCACGCGGCGCTGACGGCGGGCCCCGAAGCCGGTCTCGCGGCGATCGGCCGGTCCACGGCGCTGACCCGGGCCGCGCTCGAGCACCGGGCGGTGGTGCTCGCCGGCGATCACGAGACGCTGCTGACCGGACTCGACGCGCTGCGCTCGGGCCGGACCGGGCCGGGTGTGGTGACGGGCGAGATCACCGGAGGCCGGCTCGCGTACCTCTTCTCCGGTCAGGGTTCGCAGCGGCCGGGCGCCGGCGCCGAGATGGCCCGCCGGTTCCCCGCATTCGCCGAGGCCCTGCACGAGATCTGCGGTCATCTCGACCCGGAGCTCGACCGGCCGCTGCGCGACGTGCTGTTCGCCGAGCCCGGCTCGGCCGAGGCCGGGCTGCTCGACCAGACCCGCTACACGCAGCCCGCGCTCTTCGCGGTGCAGGTGGCCCTCCACCGCCTGCTCGCCGGCTGGGGGCTCACCCCGGACCTGCTGCTCGGGCACTCCGTCGGGGAGATCAGCGCGGCTCACGTCGCCGGCGTGCTCGACCTGCCCGATGCCTGCGCCCTCGTCGCCGCGCGGGGCCGTCTCATGCAGCGGCTGCCCGAGACCGGCGCGATGATCGCCGTGGAGGCGGCTCCGCACGAGGTCGCCGGCTCGATCGGCCCCGATCTCGACGTCGCCGCGCACAACGGCCCCCGCTCGGTGGTGCTCTCCGGCCGGGCCGAGACGGTGGAGGAGGCCGCCGAGCGCTTCCGGGCCGCGGGCCGGCGCACCCGGCGCCTGACCGTGAGCCACGCCTTCCACTCGCCGCTGATGGAGCCGATGCTCGACGGCTTCCGCGCGGTCGCCGAACGCCTCACCTATCGGCCGCCCACGGCGACGATCGTGTCCACGGTCTCCGGCACGGCCGCCGGGCCGGAGATCGCCACCGCCGGCTACTGGGTGCGGCACGCCCGGGCCACGGTGCGGTTCCACGAGGCGGCCGTCGAGGCGATGGGCGCGGGCGCGCGGAACTGGCTCGAGCTCGGTCCCGGCGGAACGCTGACCGCGCTGGTCCGGGAGATCCACGCGGAGACCGGCGACGACCGGCCGGCCGGCTTCCACACCGCGCTGCGCGGCTCCGGACCCGAGCCGGAGGGCCTGCTGGAAGCGATCGGCGGCGCCCACGCGGCCGGCGCCCGGGTGGACTGGAAGGCCTTCTTCGCCCCCTACGGCGGCCAGATCGTCGACCTGCCCACGTACGCGTTCCAGCGTTCGGCGCATCGCCCGGTGCCGGCGCCGCCGGCGGCCGGGGCGGCCTTGCTCGGGCTGTCCGACGGCGAGCACCCGGTGCTCCGGGGCTGGCTGCCGGAGCCCGGCGACGCCGGCGGAACCCTCACCGGGCGGCTCTCGGTGCGGGACCACCCGTGGATCGCCGACCACGCGCTGCACGGCACGGTCGTCGTGCCCGGCGCCGCCCTGGTGGAGATGGCCGCACACGCCGGGCGGCGGGTCGGATGCGCGGTTGTGGACGAGCTCGTGCTGGCGGCGCCGCTCGTCCTCACCGAGCGCGGCGAACGGCGGCTCCGCGTGACGGCCGGCACCGCCGATCCGGCGGGTCGCCGGCCGGTGACCGTGTACTCGGCGGCCGGTGACGAGGACTGGACCGTGCACGCGACCGGCGTGCTCGGCCCCGAACCGCAAGCCCGGCCGGCCGAGCTTCCGGCGCCGTGGCCGCCGGCCGGGGCGCGCCCGGTCGACGTCGCGGGACATTACGAGGCGGTCATCGCCGGCGGCATGGCCTTCGGGCCGGCCTTCCGCGGCCTCCGGTCGGTCTGGCGGCACGGCGGGGAGGTGTACGCCGAGGTGGCGCTGCCGTCGCCGGACCCGGACGGCTACCCGGCCCATCCCGCCCTGCTCGACGCGGTGCTGCACGCGCTGCCGTACGGCGACTTCGTGGCCGGTGGGCCGGCGCCGCTGGTGCCGTTCGCCTTCCGGGGCGTCCGCCTGACCGGGTCCGGCGCGACCCGCCTGCGGGTGCGGCTGTCCCCGGCCGGCCCGCCCGGTGAGCGCACGATCGCGATCACCGCGGCCGAGCCGGACGGGCGCGTCGTGCTGCACGCCGACGGGCTCGCCGTCCGGCCGCTTCCGGCCGAGCAGGTGCGGGCGGCCACCCCGGACGGCGCCGACCTCTACGAACTGCGCTGGGAACCGGCGCCCGGTCCGCCCGCCCGGCCGGCTGGGGGAGATGCTCGTCCCGAACTGGCCGCGCCCCGGGTCCTGCGGGTGCCGGCCGGTGCACCGGTACGCGCCGCGCTGAGACGTGTCCTCGACGGGCTGCGGGAGTGGCTGGACGACGGCGAGGGCGTGCTCGCCGTGGTGACCCGCGGCGCCGTCGCGACCGAGCCGGGCGCCCCCGCCGATCCGGTGGGCGCCGCGGTCTGGGGGCTGGTCCGGGCCGCCCAGTCCGAGCACCCGGACCGGTTCGTGCTGATCGACGTCGAGGACGACGGCGACGCCACGGACGAGGTGGCGACGGCCATGGCGGCCGGGGAGGCCCAGGTGGCGGTCCGCGGTGGCGCCGCCCGGGTGCCCCGGCTGGTCCGCGCCGTCTGCTCGCCGGCCGCGCCCGGTTCCCCGTACGCCGAAGGCACCGTCCTGGTGACCGGCGGCACCGGCGACCTCGGCGCCCACCTGAGCCGGCACCTGGTGACCCGGCACGGCGCCCGCCGGCTGATCCTGCTCAGCCGCGGCGGCCCGGCCGCACCGGGCGCCGCCGAGCTGACCGCCGAGCTCACCGCGGCCGGCGCCGAGGTGTCGGTCGTGGCGGCCGACGCGGCCGACCCCACGGCCCTGCGCGAGGTGCTGGCGGCCGTGCCCGGCGAGCACCCGCTGCGGGCCGTGGTGCATGTGGCCGGCGTGGTCGCCGACGGGGTCGTGGCCTCGATGACCGAGGACGGCCTGAACGCCGTGCTGCCGTCCAAGGTGGACGCCGCCCGGAACCTGCACGAGCTCACCCGCGACCTCGGGCTCGCCGCCTTCGTCCTCTTCTCCTCGTCGGCCGGGTGGCTGGGCAGCGCGGGCCAGGCCAACTACGCCGCGGCCAACGCGTATCTGGACGCGCTCGCGACGGCCCGCCGGGCCGAGGGCCTGCCCGCCCTCTCGCTGGCGTGGGGCCCGTGGGACACCGGTGCCGGCATGACCGGCCGGCTCACCGGCGCCCAGCGGTCCCGGATGGCCAGGGCCGGGATGCACGCGTTCGCCCCGGCCCAGGCGCTGGCTGCCTTCGACGCGGCCCAGCAGGCCGAGGCGCCCGCCGTCATGCCGCTGCACCTCGACCGGGCGGTTCTGCGCACGCTGGCGCACCGGCTGCCCCCGCTCTTCGCGACGCTGGCCCCGGCCCGCCGGGACGAACCGGGCCCGGCCGTCGCCGAGCCGTCCGGCGCCGCGTGGCCGGAGACGCTGGCGGCGCTCAGCGAACCGGAACGGCAGCGCGTCGTGCTGGATCTGATCCGCTCCCACGTGGCCCGGATCCTGGGCCACGGCGGGCCCGACGACGTCGAGGTGTCGCGCGGCTTCCTCGATCTCGGCTTCGACTCGCTCAGCGCTGTGGAGCTGCGCAACGCGCTGACCGGCGTGACCGGCCTGCGGCTGCCACCGACCCTGCTGTTCGACCACCCCACCCCGCTGGCTCTGGCCCGGCACCTGATCGCCGCCGTGCCCGCCGCCGGACCGGCCACGCCGGTGCTGGACGACCTGTCCCGGCTGGAGGCGGCCCTGGCCGGCCTGCGCCCGGACGACCCGGAGCTGCCCGGCATCGCCGAGCGCGTGGCCGCTCTGGCCGAGCGGCTCTCCTACCGGCCGGCGGCCGAGGTGGACGTCTCGTCGGCCAGCGCCGAGGAGCTGTTCGCCTACATCGACGGGGGCCTCGGGCTGTCCCCCGCCGACGACTGACTCCCGCAGCCCCGCTCATCTGACGAGGACGTGGTAATGGCCAACGAGCAGAAGCTTCTCGACTATCTCAAGCTGGTGACGGCGGACCTGCAGCAGACCCGCCGGCGCCTGGCGGAGACCGAGACGCAGGCGCACGAGCCGATCGCCATCATCGCGATGGCGTGCCGCTACCCGGGCGGGGTGCGCGGGCCCGAGGATCTGTGGGAGCTCGTCGCGGCGGGCGGTGACGCGGTCGCCGGCGCTCCCGGTGACCGGGGCTGGGACCTCCCTGAGGGCGCGGCCAACGGCGCGTTCCTCTACGACGCGGCCGACTTCGACCCGGCGCCGTTCGGGCTCACCGAGGCCGAGGCGCTGGCCATGGACCCGCAGCAGCGGTTGCTCCTGGAGACCTCGTGGGAGGCGTTCGAGCGGGCCGGCATCGACCCGCACTCGCTGCGCGGCAGCGCCACCGGGGTGTTCGCCGGGCTGATGTACCACGACTACGCCTCCCGGCTGCGCTGGGTGCCCGAGCACGTCGCCGGATACCTGGGCACCGGCACCACCGGCAGCATCGCCTCGGGCCGGGTGGCGTACACCTTCGGCCTCGAAGGGCCGGCTCTCACGATCGACACCGCGTGCTCGTCCTCGCTGGTCGCCCTGCACCTCGCGGCGCAGTCGCTGCGCAAGGGCGAGTCGTCGCTCGCGCTCGCGGGCGGGGTCGCGGTGATGGCCACCCCGGCGCCGTTCGTCAGCTTCGCCGACCAGGGCGGTCTCGCCCACGACGGCCGCTGCCGGTCGTTCGCCGCGGCGGCCGACGGCGTCGGCTGGGCCGAGGGCGCCGGCCTGCTGCTGCTGGAACGGCTCTCGGACGCGCGGCGCAACGGCCACCCGGTGCACGCGGTGATCCGGGGCAGCGCGGTGAACTCCGACGGCGCGTCCAGCGGCCTGACCGCCCCGAACGGGCCGTCCCAGCAGAGCGTCATCCGGCAGGCCCTGGCGAGCGCGCGGCTGCGCCCGCGCGACGTCGACGTGGTGGAGGCGCACGGCACCGGCACCCGGCTCGGTGACCCCATCGAGGCGCAGGCGCTGCTCGCCACGTACGGACAGGACCGGCCGGCGGGCGAGCCGCTCTGGCTCGGCTCGGTCAAGTCGAACATCGGCCACGCCCAGGCCGCGGCGGGGGCGGCCGGGGTCATGAAGATGGTGTACGCGCTGCGGCACGGCCTGCTGCCGCGAACCCTGCACGTGGACGAGCCGACGCCGCAGGTCGACTGGGAGTCGGGCGACGTGCGGCTGCTGACCGAGCCCCGCCCCTGGCCGGCGGCGCCGGACCGCCCGCGCCGCGCCGCCGTCTCGTCGTTCGGCATCAGCGGGACCAACGCACACCTCATCATCGAGGAGGCGCCCGCTTCGGAACCATCGGCGACGCCGGCGACGCCGGCGACCGGGCTGATCCCGCCGCTGCTGCTCTCGGCGGCCGGCGCGGAGGCCCTGGCCGGTCAGGCCGCGCGCCTGGCCGAGCACCTGCGGAGCAACCCCGGCGAGCCGCTCGGCGAGGTGGCCCGCTCGCTGGTCGCCACCCGGGCCGCGCTGCGCCACCGCGCCGCGATCCTGCCGGACGGCCGGGAGGCCGCCGTCGCCGGGCTCGACGCGCTGGCCGCGGGCGAGCTGTCGTCCGCAGTGGTCCGCGGCGTGGCCGGACCGGCCAGGGTCGCCATGGTCTTCGCCGGGCAGGGCGCGCAGCGCGTCGGCATGGGCCGCGAGCTCTACGCCGCGGCGCCCGCCTTCGCCGCCGCCCTCGACGAGGTGTGCGCCGTGATCGACCCGATCCTCGGCGAGTCGCTGCGTCAGGTCATGTTCACCGGCCCGGCGGAGAAGCTCGACCGGACCGGCTACGCCCAGCCGGCGCTCTTCGCGTTCGAGGTCGCGATGGTCCGGCTCCTCGGCACGTACGGCGTGCGGCCGGACGCGGTGCTCGGGCACTCGGTCGGCGAGCTGGTCGCCGCGCACGTCGCCGGATCGCTGCCGCTCGAGGAGGCGGCCCGGCTGGTGACCGAGCGCGGCCGGCTCATGCAGCGGCTGCCCGCCGGTGGCGCCATGACGGCGGTCGAGGCGGACGAGGCCGAGGTGGCCGGCCTGCTCGACGGGCGGGCCGATCTCGCCGCGGTCAACGGGCCACGCTCGGTCGTGATCTCCGGCGACGAGGAGGCGGTCGACGCGATAGCGGCCGAGTTACGCTCCCGTGGGCGCCGCACCCGCCGGCTCGCGGTCAGCCACGCCTTCCACTCGCACCGGATGGATCCGATGCTGGCCGAGTTCCGGCAGGTTCTGGCCGGTGTGGAGTTCCGCGAGCCGGGCCCGCTGCTGCTGTCGACCGTCACCGGTGGTGCGGTCACCGCCGCCGACCTGGCCGACCCCGCGCACTGGGAGCGCAACGTGCGCCGGCCGGTGCGCTTCGCCGCGACCGCCGCCGCGCTGCCGTCCGCCGGGCGGTTCGCGGCGGTGCTGGAGATCGGCCCGGACGCGGTGCTCACCCCGATGGTCGAGCAGTGCCTGGCCGGTGCCGACCCGGCGCCGGTGGCCGTGCCCGTGCTCCGCGCCGGCGCCGGCGCCGGCGAGACGCGACACGTCGCGGACGCCCTGGCCCGGCTCTTCGTCGCCGGGGTCGAGGTGGACTGGAACGCCGCGGGACCGCGGCCCGCGTACCGGGCCCTGCCGACGTACGCCTTCGACCGGACAAGGCTGTGGCTGGACGGCGTGCCGCCCGGAGACGCGGAGGGCGCCGCGGCCGCACCGCCGGTGGAGACGGAGTTCTGGGCGGCCGTGGAGCGCGGCGACCTCGACGGCCTGGCCGCCACCCTGACGGTCGGGACAGCCGAGCTGGAGTCGCTGCGCACGCTCGTGCCGGCCCTGTCGGCGTGGCGTCGTTCGTCGCGCGCGGAGGCCGCGGTCGGCGCGTGGCGTTACCGGATCGGGTGGCGGCCGTTCACCCCGGAACCCGGCCATCCGGCCGGCACCTGGCTGCTGCTGGGCACCGAGGGACACGCCGTCCCCGACGGGGATCTCCTCGCCGCCGCCCTGGCCGCCGGCGGCGCCGACGTGGTGACGCGGACCGTCGCGCCCGGCCGCGACGAGGTGGCCGGCGCCCTGCACGAGGTGATCGCCGAGCACGGCGAGCTCACCGGCGTGCTCTCGTTGCCGGCCCGGGCCGGCCTGGCCGCCACGCTCGACCTGGTGCGGCTGCTCGGCGACGAGGGCGTCGGCGCGCCCCTGTGGTGCCTCACCCGGCACGCGGTCGCGGTGGACGCCGCCGACGTGGCGCCCGACCCGGCACAGGCCGAGATCTGGGGCCTCGGCCGGGTGGTGGGCCTCGAGCACGCCGACCGCTGGGGCGGGCTGGTCGACCTCCCGGCCCGGCTCGACGAGCGTACGGCCCGGGCGGTCGCGGCCGTGCTGGCCGACGGGCGCGGCGAGGACCAGGTGGCGGTGCGCGGCAGCGGCGTGCACGTCCGGCGGTTGCGGCGGGCCCCGCTCGACCGGTCCCGGCGGCCGTGGCGTCCGGCCGGCACCGTGCTGATCACCGGCGGCACCGGCGGCATCGGCGCCCACGTGGCCCGCGCTCTCGCGGCCGCCGGCGCGCCCCACCTGCTGCTCGCGAGCCGGCGCGGCCCCGGCGCACCGGGCGTGCCCGAGCTCGTGGCCGAGCTGGCCGGGCTCGGATGCGCGGCCGAGGCGGTCGCCTGCGACATGACCGACCGGCGCGATGTGGCCGCGCTGCTCGCCGGCATCCCGGACGAGCGCCCGCTGACCGCCGTCCTGCACGCCGCGGGTGCGCCGCAGTACCGGCCGGTGGCCGAGCTGGACGCGGCGGCGCTGGCCGAGGTGAGCGCGGCCAAGGTCACCGGGGCCGACCTGCTCGACGAGCTGCTGTCCGACCGCGACCTGGACGCCTTCGTGCTCTTCTCCTCGGCGGCGGCGGTGTGGGGAAGCTCCGGCAGCGGCGGCTACGCCGCGGCCAACGCCCACCTCGACGCCCTGGCCGAGGCCCGGCGCCGCCGCGGCCTGCGGGCCACCTCGGTCGCGTGGGGTGGCTGGGCCGGCGGTGGCATGGTCGACGCGCTCGGCGAGCGGATGCTCGAACGTCAGGGCCTGCCGGTGATGGACCCGGCCCTGGCCGTGTCGGCGCTGCGCCACGCGATCGAGGCCGACGAGACCTGCGTGACCGTCGCCGACGTCGACTGGCCGCGGTTCGCCGCCACCTTCACCCTGGCCCGTCGCCGGCCGCTGCTCGACGAGATCCCGGAGGCGGCGGCCGAGGCCGGCCCCGCCGTCCGCCCGGCGTCGGCGCTGGCCGGCCGGCTCCGCGAGCTGCCCGAGGCCGAGGCGCGCGACAGCCTGGTGCGGCTCGTGCTGGACGAGGCCACCGCCGTGCTCGGGGAGACGGCCGCCGAGCCCGTCGTGGCCTCGCGCGCCTTCCGCGACATGGGCTTCGACTCGATGGCGGCGGTGGAGCTGCGCAACCGGCTGGCCGCCGCGGCCGGTGTCCGGCTGCCGGCCACCCTCGTCTTCGACCACCCGACCCCGGAGCGCCTGGCCGCGTACCTGTTCACCGATCTGACCGGCGCCGCGACCGGAGCGGCCACGACCGCCGCGGCCACCGCCGACACCGGCGAGCCGGTCGCCATCGTCGGCATGGCCTGCCGCTATCCCGGCGGGGTCGCCTCGCCCGAGGACCTGTGGCGGCTCGTCGCCGACGGCACGGACGCGATCGGTCCCTTCCCACGGGACCGCGGCTGGGACCTGGACGGCGCCCCGTACGGCAAGGACGGCGGCTTCCTGGACGGTGCCGGCGACTTCGACCCGCTCTTCTTCGGGATCTCGCCGCGCGAGGCGCAGGCCACCGACCCGCAGCAGTGGCTGCTGCTCGAGACGTCCTGGGAGGCGTTCGAGCGGGCCGGCATCGACCCGCGCACGCTCGAGGGCTCGCCGACCGGCGTCTTCGTCGGCGGCGCCTCGGCCGAGTTCGCGGGCCTGCTCGCCGCCTCCGGCGCCGACATCCTCGGCCACGGCCTGACCGGCACCTCGGCCAGCGTGATGTCCGGGCGCATCGCCTACACCTACGGCCTGCAGGGCCCGGCCGTCACGATCGACACCGCCTGCTCGTCGTCGCTCGTCGCGATCCACCTGGCCATGCAGTCGCTGCGCAACGGCGAGAGCTCGCTCGCCCTGGCCGGCGGCGTGACCGTGATGGCGACGCCGGCCGCCTTCGCCGAGTTCACCAAGCAGGGCGGGCTCGCCGGGGACGGCCGGTGCCGGTCGTACGCCGCCGCCGCGGACGGCACGGGCTGGGGCGAAGGCGCCGGCCTGCTCGTCCTGGAGCGGCTGTCCGACGCCGAGCGCAACGGGCACCGGGTGCTGGCCGTGATCCGTGGCAGCGCGATCAACCAGGACGGCGCCTCCAACGGCCTGACCGCCCCGAACGGCCCGGCCCAGCAGCGGGTGATCGGCCAGGCGCTGGCCAACGCGGGCCTGGCGCCGCAGGACGTGGACGCGGTCGAGGGGCACGGCACGGCCACGACGCTGGGCGACCCGATCGAGGCCCAGGCGCTGCTGGCGACGTACGGGCAGAACCGGGCCGCCGACCGGCCGCTCTGGCTCGGTTCGGTCAAGTCGAACATCGGGCACACGCAGTCGGCCGCCGGTGTCGCCGGTGTCATCAAGATGGTGATGGCGCTGCGGCACGCGACGTTGCCGCCGACCCTGCACGTGGATGAGCCCACCCCGCGGGTCGACTGGTCCACCGGCGCGGTGCGGCTGCTGACCGCCGGGCGGGCCTGGCCCGCCGTGGACCGGCCGCGCCGGGCCGCCGTCTCCTCGTTCGGCGCGAGCGGCACCAACGCCCACCTCATCCTCGAAGAGGCGGCGCCCGGCCCCGACGTCCCGGCCGAGCCCGGTGAGCCGCTGCCGGTGCTGCTCTCCGGCCGCACCCCGGCCGCCCTGCGCCGCCAGGCGCGCCGGCTGCTCGATCACCTGACCGCTCATCCGCCGGCGTCGCTCGCGCGGGTCGCCTACACGCTGGCCACCACGCGGCGCCCGCTGGAGCATCGCGCCGGGATCGACGCCGCCGGCACCGAGCGGCTGCTTCCCGCCCTGGCCGCCCTGGCCGAGGACGCGCCCGCCGCGGACGTCGCCACGGGCGCGGCGGTGCTGGGCAAGACCGTGTTCGTCTTTCCCGGCCAGGGCGCGCAGTGGCCGGGGATGGCCGCCGACCTGATCGGCACCGACCCCGTCTTCACCGAGCGGATGCACGAGTGCGCCGCCGCCCTGGCGCCGCACGTGGACTTCTCCGTGCTCGACGTGGTGCGCGGCGAACCGGGCGCGCCGTCGCTCGACCGGGTCGACGTGGTGCAGCCGGTGCTGTTCGCGGTGATGCTGGCGCTGGCCGAGATGTGGCGGGCCGCCGGCGTGCGCCCGGAGGCCGTCATCGGGCACTCCCAGGGCGAGATCGCCGCCGCGGTCTTCGCGGGCGCGCTGACGCTCGACGACGGCGCGCGGGTGGTCGCGTTGCGCAGCCGTGCCCTGACGGCGCTCGGCGGGCACGGTGGCATGGTGTCGGTGCCCCTGCCCGAGCAGGAGGTGTCGCGCCTGCTCGACGGCCAGGGCAACGCGATCGGCATCGCGGCGGTGAACGGCCCGCGCTCCACTGTGGTCTCCGGCGAGCCGGCCGCCGTGCGGGAGCTGCTGGACCGGTGCGCCGCCGAGAACGTCGCGGCCCGGCGCGTCGAGGTGGACTACGCCTCGCACTCCGCGCAGGTGGAGAGCATGCGCGAGACGCTCGCCGAGCTGCTGGCCCCGGTCACGCCACGCTCGGGTGAGCTGCCTTTGTACTCCACGTTGACCGGCGCGCGCCTGGACGGCGCCGAGATGGACGCCGGCTACTGGTTCCGGAATCTGCGCGACCAGGTGCGTCTGCACCAGGCGGTGGGCGCCGCGCTCGGCGACGGGTATCGCGCCTTCGTCGAGTGCAGCCCGCATCCGGTGCTCACCATCGGCGTCCGCGAGACGCTGGAGGAGTCCGGCGTCGCCGGGTGGGCCGGTGGCACGCTGCGCCGCGACGAAGCCGGCCGGGAGCGCTTCCGGCGGTCGCTGACCGAGGCCTGGGCACACGGCGTTCCCGTCGACTGGGCGAGACTCGCGCCGTGGGGCCGCCGTCCCTCCCTCGACCTGGAGCTGCCGACCTATCCGTTCGAGCACCAGCACTACTGGCTGACGCCCCGGGCCGGGACGGCCGATGTGGCGGCGGCCGGGCTGGTGCCCGCCGGGCATCCGCTGCTGGCCGCGGAGGTCGAGCTCCCGGGCGGGCACGGCGTGGTCTTCAGCGGCACGCTCGCCCGGGGCCGGCAGGCGTGGCTGCCCGCCGGCCCGGCCGGCGCCGTCCTGGTCGAGCTGGTCACGCGGGCCGGTGACCGGTACGGATCCGGGCGGCTGGCCGAGCTGACCGTCCACGAGCCGCCGGCCGTGCCGGACGAGGGCCTGCAGCTCCGGGTGTTCCTGCCCGCCCCGGACGGCGCGGAGGGATACCCGGTGGAGGTGTACGCGCGGCCGGCCGGTGCCGAGGAGGACGCGTGGAGCCGGCTCGCCACCGGCCGCCTCGCGGGCGATCCCGCCGTGCCGGCCGAGTTGCCGTGGCCACCGCCGGAGGCCGAGCCGGTGCCGGCCCCGCCGGGCGTGCGGGCGCTCTGGCAGTCATCCGGCGCCCGGTACGCCGAGGTCGAGCTGACCGGGCGCGAGCGTGAGGAGGCCGCGTCGTACGGCTTGCACCCGGCGCTCCTGGACCGGGCGCTGAGCGTCCTGGACGGTGTCGTGCCGGCCGCCTGGTCGGGTGTGACGCTGCACGCGAGCGGCGCCGACAGCCTGCGGGTGCGGCTCACCACCGGCGCCTCGGGTGCCGTCCGGATCGACGCGGCCGATCCGCTCGGCGCCCCCGTCCTGACCGTCGAGGCGGTGACCCTGCGGTCGGTGGACGACTCGCCGGCCCGGTCGTGGCGCTACCGGGTGCGGTGGCTGCCGGTGCCGGTACCGGCCGCGCCGCGACCGTCCGGTGCCTGGCTCGTGATCTCGTCGCCGGGCTCGGCGACGGACCCGGTCGCCGCCGCCCTCGCCGAAGGCGGCGCCGCCGTCCGCGAGGTTCCCGCGGACCCGGCCGCCCTCGCCCGGGCCGCCGCCGGCACGGAGGTCGCCGGCGTGCTGTTCCGCCCGCTCTCCGGCGACCCGGCCGAGGCCCTGACCGTCCTGCGCGCCCTGATCGACGCGGGTCTCCGGGCGCCGGTGTGGTGGTTGACCACCGGCGCCGTGTCGGCCGGCCCGGCGGACGCGCCGCCGGTGCCCGAGCGGGCGCCGGTCTGGGGCTTCGCCCGGGTCGCGGCGCTGGAACACCCGGAGCTCTGGGGCGGGCTGATCGACATGCCGGCCGACCCCGGCCGGGAGACCGTCGACCGGGTCGTCGCGGTGCTGCACGCCGGAGCCGACGGCGAGGATCAGGTGGCCGTGCGCGCCGAGGGCGTGTACGCGCGCCGCATGATGCGCGCCGCCACGCCGGCTCCGGCCGGGGCGCCGTGGCAGCCGCGCGGCACGGTGCTGGTCACCGGGGGCACGGGCGCGGTCGGCGGGCATGTGGCCCGCTGGCTGGCCCGCTCCGGCGCCGAGCACGTCGTGGTGACCGGCCGCCGGGGGCCCGAGGCGCCGGGCGCCGCCGACCTCGCCCGGGAGCTGCGCGCCGCGGGCGCGGAGGCGACGGTGGCGTCCTGCGACGTGGCCGACCGGGCCGCCCTGGCGGCCCTGCTCGACCGGATCGGCCCGGTTTCGGCCGTGGTCCACGCGGCCGGGACCGGTCAGTTCACGATGATCGGCGACACCGGCGCCGCCGAGCTCGCCGCGGTGCTGTCCGGCAAGGTGGACGGCGCCCGGCACCTCGACGAGCTGCTCGAGGGCCACGAGCTGGACGCCTTCGTGCTGTTCTCGTCGGGCGCCGCCATCTGGGGCAGCGCCGGGCAGGCCGGGTACGCCGCCGCCAACACCTACCTCGACGCGCTGGCCGAGGCCCGGCGGGCCCGCGGCGCGGTGGCCACCTCGGTGGCCTGGGGCAGCTGGGCCGGCGGCGGCATGGTGGACGACGCGGGCGACGCGATGCTGCGCCGCCGCGGCATCCGCCGGATGGACCCCGGCGCGGCGCTGCTCGCGATGCGCGACGCGGTCGACGGGGCCGAGCCCACGGCGGTGGTCGCGGACATCGACTGGGCGGCGTTCGTGCCGAGCTTCACCCTGATCCGCGCCCGCCCGCTGATCTCCGACATCCCTGAGGTGCGCGCCGCGCTGCGCGACGAGCGGGACGGCACCGGCTCCCGGCGGCCCGGCCCGGCCCGCCGGTCGGCCGCGACCTCGGCCGACGTGGCCCGGACGGAGCTCGCGGCCAGGCTGGCGGGCATGCCGCCCGGCGAGCGCCGGCGGCACCTCTACGAGACGGTTCGCGCGCACATCGCCGCGGTGCTGGGCGAGGCGGTCCGCGACGCGGTCGAGCCGGACCGCCCGTTCAAGGCACTCGGGTTCGACTCGCTGAGCGCCGTCGAACTGCGCAACCGGCTCGGCGCGGCCGCCGGTCTGCGGCTGCCGGCCACCCTGGTCTTCGACCATCCGACACCGGCCGCCGTCGTCGATCTTCTCCTCGCCGAGTTCGGCGCGGCCGAGGAGATCGTGCCGGCCGCGGCCGAGGCGCCGGCCGGATCGGCCGAGCCCATCGCCATCGTCGGCATGGGCTGCCGGTATCCCGGGGGAGTGACGACACCGGAGGACCTGTGGCGGCTGGTGGCCGCGGGCACCGACGCCGTCGCGGACATCCCCGCCGACCGCGGGTGGGACCTGGACCGGCTCTACGGTCAGGACGCCGCGGTCCGCGCCACCGGCGGCGGATTCCTCGCCGACGTGGCGGGCTTCGACGCCGCGTTCTTCGGGATCTCACCGCGCGAGGCGACCGTCATGGACCCGCAGCAGCGGCTGCTGCTCGAAACCGCCTGGGAGGCGCTGGAACGCGCCGGCACCGACCCCAGCTCGATCCGCGGCACGCGGACCGGCGTCTTCGTCGGCGGCAGCTCGCAGGACTACGTGGCCCACCTCTCCTCGGTGGCCGACGACGCGGCGGGTCACCTGCTCAGCGGTACCGCCGGCAGCGTCCTGTCCGGCCGGCTGGCCTACGTGCTCGGCGCCGAAGGGCCCACGGTCACCGTCGACACGGCGTGCTCGTCGTCGCTGGTGGCGTTGCACCTGGCGGCGCAGTCGCTGCGCACCGGGGAGAGCACTCTGGCCCTGGCCGGCGGCGTCTCGGTGCTGTTCACGCCGGTGCTGTTCGCGGAGTTCTCCCGGCAGGGCGGGCTGGCGCCGGACGGCCGGTGCAAGGCGTTCGCGGCGGCCGCCGACGGCACCGGCTGGGCCGAGGGGGCGGGCCTGCTCGTGCTGGAGCGGCTCTCCGACGCGCGGCGCAACGGGCGCCGGATCCTGGCCGTGCTCCGCGGGTCGGCCGTCAACCAGGACGGCGCCTCCAACGGGCTGACCGCGCCGAACGGGCCGTCGCAGCAGCGGGTGATCCGCCAGGCGCTCGGCGCCGCCGGCATCGAGCCGGGCGACGTGGACGTCGTCGAGGCGCACGGCACCGGCACGACCCTGGGCGACCCGATCGAGGCGCAGGCGCTGCTGGCCACGTACGGCCGTGAGCGCCCGGCCGAGGCCCCGCTGTGGCTCGGCTCGATCAAGTCGAACATCGGCCACGCGCAGGCGGCCGCGGGCGTGGCCGGAGTGATCAAGATGGTGCAGGCGCTGCGCCACGGGACGATGCCGCCCACCCTGCACGTGGACGAGCCGTCGCCCGAGGTGGACTGGTCGGCGGGCGCGGTGCGGCTGCTGACCGAGCCCCGCGACTGGCCGTCCGGCGACCGGCCCCGGCGGGCCGGTGTGTCGGCCTTCGGCATCAGCGGCACCAACGCGCACGTCATCCTGGAGGAGGCGCCCGCGCCCGTCGGCACGCCGCCGGACACGCCGGCCGGGTCACTCCCGGTCCTGCTCTCCGCCCGGTCCGCCGCCGCGCTCGCCGTGCAGGCGGCGCGGTTGCGCGAGCACCTGCTCGACCGGCCGCAGGACACCCCGGTCGCCGTGGCCGGGGCGCTCGTCGCCGGCCGGGCCCACCTGCGGCACCGGGCGGCCCTGCGCGCCGCCGACCGCGACGGCCTGCTCGCCGCCCTCGACGCGCTCTCCTCCGGGCGGGCCGCTCCCGGCCTGTTCCGCGGGGTGGCCCGCGGCGGGCCGCTGGCCGTCATTCTTCCCGGCCAGGGCGCGCAGCGGCCGGGCATGGGCCGGGATCTGTACGAGCGGCGTCCCGCCTTCCGGGCCGCCTTGGACGAGCTGTGCGGCGCCCTGCTGGCCGCCGGCGGACCGGGCGATCTGCTCGAGGTCATGTTCGCCGCCGACGACGCCCGGCTGCACCGCACCGAATACGCCCAGCCCGCGCTCTTCGCGTACGAGGCCGCCCTCTACCGCGACCTGGAGTCGTCCGGGGTGCGCGCCGACATCGTGGCCGGTCACTCGGTCGGTGAGCTGACGGCCGCGTACCTCTGCGGTGCGCTCGGCCTGGCCGACGCGTGCCGGATGGTCGTGGCCCGCGGCGCCCTCATGCAGCGACTGCCCGGCGGCGGCGGGATGACGGCGATCGGCGCGTCCGAGGCGGAGGTGGCCGCGGTTCTCGCCGCCGAGCCCGGCGTCGGCGGCCGGGCCGGCATCGCCGCCGTCAACGGCCCCCGCTCGGTGGTGGTCTCCGGTGACGCCGACGCGGTGGACGCGGTGGCGTCGCGGCTCGCCGCCCGCGGGCACCGCACTCGCCCGCTCACGGTCAGCCACGCGTTCCACTCCGCACACATGGAGCCCATGCTCGACGCGTTCGCCGAGGTGACCGCGGACCTGACGGTGCACGCGCCGGACCTGACGATGATCTCCACGGTGACCGGACGCGCCGTGGAGGCGGGGACGGCGGCCGACCCGGGCCACTGGCGCGCGAACGTGCGCTCCACCGTGCGCTTCTCGGACGCGCTCGACGCGATCCTCGCCGCCGGGGCCACGACCGTCCTGGAGGTGGGGCCGGCCACGGTGCTCACGTCCGCCGTCCACGAAGCGATCGAGGGCGCGGAACCGGGTCGCCGCCCGGCGGTCCTCAGCGTCGCCCGCTCCGGCCGCGCCGGTCCGGAGTCCGTCCTGGACGCCCTGGCCGGGCTGCACGTCGCCGGCGCACACGTCGACTGGCCGGCGGCGCGCGGCGCCACGGCCGTGGCCGCCGACCTGCCCACCTACCCGTTCGAGCACCAGCGGTTCTGGCTCACAGCATCGGCCGGCGCGGCCCGGGGCGACGTCGCCGCGGCCGGGCTGGGCGCGGTGGACCACCCGGTGCTGAGCGCGATGCTGGATCAGCCGGAGACCGGCGGGGTGACGCTGACCGGCGCGGTGTCGGTCCGCACCCATCCGTGGCTGGCCGACCACGCCGTCGCGGGCGGCGCCCTCTTCCCCGGCACCGCCTTCGCCGAGCTGTTCGTCCAGGCCGGTGACGCGCTCGGGTGCGACCGCGTGCAGGAGCTGGTCCTGCGGGCGCCCCTGCTGGTGCCGGACGACGCGACCGTCGCCCTCCAGGTCACCGTCGGCGCGGCCGGATCCGGTGAACAGCGGCCGGTCCAGGTCTTCGCCCGCGCGGGTGCCGCCGCCGACTGGACGCTGCACGCCACCGGCGCGGTGCGGCCGGGCACCGGCACGACCCGGCCCACCGGCCCGGCGCACTGGCCGCCGCCCGGCGCCGAGCCGGTCGAGCTGGACGGCTTCCACGACCGCATCGCCGAGCGTGGGCTCGCCTACGGCCCGAGCTTCCGCGGTCTGCGGGCGGCGTGGCGCGACCGGGACGGCCTCTGGCTGGAGGCGGCGCTGCCGGTCGAGGCCGGCGGGTTCGCGCTGCATCCGGCCCTGCTCGACGCCGTTCTGCAGGGTGTCGCGCTCGATTCGGCGCGGGACGTCGGCGTCCCGTTCAGCTTCACCGGCCTCAGCGTGCACGCCACCGGGGCGACCACGGTCCGGGCCCGCCTCACCGGCACCGCGGCCGACGGGTTCCACGTGGCGGTGACCGACCCGGAGGGCTCGGCCGTGGCGGAGATCGAATCGCTCGCCCTGCGCGTGCTCGACCCGCGGCGGAGCGCGAACACGGCTGGGCTTCTCGCTCCGGAGTGGATAGTGGCGCCCGGCACCGTCGACGAGCCACCCCGGCGGGAGATGTGGGTGCTCGCCGGCGCGGACGGCCCGGAGGCCGGCCGGCGCCTGTCCGCCGGCGGACTGCTCCTGGTCGAGGATCCGGATCCGGCCGGCGCCCTCGGGCACGGCGTCACCCGGCACGCCGTGGCGCCGGTGCGGCCCGACGCCGCGCTTCCGGCCGGCCCGGCCGGGGTGCACGCCGAGGTCGCGCGGGTGCTGCGGATCCTGCAGGAGTGGCTGGCCGCCGACGTCCCGGCCGGCTCCCGGCTGGTGGTCCTCACCGAGCGGGCGGCGGCCGTGCGGCCGGGCGAGGACGTCACCGGGCTGGCCGGCGCGGCCGTGCACGGCCTGGTGCGCGCCGCCCAGTCCGAGCATCCCGGGCGGATCGTGCTGGTCGACGTCGACGACGTGACCGCCGCGGCCGGGCTGCTGCCTCTCGCCACCGCGACCGCCCTCGCCCTCGACGAGCCCGTGGTCGCCGTCCGGGACGGCGAGATCCGCCTGCCCCGCCTGACCGCGGTGCCCGCCCCGTCATCGCCGGTTGCCCCGCCGGTGCCCTCCGGCACGGTGCTGGTGGTCGGGGCCGGCGGGGCTCTGGGCGGCCTGGTGGCCCGGCATCTGGTCACCGCGCACGGCGCCCGCGACCTGCTGCTGATCGGCCGGCGGGGAGATCGGGCACCGGGCGCGGCCGAGCTCACGGCCGGCCTGACGGCGCTGGGCGCCCGGGTCACCTGGGCCGCCTGCGACGCCGCCGACGCGACCGACCTCGAGAAGGTCGTCGAGAACGCCGAGCCCGCGGTCACCGGCGTCGTGCACGCCGGCGGTGTGCTCGACGACGGCGTGCTCGCCGCGCTCACCCCGGAGCGGCTCTTCCCCGTCCTGCGCCCGAAGGTCGACGCGGCCTGGAACCTGCACCGGCTCACCGAGCGGCACCCGATCTCGATGTTCGTGCTCTTCTCGTCCACGGCCGGGACGTTCGGCACCGCCGGACAGGCCAACTACGCGGCCGCGAACGCCTACCTCGACGCGCTGGCCACCCACCGCCGGGCCCTCGGGCTGCCGGCGCACTCGCTGGCCTGGGGCCTCTGGGACGTCGCCGGCGGCATGGCTGGGCAGGTCGGCGACCGGCGCTGGAAGCGGTCCGGCACCGAGGGGCTCACCCCCGAGCAGGGGCTGTCGCTCATGGACGCCGCGCTCGGCGGCACCCCGCCGGTCGTCGTGGCGGCCCGGCTCGATCGGCGGCACCCGTCAGCCGCGCCGGCACCGGCGCTGCTGCGCGGGGCCGCCCGCACCCGGCCGGTCGCGCGGCCCGATCGGGACGCCCCGGCCGGCCTGCGGACCCGGCTGGCCGGGATGCCCGGCCCGGACCGGATGGCCGCGCTGCACGACGTGGTCCGCTCGGCCGCGGCCGGCGTGCTCGGCCACCCCGGCCCGGCGGCGATCGCCGACGCCGACGTCTTCGCCGAGCTCGGATTCGACTCGCTGATGTCGGTCGAGCTGCGCAACGCGCTCGCCGCCACCACCGGGGTGAGCCTGGCCACCACCGTCGTCTTCGACCATCCGACGATCTCCGGGCTCGCGGCCGAACTGCACGACTCGCTCACCGCCGGCCCGGCCGCCGCGCCGCCCGAGGCGGCCGGTGAGCCGGAGTACGACGGCGACGGCACCACCCTGGCGGCGCTCTACCGCCGCGCCTCCGAACTGGGCGAGTACGTGGACGGCACGACGATGCTCCAGCTCGCGTCCCGGTTCCGGCCGAGCTTCCGCACCGCGGAGGAGTCCACGGTCCGGCCGGAGCTGATCCGGCTGTGTGCCGGCCCGGCCGGCCCGCCGCTGATCTGCTTCCCGTCGCCGACCGTCTTCGGCGGCCCGCACGAGTACACCCCGCTCGCGGCCGAGCTGCGCGGGCGGCGCGACGTGTGGTCGCCGGTCTATCCCGGCTTCGTGGCCGGCGAGCGCCTGCCGGCCGACTTCGCCGCGCTGGTGGACTTCCTCGCCGCCGGGGTGCTGGCGCGCACCGGCGGGGGGCCGTGCACCGTGGTGGGCCGCTCGTCGGGTGGCACGGTGGCCCACCTGGTGGCGGCCCGCCTGGAGGAGCTGGGCGCCCCGGTGAGCGGCCTGGTGCTGCTCGACACGTACCCGCCGAGCAGTTCGGCCCTGCACTACATCCTGCCGGTGCTGCAGAAGTCGTCGCTGGACGCCGAGGCCAAGGTGGGCCCGATGACCGACGTCCGGCTCACCGCGATGGCCGGCTACTTCGGCTTCTTCGGCGAGTGGTCGATGAAGCCGGTCAAGGCGCCCACCGTGCTGATGCGGGCGTCCGAGCTGGTGCCGGCCGACGAGCCGCCGAAGAGCGAGGCCGACTGGCGCTCGTCGTGGCCGCTGGAGCACACCGTGCTCGACGTCCCCGGCAACCACTTCACGATGATGGCCGAGGAGATCGCCTCGACGGCCGCCGCGATCGAGGAGTGGATCGGGCGTACCGCCCAGGACAAGCCCTAGGATCCGGGCGAACGGAAGGGGGCCACCGGCATGCCGGTGGCCCCCTTCTCCGCCGACGGTCAGACGGGCGCGGGAACCCACTCCCAGTCGAGCTGCTGGAGCAGGTAGGAGCCGTAGCCGCTGCGCTCCAGCGGCCCGGCCAGCGCCCGCAGCTGGTCGTCGTCGATGAAGCCGGCCCGCCAGGCCGCCTCCTCCACGCACCCGATCTTGATGCCCTGGCGCTCCTCGATGACGCGGACGTACTCGGCCGCGTGCACCAGGCTGGCGAAGGTGCCGGTGTCGAGCCAGACCGTGCCGCGGTCGAGGGGGGTGACCGACAGCCGCCCCTGGCGCAGATACTCCTCGTTGACCGAGGTGATCTCGAGTTCGCCCCGGCCGCTGGCCCGCAGGTCGCGGGCGATCCGCACCGCCTCGGAATCGTAGTAGTAGAGGCCCGGCACGGCGTACCGGGACCGGGGCCGGGCCGGCTTCTCCTCGATGGAGAGCGCCCGCCCGGCGGCGTCGAACTCGACCACGCCGAACGAGCTCGGATCGGCCACCGCGTAGGCGAAGACCCGGCCGCCCGGGAGGTCGCCGCCCGTGTCGAGCTGGCGCCCCAGCTCGGGACCGTGGAACAGGTTGTCGCCGAGGATGAGGGCCACGGAGTCGCCGTCCAGGAACTCCTCGCCGATCACCAGGGCGCGGGCGATGCCGTCCGGGTGGGGCTGCACCGCGTACTCCAGGCGCAGGCCCAGTTGCGAGCCGTCGCCGAGCAGGCGCCGGAACTGCGCCTGGTCCTCCGGTGTCGTGATGATCAGAATCTCCCGGATGCCCACGCCGACCAGTGTGGACAAGGGGTAATAGATCATCGGCTTGTCGAACACCGGCATGAGTTGTTTGGACACCGCCTGAGTGACCGGCCAGAGCCGGGAGCCGGTGCCGCCGGCCAGAATGATTCCCCGCATTGTTCGAGCGTAATGAGCAAGGGGGTCCGCCAGCTCGGAAAACAGGGGTACTTATCGGATCCTAGGGGGCCTATGGTGAGCGTAGATGGCCATTTGGAAATGGCTGTCATCGATTCCGGAGACCATTGCGGAATCGTCGTGATCTCGCGCCTGGAGGGCGTTCGCAGAGATTATCGGAAAATGTGAGGAGAGACGCCGATGACTGTCACGGGGGAGCAGTTGGAAGTCATCGAGATGAGGGACCCCTACACCCTCTACCGTCAATTGCGCCGGAAACGGCCGGTCGCCCGGGTGCGGCTGCCCATGGGGCTTCCATGCTGGCTGGTCACCCGGCACGACGATGTGCGCGCGGCCCTCAACCACCCCGGCCTGATCAAGGACGGGCGCCGGACGATCGCCGCCCTCATGGGCGGGAGGGGCAGCGTCGTGCCCGCCGTCCACCACTTGCTGAACCTCGACCCGCCCGACCACACCCGGCTGCGCACCCTGGTCGCCGGCGCCTTCACGGCGCGGGCCACCGCGCGGTGGGAGCCGGCGGTCGCCCGGGCCGTCGCCGTCGGCGTCGACGCGATGGCCGGCCGGGAGACGGCCGACCTGATGGCCGACTTCGCGCTGCCGGTGACTCGCGAAATCATCTGCGACGTGATCGGCATCGCCGCCGAGGACCGGGCGGCGTTCCTGGGCTGGGCCGAGAAGGCGATGCTGGGCAACTCCACCCAGGCCGTCGACGACTGCGCCGAGCTGTTGAAACGCTACCGCCGCGAGCTGCCGGCGGATCCCGCCGCCGCCCCGGTGGGACTCGTGCCGCACCTTCTGCGCACCGCCGGCGAGCCCGGCCGGATCACCGGCGCCGAGCTCGTCTCCATGGCCTTCCTGCTGCTCATCGCCGGCTGGGAGACGACGGCGGCGGCCATCGGCAACGGCGTTCTGACGCTGATCACGCACCCGGAGCAGCTGGCCGCGGTGCGGGCCGAGCCGTCCCGCCTCGACGGTGTGGTGGAGGAGCTGCTGCGCTTCGAGAGCCCGGTCAACCTGGCCACCATGCGGGTCAGCGCCACCGCGCTGCGGCTCGGTGAGGCCGACGTCCCGGCCGGTGAGCTCGTCATGCTCGCGCTCGGGGCCGCCAACCGCGACGGGGACCGCTTCGCCGCCGGAGACCGGCTCGACCTCGACGCCGACCCCACCGGGCATCTGGCGTTCGGCCACGGCATCCACCGGTGCCTGGGCGCGCCGCTCGGCCGGCTGATCGCCCGGCGGGCCATCGGCGAGCTGCTGCGGGTCTTCCCGGATCTGCGGCTGGACGTCGCCCCCGATCTGATCCGGTGGCAGCCGCTGCTGCTGCGGGGTCCCGCCGAGCTGCCGGTGCGCCCGGGGGACCCGCGAGCCTGAGCCGGGGCGGTCAGCCCTTGGCGCACAACCGTTCGATCTCGTCGGCGGCGCGTTCCGCGCCGCCGGCCCGGCGGATGTCCTGGCGAAGCCGGGCGGCCGCCGAGGCGTAGCCGGGCGACGAGGTCAGCTCGGTCACCGCCGCGACGAGTCGTTCGGCGGTGACCTCCTCCGGCGCGATCAGCGAACCCAGGCCGAGTTCCACCACCCGTTCCGCGTTCACCCTGTTCTCGCCCCACTGAGGCACGAGCACCATCGGCACGCCCATCGCCAGCGACTGCATGACGCTGCTCATGCCGCCCTGGCAGACCAGGGCCCGGGCGTGCGCCAGCACGTCGAGGTGCGGCACCCAGGGGTGCAGCTCGACGCCGGGCGGCACCGGCCCGAGCTCCTCCGGGGCGAACCGGTCGCCGATCGTCATGACCAGATGCAGTCCGGAGCCGGCGAAGGCGTCGACGCAGGTCCGGAAGAACTCGGGGCCGGCCTGGATCGTGGTGCCGAGCGAGATGAGCACCACGGGCGCGCCGGAGGCGGGCGGCTGCCACGTGGCGGCGGCCGGGTCGTGCTCCTGGCAGGGGCCGACGAAGGCGTACCGGTCGTCGAAGGTATCGCCGGCCAGCTGGAACTCCTTCGGCAGGAAGACCAGGTTGAGGGGCTCCACGGCGCCGAGCACCTCGGCCGGGGAGATGACGCCGTCGCCGCCGAGGGCACGCACCGAGTCGGTCAGGCGGGTGAAGAAGTCGACGCCGGCGGTGCTCTGCGGCTGGAAGAGCCGCTCGCTGCCCGCCGTACGGGCGAAGACGTTGCGGGTGAGCTGGGTGTGCGCGTTGGAAGCGAACAACGGCGACATCTGCACCGCCGGCACTCCCCACCGCCGCGAGGTCACCCGGCCCGCGGCCATCACCGTGAGGTCGTACGCGAGCAGGTCCGGCGGGTCGTCGTCGAGCACGGGGCGCAGCGCGGCCGCGATCGCCTCGGACTCGTCGAACGAGCGCATCACCACGTCGACCACCTGGGACGCGCCGTAGTCGAGGTGCATGCCGTGCTCGGCGTAGGGCGACTCGTACCGCACCACGTCGGCGCCGGCGGCGGCGAAGGTGCCGGCGAAGGCGCCCGCCGCGGCGTACGTGACCCGGTGTCCCCTTGCGACGAGCTCGCGGACGATGCTCACGGTCGGGATGACGTGACCGTGACTGGGAATGTTCATGACGGCGATGTGGCGGGACATGGTCCTCCTCGGTGACTCAGCTCTTGTCCAGGAATCGTTCGAGCTCGTCGGCGGCCCGCGCCGCGCCGCCGGCGGAGCGGACCTTCGCCCCCATCGCGGCGACCGCCCGGCGCATGGCGGCGTCTCCGGCCACCTCGGTCACGGTGTCGCGCAGCGCCGCCGCGGTCACCTCGCCCGGGTCCAGGCGCCGGCCCAGGCCGAGCTCCACCGCCCGCCGTACGTTGATCCGCGCCTCGCCGGCGTGCGGCACCATCACCATCGGCACGCCGGCCGCCAGCGACTCCATGATGCTGGTCATGCCGCCCTGAAAGAGGAAGACGCCGGCGTGCGCCAGCACGTCCGGATGGGCGATCCACGGATGCACCTCGACGTTGGGCGGCAACGGGCCGAGCTCGGCCCGGTCGAGCCGGCCCACGGTCATCACCACGTGCAGCGGCGCGTCCCGGAAGGCCTCGACGCAGGCCCGGAAGAAATCGGGATGCCGGTCGTACGTGGTACCGAGCGAGATCAGCACGATCGGGCCGGCCGGGTCGGCGGGTGGCGACCAGGCGCCCGTCTCCGCCGGTCGCACCCGATGGCACGGGCCGACGAAGGCGTACCGGTCGTCGAAGGTCTCGTGCCCGATCTGGAAGTCCTTGGGGAAGAAGGCGAGGTTCAGCGGCTCGATGCGGGCCAGCAGCTGCCAGGCCGGCACGTCGGCACCGCCCAGCGCCGTGACGCCGTCGCGGATCAGGCCCATGATGTCGCCGGCCGGTGCCGCGGCGTCGTAGCCGGCGGTGGTGCCCTCCGCCGCCTCGGCGAACAGCTGCACCGGGTTGACCTGGGCGTTCGAGGCGAAGATGGGGAACATCTGCACGGCCGGCAGGCCCCACCGGTGCGCCGCGACCCGGCCGGCGGCGTACTGCATGAGGTCGTAGACCAGGACGTCCGGCCGCCGGTGGTCCAGCGCCGGCACGAGCGCGCGCATGACCGCCGCGCCCTCGGCGAAGGCCCGCTCGGTGAGCCGGTGGAGCACGTCCGGGGTGTACGGGAGTTCGGGCGGGTTGGTGCCGGTGGGGGAGTCGTACGTGATCACCTCGGCCCCGGCCTCCCGGGGCAGGTGGGCCAGGTCCTCGGGCACCACGTAGGTGACCATGTGACCACGCTGGACCAGCTCGCGCACGACTCCCACGGTCGGGATGACGTGCCCGTGACTCGGGATGCTGAGGAAGGTGATGTGCCGTGACACGGCGGGCCTCTCGGATCGATGGTCAGAAGGTGTGACCGGCCAGGCCGCGCAGGCAGGCCACCAGGCTGCGTACCTGGACGTTGACGTAGTGGCTGTGCCGCATGAGCGCGCCGAGCTGGCGCAGGGTCACCCACCGGTAGTCGGGGTGGTCGATCACGGCGGCCGGGGTGCGGCTCTCCACCACCAGGTAGCGGTTGCGCGCGTGGTAGAGCCGGCCGCCCTCCTCGGAGTGGATGACGTCGAAGAGGATCTGCTCCTCCTCGGCCGCCAGCACCTCGTCGAGGAACAACGGCCGGGCCGCCCGCGGCAGCCGGTCGTAGGTGTCCGGTGTGCACTGCACGGTCGGGGCGACCTCCACGACGTCGAGGTAGCCGGGCTCGACCCGGGCCTGCACCAGGACGTGCAGCACGCCGTCGACGCGGCGTACGAGCAGCGCGTTCAGGCCGAGCCCGCGCGGCGCGAAGATGGGCTGGCTCCACCGGGCGACCTCCCGGCCGGTGGCCTCCACGTCGACACCGATGACGTCGAAGAAGAGCCCCTCGTCGTGCGAGATGCGCCCGTCGCGGTGACCCCAGCCGGCGACCTCGCTCAGCGTGATCGGCCGTACGAGCACCTCCCGGCGGCTGCGAACGGCGGTGAGCCAGCGCAGGATCTCGTCCAGGTCGTGCCGGGCCGGCCGCTCCCCGGTGATCGAGGCGACCAGCGCGCCGGTGCGCGCGTCGTGCGGATCGGCGCTGTCGTGCGGGCCGGGACCAGGCATCGGCAGGCAGCCCAGCACGGTCCGGGTGTCCATGTTGACCAGGTTGTCCACGGCCAGCAGCGATCCCAGCTCGCCGGCGGTGAGCCAGCGGAAGCCCTCCAGCACCTCCACCTCGCCGGTCACCTCGACGACCATGTTGCGGTTGCGCTTGCGGTAGAACCAGGTGCCGTGCTCGGACTGGCGAACGTCGGCGTGCACGATGTGCCGCTCGCTCTGCTGGAAGTACTCGAGGTAGGGGACCGCACGCCCGGCGTGCACCCGGGTGTAGTTGCTTCGGGTGGCCTGCACGGTCGGGGAGAGCTGGACGCCGTTGCAGTTGCCCGGCTCGACCTTGGCCTGGACGAGAAGATGCGGCACCCCGCCGAACCTCTTGACCAGCAGGCCCAGGATGCCGATGTCGGGCTGATCCATGATCGGCTGGCGCCAGTGCTCGAGCGGGCTGCCGGAGACATGCACGTCCAGCCCGGTCACCGTGAAGAAGCGGCCGCTGCGATGGCTGATGTCGCCGGTGCGCTGGTCGGTCTGCCACCGGTTCAGCGCCTCCAGCGGCGTGATGCCCACTGTCATCCGGTTGCGCTCGCCGTACTCCGACAGCCAGGCGGCGATGCCGGGAGTGAGCGGGCTGGGCGGGGCCGGGACCGCGATCGTCCGTGCCACGGGCATGAACCCTCCGATCAGAGGTTGGCGAGCACCGACCGGACGCTGTCGATGACCTTGTCCTGCTGGCCGGGGCGCAGCGACGGATACATCGGCAGGGAGAAGATCTCCTGGGCCAGGCGTTCGGTGACGGGCAGCGACCCGGGCCCCTGCCGCAGGTGGGCGAAGCCGGACATGGTGTGCACCGGCCAGGGGTAGCTGACGTTGAGCAGGATGTCGTGCGCCTTCAGCGCCTCGATGATGTCGTCGCGGCGCGGGTGCCGTACGACGTACAGGTAATAGACGTGGTCGTTGCCGGGCGCGATCTCCGGCAGCACCAGGCCGGTGCCGGCCAGGCCCTCCGCGTACCGCCGGGCCACCGCACGCCGGCCGGCCAGGTAGGAGTCGAAGCGCTTGAGCTTGCGGCGCAGGATCTCGGCGTGCACCTCGTCGAGCCGGCTGTTGTATCCCGGCGTGGAGACGACGTAGTAACGCTCCTCCATGCCGTAGTAACGCAACCGGCGGAGGTTGTCCGCGGTCGGGCCGTCGTCGGTGATCACCGCCCCGCCGTCGCCGTACGCCCCGAGCACCTTGGTCGGGTAGAACGAGAAGGCCGCCGCGTCGCCCATGGTGCCGGCGAGCTCGCCGTGGTGCCGGGCCCCGTGCGCCTGGGCGCAGTCCTCCAGGAGGGCCAGGCCGTGCCGCTCGGCCAGCTCGCGCAGCGGTGCCATGTCCACGCACTGGCCGTAGAGGTGCACCGGGAGCAGGCACCGGGTGCGATCGGTGATCGCGGCGGCGACCTGGGCCACGTCCATCAGGTAGGTGCCGGGATCCACGTCGACGAAGACCGGGGTGGCGCCCACCGCGTCGATCGCGACGACGGTCGGCGCGGCCGTGTTGGACACCGTGACGACCTCGCAGCCGGGGCCCACGCCGAGGGCGCGCAGCGCCAGCACGAGCGCGTTCGTGCCGTTGTCGACGCCGACGCAGTGCCGTACACCGTGCAGCGCGGCGTAGTCCGTCTCGAAGCCGCGCACGCTGTCGCCGAGCACGAGCTGTCCGGAGCGGAAGACGGTGTCGACCGCGTCGAGGATGTCGTCGCGCTCGCTCTCGTACTCGTCGCGGTAGTCCCACACGCGAGTCGTCATGTCAGGTCCTTCGAGGTCGTGGCCCGGAATGATCGCAGCCAACCGGACGTCTCCCGGTGCGAACAACCCCTAGACCTGGCACCACCCCCGGCCCGCGATGTAGGGGATCCGGTCGGCCGTCCACTGTGTTGCACTAACGCGGAACTCGGCCAACACGGGCTCGATCGGAGATGCCATGCAGATCGTGGGACGCGGCTTCCTCGCACATCACCTGGCGCCGCTGGCCGACTCGCATCCCCGGGTCGTGGCCGTCGCGGCCGGCGTCTCGACCACCGTGGTCGACCAGACGGCGGAGTTCGACCGCGAGGCCGCGCTCCTCTACGACGTGCTGCACCACTGCCGGGCGACCGGCTCGACGATCGTCTTCTTCTCCACCGCGTCGGCCGCGATGTACGGGGCCGACGCCTCGCCGGGCACGGAGAACGGACCGGTCTTCCCCACCTCGCCGTACGGCCGGCACAAGCTCGCCCTCGAGGGCGTCGTGCAGAACTCCGGCGTCGACTGGCTGGTGTTCCGGCTCAGCCACCTGGTCGGCGACGCGCAGCGCCCGCATCAGCTGCTGCCGTTGCTGGTCGCGGGAGTCCTCGCCGGCACGGTGTCGGTGCACCGGGGCGGTCACCGCGACCTCGTGGACGTGCGGCACATGGTGGTGGCGCTCGACCGGTTGCTGCGCGAGGGCGTGCGCAACCGCACCGTCAACATCGCCTCGGGGATACCGCAGCCCGTCGAGACCATCGTCGCCGGCATCGAGCGCCGTCTCGGGCGTACGGCCGAGCGGCGGGTCATCGACGTGCCGGTGACCCGGACCCTGGTCTCCACCGCCTTGCTGCGCTCGCTCGTGCCGGAGGCCGCGGAGTTCGGCTTCGGACCCGGCTACCTGGACGCGCTCCTGGACAACTACGTCGGTCCGCTCGCCGCCGTCGCGGCCGGCCACCACTGAGGCGATCTGGCCTCGGCCGGAGGGAAACGAGACATGATCGCTAGGGACGACGCACGGCGGGTCCGGGTCGGTGTGCTCGGGTGCGCCGACATCGCCTGGCGCCGCACGCTGCCGGCCATGCTCGCGGTCCCGGAGATCGAGCTGACCGCGATGGCGAGCCGCAGTGCCGCGAAGGCCGCCCGGTTCGCCGCGCGCTTCGGCGGCGAGCCGGTCGAGGGCTACGAACGCGTGCTCGCCGATCCCGGCGTCGACGCGGTCTACCTGCCGCTGCCGGTCCACCTGCACTCGGCCTGGACGGAGCGCGCCCTGCGGGCCGGCAAGCACGTCCTGGTCGAGAAGCCCCTCGCCGCCAGCGCCGCGGACGCCCGCAAGGTGCTCGCGCTGGCCCGCGACCGCGGTCTCGTGCTCTACGAGAACTTCATGTTCCTGCACCATTCGCAGCACGCCGCCGTACGCCGGCTGGTGAGCGAGGGCGCCATCGGCGAGCTGCGCAACTTCGACAGCGCCTTCACCATCCCGCCGCGGCCGCCGGGCGACATCCGCTACGAGCCCGGGCTCGGCGGGGGCGCGCTGCTCGACATCGGCCTTTATCCGATCCGGGCCGCGATGATGCTCATCGGCGAGCTGGACGTGGTCGGCGCCGTGCTCTGCCGCGACCCGGACCGCGGGGCCGTGCTGTCGGGCAGCGTGCTGGCCTGCGGCCCGGGCGGCGTGGCGGTCAGCGCCGTCTTCGGCATGGAGCACTCCTACCGCACCAGCTACGCCCTGTCCGGCAGCACCGGGCGGCTGAGCACCGAGCGGGTCTTCACCCCGCCCGACGGCCACCAGCCGGTGCTCCGGATCGAGCGGCAGGACCACCGCGAGGAGATCGTGCTGCCGGCCGACGCCCAGTTCGTCAACGTGCTGCGGCGCTTCGCCGCGGCGGTGCTGCACGGCGAGGACATCCGCGCCGCGCAGGACGAGGCCGTGATGCAGGCGGATGTCGTCGAGCAGATCACCGCCGTCGCCCGAACCGTCTACCGCAAGATCTCAGCGTGATTGGAGCGGCCGTGTCGCACATCGCCTTCCTCAGCATCCCCAGCCACGGGCACATCATCCCGACCCTCGACGTGGTGCGGGAGCTGGTGCGCCGCGGGCACCGGGTCACGTACGTCACCACGGAGGAGTTCGCCGGCACGGTCGCGGCGGCGGGGGCCGAGCCGGTCCGGTACGCCTCGACCGCCGCCCGCTACCAGGAGGCCTCGACCTACCAGCGGGAGGAGGTCATGGGCATCCTCATGATGTCGCTGGAGGAGGGCACCGGTGCGCTCGACGCCCTGGAGCCGGTGCTCCGCGCCGACCGGCCCGATCTGCTGGTCTACGACCTCACCCTCTACACCGCCGGCCGCGCGGCGAGCCGCAAGCACGGCATCCCGGCGGTGCAGACCTTCCCGATCTTCGCCTCCAACGAGCGGTTCAGCCTCGCCCACCGCGTCTTCCAGCGGGCGGGCGGCGCCGTCGGCGTGCTCAACGGCGGCGACTCCGGCGGTCTGGAGTTCCTCACCGCCCTCCGGGACTGGCTCGAGCGCTACCTCCCCGGCGGCGGGGCGTCCGCGTTCGAGGTGCTGACCACCGTCGAACCTCTCAACCTCGTCTTCCTGCCGCGCGAGTTCCAGATCGAGCAGCAGCTGTTCGACGAGCGGTTCCAGTTCGTCGGCCCGTGCCAGGACCTCGAACCGGGCGGGCAGTGGCAGCCGCCGGGCGACGGGCGGCCGGTCGTGCTCGCCTCGCTCGGCACCACGTACGGCAGCGCGAAGTTCTTCCGGATGTGCGCGGAAGCCTTCGCCGGCCTGCCGCTGCACATGGTGATGACGACGGGCGACAAGTTCGACGTGGCCGAGCTGGGCCCGCTGCCGTCGAACATCGAGGCCCGGCCGTGGGTGCCGCACCTGGATGTGCTCGCGCACGCCGGTGTCCTGGTCACCCAGGGCGGGATGAGCAGCACGATGCAGGCCCTCGCGCTGGGCGTGCCGCTGGTGGTGGTGCCGCACGGTGGGGAGAACGCGGTCAACGCCGACCGGCTGGCGGAACTGGGCTGCGGCACGCTGCTGCCCCCGGAGGAGCTGACCGCCGCCGCCCTGCGCCGGGCCGTGACCGAGACGCTCGCGGACGAGGGCATGCGCGAGGCGGCCGTCCGGATGAGCCGGCACGTGGCGGCCGCCGGTGGCGCGCCCCGGGCCGCCGAGGTGCTCGAGGCCCGGATCGCCGAGGCGGTCGCGGCCGGCCGGGCGGCGGCGTGAGCGCCCTGTTCGCGGTCAGCGACCTGCATGTCGGGTACGCCGAGAACCGCGCGGTGGCCGAGCGGCTGCGCCCGGCGTCGGACGGCGACTGGCTGATCGTCGCCGGTGACGTCGCCGAGATGTTCGCCGACGTCGAGGCCGTGCTGACCACCCTGAGCCGCCGTTTCGCCAAGGTGATCTGGGCACCCGGCAACCACGAGTTGTGGACGCCGAGGGAGGATCCGGTGCAGCTGCGGGGCGTGGCCCGGTACGAGCGCCTCGTCGAGATGTGCCGCGGCATCGGGGTGCTGACCCCGGAGGATCCGTACGCGATCTGGCGCGGCGGGCCTGAGCCGGTCGTGGTCGCGCCACTCTTCCTTCTGTACGACTACTCGTTCCGTACGCCCACCGCGCCCACCCGGGCACTGGCGCTGGAGCAGGCGTACGAGGCCGGTGTGGTCTGCACCGACGAGTTCCTGCTGCACCCCGACCCGTTCCCGAGCCGCCAGGAGTGGTGCCGCTCGCGGGTGGCCTGGACCGAGCGGCGCCTCGCCGCCCTCGACCCCGCGCTGCCGACCGTGCTGGTCAACCACTATCCGCTGGTGCGGGAGCCGACCCGGGTGCTGCGCTACCCCGAGTTCGCCCAGTGGTGCGGCACCGACCGCACGGCCGACTGGCACGTCCGCTTCCGCGCGGCCGTGGCGGTATACGGCCACCTGCACATCCCGCGCACCACCTGGTACGACGGGGTGCGGTTCGAGGAGGTCTCGCTCGGCTATCCGCGCGAGTGGCGGCACCGCGGCCCGGCGCCCCAGCCGATGCGCGACGTCCTGCCGGCCGGGGTCCGGGTGTGATCGCCGGCATCCTGCCTCGCGGCGTGGCCGTCGTGGAGGCTTACGACGACTCGGTGCCGGCCCCGCTGTTCCCCGCCGAGGAGGAGTTGGTCCGCGACGCGGTGGCGAAGAGGCGCAGCGAGTTCTCGACCGCGCGGCGCTGCGCCCGGGAGGCTCTGGCCGCGCTGGGCTACCCGCCCCGGCCGATCCTGACCGGTGAGCGAGGAGCGCCTGCCTGGCCGGCGGGGGTGGTCGGCAGCATCACGCACTGTGCCGGTTACCGCACGGCGGTGGTGGCCCCGGCCGCCGATTTCCGGGCGATCGGGGTGGACGCGGAGCCGAACGAGCCGCTGCCTGAGGGGGTGCTGGAGGCGATCGCCCTGCCCGGGGAGCTCGACGCGGTGGCCGCGCTGCGGGCGGCGCGACCGGGCACGCACTGGGACCGGCTGCTCTTCTGTGCCAAGGAGGCGGTCTACAAGGCGTGGTTCCCGCTGACCCTCCGCTGGCTGGGCTTCGAGGAGGCGGAGGTGCGGATGGACCCGTCGAGGGGCCGGTTCGAGGCGCTGTTGCGGGTCGGCGCCGAGTCGGGCGGGCGGCCGCTCACCGGCTTCAGCGGCCGGTTCGTGACGGCCGGTACGCTGATGGCAACCGCCATCGCCGTTCCCGCGCGGTCCTGACGCGCCCCGTCCCGCTTCATGAAGGTCTCACCTTGCCGTTGCCATCCGAGCCCACCGGCCCGCGTTCCGCCTCCCACGGCGACCGCCAGGACCCGGACGACCTCTACGAGCCGTACGTGCCCGTCGAGGATGACGACGACGGCAGGCCGCTGCCGAAGCTGCCCCCGCTGCCCGCGGACCCGCGCTGGAAGCTGGAGCACCTGCCGTTCCTGTCGGCGGTGTCGGTTGCCCTCCTGCTGTGCGCCGCGTCGGTGGGCTTCCTGACCGGCGGCGCGCCGGCGGCGCTCGGCGCCGCTCTCGGTGTGCTGATCGTGACGGTCAGCTACACCGTCTCGACCGTGGTGCTGGCCTGGTCCGACACGGTGCGGCCGGAGTTGATGATGCCTCTCGGCTTGTTGACATATGTCGTGAAATACGTCTTGTTCGGCGTTATTCTGGCGTTCGGAGTATCCGCTGAATGGCCGGGCCGCACCGCCGTCGCGCTGGGCATCGTCGCCGGAGTCGTGGTCTGGACCTCGGTCCAAGCCTGGTGGCTCACCCGCCGACGCGCCTGATGTGATCTGTCACATGCCCGTAACCCCTGTTCAGCAGGGAGTGCGGAATGTATCGAACCCGATCCGGTGACGCGCTTGCTCGCGTTGTGTTGGGTTCTTGTTCGGCTGGAGTACCGTGTTCTTCCAGTTGCGAGACCCCTGACGCCTGGACAACTGCGGTTGTGCGGGGGGTCCCGCTTAGCCTCGTGTTACCTGCTGATATCGTTCGGGCCGTCATGACCGGCCAAGAACCACCCCACAAAGACCCTCGCGACGACGACGGGAAGAGCCCGCTGCCGAACGCCGGCGCGGGCATGACGGCCCTGAGTTATCTGATCGCGGGCATTCTCGTTTGGGGCGGTATCGGCTGGCTTGTCGACTACTTCGTCGGAACCAAGGGCATCTTCGCCGGCATAGGCGCCGTCCTCGGTGTCGGCGGTGCGGTGTACCTCATTGCGCGCCAGGCGATGGCGCCTAACAGGAAAGGGCCAAGGTGATCGATCAGTCGACGGTCCTCGCGGCAGAGTTCCCGCCGAGTGTCGAGGACTTCTACCTGCCCAGCATCCTGCCGTGGGGTGCGGAGGACAACTACTGGTTCACCAAGATCACTCTGCTGGTCTGGGTCGCCGTCGCGGCCATCATCATCTTCTTCCTGGTGTCGTACCGGAAGCCGAAGCTGGTGCCGACCAAGAAGCAGTGGATCGCCGAGAGCATCTACGGCTTCGTGCGCAACAACATCGCCGTTGACATGATCGGCCCGCAGGGTGTGCGCTTCGCGCCGTACCTGACGACGCTGTTCCTGTTCATTCTGGTGAACAACTTCTGGGGGATCGTGCCGCTGGTGCAGATCCCGCCGATGTCGCACATCGCCTTCCCGGCCTTCCTCGCCGTGATCAGTTACGTGCTGTTCATCTGGGTGGGTGTCAAGCACCACGGCATCAAATACTTCAAGCTCGCCGTCGTGCCGACCGCGCCGGGATTCATCCTGCCGCTGCTGGTGCCCATCGAGATCTTCTCGAACTTCCTCGTGCGGCCGTTCGCTCTCGCCGTCCGTCTCTTCGCGAACATGTTCGCCGGGCACATCCTCCTGCTGGTGTTCACCCTGGCCGGCTTCGCGATGTTCAGCGCGAACCCCTGGCTGGCGCCCGTCTCGGTCCTGTCCTGGCTGCTCACCGTCGCGCTCACGTTCCTCGAGTTCGTCGTGATCTGCCTGCAGGCCTACGTCTTCACCGTGCTGACCGCGAGCTACCTGCAGGGCTCCCTGGCCGCCGACGAGCACTGAGTACCACCGATCGCCACATCCCGTTGTCGTCCCGCGTGACAGTCACGCGAGATACCAGGAGGAATCAGTAATGGACGTTTTTGCCGCCGTTGAGGGCAGCACCGCCGCCATCGGCTACGGCCTGGCCGCCATCGGCCCCGGCATCGGTATCGGCCTGGTCTTCTCGGCCTACATCCAGGCGACGGCGCGTCAGCCCGAGTCGTCCCGCCTGACCCTGCCGTTCGTCTGGATCGGCTTCGCCGTCATCGAGGCGCTCGCCCTGCTGGGTATCGCATTCGGCTTCGTCTGGGCCGGCTGATAGTCCTTTCCGCCTCGTTGGGAGGTCTCCATGCTCACCTACCTAGCCGCTGAGGCCGCGGAGACGGAACACAACCCGATCATTCCTGTTTGGCAGGAGATCGTGATCGGGTCGATCGCCTTCGCCATCCTCTGCTTCGTGCTGATGAAGTTCGTCTTCCCCCAGATGGAGAAGACCTTCAAGGCGCGAGTCGACGCCATCGAGGGTGGCATCAAGCGTGCCGAGGCCGCCCAGGCCGAGGCCAACCAGCTGCTCGAGCAGTACCGCGCGCAGCTCGCCGAGGCTCGCACCGAGGCCGCGCGCATCCGCGACGAGGCCCGGGCCGACGCCGAGGGCATTCGTCAGGACGTGCTGGCCAAGGCTCGCGAGGAGTCGGACCGCATCATCGCGGCCGGCAACGAGCAGCTGGCGGCTCAGCGCGAGAGCATCGTGCGCGAGCTCCGCTCCGAGGTGGGCACGCTCGCCGTCGACCTGGCCGGCAAGATCGTGGGCGAGGCTCTCGCCGACGAGGCGCGCAGCCGCGGCACGGTCGAGCGGTTCATCGACGAGCTCGGCGCGGCCGGCTCGGCGGGCGGGCGGCGCTGATGGCGTCGACCGTCAGCCAGCAGGCCTACGCCGAGGCGGCCGCCAAGCTCACCGGCAGCACCGGCACGGCCACGGCCGCGCAGGTTGCCACCGTCGCCGACGAGATCCTGTCGGTGGCCGGCATCCTGCGGGCCCAGCCCGCCCTGCGCCGGGCGCTGACCGACCCGTCGCGCTCCGGCGCGGACCGGGGCGAGCTGCTGCGCTCGCTGCTGTCCGGCAAGGTCTCGCAGGTCACCGTCGACGTTCTGGCCTCGCTCGTGTCCGGCCGGTTCTCCCGGCCGGCCGAACTGCTCGACGTCGTCGAGCGCCTCGGCGCCGAGGCCGTGCTGTCCGGCGCTCAGAAGGCCGACACCCTGGCCGAGGTCGAGGACGAGCTGTTCCGCTTCGGGCAGATCGTCTCGGGCAACCCCGAGCTGGCCATCACGCTCAGTGACCCCGGCGCTCCGACCGAGCGCCGGGTTAAGCTGGTGGAGGACTTGCTGAAGGGCAAGGCCCAGCCGGCCACGGTAAGGCTCGTCGAGGTGGCGCTCGAGGGCTTCGGGGGCCGTAGCTTCGAGGGATCGCTGACCAGGCTGGTCGAGCTGACCGCCGCGAAGCGCGATCGCGAGGTCGCGTACGTGACGGTCGCCAAGCCGCTCACCGACGCCGACGAGCAGGCGCTGGCTGCCAAGTTGTCCGACATCTACGGCCGGCCGGTCTCGCTGAAGGTCGACGTCGATCCTTCGATCATCGGCGGCGTCAGCGTCAAGGTCGGCTCCGACCTCTACGACGGCACGATCCTGCGGCGGCTCAACGCCGCGAAGCAGGCGTTCTCCAAGTAACTTTTCCCTCGGCCCGCGCGGTTTTCCGCGCGGGGCTGAGCAGGCCCCTCGGTGGCGGCGACGTCCCGAGCTAGACAGAGAAGGCAGAGGATGGCCGAGCTGACCATCTCCTCGGACGAGATCCGGGGGGCGCTAGAGCGCTACGTCTCGTCCTACACGCCCGAGGTCTCCCGCGAGGAGGTCGGCATCGTCTCCGATGCGGGCGACGGCATCGCGCACGTCGAGGGCCTGCCCTCGACGATGGCGAACGAACTGCTCGAGTTCGCCGACGGCACGCTGGGTGTCGCGCAGAACCTCGACGTCCGCGAGATCGGCGTCGTGATCCTGGGCGACTACACCGGCATCGAGGAGGGGCAGCAGGTCAAGCGGACCGGCCGCGTCCTCTCGGTCCCGGTCGGCGACGCCTTCCTCGGTCGCGTGGTCGACCCGCTGGGCCGGCCGATCGACGACCGCGGCGAGATCGTCAGCGAGGGCGAGCGCGAGCTCGAGCTCCAGGCGCCCAACGTCATGGCCCGGCAGCCGGTGAAGCAGCCGCTGCAGACCGGCATCAAGGCGATCGACGCCATGACGCCGATCGGCCGCGGCCAGCGCCAGCTGATCATCGGTGACCGCAAGACCGGCAAGACCACTGTCGCGATCGACACGATCATCAACCAGCGCGCGAACTGGGAGTCCGGCGACCCGGACAAGCAGGTCCGCTGCATCTACGTCGCGATCGGCCAGAAGGCCACCACCATCGCGTCGATCCGGGGCACCCTCGAGGAGCAGGGCGCGCTGGAGTACACGACGATCGTCGCGGCTCCGGCCTCCGACCCGGCCGGCTTCAAGTACATCGCCCCGTACACCGGCTCGGCCATCGGCCAGCACTGGATGTACAACGGCAAGCACGTCCTGATCGTCTTCGACGACCTGACCAAGCAGGCCGAGGCCTACCGCGCCGTGTCGCTGCTGCTGCGCCGCCCGCCGGGCCGCGAGGCGTACCCGGGCGACGTCTTCTACCTGCACTCCCGCCTGCTCGAGCGCTGCGCCAAGCTCTCGAACGAGCTGGGTGGCGGCTCGATGACCGGCCTGCCGATCATCGAGACCAAGGCCAACGACATCTCGGCCTACATCCCGACCAACGTCATCTCGATCACCGACGGCCAGATCTTCCTGGAGACCGACCTGTTCGCCTCGGGTGTCCGCCCGGCGATCAACGTCGGTACCTCGGTGTCCCGGGTGGGTGGCTCGGCGCAGGTCAAGGCGATGCGCTCGGTCTCCGGCCGCCTGCGTCTCGACCTGGCCCAGTTCCGTGAGCTGGAGGCCTTCTCGGCCTTCGCCTCCGACCTGGACAAGGCGTCGCGGGCCCAGCTCGAGAAGGGCGTCCGCCTGGTCGAGCTGCTCAAGCAGCCGCAGTACTCGCCGTACTCGGTGGTCGACGAGGTCATCGTGATCTGGGCCGGCACCACCGGCCAGCTCGACGACATCGACGTCAGCGACGTGCGCCGCTTCGAGCAGGACTTCCTCGGCTGGATCAAGCGGCACCGCAGCGACACCTACACCGCCATCGACTCGACCGGCCTGCTGTCGGACGACGACGTGGAGAACCTGAAGAGCGGCGTGACCGAGTTCAAGGAGCTCTTCAAGCGCGGCGAGACCGGTTCCGCGGTCAACGAGAACCCGGCCGAGCCGCTGGAAGAGGGCCGCCAGACGCGCGAGACGGTGACCCGCGAGGTCAGCCGTCCGGCCGAAGGCCAGTAGTCATGGCCGGTCAGGTACAGGCCCTCCGGCGGCGCATCCGCACCGTCCGGTCGACCAAGAAGATCGCGAAGGCGCAGGAGCTGGTGGCCACCAGCCGCATCGCCAAGGCGCAGGAGCGGGTCGCCGCCTCCAAGCCGTACGCGGAGGCGATCACCCAGGTCCTGACCGCCCTGGCGTCCAACGCGACGATCGACAACCCCCTGCTGGTCCCGCGTGAGCGGGTCCGGCGGGCGGGTGTCCTGCTCATCACCAGCGACCGCGGCCTGGCCGGCGCCTACAACGCCAACGCCATCCGTACCGCCGAGCAGCTGATCTCCCGCCTCAAGGCGGACGGCAAGGACGCGGTGCTGTACGTCGTCGGCCGCAAGGGCGTCGGCTACTACCGGTTCCGCAACCGGCCGATCGAGACCAGCTGGACGGGCTTCTCCGAGCGGCCGTCGTTCTCCGACGCCAAGGCCATCGGTGACGCCCTGCTGGAGGCGTTCGTCGCCGGCGCGGACGACTCCGACGCCACGTACGGCCCGGACGGCATCCAGGGCGTCGACGAGCTGCACATCGTCAGCACGCAGTTCAAGTCGCTGATGACGCAGTCCGCCGAGGCGCACTTCCTGGCCCCGATGCAGGTCGAGGAGCGCGAGGTCGAGCCCGGGCTGCGCCCGGCCTACGAGTTCGAGCCGGACGCCGACGAGCTGCTCGACGCGCTGCTGCCGAAGTACCTCAACACGCGGATCTACGCGGCGTTGCTGTCCTCGGCGGCCAGCGAGTCGGCTTCGCGCCGGCGGGCGATGAAGAGCGCGTCGGACAACGCGGACGACCTGCTCAAGCGGTACACGCGCGAGATGAACTCCGCGCGGCAGGCCGCGATCACCCAGGAAATCAGTGAGATCGTTGGCGGCGTCGAGGCGCTGTCCTCGGCAGGAAGTGATACGTGATGACTGCTGTAGCTGAGCCCACCAAGGCGGAGACCGGTGTCGGCCGCGTCGTCCGGGTCATCGGCCCGGTCGTCGACGCCGAGTTCCCCCGTGACGCCATGCCCGACATCTTCAACGCGCTGCACGTGCAGGTGACCCTCTCCGAGGGCACCAAGACGCTGACGCTCGAGGTCGCCCAGCACCTGGGTGACAACATCGTCCGCGCCATCTCGATGCAGCCGACCGACGGCCTGATCCGCGGCGCCGAGGTCAAGGACACCGGCGCGCCGATCTCGGTGCCCGTCGGTGACGTGACCAAGGGCCACGTGTTCAACGCCCTCGGCGAGGTGCTCAACGCCGACCCGGCGACCCTGGACATCCAGGAGCGCTGGTCGATCCACCGCAAGCCCCCGGCGTTCGCGGACCTCGAGCCGAAGACCGAGATGCTGGAGACCGGCATCAAGGTGCTCGACCTGCTCGCGCCGTACGTGCGTGGTGGCAAGATCGGCCTGTTCGGCGGCGCCGGCGTGGGCAAGACGGTGCTCATCCAGGAGATGATCATCCGCGTTGCCCGTAACTTCGGTGGTACGTCGGTGTTCGCCGGCGTGGGTGAGCGCACCCGCGAGGGCAACGACCTCATCCTGGAGATGGAGGAGGGTGGCGTTCTCGACAAGACCGCCCTCGTCTTCGGCCAGATGGACGAGCCGCCGGGCACCCGTCTGCGGGTGGCGCTGAGCGCGCTGACCATGGCGGAGTACTTCCGGGACGTCCAGAACCAGGAGGTGCTGCTCTTCATCGACAACATCTTCCGGTTCACCCAGGCCGGTTCCGAGGTGTCGACGCTGCTCGGCCGTATGCCGTCCGCCGTGGGTTACCAGCCCACGCTGGCCGACGAGATGGGCGAGCTTCAGGAGCGGATCACGTCGGTCCGGGGCAAGGCGATCACCTCGCTGCAGGCGATCTACGTGCCCGCCGACGACTACACCGACCCGGCGCCGGCCACCACGTTCGCCCACCTGGACGCGACCACGAACCTCGAGCGGTCGATCTCCGACAAGGGCATCTACCCGGCCGTGGACCCGCTGGCCTCCAGCTCGCGGATCCTGGCGCCCGAGTTCGTCGGCGCCGAGCACTACGCGGTCGCCCGCGAGGTGCAGCGCATCCTGCAGAAGTACAAGGACCTGCAGGACATCATCGCCATTCTCGGTATGGACGAGCTCTCCGAGGAGGACAAGGTCACGGTGCAGCGGGCTCGCCGCATCGAGCGCTTCCTCTCGCAGAACACGTACGCGGCCGAGCAGTTCACCGGCGTTCCCGGCTCGACGGTCCCGCTCAAGGAGACCATCGAGGCGTTCAAGAAGATCAGCGAGGGTGAGTACGACAACTACCCCGAGCAGGCCTTCTTCATGTGCGGTGGTCTCGAGGACCTCGAGAAGAACGCGCACGAGCTGATGAAGGGCTGAGCTGGCTCAGCGACTGTGGAGCCGCGCCGACCTTATGGTGGGCGCGGCTTCGCCGTACCTAGGGAAGCTTTTGTCTGATTTGCGGCTTCTGCGAGTCTCAGATCTGCTGGCTCTTTCTGGGTACTCTTGTCGTTCGTCAGGCGGCCGAGATCGACAACCGTTGGGGGAGACCTGTGGCCAGAAAAAGGCGCGCGCCCTTGTGGGCGCGGCTCTGCGCGATCTTCGGCTGCGTCCTCATGGTGGTCAGCGGTGGTGCCATCGTCACGCAGCAGGTGCTGGTGGCCCGGTACGCCGGGGCCGTGGAGACCCAGGACCTGTTCGGTGAGCCGGCCGTCGGCGCCACGAAAAAGCCCGTCTCCGACATCAAGGGCCCGCTGAACATTCTTCTGGTCGGCGTCGACCCGCGTACCGAGACGCAGACCCCGCTCTCCGACTCGATCATCGTGGCCCACATCCCCCGAGGCCTGGACCAGGCTTATCTCTTCTCGGTCCCGCGCGACCTGATCGTCGACATCCCGCCGTTCGCCAAGACCGGTTTCAAGGGCGGCCGATCCAAGATCAACGCCGCCATGGGGTACGGCAGCTCGGTCGGCAACGGCAAGCACGACGTCGTCCAGGGCTTCGACCTGCTCGCCAAGACGGTCGGCCGGCTCACCGGCATCAAGGAGTTCGACGCCGGCGTCATCCTGAACTTCAACGGCTTCAAGGCGATCGTCGAGGCCATGGGCGGCGTCACCATGACGATCGACCAGAACGTGAAGTCGGAGCACCTCCAGCCGAACGGCCAGACCCGTCCGCGCTACGACCGCTGCGCCGACAACAGCTGCGCCCACCCGTACTACGGCCCCCAGGCCGAATACAAGGTCGGTACCCGCCACCTGCAGGGCTGGCAGGCCCTCGACTACGTGCGGCAGCGCTACGGCCTGCCCCGCGGCGACTACGACCGCCAGCGCCACCAGCAGCAGTTCATCAAGGCCCTGGCCAAGCAGGCGCTCAGCAAGAACGTGGTGACCAGCCCGACCAAGCTCGACGCGGTGCTCAAGGCGGCCGGCAAGGCGCTGATCTTCGACGGCAACGGCCACAACGTGGTCGACTGGGCCTTCGCGCTGAAGAGCCTGCGCTCCGACGACATCACCCTGATCAAGCTGCCGGGCGACTCGGTCATCGTGAACGGCGACTATCGGGGCGAGGCGCTGGAGGACAGCGCCGAGGACTTCTTCAAGGCCGTACGCGACGATCAGGTGCAGAACTTCATCTTCCGCAACCCTGAGTACATCAACAGCAACGTCTGACCTGCTGCGGTCCCGGCAAAGCGGGCCGTCTAGACTTCACCCAATCGGATTCATACACAGGAGGACAGCGTGGCCAACCAGCTGCCCGTCAAGGTCGTAGCCGTCGAGCAAAGCGTCTGGTCCGGTGAGGCCGAGATGCTCGTCGCGCGGACCACCGAGGGTGAGATCGGCGTCCTGCCGGGTCACTCCCCGCTGCTGGGCCTGCTGAAGGAGCCCTCGCAGGTGCGGGTCAAGCTCGCCGGCGGCGAGCAGTTGACGTATGACGTCACCGGCGGTTTCCTCTCGATCGACGCCGACGGCGTCACCGTTCTCGCCGAGAGCGCGACCCCCGCCACCCCCGAGACTCACTGACGATCGGCGATGGAGATTCTGGAAGTCGTCGGAATCTGCCTCATCGCTGCGCTCGTCTGTCTCTTAGCGATCTTCTTCCGCCGCCGGCTGCTCATGGTCGGCGGCGGAACCATTCGCCTCCAGATCCACCTCAGCACCATGGTGCCGGGCCGCGGCTGGTCCACGGCGATCGGCCAGTTCGCCGGCGGTGAGCTGCGCATCCACCGGATGTTCAGCTTCGCCTTCCGCCCCAAGCGCGTGCTCGACCGCGGCACCCTCACGATCGAGGAGCGCCGACGCCCTCAGGGCCCCGAGCGCCTCACCATCCCCGGCCACTGGGTGGTGCTCAAGCTGGCCACGGCCACCGACGAGATCGAGATCGCGATGGCCGAGTCCACGGTGACCGGCTTCCTCTCCTGGCTCGAGGCGGCCCCGCCCGGTCCGCCCGGCAGCGTCGCCCGCCCGGTGATCCGCCCCCGCACGATCGAGCAGTAGGCGGCCGCGCCTTTCCAGGTGGCTCTCGCCGCGTACAGCCGCGGGCTTTAGCGTCGAACCATGCGGATTCGAATCATCGATGCCTTCACCGAGCAGCCGTTCGCCGGGAACCCGGCCGGCGTGGTGGTGCTGGACGGCCCCACGTTCCCCGACGCCGCGTGGATGCAGGCGGTCGCGGCCGAGGTTAACCTGTCCGAGACGGCCTTCCTGCACCCCGTTCCGGCCTCGTCCGGAGCTGACTACGCGCTGCGGTGGTTCACTCCGGCGGTCGAGGTGGCGCTCTGCGGGCACGCCACGCTGGCCACGGCCCACGCGCTGCAGAGCACCGGCCTGGTGCGCTTCGCCACCCGCAGCGGCATCTTGACGGCCGAGACGGACGAGAAGGGCTGGATCACACTCGACTTCCCGACGGCCCCGCTGAGCCCGATCCAGGCCGACCCGAGCGTGCTGGACGCGCTGGGGGTGACTCCGCTGTCGGTGCACCACACCGGCCCGAACACGGACGACCTGCTGATCGAAGTGCTCGAGGAGTCGGCGGTGCGCGAGCTGACACCGGACCTGACGGCGCTGGCCACTGTCGAGAACCGGGGCGTGGTGGTGACGGCCCGCGCCGACGACCCGAACGGCGGCTACGACTTCGTCTCCCGCTTCTTCGGCGCGGCCGCGGGCGTGGCGGAGGACCCGGTGACCGGAAGCGCTCACACGGCCCTGGCCCCGTTCTGGTCCGCCCGTCTGGGCGGCCGCACGGAGCTCACCGGCTACCAGGCGTCCCCGCGGGGCGGCTACGTGCGGGTCGCCCTCCGCGGCGACCGCACGCTGCTGACCGGCAAGGCGGTAACCGTCATCGACGGCACCCTGCACGCCTGACCCCGGGCTGGTGGAGGCCCTCGTAGACGCGGTCGCGCAGGGCGTTGGCACGGCGGCGGGGGAGGGTGGCGTGCAGGTCGCGGAGGATGACGCGGACCAGGACGTTCACCTCGCCTGGGCGCATGGCCAGGCGGTCGCGGGAGGCGGGCGGGAGGTCGTCCGGTGGGGTCGCCGAGAGGACGCTGACCTCCTCGACCAGGGTGGCGTCGGTGCCGAGGATGTCGCGTACCCGGTCGCCGATCTCCTCGGCGGTCACCCCCTCCGGCAGGGCGACCGAGACGTCGCGGTGGGCGGCGGGCTGGGCCGAGACCGGGCGGTACGGGGTCAGGTCGAGCATCTGTGCCGCCACCCGAGGGTCGTTCGAGCGCAGCAGCCGGATGTCGCCGATGCCCTTGCGCAGCATGAGAAGGCGGTCCAGTCCGAGCCCGAGGGCCAGCCCGGCTCCGGCGACACGCGGTGCGGCGATTCCACACTCGCCGATCTCGACCCAGTCGCCGGCCGCCCGGGCTTCGATCTCCAGGCCATTGGTGGTGTACGGGTGGTCTGCCGGACTTGTTCGCCAAGGGACTCCGGGGAGTGCGGCGGCGAGCGTGGTCTCGACGAGTTCGAGCAGACCGCTGGGCTGCGGGGCGGCCGTGGTGACCCGCCACAGGTCCAGCTGATGTGGTGTGCCGGTGTGCAGGCGGTCGATGCAGTCGCGGCGATAGACGATGCCGGGGCAGGCGATGAGGGTGTCGGGGGCTCGGAGGCGGCGCAGGGCGCCCGGAATCAGGGCCGATGTCTGAGAGCGCAGCATCCGCCGTTCGCCGACATAACGGGTGTAGCGGGCGTCCCGGGTGATCGCCGCTGGGCTGTACCCGAGATGGTCGTAGTTGTCGGCCACGTCGACTATCCGGTCGCCGCGATGGACCAGGAGGTCGGCTGCCGGCCAGCGGGTGGTGACGGCGTCGAGGATGGCGGCCAGGATCTCCTGGATCGCGTGCGGGCCCTGCGCCGGGTCGGTCAGGTCGCGGACGGCGAGGTCGTCGGTGAGCGACATGGGATTCTCCGCTTCGGGAAGATGCGGGAAGCCCACGAAAATGGCCGCCCGCGAGGGGCGGCCAGGAACGCGCAGATCAGCCGGCCGCCGGGGGCCGGCTGAAGGCGGTCGCGCGTGAGGTCATGTCTTCATGGTGACATGGAGGGGAAGCGAATTACGGCGGCCCCGGCTGGAGCTCGACCTCGTAGCCCCACGAATCCGCGAGGTAGGCGGCGTACGACGACGGGCCGCCCGCGTGCGGGTGCTTGCCGGGGAAAAGCAGCGTCCACCCGTGTGCCGGGGCCTCGGCCGTCAGCCGGTCCACCTCGGGCTCGCCGCTCACCGTGAAGGCCAGGTGGTTCAGGCCGGGAGCCAGACGGTCGTGCACCGAGCCCGACATCGCCGGCGACTGTTCCAGCACCAGGTAGACGTCGCCGTGGCGCCAGGAGCGGCCGCCCGGCCAGTCCTGGTACTGCTTCCAGCCCAGCGCGTCCAGCAGCCAGCCCCAGGGGCGCAGCGCACCGGCCAGGTCGGGCACCCACAGCTCCACGTGGTGCAGCACGGCTACTGCGCCGTACCGCCGCCGGGCACCCACTTCACGTCGCCGCCGGGGTTGGCCACGCGGGAGAGGATGAACAGCAGGTCCGAGAGGCGGTTGAGATATTTGGCCGGCAGCTGACTCGTACGGGAAGGGTCGGCCTGAAGAAGGGCCCAGGACGAGCGTTCCGCGCGCCGGGCCACCGTGCGGGCCACGTGCAGCAGGGCCGCGCCGGGGGTGCCGCCCGGGAGGATGAAGCTGTCCAGCGCCGGCAGCCGCTCCAGGAACTCGTCACACCAGCCCTCGAGCCGTGTCACGTACTCCTCGGTGATCCGCAGCGGCGGGTAGGGCGGGTCCTCCGACAGCGGGTTGCAGAGGTCGGCGCCGACGTCGAAGAGATCGTTCTGTACGACCTTGAGCACGGCGCGGACGTCGTCGGGCAGGTCACCCATCGCCAGGGCGACGCCCAGGGCGGCGTTGCACTCGTCGGCGTCGGCGTACGCCGCGATGCGCGGATCGGTCTTGTCGGCGATCTCGTTGTTGCCCAGGCGGGTCTGCCCGCCGTCGCCTGTGCGGGTGTAGATGCGGGTGAGGTGAACGGCCATGCCCCCACCCTACGGAGCACCGGTTCGTCGGCGACTCATACCATGGCCCGCGTGGATGTGATCAGGGTGAAGGGCGGTACCGCGCTGACCGGTGAGGTCGGCGTGGGTGGCGCGAAGAACTCGGCTCTCAAGCTGATGGCGGTCGCTCTGCTCGCGCAGGGCCGCAGCGTGGTCGAGAACGTTCCGCGCATCACCGACATCGCCATCATGGCCGAGGTGCTGCGGCGACTGGGCTGCCAGGTCACCTTGGACGGGGGCGAGGCGACCATCGACGTGCCGGCCGAGCCGGGCAGCGAGGCCGATTACGACCTGGTGCGCCGGCTGCGGGCGTCGATCTGCGTGCTCGGGCCGCTGCTGGCCCGTCGCGGGTACGTGCGGGTGGCCCTGCCGGGCGGTGACATGATCGGCTCACGGGGGCTCGACATGCACGTCTCCGGCCTGGCCCGGATGGGTGCGGAGATCTCCGGCGAGCACGGCTTCGTGATCGCCTCGGCGCCGCACGGCCTGCGCGGCAGCAAGATCTGGCTCGACTTCCCGAGCGTCGGCGCCACCGAGAACCTGCTGATGGCGGCCGTCCTGGCCAAGGGCACCACCGAGATCGACAACGCGGCCCGCGAGCCGGAGATCGTCGACATCTGCGAGATGCTCACCGACATGGGCGCCCGGATCGACGGCGCCGGCTCGTCGACGCTGACCATCGAGGGCGTCGACGAGTTGCACCCGGTGCTGCACACCACCGTGGGCGACCGGATCGTGGGCGGCACCTGGGCGTTCGCCGCCGCGATGACCCGTGGCGACGTGACCGTGCGAGGAGTGCGGCCGGAGTTCCTCGACATCGCCCTCGACAAGTTGGTCACGGCCGGCGCGACGGTCGAGCCGGGAGACAACTTCTTCCGGGTACGCATGGACGAGCGCCCCAAGGCGGTCGACATCGTCACCCTGCCCTACCCGGGCTTCGCGACGGACCTGCTGCCGATGGCGATCGGCCTGGCCTCGGTGGCCGAGGGCTCCTCACTGATCACCGAGAACATTTTCGACGGCCGCTTCATGTTCGTGAACGAGATGGTCCGGCTGGGCGCCGACATCCGTACCGACGGGCACCACGCCGTGGTCAACGGCCGGCCGCGCCTGTCCGGGGCGCCGGTGCGCGCGACCGACATCCGGGCCGGCGCCGGCCTGGTCATCGCCGGTCTCTGCGCCGACGGGGTCACCGAGGTGGGCGAGGTGCACCACATCGACCGCGGCTACCCCGACTTCGTGGCCGACCTGGCCGGGCTGGGGGCCGAGGTGGAGCGGGCCGACGTGCCCGAGCCGACCTTCGACTTCCAGTGAGGGCGGTCTAGAGCGCCGGCGAGTCGCCGACCAGGCGGCGGGCCTCTTCGACCTGTTCGGGAAAGACGAGCACGGCCGTACGCCCGTCGCGGGCGACCGCCTGGGTGGCGCGGATCCCGGCGTCGCCGAGGAGTCGCCGGATCTCGTCGGCGACCTCGGCGTCGATCGTGACGGCGGCCGGGCAGAGCAGGCCGTAGTCGTCCGGGTCGCCGAAGATGGCGAGACCGTCGGCGCACGGGTCACCCGCAGGTTCGCGGGTGTGTGTCCATTGCAGGCCCATGCGCCAGAAAACCGCACCGAGGAAGCCGACCAGACCGACGGCGATCAGTGGCCCGAGGAGGTACCAGCCGTTACCTGTGGCCATGCGCATAGTCTCGCACCGCTACGCCGGCTTTTAAGAGGATTTGACCCGATAGAAAGACAGTCCCTCCGCCTGAGTTTCCGTTAAGTAACAAGGCTAGGGTGAGGCCGACGACACTCTTACCAGAGGAGAGGCACATGGCGGGTCGACTCGCGGTCATCGGCTCCGGACTGATGGGTTCCGGCATCGCGCAGGTCTCGGCGCAGGCGGGCTGGCAGGTCACCATGCGGGACGTCGACGACGCCTCGCTGCACCGGGGCATGACGGCGATCCGGGATTCGCTGGGCCGGTTCACGGCCAAGGGCAAGATCTCCGACGAGGACGCCGAGGCGGCCATCAGCCGCATCACGACCACCACCGATCTGGACGCGGTGGCCGACGCCGACATCGTGGTCGAGGCGATCTACGAGAAGGTCGAGGCCAAGCACGAGGTCTTCCGCTCGCTCGACAAGATCTGCAAGGCCGGCGCGGTGCTCGGCACCAACACCTCGGCCATCCCGATCACCCAGATCGCCACGGTCACCGAGCGGCCCGAGTCGGTCGTCGGCATCCACTTCTTCTCGCCGGTGCCGATGATGAAGCTGGTCGAGCTCGTCCGCGGCTACCAGACCTCCGACGACACGCTGGCCACGGCCCGGTCGTACGCCGAAGAGGTCGGCAAGACCTGTGTCGAGGTCAAGCGCGACGTCGCCGGCTTCGTGTCCAACCGGCTCTTCTCGGCCCTGCTGGTCGAGGCGATCAAGCTGGTCGAGACGGGTGTGGTGAGCGCGGCCGACCTCGACACGGTGATGAAGCTGGGCTTCGGCCACTCGATGGGGCCGCTGGCCACCGTCGACCTGACCGGGCTCGACGTCATGCTCAACGCGGCCGGCAACATCTACCGCGACACCGCCGACGAGAAATTCTTCCCGCCGGAGTTGCTCCAGCGCATGGTCCAGGCCGGTGACCTGGGCCGGAAGTCGGGCAAGGGTTTCTACACGTACTGATCGCGTTCGGGGCCGCTCACCGCGAGCGGCCCCTACGATCGCCCTATGACGCCTGAGCAGATGGAGTGGGCGCTGGCCGAGGCCGGCAAGGGCGCCCTGGCCGTCGCTCCGGGCTGGTTCCGGTGCTGGGGGACCTCCGACGAGAAGTGGTCGGCGGTGAACGTCAAGGGCGCCACCCAGCTGATCGTCAACCACAGCCGGGAGGACGACCGGCACCCGAACAGCTGGACGGTCCGGGCGGTCTTCGGTGATCACGCGGTGGAGCTGCGGGTCGGGCCGTACGACGCGAAGGAACACGCGATCCTGGTGGCGCACGCGGTGCTCTCCGTCGCGTACGCCGAAGGTCCTAGTCGAATTCCGGGTCCGGTCGCGGCGCCGGGCGTACCCGAACCTGCGTGATGGCGCGGCCGGTGACCTCGACGACCTCGGCGGTGTGCCCGTCGACCTCCACCACCTCGCCGGGCTTGGTGGGAATGTGCCCGAGCTGGGCCAGGACCAGGCCCGCCACCGTCGTGTAGTCGCCCTCGTCCTCGCGTTCGACGTCGACGCCGATGTCCGGCAGATCGTGCATCGGGAAGGTGCCGGGCAACAGCATGGCGCCGTCCGGCTCGCGCACCACCGACTGCACGTCGCGGTCGGTCTCGTCGTAGATCTCGCCGACGACCTCCTCGACCAGGTCCTCCATGGTGACGATGCCGTCGATGGAGCCGCGCTCGTCGACCACGAAGGCGAACTGCTGGTGCTGGACGCGCAGCTGGCGCATCGCGTCGGACACCTTCAGCGTCTCGGGCAGGAAGAGCGCGGTGTACAGGTGGTCGCGCACCGGGCCCGGCGCGTCGATCAGGTCGCGCAGGTGGACCACGCCGAGCACGTCGTCCAGGCCCATCGGCCCGGTCACCGGGGCGCGGGAGTGCCCGCTGGCGACGAGCCGGGTGAGCGCTTCGTTCGACGGCAGGTCGGCCGGCAGGGTGAGCACGTCGCGCCGGGGCACCAGCACCTCGCGCAGGATCCGCTCGGCGATCTCGAAGGCGCCGCTGATGATCGTGCGCTGTTCCGGGGTGAACTCCTGCTGCTGGGTGACCATGTCGCGGATCTCCTCGGTGCTGACCTCCTCGCGGGTCGCGTTCGGGTCGACCCCGGCCATCCGTACGACGAGATCGGTCGACTTGCCGAGCAGCCAGTTCACCGGGCGTGACAGCGTGGACAGCATGTCCAGCGGCCGGGCGGCCAGCAGCGCCCACCCCTCGGCCCGCTGCATCGCGATCCGCTTGGGGGCGAGCTCACCGACCACCAGCGTGAAGAAGGTCAGCACCATGGTGACGAGCACGATCGCCACCGGCTCGGCCGCGCTGCCGAGAAAGCCCAGCGGGCCGGTCAACGGCTTGGCCAGTGAGGTGGCGGCGGCGGCCGAGGCCAGGAAGCCGGCCAGCGTGATGCCGATCTGGATGGTGGCCAGGAACCGGTTCGGGTCGCGGGCCAGCCGGGCCAGCGTGCGCCCGCCCCGCGACTGCCGCTCGAGGCGCTGCAACTGGCTGTCCCGCAGCGAGATCAGCGCCATCTCGCTGCCGGAGAAGGCGGCGTTCACCAGCACCAGCACGACGACCAGAACGATCTGCCACCCATATCCGCCCACGGCTCGCTTTTACCCCTTCGACGTGACCGCCAAGCCTGTCAGTGCTTGGCCGCGAAGGCCAGGGACATCATGGTCGCGGCGACCATGCCGCCCAGCAGGGTCAGGCCGATGCCGCCGATGTCGAGGCGGGCCAGGAGCCGCTTGTGGGCGACCAGCGCCGCCACCGGCACCCCGGCCGAGGGGGCGACCAGGAAGGCCAGCCAGCCGAGCCCGCGCAGGAATGGGCCGCCCCACACGCCCGTACTGCCGAAGGTCACCAGGCCCGACCCGACGAGACCCGCCAGCGCCGCGACCACCGCGCCCAGGATCGGCAGCAGTGGGAGCGCCCAGCGGGGCAGGGAACGGCGGCCGGCCGGATGGATGGTGTGGTCGATCCGCTCGGCGGCCCGGGCCAGCAGCGCCCGCGGCGCCTTCACCTGCGGCGTCTCCGGGCTGCGGGGCAGGGCGGCCCGGGGCACGGCGTCGACCGGCACCGGATCCGGCATCTCGCCCAGCGCCCGCACCCGCAGGCCACGGGCCCGGCGCAGCTGATCCCAGAGCCGGGCCGCCTCACGGTCCACATCGAGCACCTGCGCCGCGGCCGCGCCGGCCCAGCGGTCGGCCGAGAGGGCGTCACCCTCGGCCCGGGACAGCTCGCCCGCGGCCTGGGCGGCGCTCTCCTGGTACGCGTGCTCGGCGTTGCTGATCTCGGTGTCCCGACGCCGGGTGGCCTCGGCCAGGGCGCTCACCATGAGCTGGTAGTCGCGGCCGATCGGCTGACGGTCACGTGTGGTCACTGTTCACCTCATACGGGACGATGACTTCCGGAGTTCGGTGCACCGAGCGGTCGAAGAACAGGGCGCGGCGGTGGCGCGGATACCACGCCGGGCCGCCGGGCTGCGGATAGAGCGGGGCCAGGTCGGGTCCCTGCACGTCGAGGGCCACCCAGGCGCCGATCGGGTCGAGGCGGGCGCCGGGCCCGCCCAGGCTGTCGCGCAGCCGGCCCACCGAGCGCCACCAGCCGAGCACGTGGGTGCGATGCTCGGGGCCGTCGACCAGCAGGCGGCGCAGCGCGGCCGGGTCGGCACCGGCGTCCAGCGCGTAGCCGAGCACGTAGTGCGGGATCGTGCCGAACGGCTCGGCCGGCACCGCGTCACACCAGTCGGCCGACGGCAGCTCCGCCATCAGCCGGGCCGCCGCCCGGGCCGCGTCCGGGTCGAGGCAGACGACGCTGAAATGCGCCGGCCCCTGCGCGGCCAGCGACAGCGCGGCCGCCGCGAGCACGTCGCACGCCTCCTCGGTGCGGGTGCCGAGTACGGCCAGGTTGCGGCCGGGCATCCGGCCCAGGCGCAGCCGCGCCGGGCGGGCGGCCACGTCGATCCGCTCGCCCAGGACCGCGCCCGGCGAGGAGCCGACCGGGGCCGCCGCGTCCGGCACCGGGCCCGCGGGCCGGCAGGTCTCCGGCAGGCGGGGCACGGCGTCGCCGTCGAAGAGCCGGGGCTCCTCGCAGCCCTCCGGGCGATCCCGCCACAGGCGGCGTTGCAGGCTGCGCCAGACCAGCCGGTCGCCGGCGTCGGGCAGGCGCACGACCTGGTTGGCGCCGGACGTGCCGGACTGGGTGTTCACCACCGCGTGGAAGCGCGGGATGACGGCGGCTGCGAGGTTGTCGTCGGCCAGGATCCGCCGCGCCTTGGGCAGGGCGATGCGCAGCGTGAACTGTCCGATCAGGCCGCTGCGGCCCCACAGCGCCTCGATGCCGGAGACGTCCTGGCTGGCCAGGATGAGGTGGATGCCCTGCGAGCGGCCACGCCGGGCCAGGTCCTCGAGCAGGGTGACGGCCTCGTCGGCCACCGCGTCGCGTCCGGAGAGCAGCACCTGGAACTCGTCGATCACGGCGACGATGCGCGGCCAGTGCCCGGTGGGGTCCTCGGCGCGCAGCTCGGCCAGCTTGGTCGCGTCGACCCGCTTGGCCGCCTGGGCCCGGGTCCGCAGCTCCTCGCTCAGGTGCCTCAGCATGGCCAGGCCGAACTCGCGGTCGCCGTTGACGTTGATGCCGGCCAGGCGCACCTGGGGCAGCCAGGCCGGGTCGCGCGGTCCCGGCACGAAGCGGGCGAAGGACACGCCCTCCTTGAAGTCGAGCAGGTAGAAGGCGAGCTCTTCGGGGCCGTAGCGGGTGGCCAGGGCGGCCAGCCAGGCGTACAGCAAATTGGTCTTGCCCGAACCGGACGGGCCGCCGACCAGGGCGTGCGGCGGATCGTCGCCGAGCGGCACCTGGACCAGCGAGCCGTCGGTGGCGTCGCCGATCGGCGCCAGGAGGCCGTGCGCCGACGACTCGGCCCACAGTTCGCGCGGTTCGAGATCGGCGAAGCGGGCGGGCGGCGGCCCGGCCCGCAGGCGCTCCGCGGTGGCCCGGCAGAACGACGTGACCCGCTCGGCCGGCGGTGGGGGGTCCAGGCGGATCTCCAGGTCGCCGGTGATGTCGCAGGTCGCGGTCTGATCGGTGACGACCAGACGCCGTACGGTCGGATGGTCGTCCAGCGCGAGACCGCGTACCACCAGATGCACGCCGCAGGCGACGCCGGTGCGCACGATCCGGTCGAGCTGGGCCCGCTGCGCGTTGGTCAGCTCCTCGGCCGTGGCCGGGTCGGCCAGCAGCACCACGACCCGCCACGGCTCGGGCCGGGGACCGGTGGTGGACGCGGTCAGGTCGGCCAGCGACTGGTGCTCCCCGGCCAGCACGGTCTCGTTGACCCGGCAGATGTGCTCGACGAGGTCGTCCAGCGTGGCGCCGAGCGAGCCGGGCGGGACGAAGGAGATGCCGAGCGGGGCGAACGGCGCGAGGGTGCCGCCCAGATGCTCGGGGTCGTAGACGGTGAGCTCGATGTCGCCGGGCCGGCTGCTGCCCAGCGCGCGCAGCAGCAGCCCGGTGATCACGCCGTCCACCACGGGATGGGTGCCCTCGAAATGCAGGTGGGCCGCGTCGAGGAACGGCACCAGCGCGGGCAGGGCGGCGGTGTCGTCCAGGTTGAGCGAGCCGATCCGCAGCAGGCCGGGCCGGGCGCCCGGCGCGGGCTCGGTCGGCGCCCACATCCGCCACGGCAGGCCGGCCGCCCCGGTGGCGCTGACCGCGGCCAGCCGGCGCACGTTACCGGCGAGCCGGGTCGACTCGTGCTGGAAGCGGCGCTGGATGTCGCGGCGGGCGGCGTCGCGGGCCTCGGCGAGCTGGTTCAGGCAGGTGGCGTACGCGTCGCGGACGAGCCGCCGCCGGTTCTGCGCCTCGCCGCGCGCCGACTCCGCCTCGGCCAGCACCGCCCGGGCAGCACCACGCGCCTCGGCCAGCTCCTGCCGGACGACGGCGACCAGCGCGTTGCGGTGACTCACGCTGGGGGATTTTACTCATTTACCTACGAAACGGACAATCATGTGCTGCGTGTCGGTGCGGTCCGCACACTCCACCGGGGCTTTTCCCCCGCCAGGTCGGCCCGTAGCCGGGTCGCGATCACCGCGGCGCCCTCCTCCTGCCAGCGGCGCAGCGTGCGGCGTGGCACCTTCCGGCGCATCCAATCCACGGCCCGCCGGGCGTCCCGGTCCAGGCCGTCCGTGTTCGGCCGGCGGGCGTACGGGTTCAGGCCGAGCACCAGGCAGTAATGCAGTGCGTTGTAGACGCGCCAGGCGTCCGTCGTGTCGAACTCCCCGGCCGGCCGCAGCCGGTCGACGCCCTCGTGCAGCACCGCCCGCAGCCGCAAGGCCCGCTGATCGGAGGTGAGCCGTCTGTCGATCGTGGGCAGGCCGGTCAGCGGGCTGCGCATGAGCCGGCCCAGGTCGCCGAAGTTGTCCAGGGCCTGCTGGGTGAAAAGCCGGAAGTCCTCCTCGGACGCCTCGGTCAGGGGCCGGTGTCTCGGAAGCGCTTCGACTCTCATCAAGAGGCCCGACCGTTCGGCCAGCAACCGGCTGTCGCCACGGAACGCGATCGCGTTCAGCGCCCTCTGCACCGCCCCGGACAGTCCGGCCAGCGTCATCACGACAGCCACCAGAGCGAACTGGAGAATGCGGACCGCACCGGAGTCCACCGCGATCATCGTCAGCGCCGCCGGGCCGCCGAGCAGCACGATGCCGGCCAGGGCGCCCAGCACCGATCGGATCAGGTCGGGGCGCAGCCGCTCGCCGGCCAGCATGGCGTCGTTCACCGCGACCAGGAAACCCAGGATCAGCAGGTCGAGCCCGAGCGCCGCGACCACCAGGATCGGCACGCCCAGACTGACCGGCAGCAGCAGCGCGGTCAGCGCCACCCCGTAGAGGGCGGCCGCCACGGTGAAAGCGGCCGGCAACATCGGCGGCCGCACCTGGTCACGGAACCGCCAGAGCAGCACCACCCCGCCGGCCAGCGGAGCCAGCACCACCAGCCGCCCGGCCTCGGGCAACGCCACCACGGTGATCAGGAAAGCGGCCGAGAGCACCATCCAGCCGAGATCGATCTGCCGCCGCTCGGGCAGCGCCGGCGGCAGCATCGCCACCGCCGTGCCGGCCCAGAGCAGGGCCGGCGCGCAGAACAGAACCTGGGCCGCCAGCGAGTCGGGCTCGACCGTCCACACGGCCACCCCGGCCGCGTACGCCAGAAGCGCGGCCGCCGCCCGGGCCGCCGGTCGCCGCACCGGGTCGCGGCCGAGCAGATAGCAGGCGGCCCACCACGCGAGAGCGAAGACGGGAACGGCGATCGCGGGCACCCCGAGAGTCAACCAAACGAGTGCGGTGTGCCGGAACCCGACAGTTGTGTGCGCTTCGCCCTCTTGTGACGGCGGCGACGCACCACCCAGAAGCCGCCGATCACGATCAACAGCAGTCCTACCAGGACCAGGATGGGCAAGACGATGGCCAGAACGGACATCAGAACGCTGCCGATGTCTTCGGCCGTGCTGGCCACCGGAGCGCCGAAACCGGCAGTGGTCGTGTTCACGACGGGCCGCGAGGCGGCCTTCACGCCGTGCACGCAGAGCGCGATGACGACGCCGGCCGCGATCGGCACCCACTGATGCGAGCCGAAGAACGAGCCCGGGTCGCTGACGGTGACGGTCTCGGAGGCCGAGCCGGCACCGAAGGCGAGACCGCCGGCGGTGGGACGCACCACGGTCTGCACGACGTCGTTGACGTGGTCGACGACGGGGACCTTGTCGGCGACGACCTCGATGGCCAGCAGCAGCGCGAGGATGAGCAGGGTCCAGCCGTTGGCGAGCCAGCCCCAGCCGGAGGGAAGATCGATGAGGTCGGTGTACCGGGCCAGCAGGCCCATGGTCACCAGGGGGATGTAGGCATTCAATCCGGCGGATGCCGCCAGGCCGGTGCCGGTGAGCGCTTCGAGCACACCTCCAGGATGGCATTGGGGCGCCAACAACGCCTTCCGGTACGGTTCCCGGGTGCGCCTGGTCATCGCGAAGTGCTCCGTCGACTACGTCGGACGGTTGTCCGCCCACCTGCCTCCGGCCATCCGGCTGTTGATGGTCAAGGCCGACGGCTCGGTCTCCATCCACGCCGACGACCGCGCCTACAAGCCGCTGAACTGGATGAGCCCACCCTGCAAGCTGCACGAGCAGCCCGGCGTGTGGAAGGTCGTCAACAAGGCCGGCGAGGAGCTCCGGATCACCCTGGAGGAGATCTTCCAGGACACGTCGTACGAGCTGGGGGTCGATCCCGGCCTGCAGAAGGACGGCGTCGAGGCCCACCTGCAGGAGCTGCTGGCGGCCCACCCGGAGACCTTCGGCGAGGGCTGGACCCTGGTCCGCCGCGAGTACATGACCGCGATCGGCCCGGTCGACCTGCTCTGCCGCGACGCCGAGGGCAAGGCGGTCGCCGTCGAGATCAAACGCCGCGGCGAGATCGACGGCGTCGAGCAGCTGACCCGCTACCTCGAACTGATGAACCGCGACCCGCTGCTGGCCCCGGTGCAGGGCGTCTTCGCCGCCCAGGAGATCAAGCCCCAGGCCCGCGTCCTCGCCACCGACCGGGGCATCCGCTGCGTCGTCGTCGACTACGACAAGCTGCGCGGCATGGAACGCGACGAGCTGACCCTCTTCTAGTGCGCAGGGGGCCGAGATGGTGCCCCTATGAACGCGATCCACCTCGGGTGGCCGGCCGCCGGGGTTTGCTGGGTGTGGAGACGGTCCAGAACCACTACAGCCTGCTGTACCGCAGCTGCGGGCGCTGACGGACCGGAGGGGTGAGGTCGGCGCGGCCCGGGACGCGTCCGCCGCCGACGTCGCCACCGCGTGGGCCATCGCCAAGGGAACCACCCCGATCGTCGGCGTCACGAAGGTGGGTTACCTCGACGGGTTGGCCCGCGCGCGCGGGATCGAGCTCGCCGACGAGGAGATCGCGGAGCTGGAGGAGCTGGCGGATGCCGCCGAACGTCGACACACGCGGCTTCTGGGAAGCCGACATGGCGGCCGGCTAGCGGTGCAATTCGGTGCGGTTCGTGTCGGTCGTGCCGGACAGGTAGGCGCGGGCGCCGATGACGCCGACCACCGCCTGGACCAGGACCGTCGTCGGTGACAGGGGGTTGCCCTGAGCGATCTCGACCAGGGCCGGCAGGCCCAGCAGCAGCATGTCGGGGCCCATCACCGCGTTGACCAGCGGGCCCGTCGAGAGGGTGCCCATCGGGGTGTCCAGGGGCAGCAGGTCGTTGCGGACGAAGCCGGCCCGGGCGCGGTGGACGGCCGCGGCCGCGCCGACCGGGCCCAGAGCCAGGCCGAGAGCCCACCACGGGCCGGAAGGCAGGTCGCCGAACAGGTCCAGGGCGGTCAGGGCCACGGCCGACCACACGGCGGCCAGCACGCCGGGGATCCACAGGCGCTGGAGCACCGCCTGGCGGGAGGAGAGGCCCAGCAGGCGCAGCAGGACCGCGTTGCCGGCGTCGGTACGGACGTTGCCGGTGGCGGTCATGGCCGCGATCAGCGTGCCGAGCAGGACGGCCGTGCCCAGCACCCAGCCGGGCGCGTTGCCCAGCAGCAGCGGGAAGGCGGCCGCGAAGACCAGCCACACCAGGCGGCGGCGCCGGCGCAGCGTCAGCATGATGTCCTGGGCCACCAGCACCGGCAGGCGGGACGGGAGCGTGATCGAGCGCAGCCGGCGGCCGGCCCAGTAACGGCGTTCGATCATGTCGGTCAGGAACGAGGGCTCCATGCCGAAGGCCGTGTCGAACAGGGTGCCGGCCGTGCGCGAGGCGTCCAGGATGTGATCGCTCGGCGTGCGGGCGAGACCTCGTACGACCAGAGCGAGAATGACCACGACCACCACCGCGACGCCCGCGACCAGGGGGACCAGCGTCGGCGCCGGGGGCCAGGCGGTCACCGCGACCGGCTGGTCGAGGGTCGTGTCGACGACCAGGCCGGCGAAACCGGCCGCGAAGACCAGGCTCATCAGCGTGTCCACGGCCGCGCCCCAGCGGCCGCCGGACTGGGCGGCCGCGGCGACCAGCAGCAGGACCAGGCCGAGCAGCGCACCGCCGGCGATGAGCAGGGCGATCTCGTCGCCGATCAGCGTGCGCGGGGCGGTGTGGCCGACGATCGCCACGCCGGCCAGGGCGCCGATCACCGCGGCGACGGCGGCGGCGATGCGCAGGGACGGCATCAGCAGGCCCCGGCGGCTCACCGGGGCGGTCAGCAGCCAGGAGGCGGCGGCCCGGCTCAGGGCGAGCGGGCCGAAGCGGCGCAGGGCCAGGTAGAGCAGGCCGTAACAGAGGGCGGTGAGCGAGGCGCCGGCCAGGCCGGAGGCGTCCGGGTGGGGTGGCCAGAAGACCTCGGCCAGCTGCCGGTGCAGCATGCCGCCGATGATGGCGACGGTCAGGGCGCCGATGTAGAGGCTGCTCAGGGTGGCGCCGCGCTCCCGGTGCGCGGACTGGGTGCGGAGGATCCAGCGGCGTACGGGAGCGAGGGGAACCGTGGTCATCCGGCGACCGCGCTCAGCGATTCCATCGTGGTGATCGCCGCGCCCGAGGCGATCGCGAAGTCGTCGTCGTGGCTGGCCATCAGCAGCGAACCGCCGCCGGCCATGTACTCGGCGAGCAGGCCGGCCACGTCGGCCCGGCCCTCACGGTCGAGGCGCTGCTCGGGCTCGTCGAGGATCAGCAGCGAGCTCGGGCGCAGCAGGGCGATGGCCAGCACGAGCCGCTGCTTCTGGCCGGAGGAGAGCGACGGCGGGATGGCGTCGGCGTGCTTGGCCAGGCCGAAACGTTCCAGCGCCTCGTCGATGCCGGCCTCGGCCGGGTCCTGGCCGTGGGCGCGGCAGACCAGCTCGGCGTGCTCGCGGGCGGTCAGGCCCGGGTACCAGGTCGGGGGCTCGACGGTGGTGACGACGGCCCGCCAGAACTCGGGGGTCGCGCCGGGATCCCCGCCGAAGACCGTGATCTTGCCGCTTTCCACCTCTTGCAGGCCGCTGACGCAGCGCAGCAGGGTGGACTTGCCGACACCGTTCTCGCCGACCACGCAGACACCCTGACCCGTCGGCACGGTGAGGGTGACGTCGACCAGCACCGGCGTGGCCCCGTACCCGGCGTGCAGGCCCTCGACCTCGACCGCTTCCACGTCGAGGACCCTAGCTCACTTACGCCCGTACAGAATCTTCAACGCCCTGATGATCGTCCCGAGCTGAGACGACGTGCGCTCGAAGGTCATCGCCGGCAGCAGCGACGGCCCCCGCCGCACGGTGATCGCCTTGGCCCGGGCGAACTCGCGCAGCCCGTCCTCGCCGTGGATGCGGCCGAAGCCGGAGTCGCCGACCCCGCCGAACGGCAGGGTGCCCATGCCCGAGAAGGTCAGCGCGCCGTTCACCGCGACCATGCCCGAGCGCAGCCGCCGGGCGAGGCGCACGGCGTTCTTCTTCCCGAAGACGGAGCCGCCGAGGCCGTACGCCGTGTCGTTGGCCCGCCGCAGCGCCTCCTCCGCGTCGGCGACCTTGGTGATCGTCAGCGTCGGGCCGAACGTCTCCTCGCGCATCTCGCGGGAGTCGGCCGGAACATCGATCAAAACCGTCGGAGCCACGTACGGCGGTTGCACGGCCCCGGCGCCGCCGAGCACCGCCCGGCCGCCCTTGGCCAGCGCGTCCTCGATGTGGTCGCGGATGATGTCGATCTGCTTAGGCATGGTGATCGGGCCGATCTCCTCGCCGGTGCGCAGCTTGCCGGCCCGTTCCACCACGGCCGCCACGAAGGCGTCGTAGACCGGGGCGACCGCGTACGCCCGCTCGATGCCGATGCAGGTCTGGCCGGCGTTGGTCATCGCGCCCCAGACCGCGGCCTCGGCCGCCGCGTCCACGTCGGCGTCCTCGTCGACGATCATGGCGTCCTTGCCACCGGCCTCGATGACCGCCGGCACCAGGTTGTCGGCGCAGGCAATGAGCACCTTCTTGGCGGTGGCGGTCGAGCCGGTGAAGGCGACCTTGCCGACGCCGGAGCGGCACAGCGCGGCGCCGACGTCGCCGAGCCCGTGCACCGCCTGGAGCACCGGATGCTCCGGCACCACCTCGGCGAACGTGTCGACCAGCCACTGGCCGACGATCGGCGTGTACTCGCTCGGCTTGAAGACGACCGCGTTGCCGGCCGCCAGCGCCCCGGCGATCGGGCCCATCGGGGTGAGAATCGGATAGTTCCAGGGGCCGATCACGCCGACCACGCCGTACGGCTGGTATTCGAGGTGGCCCGAGTGCTCCATGAGGATCAGCCGGCTCGAGGTGCGCCGCGGCCCCAGGACACTCTTGGCGTGGCGGGCCATCCAGTCGAGGTGTTCGACGGCGCCGGCCGCCTCGACCACCGCGTCGGCCCGCGGCTTGCCCGCCTCGAGGCCGGTGAGCTCGGCCAGCTCCTCGACCCGGCGGGCGATCAGCGACCGCCAGCGCAGCAGCCGCTCGCGGCGCCCGTCGAACCCGAGGGACTGCCACCAGAGGCCGGCTTCCCCGGCCCGGGCGGTGGCGGCGCCGACCGCGGCGGCGTCCGAGACCGGCACGCGGCCCGCCTCGTGGCCGGTGGCCGGGTTGGTGGAGATGAGCACGCCGTCTTCGACGACCGGGATGCCGGGCACGCGAGTAGCGGTCATGGTCGGCAGTCTATGACCGATGTTACCGGCGAGTCAGTACCTCACCGTAGGCTTGATGTCGTGAGTCCCCGCCGCAACCGCCCGCGCCGCCGTGACGGCTCCGACGAGCCACGCCAGCTGACCGACGAGCGGGTCCGCAAGGGCATCGAGGGCGTCCAGCAGTGGCAGGACGGCGAGTGGATGGTCCGGTCCATCTTCGGCGGGGCGGCCGTGAAGTCGTACACCTGCCCGGGATGTCTCCAGGAGATCCGCCCGGGTGTGGCCCACGTGGTGGCCTGGCCGATCGACGGCCGCGGCGACGAATCCGACCGCCGGCACTGGCACACGGGCTGCTGGAAGGCGAGGGACCGGCGCTTTCCGGGCGTGGAGCGCTCCCGCAACGCCCCTCGTTATGGTTAGCCCGTCCAACCACCCCACCGCCGCCCTTAGCTCGACTTGAGGCTGTGTTATGAGCAACCAGATCCGCGCCAACTCGATCCTTCCCGCCCACCGGGAGGACATCGAGTTGCAGACCGCCGACGGCCTCACCCTGGTCGGTGAGCTGGCCCGCCCCCTCGACGGGGAGCCGGTGGCGACGCTGGTCTGCCTGCACCCGCTGCCGACACACGGCGGGATGATGGACAGCCACGTCTTCCGCAAGGCCGCCTGGCGGCTTCCCGCGCTGGCCGGGGTCGCGGTGCTGCGCTTCAACACCCGCGGCACCAGCAGCGTCCGGGGCACCAGCGAGGGTTCCTTCTCGGCCGGCGTCGACGAGAAGTACGACGTGGCCGCCGCCATCGAGTACGCGGAGTTCGCCGACCTGCCGAACATCTGGCTGGTGGGCTGGTCGTTCGGCACCGACCTGACCCTCATGCACGGCCTCGACCCGGCCGTTCAGGGCGCCATCCTGCTGTCGCCGCCGCTGCGCTTCTCGCAGCCCGGCCACCTCGAGGCGTGGGCGAAATCCGACAAGCCGGTCACGGCGCTGATCCCGGAGTTCGACGACTACCTGCGCCCGGCCGAGGCCGCCGAGCGGTTCGCGGCGGTGCCGCAGTGCGAGGTCGTGCCGGTCGACGGCGCCAAGCACCTGTGGGTCGGTGACGCCGAGACGGTGCTCGACGAGATCGTGAAGCGGGTCGCGCCCGCCGTGCCGCTGCCGCTCCCGCGTACCTGGGACGGGCCCATGGAGACCGGCGACATGAGCGCCTACGCCGACCGTACGACCTCGGCCTTCCGCTCCTAGGGCGTCCACAGCCGTTCGGAAAGGCCGCGCAACTCGGTGGCGCCGGTCTGCTCGAGCAGCGCCTGCGTGGTGAGCCGCAGGTCGGCCGTGGTGTGCACGTGCTGCGGGGCGATCCGCTCGGCGGTGAGCAGGTAGCGGACCGCCTCGCGCTCGCGGCCGGGGATCCGGGCCAGGGCCCGCGCCGTGTCGGCGTAGTAGAAGACCTGGCGGAAGCCGGCCGCGATCACCGTCGGCGACGCCTGCCGGGCCACCGCGGCGGCCAGGGCGTGATCGCCCGCGTTGACCTCGATGCTGATCTGCCAGATGTCGACGTTCGTCGGCCCGAAGAACAGGCCCATGGTCGTGGTCTCGCCGGTGCGCCGGGCCAGGCTGCGGGCCTCGGCCAGCCACGACTCGCTGTCCTCCGGGTGGCCGCGGCCCCGGGCCGCCTTGGCCGAGATGAGCAGCAGCGAGCCGAGGATCTCGCTGCCGCCCGGCCGGCTCAGATGCCGGCGCAGGCCGTCGGCCGCCCGCTCGGCCAGCGTCTGTCCCCGCTGGTACGAGCCGCTGGCGGTCGCGGCCGTGGCCAGCGCGTACGCCGCGTACGCCAGCAGCACCGGGTCGTCGGTCGCCCGGGCCGCGTCGCGGCAGCGTTCGGCGCCCAGCCAGGCGTCGCCCGGATGACCGAGGTTGCGCAGCACCGACGAGGCGATGAAGGCCGCCTCGCACAGCAGCCGCAGCGCCCGCCGGCGGTCGGGGCCGGCAGTCTCGGCGTGCAGATGGCGGAGCAGGCCCGGCAGCAGCCGCATCGTGCCGGCGTAGTCGCACGCCTGGCGCAGCGTGTCGACCAGCGACAGCACCCGGTCGAGCTCGGCCATCGGCGGCGCCTCGCCGGCGCCCGGCTCGCTCAGGTCGATGTCGATCAACGCGGTCCGCAGGGCCTGCACCCCGGCGCGGGTCGCGGCGGCCGCCCGGTCGGTGCCGGGGACCGCGATGCCGGCCAGGTCGCCGGAGGAGCACTCCAGGGCCTCGGCGATGTCGGCCAGCACGAAACGATTGTTCGCCGCCTGCAGCCCCCGTTCGATGCGCCCCCAGGTGGCATGCGAGATCCCGGCGCGGCTCGCCGCGTACCGGATGCTCCACCCGCGCAGCAGGCGGCGGGCCCGGATGCGTTCCCCCACAGTGGGGTCCGCGAGGGGTCGTGGGCTCATGGCTCGACCGTAATCGGGCCCTCGGCAAACGCGGTACAAAGTTGTACCGCCCGGTCAGCGGGCCTCCTGGCCGGGCTGGACGACCTCGCGCACGATCAGCTGGACGCCGGCCACCATGGGGATCGCGACCAGCGCGCCCATCACGCCGAACAGGGCGACGCCGAGCAGGGCGGCGACCACGGCGGCGACGTCGCTGACCTTCACCGAGCGCCGCATGACGTTCGGATAGATCACGTAGTTCTCCACCTGCTGGTAGACGATGAAGAACACGATGCAGACGATGCCGGCGGTCAGCGACGAGGCGAAGCCGACCAGGCTCACGACGATCGCGCCGAGGGTGGCGCCGATCTGCGGGATGAGGTCACAGACGGCGACCACGACGGCCAGGGCGAACGGGTAGCCGAGGCCGAGGATGACGGCGAGCAGCCAGCTGCTGGCGCCGGCCAGCACGGCGATCGAGATCGCGCCGACCATGTACGCGCCGACCTTGGTCAGGATCTCGTCGGTGAGCAGTCGCACCCGGACCCGGCGGGAGGCCGGGACCAGTGAGTACGCCGTCTCGCGCATCCGGTCGAACGAGGCCATGAAGTAGATCGTCAGCACCAGGACCGTGAGCACGTTGAACAGCGTGCCCGCGATCATCCGGCCGGCGCCGACCACGCCGCCGAGGGCGTTGGTGACGGTGCCGGTGTCGAGCGCGGTGCTCACCCGGTGGACGATGTCGTAGCGCTGGACGAGCTCGTTGACGGTCTCGTTGCGCTGGAGCTGCTGGATGTAGTCGGGAAGATTGTCGGCCAGCTGGGTGGTCTGGCTCACCAGCGGCGGGATCAGGGCGATGATGCCACCGGCGATGAGGCCGACCACGGCCAGCGCCACGACGGTCACGGCCAGCCCGCGGGGCAGACCCCACTTGCGCAGCCGGGTGACCGCCGGGTTGAGGCCGATCGCCAGGAACAGCGCGATGAAGATCAGCACCAGGATGGACGCCGCGTTGCGGATGCCCAGGAAGATCGCCCAGGCCAGCAGCACACCGAACCCGCCGAGCAGGCCCATCATGAACGGGTTCCGCTTGTCCAGGGGCGGGCCGGGCCGCCCGAAGCGATGCTCGGGTACCTCGGGCTCTATCGGCTCCGCCGCCGGCTCGGTCTCTTGCGCCACCCGGTTCCTCCACTGTGGTGGGTGAGCCGGGTCCTACCTGTTGCCGGCCGCACATGTCTCGGCCGCGACGCTATCGCCGCACCGCAACGACCGCCACCCGCGGAGAACGTGGGGGCGAGCACATCAGCCCCCGCACCGGCCCGCACTGCTCACGCCCGCCCGCGCTGCTCGCGCCGGACCGCGCTGCTCGCGCCGGACCGCGCTGCTCGCGCCGGACCGCGCCGATCTGCGCTGTCCGTGCCTGCCCGCGTTGCTCGCGCCGATCTGCGCTGTCGGCGCCGATCGGCGCTGTCCGTGCCGGCCTCGCCCCTGACGGGCTCAGTCGACGTCCGCGCCGACCCGCGTCGACGGCGGGACGGTGACCTTGGCTGATGCCGTGACCTTGCCGGGCGCCTCGGCCGCGTGAGCGCCGGTGGGTGCGGGGGCGGACGCGGCGGCGTGAGCGCCAGTGGGTGCGCCGGTGGGTGCTTCGGCGGCGTGTGAGCCGACCGGGCCGCCGGCCACCGACTTCTCCGGCTCGGGCTCGTCCTGGTCGTCGGCCGACGAGCCGGCGGCGGCCAGGACCGCGGCGGCGGCGAGCTCGGCCACCCGCTTCGCCTCTTTCTGCACCTGGCGGCGGACGTCGGCCGCGTGCCGCTCGGCCGCCTCGCCCGCCTTCTTGGCGTCCTCGACCCGCTTGAGCTCGGCCTCGAGCTCCTTGCGGGCCTCGGCCAGGCTCTGGTGCACCTGGTCGGCCTCCTGGGCGCCGGCGCGGGCCCGCTCCTGCGCGGCCGCCAGTTCCCGCTCGGCCTCGGCCACCTTGGCCTTGGCCGTCTCGAGCTCGCGGCCGGCCTCAGCGATCTTCTCCTGCTGCCCGGCGATCTCGTTGCGGACGGCCGTGGCCTGCTCGTCGGAGCGGCGCAGCACCTCTTCCGCGTACTTGTCGGCCTCGCTGCGCAGGTCGGCGCACTGCTTCTCGACGGCCGCGCGCGTCTGGGTCAGCTCCTGCGCCACGGCCGCGCGCTTCTGGCCCAGCTCGTTGTCGAGCGCGGCCCGCTGCTCGGTGGCCTGGCGCTCGGCCGCCGCCCGCTGCGCGTTGATCTCCTGCTGGGTCTTGTCGCGCAGCGCCTTGATCTCCTGATCGGCCTGCATGCGGGTGGACTGGGCGTAGCCGTCGGCCTCGGTGCGCACGCGGTGGGCCTGCTGCGCCGTCTGCTCGGTGTGCTGCTGGGCCTCGGCCCGCGCCCGGGCCAGCGTGGTCTCGGCCTCGGCCCGCATCTGCTCGGCGCTCTGCCGGGCCGCGGCCAGCGCCTTTTCCGTGGCGGCGCGCTTGGCGGCGTCGGCCCGCTCCTCCTCGGCGCGGCGGGCGGCCAGCGCGATCTCGAAGTCACGGATGCCGTTGTGGGCGTGGGCCTCGGCCTCGGCCCGGACCCGCTCGGCCTCGGCCAGCCGGGCCGCGATGTCGTCGGTGGCGGACTGCTTGATCGCCTCGGCCTGCTCCTCGGCCAGCGCCAGGATCTGCTCGACCCGGGGGCCGAGGTGGCGGAACGAGGCCTCGGCGCCGATGCCGCCCTGGCGGCGCGCCTGCACCGCTTCCTGCTGGAGCCGCTCGATCTGGGCCGACATGGCCTGGATCTGCGTGTACGCCTGCTCGCGCTCGGCCGCCAGCGCGGCGATCTCGTTCTCGGCGCGGGCGACGTACCGCTCGACCTGCTTCTTCTCATAACCGCGGAGGGCGGTCTCGAAGCTGGGTTCGGTAGCCGCGTCAGAGCCGAGACCGAAGATTTCGCCGTGCGACATGCTGTCCATCCTCACATACGCATTGCTGGGCCTCGGGGGGATACACACCCACCTGGCCGGACTATGCGTCTAGTTGTGATTTGTCTGAGCCGACTGGCAAAGCAGACTACGCGCGAGAACGAGTGAGGCCGTACCGGAGCAACCCCGGTACGGCCCGTGTCGATCTTGAAGAAGTCGCCCACCGGCCGGCTACAACCGTTGCGCACCCGCGCAAGGCGCGCAACCGCTGAAGGCCTGGGAAAGGGCTGAGGACTCAGTTGGTCTTGGCCGGCTCCGGCTTGGTCTCGGCCTCGGCCGGCTCGGGCGTTTCCGCAGCTCGCTGGGCCGGAGCGGCCTCCTTGGCGGCGGCTGCGGCGGCCGCCACAGCGGCGGCCGGAGTAGCCGCGGGAGAGGCGGCCGCGGCCTCGGCCGGCTTGGCCGCGCCGACGCCCGGCACCAGGCCCGAGAGGCCCGAGAGCATCTGGCCGAGCTGGTTGGTGACCGCGTCTTTCTGGCGTGTCAGGTCCTCGACCTCGCGCTTGGCGGCCTGCGTGGTGAGTTCCGCCTCAGTACGGGCCTCGCTGAGCAGGCGCTGCGACTCGGCGCGGGCCTCGCTGACCGTTTTCTCCGACAGGGCGCGGGCCTTTTCGGTGGTCTCGGCGGCGTTGCGCTCGGACTCGACCCGGCGCTGCTCGGCGCGCTGCTCGATCTCCTTGGCCCGGTCCTCGGCGGCGCGGGCGCGCTCCTCGGCCTCGGACACCATCTTCTGGGTGGCGCTCACCTGGGCCGCGTGCCGCTGCGACTCCTCGCGCTCGGCCTTCTCGCGCCGTTCGGCGATCTCGAGCGCGAGCGCCTGGAGATCTTTGTCACGCTTGTCGCGCGCGTCGGTCAGCAGCTTGGTCGCCTCGGCCCGCTTCTCCTCGGCCTCGCGCGACGCCTTGGCCCGCAGCTGGGTGATCTCGCGCTCGGCGGTGGCGCGCAGCGACGCGACCTCACGCTCGACGGTCGACTTGAGCTCGGCCACCTCGTGCGCGGTGACCGTGCGCAGCTGCTTGGTCTCACGGTCGGCGTCGGAGCGCAGCGTGTCGGCCTCGCGGCGGGCCTGCACCCGGGCCTCGGCCGCCTCGCGCTCGGCGTGGGTGCGGACCTGGCCGGCCTCACGCTCGGCGGTCGCCTTCATCGCGGCCGCCTCGGCCCGCGCCTTGTCGGTGATCTCCCGAGCCTCGAGGCGCGCCGCGGAGAGGATGCCCTCGGACTCTCGCTTGGCCTCGCTACGGTGATCGTTCGCCTGCTCCTCGGCCAGCCGCAGGATCTGCTCGACCCGGGTGCCCAGCCCGGAGAGCGTCGGCCGATTGTTCTCTTCCAGCAGTTTGTTGCTGTCGGCGAGCTTCTGCTCGAGCGCGACCAGCCGTTGCTCGGCCTGGCGCAGACGGCGCTGCGCGTCGTTCATCCGCTGCTCGGCCTCGGCGCCGGCCTGCGTCGACTGATTGATGGCGGCGACCAGCCGGCCGAGGTGGGCGTCCACCTGCCCGCGGTCATAACCCCGCAGCACCACCGTGAAGTCGTGCTGAGAGTTCGCGCCGTCGAAGAATGCCAAGTTTTGATCCTGCTGCTGGGGCATTGGGCCATCCTGGCGAAGACACCCCGGCCACGCAAGAGCGGGCGGGCATCGGAAAGGACACGTTAGATCACCTTTGAGCTGCCCGAAACCCACCCGTTCGGTGTGGGTGTCGCTGCTCATCCGCGATGCGGGAGAGTGCCGTCCGTGTCCCTCCGATCCTGCCAGGCGGAGGCTCCGACGTCAGGATGATTCATCCGAAGGACTGACAGGCTGGACCAACTCCACCAAAACGCCTCCAGCGTCCTTCGGGTGAACGAAGTTGATCCGCGACCCGGCGGTGCCGCGTTTCGGGGTCTCGTACAGCAATCGCAGTCCTCGCGCCCGCAGGGCGGCCGAGGCCGCCTCGACGTCGGCCACCGTGTAAGCGAGCTGCTGGAGGCCGGGCCCGTTGCGGTCGAGGAACTTGGCGATCGCCGAGTCGGGCCGGGCCGGCGCCAGCAGCTGCAGCCGTGGGCCGCTGCCGTCACCCACGGCGAGCATGGCCTCCCGTACGCCCTGTTCCTCGTTCGTCTCCTCGTGCACACAGCGCAGGCCGAAGTTGCCGGCGTAGAAGGCCATTGCCGCGTCGAGATCGGCGACGGCGATGCCGACGTGGTCGATGCGGAGCAGGCCGATCTCGGGCGCTGTGAGATTGTCGGGCTCGGCGACAGTAGGTGGAAGAGATGTCATTCTATTAGTGTTGCCTGAACGCACGTTCAGTCGCCTTTCAAGATGGGAACAATGACGTGACCAGCTCGGTGATCGTGAGTGGAGCCCGGACGCCGATGGGGCGCCTGCTCGGCAACCTCAAGAGCGTATCGGCCACGGCCCTCGGCGGTGCCGCCATCGAAGCCGCCCTCCATCGCGGCGGCGTGCGCCCCGACCAGGTGCAGTACGTGATCATGGGGCAGGTGCTGCAGGCCGGCACCGGCCAGATCACCGCCCGGCAGGCCGCGGTGGCCGCCGGCATCCCGATGACCACTCCGGCCGTCACCGTCAACAAGGTGTGCCTGTCCGGCCTCGACGCGATCGCCCTGGCCGACCAGCTGATCCGGGCCGGCGAGTTCGACATCGTGGTGGCCGGCGGCATGGAATCGATGACCAACGCGCCCCACCTGCTGATGAACCAGCGTCAGGGCACCAAGTTCGGCGACGTTCTGGTGCGCGACCACACGGCGTACGACGGCCTGGTCGATCCCTGGGAGGGGATCTCGATGGGTGAGTCGACCGAGCGGAGCGGCGTCAAGCTCGGCATCACCCGCGCCGAGCAGGACGCCTTCGCCGCCCAGAGCCACCAGCGGGCGGCCGCCGCCCAGCGCGAGGGCCGCTTCGCCGAGGAGATCGTGCCGGTCAAGACCGGCCAGCGCGCCGACGACCCGATCGTCGAGACCGACGAGGGTGTACGCCCGGACGCCACCGCCGAGTCGCTGTCCCGGCTGCGCCCGGCCTTCGCCGCCGGCGGCACGATCACCGCGGGCAGCTCGTCGCCCATCTCCGACGGGGCCGCCGCGGTCGTGGTGATGAGCCGGGCCAAGGCCGAGGAGCTGGGCCTGAACTGGCTCGCCGAGATCACCGCGCACGGCAACGTGGCCGGCCCCGACAGCTCACTGCAGTCCCAGCCGGCCAACGCGATCAAGCACGCCCTGGACAAGGCCCACCTCACCGTCGACGATCTCTGTCTGATCGAGATGAACGAGGCCTTCGCCCAGGTGGTGATCCAGTCGATGCGCGAGCTCAAGGTCGACGACGAGATCGTGAACGTCAACGGCGGCGCGATCGCGCTCGGCCACCCGATCGGCATGTCCGGCGCCCGCCTGGTGCTCACCCTCGCCCTCGAGCTGCGCCGGCGCGGCGGCGGTTACGGCGCGGCCGGCCTCTGCGGCGGCGGTGGCCAGGGCGACGCGCTGATCATCAAGGTGGCGCCTTGAGCAGATCCCGTGACGTCCCCACGCTTGTCGAAAAGGCGCGCGCGGGGGACCCGCGGTCGGTGGCCCGGCTGATCAGCCTGGTCGAGAACGGCGATCCGGCGCTGCCCGAGGTGGCGGCGGCGCTGGCCCCGTACGCCGGTCATGCCCAGATCATCGGCCTGACCGGCTCACCGGGCGTCGGCAAGTCGACGACGACGAACGAGCTGGTGCGCGCCCTGCGCAAGGCGGGCCGCCGGGTCGGCGTGCTGGCGGTCGACCCGTCGAGCCCGTTCACCGGCGGCGCGATCCTCGGCGACCGGGTCCGCATGCAGGAGCACACGACCGATCCGGGCGTCTACATCCGCTCGATGTCCAGCCGCGGCCAGCTGGGCGGCCTCTCGGCCGCGACCCCGCAGGCCGTACGGGTCCTGGAAGGCGCCGGATGCGAGGTGATCCTGGTCGAGACGGTCGGCGTCGGCCAGGCCGAGGTGGAGATCGCCTCCCTCGCCGACACCACGCTGGTGCTGCTGGCCCCCGGCATGGGCGACGCGATCCAGGCGGTCAAGGCGGGCGTGCTCGAGATCGCCGACGTCTTCGTCATCAACAAGGCGGACCGCCCCGGCGCCGACGCCACTTACCGCGACATTCAGGGCATGCTGGGCCTCGGCGAGCGGGCCGCGGGGGAGTGGCGTCCCCAGGTGGTGAAGGCGACAGCGGTCAAGGCCGAGGGCGTCGACGACGTGCTCACGGCCATCGACAAGCATCGCGACTGGCTCGAGAAGACGGAGAATTTGCGGGTACGCCGTGAGCGCCGCGCCGCGGTCGAGGTCGAGGCGATCGCTCTGGGCACCCTGCGGGCCCGCATCGGCAGCTTGCGCGAGGGAACCGCGCTGACCACGCTGGCCGCGGCCGTGGCAGCCGGCGAACTTGATCCCTACGCCGCCGCCGATGAGCTGATCAAGGGCCTCTGAGCACTTACGGCAGATTTGCCGGAAACGGCACGCGCGGACGGCCCGGCGTCTCGCCCGTGCGCCCGATGCCGTCCCGATATTTCCGGCATACGCTGAATTGGTCAGCGCCGGAAAGGATAGCGGACATGATGAGTCACAGGGGCAGCATCCGGGGTGCAGCATGATTGCGCCGATCACCTTCCCCCGGGTCGCCGGAACCACTGCCACGTACCTGCACCCGCTCCTGCAGAGCGCCGCCCTGCAGCAGAGCGCCCGGGTGGCCGACACGCAGCCACGGGCCACCGCGCCCACCCAGGAGATGCCGGCGGTGCCGGCGGTCGCCCAGGTGGACCGTACGGCCGCCTACAGCGCCGGCCTGGCCCGCGACGCGGCCATGGCCGTGAACACGGTGAAGGCCACGGCCAAGGTCGCCCCCACGGTCGACGAGACCGACCCGGGCACCATGCTGGCCCGCCAGATGGTCATGGAACGCGCCTCGACCCAGGTGGGCGTCCTGCTCAGCCGCGCGGCCGGCGAGCGCCGGGTGGCCCTGATGAGCGGCGTCCCGGCTTCCCGCCTGGCCGACCTGAACACGACTACGTCCCGCCTCTACCACGCGTTGGACCTGACCGCGTAAACCGTCCCGGCCGGCGCCGGCTCCGCCCATCCCGCGCGGTGGGCGGGCCCGCCTGCGGGGTCCGGCGAGCGCCCTGCTGGTGGCCAGGCCCGCCATGTGGCCGACTGGTTGTGCCGCTCAGCCCGACTGTTTGGTTGCCGCGCTGGTTGTGTCGCTCAGTCCAGCGTGTCCGGTTGCCGGTCTGGTTGTGCCGCTCAGCCCGACTGTCCCGTCCCAGGCTGATTGTGTCGCCCGCCCGACTGTCCGGCCGCCGGGCTCGTCGTGTCGCCCAGCGGGTCTTTCTCTCACGCTCGTCGTGTCGCCCAGCGGGTCTTTCCCTTCACGCTCGTCGTGCCGCCCAGCGCGTCTCTCTCACGCTCGTCGTGCCGCCTTGGCTCTGCCAAGCCGTAGCACAAACGCGCCCAGTCGTGCGGTTTTCCACAGCGCGCTGGCTGTCCACAGGGGCCCCGCGCGAACGCGGCGATTTCCGGGAGAATGGCTGTCGGGCGGCTCCCCCTGGGGTGGGTGGGCACTGTGCGGCGGTGTGCGCTGTGCGGCGGTGTGCGCTGTGCGGCGGTGTGCGCTGTGCGGCGGTGTGCGCTGTGCGGCGGTGTGCGCTGTGCGGCGGTGCGCGCTGTGCGGCGGTGCGCGCTGTGCGGCGGTGCGCGCCGTACAACGGCGCATCCTGCCGGACGGCCATCGAGCGCAACGCCCACGCGCCGCCCCATCCGGCTCTGTGCGCCCCCGCTCAACTGCCAGGCGGGAACCGCTCCAACGTCTCCGCAATCAACTCGGCGCTCCATGTCAGTGAGCCCTCCGCCAAGTCCGCCACCACTCCGCGGAGCCATTTCACCTCCGCGTCGAGCATGGCTACCCGGTATTCGTCCTCGATCAGGAACAGCCGGGGCAGGCCCGCCGGCGCCTGTTCGCGGATCCCGGCCGCCTTCTCCGTCAGTGCCTTCACCCGCTTCTCCAGCAGTTCCCTGACTTGGGCCGGGGGCAGTACCGGCAGGAAGGCCAGCGCCGCCGGGAATTCCGGGAACTCGCGGGCGGGTGCCGGCAGCATGCCGGTCAGCCAGCGGCGCATGGTTGCCGTGCCCTCTTCGGTGATCTCGTAGATGGTGCGTTCGGGGCGGCCGGCTTCGCGTGCCGTGCCGCCGGGGCGGGCCAGGCCGTCGCGGACCAGGCGGTCGAGGGCCTGGTAGACGCTGTTGCGCTGGGCCACGTTGACCAGTTGGTCCTGGCCACGCTCCTTGATCATCTGCTGCATCCGGTAGGGGTGCATGGGCGCTTCCATGAGCAGCGCCAGCAGCACCATGCCCAGGGTGGACCGGCGCGGTTCGGAGGTGGCCACGTGATCAGCGTACGGGGTTGACTCCTCATAGTCATAGTATGCATAGTCAGAGTATGACTAATCGAATCGCAGTGATCGCCGGCGGCGGGATCGCCGGCACCGTGACCGCGCTCGCCCTGCAACGGGCCGGCTGGCAACCGCGCGTCTACGAGGCGTACGACCAGAGGGAGGGTGCCTGGCTCACCGTGGCCGTCAACGGCCTCGCGGCCCTCCGTGAGCTCGGCGAGGACCCGGCCGAGATCCTGGCCGCCGGCTTCCCCACGCCGCGGCTGACGATGAGCAACGCCAAGGGGCGGCGGCTGGCCGTGGTGCCGCTGGGTGGCCCCATGCCGGACGGCACCGTCACGACGACGATCAAGCGAACTGACCTGTACGCGGCGTTGCGGCGAGCCGCCGGGCGGCGCGGCATCCCGATCGAGCACGGCAAGCGGCTGACCGGCTTCACCGAGGAGCCCGACGGCGTGACCGTGACGTTCGCCGACGGTACGAACGTGCGTGGCGACCTCCTGGTCGGCGCCGACGGGCTCCGGTCGCGGACCCGGCAACTGCTCAATCCGGAGGGGCCGCGGCCGCGCTATCTCGGGCTGCTCAACGCCGGCGGGTTCACCGACCGGCCGGTCGAGGCGCCGCTGGACCGTACTCCCGGGATGATGCACATGGCCTTCGGCCGGCGGGCCTTCTTCGGCTGGGGTGTCGCTCCCGACGGCCGCGTGTGGTGGTTCGCCAATCCGGCCCGCAAGCGGCCGGTCGAGCCGGGCGAGTTCTCCCCCGAGCAGTGGCGGGCCTACTTGATCGAGCTGTTCGAGGGTGACGATCTGCCCGCCGCGGCGATCATCCGGGCCACCGACGTGGCGCTCGGGCCGTGGAACACCGACGACCTGCCCCGGGTGCCGGCGTGGCACAGCGAGCGGGTCGTGCTCGTCGGCGACGCCGCCCACGCCGTCTCGCCGTCCTCGGGTCAGGGCGCGTCGATGGCGATCGAGGACGCGGTGGCGCTGGGGCGGAGTGCTTCGCTGGCCGAATACGAGCGGCGCCGTCGTGCCCGGGTCGAGCGCGTGGTCGCGTACGGGAAGAGAAGTGGCAGTTCGAAGACCGCCGGGCCGATCGGGTCGATGATCCGGGACGCGATGTTCCCGCTGGTCATGAAGATGCTGTACCGCAAGGGCGATCCGCAGGCCTGGATCTTCGAGCGAAGAGAGCCTTAGGGATCGTTCAGGTTTGCCCCTAGGATGGTGCGCATGGACGCAGCCGACATCGAGGCCGGACGCGAGCGGTGGCAGCGCCGTTACGACGCCGCCCGCAAGCGCGACGCTGACTTCACCACCCTGTCCGGCGCCACGGTCGACCCCGTCTACGGGCCGCCGGCGGGCGCCGCCTATCCCGGGTTCGACCGCATCGGCTGGCCGGGCGAGTTCCCGTACACCCGGGGCCTCTATCCCACCGGCTATCGCGGGCGCACCTGGACGATCCGGCAGTTCGCCGGCTTCGGCAACGCGCAGCAGACCAACGAGCGTTACAAGATGATCCTCGCCGCCGGCGGGGGTGGCCTCAGCGTCGCCTTCGACATGCCGACGCTGATGGGCCGCGACTCCGACGACCCGCAGTCGCTCGGTGAGGTCGGGCACTGCGGGGTGGCGATCGACTCCGCGGCCGACATGGATGTGCTCTTCGACGGCATCGACCTCGAGAAGACGACCACCAGCATGACGATCTCCGGCCCGGCCGTGCCGATCTTCTGCATGTACCTGGTGGCCGCCGAACGTCAGGGCGCCGACATCCACAAGCTCGACGGCACGCTGCAGACCGACATCTTCAAGGAGTACATCGCTCAGAAGGAGTGGCTTTTCCAGCCCGAGCCGCACCTGCGCCTCATCGGCGACCTGATGGAGTACTGCGCCCGCGAGATCCCGAAGTACAAGCCGCTGTCGGTCAGCGGCTACCACATCCGTGAGGCCGGCTCGACCGCCGCCCAGGAGCTGGCGTACACGCTGGCCGACGGCTTCGGGTACGTCGAGCTCGGGCTCAGCCGCGGGCTCGACGTCGACCAGTTCGCGCCCGGGCTGAGCTTCTTCTTCGACGCGCACATCGACTTCTTCGAGGAGATCGCCAAGTTCCGCGCCGCCCGCCGCATCTGGGCGCGGCACCTGCGCGACGACTACGGCGCGACCAGCGAAAAGGCGCTGTGGCTGAAGTTCCACACGCAGACGGCCGGCGTCTCCCTGACGGCACAACAACCGGTCAACAACGTCGTCCGTACGGCGGTGGAGGCGCTCGCCGCGGTCCTGGGCGGCACCAACTCGCTGCACACCAACGCGCTCGACGAGACCTTGGCGCTGCCCACCGACGAGTCGGCCGAGATCGCGCTGCGTACGCAACAGGTCCTCATGGAGGAGACCGGCGTGATCAACGTGGCCGATCCGCTCGGCGGCTCCTGGTATCTCGAGGAGCTGACCGACCGCATCGAGGCGGAGGCCGAGGAGATCTTCACCCGCATCCGCGATCTCGGTCACGACGGCAGCATCACGGCCGGCATCCTGCGCGGTATCGAGGACGGCTGGTTCACCGCCAACATCGCCGAGGCGGCGTTCGTCTACCAGCAGGCGCTGGAGAAGAACGAGAAGCGGATCGTCGGCGTCAACGCCCACACCGGCACGGTGGCCAAGGAGCTGGAGATCCTGCGGGTCTCCCACGAGGTCGAGGTGGTGCAGAAACGGGAGCTGGGGGCCAGGAAGGCCGGGCGTGATCCGGTACGCGTGAAGGACGCCCTCGACCGCATGCTGGCCGCGGCCCGCAGCGGGGACAACATGATCCCGGCCATGCTCGACGCGGCGCGAGCCGAGGCCAGCCTCGGGGAGATCTGCGACGCGCTCAAACAGGAGTGGGGCATCTACCGCGAGCCGGCCCGGTTCTGAAGACCTTCCAGGAGTACGCCGAGGTAGCGCTCCGCCGCGTCGTCGCCACCGGCGCGGACGGCGTGCTGCACACCGCACATCAGCCGGCGCAGGTCGTCGCCGGTGATGTCGGGCCGGACCGCGCCCGCGGCCCGGGCCCGGGCGAGCACGGTGCCGAACGCCTCGAACAGTTCGGCGCTGAGCTCCCGGGTCTCGGTGCAGGCGAAGTCGCTTTTCTGCATGACGGCGGCCAGCGCGGGATCGGCCAGCATCAGCCGGAGCCCGGCGCGCATGATCCGGGCGAAGCCGGTCGCCGGGTCGGTGTCGCGCTCGGCGGCGCGGGCGTCGGACACCAGCGCCGCGAAGCTGTCGGCGGCGAGCGCCTCGAGCAGCACCTGATGGCTCTCGAAGTGCCGGTACGCGGTGCCGACGCCCACGCCGGCCTCTTTGGCGATGGCGTTCATCGGCAGGGTGACGTCGCCGTTGCGCAGCCGCTCGCGGGCGACCGAGAGCATCAATTCGCGCACCCGGGCCGAGTCGGCCCGAAGCTTCTCGGGATTCAGCGACGGCATACTAAAAGGATAACTCATCCGTTATGCTGTGACGTCCGATATCAGGCCCGCCGCGGCGCGGCGGAGCGCCTTGTCAGCGTGCGAGACTAGGTAACCATGAGCGACCCACGGACCACTCCGTCGATCTTCACCCGCGGCGCGGTCGATCTCAGCGCGCTGCGCGCGCCCTCTCCGGCGCCGAGCCGCCCCGCTGCCCCCGCCGACACCCAGGCAGACGCGCACGGCGGACCGCCTCCCGGCGCCATCCCGGGCGGGCTGCCCGGCGGTGCCGGCCCCGAGACGATCATCGACGTCACCGAGGCCAACTTCCAGTCGGCCGTCCTCGAGCGTTCGCTCGCGACGCCGGTCATCCTCGACTTCTGGGCCGACTGGTGCGAGCCCTGCAAGCAGCTGTCCCCGATCCTGGAGCGGCTCGCCCAGGCCGGCGGCGGCTCGTGGGTGCTCGGCAAGGTCGATGTGGACGCCAACCCGCGCCTCGCTCAGGCGCTGCGCGTGCAGGGCATCCCGATGGTGGTCGCGGTGGTCGGCGGCCAGCTCGTCGAGGGCTTCACCGGCGTGCTTCCCGAGTCCCAGGTCAAGCAGTACGTGGACGCGGTGCTCAAGGCCGGCGGCGTAGCCGTGCAGCAGGCCGAGGACCCGCGGCTCGACGCGGCCGACGACGCCCTGATGACCGGCGACCTCGACGAGGCCGAGGCGGCGTACCGGAAAATCCTGGCCGAGTCCCCGCAGGACGCCGCCGCCGAGTCCGGTCTGGCCCAGGTCGAGCTCTACCGCCGCATCCAGGGCGCCGACCCGGCGGCCGCGCTGGCCAAGGCCGACGAGTCCCCCGACGACGTCGACGCCCAGCGCCTGGCGGCCGACATCGAGGTGCTCAGCGGCCAGGCCGACAAGGCCTACGCGCGCCTGGTCGCCCTGGTCAAGCGCACGGCGGGCGACGACCGGGACGCCGTACGCAAGCACCTGCTCTCGCTGTTCAGCGTGGCCGGTCCCGACGATCCCGCGGTGGCCGGCGCCCGGCGCGCCCTGGCCAGCGCCCTCTTCTAGGCAGGGGAGCCGCTCCGTGCGCCGCATCGCTGTCCTCGACGCACCGTCCAATCTCGGTCTGCGCCCGCCGACCGAGACGTCGGTGCCGGGCTGCGCCAAGGCGCCCGGAGCGCTCCGCGACAAGGGCCTGATCACCAAGCTGGCCGCCCGCGACGCGGGCTGCCTGACCCCGCCGAGGTACGACCCGGGCGACTGGCGCCCGGGCGACGGCGTGGCCCACGCGCAACAGATAGCGGCGTACTCCCGGGCCCTGGCCGACCGCATCGGCGCGATCCTCGACGCCGGCGAGTTCCCGGTGGTCCTGGGCGGCGACTGCTCCATCCTGCTCGGCTCGGGCGTGGCGATGCACCGCCTGGGCGAGGCCGTCGGCGGCCGCATAGGCCTGGTCTTCGTGGACGGCCATTCCGACTTCCGCCACCCCGGGAACGCTTCCTACGTGGGTGCCGCCGCCGGCGAGGACCTGGCCCTGGTGACCGGCCGGGGCCAGGCCGACCTGGCCGCGATAGAGAGCCGCCGCCCGTACTTCCGCGACGTGGACGTGGTGGTCCTGGGCATCCGTGCCCAGGACGAATACCGCCTGGACCTTCAGGCCGCCGGCATAGTGACCCGTCCGGTGACGGCCCTGCGGGCCGAGGGTGCGGCCCGGAGCGCCCAGTGGGCCCGAGACCAGCTGGTCGACTGCGCCGGTTACTGGGTCCACGTGGACGTCGACGTCCTGGATCCGGCCGTGATGCCGGCCGTGGACGCCCCTTCCCCCGGCGGCATCGCGTTCCCCGAGCTGGAGATCCTGCTGTCCGGCCTGGTCGAGTCCCCGCACTGCCTGGGCGTCGAGATCACCGTCTTCGACCCCGACTACGACCCCGACGGCCGCTACGCCTCGGAGATCACCAACGCCGTGGTGTCGGGCCTCGAGGTCGCCCACAACGTGACCCCGCGCCCCGATCTGGTCGCCGCCCGGGCCGACATCGACAGCACGACCGCCTCCATCGAGTGGGAGCACCGCCGAGCGAGGGCCGCCGCCGACAGCGTGACGCTGGCCGCCGCCGGCATGTCGGCCGGCCCGGATGACGCCCTGGACGAGTCCGCGGTCCCGGCCACGACGATCCTGGCCGTGGCGGAGGGCGCCGAGACACCGCCCCTGCCTCGCGATCCCGATCAGGAGACCCCGGACGAGGCTCCGGAGGACGACGATCGGGAAGCGGGCGACGACGAGCCGGCCGAGCCCGCCAACCCCGAGCCCACTGATATCGCGGATCGGGACGGCCCGGTCGAGTTCGCCGAATTGTCCGATGTCGCCGACCCCGTTGATCAGGACGCCCCGCCCGAGACCTCTGATAGTGCCGATCTCATCGAGGTCTCCGGAGGCGACGGAGACGACGGCCCCGCCGATGAGGCCGAGCGCGCCGATTCCGAGGCCGCGGCGGACGTCGAGGCGGAACCTGACCTCGAACCTGAGTTCGACGCCGAGCCCGAGTTCGAGGCCGAGCCGGCGGCCGCGGCGCGGCTGGTGCCGAGGCCGCTGGGGCAGGCGCCGTTGCTGGACTCCGATCCGCTGCCCGCGACCCGGCCCGGCATGCTGCGCCCGCGAATCAGCGAGGAGCCGGCGCCGGACAACTTCTCCCTGCCGGCCCAGCGGCCGGCGTTCGAAGTCGGCCTCGGCCCCGGTCAGGGCACGCCGGCCGACATCGCCTGACTACTTCGCCAGCGCTCGCAGGAAGCGGTCCACCGCGGGGACCGCTGCTTCCGAGCCGGCGCCGCCCTTCTGGACCATCACGGCGAAGGCCACGTCGCCCTGATATCCGATGAACCACGAGTGGGTGTCCTCGGTGGTCTCGGCGAACTCGGCGGTTCCCGTCTTTCCCTGTACCGGGCCTCCCGGGGCCGACTTCAAAGCCGTTGCGGTGCCGGCCGTCACCACCTCGCGCATCATCTGGCGCAGCGGGGTCACCGCCGCCTCGTCCAGCTTCGGGCCGTCGGCGGCGGGGGCCGCGGGGGCCGGGTCCACCACCAGCCTCGGCTGCTTGAACTGGCCCCGGGCGATCGCCGCGGTGGCGCCGGCCATGGCTACCGGGCTCACCGCGGTGGCGCCCTGGCCGAACGTGGCGGCGGCCAGTTCGGTCGGGGTGGCGGCGGGGGAGACCTTGCCGCTGAACGCGTCCACTCCCAGGTCCCACTTGGCACCCAGGCCGAGGTCGCTCGCCGCCTTTTGCAAGCCCTCGGCGGTCAGTTTCGGGGCGAGAGCCACGAACGCCGTGTTGCACGATTTCGCGAAGTCGACGTGGAACGGGACGTTGCCCAGGACCTCGCCGTCGGCGTTCTTGAACTCCCGGCCGGCCACCGTCGCCTTCGCCGGGCACGCCACCGTCGTGTCGGCCGTCACCGCCTTGCGCTGCAACAACCCGTACGCGGAAACGGCCTTGAAGGTCGACCCGGGTGGGACCTGACCGGTGAGGGCCGTGTCGACCGTGCCGCCGTCGGGGCCGTTGGCCACGGCCAGGACGGAGCCGTCGCTGATTTTGACGGCGACCAGGGAGCTCGGCTGTTTGATCGAGGCCAGGGCCTGGTCGGCCGCCAGTTGGGTCTTCACGTCGATCGTCGTCTTGATCGGTTTGCCGGCCACCGGCTTCGACGTGAAGATCTCGGTGTCCTTGGGGGTGTCGTCGGCCTCGGAGGTCGGGCGGGCGACGACCACCGACAGGCCCGGTGTGCCGCGCAGCGTCGTGTCGTACTTCTCTTGCAGGCCGCCGTGGCCGACTATGTCGCCCTGGCTGATGGTCTTCGGGTTCTCGTCGATGTCGTCGCGGGTCGCCTGGTCGGCCGTGCCGAGCAGAGCGCGGGCGAAGGCCCTGGTCGGGGCCAGGTCGCGGGTCGCCTCCTGGAACTGGGTGCCCTTCAGCGGGCGGACCTGGTTGCGGATCTTGAGATAGTCGGGGCGGCGGAGGGTGACCACGTCGACGAAGGCGCCCGGGTCGGAGGCCTTCACCCGGGTCGCCAAGTCGGCCATGTCCACCGTCACGCCGACCTTGGCCAGCGCGGTGGCCAGGTCTTTCTGCAGCTTCGGGAGGTCGGCGATGTTCTGCGGGACGACGCCGATGGTCACCACCTCGCGGGCCGTGACGATGGGCTGTCCGGCCGCGTCGAGGATGCTGGCCCGGGTCGAGGGGAGGCGCCGGAGCCGGACCTTGTCGCCGGCGACCAGGTCGCTCTGGACCAGCGCGGGCTCCCAGACCACCGACCAGCCGTCGGTGTTCTTCTTGGTGAGACGGACGGTGCTCTCGTACGACCAGGTGACGTCGCCCGGCAGCTGCCACTCGAGTTTGATCGGGTGGGTCGCGTCGTCGCCGGTGGTCTTCGCCTCGCCGGTCTTGGTGACCGTCATCTTGGCGTTCACCAGCTCGCCGGTGAGTTCCTTGAGCTGGGCCTGCACGTCGGCCGAGGCGAGCTTGCCGCCGGCCGCGCTGACGAAGCCGACCTTGCTCAGGTCGTTGCCGCGCCAGCCGCTCAGGAAGTCGTCGAGCGTGTCGTCCGGGCCGTCCTTGGAGCATCCGGCGAGCAGGCCGGTGGCCAGAGTCAGCGTGGCGACCGTGGCGGCGAACCTGCGCATGGCATCACCTTTCGCGGGGTATTAGGACGGACCAGACGTGACGGTAGTCAACCGATGCCCGTCCCGTTGACCCGAGTCCGGTGACAAAGGTCAAAATCGCCGCCGATCGGACCGTTCACACCGCGAGTGTGATCGCCGCCTCCGGCGCGTTCTAGGCTGTCGTCGACATGTTCGAGCCCACAGTGTGGTGGGTGAGGGGAGCGCCAGACCATGGCTGTCGCCGATGAGGCCGCAACCGAGACCGAAGCCGATCTGGACTATGCCGCCGGACCGGGGCTGGCCCTGACGGGGCGCCTCGGCGCCTCCGCCGAGGAGGGCGAGCTCGACGAGCCGCTGCCCAACGGGGAGCGGTTGGTGGCCCAGGCCGTCGAGGTAGCGGGCCGCGATCACGCAACTGCCCAGCTCGTGGGCCGCTTCTGGCGGTTCGCGCCCGACGAGGAGCTGGTCGGGTTCACGCCGCGGGAGATGTACGACGCCGCGGTCGCCCATCGCGAGCTCGCCCGCACCAGGTTGCCGGGCGAGCTGAAACTGGCCATCACGCCGCCGTCCGGGTCGCAGTGCCACACGGTCGTGCAGATCGTCACCGACGACATGCCGTTCCTGGTCGACTCGGTGATCGCGTTGCTGTCGGCCCACCAGTTGCAGGTGCACCTGCTGGTGCACCCGTTGATCGTGGTGCGGCGCGAGCCGCTCGGCGCGCTGGCCGAGCTGGCGGCCGACGTCGAGCCGGACGACGCGATCGAGGGTGACCTGGTCGAGAGCTGGATCCGCATCGAGATCGACCCGATCCGTTCCGAGGACACCCGGGAGCAGCTGCTCAACGAGGTCCGCCGGGTGCTGACCGACGTGCGCGACGCGGTCGAGGACTGGCCCCGGATGCGCCAGCGGGCCATAGTGATCGCCGACGAGCTGGCCACCGCTCGCGGCTCCGAGCGCAAGCTGCCGGTGCCGGACAAGGACGTCACCGACTCCATCGAGCTGCTCAAGTGGCTGGCCCACGACCATTTCACGTTCCTGGGCTACCGGGAGTACCGGCTCGACGGTGACGTGCTCGGCGCCGTGCCCGGCACGGGGCTGGGCATCCTGCGCGGCGACAGCAAGCCCCGCAAGCTGTCGTCGATGACCCCCGAGGCGTACAAGAGGGCCCTGGAGAAAAGGCTCCTGGTCATCACCAAGGCCAATTCGCGGGCCACGGTGCACCGCTCGGCCTACCTCGACTACATCAGCTTCAAGATGTTCGGGCCGGACGGCGAGGTGATCGGTGAGCGGCGCTTCCTGGGCCTGTTCAGCTCCTCGGCGTACCGGACCAGCGTCCGTGAGTTGCCGGTCGTCAAGCGCAAGGTCATGGAGGTGCTCGACCGCTCGGGCCTGTCGCCGCGCGGGCACTCCGGCAAGGACCTGCTGCAGATCCTCGAGACCTACCCCCGCGACGAGCTTTTCCAGATCAAGACCGATGACCTGTACGAGGCGGTGATCGGTGTCCTGCGGATGGCCGGCCGCCGCCAGCTGCGCCTGTTCCTGCGGCGCGACGGCTACGGCCGGTTCATCTCGTGCCTCGTCTACATGCCGCGCGACCGGTTCACCACCGGCAACCGCCTGCACATGCAGGAGATCCTGCTCCGCGAGCTGAACGGCGTGGGTCTCGACTACACGACCCGGGTCACCGAGCGGATGCTGGCCCGGGTGCACTTCATCGTGCGTACGGACCCGGCCGACCCGCCGGGCAAGGTCGACCCGAACGCGCTGGCCGAGATGCTGGCCGACGCCACCCGCATGTGGGACGACGACTTCTCCCTGGTGCTCGAGCGCAAGCTCGGCGAGGAGGCGGCCCGCGACCTGTTCGGCCGCTACTCGACGGCGTACCCCGACAGTTACAAGGACGGCCACACGCCGTACGAGGGCATGCAGGACCTGGCCAAACTCGAGCTCCTCGAGGAGGAGGGCCAGCTCGAGATGCACCTGTACCGCAAGCGGCGGCCGGGCCGGACGGGCGAGCCCGAGCCGGACGAGCACGACGTGCGGTTCAAGGTCTACCGGTACGGCGAGCCGATGCTGCTGTCGGCGGTGCTGCCGGTGCTGCACTCGCTCGGCGTGCAGGTGGTCGACGAGCGGCCGTACGAGATCCGGCGCAGCGACGGCACCATCTACCTGTACGACTTCGGGTTGCGGCCGCCGGCCGCGCACCGCGAGCTGGCCGAGGTCCGCCCGCAGGTGGAGAACGCGTTCGCGGCCGCCTGGCGGGGCGAGGCCGAGGTCGACGGCTTCAACGAGCTGGTGCTGCGGGCCGGGCTCACCTGGCGTCAGGTGGTGGTGCTGCGGGCGTACGCCAAATATCAGCGCCAGACCGGCAGCGTCTTCTCCCAGCGCTACCTCGAGTCGACCTTCATCGCCTACCCGGAGATCGCCCGCCTGCTGGTGCGCCTGTTCGAGACGCGGTTCTCGCCGGGGCTGGAGGCCGGCGAGGAGCAGCGGTCGCATCTGGCCGGCGAGCTGGTCGACCGGATCACCGGGCTGCTCGACGACGTGGACAGCCTCGACCAGGACCGGATCCTGCGCTCGTACCTGACGCTGATCCAGGCCACGCTGCGGACCAGTTTCTTCCAGCGCGGCGCCGACGGGCGGCCGAAGTCGTACGTGGCGTTCAAGCTCGACCCGCAGGCCATCCCCGACCTGCCCCAGCCGCGCCCGAAGTACGAGATCTTCGTGTACTCGCCGCGCTTCGAGGGCGTCCACCTGCGGTTCGGCGCGGTGGCCCGCGGTGGGCTGCGCTGGTCGGACCGGCGCGAGGATTTCCGTACGGAGATTCTGGGCCTGGTCAAGGCGCAGATGGTGAAGAACGCGGTGATCGTGCCGGTCGGCGCCAAGGGCGGCTTCGTGCTCAAGCAGAAGCCGGGCGACCGGGACGAGGCGGTGGAGTGCTACAAGCGCTTCATCACGGCCCTGCTCGACGTCACCGACAACATCCACAGTGGCAAGATCGTGCCGCCGCGGGACGTGGTCCGGCACGACGGCGACGACCCGTACCTGGTGGTCGCGGCCGACAAGGGCACGGCCACGTTCTCGGACATCGCCAACGAGATCTCCGTGGGCAAGGACTTCTGGATGGGCGACGCCTTCGCGAGCGGTGGCTCGGCCGGCTACGACCACAAGAAGATGGGCATCACGGCGCGGGGCGCGTGGGAATCGGTCAAGAAGCACTTCCGCGACCTCGGCCTTGACACCCAGACCCAGGACTTCACAGTGGTCGGCGTGGGCGACATGAGCGGCGACGTCTTCGGCAACGGGATGCTGCTCTCGTCGCACATCAAGCTCGTGGCCGCCTTCGACCACCGGCACATCTTCCTGGACCCCGCTCCCGATCCGGCCGCGTCGTTCGCCGAGCGCCGGCGGCTCTTCGACCTGCCGCGCTCCTCGTGGGACGATTACGACAAGTCGCTTATTTCGCAGGGCGGTGGGGTCTATCCCCGTACGGCGAAATCGATCCCTGTCTCGCCGGAAGTGCGCGCCGCCCTCGATCTGGGCGACGCCACGGCGATCAGCCCGGTCGAGCTCATGCGGGCCATCCTGCGCGCGCCGGTCGACCTGTTGTGGAACGGCGGCATCGGCACGTACGTCAAGTCGTCCGCCGAGACGCACGCGGACGTCGGCGACAAGGGCAACGACGCCATCCGCGTCAACGGCGGCCAGCTGCGCTGCCGGGTCGTGGGCGAGGGCGGCAACCTGGGCCTGACCCAGCGCGGGCGCATCGAGTTCGCCCGCACCGGCGGCCGCATCTACACCGACTTCATCGACAACACGGCCGGTGTGGACTGCTCCGACCACGAGGTCAACATCAAGATCCTGCTGGGCGGCGCGGTCACCGACGGCGAGTTGTCCCTGCCCGAGCGGGACGAGCTGCTGGCCACCATGACCGACGAGGTCGCGGCGCTGGTGCTGCGCGACAACTACGAGCAGGCGCAGGCCCTGGGCAACGCCCGCTCCCAGGCGCACTCGCTGCTGCCGGTGCACCGGCGCATGCTGACCTGGCTGGAGGAGAGCGGGCAGCTCAACCGCGAGCTCGAAGCCCTGCCGACCGACGCCGAGCTGGCCACCCGCTACGAGAACGGCGAGGGGCTGACGGCGCCCGAGTTCGCGGTCCTTCTGGCGTACGTCAAGATCGCCGCGGAGCGGGAGGTCCTGGCCGACGAGCTGGTCGACGAGCCGTGGACGGCCTCCGTCCTGTCCGGATACTTCCCGACGCCGCTGCGCGAGCGGTTCGCCACTCGGATGGCCGGCCACCGGCTGCGCCGCGAGATCATCACGACGGTCCTGGTCAACGAGGTGGTCAACCGCGGCGGTACGTCGTTCATCTTCCGCGCCATGGAAGAGAGCGGCGCCTCGGCGGCCGACGTCATCCGGGCGTACGTGGTCATCCGCGACACGTACGGGCTGGCCGGCATCTGGGCCGAAGCCGAGGCCCTGGACAACAAGGTGCCGACGCCGGCCCAGACACTGGTCTTCCTGGAGTCGCGGCGGCTGCTCGACCGGGCCGTCCGCTGGCTGGTGAGCACCCGGCGCTCGCCGATCGACGTGGCCGGCGAGGTGGCGCGGCTGCGGCACGGCGTACAGGACCTCATGCCGAGAATGTCGGCGGTGCTCAAGGGCAACGAACGTCTCTCGATGGACGAGCACATCGGCTGGCTGGTCGACAAGGGCGTGCCGATGGAGCTGGCCGAGCGGGTGACGCTGGTCAACTACGGTTTCGGCCTGCTCGACATCCTGGAGACGGGCGTGGCCACCGGCCGCGACGCGGACGAGGTGGCCCCGGTCTACTTCGCCCTGTCCGAGCGCTTCCACATCGACCAGCTGCTGTCGCACATCTCCAAGCTCCCGCGCGGCGACCGCTGGCAGACGCTGGCCCGCATGGCGTTGCGGTACGACCTGTACGCGGCGCTGGCCGCCCTGACAGCCGAGGTCCTGCAGTCGACACCGGCGGACGCCTCGGCCGACGACCGCGTCTCCGAATGGGAACGCGTCAATGCCGCCTCCATCGCCCGGGCCGCCAACGCCATGGGCAACGTGGGCGACACCCCGGCCGAGCTGGCCGCCCTGTCGGTGCTGCTGCGCCAGATCCGAACCCTGGTCAAGACCTCGTCAGCGGCTTGACGGTCCGGGTCACGTGATGGTGTAGGAGGCCGGCCGCCCGGTCGGCCTCCCGCGCCAGAACGGCCTCCTCCAGCGCCAGATGCTCGGCGGCGGCGTCCCGGGCCGGCCCCTTGACGGCCGACCAGCGCCGGGCCAGCTCGCTGTCGGTCCAGAGCCGGTCGAAGGTGCCCATCAGCACGTCGTTGCCGCACGCCTCGAGCAGCGTGCGATGAAAAAGCCGATGGGCCTCGGACCAGCCATCGGGATCCTGCTCGTACGGCGTGGCCCGCGCCAGCCGATGATGCGCGGCCCGCACACGGGCCTCCCACTCGAGGTCACCGCGCTCGATGGCCATCCGCAGCATGGCCGGTTCGACGGTGGCCCGCGCCTCGGCGATCTGCTGCCACCGCTCGTCACCGGTGTCCGGCACGGCGAAGCCCCGGTTGGGCAGCCGGTCGGCCAGTCCTTCACCGACCAGGCGCAGCAGGGTCTCGCGGGCGACGGCCAGGCTGACCACATGCTGGGTGGCCAGTTCCTGCGGCTTCAGGGGCTGCCGCGGGGCGAAGTCGCCGTGCAGGATGGCCGCCCGCAGCGCCAGGTACATCCGTTCCGAGGGGGTCACAAGGATCACCCTATCTGGCGCAGATAATCGATTATCCGTAGGGTAGTCGACTATGAACGATCCTTTCGCGCGCCTTCCTTCGGCGCCCACCTTCACAGTCACCAGCACAACCGTCGCCGACGGGCAGCCACTGCCCGCCGCACAGCACTCCGGCATGTTCGGCATCCCCGGCGGCGAGGACGCCTCCCCGCAGCTGAGCTGGAGCGGGGCGCCGGCCGGAACGAAGAGTTACGCGGTGACGGTGTACGACCCGGACGCGCCGACCGGTTCCGGTTTCTGGCACTGGGCGGTCGCCAACATCCCGGCCGACGTCACGTCCCTGCCCGAGGGCGCGGGCGACGACAGCGGCTCCGGCTTGCCGCCAGGCGCGGTGCAGTTGCCGAACGACGCCCGGTTGGCCCGCTTCCTGGGCGCGGCCCCGCCGGCCGGCCACGGCGCACACCGCTACTTCATCACGGTGCACGCCCTGGACGTCCCCGACATCGGCGTCCCGGCCGACGCCACCCCAGCCAACCTCGGCTTCACCATGGCCGGCCACATCCTCGGCCGAGCCACCCTGATCGCCACAGCGGAGACCCCGGCAAGCTGACCCCGCCCCTCCCCGCCGCTCGTCAGGGCCCGGCCCCAGCCGGGCCCTGCCCGCCGCCGCGCTGTCGGCCCCGTCTCGGCACCGCCCCTGGCTTCCCGCTCGGCCCGCCTCTCGCCTCCAGCACGGCGTCGACCTTGGCTTGCCGCCCGGCATCGGCATCGGCGTCGGCCTCGGTCGCCCGTCTGCCGTCGGCCCTAGCCTCCTGCCCGACCATGGCCCCGGCAACAAGCCCCGGCCCGAGCGTGAACCTTGAGTTTGGCCGACTTCAGCCTCGGGTCTTAGCTGGCGTCGGCCTCGCCCGACTTGGCCGCAACCCTGGCCCCCTTGAGAAGCTGCGCGACTCGGCCTCGGCCCGTCTCTGGCTTCGGCTGGGTCCGTCTCTGGCCGCGGCCCGGCTCCCGCCCGGCCCGGCTCCGGCTCCGGCTCCGGCTCCGGCCTGAGCTTCGGTTCGAATCTGGGCCCCGGCCCGAATGCCAGCCCCGAGCCAAACTGGCCTCACCCCCGACCCGTTTCGACGCCAAATCCAACTCCGGCAGCGGCCCGGCCTCGACTCCGGCTTGGCACTGCCTCGGCCCTTTCCTTGCCGTCCCGCGCCCTCGCATGCCGTCCGTAGCCGTGCCGCGCCGTCCCATGGCGTGCCGCGCCGTCCCATGGCGTACGCGCCGTCCCATGCCGTACCGCGCCGTCCGATGCCGTTTCGCGCTGTCCGGGGCTGTCCGCAATGTCCCGCGCTGCCCTGCCCAGCCCTGCTTGCAAGCGCTGGAGAGAGTCCTGCCGAACGCGACGCGGACGACCCTGCGCGGGCAGGGGCACGTTGCTGAGCGGTCGGCGCCCGCAAGGGTGGCCGCATCCATCCAGGGCTTACGGTGAGGCATACCCGTACCCCCGAGGGGTATGCTCGGAGGCATGGAGCGGGTGATCGAGCTGGAGATCGGTGGGATGACGTGCGCGGCGTGCGCCAATCGCATCGAGAAGAAGCTGAATCGGGTGGACGGCGTGACGGCCACTGTCAACTACGCCACGGAGAAAGCGCGGGCCACGGTTCCGGTCTCCGTCTCCGCCGCCGACCTGATCGCTGTGGTCGAGAAGACCGGCTACACGGCGGCCGAGCCCGCGCCGGAGAAGCCGGTGGACGTCGCGGAGCGGCGGGATCCGCTGCGCGACCGGCTGCTGATCTCGGCCGTGCTCAGCCTTCCGGTGATCGTCTTGGCCATGGTTCCGTCATGGCAGTTCGACTACTGGCAGTGGTTGTCGCTCGTGCTTGCTTCACCCGTCGTGGTGTACGGCGGGTGGCCGTTCCACCGGTCGGCCTTCGTGAACCTGCGGCACGGCGCGGCCACCATGGACACGCTCGTGTCGATGGGCACGCTGGCCGCCTTCGGATGGTCGATCTGGGCGCTGTTCCTCGGTGACGCCGGGATGCCGGGCATGACGCACCCGTTCTCCCTGACCGCGAGCGACGGCGACGCGATCTACCTGGAGGCGGCGGCCGGGGTCACCACCTTCCTGCTCGCCGGGCGCTATCTGGAGGCGCGGGCCAAGCGCCGCGCCGGTGACGCGCTGCGGTCGCTGCTCGAGCTCGGGGCCAAGCAGGTCACCGTCCTCGCGGACGGCGTCGAGCGGGTCATTCCGGCCGGCGATCTCACGCCGGGTGACATCTTCCTGGTACGGCCGGGTGAGAAGGTCGCCACCGATGGCGTGGTGGTCGACGGAGTGTCGGCGCTGGACGTCAGCCTGCTGACCGGTGAGTCGGTGCCGGTCGAGGTACGGCCGGGTGACCCGGTGACGGGCGCGACGGTGAACGCCGGCGGGCGCCTGGTGGTGCGGGCCGAGAAGGTGGGCGCCGACACCCAGTTGTCGCAGATGGCGCGATTGGTCGAGGAGGCGCAGAACGGCAAGGCGGCCGTGCAGCGCCTGGCCGACCGGATCTCGGGCGTGTTCGTGCCGGTGGTGATCGCCCTCGCGGTGGGGACGCTCGGCTACTGGCTCGGTACCGGCGAGGGATCGTCCGCGGCGTTCACGGCGGCGGTGGCCGTACTGATCATCGCCTGCCCCTGTGCCCTCGGCCTGGCCACGCCGACGGCCTTGCTGGTGGGTACGGGCCGTGGCGCCCAGTTGGGCATCCTGATCCGGGGCGTGGAGGCCCTGGAGTCGACCCGCCGGGCCGACACGATCGTGCTGGACAAGACGGGCACGGTGACCACGGGCCGGATGGCGCTGGCGGCGCTGATCCCGGCCGGCGGAACCGACCCGGCGGAGCTGTTGAGGCTGGCGGGCGCGGTCGAGGCGGCCTCGGAGCACCCGATCGGCCGCGCGATCGCGGACGCCGCCCGGGAGAAGGGCGCGCTGCCCGCGGTCACGGACTTCCACGCGACGGCCGGCGTCGGCGTGCGCGGCCGCGTCGGTGGCGTGGAAGTAGTGATCGGGGCCGGGGCGCCGCCCTCGGCGGCTGTCGACGGCTCGACCTGGGTCGAGGTGTCCGTCGATGGGGTGGTGGCGGGGTGGCTGGGGCTGGCCGACGCCGTACGGCCGACGAGCCGGGCCGCGATCGCCCGGCTCCGGCGGCTGGGGCTGGAGCCGATGCTGGTCACCGGCGATGCCGCGCCGGTCGCCGAGGCGGTGGCGGCCGAGGTCGGCATCACCAAGGTCTTCGCGGGGGTGCTGCCGGCGGGCAAGGTGGACGTGGTCAAGGGTCTGCAGGCCGAGGGCAAGTCGGTGGCCATGGTCGGCGACGGCGTCAACGACGCGGCCGCGCTGGCCCAGGCCGATCTCGGGTTGGCGATGGGCGCCGGCACCGACGTCGCGATCCAGGCTTCAGATCTCACTTTGGTACGCGATGACCTGAGCGCCGCCGTGGACGCGGTGCGGTTGTCGCGCCGCACCTTGAACATCATCCGCGGCAACCTGTTCTGGGCCTTCGCCTACAACGTGGCGGCTCTGCCGCTGGCCGCGGCCGGCCTGCTCAACCCGATGATCGCCGGGGCCACGATGGCGCTGAGCTCGGTCTTCGTGGTTCTCAACAGCTTGCGCCTGCGGTCTTTCAAGGCGGCCTGAGGTTCTGCGGCCCGAATGCAGCGTGAGCCGGGCCGGCGGCGGATTGCTCCCGAAATCCGCGGCCGGGCCCGGCTCACCGTCTGCGTCGCGAAGGCTCGAACCGGTCCCGTGGCCCGAGCCCACTGTCCGCGACGTCCCCAGATCCACCTGCGGTGATAACGCTACGTGCCGGTGGTTGCCGGCCGAAAGCTCTCGGTGGCCGAAATGGCCGTTCGGCCCACGCGGAATGGGCGACAGATCCGGCTATTTCTGGACAGCAAGGGATATAGGTCCAGAGCCGATCACTTACCGTGGCGGCGGTGATGCACTACCGAAAGTGATCAATCGTCCCGGCGAATGCTGTCGATCAGGCCCAGCACCTGCCGCAACGCGGGCCGCAGCACCCGCAGCCGGGACAGCGAGACGAGCCGGTCGATCAGCGGCACGACGCCGTCGATGAGCCGGCGGGTGCGCCTCTGGCCCGGCGACCTGTCGTACACCCAAAAGAGAATGACCCCCATCCACCCGAGCCACAGCAACTCGGGCAGCTCACGGCGCAACTCCGGATCGAGCTTGGCCGTCGAACCCTCCACCACATCCCGGAAGATCGCGATGGCCGCCTCACGCGCCGGCGACGACTCCCGCGAGAACGGACTCAGCGGCGATGACGGCTCGGCCGCGCTCTTGAAGAAGGTGGCGGCAAACGAGTGGTACGGGCCGTTGACGTCGATGCCCGCGTGCAACACCCCGCGCAGTCGCGGCGCCAAATCCTTCTCGGCGGCGAAGACTTCCTCCGCCGCCGCCCGGTGCGCGGCTTGGTTCCGGTCGTAGAACCCCTGAATCAGGTGTTCCTTGGAGTCGAAGTAGTAGTACGCGTTCCCGACCGCGACCCCCGCCTCCTTGGCGATGGCCCGCATGGTCGTCTCGGCGTACCCCCGCTCCCGGAAAAGCCGAAGCGCCGTCTCCAGAATCAGCTGCCGCGTCTGCTCGCCCCGGGCCCGCCGAGGTTTCTCCACCCGGGAGGGCGGCTCGGTGAGCGGGGTGGCCGGCGATGGGTCGTCCGGGCCGGTCGGCTCAGCGGCAGCGGTCGTCACACCCGTCACCGTAGTCCCCCGCCCAGTCCGCGCGTGCCTCCCCGGCCTCGGTGGCCGGCGTGCGCGTCGCCTCCCGGAGGGCGGACACGGCGGCGATGAACTTGCGGGCGGTCGGCAGCAGCACCGGCGAACTGATCCGTTCCGCCATGGCCCGGTAGTCGGCAAGCGCCCACAGGCACGCCACCCAGGCCGCGTCCCCCACGTAGACCGAGCCGTCATCGCCGATCACCGTGATGTCCCGCAGTGTCGCCTCATGGTCCAGTCCGGCGAACCGTTGCCGCGCCACGGCCGACCCCGCGGGGATGAATTCCAGCGGTACGAGTTGAGCCCGCCCCCGCAACCAGCGCCCCGCGGCCCGGCAGATCGGGCACCCCGCGTCGTAGAGAACAGCGAAGGACCCGATCCCGCCGAGTGGTTCGGTCCGGCCGGCCCCGTGACCGGCCGGACCGAGTTCATGGTGGCCGTTCCCGGAGCCGGCCGGGTTGATTTCGCGAGTTCTCATGCTCGGGCCGGCGGTGGGGTCTGCGGGTGGAACGGAAGGCGGCCGGCCGGCGGCAGTGGGGGCACGGCTTGCTGCTGGCGCAGGCGGCCGCGCCGGTAGCGGCCCAGGAAGAAGACGTTGCAGAAGTGCAGAACCCCGAGGACGAGCAGCACCAGCCCGATCTTCATGGACAGGGTCTCCAGTGCCTCGCTCGTGTCGGCGATCGCGCCTCCCGATCGCATGGCCACCGTGACGTATCCCAGATTCAGCAGGTAGAAGCCCATCACCAGCAGTTGGTTGACCGCCTTGGCCAGCTTCGCGTCGGCGAAGACGTCGGCCAGGAAGACCATCCCGTTGCGGGACAGCGTGGTGGCCACCCAGACGGTCAGGCCGACGCTGACCGCGAGATACGCGAGGTACATCCACACCTTCGGATCCATCGGATCGCCTTTCTTGAACGTGTTCAAGTAATACTCAGGAGCGTAAACCGAAACTTGAACATGTTCAACAAGGGCGGTGCGCGGCGCTATGACGACGAGGGCTCGGTTGCGCGGGGAGGTGGGAAGGGTGAAGGCGGGGCTTCGGGTCTGGTCGGCGTGGGCGGGACCTGCCATGATCGCTCGAGGTCGATCGGTGGGGGAGTTGCCGACGCGCCGGGACCGCTACGCTGCGCCTACCCGTTTGATGGGTGCCGGTAATCTAATAGGAAATAATCCTAAATAAGTAGGGGATCGCATGGCCGCCACCCGCCTTCCGGGCACGCCCCGGCTGTTGCGCGCGCTCAACGACCGCGCGGCGCTGGAACTGTTGCTCTCGCGCGGGCCGCTGACCCGGGCCCAGCTGGGCGAGATGACCGGCCTCAGCAAGGTCACCGCCTCGCAGCTGGTGGAGCGCCTGGAGCAGCGCGGTCTCGTGCGCCGGGTCGGTGAGCAGGCCGGCGGTCGCGGGCCCAACGCCCAGCTGTACGCGGTCACCCCGGGCAGCGCCCACGTCATCGGCGTCGACGTCGGGCCCGATCGGGTCGTCGCCGCCTGTGCCGACATCACCGGCACGATCATCGGGCGCGACGAGCAGTCCACCAAGGACACCGACGACCCGGTCGGCGTCGTGCACAACGCTGTCGTGCGGGCCGCGACCGAGGCCGGTGCCGACATGGGCTCGGTGCGGCGGGTCGTGCTCGGCACCCCGGGCCTGGTCGATCCGCAGAGCGGCGAGATCTCCTTCGCCTGGGATCTGCCCCGCTGGCATCGTGGGCTGCTCGACGACCTTCGCCGCGACCTGCACACCCCGGTCGTCTTCGGCAACGACGTGAACATGGCCGCCGTCGCCGAGCAGAGCACCGGCGCCGCCACCGGGGTTCGCGATTTCGTGCTGATCTGGGCCGGCCGCGGTGTCGGTCTGGCCAGTGTCATCGACGGCCGCCTGCATCAGGGCAGCACGGGCGCCGCCGGCGAGATCGGCTATCTGCCCGTGCCCGGCGCCGAGGTGCCCCGGCACTCGTCCAAGCGGGCCGCCAAGGGCGGCGTGCGTGGCGCCTTCCAGAGCCTGGCCGGGGCCGAGGCGGTCAAGACCATCGGCAAGAAGTACGGCTTCCGCGGCGCCGAGGCGGCCGATGTGATCCGGGACGCCGTCGCCGCCGGTGAGGCCGGCGAGCCGGTGCTCGACGAGCTCGCCGCGCGGCTGGCCCTGGGTGTCGCGGCCACCTGTGTCGTTCTCGACCCGCCTCTGGTCGTGCTGGCGGGCGAGATCAGTCACGCCGGTGGCCCGGCCCTGGCCGAGCGCGTCGAGCAGGAGGTCGCCGCGATCACGCTGGTCCACCCGAAGGTCGTCATCACCGAGGTGGAGTCCGATCCGGTGCTGCACGGCGCGCTGTGGACGGCCCTCGACGCCGTACGGGATGAGGTGTTCGGGTCTACAACGGCCTGAGGTAAAACGCGTGGTTGGATGGTCCCGTGACTCTCCCTCCCGACGACGACACCGTCATCGCGTTCGACCGGGTCAGCGTGATCCGCAACGGCAACTTCCTGGTTCGGAGCCTGTCCTGGCAGGTCGAGCTGGACGAGCGCTGGGTGGTCCTCGGGCCGAACGGCGCCGGTAAGACGACCCTGCTCAACCTGGCCTCGGGCCGGCTTCACCCCTCCCGCGGCACGGCCTACGTGCTGGCCGAGCGTCTCGGGCGCACCGACATCAACGAGCTGCGGACCCGCATCGGCCTGGCCACCGGCCAGTTAGCCGACCGGGTGCCGGCCGACGAGCGGGTCCTCGACGTCGTGGTCACCGCCGCCTGGTCGGTGGTGGGCCGCTGGCGGGAGAGCTACGACCCGCAGGACGAGGCGCGCGCCCGGCAACTGCTGGCCCAGCTCGGCATGGGCACGCTGGTCGACCGCGAGTTCGGCACCCTCTCCGAGGGCGAGCGCAAGCGCACCCTGATCGCCCGGGCCCTGATGACCGACCCCGAGCTGATGCTGCTCGACGAGCCCAGCGCCGGCCTCGACCTGGGCGGCCGGGAGGATCTGATCGCCCGCCTCACCGAGCTCGCCCTCGACCCCGACTCGCCGGCCATGGTGCTGGTCACCCACCACGTCGAGGAGATCCCGCCGGGCTTCACCCACGGGCTGCTGCTGCGCGAGGGCACCATCGTCGCGGCCGGCCTGCTGGGCGAGGTGATGACCGCCGACAACCTGTCCAAGACGTTCGGCCTGCCGCTGATCATCGACCGGTTCGGCGACCGGTACACGGCCCGGGCGGCCTGACGTGTCCCCGCGGATCGTGGTCGCCGGCAGCGCCAACATGGACCTGGTCGGGCTGGCCGAGCGCCTGCCCCGGCCGGGTGAGACGGTGCTGGGCGACGACTTCCTGATGATGCCGGGCGGCAAGGGCGCCAATCAGGCGATCGGCGCCACCCGGGCCGGCGGACGCACCTGCTTCCTCGGCGCGATCGGCTCCGACTCGTTCGGCGTCAACCTGAACGCCCAGCTCAACGGGGCCGGCGTCGACATGACCCACGTGCGGACGACGTACGGGGTCTCCGGCGTCGCCGTGATCATGGTGGATCGCGCCGGGGAGAACTCGATCCTGGTCGCGCCGGGCGCCAACAACGCCTTCACCGGCCTGAGCGACGGCGAGCGGGACGAGATCGCGGCCGCCGACGTGCTGCTCTGCCAGCAGGAGATCCCGGTCGAGACCGTGATCGAGGCGGCCCGGGCCGCGCGGGCGGGCGGCACCCGGATGATCCTGAACGCGGCCCCGGCCCGGGAGCTGCCGCCGGAGCTGCTGGAGAACGTCGACCTGCTGGTGGTCAACGAGGTCGAGGCCCTGGCCGTCACCGGCGGCGACACGATCGACGTGCCGGCCCTGCTCGCCCTGGTGCCGCGGGTGGTGCTGACGCTGGGCGGGAGCGGTTCCCGGTACGCCGACCGCGAGGGCCGCGACGAGCAGGTCCCGTCGTTCAAGGTGAATGTCGTCGACACGACCGCCGCCGGCGACGCCTTCACCGCCGCGCTGGCCGTGGCCTGGGGTGAGGGCCGCGATCTGATCGAGGCGGTGCGCTGGGCCAACGCGGCCGGGGCCGCCTGCGTACGCAAGGTCGGCGCCTCCAATTCGTTGCCCACGCGCGCGGCGATCGACGAGATCTACAACGGGGGCTAGAGCGGGGCTAGGTCTGGCGGGCCGTGGTGACGAAGCGGTTGACCTCGGACCGCAGCACCTCGGCCAGCTGGGAGAGGCCGGTGCTGCCCACGTCGCCGCCGCCGTCGACCGCGGCGGCGATGCCGTCGACCAGGCCGCTCATCTCGCGGATGCTGTTGGTGACCGTCTCGAGGACCGTCACCGCGTCGTTCGCCACCTCCTGCACGGTGTTGACCTGTCCCATGATCTCGTCGCTGGAGGCGCTGGTCTCCGTGGCCAGGTTCTTCACCTCGCCCGCGACCACGCTGAAGCCCTTGCCGGCCTCACCGGCGCGGGCGGCCTCGATGGTCGCGTTCAGCGCGAGCAGCCGGGTCTGCTTGGCCACCGCGTTGATCAGGTCGACCGCCGTCCGGATCTGATCGGAGGCCGCGCGCAGCCCGGTCACCGTGGACAGGCCGCGCTCCGCCTCGCTCACCGCGTCGCGCGCGAAGTCGGCGAGCCCGTTGGCCGTGGCCCCCATCTCGGTGGCCGCGGTCGCCACCTGCTCCGACACCGAGAGCACGGCCGACTCCAGGTCGTCGGCGAGCGCGACCCGGGCCGCGTTCGCCTCGGCGATGCGGGCCGCGTTCTGGCTCATCACCGATGTGGAAGCGGAGATCTCCTCGGCCGCCGTCTTGAACGCGCCGCGCAGGCCGCGGGTCAGGATGCGGCGGTGGAAGCGTCCCTGCGCGGCCGCCGCCGAGGCCGCGCTCGACTCCCGCAGGAACGCGTCGCTGGTGTCGAGCAGGTTGTTGATCGCCTCGCGGGCGGCCACGGCCTCGTCGGTGTCGCCGATCGAGGGCAGGCGCGCCTCCAGGTCACCGGCGGCCGCCCGGCGGCACACATCGGTGATCAGCCGGAGGACCTCGTCGGCCATCAGCGGGCACCGGTGGTCAGGGCCCAGACATATTCGTCGTACGTCTGGCCGCCGAGTTCCGCCAGCATCGCCTGCCACCCCGCCTCGACCGCCGCCTTGGTGTTCGGCGCGCCCCGCTCGGCCGTGAGCAGCCGGTCGTACAGGCGGCTCACCTCGGTGATCACGTGCTTGTCGGGGGAGCGGCGGTTGGAGTGGTAGCCGGCGAGCCGGCCGTCAGCCGCGTACGAGGGCGTGACGTGGGCGAAGACCCAGTAGTGGGCGCCGTCGGCGGCCAGATTCTTCACGTACGCGAAGATCTCCTGCCGTTGCTCGAGGGTGTCCCAGAGCAGCTTGAAGACGGCCCGGGGCATGTCCGGGTGCCGGATGAGGTTGTGCGGCTGCCCGACCGCCTCGGCCTCGGTGAGGGCCGAGGTCCGCAGGAAGACGCTGTTGGCGTACGTGATGACGCCGCGCGGATCGGTCTTCGTCACGATGATCTCGTCGAGGCCGAAGGTCCGCTCGACACCGGTGGGGCGCGTCTGGGTGGCTCGCATCAGTTCCGATGGTCACCGACTCGTCCCCCCGCCCGCACGCTATTGGGCAAAAACGCGGCGGGCCCAGAGAACGAGCGGTATCTGCAACGGCAGCCGCCCGTAGGCGACGGCCCGCTTGGCCGGCGAGGCGTGCCGCCAGTCGACCGCCATCTTGACGTTGGCCGGGAAGACCGCGGCGAACAGGCCGGCCGCGGCCAGGGCGCCCACGCGCCGGGTGCGGGGATGCGCGACGGCGGCCGCCACGGCCAGCTCGGCGGCGCCGCTCAGATAGGTCCAGGTGCGCGGGGAGCCCGGCAGGGAGCGCGGCACGATCGCGTCGAACGGCTTCGGGGCGGCGAAGTGCAGCGCGCCCGTGGTCGCGAGCAGGACCGAGAGCCCGGCGGCTTGTTTGTTCATCCGCGTCACTTTAGAGAAGGTTCGAGCGCCCGCTGAAGGGCCCGGTAGACGCGGCCGAAGCGCGCCGAGTCGGGCGTGCGCAGCAGCATGACCTTGCCGGTCGGGGTCCGGGCCCAGATCTCCCGGGTGCGGCTGCCTCGGTCGTACGAGCGGTCGACCTGCTCCAGAAGCACGTCGGCCAGCGGCGCCGTGGCCAGGCCGACCAGCACGCCGCCGCCCACCAGCGCGATGGTGGTGCTGGTGGAGGCGTCGATCAGCAGCGCCACCATGATGCCGAGCGCACCCAGCAGGATCGGGACGAGAATGGCCAGGCCCAGCGCGCCCCGGCCGGCGATCGTCGCCCAGGACCGGCGCCCACGCGTGTGCCAGACCTGGATCAGGTCGTCCAGAGCCAGATCGACACCGTTCATCCGGACGCCGCCGGACGTGATCCACACGTCCGGGTCCCGGTAGTAGGTGGTCATTGTCATCTCCGTACCCGTCGTAGGCTGACCTGAACCAATACTCAGGAGGCTGTTCGTGGGCGAGTTCGTGACGCTGGAGACCAACGACGGTATCGGAACCATCAAGCTGAACCGGCCCCCGATGAACGCTCTCAATACCCAACTTCAGGAAGAACTTCGCGCCGTCGCGCATTCCGCCGCCGGCGACGAGGGAGTCAAGGCCATCATCGTGTACGGCGGTGAGAAGGTCTTCGCCGCGGGCGCCGACATCACCGAGTTCACCAAGGTCGGCTACCAGGAGATGGCGATCCGCGCCGAGGCGCTGTCGAGCGCGTTCGACGCCGTCGCCCGCATCCCCAAGCCGGTCGTCGCCGCGATCACCGGCTACGCGCTCGGCGGCGGCTGTGAGCTGGCCCTGGCCTGCGACTGGCGGGTGGTGGCGGACGACGCCAAGCTCGGCCAGCCCGAGATCAAGCTGGGCATCATCCCGGGCGCCGGTGGCACCCAGCGGCTGGCCCGGCTGATCGGGCCGGCCCGCGCCAAGGATCTGATCTTCTCGGGCCGCATGGTCGACGCCGAGGAGGCCCTGCGGATCGGCCTGGCCGACCGGGTGGCGCCGGCCGCCGACGTCTACCGGACGGCGGTCGAGCTCGTCCGGCCGTACGTGACCGGGCCGTCGCTGGCCCTGCGGGCGGCCAAGCTGGCCGTGGACGGCGGGCTCAACCTCGACCTCGCCTCCGGCCTGGCCCTGGAGTCGCAGCTGTTCGCCGGGTTGTTCGCCACCGACGACCGGATCGAGGGCACCACCGCCTTCGTCGAGAAGCGTAAACCCACATTTACGGGCCGCTGACCCTCGCATATATCGATCAGTTGCCATAAAGTCACGCGGTGTGGAACCGGTCCCGGTCACGCGTGGGGTGCGGCGCACCGTGCGCATGGCCGTGGCCCTGGTGATCGGGCAGGCTCTGCTCTGCGCCCTGATCGGCTGGCTCACGCTCGGCCGGTCCGGCTCCGAGTCCGGCGGTTCCGGTGCGGCGGTCGACCAGGCCGCCGCCCCGCCACCGCGCCCGTCGGCGGCCGCGCCGGCGCCCGCTGTTCCCGCTCCCGAGCCGCCGGTGGCGGCCCCGCGCAGCCCCGAGGCGCCGGTGTCGAAGACGCGCCGCCCCACCCGGAAAGCCACCACCACCGTCACCGCCGCCGCGCCGGAGGCGACCAAGCCACCGCCGGTCACCTCGAAGCCCGCTGTGCCGAGCGTCACGCCGTCGAGCGAGTTGATCATGCTGCCGCCCGAGCCGCCGGAGTCACCCGTCGCCTCGCCCAGCAGCTCACCCACGCCCGGTGACCGGCCGCGGCCGGACGGTGAGCAGTTTCAGCGCGATGTGACAGTCGGTGATCGTTGTTGGCCCGAGGGTGCCTTCGGGCGCACCCGCGACGGCGAACTCGTTCGCTGTCTGCGCGCGCGGTATGACCCTCCGCGCTGGAAGATCGTCTGACGGCGGGTACCCCCTAGACTCGGTCCATGCCCATCGACCAAGGTGAGCCGAAGAGGCATGCCCTCGGCGTGGACTTCGGTACCTCGAACACTGTCGCGGTGGCGCGCTGGCCCGACGGCCGCGCCCGCCCGATCCTGGTCGACGGGTCCCCGCTGCTTCCCTCGGCCGTCTACGCCGAGCCCGACGGCAGTTTCGTCGTCGGCCGCGACGCCGTGCACGCCGCCCGCTTCGACCCGGCCCGCTTCGAGCCCAACCCGAAACGCCGCATCGACGACGGCCTCGTGCTCCTGGGCGAGCAGGAGGTGCCGGTCGTCGACCTGATCGCGGCGGTGCTGGCCCGGGTGGCCGAGGAATGGCACCGCGCGGTCGGCCCGCTGCTGCCCGAGGTGACGCTCACCTGCCCGGCCACCTGGGGCGCGACCCGCCGCACGCTGCTGGCCGAGGCCGCCGCCCAGGCCGGGCTCACCCGGGCCCGGCTGGTCGCCGAGCCGGTGGCCGCGGCCACGTACTTCGCCGAGGTGCTCGGCCGCGACGTGCCGATCGGGTCGGTCGTCGTGGTCCACGACTTCGGGGCGGGCACCTTCGACGCGAGCGTCGTCGCCCGTACGGCGGAAGGCTTCGAGGTCATGGCCGTCGACGGCCGTGACGACATCGGCGGGCTGGACATCGACGCCGCCATCGTCGAACACCTGAAAACCGACGAGTGGCAGCGCCTGATGGAGCCGACGACGGCCCAGGAGAGGCGCGCGCAGCGTCAGCTCTGGGAGGAGGTGCGGATCGCCAAGGAGCGGCTGTCGCGCACCCAGTCGGCCGACTTCGTGGTGCCGCTGCTCGACACCGAGGTGCACCTGACCCGCGACGAGCTGGAGAAACTGGCCCGGCCGATCCTCGACCAAACCGTACGCATCACCAAGGGCATGCTCGACTGGGCCGACCTGCCCGAGGGCCGGCTGGCCGGCGTCTTCCTGGTCGGTGGGGCCAGCCGCATCCCGCTCGTGGCCACCCTGCTGCACCGCGAGCTGGGCGAGGCGCCGGTGGTGATCGAGCAGCCCGAGCTGGTGGTGGCCGAGGGCAGCATCCTGGCCGGTGCGGCGCTGCTGGCCTCCGGCCCGGCCGCCCCGGGGCCGACGGCCGAGATGCGGCTGGTCTCGACCGGCCTGGCCGACTCCGCGACCGTGCGGGTGGAACCGGCCGTCGTCGAGCACATCCCCGGCACCACCGGACTGCAGCCGCCGGTCGATCCGTGGCCGGACGCCGATCACAGCCACTGGGCGCCCGATCCGCACGCGACCGTGCCGACCCCCAAGTCCGCCTTCGCGCCGCCGGTGAGCGCGCCACCGCCTACCGACCGGCCCATCTCCGTGCCTCCCCGGGCAGTGGCGACCGCGACGCCGAGCCGGCCGATGTCGCCGGTGCCGCAGCCCTATCAGCCGCCGCGCCCGCCGGGGAAGAAGCCGCGCAAGCGTTCCAGCGGCTTCGTACGGTTCCTCCAGATCACGTTCAGCACCCTGCTGATGATCGTCGTTCCCCTGGTGGCGCTGGTGGTGGCGTACGGCTACGGCAACGGGGACTCGCTGCCGCTCGACGCGGAAAATTTGTGGCGCGAGATTCGGGAGCTGCTGGGGATCTGACTCACCGGTAACCTGCTGGGCATGGCTGAGGTGATCGAGGGGCACGGCGGAGATCTGGCGCTGGCGGCCCTGCGTGCGTACGGGGTGACGGAGATGTTCACCCTTTCCGGCGGACACGTGTTCCCGCTCTACGACGCGGCACACAAGACCGGTTTTCCGATCTACGACGTACGCCACGAGCAGTCCGCGGTCTTCGCGGCCGAGGCCGTGGCCAAGCTTCAGCGGCGCCCCGGGCTGGCCGTGCTCACCGCCGGCCCCGGCGTGACGAACGGCATCTCCGGCCTGACCAGCGCGTTCTTCAACGCCTCGCCGGTGCTGGTGCTGGGCGGCCGGGCGCCGGCGTTCCGCTGGGGCTCGGGCAGCCTCCAGGAGTTCGACCACGTCCCGCTGGTCAAGACCATCACCAAGTACGCGGGCACGGTCGGCGACACCGACGCGGTCGCGGGCGAGATCGGGGCCGCGCTGACCGCCGCGCTCACCGCCCACCGCGGGCCGGCCTTCCTCGACCTGCCCCTTGAGATCGTCTTCTCCACCGGCGAGGCGGCCGCGCCGGGCACACCGGCGATCCCGGTGATCGAGCCGGACCCTTCCCTGGTCGAGGAAGCCGCCCGCCTCCTGGCCTCGGCCACCCGGCCGGTGATCATCGCGGGGTCGGACGTGTGGGGCGGCGACGCGATCGACGCGCTGAAGGCGGCGGCCGAGGCGCTGCAGGTGCCGGTCTTCACCAACGGCATGGGCCGGGGCGCGCTGCCGCCGACCCACCCGCTCGCCTTCGCCAAGGCCCGGCGGGCCGCCCTCAACGAGGCCGACGTGGTATGCGTGATCGGCACGCCGCTCGACTTCCGGCTCGGCTTCGGCGAGTTCGGCGAGGCCCAGGTCGTGCACATCGTGGACGCGCCCTCCCAGCGGGCCACGCACGTGACGCCGGCCGTCTCACCCGCCGGCGACCTGCGGCTGATCCTCACGGCGCTGGCCGACCACACCGGCGACCGGGCCGACCACGCCGAGTGGATCGCGGGGCTGCGCTCGGCCGAGGACGCCGGCCAGGCCCGCGACGCCGAGGCGATGGCGGCCGAGACCGACCCGATCAAACCGGCCCGCGTCTACGGCGAGCTGCGCAAAATCCTCGCCCCGGACGCGGTGACGATCGGCGACGGGGGCGACTTCGTCTCGTACGCCGGAAGGTATCTCGAGCCGTCCCGGCCCGGCACCTGGCTCGACCCGGGCCCGTACGGCTGCCTCGGCACCGGCATGGGTTACGCCATGGGCGCCCGGGTCACGTACCCGGACCGGCAGATCTGCGTGCTGTTCGGTGACGGCGCCGCCGGCTTCTCCCTGATGGACGTGGAATCGCTGGTCCGGCAGCAACTCCCGGTGGTCATGGTGGTCGGCAACAACGGCATCTGGGGCCTCGAGAAACACCCCATGCGGGCCATGTACGGGTACGACGTGGCCGCCGACCTGCAACCCGGCCTGCGCTACGACGAGGTGGTCCGTGCCCTCGGCGGCGCCGGAGAGACGGTGGAGAAGGCGTCGGGGATCGGCCCGGCGCTCGAGCGCGCTTTCGCCGCGGGCGTGCCGTACCTGGTGAACGTCCTGACCGACCCGGCCGACGCCTATCCCCGGTCGTCGAACCTGGCCTAGTCCTCCTCGCCCTTGTTCAGCTCCCTTTCCCACTGGGCGAGCATCTCGCTGTCGCGGCGGGACTTCTCGGTGTCGACCGACCGCAGGAAGTCGGGGTCGTCGTCGGGGGAGGTGGGCCTCGAGGCGCCACGGCGCACGGGGCCACCCTCCGTCGGCGGCGGCAGGGGCCGCCCCCAGACGAAGTACGCGATGGGGCCCAGCAGCGGGATCAGCAGGATCACCAGAACCCACACCAGGCGGGGCGCGCTACGCACCCGATCGGCCGAGAGGCAGCTGATCAGCGCCAGCACGAAGAGCACCAGCTGCACGGCAGCCAGGAGGATGAACAACCGGACCATGAGGCAATGATGACGCGCGGCGGCGCTTCCGGCGACGATCAGAGCATGACAACCGGACCGAATTGGTCGGCGCCGCCCCTTTGAGCGCTCCTACGCCGCCCCTTCGCTGCCGCCCGCCTGCCCCGGCCTTGCCCGGCTCCGCTCTCCGGACATTTCACCGTTTTCCTTCCTTCCCTCCTCCGCGTCTCCTCTTCCGCCCCACCTCCCACGCTTCTTTCCTGCGCCTCGTTCTTCCTGCCTTGTTCTTCTCGCGCCTCGTTGCCCACGCCTTCCTCCTTCTGTGCCTCGTTGCCCACGCCTTCCTCCTTCTGTGCCTCGCTGTCCTGCGCCTTCCTTCTTCTGCGCCTTCCTTCTTCTGCGCCTAACTCTCTGCGCCTAACTCTCTGCGCCTGCTCTCCTGCGCCTGCTCTTCCGCGCCTGCTCTTCCGCGCGTCGCGTTGCTTCTTCCGGCGCTCTGTCTTCCAGCGCTCTGTCTTCCGGTTTCCGCTCCTCGCTTCCCGCGCGCTTCTTCGTTCCGGTTCCGCTTCCCGCGCGTTCCTTCCCGCCTCCGCTTCTAGCGCCTTTCCCGCTTCCGCTCCTCGCTCCTTTTTCCCGGACTGCGCGTAGCGCGGCGCTTCCCCACTCGCCCTCTTTCCGCGCTTCCCTCTTCGCGCGAGGGATGAAGGAGCGACGTCGCGCGAGAGGGCCAGGGGTGACGTTGCGCGAGAGGGCCAGGGTGACGTTGCGCGAGAGGGTCAGAGGTGACGTCACGCGAGAGGGCCAGGGGTGACGTCACGCGAGAGGGCCAGAGGCCACCTCGCGCGAGAGATGAGGAGGTGACCTCGCGCGAGAGGGGCGGCGGGCGATTTTGCGTTAGGGGCGAGAAGGCGACCTCCGACGAGAGGGCCAAGGGGCGACCTCACGCACGGGTCAGCGGGGCGATTTCGCGCGAGGGGTGAGGGGGTGACCGCGCGAGAGAGGGCAGCAGGGCGACTCCGCGCGCGAGGGGGTCAGAGGGCGATGACCAAGCCGCCGAGCAGGGCGAAGGCCAGGGCGAGAAGTGCGAAGGCCGGAACGGTGCGGCGTGCGGGCTTGGGTGGGTACGACGTGAGGCCCCTCGCCCGCCGGTAGGCGATGGCGACCATCGCGGCCCAGCCGACCAGGATGAGGGCGGCCCCGATCCATCGCCCGGCGTGGGTGGGGTGGGTGATGGCGGGCCGCAGGGCGAGCAGGGCGACCGCCGCCGCCGAGAGGGCGGTGCGGCGCCAGGCCAGGCGGGTGCGCTCGGCGGCGGCGCCGTGGTCGGCGGTCATGGGTGGGCGTTCAGTCCTTGGCCGCGTTGATCAGGACGGTGATGATCAGGAGCAGGGAGCCGAGGGCGACGGTCATCGCCAGGATCGCCGGGAACTTCGAGCCGGGTAGTTCCTCGCCCAGGCGCATGGCCCGTTCGGTGCGGGCCCAGTGGTCGACCGCGCGCAGCGCGACCACGCCGCCGAGCAGCAGCAGGGCGATGGCCAGGCCCTCGCGGAGGAAGGTGATCGGCAGCGGGGGCAGGAACTGGGCGCAGGCCAGCCCGCCGGCGATCAGCGCCAGGCCCGTACGGATCCAGGCCAGGAAGGTGCGCTCGTTGGCCAGCGAGAACCGGTAGTCGGGCGTACGGCCGACCGTCGGCGTCTTCTCCGGATCGAACCACTCCCGTAACACCCGTTGATTATTGACCGCGGAGGTCCGGAAGGCGGGTCCACAGGATGCGGACTTCGTCACTGACGCAGGCCTCGCGTGGGCGGCCGCATCGGCACCAGGGTGAGTCGGGTCCGGCACGTCCATGGGTGTCCGGCGCGGGGCCGTGAACGCGTGGGGGAGTATGTGAGTCGGACGGAAGCACACCGTCGACCAGCGGAGCGATTTGGCCGGACATATCGCGACACCTCCTTGCCCTGATCGTAGTCGTCTTGCGGGCGGGACGGGTGAGGTGAGTCACTACTAGGTGCACGACACGTGCAACTTACTGGCGGGTAACCTGGCGGGTGTATGGGCCGGCGGTCATAACAGGAGGGTCGTAAAAGCGCGATGAACATCGTCGTACTGGTGAAGCAGGTACCCGACTCCGGTGCCGAGCGCACCCTGAGCTCTTCGGACAACACGGTCGAGCGTGCCTCGGCGAGCAACGTCATCAACGAGATGGACGAGTACGCCATCGAGGAGGCGCTGAAGATCAAGGAGGCGCACGGTGGTGAGGTCACCGTGCTGACGATGGGCCCGGCCGGCGCGACCGAGTCGATCCGCAAGGCGCTGTCGATGGGCCCGGACAAGGCCGTGCACATCTCCGACGACGCGCTGCACGGCTCCTGTGCCGTGGCCACCTCCAAGGTTCTCGCCGCCGCGCTCGGCCAGCTGGGCGCCGACCTGATCATCTGCGGCGCCGAGTCGACCGACGGCCGCGTGCAGGTCCTGCCCCACATGATCGCCGAGCGGCTGGGCATCGCGGCGCTGACCGGCGCCCGCAAGCTCACGGTGGACGGCTCGCAGCTGACCGCCGAGCGGCAGACCGACGAGGGCTACGAGGTCGTCACCGCGGCCACGCCGGCCGTGGTCAGCGTCTGGGACACGATCAACGAGCCGCGGTACCCGTCGTTCAAGGGCATCATGGCCGCCAAGAAGAAGCCGGTGCAGGCCCTGACGCTGGCCGAGGTCGGCGTCGACGCGGGCGAGGTCGGCTTCGCCGGCGCCACGTCGCAGGTGCTCGAGTTCGCCAAGCGGCCGCCGCGTTCGGCCGGCACGAAGATCACTGATGAGGGCGACGGCGGCGCGCAGCTGGTCTCGTACCTCGCCACCGAGAAGTTCGTCTGAGAGGGGCCGGTCATGGCTGAAGTTCTTGTCGTCGTGGAAGGCTCCGTCAAGAAGGTCACGCTGGAGCTGCTGACCATCGCCCGCACGCTGGGCTCCCCGTCCGCCGTCGTCTTCGGCGACGTCGACCAGGCCAAGCTGGCCGAGTACGGCGCGGAGAAGATCTACCAGGCCGAGGCGTACGACTACCTGGTCGCCCCCAAGGCGACCGTCGTGGCGTCCCTCGTCCGCGAGAAGCAGCCGGCCGCCGTGCTGCTCGGCTCGACCCAGGAGGGCAAGGAGATCGCCGGCCGCCTGGCCGTCAAGCTGGACAACGGCCTGCTGACCGACGCGGTCGAGGTGGCCGCCGACGGCACCGCCACCCAGGTCGCCTTCGCCGGCTCCACCATCGTCAAGTCGAAGGTCACCAAGGGCCTGCCGATCGTGACGATCCGCCCGAACTCGGTCACCCCCGAGCCGTCGGCCGCGACGCCGGCCGTCGAGCAGGTCACGGCCGAGCTGTCCGAGGCCGACAAGCTGACCAAGGTCGTCGAGCGGGTCACCGAGACCAAGGGCTCGCGTCCCGAGCTCACCGAGGCCGGCGTGGTCGTCTCCGGTGGCCGCGGCGTCGGCAACGCGGACAACTTCAAGCTGGTCGAGGAGCTGGCCGACCTGCTCGGCGGCGCCGTGGGCGCGTCCCGCGCGGCCGTCGACTCCGGCTTCTACCCCCACCAGTTCCAGGTCGGCCAGACCGGCAAGACCGTGTCGCCGCAGCTGTACGTGGCGCTCGGCATCTCCGGCGCGATCCAGCACCGGGCCGGCATGCAGACCTCGAAGACGATCGTCGCGGTCAACAAGGACCCCGAGGCCCCGATCTTCGAGCTCGCCGACTACGGCGTGGTGGGCGACCTGTTCAAGATCGTGCCGCAGGCCGCCGACGAGATCCGTAAGCGGAAGTAACAGTCCTCACGTACGAGCGGCCCGGCGCTGTGCGCCGGGCCGCTCGTCGTCAGGCATAAGCTTCATCGTGATGGCCTACTTGGATCACGCGGCGACCACGCCGATGCTCGCCGAGGCGCTGGAGGCGTACGTCGCCGCCGCCCGCGAGGTCGGCAATCCGTCGTCCCTGCACGCGGCCGGCCGGCATGCCCGGCGGCTGGTCGAGGAGTCCCGCGAGCGCATCGCCGCGGCCCTCGGCGCCCGCCCGTCCGAGGTGGTCTTCACCAGCGGCGGCACCGAAAGCGACAACCTGGCGACCAAGGGCATCTTCTGGGCCCGCCGGGCGGCCTCGCTCAACCACAACCGCGTGGTGGCGTCCGCGGTCGAGCACCACGCCGTCATGGACGCGGTGGAGTGGCTCGGCGCGCACGAGGGCGCCCAGGTCAGCTGGCTGCCGGTCGACTCCGGCGGCCGGGTCGACCCGGCCGCCCTGGCCGCCGTCGTCGACCAGTACGCGGACGAGATCGCCGTGATCAGCGTGCAGTGGGCGAACAACGAGGTGGGTACGGTCCAGCCGGTCCACGAGCTGGCCGCGCTGGCCTCGGCCGCCGGCATCCCGTTCCACACCGACGCCGTGCAGGCCGTGGGCCAGATTCCGGTCGACTTCACGGCCAGCGGCGCGGCGGCCATGACGGTCACCGGTCACAAGGTGGGCGGACCGGTCGGGGTGGGCGCGCTGCTGCTCGGCCGCGACGTCGCCTGTACGCCGTTGCTGCACGGCGGCGGCCAGGAGCGCGACGTCCGCTCGGGCACGCTCGACACCCCGGGGGTGGTGGCCTTCGCCACGGCCGTCGAGGCGACGGTCAAGAGCCAGGCCGAGTACGCGGTACGGGTCGCCGCCCTGCGTGACGATCTGGTGGCCCGGGTCCGCGCGGCCGTGCCCGACGTCATCTGCAACGGCGTGACCGGCGACCGGCTGCCGGGCAATGCCCACTTCAGCTTCCCCGGCTGCGAGGGCGACGCGCTGTTGCTACTGCTGGACGCGGCCGGCATCTACTGCTCGACCGGCTCCGCCTGCTCGGCCGGCGTCGCCCAGCCCAGCCACGTGCTGATCGCCATGGGCGCCGACGACGACCGGGCCCGGTCGTCGCTGCGCTTCACCCTCGGTCACACCTCGACCACGGCCGACATCGACGCGCTCGTGGCGGCGCTGCCTGGCGCGGTCGAGCGGGCCCGGCGCGCCACGGCCTGGAAGACGCCCCGCTGACGCCGGATAGGCTTGTCGCCATGCGAGTACTAGCGGCCATGTCGGGCGGAGTCGATTCCGCCGTTGCCGCCGCGCGCGCCCACGACGCCGGTCACGACGTCACCGGGGTGCACCTGGCGCTGGCGCGAAACCCACAGACCTACCGGACGGGCGCGCGGGGCTGCTGCACGCTGGAAGACTCCCGCGACGCTCGCCGGGCGGCCGACGTGATCGGCATCCCGTTCTACGTGTGGGACATGGCCGACCAGTTCCACGAGAGCGTGGTCGACGACTTCGTCGCCGAGTACGCGGCGGGCCGTACGCCCAATCCCTGCCTCCGCTGCAACGAGAAGATCAAGTTCGAGGCGGTGCTCGACCGGGCGGTCGCCCTCGGCTTCGACGCCGTGGTCACCGGCCACCACGCCCGCCTCGGCGCCGACGGCCTGCTGCGGCGCAGCGTCGACGAGGCCAAGGACCAGTCGTACGTGCTGGCCGTGCTCACCGGCGCCCAGCTCTCCCGGGCGGTCTTCCCGCTGGGCGACTCGACCAAGGCGCAGGTGCGTGACGAGGCGGCGGCCCGCGGCCTGGCCGTGGCCGACAAGCCCGACTCGCACGACATCTGCTTCATCGCCGACGGCGACACCAAGGGCTTCCTGCAGCGCAAGCTGGGCGAGGCGCCGGGCGACATCGTCGACGGCCGTACGGGTGAGAAGGTCGGCACCCACAACGGCGCGTACGCGTACACGGTCGGCCAGCGCAAGGGTCTCGACCTGCGCGTACCGGCCGCCGACGGCCGCCCGCGCTACGTCCTGTCGATCACCCCGGTGTCCAACACGGTGACCGTCGGCCCCCGCGAGGACCTCGAGGTCGACGTGGTGACGGCGACCCGCCCGATCTGGCACGGCGCCGACACCCCCGTCGAGTGCGACGTGCAGCTGCGCGCCCACGGCGAGGTGGTCCCGGCCGTGGTCACGGTCGCCGACGGCACCCTGACGGCCCGCCTCCTCACCCCGGCCCGCGGAGTGGCCGCCGGCCAGGCGATCGTCGCCTACCGCCGCGACCCGTCGGCCGGCGACATCGTCCTCGGCTCAGCCACCATCACCGCGGGCACGGCCTCGGACGCGCTGCGTCCTTCCGCGCCCTCCACCTCCGCGCCCTCCACCTCCTCCGGTGATCTTGAGGTGCGGGTCGCGGAGCCGGTGGCGGCCGGTGTTTCGGGGCACGGCCGTGGCTGAATTTCCGTGGCCGGCGGGGGCGGCCACCGGCATCGGGTCGCTGCCGGGGACGGACATCGTCGAGGCGCAGCGGGTCGTGTTCGGGGAACTGCCCGACCTCCCGCATCTGGCTGAGTTGCCGGCTCGCGGGCCGGGGGCCGACATGATCGGGCGCAGCGCCGGGTTCCTCGTGGAGTTGCCGGTGCAGCTCTACGCGGGCCGGTGGCAGGTGGCGCCGCGGCCGGGCAAGGACCTTCGGCGTACGGCCGATCTGCTCGAACGTGACCTGGACCAGCTCACCGAGCAGGGGGACGGGTTCACGGGCACGCTGAAACTCCAGTCGGCCGGGCCGTGGACGCTCGCGGCGAGCATCGACCGGTCGATCGGCGGCCGGCTGCTGCGCGATCCGGGCGCCGTCCGGGATCTGACCGACTCGCTGGCCGAGGGGCTGCGCAAGCACGTCGACGAGGTGCGCAAACGGCTGCCCCGGGCGAGCATCCTGCTTCAGGTGGACGAGCCGTCGCTGCCGGCCGTGCTGGCCGGGCAGGTGCCGACCGAGAGTGGACTCGGCGCCTACCGGGCGGTCGACGGGCCGGACGCGGCCACGGCCCTTCGGACGATCGTCGAAGCCGTCGGGGTGCCCGTCGTCGCGCATTGCTGTGCACCCGGCGTACCCCTCAATGTCTTGAAAGACGCGGGCAGCGCGGGCGTAGCGGTGGACCTGGCGTTGCTGAAAGACCTCGACCCGCTGGGTGAGGCGATCGAAGCGGGGATGGGCCTCTTCGCGGGCGCCGTCCCGTCGACCGGCAGCCCGGCCGCCGGTGATCCGTCGGCGGCCGGCAAGCGTACGGCCGAACGGGTCTCGACGCTGTGGAAGCGGCTCGGCTTCCCGGCCGCGCGGTTGCCGGAGCAGGTCGTCATCACCCCGGCCTGTGGACTGGCGGGGGCCACCGCGCCGTACGCGCGAGAAGCCCTGACCGCCTGCCGGGAGGCCGCGCGGAGGCTGGCCGAGACCTGATCCACGCGCGCCGGGCCACAAAAATGTCGGAGGTGGCGACTACCGTTCTCCCCAGAGGTCGAGCAAGGGGGTCACGGTGCCTGAGCAGGCGAAGTCCAAGCAGCAGGAGAGCGACGAGGCCGTCGTCGCGGGTCCTACCGCCGAGCAGGAGGCCGCCGCCGGCAAGGACCCGACGCCCGAGGCGAGCGCGCGTCACGCCGAGCTGAGCGACGAGCTCCGCGGTCATCAGTACCGCTATTACGTGCTCGACTCGCCGACCATCTCCGACGCCGAGTTCGACAAGCTGCTGCGTGAGCTCGAGGCGATCGAGGCGGAGTTCCCGGCGCTGCGTACGCCCGACTCGCCGACCCAGAACGTCGGCGGCACGTTCTCCACGCTGTTCACCCCGGTCGAGCATGCCGAGCGCATGCTCTCGCTCGACAACGTCTTCGACGACGACGAGCTCAGCGGCTGGGTCGACCGCACGGTCCGCGACGCCGGCGGGCCGGTCGAGTTCATCTGTGAGCTCAAGGTCGACGGTTTGGCGATCAATTTGACGTACGAGAAAGGCCGTCTCGTCCGTGGCGCCACCCGGGGCGACGGGCGCACCGGTGAGGACGTGACGTCAAACGTCCGCACGATCCGCGAGATCCCCGAGCGGCTGGCCGGCGACAACCCGCCCGACCTGCTCGAGGTGCGCGGCGAGATCTACTTCCCGGTCTCCGCGTTCGCCGACCTCAACGCGTCGCTGGTCGAGCAGGGCAAGGCGCCGTTCGCCAACCCGCGCAACGCGGCCGCCGGCAGCCTGCGGCAGAAAGACCCGCGGGTCACCGCCTCGCGCGGCCTGCGCATGGTCGTGCACGGCATCGGCGCCCGGGAGGGATTCGCGCCGGCGTCACAGTCACACGCGTACGAGGCCCTGAAATCCTGGGGTCTGCCGACCAGCTCCCGCTGGAAACTGGTCGACGGTCTCGACGGCATCCGCGAGTTCATCGCCTACTACGGCGAGCATCGCCACGACGTCGAGCACGAGATCGACGGCGTGGTCATCAAGTGCGACTCGGTGGCCATCCAGGGCCGCCTGGGCTCGACGTCGCGGGCGCCGCGCTGGGCGATCGCCTACAAGTACCCGCCCGAGGAGGTCACGACCAAGCTGCTCGACATCGCGGTGAACGTCGGCCGCACCGGCCGGGTCACGCCGTTCGCGGTCCTCGAGCCGGTGAAGGTGGCGGGTTCCACGGTCGCGCAGGCCACGCTGCACAACGCGCGTGAGGTCGAGCGCAAGGGCGTGCTGATCGGCGACACCATCGTGCTGCGCAAGGCCGGCGACGTGATTCCCGAGGTGCTGGGCCCGGTGGTCGACCTCCGGCCGGACGACGCGCACCCGTTCGTGATGCCGACGCACTGCCCCGCCTGCGGCACCAAGCTGGCGCCGGCGAAGGAAAGCGACATCGACATCCGGTGCCCCAACACGCGTTCCTGCCCCGCGCAGCTCCGCGAGCGCGTCTTCCACCTGGCCGGCCGGGGCGCCTTCGACATCGAGGTGCTGGGTTACAAGGCGGCGCAGGCCCTGCTCGACTCCGGCGTCATCACCGACGAGGGCGAGCTGTTCGCGCTGACCGAGGACCAGTTGCGCCAGTCCCCGTTCTTCGTCAACCAGGACGGCAGCCTCGGCACAAACGCGGTGAAGCTCCTGGAAAACCTGGAAGGCGCCAAGGACCGCCCTTTGTGGCGCGTGCTGGTCGCTCTCTCGATCCGACACGTCGGCCCGACCGCGGCCCAGGCTCTGGCCCGCCAGTTCGGCTCGATGGAGGCCATCGAGGCGATCGTGGCGGCCCCACCCGGAAGCCCCGAGGAGGCCGCCGCAGTCGAGGCCGCCACCGAGTCCACGGCCGCCGCGGTCGAGGCCGCCAGCGAGTCCACGGGCGCCGCGGTCGAGGCGGCCACCGAGTCCACGGGCGCCGCGGTCGAGGCGGCCACCGAGTCCACGGGCGCCGCGGTCGAGGCCGCCAGCGAGTCCACGGGCGCCGAAGCCGAGGCCGCCGCCTCCACCGTCGCCGCGACCAAGGTCAAGGCTGAGCCGGATGTGTTGTCCTCCGTGGACGGCGTCGGGCCGACGATCGCCGAGAGCCTTCGTGAGTGGTTCACCGTCGACTGGCACCGGGAGATCGTCCGCAAGTGGCGCGAGGCCGGCGTCCGCATGGCCGACGAACGGGTCGACGAAGGCCCGCGGCCCCTCGAGGGCATGACCGTCGTCGTGACCGGAACGCTCGCCAACTACTCCCGCGACCAGGCAACCGAGGCGGTCACCGCCCGGGGCGGAAAGGTGAGCGGCTCCGTCTCGAAAAAGACGGCCTTCGTCGTGGTCGGCGACAACCCCGGAAGCAAGTACGACAAGGCCATCTCGCTCAAGGTCCCGGTCCTCGACGAAGAGGGCTTCGCAGTCCTCCTCGCCGACGGCCCCGACGCGGCCCGGGAAGTCGCCGAGATCGGCCCCGACGAAACCTGACGCCGCTGCACTAGCCGCCGGCCCCCGCATGCGCCCGCAGGTGACCGCCAGCGGTTACTTGCGGCCGCGGGTGACTGCCGGCCCGAGCGCGGCCGCGGGTGACCGCCGGCCCGTGCGTACGGCCGCAGGTGACCGCCGGCCCCGAGCGGCCGCTGGTGGCGTCGGCCCGAGTGCGGCCGCAGGTGACCGTCGGCCCCGCATGCGGCCGCAGGTGGCCGCCGGTCGGCGATGGCTGGCGGTTGCGTTCGAGGCGGGCTGGCGGGCGGCACGTATTCAGCGCGCGGCGGGGCGTCACTCGAAGGAGGTAATTTGGGTTTAATGCACGTTTGAGGGCTTATGCCGATTTGATAACGGCAAAGCGGTTTCGCGGCGAAAAGACCATGTGGATCTATCGTGAGAACGATCGGTTGATCGACGCCATGGTGGAGGTCGCATGGACGCCGCACGCCCCCGCAACTCCACGGCGAACCGCCGCCTGCCCGAGCCCGGCCGTGCCGATTCCGGCCGTGCCGATTCCGGCCGTGCCGATTCCGGCCGTGCCGATTCCGGCCGCGCCGCTTCCGGCCGTGCCGATTCCGGCCGTGATGAGTCCGGTCACGCCGATTCCGGCAGTGCTGGTTCCGGTTGCGCCGATCCCGGCGGCGCTGATTCGGGTCGTGCCGGTTTTGGTCGTGCTGAGTTCGGTCGTGCCGGGGGTGAGCGCGTGTCCGGCGACGGGCCGTGTTCAGGCGCGGCGCGGGCGCTCGACGGTGATGGATCGTGGCCGGAAGAGCTTCGGGCGTTCGACGGCGACGAATCGTGGCCTGAGCAGACTCTCGACGGCGACGGGTCGTGGCCGGATGGGGCGGGGGCGGTTGGCGGCGGCGGGTCGTGGCCGGATCGGGCGCGGGCTGTTGGCGGCGACGAGTCCTGGCCGGATGGGGCTCCGGTAGATGACGGTGATGGGAACTGGCTGGGGGTCGGCGGCCGGTCGCGAGGTTTCGGTGGGGCTGGGGGACGGTCGCGCGGCGGGCGGGGGAACGGGTCGGGAGGCCGTGAACGGTTGCGCGGGCCCAAGCGGCGGCGGGCCCTGATCGTCACCGGGGGGCTGGCGCTGGCGGTCGACGGGCTGCTCTGGGTTGTGAGCCGGGACGGGTTCGGGGAGTTGCCGGCCGCCTACTGGCTGATGGGGGCGTTGGCCGTGGTGGTTGACGCCCGGCCTTATGTCGTGGCCGATCGGCGGGCCAGTTCGGTGATTCTTCCGTCCATCTGCTTCACCTTCGCCATCGCCCTCGCCTGGGGGTTCGGGCCGGCGCTGGCCGTTCAGGTGGTTGCCGTCGCGGTGGCGGGCGTGCGGATGCGGCAGCCGGTGCGGCGGACTCTGCATCTGGCCGGGCAGCATGCGGTGGCGCTGGGGGCCACGGCGGCGGTGGCCGCGGCGGTCTCGTTGCGGATCGGTCCCCGGTACGACTGGGACGACGCCCTGCTGACCGTGGCGGCGGCCAGCGCGTGGATCGTGGCCCGGTACGGGCTGGCCGCCGTCGTGGCCCGTGCCGTGGCGGAGCGGCCGGCGTCGCGGGCCCGGTGGCGGCAGCGTGGGGTCGAGGTGCTGGCGACCGGGGCTCTGCTTCTTCTCGGGCCGGTGGTGCTCGCCACCGCGCAGGTCGGGCTGGCCTTCGTACCCCTGGTCCTGCTTGCCCTGCACGCCGTCCACCGGATGGTTCGCTCGGCGGGTGAGTTCGAGCGGGCCTCGCGGGTGGACGCTCTGACCGGGCTGCCCAATCGCCGTGCTCTCCAGGCTTCCGTGCTGTCGCAGGGGCGGGGGAAGCGGCTCGCGCTTCTGCTTCTCGATCTCGACCGGTTCCGTACGGTCAATGACGCCCTCGGGCACAGCGTGGGGGACCGCCTTCTCGTGGAGGTGGCGCGGCGGCTCGCGGACGTCGTACCCGCACACGATCTTGTTGTTCGGCTGGGCGGGGACGAGTTCGCCGTGCTGGCCACGCGGGTGGACGGAGCGCCGGGCGCACGCCGTATCGCGCACCATCTCGCCGAAGCCCTGAACCGGCCGTTCGCCTTCGACGGCATGCCGGTCGACGTGTCCGCCTCGATCGGGATCGCCCTGCAGCGCGAGCCGGGCGGGGACGGCGCCACCCTGCTGCGGCAGGCCGAGACCGCCATGTACGACGCGAAGCAGCGCGGGGACCAGGTCGCCGTCTACGGCCCGGACGCGGCGCACCACTCGCCCGACCGGCTCGCCCTGCTGGCCGACCTGCGGCACGCGCTGCGGGAGGACGCGCCCGACGACGGGATCACGCTGTTCTACCAGCCGCAGATCGCCATCGCGACCGGTGAGGTGGTCGGGGTCGAGGCGTTGTTGCGCTGGCGGCACCCGGAGCGCGGCCTGGTCGGCCCGGAGGAGCTGATCCGGGTCGCCGAACCCACCCCGGTGATGCGACTGTTGACCGAGCGGGTGCTGCACGACGTGATCGCCCAGCTCGCGCAGTGGCGGGACGCCGGACGGCCGATCCGGGCCGCTGTCAACGTGAGCGCCCGCGACCTGCACGCCGGCGACATCGCCGATCGGGTCGAAGACCTCTTGCGGGTGTACGCCGTACCGGCCGACCTCCTCCAGTTGGAGATCACCGAGAGCGCGCTGATGGCCGACCCGCACCGGGTGCTGAACACGATCACCCGGCTCGACCGGATGGGCATCGCCATCTCCCTGGACGACTTCGGCACCGGCTACTCCTCCCTGCAGCACCTGCGCCGCCTCCCGCTGGCCGAGGTGAAGATCGACCGCTCGTTCGTCCTGGGCATGGCCACCGACCGCGGCGACGCCGCCATCGTCCGCTCGGTCATCGACCTGGCCGAGGCCCTGGGCCTGCGCGCCGTAGCCGAGGGCGTCGAGGACGAGCGCACCTGGCGCCTCCTGGCCGAGGCCGGCTGCCACGCCGCCCAGGGCTGGTTCCACGCCCGCCCCATGCCCGCCCCCGACCTGGCCGTCTGGCTGACCCGCTACCGCCCGGTCCGCCTGCCCCGTCCCGCCCTCCCCACTACACAGTGACCGCGCCCACCGCGGCCAGCTCTTCCGCACGCGGCACCCGTGACCGCTGCGGGCCGCTTTTTCGCACGCGGCATCCCCGCGCCCGCCGTGGCCGTTCGTGTGCAATGGGCCGCAGGCTGAGCGCGGGCTGCTTTTCCGCGCGCAGCATCCCCGTGCCCACCGCGCGCGGCATCCCCGTGCCTACCGCGGGCAGCATCCCCGTGCCTACCGCGGGCAGCATCCCCGTGCCCACCGCGGGCCGCTTCTCCGCGTGCAGCGCCCCACTTCCGCCGCGGGCTGTTCGTCCGCGCGCCGTGGCCCCAATGCCTATCACGAACCGCGCCCTCCGGCGCCTGCGAAAGCGGGCGCCTGTGGACAACGCCAGAACTGTGGATAACTCGCGATCCGCCCGGCCCGAGGGTGTTTGATGGGCGCAACCACTCACGCACGTCGCCGTGGTGGGGTGAGCGTTCTGGGCGCGCCAGCGCCCAGCTCGGCCCGCCGCGGCCCTCGACGGGAGTTGCGGTCCGTACGCACCACCCCGCTACGACATGGTCCTTGATCTTGGTTGAAGTTCTGCCGGGAGTGACAAACCCGTCCCGCCAGCAGCCGCGTGACGTCGGCGAAATAGACTCCACCAGTCAGCGTCGCATTCGAGAAAGTAGGGGCAGGATGGCCGCCATCTCCCGCGAAGAGGTCGCGCACCTGGCGCGCCTGTCGCGGCTCGCCGTGACCGAGGAGGAACTGGACCGGTTCGCGGGGCAGCTCGACGTGATCCTCCAGTCCGTCGCCCGGATCGGTGACGTGGCGGCGGATGACATCCCGCCGACCTCGCACTCGGTGCCGCTGACGAATGTGTACCGCGACGACGTCCCGCAGCCGTCCCTCACCCAGGAGCAGGCGCTCTCCGGCGCGCCCGACGCCTACGAGGGCCGTTTCCGGGTGCCGCGGATCCTGGACGAGGAGGACTGACCGCCGTGACCGATCTGACCAGGATGTCGGCGGCCCAGCTGGCCAAGACGATCGCCGACAAGCAGGCTTCGGCCGTCGAGGTCGCCACCGCCCACCTCGACCGGATCGACGCGGTCGACGAGCGGGTGCACGCGTTCCTGCACGTCGACCGTGAGGGCGCGCTGGCCGCGGCCGAGCGGGTCGACCGGGGTGAGGTGACCGGGCCGCTGGCCGGCGTGCCGATCGCCGTCAAGGATGTCATCGCCACCAAGGGCGTGCCGACCACCGCCGCCTCGAAGATTCTCGAGGGCTGGCGCCCGCCGTACGACGCGACGCTCGTCGAGCGACTGCGCGCGGCCGGCACGGTGATGCTCGGCAAGACCAACATGGACGAGTTCGCGATGGGCTCGTCGACCGAGTATTCGGCGTACGGGCCCACGAACAACCCGTGGGATCTCGGGCGCATCCCGGGCGGCTCGGGTGGTGGCAGCGCGGCCGCCCTCGCCGCGTACGAGGCGCCGCTCGCCATCGGCACCGACACCGGCGGCTCGATCCGCCAGCCGGGCGCGGTCACCGGCACGGTCGGGGCCAAGCCGACGTACGGCGGCACCTCGCGCTACGGCCTCATCGCCTTCTCCTCGTCGCTCGACACGCCCGGGCCCTGCGCCCGTACGGTCGAGGACGCGGCCCTGCTCCACTCGGTGATCGCCGGGCACGACCCGCGCGACTCCACCTCGATCCCGCAGCCGGTGCCGGACGTGGTCGCCGCGGCCCGCCGTGGTGGCTCGGGTGACCTGGCCGGCGTCAAGCTGGGCCTGGTCAAGGAGTTCGCCGGCGACGGCTCGGAGCCGGGCGTGCTGGCCGCCTTCCACGAGTCGCTCGAGGCCCTGGTCAAGCTGGGCGCCGAGGTCGTCGAGGTCTCCTGCCCGCACTTCCAGTACGCGCTGCCGGCCTACTACCTGATCGCCCCGAGCGAGGCCTCGTCGAACCTGGCCCGCTTCGACGGCGTCCGGTACGGCCTGCGCGTCGGCGACGACGGCAACCACTCGCTCGAGGAGGTCATGTCGCTGACCCGCGAGGCCGGCTTCGGCCCCGAGGTGAAGCGCCGGATCATCCTGGGCACGTACGCGCTGTCGTCCGGCTACTACGACGCGTACTACGGCCAGGCCCAGAAGGTCCGCACGCTGATCACCCGCGACTTCGAGTCGGCCTTCGAGAAGGTCGACGTGCTGGTCTCCCCGACCACGCCGTTCGTCGCGTTCCCGTTCGGCTCGCGCACCAGCGACCCGTACCAGATGTACCTGGCCGACCTCTTCACGATTCCGACCAACCTGTACGGCGGCCCGGCCATCTCGGTCCCGTGCGGCCTGTCCGAGGGCCTGCCGGTCGGTTTCCAGGTGATGGCGCCGACCATGGCCGACGACCGCATGTACCGCGTCGCGGCCGCCCTGGAGTCGGCGGTCGGCACCCTCACCCCGCCCGCGCTGTAGTCAGCGGCAAGTCCACCCCTATGCGGGGGTGGACTTGCCGTCCAGCCAGTTGGTGATCAGCTTGGTGAAGTCCTTTCCGGTCTGCTTGTTGACGAAGGCTATGAAGGACGCCCGGTCCTGCTGGGTGTTCTTCTGGGTCTGGACCCAGGCTCGGCCCAGGGCGAAGAACTTCGCGTCGCCGAGGGCGTCGTTGAGTTCTTTGAGCATGGCGGCCGGGCAGATGTAGACGTTGCTCTCGGCGAAGTTGGCCGCCTTGGGCGAGCCGGGCGGGCCGAGTTTCGCGCGCAGCTTGGCGTCGGACTGCCGGAGATAGGTTTCCAGCGCGGCGTCGCTGAACTTGTCGATGCTCTGCTGGTAGAGAAACTGCGTGTACGTCGCCCAGCCCTCGTTGAGCCACAGGTCGGTCCAGCTGCTCGGGGTGACCGAGTCGCCGAACCACTGGTGTGCGTACTCGTGGAGTAGATCCTCCTCGTAGGCGGCCGGGTCGAACTTCGCCGGCTTGCCGCCCATCGTGATCATCTGCTGGGTCTCCATGCCGGAGGCGGAGTCGACGATGACGATGCCGCCGGTGGGGAACGGGTACTTCCCGAAGCGCTTCTCCAGGAAGCTGATGAACTGCGGCGACTTCTTCAGCGACGGCAGCAGGCGCTCGTCGGTGCCCGGGCGGTACCAGTACGTCAGCGGCAGGCCGTTCGGGCCCTTGGCGGTGATCCGCTTGTACTTGCCGACGGCCAAGGTCTGCAGATATGACGCCATCGGGTCGGTGCTGCGGTAGCTGAACGTGGTGCCGGTCTGCCCGGCCGGGGTGCCGGCCGCGATCGCCGACCAGCCCGGCGGCACGGTCACCGCGATGTCGTACAGGGCCTTGTCGGACGGTTGATCGTTGGCCGGGTACCAGGTGAAGGCGCCGAACGGCTCCTGCATCGTCCAGAGGCCGCCCTCCTTGGTGATGGTCAGGCCGAGCGGTTCGACGTCGCTACGGTGCGACGGGATCGGCGTGGTGGCCGGCTTCCCGTGGTATCCGACGGTCAGGGTGACCGGCTCGTCGCTTTTCACGGTGGCCGGGACGACGAGCTTTTCGGCCGTCACCTTCGCGCCCTTCGCCGGTACGCCGTCCACGGTGACCTGATCCAGGGCGTACGGCTTGAAGTCGAGCTTGATCTCCGACGCGTCGGCGGTGGGGCGGATGCGCAGCGTGGCCGTGCCGGTGAGGGTCTTCGTGGTGGGTTTCCAGGCCAGCTTCAGGTCGTAGTGCAGGACGTCGAGCGCCGCCGTGCCGTGCTTGGGGTAGAGCTTGTCGGCCACCGGCTTCGACGTGCCGGCCTGCCAGGCCGAGTAGTCGATCGCGGCGGCGGTGGAGGGAGCCGGGGTCGGCGGGGTGGTCGACGTGGTCGGCGAGGGGGTGGGCGTGCCGTCGCATCCGGCCAGCAGAACTGACGCGGTGAGGGCGACGACGGCGAGGGGAACGCGTCGCATGGCCCGGAACCGTACCTAAATGATCATCCGCTGTGGGGTCGGTCGTGGGTCACCCGAAATTCTGTCGGTGGGGCCCACTAGTCTTAAAGCCGTTCAGTCGCCGGTCTTCACCTGGGAGCTCACCGCATGACCACCACCGTGCTGCCCTCATACGAGGACGCCATCGCGCGTTACGAGCCGGTCATCGGCCTCGAGACCCACGTCGAGCTGGGCACGGCCACCAAGATGTTCTGCGGCTGCCGCACCGATTTCGGCGCCGAGCCCAACACGCAGGTCTGCCCCGTCTGCCTGGCCCTGCCCGGCGCGCTGCCGGTCGCCAACCGGGCCGGCATCGAGGCGACCATCCGGATCGGGCTCGCGCTCAACTGCGACATCGCCACCTGGTGCCGCATGGCGCGGAAGAACTACTTCTACCCCGACATGCCGAAGAACTTCCAGACCTCGCAGTACGACGAGCCGCTGTGCACCGACGGCTACGTCGACGTGGAGTACGAGGGCCAGAGCTACCGCATCGGCATCGAGCGTGTCCACCTCGAGGAGGACACCGGCAAGACCCTGCACGTGGGCGGCGCGACCGGCCGCATCCAGGGCGCCACCGAGTCGCTGGTCGACTACAACCGTGCCGGTATCCCGCTGGTCGAGATCGTGACCAAGCCGGTTCCGGGTCTCGGCGCGCTCGCCCCCGAGATCGCCCGGGCCTACGTGACCGAGCTGCGCGACATCATCCGCTCGCTCGGTGTCTCCGACGTGCGCATGGAGCAGGGCTCGCTGCGCTGCGACGTCAACACCTCGCTCAACAAGCCGGGCGAGGAGTGGGGCACCCGTACCGAGACGAAGAACGTCAACTCGCTGCGCTCCGTCGAGCGCGCGGTCCGTTCCGAGATCATCCGGCAGACGGCGGTCCTCGACGAGGGCGGCCGCATCGTGCAGGAGACCCGCCACTTCCACGAGGACCGCGGCGACACCAGCCCGGGCCGCTCGAAGGAGACGGCGACCGACTACCGCTACTTCCCCGAGCCCGACCTCGTGCCGATCGCGCCCGACCCGGCGTGGGTTCAGGAGCTCAAGGCGGCCCTGCCCGAGCGGCCGAGCGCCAAGCGGGCCCGGCTCAGCGAGGAGTGGGGGATCAGCGCGGTCGACATGCAGTCCGTGGCCAACGCGGGCGCGGTCGAGCTGATCGAGGAGACCATCGCCGCCGGCGCGTCCCCCGCGGGCGCCCGCAAGTGGTGGATGGGCGAGCTGGCCCGCCGCGCCAACGAGACCGGCGTCGAGCTGGCCGAGGTCGGTGCCACGCCGGCCCAGGTCGCGGCCCTGCAGAAACTGGTCGACGAGGGCAAGCTCAACGACAAGCTGGCCCGCACGGTGCTCGAGGGTGTCGTGGCCGGCGAGGGCGACCCGGCCGCGGTCATGGCCGCGCGGGGCCTCGAGGTCGTCTCCGACACGGGCGCGCTGACCGCCGCCGTCGACGAGGCCATCGCCGCCAACCCCGACATCGCCGCCAAGATCCGCGACGGCAAGGTCGCCGCGGCCGGCGCGCTGGTCGGCGCGGTCATGAAGACCACCCGCGGCCAGGCCGACGCGAAGTCCGTCCGCGAACTCATCCTGCAGCGGCTCGGCGTCTCTTAAATTCACAAGAAGTAGTACGAATCGACGAACGGCACCGAGGTCCACAAGCCCGGGCGCTGCCGTCCCGGCCTCTCTGCCGCGGCTGCCGGGCTGTCCTGCAACGAAAGCAGCTCGTCACGCCGCCCGCGCTTCGCGGGCGGCGTGACGCGCGTCAGGCGCCGGGCGCCGCGGCCTGGGTGGGGTTCGGGGGCTGCGGCGGTGACACGTTAGCGCAGTGCGTCAGGCGTCGGGGGTCGCGGCCGCGGTGGGTTCGGGGGCCACGGCGGTGAGGGCTGTGGGCGAGTGCGCCGGGTAAAGAGCCCAGCGGCGGGCCGAGCGGGTGCGGGCCAGGAAAGCCGGGATGCGGTTGGGCCGGACCGTCTGGTACCAGAGGGAGCCGGAAGCGGCGTCCTCCAGGAAGCCGTAGTACTCGTCGGCCTCGGTGGGGGTGAAGCCCTCGGGGCCGGCCTCGGACGGCGGGTTCGGGTAGACGGTGATGATCGCGCCGGGCGGCACCGCGGCGCGCACGGCGGTCAGGTCGCCGGTCGGCGGGATGAGGGCCCAGCGGCGGGCCACGCCCTCGGTGGTCTCCAGCAGGGCCAGTTCGGTGCCCGCCTGCTCGGCCAGGTCGCGGACGCTGTCCCAGAAGGCGTCGTCGGCGGGCGGTACGTCGGTGGACGTCTCGGCCCGGGACACCGGCGGCAGTGGCTGGGCGGGGACCGGCTTGGTGGTGGAGCCGATCCGGAAGGCGACGCCCGCGGTGGCGACCGCTCGGCGGATGGTTCGGCGGAGCTGCCAGACGCCGTACAGCAAGAATCCGAGACCGGCGACGCGGAAGGACTGGATGGCCGCGCTACGGCCGAGGGCGGCGGCCAGCGTGTCCAAGTCGCCCGGTACGGCCCGGTCGCGGTCGACCACTGACACCACGATCGACAGGACGAGGCACACGGCCCAGGCGCTCACCGACCAGTGCCGGAGCAGGCTCGGCTCGGCGCCGATCCGGCGGATGATCTCCAGGGTCTTCTTGCGCCACCAGAAGTACGTACCGATGTAGGCCACCATGAACATCGTGGCCAGCAGGTCGAAGACGTACGGATCCTCGAGCACCGTGGACGCCAGCCCGGAGACCTCACCGGTGCCGTCGGCCTTGATCCAGGAGCGCAGCTGAAGGTCGGTGACGACGAGGGCGAGGCTGGCCAGCGCGGTGCCCAGGATGGTGGCCAGGGTGGCGTTGGTGTGTACCTCCCAGGCGCGGGGCGGCCGGGCGGTGACAGTGTCGGACATGGTGATTCCCCGTGATCAAGAGAATGAGCGCGGGGAATCTATCAGCGCTGAGGGACCACCGGGACCACCGAGGCCGACGGGGACGGTGACTCCTCCGGCTCGGCGCCGACGACGTTGCGCTGCATCTCCACGTTGGATTCGCCGGTGCCGCCCAGCGAGATGTCGTCGTACGCCTTGAGCTGGTGTTTCTCGTCGAAGTAGAGGACCGACAGGCTCAGCGGGGTCGGCTCCTCCTTCTCCAGGCCGCGCAGGCCGGCCCCGCCCGTGGAGCCCTCGACCAGCAGGCGGGTCGTGATCGGCTGCTGGGTGGTCCCGCCGGCCGAGGGCGCCGAGGACGGCGACGCGGACGCGCCGAGATCGGCCGGCGGCGCCGGCAGCAGGCTGACCTCGCGCTGATGCTTGTGGCCGGCCAGGACCAGCGGCACCACACCGGACAGCGGCGGCGCCATCGCGGGATCGTGGACCAGAGCGACGTCGACCGGCTTGCCCGAGGCCCGGATCGTGTCGGCGAGCTGGCTCCCCGAACGCAGCAGCGGGCTCTCCTGCGTACTCGCCGGATCCTGCGCCGCCGGGGTTTCGCTCTTGTCCGGGGTGAACTCCGGGTCGCCGATGCCGGCGATGGTCAGGCCGTCCACCGTGGTGATCTGGTTGTCCAGCACCACCGCGTTGTCCTGGCGCTTGACCGCGGCCTGGATGGCGGCCGAGTCGTGATTTCCGCGGACCCAGATGTACGGGACCCCGACCGACGGGATCGACGCCGCGTACCCGGTCTCGGCGCTGCTGCCCCAGTCGACCAGGTCGCCGGTGTCGACCACGGCGTCGATCTCGAAGGTCTGCACCACGGTGCGGATCAGGCCCCAGGAGGACGGGTTCAGGTGGAGGTCGGACACGTGCAGGATGCGCGTGGTGTTCGCCTCCGGCTCGTACACCGGAAGCGAGGAGACCGTCGTGTAGAGCCGGCTCACGTTGCTGACGATCTGCTGCAGCTGGTCGGCGTACTTGCCGTAGTTGTCGGCGATCCGGCGGGCGTCACCGACGACGGCCGGCGCGTTCACCAGCAGACCCTCGTACCGCGGCTCGGCGATCGAGTCGGGCCGCAGCGTGCCGGCCGCCAGTCCGAGGCTGCCGCCGGTCACCACCAGGGCGGTCAGGCCGGCCGCGGCCACCCGCCGGACGTTGCGGAAGATCAGAGCCGAGAGGATCAGAGCGGCCAGTACGGAGATACCGAGCGTCCGCACGCCGAGCTGGATCACGCCGGTGCGGACGTCGTCCACCGCCCGGTCGCCGGCCGAGGTCAGCGCGGTCGGGTCGTCGATCAGCGCCTCGGTCCGGCTCTGGTCGAGCGAGGACAGGTTGACCTTGAGGTGGATCGGGCCGTCGTGGCTGTCCAGGTGCAGCGAGCCGAGCGGCGGAAGGTCGACCTCGGTGCCGCCGAGCAGCGACGGGCTGATCGACATCTCGGCGCGGAACGGGCCGACGTTCAGGTCGGCGTGCGCGAAGAGCATCGTGCCGACGACGACACCGCCGACGCTGACCAGCGCGACCGCCGCCCCGATACGAAGCCGGCGGGTCCACCGGTTGCGGTGCACCCGCCCGGTGACCCGGGCCGTCGCCCGTGCCCATCGGTCCACTGCTGCCCACCAGCGGCGCCACGTCGCCGCCGAGGCCGTCTGCTCGGTCATCGTCGGCTCCCTGCCCCCACCCGCTTCCCGTCAAACCGTGCCATGGTCAGGTGCGACCGGCCCCACCATCGGAGAAGACCAGCCGAATGATGCGGTCGTCGTCGGTGGCCGGGGTGCCGCCGTCCTCCCGGTTCGACGTGCTCACCCAGAGCGAGCCGTCGGGGGCGGCGGCGATGGCCCGCAGCCGGCCGTACTCGCCGGTGAGCACGCCCTGCGGCACGCCGATCACGGTCCCGTTGCCGGTCACGTTGAGCAGGTAGACGCGCTGCCCGAGCAGGCAGGCGGTGGCCACGGTCTGCTCGATCACGGCCACACCGGAGCAGGACGACTCGGCGACCGGCCAGCTGAACAGCGGGTTGGTCAGCTTGGCGTCGGTGCCCGCGCCGTCCGTACCGGGCCAGCCGTAGTTCTTGCCCTTGACGATGACGTTGAGTTCGCCGGACTTTTTCTGGCCGGTCTCCGTGGCGTACATCCGCTTGGTCTTGTCCCAGGCGATGCCCTGCACGTTGTGATGGCCGGAGGACCAGACCAGGGAGGTCTTGACCGGGTTTCCGGCGGCGGGCTTGCCGGCGGTGGTCATCCGCAGGATCTTGCCGCCGAGGCTTTTCGGATTCTGGGCCAGCGTGCCCGTGCTCGTGCCGTCGCCCGTCCCCGCGTACAGGAAACCGTCGGGACCGAAGGCGAGCGCGCCACCGTTGGCGTCGGCCGAGCGCGGGATGCCGGTGAGGATCGGCTGGAGCTTGCCGCCGAGGGTGAGCTTGCCGACCCGGTTGTCCTTGGCCGTCGAGTAGTAGACGAAGACGGTCTTGTCGGTGGCGTATTTCGGCGAGACCGCGATGCCGAGCAAGCCGCCGTCGCCGGACGCCTGGACCTCGCTCAACCGTTGCCCCTCGGTGACCGTGAGGCCGTTCGCGTCGGACTCGGGCCCGACCTTGAGGATGCGGCCGGTGTCGCGCTCGGTGACCAGTGCCGTTCCGTCGGGCAGGTAAGCCATGCCCCACGGAACGTCGAGCGCCCTGGCCAGCACGGTGATCGCGACCTCCTGGCTGCCGCCGCCGGGGTCGGCGCTGCTGTCGCCGGACGGCTCGATCGCCGATGGTTTCGGCAGGTTGGGTGGTGCGCCCTGCTGGTCGGGATCGGGCGGGCCGAAGCTGCACGCCGCGGTCAGCGCGAGCACGGCGGCAAGCGCCGCGGCGACGGCCCGGCCCCGGCGGGAACGCACGATCACTCGACCTCCTCGATCTCGACGCACCCCAGGGTAGCGGCGGAACCTGAGTCAGTCGGCGTGCTTGATCTCCTGCCCGCCGGCGGCGAGCACCCGGGGCAGGTTTTCGCTGGTGACGGCGGTCAGCTTGATGACGTTGCCGTTGTCGAGCAGGGCCGAGACCTGGCCGCGGGCGTCGGGGGCGAGCTCGGCGATGCGCGGCCACGGCACCCTGGTGCTGCCGGCGAGCGCCCGGACGCGCAGCTCGTCCGCATAGACGTCGGTGCCGGCGCGCCAGGCCCAGACGAAGAACACGATGGGGATCAGCAGCACCGGGGTGAGCTCCCACCGGGCGCCGGCGAACGGGATGGCGCCGAGGAAGGCCAGACCGGCCGCGACCAGCAGGGCACCGGTCTTGCGGACACGGAGAAGGGGCTTAGAACTCACGTATCCCAGTGTCCCACCCACGTTGTCCGCCATTTCTGTCGGACCCGCGGCGCATACTCGGCGGCATGACAACGCTGCTCGCGATCGGAACGCAGAAAGGGCTGTTCCTGGCCACAAGCGACGACGACCGCCGGACCTGGCAGGTGGGTCCGGCACACTTCTCCGGCACGGCGATCTACACGATCGGCGTGGACACCAGCGGACCGCGGCCGAGGCTTCTCGCCGCCGTGGACAACTCACATTTCGGGCCGAGCATCGCGGTGAGCGAGGACTTCGGCCAGACCTGGGAGGAGCCCGACTCCGCCCCGGTCGCCTTCCCGGCCGACACCGGGGCCTCGGTCGAGCGTATCTGGCAGATCGTGCCCGGCGGTCCCGGCGTGATCTACGCGGGCTCGCAGCCGTCCGCGCTGTTCCGCTCCACCGACGGCGGGCGCTCGTTCGCGCTGGTGCGCGGCCTCTGGGACCACCCACACCGGCCGGAGTGGGGCGCCGGCTTCGGCGGCCAGGCCGTACACACGATCCTGCCCCACCCGGCCGACCCGTCGAGTCTGGTCGTCGCCATGTCGACCGGCGGCGTCTACCGCTCGTCCGACGGCGGCGACAGCTGGGCCCCGGCCAACAAGGGCATCAAGGCCTACTTCATGCCCGATCCGTGGCCCGAGTTCGGCCAGTGTGTGCACCGGGTGGCCCGGGACGCGGACGACCCCCGCCGGCTCTACGCGCAGAACCACCACGGTGTCTACCGCTCGTCCGACGGCGGCGACTCGTGGCAGTCCATCGCCGGCACGCTGCCCAGCGACTTCGGCTTCCCGATGGTCGCCCACCCCAGCCGGCCCGGCGTGATCTGGAACTTCCCGCTCACCGCCGACTCCCAGCGGCACCCCACCGAGCTGCGCTGCCGCGTCTTCCGGTCCACCGACGCCGGCGACAAGTGGGAGGAGCAGAGCAACGGCCTGCCCGGCGGGCCGTACTACCCGGTGGTGCTCCGCGACGCCATGTGCGCCGACGACGGGACCCCGGCCGGCGTCTACTTCGGCACCCGCGCCGGCGAGGTCTTCGCGTCCGGCGATGAGGGTGACTCGTGGACGACAGTGGCGGCTCACCTGCCCGACGTGCTCTCGGTGCGGGCGGTGTCGATCTGATGCCGGTCCTGCTGGTGCCGGGCGTGCTGCGCGCCGAAGCGGGCGGCGCGTCCCGGCTCGAGATCTCAGCGTCGGGGTCGCTGGCGGCCGTGCTGGCCGAGGTGGACGAGCGCTGGCCCCGGCTCGCCCGCCGCATCCGCGACGAGCAGGGCGCGGTGCGGCGGTACGTCAACGTCTACGTGGACGGTGAGGACAGCCGGCGCACCGCCGGGCTCGAGACCCCGGTCGCCGAGGGGTCCGAAATCCAGGTGTTGCCGTCCGTGGCGGGAGGGAGCGGCTTCGACGTGCGCCGGTGACTTACTCGGCCGTAACCTGTTCGGGGGAAGCGTCGTTATCCGGACAGCGCCCCCGTACGACCCCCTACCCGGCGAGATTCCCAGAGGATCGTCGTTTTGGCAGTGCAGCCCCCCACCGCACGTGCCACCCGGTCGCCCCACCACCGGGTGTTGATCCTCGGTGTGCCCGCAGCGTTCGCGGCCGCGATCCTGATCGCCGGTGCGAGCGGGCTGATCCCGGCCCGGCTCGCCCTGGCGATCGCCGTCGGCGGTTACGGCCTCGTGGCCGCCGCGATCCTGGTGCGGGCCGCGCTGGCCATCCACCACACCGACGGCACGTTCGTGGCCTGCCGCGGGGCGGGCTTCGTCGGCATGGGCGGTCTCGCGACCGCCCTGACCGCCACGGTGCCCGCCTGGTCGCCGCCCGGAGCGGGGGTCTGGGCCACGATCGGGCTCGGCGTGGCCGCGGCCTGCTACTCCGTCGGCACCCTGCTGCTGCCCGGCGCCGGCCGGGGCTGGGCGCTGCACAGCCGGCGCGCCTTCGACGGGCTGGGCCTCGGCGTCAGCATCGCCTTCGCGGGCTATCTGATCCCGCCCGTCAAACAGGCCCACCCGGCGACCCTGCCGGTCACGCTGATCGCCGCCACCGGCATCGCCATCGTGCTGGTCTCGGTGCTGCGCGGTACGCCGCACCGGCGGCCCGCGATCCGGTGCGGGACCGGGGCGATCATGGTACTGATCGGCCTCACGATCGCCGCCACGCTGGTCACCATGGGTTCGGGCGACACGGTCGCCCTGGCCCTGGTCGGCCTGCCGATGGTGGCCGGCCTGGCGCTCACGGCCGACGGCGGCTCCCGCCGCGACCTGCCGCTGCCGCCGCTCGAACCCCGCAACCCCGATCAATATCTGGCGAGCTATCCGCTGCTCGCGGTGCCGGCCGGAGTCGGCGTGATCGCCGCGATCTGGCACCTGGCCGAGGTGCGCAGCTTCGACCCGACCAGCATCATCCTCGGTATCGCGATGGTGGCCGTGCTGGCGATGCGCGAGCTGCTGGTGGTCCGCGACATCCGCAAGTACGCGGGGCAGTTGCAGACCGCCGAGGCGCACTTCCGCTCACTCGTCGCCGGCGCCACCGACCTCACCCTCGTGCTCGACGAACAGCTGCGCATCCGATGGCAGTCGCCGGCCGCGTCCCGGCTGTTCGGGCTCACCGACGACGAGGTGGTCGGCAAGGCCTTCCGCGACCTGATCCACCCCGACGACGTGGCCGGGGCCCAAGAGATGATCGACTCGGTGCTGGCCGGCGAGCACGCCGACGGTCCGCCCGCGCTGGTCGCGGCCCGGCTGCGCGACGGCGCCGAGCTGTGGCGCGACACCGAGTCGACGATCTCCGACCAGCGGTCGGTGCCCGAGGTGGCGGCCCTGGTGGTGCACGTGCGCGACATCGGGGAGCGGCGTCACCTCGAACGGGCGCTGCACAAACTGTCGTACACCGACCAGCTCACCGGCCTGGCCAACCGGCGCGCGCTGATGCGCGACCTACTGGCCTACCGGCGGCGGCCGGGCCGGCAGGGCACCCTGCTGGTGATCGACCTGCACGGGCTGGCCGACATCAACGACGCGCGCGGCCGCGAGACCGGCGACGCCGTCCTCATCGAGGTCGGCCGCCGCCTGCGGACCCTGCTCGCCGCCGAGGACGTGCCGGCCCGCCTCGGCGGCGACGAGTTCGCGGTGCTCACCACGGACGGCGCGGTACTGGCGTACGCGCTGGCCACCCGCATCGCGACCGTGCTGTCCGAGCCGCACCAGCTGCCGGGCGCGGTGGTCGAGCTGCACACCAGCATCGGCCTGGCCGAGTTGTCCGGCGGAACCGACTCCGACGAGGTGCTGCGCCACGCCGACCTGGCCCGCAAACGCGCGCGGCAACTCGGCCTGGACCGCGTCGAGTGGTACGACCCCGACGTCGAGATGAAGCTCAACCGCCGCATGGACCTGGAACGCGAGCTGCTCGGCGCGATCGAACGCCACGAGCTCGACCTGGTCTTCCAGCCGGTGGTCGGCCTCCGCGACGACCAGCCGGCCGGCGTCGAGGCCCTGCTCCGCTGGCGCCACCCCACCCTCGGCACGATCATGCCGAACGAACTGCTCCCGATCGCCCGCGCCGTCGGCATCGCCCCCGAACTCGACGAGTGGGTCCTCGACACGGCCTGCAAACACCTGTCGGCCTGGTCGACCGGCGACACGGGCTTCTGGCTGTCGGTGAACGTGTCGCCGCGCGAACTCCTGACGGCTCGCTTCCCCGACCGCGTGGCCACCACCCTGCGGCGGTACGGGATAGCCCCCGAGCGCCTGGTCGTCGAGGTGGCCGAGGACTGGATCGCCGAGGACGTGCCGGCGATCGTGGCGTCCCTGTCGGGCCTGCGCAAACTGGGCGTACGGGCGGCCCTCGACGACTTCGGCTCGGGCCAGGCGTCCCTGTCCCACCTGCGCCGCCTGCCGGTCGACATGCTCAAGCTGCACGCCTCCCTGACCAACACGGCGCCGGAGCCCACACCGGGCGGCGGCCCCGCGGTCATCGACGTCGTGGTCAGCCTCGGCCGCCGCCTCGGACTCGAAATCGTCGCCAAGGGCCTGGAGTCCCCCGACCAGATCAAACGCGCCGCCCAGGCCGGCTGCCTCTACGGCCAGGGTTTCGCCCTGGGCCACCCGGGCCCGGCCGAACGCATCGAGGCGTACCTGGAGACCCACCGAGCCTGACCGCCTTCTCTCGCCGGCGTCGCCCCTCCTGGCACGACCGCCGTCGAACCACGCCACGCCGGCCCACCTCGGCGACGCCCACCGCGGCGCCGGCCCACCTCGGCGACGGTCCGCCGCAGCGACGGTCCACCGCGCAACGGTCGTCCTTCGCGGTGCTCACGTTGGTCGCACCCACCTTTGGGGCGATCCGCGCTTTTCGAAGTGCGTCTTTGCGGCAGCTCTTCTCTTGTGGCGGCCAGTCCTTTTGCGACTCGAGACGCCTGGAAACGGCCGCCCTTCGCGGAGTGCGTCTGCCCCCTTCGGCTGGGGCGGCCAGCGCGCCTTGACGGCTTCCTCCCCGGACGCGTGCCTGGATGGCTTCCTTCCCGGCCGCGCGCCTGGATGGCGTCGACGCCGGCCGGCACCCGCACAGGGATTGCGGCGTTGACGCGGCAGTTCCCTGGTCCGCATACCGGTGCCGGCAGGGGCCGGGGTCGAAGAGCGCATTACTTCGCGACGGCCTTTTTTGGGCGCCGCGTAAGCGGATCGGGCCCGTCGAGGCGTCCTTCCAAGTGAGGGGGCAAGAAGGAGGTGGCGTGATGGAGCGGCGTTCGTTGAGAGCAAAGAGCCCGGCGCTCCCAGGGTGGGACTGGGAACGCCGGGCCGGTCAGTGGGCCACGTCGTTGACGCAGCGGAGGACCGGGTGCTTCGTCAGGTCGGCCGGGTTCAGGGGGACGTTCGACCGGATGGTGAAGGTGGTGGACTCACCGGGCAGGAGGGTCACCGCCGCCTGGTCGGCTTCGGCGGTGGGGTGCAGGCGGTCCGGGAACAGGGTCAGGGAGCGCAGGGTCGTGGCCGCGGTGACGGTGACCTTTGTGGACGTTCCCGTCGTCTCGACCGTGGTCGTGTGCTCGGGGGTGGGCCAGGGGATGTCCTTGTCCTCGGCGAAGAACCACCACGACCGCCGGCCGTCGATCTCGGCGACGATCAGTTCCATGGTGGGGTCGCCGGGGGTGACCACGTCGGCCGGGAGGGGCAGGGTGGTGGCGCCGGCGGTGGCGACCGTGGCGCCGAGGACGGCTGAGGCCAGGATGTCACCGGCCAGGTTGCGGCGGGTCACGGTGGCGGAGAAGGCCCAGGGGGTACGCGCGTCGTTCACCGCTACCAGGGCCGGGGCGCCCGCCGGCGGGACCACCGCGCCCGGCTCGATGTCCGGGTGGGGGCCGCCCGGCTCCAGCGGGGTGCCGGTGCGGGGCTGGAGGGTGAGCAGGCGGTCGGCGTAGGCGTCGCGAAGGGCGTACCACAACGGCTTCTTGCGGCCGTCGCCGTCGACGGCGGCCCATGAGGTCACCGGCCAGCAGTCGTTGAGCTGCCACATGATGACGCCCGAGCAGAGGGGGCGTAGGGAGCGGAAATGTTCGATGCCGAAGGCCAGGGCGCGGGCCTGGTTGAGCTGGGTGAGGTAGTGCCAGTCGTCGAAGTCGCGAGGGGTGGGCAGGTGGTTGGCCAGGCCGCGTTCCAGTTTCTTGTCGCCGTCGACGGCTTTCTGGTGATGCGCCATGCCGGGGGAGTCGTGGGCCAGCGGGTCGTCGAGCAGGGCGCGGCGCAGCGTCGAGTACGCGGGTGGGGCCTGGAAACCGAACTCGGCCACGAAGCGCGGGCGGTAGGCGGCGTACTTCGTGTAGTCGTCGGTGTTCCAGACGTCCCAGATGTGCGTGGTGCCGTACGCCGGGTCGTTCGGGTAGCGCTCCGGGGTGCCGGAGTAGGGGCTGCCGGGCCAGTACGGTCGGGTCGGGTCGATCTCGGCGACGATCCGCGGCAGCAGGTCGTAGTAGTAGGCGGCGCCCCAGGAAAGGCCGTTCAGCGCGGGTTTCCAGCCCCAGTCCTCGTGGCCCCACAGGTTCTCGTTGTTGCCGGTCCACATCACGAGGCTCGGGTGCGACGCGAGCCGCAGGACGTTGTGCCGGGCCTCGGCCTCGACCTCCGAGCGGAACGGCTCCTCCTCGGGGTACGCGGCACAGGCGAACAGGAAGTCCTGGCCGACCAGGAAGCCCTGCTCGTCGGCGAGGTCGTAGAAGTCGCCCGACTCGTAGCGGCCGCCGCCCCAGACGCGCAAGTAGTTGACGTTGGCCTCGGCGGCCTGCCGGAAGCGGGCGGCCAGGCGGTCGCGGGTGACCCGGTTGTCGAAGACGTCGTCGGGGATCCAGTTCACGCCGCGCACGGCCACCGGCATGTCGTTGACGATCAGTACGAAGCCGTCGTCCGAGGTGTCGACCCGTACCGTCCGGAAACCGACCCGCCGCGACCACCGGTCGAGCTCCCGAGCCGACGGCGAGGCGGCCGAGGGCGAGTGGGCGGTGGCGGTGACTACGACGTCGAGGTCGTAGAGGGGCTGGTCGCCGTAGCCGCGGGGCCACCACAGAGCGGGGTCGTCGACGGTGAGGATCAGCAGGGCCTCGACGCCGTCCACTGTGGCTTGGGCGGTGCGGCCGGCGATCGAGGCGGTGATGGTGACCGGCTCGTCCGAGGCGCGTTCGAGGCGGACCCGCAACTCGACGCGGCCGGTCCCGCCGGCGACTGTGACCTGGGGGCGGACCTCGGCCAGCCGGGCCACCGACCAGGTGTGCAGGCCGATCGGCTGCCAGATGCCGGCCGTGACCAGGGTGGGGCCCCAGTCCCAGCCGAAGTGGCAGGCCTGCTTGCGGATGAAGTTGAACGGCTCGTCGTACGCGTTGGGGCGGCGGCCCAGCCTCTGTTGCGCCGCCTCGGCGTACGCGTAAGCGCTCGTGAATGTGACCCGCAGGGTGTTGGTGCCGTCCCGCAGCAGCGGGCCGACGTCGAAGCGGTAGCCGCGGTGCATGTTCGCGGTCTCGCCGACCGGCGAGCCGTTCAGCGTGATCGCGGCGACCGTGTCCAGGCCCTCGCAGACGAGGTCCGTGCGATCGGCGCCCGCCGCGAAGGAGAACGTGGTCGAGTAGTCCCAATCGGTTCGGCCGATCCAGGCGAGTTTCTTCTCGTTCTCGTCCAGGTACGGATCGTCGATCCGGCCGGCCGCGAGCAGATCGGTGTGCACGCAGCCGGGAACGGTCGCCGGTACGTCCGCGAGGTCACCCCCGGATACGGTCCAACCTTCGTGCAGGGACTGGTACGAGGTCACGGTTCTCCTTCGAAGCGGTCAGGACTTGACGGCGCCTTCCATGATCCCCCGGACGAGTTGCCGTCCGCCGATCAGGAGCAGGATGATCAGCGGAACGGTGGCCACGAACGCGCCCGCCAGCACCCGCCGGTAGATGACGTAGTTTCCGCTGGCCAGGTCGGAGAGGGCCACCATCGAGGTCGGGAACTCGGTGCCGTTCAGCGTGATCAGCGGCCACTGGAAGTCGTTCCAGGCCATGACGAACGTGAGCAGCCCGAGCACGGCCAGGGCGGGCCTGATCGCCGGCAGCACGATGTTCCAGTAGACGCGCAGCGTCAGCGCGCCGTCGATGCGGGCCGACTCGACCAGCTCGTCCGGCACCGCGTGCGCGATGAACTGGCGCATGTAGAAGACGCCGAACGCGCTGACCAAGCCGGGCGCGATGACCGCGAGCAGGGTGCCGTTCCACTGCAACTTGCCCATCACGATGTAGAGCGCCACCACGCCGAGTTGGTTGGGCACGGTCAGGGTCAGGATCACCACGACCATCAGCGCGTTACGGCCGCGGAAGCGCAACTTGGCGAAGGCGAAGCCGGCCAGCGAACAGAAGAACAGCGTGGCCAGGGTGATCGTCGTGGCGGTGATGAAGCTGTTGATCAGCGAGGCCGTGAAGTAGACGTCCTGGAGCGTGAAGACCTCGTTGAGGTTCACCATCAGCTGGTTGCCGGGAAGGATCGAGGGCGGCATCTTCGTGACCGCCTCGTCGGCGCTCGTCGCGATCACGAACATCCAGTACACCGGGAACGCCGAGAGAATCATGATGAGGACCAGGCCGGTGTACGTCTTCCACGTGCCGGGTGTGTCCTGCGGCGCCCTGAGGGCGTAGCGGTGGGTGCTCACCGGTCACCTCCGATCCGCTTGGTGAGCAGGGCGTTGACGCCGGCCACGACCAGGATGATCAGGAACAGGGCCCAGGACATCGCGGCCGCGTAGCCCAGGTTGAGGTCCTTCCAGCCGACTTTGTAGATGAGCTGGGCGATCGTCTGGAACTGGTGGTCGGAGCCGCCGTAGGCCAACTGCGGGTTCTCGTCGAACATCATCGGCTCGTTGAACAGCTGCAGCCCCCCGATGGTCGACAGGATCACCGTGAAGACCACGACCGGCTGGATCATGGGTACGGTGATCCGCCACAGCTGCCGCCACGGGCCGGCGCCGTCCACGGCGGCCGCCTCGTACACGTCCTTGGGAATGGTCTGCATCGCGCTCAGGTAGAGCAGCGCGTTGTAGCCGATCCACTTCCAGTTGACCATCGTGGCGATCGCGATCCAGCTGCTCCACTTGGCCGCCCGCCAGTCGAGCGGGTCGTCCTGGCCGAAGCCGACCAGCGACAGGAACCAGTTGGCCATCCCGTAGTCGCGGGAGAAGAAGACCGCGAAGACCAGGGTCGAGGCGACGACCGGGGTCAGATAGGGCAGCAGTACGCCGATCCGCCACCAGGTCGTCGCCCGCAGCTTCCGGTTGAGCAGGTTGGCGAGGATCAGCGCCGCGATCAGCTGGGGCACGGTGGAGAGGATGAAGATGCCGAACGTGTTGCCCAGCGCGTTCCAGAAGTCCTCGTCGGACAGCAGCCGGGTGAAGTTGCCGAAGCCGGCCCAGCCGGTCAGCGTCGGGTCGTCGAGGCGCCAGTTCCGCAGCGCCACCACGCCGTTGAAGATGATCGGGAACAGCCCGAAGAAGCCGAACAGGATGAAGAACGGGGCGATCAGTGCGTACGGGATGGTCTTGATGTCGAACCGGTAGAGCCATTGCTTGGCCTTGTTCGGCGTCTTGGGCGGCTCGGCCCGGTGGTGCGCTGCCGGCCGGAGCTGGGTGAGGGACACGGCCACTCCTAGGTGGGGGCGGGGCGGCCCGAAGGCCGCCCCGCCTCTCGACTGAGGGTCAGGACTTGGCGGCCTTCTCGGCTTCCTTGACCGCCTCGGCCCAGGCCGCTTCCGGCTTCAGGCCCCCCTGCTGCACGCGGGTGATGACGTTCTCGACCGCGACGCGGGTCGGGCCGTTCTTCTTGCCCAGGTACTGCGGCTTCAGGTTCTCCGCGGTGGCCGCGAAGATCTGGCCGGTGGGGGCGTTGCTCATGAATTCCTTCTTGTAGTCCAGCACCGCCGGGTCCTTGTAGAGCGCCGGCTGCGAGGGCAGGTTGCCGACGGTCTTGAAGACCTCGATCTGCTGCTCGGGCTGAACCAGCCACTTCACGAAGTCGACCGCCGCGTCGACGTTCTTGCCCTGGGCCGGCACGGTCCACCAGGAGCCACCCCAGTTGCCGCCGCCGCCGGGGATCGAGGCGATGTCCCACTTGCCCTTCTGCTCGGGCGCGGTGTCCTGGATGTGGCCGAGCATCCACGCCGGGCAGGCCAGCACGGCGAACTGGTCCTTCTTGAAGCCCTGGTCCCAGTTGGGCTGGAAGCTGGCCAGGTCGGCCGAGATGTCGGCCTGGATGGCCTTCATGCTCGCCTCGAACGCGACCTTGGGGCCGCCGTCCATCTTCAGCTGCTCCTGCTCGTCGTAGAAGCCGACCGGCTGCTGGGCGAGCACGGGGTTGAACATGTTGGTGCCGGAGTCGACGAACTTCTTGCCGGTCTTGGCCTTGTACTGCTTGCCGACCTCGATGAACTGGTCCCAGTTGGTCCAGAGTTTGCTGACGGCCTCCCGGTCGGTGGGCAGGCCGGCCTTCTTGAACAGGTCGGTGCGGTAGCACATGGCCAGGCCGCCGACGTCGGTGCCGAGGCCGATCTGCTTGCCGTCGGCCGACAGCGACTGCTTCCACTTCCAGGGCAGGTACTTCGACTCGAACTCGGCGCCGCCCTTGTCGAGGTAGTTGACGAACTTGTCCGCCTGGCTGCGGAACTGAACGATGAAGCCCTCGTCGATCGCGGAGATGTCCGGGGCGCCGTTGCCGGCCACCAGCTTCTTCTGCAGGTCCTCGTGCTGGGCGTTGTACTCGCCCGAGTTCAGCACGATCTTGACGTTCGGGTGGTCCTTCTCGTACGCGGCCTTGAGTTTGTCGAGGCCCATGTCGCCCCAGAAGGCGATCTTGAGCGTGACCTGGCCGCCGTTCGCCTTGTCGTCGTTGCCACCCTCGAGCGCCTGCCCGCTGCATCCGGCGACCACGAGAGTGGCCGCGATGCCCGCGGCGGCGGCACGGAGAGTCCGTTTGCCCAGCCGTTCCATTGCGCCTCCATGACGGAGAGAAGAATTCACTGAACCGGATAAGTTGTGGAGACGCTAAAGCTGACGTCGACGACTGTCAATAGCTTGTTACGGCGGTGATTTGGCAACGTTGTCAGTGGACGGTAAGCAGGACAAATCGGTAAATCAGTGCCATCGGCGTTTACAAACGGCACTGTGTGCGGCAACACTTAACCGATCAAGTCGGCGGGCCGATGTCGTGAAAGGCTTCGTGAGAGCGCTCTACCGATCCGTGCCAGGGCGGGGGACGCCGGTAAGCTCAGCGGGAACAGAGGAGACCGAGTGAAGCGGCCGACGATCGCCGACATCGCGCGGCGTGCCGGAGTGTCGAAAGGCGCCGTGTCGTACGCGCTCAACGGACAGCCCGGTGTCTCCGAGGCGACCCGCCAGCGCATCGTCGCGATCGCCCAGGAGATCGGTTTCAACCCGAACAGCGCCGCCCGTGCCCTGTCCGGGGCCAGCGCCCGCGCCGTGGGCCTGACCCTGTGCCGGCCGGCCCGGATGCTCGGCATCGAGCCGTTCTTCATGGGCCTGATCAGCGGCTTCGAGGCCGAGCTGGCGGCCCGGTCGTACGCGCTGACCCTCCAGGTCGTCGCCACGCCCGAGCTCGAGGTCGAGGTCTACCGCCGCTGGTGGGGCGAGCGCCGGATCGACGGCGTGATCGTCACCGACCTGCGGGAGAACGACGTCCGCATTCCCGTGCTCCAGCAGCTCCAGCTGCCGGCCGTGGTGATCGGCGGCCCCGGCGACACGGGCCGCATCACCCAGGTCTGGTCGGACGACGCCGGTGCGGTCACCGAGACGGTCCGCTACCTGGTCGCCCTCGGCCACCGCCGGATCGCCCGGGTCAGCGGCCTGCCCGATCTGCTGCACACGCAGACCCGTACGAAAGCCTTCTCCGCGGTCTGCGCGTCGCTCGGGCTCAACGAGGCGGTCACCGTGCCGTCCGACTACACCGGCGAGGAGGGCGGCCGGGCCACCCGGCGGCTGCTCATCGGCAACGACCGGCCCACGGCGATCATCTACGACAACGACGTGATGGCGGTGGCCGGCCTGGCCGTGGCGCAGGAGATGGGCCTGGCCGTCCCCGGCGACCTGTCCATCGTGGCCTGGGACGACTCGCCCCTGTGCAGCCTGGTCCACCCGCCGCTGACCGCCCTGAGCCGCGACATCGCCGAGTACGGGGCGCACGCCGCCCGCGAGCTCCTGGCCGCCATCGACGGCAAACAGGTCGGCAACGTCGAGGCCGGCACGGCCCACCTCACCCCGAGGGGAAGTACGGCGCCTCCCCGCTGAGCCGTTCCCACCGGGCAACATTTCTCGTTGCTCGATCCATGGGCGCACCGAACAAGCTGAGCCATCGGCAGATCGTGGAAGTGCTGGCCGGGCTGATGCTCGGCATGTTCCTCGCGGCTCTCGACCAGACCATCGTCACCGCGGCCATCCGGACCATCGGCGACGATCTGCACGGACTGAGCATGCAGGCCTGGGTCACCACGGCCTACCTGATCACGGCGACGATCTCGACTCCGCTGTACGGGAAACTCTCCGACATCTACGGGCGCAAGCGCTTCTTCCTGGCCGCCATCACCATCTTCGTGATCGGGTCGGCCGCCTGTGCCTTCGCCGGCTCGATGTATCAGCTGGCCGGCTTCCGCGCGATGCAGGGCCTGGGCGCGGGCGGCCTGTTCTCGCTCGCCCTGGCCATCGTCGGCGACCTCGTGCCACCCCGCGAACAGGCCCGCTATCAGGGATACTTCCTGGCCGTCTTCGGGTCGGCGAGCGTGCTCGGCCCGGTGATCGGCGGCTTCTTCGCGGGCGCCGACGAGATCCTGGGCATCTCCGGGTGGCGGTGGGTCTTCCTGGTCAACGTGCCGATCGGCGCCCTCGCCCTGGTCGTGGTGGCGCGTGTGCTGCGGATCCGGCACGAGCGGCGCGACCACCGCATCGACTGGTGGGGCGCGCTGACCATCTGCGTCTGCCTCGGCCCGCTGCTCACCGTGGCCGAGCAGGGCCGGGAGTGGGGCTGGACCTCGGCCCGTTCGATCGCCTGCTACGCCGTGGGCGGGGCCGGGCTGCTGCTCTTCCTGCTGGCCGAGCGGCTCATGCGGGAGGAGGCGCTGATCCCGCTGCGGTTCTTCCGCAACCGGACCTTCGCGCTCACCGCGGGCGGCGGATTCGTGGTGGGCATGGGGATGTTCGGGGGGCTTGCGCTACTTCCGCTCTATCTGCAGATCGTGCGTGGAGCGACACCGACCGAGTCCGGGCTCCAGCTGCTGCCGATGACCGCAGGGATCATGCTGGGCTCGCTGATCTCGGGGCAGGTGATCAGCCGCACCGGGCGGTACCGGATCTTCCCGGTGCTCGGCGCCTCTCTCATGATCGTCGGGCTCCTGCTGTTGCACCTGGTCGGCGCGGAAACGCCGTACTGGGAAACCGGTCTTTTCATGGGGGTTTTCGGCCTGGGCCTCGGAGGGGTGCTGCAGCCGGTCACGCTGGCAGTGCAGAACGCCATGGCGCGCTCGGAGATCGGGGTGGCCACGGCGTCGTCGACGTTCTTCCGCCAGATGGGCGCCACCGCCGGCACGGCGATCTTCCTGTCGGTGCTGTTCGCGACGGTCGGCGACAAAATCGGCGACGCTTTCCGGGACGCGGCCGACGATCCGGCCTTCCAGAACGCGCTCAAGGCACCGGCGCCCGGCGACCAGCCGATCCTGGACGCGATGCGGGGGCGGCCGGCGCTCGACGACACGTCGTTCCTGGAGCGGGTCACTCCGGTGCTGGCCCACCCGTTCAAGGTCGGCTTCTCCGACGCGATGGGCACCCTGTTCCTGCTCGCGGCGGCGGTCCTCGTGGTGGCGTTCGCCCTCTTCCTGTTCCTGCCCGGCCTGCCCCTACGCACCCGAGCCGACCACACGCCCGCCACCGATTCGGCCGCCACCGATCCCGTCGCCACCGATCCCGCCGCCACCGATCCCGCCGCTGCCGATTCCGCCGCCACCGATTCCGCCGCCACCGATTCCGCCGCTGCCGATTCCGCCGCCGAACCTTTCGCTGAACGCGGTACCGAACGCGCCGCCGAGCCCTTCGCCGGACGCGGCGCCAAGCCTTTGGCTGAGCGCGGCGCCGGGCCCTTCACTGAGTGCGGCGCCGAGCCCTTCGCTGAACGCGGCACCGAATGCGGCGCCGAGCCCTTCACCGAATCCGACCGCCGGGCCGAATCCGAGCCCGGCGTGCGGGCCGAGCCTGTGGCCGCCCGTGCGGCACACGTCGAAAGGAAGCCCACAGTGGACACCAAGGACTTCGAGGCCGTCGTCCTGGGCCGGATCGACGGGCCCGGCGGGCTGCCGCTGCCGGGGGCCACCCTCACGATCACCGATTTCCACGGGCGGGAGCTGGCCCGGGCCAGGACCGACCTTGAGGGTACGTACCGAATGACGCTCGCCGCCGGAGGCTCGTTGCTCCTGATCTGCGCGGCCGAGAACCATCAGCCGGCGGCCGCCACCATCAACGTGGGCCCGGGCGAGATCCGCCGCGTGCTGTCACTGGCCGGCGCCGGCCAGATCACCGGCCGGGTGCTCGACCGGGCGGGCCGGCCCGTCGCCGGAACCGCACTGACGCTCACCGGCCCGCAAGGGGAGGTCGTCGCCACCGCCACCGCCGGCGCCGACGGCCGCTACGTGCTGCCCGGCCTGGCCGGCCGCGAGTACACGCTGACCGCCACGGCCCCGCACGCCGCCCCGGTCTCCCGCACGGTCTCACCGGACCACCCGGCCGACCTGACCCTGACCGTCGGCGGCGTGCTGACCGGCAACGTCCGGGCGGCCGGCTCCGGCCACCCGATCCCGCAGGCCTCGGTGCTGGCAGTGGACCACACGGGCGCGGTGGCCGGCGCCGCCACCACCGGCCCGGACGGCCGCTACGAACTGCACGACCTGCCCCCAGGGGTCTACACGGTCGCGGCCAGCGGCCACGCCCCGGTCGCGACCCGAGTCGAGCTGACCGGCGACCGCACCGACCACGACATCACCCTCGGCCGCCCGATCCCGGCCTGACCGCCCGCCGCCCTGCCACAATCCGCGGGTCTTCCTCTCGAACGCGACCGTACGGACGAAGAGACTGCGACGCGCGAGACACCGTCACCCGCCGCCCGAGGCGGATCAGCGGCGCCGCAAAGGTTCCTCGAGCCCGTCTCCGGTGACAGCACGCGGAGGATTACGCGACCGCCGACCGCCGACCGCCGTGGGCGATCGCCGACCGCCGTGCAGCAGCCGGCGTGCGCCGACCGCCGACCGCCGTGCGCGATCCCCGACCGCCGTGCTGCGACTGTCGTGCGCCGACTGCCGACTGCCGTCCGCTGACGGCCGACCGGCAACTGTCGTGCGCCGACTGCCGACTGCCGACTGCCGTCCGCTGACGGCCGACCGGCAACTGTCGTGCGCCGACGGCGAGCTAGCTCGGCGACCAGCAGCACGCTCGTCGCGCCGGCGGTCAGGCGGAACGGCGTGGAGCCGAAGCAAGACCACGACCACCTTCGTGCCAGGCTCGGCCGAGACGCCCTTCGACGAGGTGGGGAATCGGCCGGCTCACGCCGTAGGAAGCCACTTCGATCAGCGCCGGCGCGGCTTGTCCGCCTCGGCGAGGGTGTCGCCCGCGCTGGCCGCCATAGGGGTCGGCGTGGCCGCGCGGTTCGCCCTCATGGTTGGTGTGGCCGCGCGTTCGTCCTCATGGTCGGCGTGGCCGCGCGGTTCGCCCTCATGGTTGGTGTGGCCGCGCGTTCGTCCTCATGGTCGGTGTGGCTGCGTTACGGGTCGGTGTGGCCGCGCGGGTTGCTGTCATGGTCGCGGTGGCGGCGTGGGTTGCTGTCATGGTCGGTGTGGCCGGGTCGGTCCTGTCGGTGTAGGCGGGCGCCGCTGGAGAGGGCCGGGACCGGATCAGGGGAAGCCGAAAGAGGCCCCGCACCGGGAAGGTGCGGGGCCTCGCTGTGGCGTGAGCGTCCTACTCGGGGACGCGGCGGTAGGCGCCGTCGCTGGCGCTTGTGGCCATGGAGGCGTAGGCGCGCAGGGCGGCCGACACCGGGCGCTGGCGGTCGACCGGGGAGTACGGCTTGGCGCGCCGTTCCTCCTCGTGGCGGCGCTGGGCCAGCTCGTCGTCGTGGACGTTGAGGGTGATGCTGCGGCCCGGGATGTCGATGGTGATCTCGTCGCCGGTCTGGACCAGCGCGATCAGGCCGCCCGCCGCCGCCTCGGGGGAGACGTGGCCGATGGACAGGCCGCTGGTGCCGCCGGAGAAGCGGCCGTCGGTGATCAGCGCGCACGCCTTGCCCAGGCCGCGGCCCTTGAGGAAGCTGGTCGGGTACAGCATCTCCTGCATGCCGGGGCCGCCCTTCGGGCCCTCGTAGCGGATGATCACGATGTCGCCCTCGACGACCTCCTTGCCGAGGATGCCGTCGACCGCCGCGTCCTGCGACTCGTAGACGCGGGCGGGGCCGGTGAACTTCCAGATCGACTCGTCGACGCCGGCGGTCTTGACGACGCAGCCGTCGGGCGCGAGGTTGCCGAACAGGATGGCCAGGCCGCCGTCGACGGTGTAGGCGTGGTCGACCGAGCGGATGCAGCCGTTCACGCTGTCGGTGTCGAGGGTCGCCCAGCGGTTCTCCGTGCTGAACGGCTGGGTGGTGCGCACGCCGCCGGGCGCCGCGTGGAAGAGCTCCAGCGCCTCGTCAGAGGCTGACCCGCCGCGGATGTCCCATTTGTCGAGCCAGGTCGACAGGTCGGGCGAATGGACCGACCGGACATCTTGCCGAAGGGAGCCGCCCCGGTTGAGCTCGCCGAGCAGGGCGGGGATGCCGCCGGCCCGGTGCACGTCCTCCATGTGGTATTTCGGGCTGTTCGGGGCGACCTTGGACAGGCAGGGCACCCGGCGCGAGATGGCGTCGATGTCGGCCACGCTGAAGTCGAGCCCGGCCTCGCGGGCCGCGGCCAGCAGGTGCAGCACCGTGTTGGTCGAGCCGCCCATGGCCACGTCGAGCGCCACCGCGTTCTCGAAGGCCGACCGCGAGGCGATGTTGCGGGGAAGGACCGACTCGTCGTCCTTCTCGTAGTAGTCGCGGGCGATCTGCACGATCAGCTCGCCGGCCTTCTCGAAGAGCGCCTTGCGCGACGCGTGCGTGGCCAGCGTCGAGCCGTTGCCGGGCAGCGCCAGGCCGATCGCCTCGGTCAGGCAGTTCATCGAGTTGGCGGTGAACATGCCGGAGCAGGAGCCGCAGGTCGGGCAGGCCGAGCGCTCGATGGTGTCGAGCTGGGCGTCGGTCACCTTCTCGTTGGCGCTGGCGCTCATCGCGTCGACCAGGTCGAGCTTCTCGTGGACGATGCCCTCGATGGCGACCGTCTTGCCGGCCTCCATCGGGCCGCCGCTGACGAAGACGGTCGGGATGTTGAGCCGCAGGGCGGCGATCAGCATGCCGGGCGTGATCTTGTCGCAGTTCGAGATGCAGACCAGGGCGTCGGCGCAGTGCGCGTTGACCATGTACTCGACCGCGTCGGCGATCAGCTCGCGGCTGGGCAGTGAGTAGAGCATGCCGCCGTGGCCCATCGCGATGCCGTCGTCGACCGCGATCGTGTTGAACTCGCGGCCGACGCCGCCGGCCCGGGCGATCGAATCGGCGACCAGGCCGCCGAGGTCCTTGAGGTGCACATGACCCGGTACGAACTGCGTATAGCTGTTGGCGATCGCCACGATGGGCTTGCCGAAGTCGTCGTCGGTCATCCCGGTGGCGCGCCAGAGGGCACGCGCGCCGGCCATGGTCCGACCGTGGGTCGAGGTCCGGGAACGCAGGTCAGGCATCCCCTCATAGTGCCACTGGCCGGGACGTAAACGGCCGCTTGCGTCCACTTGACGGGATTCGAGGGGTGTTTTAATCGATGGAGATCAGGCAGAGTGTCCCCGTGCAGTCACCGTCCGGCGTGGAGCTGGCGGGACTCGTCGGCCTTCTGGTCGCGGTCCCGGCCGTCGCATTGCTGGGCAATTCCGGCCGCCGGCACACGGGAGCGGCCCGCCGGGCCCATCTGATCCTGGCCGCGGGCGGCGCCATCGTGACCGCCGCCGCGCTGGCCGGCGTGCTCAGTGTGCTGATCACCACTGCCACCCCGCCGAGGCTTGGTCTGGGCACCGCGGTGGCCGTCGGCACCGCGCTCGGCATTCTGCTCCTGCTGGTCGGCACGGCCGTCCTGCCCGGCGCCGCGGAGAGTCCCGGCGTGGCCGTCCGGCGCCTGCTCGACGGGCTGGTCGTGGCCGCCGCCATCTGGTTCGTCGGCTGGGTCCTGCTGAGCGAGCCGACCCGGATCCTCGGCGACTCGACTCCGATGGCCTGCCCGTCCGTGCTGGTGCCGGCCGCGTTCGCGGTCGTTTCGCTGGGCCTGACCATCGTGCTGGGCATGCACGCCCACCGCCCGCGCCTGATCACCGTGCGGGTGGCCACCGGGGTGACCGCCGTCGCGTTCGCCGCGGTCGCGATCGCCTCGGGCATCTGCCAGGACCACGACGGCGTGCTGCTGGGCGGCGCCCTCCTGCTCCCGGCCGGGCTCTTCGTGATCGCCCGGGCCGTGGAGGTGGCCGACCGGCCGGTCCAGGTGGTCGGCGACGTCGCCGACCGCAGCACCACGGCGTACGCCTTCGTGCCGATGGGTGCCATGGTCGTCGCGCTCGGCTTCCATCTGGCCCGGGGCGGCGAGTTCGGCCTGTACGGATATCTGGGGGCCGCCGTCGAGGGCCTGGCCCTGGTCACCCGGCAGTGGCTGGCCCTGCGCGACGTCCGCAAGTACACCCTCGAGCTGCGGCGGCGGGAGGCGCACTTCCGCGAGCTCGCGCACACCGATCCGCTGACCGGGCTGGCCAACCGGCGGGGGCTGCGCAAGGCGCTGCTCGACGACGAGGAGCCGCAGGTGCTGGTCGGCATCGACCTCGACGGCTTCAAGACGGTGAACGACATGCGCGGGCACGACGTGGGTGACGCGGTGCTGGTCGAGGTGGGTGAGCGGCTGCGCCGCAACCTGCTCGACGGCGACGTGGCGGCCCGGCTCGGCGGTGACGAGTTCGCGGTGCTCATGCGGGGCACGGCCGACGAGGCCATGCTGACGGCGCACCGGCTGCTGGCGGTGCTGTGTGAGCCGTACGAGGTGGATGGCGGTTCGGTCTTCCTGTCGGCCAGCCTGGGCGTGGCCGACACGGGCGAGCTGATCCGCGACGCCGACCTGGCCCTGCGCTACGCCAAGCAGCGCGGCAAGAACCGGGTCGAGCGCTACCAGGCCCGCTACGACGAGCTGCTGCGCCGCCGGGGCACGCTGGAGAGCGAGCTGCGGCACGCCATCGACCGTGACCAGCTGCGCCTGGTCTTCCAGCCGGTGGTGGCGCTGCCGTCGATGCGCCCGGTCGGGGCCGAGGCCCTGCTGCGCTGGCACCATCCGAGTCTGGGGGCGGTACGGCCGGACGAGTTCATCCCGGTCGCCGAGGAGTCCGGGCTGATCAACCGGATCGGCGCCTGGGTGCTGGCGCAGGCCGTCATCCAGCTCGCCGACTGGCTGGCCAAGGGCCACGACGTCTGGGTGTCGGTGAACCTCTCGCCCAAGGAGCTGCACGCCGTCGACTACGCCGGTCAGGTCGCCGACGTGCTGGCCGAGCACGGCGTACCGGCCCAGCGCCTGGTTCTGGAGGTGACCGAGCACGCGGTCGCCACCGACATGGAGGAGCTGATCAGCCGCCTCGCCGAGTTGCGGGCCACCGGCGTGCGGATCGCCCTCGACGACTTCGGCGCCGGCTATTCGTCGCTGGGTCAGCTGCGGACCCTGCCGGTCGACATCCTCAAGATCGACCACGCCCTGGTGGCCGAGCCCGAGTCGCGCACCGGCACGGCGGCGCCGCTGGTCGACGTCGTGGTGCGGATCGGGCACCGGCTCGGGCTGGAGGTGCTGGCCGAGGGCATCGGCACGCCGTCGCAGCGGGCGGTGGTGGAGGAGGCCGGCTGCCGGCTCGGTCAGGGCTCGCTGTTCGGCTGGGGCGTACCCGCCGAGCACCTCGAGGCCCAACTTCAGACGCTGCGCACCGGCACCCGCGCGCTGCCCGCGCCGCCCAAGCCGGCGCCGCCGAAGGACCAGCCCGCGCGCAGCCAGGTGGTGGCCCTCGGACCGGGGATGCGGCAGCTCAGGGCCGTGTTGCCGACCGACCCGTCGTTCGGCGCCCGAACGGGTGAGCCGTCCGAGTGATCAAAATGTGGGATCAGTTGACTCACCGCGTGAGATGCGGGAAGGTGTTTCCCATGTGCTTCGCGTCCCGAGTACTTATGTGAGCGCACTCCCGTCGGCTGATCGGCCGACCCGAGTGCGCTAGGTCCCGTGCTTCCCGCACGAGGGCCTTTTTTGTTGCTCAAGTACCGGACCGACTGACCCGTAAAGGTTTGTGAGTAGCCATGACGAGACCCACACCTGAGACTCTCGCCCACCGAGCCAACCCGGCCACTGTCGCGGCGGCCGCCTCCGCCTCGGCCGTAGCCTCCCCGGTCCCCACCTCGGGCGCCGGATCGCTCGTGCGGTCGCTGGAAGCGCTCGGTGTCGAGGTCGCGTTCGGCATTCCCGGCGGCGCGATCCTCCCGGCGTACGACCCGCTCTACGACTCCAAGGTCCGCCACATCCTGGTCCGCCACGAGCAGGGCGCCGGGCACGCCGCCACCGGGTACGCGCAGGCCACCGGCAAGGTCGGCGTCTGCATCGCGACCAGCGGGCCGGGCGCCACCAACCTGGTGACCCCGATCGCCGACGCGTACATGGACTCGGTGCCGATCGTGGCCATCACCGGCCAGGTCGCCCGCCCGGCGATCGGCACCGACGCCTTCCAGGAGGCGGACATCCAGGGCATCACGCTGCCGATCACCAAGCACAACTTCCTGGTGCAGACGGCCGAGGAGGTCCCGCGGATCCTGGCCGAGGCGTTCCACCTGGCCGCCACCGGCCGGCCCGGCCCGGTCCTGGTCGACATCCCGAAGGACGTGCTCCAGGCGCAGACCACGTTCACCTGGCCGCCGACGCTCGACCTGCCCGGCTACCGGCCCACGCTGCACCCGCACGGCAAGCAGATCCGCGAGGCGGCCCGGCTGATCGCCGCGGCCAAGCGCCCGGTGCTGTACGTGGGCGGCGGCGTGCTCAAGGCGGGCGCCACCGACGGGCTGAAGAAGCTGGCCGAGCTGACCGGCATCCCGGTCGTGACCACGCTGATGGCGCTCGGCGCCTTCCCCGACTCGCACCCGCAGCACCTGGGCATGCCGGGCATGCACGGCACGGTCCCGGCGGTGTACGCGCTGCAAAAGTCGGACCTGCTGATCACCCTCGGCGCCCGGTTCGACGACCGGGTCACCGGCCGGCTCGACTCGTTCGCGCCGGACGCCAAGGTCGTGCACGCCGACATCGACCCGGCCGAGATCGGCAAGAACCGGCACGCGGACGTCCCGATCGTGGGCGACGCCCGGCACGTGATCGACGAGCTGATCGCCGCGGTCTCCGCGAACAACGAGAAGAACAGCTACGAGGCCTGGTGGGCCGCGCTGAACGACCTGCGTGAGCGCTACCCGCTGGGCTACGACGAGCCGACCGACGGCACGCTGGCCCCGCAGTACGTGATCGAGCGGATCGGTGAGCTGGTCGGCCCCGACGCGATCTACGTGGCCGGCGTCGGGCAGCACCAGATGTGGGCCTCGCAGTTCATCAAGTACGAGAAGCCGGCCACCTGGCTCAACTCGGGCGGCGCCGGCACGATGGGCTACGCCGTCCCGGCGGCGATGGGCGCCAAGGTCGGCAAGCCGGACACGGCGGTCTGGGCGATCGACGGCGACGGCTGCTTCCAGATGACCAACCAGGAGCTCGCGACCTGCGCCCTGGAGGGCATCCCGGTCAAGATCGCCGTCATCAACAACGGCAACCTGGGCATGGTCCGGCAGTGGCAGACGCTGTTCTACGACGGCCGCTACTCGAACACCGAACTGGGTACGCACAAGCACCGCATCCCCGATTTCGTGAAGCTGGCCGAGGCGCTGGGCTGCATCGGGCTGCGCTGCGAGTCGAAGGACGACGTCGACAAGATCATCAAGCAGGCCATGGAGATCAACGACGCCCCGGTGGTCATCGACTTCACGGTCGGCAAGGACGCCATGGTGTGGCCGATGGTCGCGGCCGGCACGAGCAACGACGAGATCATGTTCGCCCGGGACGTGCGTCCCACCTTCGAAGAGGACGACCTCTGATGAACAGGCACACCCTCAGCGTGCTGGTCGAGAACAAGCCGAGCGTGCTGGCGCGCGTCAGCGGGCTGTTCTCGCGGCGCGGCTTCAACATCGACTCCCTGGCGGTCGGCGAGACGGAGAACCCGGACGTCAGCCGCATCACGATCGTGGTCAACGCCGACTCCTCACCCCTGGAGCAGGTGACCAAGCAGCTCAACAAGCTGGTGAACGTCCTCAAGATCGTGGAGCTGGACCCGCAGCAGTCGGTCCAGCGCGAGCTCCTGCTGGTCAAGGTGCGCGCCGACCGCGCGCAGCGCAGCCAGGTGCTCGAGACGGTCGAGTTGTTCCGGGCGAGGGTGATCGACGTCGCTCCGGACACCCTCACCATCGAGGCCACGGGCAACCCCGACAAGCTTGACGCGTTGCTGCGCGACCTCGAGCCGTACGGCATCAAAGAGATGGTCCAGTCGGGCCTCGTGGCCATCGGCCGCGGTTCTCGCTCCATCACCACCGGCCCGGCGCTCCGCGCCGCCTAAGTACGAAGGAATGCAATGACCGCCGAAGTTTTCTACGACGACGACGCCGACCTCTCGATCATCCAGGGCAAGAAGGTCGCCGTGATCGGGTACGGCAGCCAGGGCCACGCCCACTCGCTGTCGCTGCGTGACTCGGGCGTCGAGGTGGTGGTCGGCCTCAAGGAGGGCTCGAAGAGCCGGGCCAAGGCCGAGGAGCAGGGCCTCGAGGTCAAGACGCCGGCCGAGGCGTCGGCCTGGGCCGACGTGATCATGCTGCTGGCGCCGGACACCGCGCAGCGCAAGATCTACGCCGAGTCGATCGCCCCCCACCTGACCGCGGGCAAGGCGCTCTTCTTCGGGCACGGCCTCAACATCCGGTTCGAGCTCATCAAGCCCCCGGCCGACGTGACCGTCGCCATGGTCGCCCCCAAGGGCCCGGGCCACCTGGTCCGCCGCCAGTACGTGGACGGCAAGGGTGTGCCGTGTCTGGTCGCCGTCGAGCAGGACCCGACCGGCGAGGGCCTCGCGCTCGCCCTCTCCTACGCGAAGGCCATCGGTGGCGCCCGGGCCGGCGTCATCAAGACCACCTTCAAGGAGGAGACCGAGACCGACCTGTTCGGCGAGCAGGCCGTGCTCTGCGGCGGCACCGCCGCCCTGGTGCAGACCGGTTTCGAGGTGCTCACCGAGGCCGGTTACGCCCCGGAGATCGCCTACTTCGAGTGCCTGCACGAGCTCAAGCTGATCGTCGACCTCATGTACGAGGGCGGCATCTCCCGCATGCGCTACAGCGTGTCGGACACCGCCGAGTTCGGTGACTACGTCAGCGGCCCGCGGGTCATCAACGCCGAGACCAAGGCCGAGATGAAGCGGATCCTGGCCGACATCCAGTCGGGCGAGTTCACCCGCCAGCTGATCGAGGACGACGACAACGGCCGTCCGCTGCTGACCAAGTACCGCGAGCAGGGCGCCAACCACCCGATCGAGGTCACCGGCCGCAAGCTGCGCGACATGATGAGCTGGGTCGACCGGCCCATCACCGAGACCGCCTGATTTGTCGATAAAATGCCCGGCCCCGACAACGGGGCCGGGCATTTTTTATTGCGGAAACAGCTCTGTTACATGCGTGGGTAACCTCGCGATATGAGACTGGCTGATTCTTTTCGGAGTGAGCGTTTCGGGGCGGTCCGGATCCACGAGCTCCAGAGGGTCATCGAGCTGGATTCCGGCAGCTCGGAGGCGCTGCGTGCGGTCGAATCGCAAATGGTTGTCGTCGTTCCGTGCATGAATGAGACACGCTCGGTCGTCGAGGGTGTCCTTTCCGGAATTCCGCACGACTGCCTCATCGTGCTGGTCTCGAACAGTGACCGGCAGCCGGTCGACCGCTATGAGATAGAGGCGCAGACGGTCGAGCAATTCTGCCGTCTCGCCGGGCGCTCGGCCATCACCGTGCATCAGCGCGACCCCGGTGTGGCCGCGGCCATGAAGGCGGCCGGCATGCCCGAACTGATCGACGACGACGGTCTCGTGCGGGCCGGCAAGGGCGAGGCCATGCTGCTCGGCATGGCGCTGGCGGCGATGACCGGCCGCCGGTACATCGGCTACGTCGACGCCGACAACTACGTGCCGGGATCGGTGCACGAGTACTGCAAGGTCTACGCGGCCGGGCTGGCGCAGGCCGATTCCCCGTACGCCATGGTCCGGATCTCCTGGCACTCGAAGCCCAAGCTGCGTGACGGCCGGCTGTTCTTCAGCCGCAAGGGCCGCAGCTCGCAGATCACCAACGAGTGGCTCAACCGGTTCCTGGCCGAGTACTCGGGCTTCGGCACCGAGGTGATCGCCACCGGCAACGCCGGCGAGCACGCGATGACCCTCGACCTCGGCCTGAAGCTGCGGATCGCCGGCGGTTTCGCGGTCGAGCCGTACGAGTACCTGGATCTGTTCGAACAGTTCGGCGGGGTGCTGGAGAGCACCGACCCGGACGTGATGGCCAGCTCGGTGCCGGTCCTGCAGGTCGAGACCCGCAACCCGCACTTCCACGACAACAAGGGCGAGGAGCACGTGCGGGGGATGCGGATGCAGGCCCTCAACGTGCTCTACCACTCGCCGGTGACGCTCCCGTCCGTACGTCAGGCGATTCTGGATTTCATGGTCGAGCAGGGGGCTCTGGCGACCGGCCAGGAGCCGCCCCGCGAACGGGTCTACCCGCCGGTGGGCACGCTCGACCTGGACCTTCTCTACGACGCGCTGGACGCCGAGGCGCTCAGTTTCCGCCAGCCGGACGGTCTGGCCCTGGTCGGCCGCCCGCCGGCGCCGCCGATCGACCGTGCGTCGATACCACGCAGAGTCGCTTAGCGCTTACCATCGCGGACATCGACCGTCCGCAATGGAGGTAGCGCATGGCGCCCGTCGTCCTGATCGCCGAGGAGCTCGCGCCCTCCGCCGTCAGCATCCTCGCCCACGACTACGACGTCCGGGCGGTCGACGGCGCCGACCGGGCCGCCCTGCTGGCCGCGGTGGCCGAGGCCGACGCCCTGATCGTCCGCAGCGTCACCACCGTCGACGCCGCGGTGCTGACGGCCGGGCCGCGCCTGCGGGTGGTGGCGCGGGCCGGCGTCGGGCTCGACAACGTCGACGTGGCCACGGCGACCGCCCGCGGTGTCCTGGTGGTCAACGCGCCCACCAGCAACATCGTCTCGGCCGCGGAGCAGGCGATCGCGCTGCTCCTCGCGGTCGCGCGGCACACGGTCACCGCCTCGGCCGCGCTCAAGGCGGGCCGCTGGGAACGGTCGCGCTTCACCGGCGTCGAGGTGCAGGGCAAGACGGTCGGCGTGGTCGGGCTGGGCCGCATCGGCGTGCTCTTCGCCCAGCGCATGGCCGCCTTCGGCACCCGGCTGATCGCGTACGACCCGTACATCCAGCCCGCCCGCGCCGCGCAGCTCGGCGTGCGTCTCGTCGGCCTCGACGAACTGCTGCGGGAGAGCGACTTCATCTCGGTGCACCTGCCGCGCACCCCCGAGACCATGGGCCTGATCGGCGAGAAAGAGCTGGCCAAGGTCAAATTGGGGGTACGGATCGTGAACGCGGCCCGCGGCGGCCTGATCGACGAGGCGGCGCTGGCGGCGGCGCTGCGCGACGGGCGGGTGGCCGGCGCCGGCCTGGACGTCTTCGTGACCGAGCCGTCGACCTCGTCGCCGCTGTTCGATTTCGAGAACGTCGTCGTCACCCCGCACCTGGGCGCCTCGACCGCCGAGGCGCAGGACAAGGCCGGCCTCGCGGTGGCCCGCAGCGTCAAGCTGGCCCTGGACGGCGAATTCGTGCCGGACGCGGTGAACGTGCAGGCCGGCGGGGTGGTCGACGAGGACGTACGGCCGCTGCTGTCCCTGGCCGAGAAACTCGGCAAGGTCTTCACCGCGGTGGCCGGCGGCGTCGCGGCCAGCGTCTCCGTCGAGGTACGGGGGGAGATCGTCTCGCATGACGTGGCGGTGCTCCGCCTCGCGGCCACCAAGGGGCTGTTCACCTCGGTCGTGGACGAGCGGGTGACGTACGTGAACGCGCCCCAGCTGGCCGCCGACCGGGGTGTCGAGGTCGAGCTGGTGGTCAGCGAGGAGCCGTGCGAACACCAGAACCTGGTGATCGTGCGCGGCGCCCTGCCGGACGGCCGGCGGGTCAGCGTGGCCGGCACGCTCACCGTGACCGGGGTCCGGGAGACCGCCAAGCTGACCGGCGTCGACGACTTCGACCTGGACCTCAACGCCGACGGCGTCCTGCTGTTCTTCCGCTACAGCGACCGGCCCGGCGTGGTCGGCGCGATCGGCACGATCCTCGGCGAGGCGAACGTCAACATCGCGGCCATGCAGGTGGCCCGCCGCACGGCCGGTGGCGAGGCCCTGATGACGCTGACCGTGGACTCCTCGGTCGACGCGGAACTGCTCTCCACCGTGGCCGCCGCGATCGGATCCGCTCGCGGCCACGTGGTGGACCTGCGGCTCAACGGGTCCTGAGCGGGGGCGGATAGACCGTGCCGTCCTGCAGGTCGAGCAGGTCGAGGTTGAGCTCGGCGGCCAGCCGCTCGATCGTCTCGAGCACGACGTCCGGGCAGTTCTCGTCCAGCCTCATCTGGATGTGGTCGGCGGCAGCATGCAGCGGCGCGTGCGCCCAGGGGGAGCCGGGCGCCGAAGCGCGCGGGCCCCGGTCGGGATAGTCACTGGTCAGGGCGTCATAGAAGGCGACGACACGCGGGTCGGCCGGGCGTTGCGGGTGCTCGCCGCGCGCACAGCGCGCGTTGGCGGCCCGCACGGCGTCCGGCAGGTCCGTCTGGTCCATCGCCCACACCACGAGGTCGAAACTCACCCGGCGCATGCTGCCATCCGGCGCTTGCGAACTACGTTCCCGACACGCGGGGGATGCGTCTTGCGCGTCATTAGTCCGCATCGCTAGCGTTGTCCCTGCCGTACGAAACGTCGGTGGGCCCGTCTTCGGGTGACGTGCCCGCTGTCGCGCGTGCGGTTAGGTGTATTTCGGCGGGACCGAGCCACGCGTACTCGTCGCAACAGCCCCCTGGCCGTTTGCCGCGGTTCAGGGGGCTGTTGGTGTTTGTGGCTCCTGAGTGCCCATTAAGTGGGACCGTTGTACCGAAGATCGGGACTGGCGCGTTAACCTTCGAGGACCCGAACCAGAGGAGTGCGAAGTGAGCGTGGCGCGGATCGCGGTCGTGGCCGGCGACGGCATCGGTACCGAGGTGACCGCGCAGGCTCGCAAGGTCATCGAGACCGTGCTCCCCGGCACCCAGTTCGAGGACTACGACCTCGGCGCCCGCTTCTACAACCGTACGGGCGAGGTCCTTCCGCAGTCCGTCGAGGACGAGCTGGCCGGCCACGACGCCATCCTGCTCGGCGCCATCGGCGACCCCAGCGTCCCGCCGGGCGTCCTCGAGCGCGGCCTGCTGCTCAAGCTCCGCTTCGACTTCGACCAGTACGTGAACCTGCGCCCGTCGAAGCTCTGGCCCGGCACCACCAGCCCGCTCGCCGGCGTGAAGCCCGGCGAGATCGACATGGTGGTGGTCCGCGAGGGCACCGAGGGTCTCTACGTCGGCGCCGGCGGCGTGCTCCACCAGGACACCCCGGCCGAGATCGCCACCGAGGAGAGCCTGAACACGCGGCACGGCGTCGAGCGGGTCGTCCGCGACGCCTTCGCGCGCGCCCAGCGCCGCGACCGCCGCCACCTCACCCTCGTGCACAAGACGAACGTGCTGACCAAGGCGGGCAGCCTGTGGGCCCGCACCTTCAAGGCCGTCGCGGCCGAGTTCCCCGAGGTCACCACGGAGTACCAGCACATCGACGCGGCCAGCATGTTCATGGTCAGCAACCCGCAGCGGTACGACGTGATCGTGACCGACAACCTCTTCGGTGACATCCTCACCGACATCGCCGCTGCCGTTACCGGCGGCATCGGCATGGCGGCCAGCGGCTCCGTCAACCCGGAGCGCACCTACCCGTCGACCTTCGAGCCGGTGCACGGCTCGGCGCCGGACATCGCCGGTCAGGGCATCGCCGACCCGGCGGCCGCCATCCTCTCCGCCTCGCTGCTCCTGGAGCACCTGGGCCACCACGACGAGGCCCGGCGAGTATCCGAGGCGGTCGCGGCCGAGGTCGCGTCCCGCACCGCGGGCGCGCCGCTGCGTACCGCCGAAGTCGGCGACCGCGTCGCCGCCGCTCTCTAGTCTTCTCCTCGCGGCGGCGTCTCTCTCACCCTCGGTCTCTGTTTTAACGACCGTTCGGGGTAGATTCTTGAAGCACTACGGGTGCTTCCGCATGCCTAAATCTTCTTTGCAGAAAGCAGGTCCACCTGTCATGAGTGGTGGTGACAACCTCGATTTCGAGATCCGTCCGAACCCGGCACCCGTGGGCGACGCCGAGCGCGCCGCGCTCCTCGCCAGCCCCGGCTTCGGCCGTATCTTCACCGACCACATGGTCACGGTCCGCTACGCCGACGGCAAAGGCTGGTACGAGCCGCGCGTCGAGGCCCGGGCCCCGATCCCGATGGATCCGGCCTCGGCGGTGCTGCACTACGCCCAGGAGATCTTCGAGGGGCTGAAGGCGTACACGCTGCCCGACGGCGGCGTCGCCATGTTCCGCCCGGACGCGAACGCGGCCCGCTTCGCCGAGTCGGCCAAGCGGATGGCCATGCCCGCGCTGCCGGTCGAGACGTTCCTCAGGTCGCTGCACGAGATCATCAAGATCGACCGTTCGTGGATCCCGCAGAGCGAGGAGGGCAGCCTCTACCTGCGGCCGTTCGCCTACGCGAGCGAGGTCTTCCTCGGCGTGCGCCCCGCGATGGAATACCTCTACCTGGTCATCGCGTCGCCCGCCGGCCCGTACTTCTCCGGCGGCGTCAAGCCGGTGTCGCTCTGGGTGACCCCCGACTACACCCGCGCCGCTCCCGGCGGCACGGGCGCGGCCAAGTGCGGCGGCAACTACGCGGCCGGCCTCTCGGCCCAGGCCGAGGCCATCGAGCACGGCTGCGACCAGGTGGTCTACCTCGACGCGATCGAGCGGAAGTACATCGACGAGCTGGGCGGCATGAACGTCTTCTTCGTCCTCGACGACGGCACCCTGGTGACGCCGCCGCTGACCGGGACGATCCTGCCCGGCATCACCCGCGACTCGGTCATCAAGCTGGCCGAGCGGGCCGGCCACAAGGTCGAGGAGCGCCCGGTCAGCCTCCAGGAGTGGCGCACGTCGGCCGCCTCCGGCCGGATTCGCGAGGCCTTCGCCTGCGGCACCGCCGCCGTGATCACCCCGATCGGCGTGGTGAAGAGCGCCGACGCCGAGTTCACGATCGGCGACGGCGGCACCGGCGCGGTCACCACCGACCTGCGCAAGCAGCTCGTCGACATCCAGCGGGGCCGCGCCGACGACCCCTTCGGCTGGGTGCACCGCGTCCTCTGACGGGTTCCCTCCGCCCAGGCCTGCTCAGGCCTGGGCGGAGGGCCGCACGACGATCTCGTCTCAGGTTTGGGCCGTGGGCCGCACGACGATCTCGCCGACGTCGACCTGCGGGGGGCGGCCGATCGCGTACGCGATGGCGACGGCCTCCGGCCCGATGCCCAGGTCACCCATCGCGGCGAACCGTGCCCGAACCGCGACCACCTCTTCCAGCTCGCGGGGCGCGCGTCCCCCGGGCCGTCCGCCGTCTCCGACACTCTCCAGCCGGCCGTGGCCAATGTTCCGCTGCTGCTGGGCGCCAGCCCGGCCTACGTCATCGACGGGCGCTACGACGTGCTGAGTCACAACCCGCCGGTGTTCGAACTCTTCCCCGGCCTCGCCGCGACCGGCGATCCGCCGAACCTGGCCCGCTGGATGTTCCTGGCGCCCGAGGGCCGCCGCACGGTGGTGGACTGGGAGGTCGAGGCGCGCGGCCTGCTGGCGCGGCTCCGCTCGATCGCGGCCAAGCATGAGGGAGATCCGCGGTTCGAATCCCTCGTCGACGAGCTGCGCGAGGGCTGCCCCGAGGTGCGGCGCTGGTGGCGCCACTACGACGTGGAGCCCCGGCACGGTGGCCGCAAACGCCCGCGCGGGCCGGACGGCGAGATCATCGATTACGCGTACGCCGTCTTCCACGTGGCCGAGCGCCCGGAGCAGACCCTCGTCGTCTATGCCACCAGCGGGGACGCGGGGGTCTGACCTCGGCGCCCGGGAGGGCCGAGCGGGCTTCCCGGCGGGTCATCTCGAGACTCAACACCCATGCCAACCCATCCATGATCGCCTCCGGTCGATGCCGTTAACGGTCACGTGACCGTTAACGGGATCGTGCTCCTGATGTCGGGGCGGCGTCAAGCGGGTTCGGACTACGATTTGCTGATCGTGGAGAACAAACGGGCGACCCTGCGGGATGTGGCTCGGCTGGCCGGCGTCTCGCACCAGACCGTGTCCCGTGCCATCAACGACAAGGGCGAGATCGACCCGGAGACGCGCCGCCGGGTGCTCGAGGCGGCGCGGGAACTGAACTATCGGCCCTCGCGGTTCGCCCGCGGGCTGGTCAAGCCCGATACGACCACGATCGGGCTGATCGTCTACGACGTGGTGAACCCGTTCTTCCCCGAGCTGATCGCCGGCGTGATCGAGGCCGCGGAGCGGCGCGGCTGGCAGGTGGTGGTCAGCAGCAGCCAGGACGACCCGAAGCGGGAGGCCGGCCTGCTGCGGTCACTGTCGGGGCAGGCCGACGCCCTGATCGCCTACCTGTTCCAGCCGGACGACGTGATCACCGCGGCCGTGGCCGGGGTGCCGCTGGTGGTGATGAGCCGCCGCAACGACGGGCGGGGGTTCGGCGCCGTCGACATCGACGTGGAGGCCGGCGTCCGGGCCGCCGTGCGGCATCTGGCCGAGCGCGGGCACCGGCGCATCGGAATGATCGACTGCCCCGGTGCGGCCGACCCGGGACGGCGGGCCGGGTTTCTCGCCGAGGCGGCCGAACAGGACCTCACCGTTCCCGCCGAGGCGATCGTCGCGGTCGAGCAGTCGCTGGCCGGCGGTGGCTCGGGCTTCGAGCGGCTGCGCGCCGCGGACGAGGGCATCACCGCCGTCGTGGCCTTCAACGACCTGGTGGCGCTGGGCGCCTACCGCGCGGCCCGCCGCCTCGGCCTGGACATCCCCGGCGACATCGCCGTGGTCGGTTTCGACGGCCTCGGCATCGGCGAGCTCCTCGACCCGCCCCTGACGACGATCGCCCTCGACAAGCGCCGGATGGGCGAGCTGGCCGTGGCCGAGGCCGAGCGCCTCCTGGCCGGCGAGCCACCCACCCTCTCGGTGGTGGAGCCCCGACTGCTCGTCCGCGGATCAGCTTGAGGACAACATGTGGGCCCGGAGCCCGGCTATCTCCTCGGTGGTGAGGCCGATGTCGCGGACGAAGCCCTCGACCGAGCCGTGCAGGCGGCGCAGGTCGTCGAGGAACAACTGCATCGCCTCGGGCGGAGAGTCGAACATGTGCTCGTTACCCCGTACGGCCTCGGGGCTGGTCTTCAGCAGGTATTCGGTCAAGCGGGCCATCGCGCTGGTGGTCAGCGCGTAGTCGGCCGTGATGTCCTCGTCGGACACGCCCAGCAGGGACAGGGTCAGGGCGCACACCGTGCCTGTGCGGTCCTTACCGGCCATGCAGTGCACGATCGCTGGTGACTTGCCGGGGTCGGCAATCAACCGCAGCGACTCGAGCAGACCCTCGCGGCCGTCCTCGGCGAAGTTCAGATAGCGGTCGGCCAGCCAGCGCTCGTGCACCACGTCGTCCGGGTGGTCGACCTCTTCCCAGTCGATGTGCTGGATCACCACGTTGTGATAGTCGATGCCATGGGCGGAGAACCGGCCGAATTTCTCGATCTCGTGCGGGCGGCGAAGGTCGATCACGGTGCGGACGCCGAGCGCTTCGAACGCCGCCGCGTCGGCCTCGCCCAGGCCGTGCAGGGCGTCCGACCGGAACAGGCGCCGCCAGCGCACCGTCCGGCCGTCAAGGCCGCGATAGCCGCCGACGTCCCTGAAGTTGTAGGTAGCGGAGAAACCGAGATTCCGGGGGTACTGTTCCACAGCCACGGACCCAACCTAGCTTCCGCTGTCGATCCCTCGGACGGGGGACGTCGTCCCAGCTGGTGGATTTCTTGTCCCAGCATCGGCCACCCGTGGCAAACTTCGCTACGTGACCCACCTCGTGCTGATTATTGGCACCTAGCGCGCCGGCTGACTCTTTCGCCGACGCGCAGACCTCCCGCATCCGCGGGGGGTCTTTTTGTTGGGGGTCGTAAAAATCCTTGAAGGGAACGCGCCATGGAGTACCAGGTCTTCGACACCACGCTGCGCGACGGTGGGCAGCGGGAGGGGATCAGCTACTCGGTCGCCGACAAGCTGGCGGTCGCGAAGCTGCTCGACGAGTTCGGGGTGGGCTTCATCGAGGGCGGCTGGCCCGGCGCGATGCCCAAGGACACCGAGTTCTTCGAGCGCGCGAAGACCGAGCTCGACCTGAAGAACGCCGTCCTGGTCGCCTTCGGAGCCACCCGCAAGGCGGGCAGCCGGGCCAAGGAAGACCCGCAGGTGCAGGCGCTGCTCGACGCCGAGACCCCGGTCGTCTGCGTGGTCGCCAAGAGCGACATCCGCCATGTCGAGCGGGCCCTGCGCACCACCGGCGACGAGAACCTGGCCATGGTCCGCGACACCGTGGAGCACCTGGTGGCCAGCGGCCGGCGCGCCTTCGTCGACTGTGAGCACTTCTTCGACGGCTTCCGCTACGACCCCGAATACACGGCGAGCGTCGTCCGGACGGCCATCGACGCCGGGGCCGAGCGGGTCGTGATGTGCGACACCAACGGCGGCATGCTTCCCTCGATGATCACCAAGGCGGTGAACGAGGTCGTCGAGCGCACCGGCGTCCCGGCCGACCGGCTCGGCATCCACTGCCAGAACGACACCTCGTGCGCGGTCGCGAACACCGTCGCCGCCGTCGAGGCGGGCGTCAAGCACTTCCAGTGCACGGCCAACGGCTACGGCGAGCGTCCCGGCAACGCGGACCTGTTCGCCACGGTCAGCAATCTGCAACTCAAGCTCGGGCTGCCGGTCCTACCGGAGGGCTGCCTGGAGAAGGCGACGCGGGTCTCCACCGCGCTCGCCGAGATCGCCAACATCGCCCCCGACACCCACCAGGCCTACGTCGGGGCCGCCGCTTTCGCTCACAAGGCGGGGCTGCACGCGAGCGCGATCAAGGTGGATCCGCTGCTCTACAACCACGTCGACCCGGCTGTTGTGGGCAACGACATGCGGATCCTGGTGACGGAGATGGCCGGCCGGGCCAGCATCGAGCTCAAGAGCCGCGAGCTCGGTATCGACCTGGCCGGCCACCCGGACACCCTCTCGGAGGTCACCCGCAAGGTGAAGGACCTGGAGGCGGGTGGCTGGTCGTTCGAGGCCGCCGACGCCTCGTTCGAGCTGCTCGTCCGGGGCGAGCTGCCCGGTGAGGGCTTCGCCCGCCCGTTCGGCCTGGAGACGTACCGGGTGCAGGTCGAGCACCGCGAGGACGGCGCCGTGGTCTCCGAGGCCACCGTCAAGGTCCGGGTGAACGGCGAGCGGGTGATCGCCACCGCCGAGGGCAACGGCCCCGTCAACGCCCTCGACGAGGCTCTTCGCGCCGCGCTGACCGCGCACTACCCGCAGCTCAAGACCTTCGAGCTGAGCGATTTCAAGGTACGCATCCTGGAGGGCACCCACGGCACCAACGCGGTGACCCGGGTGCTGCTCGAGACCGGCGACGGCGAGCGCGACTGGACCACCGTCGGCGTGCACGAGAACATCATCGAGGCGAGCTGGGTGGCCCTGGTCGACGCGCTGACGTACGGCCTGGCCGAGTCGAAGTGAGGATCTTCTCCGGCTCGGCCTTCGAGGAGCAGATCGGGTACGCCCGCGCGGTCGTCGACGGCGACCGTGTGTACGTCTCGGGCACCACCGGCTTCGACTACTCGACGATGACCATTTCCGACGACGTCGTCGAGCAGGCCGAGCAGTGCCTGCGCAACATCGGGGCCGCGCTGGCCGAGGCCGGCTGCCACTTCGCCGACGTCGTCCGGGTGCGCTACCTGCTGCCGAACCGCGAGGACTTCGAGCCGTGCTGGCCGGTGCTGCGCAAGTACTTCGGCGACGTCCGCCCGGCCGCCACCATGCAGGTGTGCGGCCTGGCGGACCCGCGCATGCTCATCGAGATCGAGGTGGACGCGCGGCGTCGCTGATCACCTCGATCGCGGCCGCGAGCGGCATCGGGGCGAGCCGGCTGCCGTCGCGATGCCGCAGGGCGACCAGGCCGTCCGGCGCCTCGCGGCTGCCGATCACCCCGACGTACGGGATCCGGCGTTCCGCCGCGGCCCGGATCCGCGCGCCGATCGAGCCCTCGTGGTGCACTTCGGCCCGTAATCCGGCGTCGACCGCCGCCGCCTTCGCCGCGTCGGCCGAGGGGAGCTGGTCGTCGGCGACCGGCAGCACCGCGAGCTGCACCGGCGCGTACCAGACCGGGAAGGCGCCGTTGTGCACCTCGATCAGGTGCCCGAAGAGCCGTTCCATCGAGCCGACCAGACTGCGGTGGATCATCACCGGCCGGGACCGGCCGCCGTTCGCGTCGGCGTACTCCAGATCGAAGGCCTCGGGCTGGTGGAAGTCGACCTGAATGGTGGCCAGGCTCGACTCCCGGCCGGCCGGGTCGACGATCTGCACGTCGATCTTCGGACCGTAGAAGGCGGCCTCGCCCGGCGCCTCCACGTAGTCGACGCCGTCCAGCGCCTCGCGCAGCAGCGAGGAGGCGAGCTGCCACCCGGCGTCGTTCCCGGCGTATTTGCCGCCGTCGCCGCGCAGCGAGAGCCGGTACGACGAGGGTGCGAAACCGAGCGCCGCGTGCGCTTGGCGCATCAGCCGCAGCACGCCGGCCACCTCGTCGACGACCTGGTCGAGGGGGCAGAAGATGTGTGAGTCGTTGAGCTGGATCGACCGTACCCGGCCCAGGCCGCCGATCACGCCCGAGCGCTCGGCCCGGTACATCGGGCCCAGCTCGGCTATCCGCAGCGGCAGATCGCGGTAGGAGCGCTGCCGCGACTTGAAGATCAGCGCGTGGTGCGGGCACTGGCTGGGCCGCAGCACCAGCTCGTCGCCGCCCATCCGGATGGCCGGGTACATGTCGTCGGCGTAGTTCCGCCAGTGCCCCGACAACTCGTACATCTGGCGTTTGCCGAGCGCGGGGGAGTGGACATGCTGATATCCGGCCCGGCGCTCCAACTCGTACAGATAGGACTCGACCGCGTGCCGCGCGGCCGCGCCGCCGGGCAGCCAGAACGGCAGGCCGGCGCCGATCAGCGGATCGGAGTCGAACAGGTCCAGCTCACGCCCGAGCCGGCGGTGGTCGACGATCATGGGAGGTCTCCTTCGGGTCGAGGCCCGGCGAGACGCCCACGAACTGAACTCCCCAGAAGGGGCCCGGGCGTGTCGCCCGGGGCCGTGGCAGAGGTCAGCGCGCGCCGGGTCGTCCCGGCGTCGTCAGCTGCTGACCGAAGTTCATGGCGCCGATGCTAGGCGCGGCGATCGTCGGCCAGCAACTGAAATAGGACGTGGTCCTGCCACTCGCCGGCGATCCTCAGGTAGCGGGGCGCCAGCCCGTACCGCCGGAAGCCGTTGCGTTCCAGGACCCTCTGCGAGGCGGCGTTGTGCACCAGCGTGCCCGCCTCGACGCGATGCAGGCCGAGCTCGCCGAACGCGAGGCCGGCGATCCGGCCGACGGCGGCCGAGGCGAGGCCGCGCCCGTTGGCCGCCTCGGCCACCCAGTAGCCGAGGTGGCACGACTGGAACGGGCCGCGGGCGATGCCGGTGAGCATGATCCGGCCGACGATCCGGCCGTCGTCGACGATCACGTGTGGCAGGGTGGCGCCACCCTCGTACTGCCGAAGCGTCTCGGTGATCAGCCGGCGCTGGCCCTGGTCGGTGAAGAACTCCTCGGGGCGCACCGGCTCCCACGGCGTGAGGAAAGCGCGGTTGGCCCGCAGCAGCGCCGCGATCTCGGCCGCGTCGTCCTCGGTGGTGAGCCGGGTGATCATCGGACCGCCGCCGGCAGCATCAGCTCGGCCACGATCGCCCGGTGGTCACTGAGCGGAATCGGATGCACGCTTGCCTCCCGTACGCCGATGCGCTCGTCCACCAGCACATGGTCGATCGTGACCGGCGGCAGCGGCTTGCCGTCGTACGGCCCCCACGTGCCGGCCAGGCCCTTGCCGGTGGCGTCGGCCGCGTCCCGGTATCCGCGGGCGATCAGCTGCCGCATCGGCGTGTGGTCGAGCGTCGAGTTGAAATCGCCGAGCAGGATCCGCGGGGTCCCGCTCCCGTCCGCTCCCGGTTGGGCCCGCAGGTCGGCCCGCCACTGCCCGAGGATCGACTGGGCGTACGGGGCGATCGGATGGGCCGACTCCACGATGACCGCGCCCGCGCCCGGGGTGTCGACCGTGGCGTACGCCTGCATGAAGCCGCCGCCGTTGCGCCGGGCCCCGGCCTCGGTGATCGGGAACCGGGAGTAGACGCCCGAGCCGTCGGCCTCCGGCTCGTCGGCGAGCGAGGAGTACGGCAGCAGCGCGCCCAGCCCGGCCGCGGCCAGCGCCTGCCGGCCCTCGGTGGTGAACTCCTGCACGGCCAGCACGTCGACGTCGCGCTCGCCGACCAGTTTGACGATCGTGGCCGGGTCGGCCCGGCCGAAAAGCATGTTGCTGGTCATGACGGTCAGCTTCACGCCCTCCAGCGGTCCCCGGTCGCGGGCCGGGAAAGCGCGTGGCAGCACGGCCACGGCCAGCGCGATCGCCGCCACCAGGCCGGCCGCGCCGATCGTCCAGCGCCGGGTGGCCAGGGCCACGACGGCCGGCAGCCAGGCCCAGGCCGCGACGTACGGGGTGAAGGCGAACAACTGCACCAGCGGCCCGCGCTCCCAGCCGCCGAGGCGAAGGACGGCCCAGATCAGGCCGGGCAGGATCAGGACGATCAGCGCCGTCGCCATCAGGCGCCGCCGTCCGCCGACACCGTGACGGAGGCGATCACCGAGCGATGGTCGCTGCCGGTGACCCGGTGCACCTCGACGTCCCGGACCCCGATCCGCTCGTCGACCAGCACGTGGTCGAGGGTCACGGGCGGAATCGGCTTGCCGTCGTACGGACCCCACGTCGCGATCAGCCCCTTGCCCACGGTGTCGGCGGCGTCCCGGTAGCCGCCCGAGATCAGATCGCGCAGCGGAGCGTGGTCGAGCGTCGAGTTGAAGTCGCCGAGCAGGATCCGCGGCGTCCCGTTCCCCGACGGCCGCGGCTCCTGTTCGAGGTCCGCCTTCCAGGACGGCAGGGCCTCTTTCGAGTACGGCGCGAGCGGGTGAGCCGACTCGACGGTCACCGCACCCGCCCCGGGCGGCTGGATCGTCGCGTACGCCTGCATGTTGCCCGGTTGCAGGTTGTCGCCGTGGAATCTTCGCGAACCCTGGCCGGTCATCGGATATCTCGAGTAGAGGCCCGACCCGGTCGTGCCGACCTCGTCGGCCAGAGCCTGGTACGGCAGCAGGTCGCCGAGCCCGGCCGCGGCCAGCCCCTCGGCCGCGCGCGGGGTGAACTCCTGCACGGCGAGCACCGCGACGTCGTGCTCGCGGACCAGCCGCACCACCGACGCCGGATCGGCCTGGCCGATGAACATGTTCACCGTCATGACCGTGAGCGGGACGCCGGCCGGGGCGCTCGAACCCGGGACCGCGCGCGGCAGGACGGCCGCGCCGAGCAGGATGGCGGCCAGCGCGGCCACGGCGGCGATCAGCCACTTGCGGGCGATCAGGGCCGCGATCAGCGGCACCAGGGCCCACGCGGCCACGTACGGCGTGAAGGCCATCACCATCACGACGTAGCCGGGCTCCCAGCCGAGCGACCGGAAGACCGCCCAGAGAAGGCCCGGCACGGTCAACAGGGTGAGGAGCACGGTGCGCCTCACCCTGTGACCAGGCCGGACTCCGGCCGGTGTGGTGGTGATCGTCATGGCGGCAAAGCTATCGCGCCACCGCGAGAATCAGATCTTGCTGTCGACGATCTCGCCGATTTCCGCTGCCACGAGCTCGTCCCGGATGATCGCGGCGTCGCCCTCGACGACCAGGGTCAGCCCGTGCGGGTGAAGGTGACGGCCCGCGGCGGCCGAGACCTCGGCCAGCGGGGTCTCCAGGTAGCTGCGGCGCAGCTGCGGGTAGTAGTCGTCGGGCAGCCCGTAGAGCACCAGCGTGCTCAGTGCCCCCACGATCGAACCCGGCGTCTGCATCTCGACGCTGAGCTGCCCGGCCCGCCACGAGCGGGCGACCGCCAGCTCGTCCTCGGTCACGCCGTCCTGCTGGGTGCGGTCGATCTCGCCCAGCGTGTCGACGATCGCCGGCACGGTCACCGCCGTCTGCACGCCCGCGGCCACCTCGAAACGGCCGAACCGGCGCGACATCGCGTACGAGCCCCGGATGCCGTACGTGTAGCCCTTCACCTCACGGATGAGGTGGTTGAGCCGCGACGTGAAGGCGCCGCCGAGGATCGTCGCGGCCAACGTCATCTGTACATAATCGGGGGTCGCCCGTTCGGGTGAACGGTGACCGATCCGCAGCGTCGACTGCACCGAGCCCGGCCGGTCGACCAGGATGATCCGCCGGTGATCGCGGACCGAGAAGTCCAGCGGCCCCTCGACCGGCAGCGGGTCGCCGCCGGTGCCGCCGAACGCCGCCTCGCCCAGCGCGGCCAGATCGAGCGTGTCCAGGTCGCCGGCCACGAGCAGCACGCCCGGCCGCAGCATCCAGCTCTCGTGGAAGGCGAGCACGTCGTCGACGGTCACGGCGGCCACCGAGGTGGGATCGCCGTGCATCGGCCGGCCGAACCGCTCGGCCGCGCCGAACAGGTCGGCCCGCAGCGCGGCGTCGGCCCGCGGGCCGGGCTGGGCCCAGTCCATCCGCAGGGCGGTCACCTCGTCGTCGCGGACCCGGGCCACGTCGGCCGGGTCCAGCTTCGGGGTACGGGTGGCCTCGGCCGCCAGGCGCACCGCGTCGAGCAGCTGCGGAACCGGGGCCGAGACGCCGACCCGGAACGTGTCCCAGTCGACCGAGGGCGCCAGCTCGGCGCCGAGACTTTCCAGAGCGATGGCGTACGCGGCCGAGTCGCGCCGCCGCGTGCCCTCCTCCAGCGACTTGGCGAGCACGGTGGCGGTGCCCTCGCGGCCCCGCGTCTCCCGGGCCGCGCCGGCGTCGAGCATGAGCATCGCGGTCGCGAGCAGCTGACCCGGCAGGTGCGCGCCGATCACCGTGCCGCCGGCGACGGTGACCCGCTGCAGGTCCGGGAACGTGTACGGCCGGGCCTGACCCGGATCGGGGCGGGTGGCGATGAGAGTCACTTGTTCTCCTCGGGGACGTACGTGAGGGTGACCCTCGACTCGGCGTTCAGGAGCTGGGCGGCCTCGGTGACGTCGTCGGCCGTGACCGCGAGCCACTGCGGCAGCCGGTAGGCGGCGGCCTCGGGCTCGCCGAACTGCGTCGTGTACCGGCTCAGGGTGTCGGCGCGGCCACCCACCGTTGACACCTGCCGCCACCAGGCGGTGGTGAGCAGGGCCTTGGCCCGGGCCAGCTCGTCGGAGGTCACCGGTTCGGTGACCAGGCTCGCGATGACCTCGTCGAGACCGGCCTCGAGCTCCTCGACGGCCACGCCGTCCTTGGCGGTGGCCGTGATGATCAGCGGGGCCGGCGCGTGCGCGAGGTCGACGCCGTACGAGCCGATGTAGTCGGGCTGGGCGATCCGCTTGCCGTCGGCCAGACGCTGGTAGAGGCGGCTGCCCCGGCCGTTGCCGAGCACCGCGGCGAGCACGGTGACGGCGTCGTACCCCTTGGTCCCGAACGGGTGGGTCCGGTGCGAGATGTAGATCCTCGGCGCCGGAACCGCGGCGGTGACCGTCTCGCGCTTCGCGGGCTCCCGGCCGATCTGCACCTTGGGCGCCGGTGGGATGTCGGCCACCGGCTCCAGCCGCCCGAAGTACTTCTCGGCCAGCGCGAACACCTGCTGCGGGTCGGCGTCACCGGCGACGGTCAGCACGGCGTTGTTCGGCGCGTAGTACTTCTGGTGGAAGGCCTTGAACGTCTCCAGGCCGGCCGCGTTCAGGTCCTCCATCGACCCGATCGTCGGGTGGTGGTACGGGTGGCCCTCCGGGTAAAGCAGCTCCAGAAGCCGCAGCCAGGCATCGCCGTACGGCACGTTCTCGTACCGCTGGCGGCGCTCGTTCTTGACCACCTCGCGCTGATTGTCCAGCGTCTCCTGGGTCAGCGCCGGGACGAGGCCGCCCATCCGGTCGGCCTCCAGCCACAGGGCCAGCTCCAGATGCTCGGCCGGCATCGTCTCGAAGTAGTTGGTGCGGTCCGGGTTCGTGGTCGCGTTCAGCGAGCCGCCGTTGCCCTGCACCAGGCGCATGTGCTCGGTCTTGGCCACATGCTGCGACCCCTCGAACATCAGATGCTCGAACAGATGCGCGAAGCCGGTCTGCCCAGCCGGCTCATGCCGCGAGCCGACGTCGTACCAGAGATTGACGCAGACGACCGGCGCTGTCCGGTCCTCGCTCACCACAACCCGAAGGCCGTTGGCAAGCCGCGTGGTTTCGATAGGCCACGGATAGCCGGTCGTGACAACCGGCGTGCTTGGGGACGTCACCCACCCATACTGCCCCCTGGGTCAACGTTTTCTTGATCGATAACCACGTGGCGATGCACCCACCGCCGATGCCATGCTGTCCAGCGTGACCGAGGACGTGCGAGTGAACGACCGCCTGACGATCCCGGCGGCCGAGCTCGCATGGCGCTTCTCCCGCTCCAGCGGCCCCGGCGGCCAGGGTGTGAACACGACCGACTCCCGGGTCGAGCTGTCCTGGGACCTGCTCGCGTCCGACCTGCTGTCGCCGGCGCTGAAACAGCGGGCGGCCGAACGACTCGGCAGCCGCCTGGTCGACGGGGTGCTGACCATCACCGCCTCCGAGCACCGTTCGCAGCTGCGCAACCGCGAGGCGGCCCAGGCCCGTCTCGCCATGCGGGTCGGCGAGGCCATCGCACCCCCGCCCCGCCAGCGCCGCGCGACCAAGCCCACGCGCGGCTCGGTCGAGCGCCGCATCGGCGAGAAGAAGCGCCGATCCCAGATCAAACGCAACCGCCGCGGCACCGAGGACTGACACGCCCGCCCTACTTGGCCGAGACACCCGCGGGCGGCGGGAATCGACCCGATAATCAGGCGGTGACCCGGTCCCGCTCGACTGCCGCCGCCAAGGCCGCTCTGGTGGCCGGGGGCAGTTTCACGTCCAGCATCGCGGTGATACTCGTGGTGGCCGCGGTGTGGGGGCTGGGGGACCGCACGGTCCTGTCGGTGCTGGTCGGGCTGTGCGGGCTGACCGCGGCCGGAATGTTGATCGCGGCCGGGCGCCTGCGTCCGTAAGCTCGCGCCGGCGCCCCTTCGAGACGCGGCCGACACTGTCATCTGGCTCGACCTGCCCGCCCGCGTGGCCATCTGGCGCGTCCTGCGCCGGGCCGGCCTGGACCGCCTGCGCGGCGGCCACGACTGGGATCTGGCCTCGCTCCGCCGCGTGGCCCGCGGCGCCCGCGCCTACCGCACCCGCCCCGCGGCGACGGCGGCCGACCTGGACGCCCGCGACAGTGCCAACAGCACGCGTACTCTCACCCGGTTCCTCGGCGCGGCGAAACCCCACCTCGTCCATTGCCGAACGCCGTCCCAAGTCAGCCGGATTCTCCGGCAAGCTCGCTGATTCGAGGTTTCCCCAGAAGGCTCGCCGACTCCGCACGACTCGATCGGCACCCACGTCCGGCGCGGGCAGCTCGCGCAGAGCAGCGGAGGAAAGACCTCGGCGGCATCGCGATCATCGCCAGCACCATGGCAACCGGTATCCGGGGTCCTTCGGCACGGACCCGGACGCTGCGCTCGACTTTTGAGAAGGGTTTGTTCAGGCGTATTCGAGGCTCGGTGTGCCGGCTGAGGTGAGGACGGGGCGGCCGGATCGGTAGGTGGCCTGGCCGAAGAGGGCCATCAGGCGCTTGGCGGCGGGCGACAGGTCGGCCTCGGTCTCGGCGAGTGCCGTCAGCCGGCCGTCGGCGCCGTAGAGGGTGTCCAGGGCTCGGGCCACCGCGACCGTCGGTGGGCGGAGGTCGCGTTCCAGGCGGGAGAGGTGGCCCGGGTCGACGTGGGCGGCCCGGGCGGCCTCGCGCAGGGAGCGGGTGCCGCGCAGCCGGCGGGCCAAATCTCCGAATGTTTCCACAGATGCCTCCCCTGAAGTGTTGCCAATGTCGTGCCGCCCGACCGGCAACACGGAGCAACTGATCACCAGACTAGTGTCGCACGACTAGTCCGATGTGGAGTGGGGGTGGCGTGATGGTGCCTCAGCCGGGAGATGTGCTGGAGGTGGGCCGGTCGGCCAGCGTGCAGTTCGCCACGCCGATCCGGTTCCGGGTGATTCGTGTGCACGACTGGCAGACGTACGCCGGATGGGTGTGGATCGACGGCTACGAGCTCGACCCCGTCGGCGACGCGGTCGAGCGCCGGTCGATATTCGTGCAGATGGCGGGGCTGCGGCCGGCCCTGGAAGGTCTCGGTGAAGGGGTCAGCGATGGTTGAACGGGGCGACGGCCTCGCGGTTGCGTGACGCGTCCTCGGGGCCCATGAGCTCCTCGCAGACGCGGATCAGGCGGGCGCGCAGAGCGGCGGCCCGGCGGGCGAACTCGCGCTGCCGGGCCACGTACTCGGCCTTGCCCTCGGGGGTTTCGATCTTGACTGGATCGAAGCCGTACGAGGACAGGTCGTACGGGCTGGCCTGCATGTCCAGCAGGCGGATGTCGCCGGCCAGGGCGAAGCAGTCCAGCGCCAGCGCGCCCGGCACGGCCGGGCCCAGCTTGGTCGCCCACTTGTGCACGTCCATCGCGGCGTGCAGGCAGCCGGGCTGGTCGAGGTCGACCTGGGTGGCGCGGGTGGGCTGGAGGCGGTTGAGGCCGACCGCCTCCGGCGTGAAGAAGCGGAACGCGTCGAAGTGCGTACACCTGATCGGGTGATCCTCGACCACCCGATCGGTTTCGGCCTGGCCGAGGCGCAGCGGCAGCGGATGGCGGTGTTCCGGGTCGCGGTAGACCATCGCCCACTCGTGCAGGCCGAAGCAGCCGGAGAAGACCGGGCGGGACGCGGTCGCCGTCAGCAGGCCGTGGATGTAGCGCACCGACTCGCCGCGGGCGTGCATGAAGGCGACCTCGTCGAGCGTGACGACCCCGTCGGGGTACGTCATGTAGAACTTCCACGCGGCGTGCTCGGCCACCCCGGTCGGCGAGGGGGCGAGCCCGGTGCCGACGCCGGGATGCCAGCGGCGCAGCACCGACGGGCGGGTGCCGTAGTAGTCGTACAGAAAATCTTCGATGGCATGCTTCTCGCCGGAGGCCCGCCGGGCACGGTGGCCCGCGGTCATCTCGTCGGCGCGCTCGGCGTGCGCCCGGGCGATAGGAATCCAGGTGACCGAGGGCAGCGTCGTGGTGAGCGTCCTCACCTGCTTGATCCCCATCGCACCAGCGTATCCAGCCGAGGCGATCAACACGATCACCGTCGCGCGCCAATGAGCCGCGCCACGGTGCTCACTCCCGGCATATCCGTCCATTTCGGTAAGTTAATTTTTCCGACACAGCAGAACTGCAAAAATATGTAGTACATCTACTACGACCTTGCTAACGTCCCGGACATGGGAGGAACGACATTGACGGGGGCGCTCGCCGCCGGCCCGGAGGTTCCGGCCGGCGAGCGCGTGATCGACGTCCGCGATCTCCGCATGCGGTACGGGGCGAAGGATGTCCTGACCGGGGTGACCTTCGCCGCCCGCCGCGGTGAGGTCCTCGCGCTGCTCGGCCCCAACGGGGCCGGCAAGACCACCACCATCGAGATCCTCGAAGGCTTTCGGATGAGGTCTTCCGGAGAGGTACGGGTTCTGGGCGTCGACCCGTCCGCCGGCGGCGAGCATTGGCGCTCCCGCATCGGCGTGGTTCTGCAGTCGTGGCGCGACCACGGGAAGTGGCGCGTCGCCGAGCTGTTGGGACACCTGGGGCGCTACTACCGCCCGTACTCGACGCCCGAGACCCGCCGTCCCTGGCCCGTGGGTGATCTGCTCGAGGTGGTCGGCCTGACCGCGCAGGCCGGGACCCGGGTGTCCCGGCTCTCCGGTGGCCAGCGGCGGCGGCTCGACGTGGCGATCGGCATCGTGGGCCGGCCCGAGCTGCTCTTCCTCGACGAGCCCACGGTCGGCTTCGATCCGGCGGCCCGCCGCGAGTTCCACGACCTGGTCCACCGGCTCACCGATGTGGACGACACGACGATCCTGCTCACCACCCACGACCTCGACGAGGCCGAGAAACTGGCCGACCGCATCGTCATCCTCTCCGGCGGCCGGATCATCGCCGACGGGTCGGCCGACGATCTCTCCCGCCTGGTCTCCCGCGAGAGCGAGATCCGCTGGACCCGCGACGGCCAGCGGTTCGTCCACTCGGCCGAGGAGGCGACGCCGTTCGTCCGCGAACTGCTGACGCAGTACGGCGACAGCGTCACCGAGCTTGAGGTACGCCGCAGCAGCCTCGAGGACACGTACATGCGGCTGGTCCGCGACTTCGAGGAGAGCGCCCGATGATCGAGACGTTCCGGACCGGCGCCGCCCGCGGCCGCATCGAGCTGCGGCAGACGCTCACCACGCCGATCGACCTGTGGGGCTACCTGTTCCCGACCGTGGTGCTGCTCCTCGTCCTGTTCTTCATGCGGGACGCGACGATCCCCGGCACCGACTTCTCGCTCGGCGCCGGCGCCCTGCCCGGCATGCTCGGCATGAACCTGGCCTTCGGCGGCCTCGTCACGATCGCCCAACTGCTCGTCGTCGAGCGCGAGGACGGCACCCTGCTGCGGGCCAAGGCCACGCCGAACGGGATGGGCGGCTACCTGGTCGGCAAGGTCATCGTCGTCGGCGGTATGACGCTGGTCTCCATGGTGGCCGTGCTCATCCCGGGCGCCCTGCTGGTCGACGGGCTGGAGACCGGACCCGGCACGTGGCTGACGTTGCTCTGGCTGCTGCCGCTGGCTCTGCTGGCCACCATGCCGCTCGGCGCCGCGCTGGGCTCCGTCTTCGAGAGTCCGCGCGCCCTGCCGGTGATCATGCTGCCGTTGTTCGGGCTGATCGCGATCTCCGGCGTCTTCTACCCGATCAGCGCGATGCCGGGCTGGCTCCAGGGCGTCGCCCAGGTCTTCCCGATCTACTGGTTAGGGTTGGGCATGCGCTCGGCGTTCCTGCCGGACGCGCTGGCCTCGGTCGAACTGACCGGGTCCTGGCGCACCCTGGAGACGTTCGGCGTGCTCGCGGCCTGGGCCGTCGTCGGCCTGGCGCTGGCGCCCACGCTCTTGCGTCGGATGGCGCGGCGCGAGTCCGGTTCGGCCGTCGCGGCGCGGCGCGAGCGAATGATGAGCACGGTCGGGCGGTAGGAATTGGGCAACGAGGTCACGCACAACCGGATCGCGATGCTGCGCGCCGAGCGCGGCATCTCGCGGCGGCAGCTCGCCGACGCGGTCGGGGTCCACTACCAGACCGTCGGCTACATCGAGCGCGGCGAGTTCAGCCCCAGCCTCCACCTGGCCCTCAAGATCGGCCGCTACTTCGAGGTGCCGGTCGAGGTGATCTTCTCGCTCGACCCGTTCCCCCGTCTCGGTGCGACGGCGGACGGAGCGCAGCGCCCGGCGTAGATTTCCTAGGAGCATCAAAGCCGCGAACAGGAGATCATCGTGCGTTTCGCCCGTTTTGTCCATGCTGCTGGGGTCTCCTTCGGCGTCGTCGAGGGTGACGCCTCCGGCCTGACCGTCGCCGAGATCTCTTCCCTGCCGTTCGAGGAGGTCCGCTTCACCGGTCAGCGCTGGGCGCTGGCCGACGTCCGGCTCCTCGCCCCGATCTTCTCGAGCAAGGTCATCGGCGTCGGCCGCAACTACGCCGACCACGCCGCCGAGCTCGGCAACGAGGTGCCCAAGGAGCCGCTGATCTTCATCAAGCCCTCCACCTCGGTGATCGGGCCCAACGACGCCATCCGGCTCCCCCCGCAGTCGCAGCGCGTCGAGGAGGAGGCCGAGCTGGCCGTCGTCATCGGCGCCACCGGCGCCCGCCGCGTCGACCGGGCCGGCGCCGAAAAGGCGATCTTCGGCTACACCATCGGCAACGACGTCACCGCCCGCGACCTGCAGCGCAGCGACCCGCAGTGGACCCGGGCCAAAGGCTTCGACTCGTTCTGCCCGATCGGGCCGTGGATCGTCACCGGCCTCGACGTGAGCGACCTCGAGATCCGGTGCGAGGTCGGCCGCGACCCCGAAGCCATGGAGGTGCGGCAGATCGGCCGTACGAAGGACATGGTCTTCGACGTGCCGACCCTCGTCTCGTACGTGTCGCACGTCATGACGCTGCTGCCCGGCGACATCATCCTCACCGGCACGCCGGCCGGAGTCAGCGAGATCACCTCGGGCGACACCGTCTCGGTGAGCATCCAGGGCATCGGCGAGCTCCGCAACCCGGTCGTCTCCCTCGACTGACGCCGATGAAGATCCTCGTCACCGGCGCGACCGGAAACATCGGCCGCATGGTCGTGGACGAACTGCTGGCGCGAGGAGCCTCGGACGTACGGGCCCTGACCGTCGACCCCACCAAAGCGGCCCTGCCCGCGGGCGTCGACGTGGTGAAAGGCTTCGTGGGGCGGCCGTCCACACTGCCGGCCGCCCTCGCCGGCGTCGACGTGATGTACCTGGCGCCGCACGTACCGACCGCCCCCGAAGTCTGCCGGCTGGCGGCCGACGCCGGCGTGCGGCGCATCGTCGACCTGGCCGGCGCCAAAGGCGAACACTGGCAGGCCATCGAAGACGCCGTCGAAGCGAGCGGCGTGCCCTGGACCCACCTCGAACCCGGCGAATTCATGGCCAACGCCGAACTGTGGGCCCCACAGATCCGCGCCGGCGACGAAGTACGAGACGCCTACGGCACAGTGGCCAACGCGGCCATCGCCCAGGAAGACATCGCCGCCGTCGCCGCCCACGTCATCCTCACCGACGGCCACGAAGGCAGGTCGTACGAGCTGACCGGCCCCGAAGCCCTCAGCCGCCGCGACAAGGTGGCGGCCATCGGGCAGGCCCTCGAACGTGACCTCGCCTACATCGACCTCCCCTACGACCAGGCCCTGACCCAATTCGAAAAGACCATGGGCGAACACGCCAAGTGGTACCTCGACGGCCTCGCCGCCTCGGTAGGCCACCCCCAACCGGCGCTGCCCACCGTCGCCGAACTGACCGGCCGCCCCGCCACGACATACGTCGAGTGGACCCGCCGCCACCAGGGCATCTTCCGATGATCCGAACCCGATTTGTTGGTCATGCGAGGGTCGGGTAGAGTTCTTTCTCGGCACGGCAACGCGGCAAAAACCAAGAAGCCGAGCCAATGGGGTATGGGGTAATTGGCAGCCCGACTGATTCTGGTTCAGTTAGTCTAGGTTCGAGTCCTGGTACCCCAGCGCTACAACTCCCGCGGGAGGGGCGGCGCTGGACTTCTGATAGAGTTCGGCCCGTCGCAAACGCGAGAGCGAAGCGAAAAGCAGTACAAAGCAAGTCCTGGCCCCGTCGTCTAGCGGCCTAGGACGCCGCCCTCTCAAGGCGGTAGCGAGGGTTCGAATCCCTTCGGGGCTACATTCGAAATGACCCCTGTCCGCAGTAAGCGCGGACAGGGGTCATTTCGCATATCTGCCTGGGGGGCGACCCCCCAGACCCCCACGGTGCGGTGGTTGCGGTGGGGAGTCGGGTGCGGGTCCGAACCCCTTCGGGGTCCGGGCGGGTGGGGAGGGCTGAGCCCTTCGGGCCAGCGTGGGGCCGCGGGGTGTTCGCTCGTGCCTGCTATGCCGATTGTTGTGCGGCTCGGTGCGTGTCTTGCGGCGCTGTTGGGCGCTGCCGTGTCGGCTGGGGGTGCTCGGTGTGGCGACCGCTCGTCGCGCCGACCGTCGGCCGCGCGTATCCGTCCACGCCGCCGTTCACGGTGTGTATCGGTCTGCGCTGTCTGGGCGCCGTGCGCTCGGTCGGCCGTCCACGGTGTGTATCGGTCTGCGCTGTCTGGGCGCCGTGCGCTCGGTCGGCCGTCCACGGCGTGTATCGGTCTGCGCTGTCTGGGCGCCGGGCGCTCGTCTGGCCGTCCACGGCGTGTATCCGTGCGCTTCTCCTGCGCGCTGTGCGCTCGTCTGGACGTCCATCGCGCGCCCTGCGCCCTCGCTGACCTCCGGCTGCCCGCATCACCTGCTGTGCCGCGGGTCGTATGCCCGTCTGTGTCGCCGGGCGTATGCCGTCCGTCGGTCCCGCCCGCGTCGCCCGTCTACCGCGCGGCCTCCGCCCCCTCGCTGACCTCCGGCCGCTCGCATCACCCGCTGTGCCGCTTGTCGTAATGCCGCCCGCCTGCCGCGCCGCCTCCATCTGCCCGCGTTGCCCGCCGTGTCGCGGGTCGTATGGGCGTCCCCCGGCCATACCACTCGCCTGCGCCGCTCGCCGAGCGTGTCGTTCGCCTGCGCCGCTCGCCGACCTTGTCGTTCGCCTGCGCGGCCGCCGACCGCGTCGCTTGCCGACCGCGTTGGCCGCCGCCTGTGCGCCCGTTGGCCCGCGTTGCTCGCCGGGCGCGTTGGCCGCCGCCTGTGCGCCCGTTGGCCCGCGTTGCTCGCCGGGCGCGTTGGCCGCCGCCTGTGCGCCTGTCGGACCGCGTTGCTCGCCGTGTTGTGAGTCGTATGGGTGCCGCTCGCCCATGCCCGTGCCGCCTACCCGTCCGCTGCGCGCCGGCTGGGGGTCTACGCGTCGGCTGCGGGTTCGGCGTCTGTGGTGTGGGGCGTGCTGGTGGTTGTGTGCCGTTCGGTTGTGTGGGGGCGGGCGCGGGGTGGGGTGGGGTGGGGTGGGGTGGGTTTGGGGGTGAAGGGTGGAAGGGGGGAGGGCTAGCTTCAGGGGGTGAGGGATGTTGCGGTGCGGCGGGTGGACTTTGGGTGGTTTGTTCGGCCGGGGGAGGAGACGGGACTGGGGTGGCTCGGGTTGAGCCGGTGTTCGGGTATGTGATTGAGCATCCGGTGGCGGGGCGGCTGCTGGTTGATACCGGGATGGGTGGGGATGCCTGGGTTGAGGGGCATTACCGGCCCAGTCGGGTTCCGCTTGTGGAGGCGCTCCAACGGGGCGGCGTCGAGCTTGGTGATGTTCGGTATGTGGTGAACTGCCATCTCCACTTTGATCACTGCGGGGGGAATCCGGAGCTGGCGGGGCGGCCGGTGTTCGCGCAGCGGGCGGAGCTGGAGCTGGCGCGGGCGGTGGAGAGCCACACGCTGCCCGAGTTGGTTGACCATCCGGGGGCGGTCGTCGAAGAGGTCGACGGGGAAGTGGAAGTCATGCCGGGGGTCTCGATCGTGCCAACGCCGGGGCACACCGCGGGGCACCAGTCGGTTGTGGTGCGGCGGCGGGACGGGACGGTGGTCGTGGCGGGGCAGAGCCACGACAACGCGACTCTGTTCACCGGTGACGTGCTGGGGCGGCAGGCGGGTGTGGGCGAGCAACCGGACTGGCTCGGCCGGCTACTCGCCCTCGACCCCAAGCAGGTGGTCTTCGCTCACGACAACGCGGTCTGGACTCCCGGCTCCAGCCAGGTCAGCCTGCCCTGAGGGAAAGCGGCGTCGATTTCCGGGCGGCCCTCGTGGAAGTGGGACCAGCCCTCGTAGTGGACCGGTACCACGTGGCGGGGTTTCACCCGATCGACCAGGGTGGCCGCGTCGCGGCCGGTCATGGTGAAGCGGGCCGGGCCGGTCAAGCCGAACTGGACCTTGCCCAGGTGCAGGATCGCCGTGTCCACCTCGAAACGGTCGGCCACCTGGAGGACGCCGGGGAAGACCACCGTGTCGCCGGAAATCCACGTCACGGTCGAGGAACCCTTGGGGCGCAAGGCGAAACCGGTTGTCGGGCCGACGATCGGGACGCTCCACCACGGGCCGTGCCGGGACGGGGTGGCGGTCACCTCGACGTCGCCGATTTTCGTCGACGTCCACGGGGACAAGCCGGTTGCGCCCAGGCGGCGGGCGCCCGCGACAGTGGTCACCACCGTCGGCACCCGTTTCAGCAGTGCGCGGCCGGCGTCGTCGAGGTTGTCGGCGTGCTGGTCGTGAGTCAGCAGGACGCCGTCGAGCGGGCCCAGCGCCGTGGCCGGCAGGGCGGGGCCGGCGGTCTTACGCGACGAGGTGCCCCAGCCGAACGCGTAGTGGCGGCCGGGGGCGTCGAACGTCGGGTCGACCAGAAGCCGTACGCCACCAATCTCCAGCAGCGTCGTCGGGCCGCCGATGTGCGTGATGGACAGGCCGGTCATGAAGCGTGCCGCAGGGCCCAGTCGAGCACCTCGTCGGCGATCGACTCCCAGCCCTTCTGCGCCGGCAGCAGGTGGGCGTATCCCTCGTACTCCTTGCGTTCGGTGATGGTGTTGGACTTGTAGTGCTTCTGGTTCGACTCCTGGACGGCCGGCGGCATGATGTGGTCCTCGGAACCCGAGACGAACAGCAGCGGCGCCCGGTTGTCGTTGTGGTAGTCGACCCACGTGTCCTGGTGGCCGGGCTGGAAGTTGGCGAGCACGCCGCCCCACAGGATGCCGCCGCTGGCCGGGATCGCGTACCGCTCGTACAGGAAACGCGCCTCTTCATCGGTGAAGGTGTTGGTGAAAGCGTATTTCCACTCCTCGAAGGTGAGCGGGATCGCCTTGTGCCGGTTGGCCGGGCTCTTCAGCACCGGGAACGTCGATTTGAGCTGGGAGAGCGGAACCACCCGTACGCCCTCGGTCGGTGCCGAGTTGAGCGCCACGCCGGCCACGCCGAACCCGTGGTCGAGCAGGATCTGGGTGAAGGCGCCGCCGGCCGAGTGACCGATGATGATCGGCGGCTCCGGCAGTGCTTTGATCTCCTCCTCGTAGCGGGCGATGATCTGCGGCACGGTGACGTCGACCACCGGCGTCGGGTCGGCGTTCAGGGCTTCCACCTCGACGTCGAATCCGGGGTAGGCGGGCGCGATCACCTGATGGCCCTTGGCCTCGTAGTGCGCCTTCCAGTTCTCCCAGCTGCGTGGGGTGACCCAGAATCCGTGGACCAGAACGATGGGTTTCATGCGTCGTACTCCTTCAGGAAGGCCAGGAGATCGGCTCCCAGCTGTTCTTTGTGGGTGTCGGTGATGCCGTGCGGCGCACCGGGGTAGACGGTCAGGACGGCCCCGGCGACGCGGGTGGCGCTGGCCTGGCCGCCGACGGCGAACGGCACGACCTGGTCGTCGTCGCCGTGGATGACGAGCGTGGGGACGTCGAACGCGTCCAGGTCGGCCCGGAAATCGGTGCCGGAGAAGGCGGCGATCGACTCGTACGCGTTGTGGTGCCCCGCCGCCATCGACTGCAGCCAGAAGGCGTCGCGGATGCCGGCCGAGACGTCGGCCCCGGGCCGGTTGTTGCCGAAGAACGGCCCGTAAGCCAGGTCCTGGTACAGCTGCGACCGGTCGGCCAGGGACCCGGCCCGGAGCCCGTCGAACACGTCGACCGGCAGGCCACCCGGGTTGTCCGGGGTCCGCATCATGAACGGCGGCACCGCGGAGACCAGCGCCACCTGGGCGATGCGGGAGGTTCCGTGCCGCCCGACGTAGCGGGCCACCTCGCCGCCGCCCGTCGAGAAGCCGACGAGCGTCACGTCCCGCAGATCAAGGGCGTCGATCAAAGTCTTCAGGTCATCGGCGTACGTGTCCATGTCGTTGCCCTGCCAGGTCTGCGTGGACCGGCCGTGCCCGCGGCGGTCGTGGGCGATCGCGCGGAATCCGTTGGCGGCGAGTAGAAGTTGCTGCGCCTCCCAACTGTCGGAGTTGAGTGGCCACCCGTGGCTGAGGATCACCGGCCGGCCGGTGCCCCAGTCCTTGTAGAAGATCTCCGCCCCGTAAGCGGCGCTCACGTGTGCCATCAGCCGATCGTGGTGGGAGCGCGCCCATCCGCGAATCCCGTGAAACGCGTAGTCAGTCGTGCAAGATGTCGCGGAGTTGCCGCCGCGAGCGGACGCCGAGCTTCCGATACACCTTGCGCAGGTGGTAATCGACGGTGCTGGCACTCAGGAACAGATGCGCGGCGATCTCCGCGTTCGTACCGCCGCCCCGGGCCAGGCGGGCCACGGCGGCCTCCTGCGGGGTCAAGGCCGTTTCATTTTCCGGTACGGGGGTGAGCCCGCTCTCGCCCAGCGGGCGGAGCTCGGCCCGCGCCCGGTCGGCGAACGCCCGCGCCTTCTCGGCTTCGAACATCTCCAGCGCCGCCGCCAGCTCCTGCCGGGCGTCGCGCCGACGGCGGCGCCGGCGCAACCATTCGCCGTACACCAGCCGGGCCCGGGCGAGGTCCCCGACGGCCCGCGTGACCGACAACCGCTCGATCGCCTCCCGATAGTGCGCCTCGGCCGCGTCGGGCGGGCTGAGCAACGCCTTGGAGCGTTCGCGGAGCCCCTCCGCCCACGGTGTTCCGGCGGCGGCGGTCGCCACGGCCAGATCCGCGTAGGCGAGAGCGGCGGTTCGCCGGTCACCTGAGCGCAGTGCGCTCTCCACCAGATCGGGCAGCACCCGCGCGTAGCGGCCCGGACGGCCGAACTCCACCATCGACTGCAGCCGCCGCCGGGCGGCCACGTAGTCGGCGCAGGCGATGTCGAGCACGGCGATGCTGTGCAGGGTGACCGACCGCATCGCGCCCACCCCCAGCATGTCGAAGACGTCGAGGGCGGGCAGCAGGGCGTCCCGGTCGCCGGGACCGGACCGCCAGGCCACCAGTTCCGGATGCCGCCAGATCAGCTCCTGGTCGGCGGTGACGCCGATCGCTTTGCGCAGCCGCTGCCCGATCGCGTCATGGCGGTCGGCGTCACGCAGCCGCCCCAGGGTGGCGTCGTCCATGGCCGCCATGAAATGCACCAGATCCAGCGTCTGCAAGGCGCCGGCGCGGCGGGCGGCGTCCTCGGCCCCGCGCAGCACCACCCGGCGCGACTCGTCGTCCCACAGCAGCGTGCAGAGGGTTATCCCGAGCTGATAGTGGGTGAGCAGATGCTCGTCGCGGCGGTCCGGACCGGTCAGCGCGGCGATGCCCCGCCGCATCGCCGGCACACCCCGCTCGAATCCGCTCACGAGGAAGGCGGCGAAGCCGGCCAGCAGCAGATCGGGCGCGCCGTCGGGATCGGGCCCGGCGAGCCGGACGGCCGCCTCGGCGATCTGCTCCGGGGTGACACCGCGCATCAGATCCTCGGCCGTGATCGAGTGATGCATCGCCAGCAGCACGGCCTCACGGGTGCGATCCGGTTCCGTACTGCCGAACGCGTCCGCCGCGGCGAGACACATCGCCGCGGCGTCGCGCAACGCGCCCGGCGCACCGGTGGTGACCGACGCCATGGCCCTCGTCATCAACGCCGCTCCCCGCTGCGGCCCGGCCAGCAGCCCTTCGTCCACCTCGTCCAGCAGCCGCAGCGCGCGGGCCGGGGCACCGGCCGGCACCGCCGCCTCGGCCGCCGCGACGGTACGGGCGGCCCGGTCGGCCGGCGCCGGTGACAGCTCGGCGGCCCGGGTCAGGAAGGTGGCCCGGGCCGCGACCCCGCCCCGGGCGGCCGCCCGCTCGGCGCAGCGTTCGAGCTCGGCCGCCACCTCCTCGTCGAGACCGGTCGCGGCCGCGGCCAGATGCCAGGCCCGGCGGTCCGCGTCGACCGCGTGCGACGTGGCCGCGGCCAGAGCCCGGTGCACGGCCCGCCGCCGCCCCGCCGGGGCGTCACCGTAGACGGCCGACCGCACCAGCGGATGCCGGAAAGCCACCGGCGGCGTCCCGGCGACGAGCCGCAGATCCTCAGCCGGCTCCGCGTCGACCGGCCCGATGCCGAGACCATCGGCGGCGGCCAGAATCTGTTCCGCCGTGGCGCCCGCCCCCGCCGCGGCCAGCAACAGCCACAGCTGGGCCCGCTCGGGAAGCCGCCGGACAGCGGCCGAATAATGCGCTTCGAGCCGGCTGCCGATCGGCGCCGGATCGGGAAGCGGACTCGCGCCGCCCAACTGCTCGACGCTGAGTTCCTGCCCCAGATCGGTCAGGGCGAGCGGATTCCCGCCCGTGGCAACGGCTATCCCATCGGCCAGCCCCGGATCGAGCGGCGCCGGCGCGACCTCGGCGAGCAACGCCACGGCCGCCTCCCGGTCGAGACCGCCGACCTCGACGACCGGCACACCGGCCAGCAGATCGAAGTCGTCGCCGTCGGCGGACCGCCAGCCGAACAGCAGAACGACCCCCTCGGCGTGCAGCCGCCGGGCCACGAAGGCCAGTGCCCGCAACGATTCCCGATCGAACCACTGCGCGTCGTCGAGCACACAGAGCCGCGGCGCGTCGGCGAGCAGAGTCAGGGCGGCGAGACTGACGAGAAACACATCAGGAGGCGGCCCGTCGGCCAGCCCGCAAGCGACCTCGAGCGCGGCCCGCTGCGTCGCCGGCAGCCGATCCCGGCGCGGCAGACAGGGCACCAGAAGCCGATGCAGCGCCGCGAACGGAAAGGTCGACTCGGCCTCGACGCCGTTGATGTCCAGGCCTCCGGGCGCACGGCTCCGCGCATGACGCAGCAGAGCCGTCTTACCGACACCGGCCTCACCGCGCAGCACCGCACTGGCGCTGCGCCCGCGCCGAATCCCGGCCACCAGGTCATCGAGCGCGGCACACTCGGATTCGCGCCCGAAGAGTCGCACGCCGCGACCTTATCGACGCCCACCGACCCGATCACAGGTCCAAAAGTCTCGGATCCGCCGTAGAGCAGGCCGAAAAGACCGGCCCATGCCCCGCTCGAAAGCGATTCGCCCGGATCCGCCCGGTCCAACCAGGCCGCCGAAGCCGTCACCGCAAGGCCCACCGTGCAGTGCGCGCCGCTCACCGCGCAGTGCCCACCGCGCAGTGCCCACCGCGCAGTGCCCACCCACCCTGGGGGCCCCCGCCTCGATGCATTGTCGTCCAAAAGCGGGGTGCCGCGCGGACGGGCTGTGGACAACGTTCTCAGGGCTGTGGACAACGAGCCTGAGGCGCCCGGGGCGGCGGGCCGAAGCCGGCATAGTGGCGCGGGGCGATGTCATGGCAGATGTGCGGCCGCTGGGTGATGTCGTGGTCTGCGCGCTGGGGTCGAGTGATGTCATGGCAGCCGTGCGGCCGCTGGGTGATGTCGTGGCCTGCGCGCTGGGATCGAGTGATGTGATGGCGGACGCGCTGGGTGAATTCGCGGCTGGCGGGCGGGTGGGTGATGTCGCGGCCGCGGTGGCGCGGATCGAGGCACGACAGGCGCATAGCGCGGACCGACGGCACGAGGAAGGTGGCGCGCGGCAAGTCGGCGTAACGCGAGTTGAGAGCAAGCCAGACCCGGGTGGCGCTACGGACGGAGCGGGCGGCAAACAGCCGTAAAGCAAAGGGCGGGCACGATACGCGTTGAGACCGCGAGCGCAGGCCGGTTGGGCCTGACAGGCGTCCGGGCGGCGCGCGTAGGCGGGTTGGGCACTACAGGCGTCCGGCGCCGCGCGTAGGCGGGTCGGCACGACGGGCGTAGGCGACGCGAGTAGGCGTGACCGCGGAGGGAAAGCGGGACAACGAGTCGCCCCGCCCGGTCGCGTCGGGTGTCAGAGGCCGGAAAGGCGTTGCCCCGCGCGGACGACCGCCATCGCGTGCCGCTCTCCGGGGCGGCGTCCGAGGCGTTCGATCGGACCGCTTATCGAGATGGACGCGATGACCCGCCCCGTGCGGTCGCGGATCGGGGCCGAGACGCTGGCCACGCCGGGCTCGCGTTCGGCGACGCTCTGAGCCCAGCCGCGGCGGCGGACCTCGGCCAGGGTGCGGCCGGTGAACTTGCAGCGGGGCAGCAGCGGCATGACCGCCTCGGGCGGCTCCCACGCCAGCAGGATCTGGGCCGCCGAACCGGCCACCATCGGCAGTACCGAGCCCACCGGGACCGTGTCGCGCAGGCCGCTGGCGCGTTCGGCGGCGGCCACGCAGATGCGTTCGTCCGCACGGCGCAAGTAGAGCTGCGCGCTCTCCCCGGTCGCGTCCCGCAATGCGGAAAGCAGAGGTTCGGCCGCGGTCAGCAGCACGTCCGGGGCGGCGTTGGCCAGCTCGCCCAGGCGGGGGCCGGGACGCCACCGGCCCTGGGTGTCGCGCACCAGCATCCGGTGGATCTCCAGGGCCTGGGCCAGGCGATGTGCGGTCGCCCGGGGCAGCTTCGTTCGGTCGACGAGTTCCGCCAGGCTGGCGCCGTCGACACAGGCCGCCAAGATGACGACCGCCTTGTCGAGAACGCCGACACCGCTCATACTGTGTCCCACAAGCCGAAACATACCTCCCAGAATTTAGGATGTCCAGATGGTGGGAGTCACTCCGAGGACCCTGGCCGAAAAGGTCTGGGACGACCATGTCGTGCGTGCTGCCGAGGGTGAGCCTGATCTGCTCTACATCGACCTGCACCTCTTGCACGAGGTGACCAGCCCGCAGGCCTTCGACGGCCTGCGCATGGCCGGTCGTCAGGTTCGACGCACCGATCTCACGCTCGCGACCGAGGACCACAACACGCCGACCGGCTATGCCGACCCGGCGTTCAACACCAAGCGCGGCGAGCTTTTCACCATCGCCGACACCACCTCGCGGACGCAGATCGAGACGCTGCGCAAGAACTGCGCCGAGTTCGGCGTGCAGATCCGCCCGCTGGGCGACATCAACCAGGGCATCGTCCACGTGATCGGGCCGCAGCTCGGTCTCACCCAGCCGGGCACGACCATCGTCTGTGGCGACTCGCACACCGCCACCCACGGCGCGTTCGGCGCGCTGGCCTTCGGCATCGGCACCAGTGAGGTCGAGCACGTGCTGGCCACCCAGACGCTGCCGCAGGCGAAGCCGAAGACGATGGCCGTCACGGTCGTCGGCGAGCTCGGCCCGGGGGTCAGCGCCAAGGATCTGATCCTCGCCCTCATCACGCAGACCGGCACCGGCGGCGGCAACGGCCACATCGTGGAGTACCGCGGTGAGGCCATCCGCAAGCTCTCCATGGAGGGCCGGATGACCATCTGCAACATGAGCATCGAGTGGGGCGCCAAGGCCGGCATGATCGCGCCCGACGACACCACGTTCGCGTACCTGAAGGGCCGCGAGCACGCGCCTCAGGGCGAGCAGTGGGACGCCGCCGTCGAGTACTGGCGCACGCTCGTCACCGACGAGGGCGCCGAGTACGACACCGAGATCATCCTGGACGCGTCGGCGATCAGCCCGTTCATCACCTGGGGCACCAACCCCGGTCAGGGCGCCCCGCTCGACAGCGTGGTTCCGGACCCCGACGAGTTCATCGAGGAGACCGACCGCAACGCCGCCCGCCGGGCCCTGGAATACATGGATCTCGCGCCGGGCACGCCGTTCAAGGACGTTCCGGTCGACGTGGTCTTCGTCGGCTCCTGCACCAACGGCCGGATCGAGGACCTGCGCGCGGCGGCCGACGTCATCCGCGGCCACAAGGTGCACGACGGCGTCCGCATGATGATCGTGCCGGGGTCGTACAAGGTGCGCGAGGCGGCCGAGGCCGAGGGGCTGGACAAGGTCTTCACCGAGGCCGGCGCCGAGTGGCGGTTCGCGGGCTGTTCCATGTGCCTGGGCATGAACCCGGACACGCTCAGCCCGGGCCAGCGCGCCGCTTCGACCTCCAACCGCAACTTCGAGGGACGGCAGGGCAAGGGCGGCCGTACGCACCTGGTCTCGCCGCAGGTCGCCGCCGCCACCGCCGTGGTCGGCAAGCTGGCCGCCCCCGCCGACCTCTGAGACCGGAGAAAGACATGGACAAGTTCGTCACCCACAGCGGCAAGGTCATGCCGCTGCGCCGCTCCGATGTGGACACCGATCAGATCATCCCGGCGGTCTATCTGAAGCGGGTCACCCGGACCGGTTTCGAGGACGGTCTGTTCAGCGCGTGGAAGGACGACCCCTCCTTCGTGCTCAACAATCCGGCCCACGCCGGGGCCACGATCCTGGTCGCCGGACCCAACTTCGGCACCGGATCCTCGCGTCAGCACGCGGTCTGGGCGCTACGCGACTGGGGCTTCAAGGTGGTCATCGCGGCCCGCTTCGGCGATATCTTCCGGGGGAATGCTCTGAAGGAGGGTCTGCTGCCGGTCCAGCTCGATCAGAAAGCCGTGGAAGCCCTCTGGGACCTCGGTGAGAGCGAGCCGGAGAAGCAGATCACGGTCGACCTCGGCGCCCGTCAGGTGCGCGTGGACGACGCCTCCTGGTCGTTCCCGATCGACGATTTCAGCAGGTGGAGGCTTATGGAAGGCCTCGACGACATCGGACTGACGCTGCGCCACGAAGAGCTCATCACGGCGTACGAGAAGAAGCGTCCCGCCTTCAAGCCGGTCGTCGCCTGAGCAACGAAAATCCCTGTCCTGGCACGAAATCTCGCCTCCACCGCATCCCCGGTGGGGGCGATTTCGTTGTAACACAAGGGTTTTTTTGACACTAATGTTTGTGTCTGCTGGTCAGAGGGCATACGGTGCGCGCAGAATGGCTCGCATTGGGCCACTTCTCACGTTCGGGAGGAAAATCGTGAACAAGGCCGAGCTTATCGAGGCACTGGCCGCCCGGCTAGGTGACCGGAAAACCGCGACGGCGGCGCTCGACGCGGTCATCAGCGAGGTGGAGAACGCCGTCACCAAGGGCGACCGGGTTGCCATCACCGGCTTCGGCGTCTTCGAGAAGCGGGCACGCAATGCGCGTACGGCCCGCAATCCTCGCACCGGCGAACCGGTGAAAGTGAAGAAAACATCGGTGCCGGCCTTCAAGCCTGGCACCGCCTTCCGCGAGATGGTGGCGAGCGGAAAGGTCGCGAAGCCCGCGGCCCCGGCCAAGAAGGCCACCGCCACCAAGGCGACCGCCACGAAGGCGGCTGCCGCCACGAAGGCCACCCCGGCGAAGACCACCGCCACCCCGGCGAAGACGACCGCCACCAAGGCGACGGCCACCAAGGCCACCGCGACGAAGGCGACTGCCACCAAGGCCACCGCCACCAAGGCGACGGCAGCCAAGAAGACCGCCGCCACCAAGGCGGCCCCGGCCAAGACGACGACGGCCGCGACCAAGACGGCCGCCGCCAAGAAGACGACGGCCACCAAGGCCGCGCCCGCCAAGACCGCCGCCACCAAGGCGACGGCGACCAAGGCGGCGCCGGCGAAGTCCACTGCCACCAAGGCGGCCGCTACCAAGGCGACCGCTACCAAGGCGACTGCCACCAAGGCGACTGCGACCAAGGCCACCGCCACCAAGGCGACCGCGGCGAAGAAGACCGCCGCGACCAAGGCCGCCCCCGCCAAGAAGGCTGCCACCGCGACGAAGACCGCCGCGGCCAAGAAGACGACCGCCCGCAAGACGACGACCGCGGCCGCGGCGGAGACCCCGTCCCGCGCCCGCGCGCCGCGCGCCCGCAAGACCAGCTGAGGCCCCTGAGCCGAAGCACGCACCGCCGAGAAGGCGTCCACCCGTACGGTGGACGCTTTTTCTGTGTCCCGGCGCGGAAGCGGCCACTGTGCCTACCGTCCGGTCATGGAGCGCAGAGCGTCGCCGCGCGGGCTGGTGGGACGGTCGCTGATCGCGGCGTGGCTGTTCGTGGCCGCCGTCGTGCCGGGCTGGACGCTGGGCGGGCTGGCCGAGCGCTGGACCGGCTCGGGCCTGCTCGACTGGGTCGTCACCGGCGCCTGGGCCGGCCTGGCCGTGCGTTTGCTGGCCCCGTGGGCCTCGTACCGGCCCCGGGACGCCTTTCTGGGGTTGATCCCCGTCTACAACTGGTATCTCGTCTGTGTGTTGAGCTGGCGGGTCGCGCTGCTGCCCTATCGCGACTGGGAGCCGCGCGCGGACGAGCTGTGGCGGGCCCGCTGGCTCACCGGCGACCGGCTCGGCCTCTGGCGGGCGGACACCCGCCCGCCCTCGAAAATCAGAGCCGCGACAGCCCCAGCAGCCGGTCGCCGGACCAGGTGAGCAGCCAGCCGTCGCCCTTGGCCGTCTTGTAGGGCGCCGGATCGGCCGCGTCGGCCAGCGTGGCCAGCAGTCCCGGGATCAGCTTGCCCTGGCTGCAGACCATGACCAGGCCGCCGGATCGCAGATCGGACAGGCGCTGGGCGGCCAGTTTGGCTTTGGCCGGCGCCTCGTCGGCGTCGGACGGCTCGGCGAAACCGCCGTCCATCACGATCGGCTTGCCGCCGAGCGCGGCCGCGAGCGGTTCCAGGGTTTGCTTGCACCGCAGCGGCGTCGCCGCCACCAGCCGTTCCGGTGCGAGCGGCGCCACCAGCTCGGCGATGCGCCGGGCCTGGGTCTGCCCGACGGGGTCGATCGGGCGCAGGGCGTCGTTGCCGTTCCACTTCTTGCGCTCGCCGGCGTGCGCGTGCCGGACCAGCACCGCCACGGCGGTGACCGGCGGCAGGGTGGCCACGTGGTCGAGCAGGGCGCGCTCGTCGCCGTAGCTGACCCGGGCCGCCGCCTCGGCCAGCGGCAGCCACGCGATCTGGTCCACCTCGTCGGTGTCCTGGACCGGGGCCTCGTCGCCGGTGACCGCCATCAGCCAGTAGTCCACCGTCTTGGGGCGGCCGTCGGGCAGGTCGTATTCCACGCGGGGCAGGGCCAGCTCGGGACGGCCCCGCCGGCCGGTCTCCTCCAGCACCTCGCGGATCGCGCCCAGCATCGCCGGCTCGCCCTTGTCGAGGTGGCCCTTGGGCAGAGCCCAGTCGTCGTACCGGGGGCGGTGCACCAGGCAGACCTCGAGGCCGTCGCCGGCCCGGCGGTACAGCACCCCGCCGGCGGCGCGGATCGGCTCCGGCATCAGACCGCCTTCGTCTTCTTGTCGACGCGGCGCAGCAGCGCCTCCTGCAGGTGCATGCTCGTCTCGGCCTGGCTGGCCGGGTTGCGGTGCCACGTGCCGTCGCCGTGCAGGTCGAAGCCCTCGGTGGTGTCGTCCATCGACAGCTCCAGCACGTACCGCAGCTCCTCGCGGGCGCTCGGCTTGACCACCTTGACCAGCGCCTCGACGCGACGGTCGAGGTTGCGGTGCATCAGGTCGGCCGAGCCGATCCAGTACTCCGCGTCGTCGCCGACACCGAACCGGAAGACCCGCGAGTGTTCCAGGAAACGGCCGACGATCGAGCGGACCCGGATGTTCTCGGAGAGGCCGGGCACGCCGGGCCGCAGCGCGCACATGCCCCGGATGATCAGGTCGACCTTCACACCGTCCTGTGAGGCCCGGTAGAGCGCGTCGATGCTCTCCTCGTCGACCAGCGAGTTCACCTTGATCTGCACCAGCGCCTCACCGCCCTCGCGGGCGATGCGGGCCTGCTCCTCGATCCGCTCGATGAGGCCGGAGCGCACGCCGTGCGGCGCCACCAGCAGGCGGCGGTACTTGCGCTGGCGGCTGTAACCGGTCAGCACGTTGAACAGGTCGGTGACGTCGGCGCCGACCTCGGGATCGGCGGTGAGCATGCCGAAGTCCTCGTACAGCCGGGCGGTCTTGGGGTGGTAGTTGCCCGTGCCGATGTGGCAGTAGCGCCGGATCTGGTTCCCCTCCTGGCGTACCACCAAAGCGGTCTTGCAGTGGGTCTTCAGGCCGACCAGGCCGTAGACGACGTGGCAGCCGGCCCGCTCCAGCGTCCGGGCCCAGGCGATGTTGGCCACCTCGTCGAAGCGGGCCTTCACCTCGACCAGCACCACCACCTGCTTGCCGGCGGCGGCCGCGTCAACCAGCGCGTCGACGATCGGCGAGTCGCCCGAGGTGCGGTAGAGCGTCTGCTTGATGGCGAGCACGTTGGGGTCGGCCGCGGCCTGCTCGATGAAGCGCTGCACGCTGGTGGAGAACGAGTGGTACGGGTGGTGGACCAGGATGTCGCTCTCGCGCAGCCGGTTGAAGACGCTGCGCGGCACCTCGCCGTCGGCCAGCTGCGGGTGGGTGGCCGGGACGAACGGGCGGTCCTTGAGGTCGTCGCGGTCGCTCTCGCCGAACACCTGCCACAGCGCCGACAGGTCGAGCAGGCCGGGCACCCGCTGCACGTCCTCGCTGTCCATGTCGAGCTCGCGCACGAGCAGTTCGAGCACGTGGTCGCTGATCGAGGCGGCCACCTCGAGCCGGACCGGCGGGCCGAAGCGGCGCTGGGCCAGCTCGCGCTCCAGGGCCTGCAGCAGGTCCTCGTCGCGGTCCTCGTCGACCTCGAGCTCGGCGTTGCGGGTGACCCGGAACAGGTGCCACTCGAGCACCTGCATGCCAGGGAAGAGCTGGTCGAGGTGGACCGCCACCAGTTCCTCGACGGGCAGGAAGCGCACGCCCCGGCTGTCGTTCTGCACGGTGACGAAGCGCGGCACGTTGTTCGGCACCTTGATCCGGGCGAACAGCTCGGCGTTGGCGTCGTCCGGGTCACGCAGGGCGACCGCGAGGTTGAGCGAACGGCTCGAGATGTACGGGAACGGGTGCGCCGGGTCGACCGCCAGCGGGGTCAGCACCGGGAAGATCTGCTCGCGGAAGTACGTGCGCAGACGCTCGCGCTCGGGCGCGTCGAGCTCGCTCCAGGAGACCAGCTCGATGCCCTCGGCCGACAGCTTGGGACGGACCTCGTCGGCGAAGCAGGCGGCCTGACGGGTCACCAGGTCGGCCACCCGCTGCGAGATCATCTCGAGCTGGTTGCGCAGCGAGCTGCGGTCGCCGCCGCGCATCGGCAGGCCGGCGCTGAGACGGCGCTTGAGCCCGGCCACCCGGACCATGTAGAACTCGTCGAGGTTGCTGGCGAAGATGGCCAGGAACTTGGCCCGCTCCAGCAGCGGCGTCTTCGGCTCCTCGGCCAGCGTCAGCACGCGCGAGTTGAAATCGAGCCACGACAGCTCGCGGTTGAGGAAGCGGTCCTCGGGCAGTTCCGGGCGGTCCTGCTCGGGCGCCTCGACGGGTTCGGTGCTGGCGGTCACGAGTTGCTCCGTTGTCTTCTGCTCGGCCGATCGCGGGAGGAAACGGCCGTTCGGGCCACGCCGACGGCTTTCCGGGGTCCGGGGCGGGGTCTGCATCGCTCCATCATTGCCGCTTTCGGCGGAACGTGAAACGCGCTGCCTAGACGATGCCGGGGATTCTCACCTGACGGACAATGCCGCCCGGATCACGCTCCACGTCGACCCGTTGACCGAGCCGGAGCTTGCGCAGGCCGGAACCGTCGAACGCGGGCGCGCCGAAGGCCAGCTCAGTCCCGTCGTCCAGAAGAAGCGTGCCGCTGCGGTCGCCGGCGTCGAAGGTCGCGATCGTCCCCTGCATGGCCTCGACGCTACCGCCTCAGGCGGCCGGGACGCAGGCCACCTTGAGTCCCAGATCACGCAGGAGGGCGCAGGTGTGCCTCCCGGCGCCCAGGGCGAGGACGGTGGCCAGGTCGGCCGGGGTGTCGACGTCCTGCCGCAGGCCCGGCCAATCGCCCTCGAGGGCCCGCGCACCCGACTCGGCGTGGGCCCGCGCCGAGCCGATTCCGAAGAGCGGATTGAGGTGTACGCCCGCAGCGGCGCCCAGGAGCACGGTGCCGGTGCCCGCGGCGTCGGCCACGAAAGCCCGGTCGCCGACGGCGCTCAATGCCGCGTCGAACTCGGCCGGGCGCAGGGCCGGAAGATCACCGGCGAGCACCGCCCGGCGCCGGCCGAGCCCGGTGACCTCGTCGGCGCCGTACCGCATGGCCTCGTTCAGCCCGGCGCCCGGGAGATCGGGCACCACTCGCGCGCCCAGCTCTGTGACGGCCGTCGCGGTCACTGGGTCGTCGGTCACAACGATCAGATCGCACACGGAGATCACCGCGGTCGCTGTGTCGAGCACCATGGCGAGCGCCAGATCGGCGTGCCGGGACAGCGGAACCGCGCCGCGCAACCGGCTCTTGGCCGCGTGCAGCCGCTTGACCGGCATGATCGCCGTCCAGTCCCCACCCATTCGGCCAAGTGTGCCAGCCGGCGGCGGTAAGGACCCCTACCTGGTACCGCAGGCTTCGAGCGGGCATGATTTCGTATTTGAGACGCGGCGGGGACACGCCGCACAGCAGGTAGGAGGGGCCGTGGCGCACCGCAGGCTCGGATTCTGGCGGCGGTTCGCGGCCGTGCTGGTGATTCCCGTGCTCAAGGTCTGGACCAAGCGGACCTGGCTCGACATGGAGAAGATCCCGAAGACGGGCGGCGTGATCCTCGTCCCCAACCACGTGTCGCACTTCGATCCGCTCGTGGTCGCGCACTACATCTACGGCGCCGGCCGGTGGCCGCAGTTCCTCGGCAAGGCCAGCCTGTGGCGGGTGCCGGTGATGGGCCCGTTCCTGCGCAAGGTCAAGCAGATCCCGGTCGAGCGCGGCAGCGTCGAGGCCGTGAAGTCGCTCGACGTGCTCATCGACGCCCTGAACCAGAACGGCGTCGTGGTCATCTACCCCGAGGGCACGACCACCCGCGACCCCGAGCTGTGGCCGATGCGCGGCAAGACCGGCGCCGCCCGGCTGGCCCTGGTCACCGGGGCCCAGGTGATCCCGATGGCCAACTGGGGCGCCCACGAGATCTTCGACCCGCGGACCGGCAAGCTCAGCCTGCGCCCGCGGCGCCGGGTGACCGTGACCGCCGGCGACCCGGTCGATCTGAGCCGCTGGGCCGGCGCGACGCCGTCGCGGCCGGTGCTCGAGGAGATGACCGAGCACATCATGCGCGACATCAGCGCGCTGCTGGGCACGCTGCGCCACGAGCAGCCGCCGGCGGCGCTGTACGAGCGCCCGAAGAAGAACGCCATCACGTCGGAGGAGAGCGCATGACCCGGGCCGCGGTCATCGGATCGGGCGCCTGGGGCACCGCCTTCGCCAAGGTGCTGGCCGAGGCGGGCGCCGAGGTGACGATGTGGGCCCGGCGCGACGCGGTCGCCACCTCGATCCGGGACAGTCACGTCAACGAGGGCGCGCTGCCCGGCATCAAGCTGCCCGAGCGCATCTCCGCGACCACTGAGCTGGCCGAGGCGGTGGCCGGGGCCGAACTGGTGGCCATCGCGGTGCCGTCGCAGACGCTGCGCGGCAACCTGGCCGAGTGGGCCGGCGCCTTCGAGCCCGGCTCGACCATCGTGTCGCTGATGAAGGGCATCGAGCTCGGCACGACCAAGCGGATGAGCCAGGTCATCGTCGAGACCGCCCACGTCGAGCAGGACCGGGTGGTGGTGGTCTCCGGTCCCAACCTGGCGCCCGAGATCGCCGCCGAGCAGCCGGCCGCCACCGTGGTCGCCGGCACCGACGCCGAACGCTGCCGGGCCGTGCAGCACGCGATGGCCCTGCCGTACCTGCGCCCGTACACGAGCGAGGACCTGATCGGCTGCGAGCTGGGCGGCGCCGTCAAGAACGTGATCGCGCTGGCCTACGGGATGGCGGCCGCCATGGGCCTGGGCGACAACACCCGGGCGTCGCTGATCACCCGGGGGCTGGCCGAGACGGCCCGGCTGGGCGCGGCGCTGGGCGCCGACCCGCTGACCTTCGCCGGCCTCGCCGGTCTGGGTGACCTGGTCGCGACCTGCTCGTCCCCGCTGTCGCGCAACCGTACGTTCGGTGAGCAGCTCGGTCTCGGCAAGACGCTGGAGCAGGCCCAGGCGGCCGCCCGGCAGACCGCCGAGGGCGTGAAGAGCTGTCTGGCGATCCGCGACCTGGCGCGGGCGCACGGCGTGGAGATGCCGATCACCGAGCAGGTCGAGAAGGTCTGCCACGAAGGGGCCGACCCGCGGGTCGCCGTGAAACTGCTGATGGGCCGGGAGATGAAGCCGGAATGAGCGAGCGCAGCGAGCGAATCAGCCAGCTCAGTGCTGTTGTGCCTCATGCCGATTCGGAGCGAGGCGGAGAATTGGTATGAGCTATTCAGATGGGACACGCGCTGTGCACGCTGGGCTTCCCGAGCCCGCTGTCGGTGAGCCCTTTCTGCCCGGGCCGGTGTTCGCCGCGCCCTACCACCTCGACCCGGAGACCGGGCCGGGCCAGAACGACTACGCCCGCACCCAGCACCCGACCCGGCGCAACCTCGAGTCGGCCATCGGCGAGCTCGAGGGTGGCCGGACGCTGGTCTTCTCCAGCGGCCAGGCCGCCATCACGGCGCTGATGCTGTCGGTGCTGCGCACCGGCGACACCGTGGCCCTGCCGTCGGACGGCTACTTCACCGTCCGGGCGTTCGCCGAGGGCACGCTGCGCGACCTCGGCGTGAAGACGGTGCTCGTGCCGACCGCTGGGCCCTACCCGAGCTTCGAGGGCGTCCGGCTGGTCCTGCTGGAAACCCCGGCCAACCCCGGCCTCGACGTCTGCGACATCGAAGCCCTGTCGCGGGCCGCGCACGAGGCGGGCGCGCTGGTCGCGGTGGACAACACGACGGCCACGCCGCTCGGGCAGACGCCGCTGGCGCTCGGGGCCGACCTCGTCGTCGCCTCCGGTACCAAGGCGCTGACCGGCCACTCCGATGTCCTGCTGGGCTACGTGTCGACGAACGACGACGCGCTGCACGACAAGGTGGAGACCTGGCGCAAGCAAACCGGCGCCGTGCCGGGCGCGTTCGACGCGTGGCTGGCCCACCGCTCGATCGCCACGCTCGACCTGCGGCTGGCCCGGCAGACCCAGAACGCGGCCGCGGTGGCCGCGTTCCTGGCCTCGCGCGACGACGTGACCGGGGTGCGCTGGCCCGGCCTGGAGGGCGACCCGTCGTACCCGGTGGCCCGGCGGCAGATGCGCCGGATCCCCGGCGTGGTCTCGTTCGACCTCGGCGACGAGGCCCGGGTGGCCCGGTTCCTGGCCGCCTCTGGGCTGGTCTTCGCGGCCACCTCGTTCGGCGGCGTGCACAGCACGGCCGACCGGCGCGCCCAGTGGGGCGACGACACGTCGCCGGGCTTCGTGCGGTTCTCCTGCGGGATCGAGGACACCGCCGACCTGCTGGCCGATCTGACGGCGGCGCTGGACGAGGCGTGAGCGTGACCTGGAGCGGCTTCTCCGGTGACCAGGTCGCGTCGCTGACCCAGGGGGCGAGCTTCTTCGCGGAGCCGGGCGAGCGGGACTGCCCGGCCTGCGGGGAGCGCCGCCTGCGGGCGTACTTCACCGCGCCCGCCGGCGCCCGCCGCCCGACCCTGGTCAGCTACGTGTGGTGCTCGGGCTGCCGGAAGTTCGTCGGTACCCGGGCCAAGCACCCGGAGGGCCTGGTCCTCAGCGACCCGCTGGCCGTGCTGCCGGAGGCCGAGCGCCGCGACCTGGAGCGCAGCCTGACCGGCTTTTTGGCCCACCTGGACCGCCTCTGGGACTCCGGCGTGCTGCCGCAGACCTTCGCGGCCTAGGTCGAGAAATCTATTGAAGACCTTTGCTCCGTACGTCTATGGTTCGTTACATGAGTAATGAACCACTGAAGTAGGGAGGCTCGGCGCGTGTTCCACGACCGCAGCCCGATCTACCTCCAGATCGCCGAGGGCATCAAGAACGACATCCTCAGCGGCAGCCTCGAGGAGGAGCAGCAGGTGATGTCGACCAACCAGTACGCGGCGTTCTACCGGATCAACCCCGCCACCGCGGCGAAGGGCTTCGCCCAGCTCGTCGACGAGGGCGTGCTCTACAAACGGCGCGGGATCGGCATGTTCGTCAGTCCCGACGCCCGGGCCCGGCTCCGCGCCGAGCGGCGCGAGCGGTTCTTCGCCGAGGTGGTCGCCCCGATGCTCGACGAGGCGAAACGGATCGGCATCAGCGTCGACGAGATCGTCAAGCACCTGGGGGAGAAGTGAGCATCGAGATACGCGACCTCACCGTCCGGTACGGCGGGACCGTGGCCGTCGACAGCGTCGACCTCGACCTGGACGGCGGCAAGATCTACGGCCTGCTCGGCCGCAACGGCTCCGGCAAGACGAGCCTGCTGAGCGCGATCGCCTCGTACCGCAAGCCGTCCTCCGGTTTCGTCCGGATCGACGGCGAGGAGGCCTTCGAGAACCCGCGCGTGGCCCGCCGCACCTGCTTCGTCCGCGACACGCTCGACCTGAGCGACTCCGACCGCCTCCAGGCGGCGCTCGATCTGGCCGGCCGCCTGCGGCCCACGTGGGACGCCTCGTACGCCGCGCACCTGATCGAGGTCTTCGATCTGAAGCCCCGCAAGCGGGTCTCGGCGCTCTCCCGCGGCCAGCGCTCCGCCTTCGGCGTGGTGCTCGGGCTGGCCGCGCGCACCCCGCTGACCATCCTGGACGAGTCCTACCTCGGCATGGACGCGGTGGCGCGCACCCTGTTCTACCGCGAACTGCTGGACGACTACCTCCGGCACCCGCGCACTATCATCCTCTCCACCCACCTCATCGAGGAGGTCGCCGACCTGTTCGAGCGGGTGGTCATCATGGACCGCGGCCGGGTCATCGTGCACGACGAGACCGACGCCCTGCGCGGCCGCGGCGTCACCGTGACCGGCCCGGCCGAGGCCGTCACCGCCTTCACCGCCGGGCACACCGTCCTCGGCGAGCAGAACCTCGGCGGCGTGCGCGCCGTCACCCTCGACGGCCGCTTCGGGGCCGACGACATCGAGCGCGGCGAGGCGGCCGGGCTCAGCTTCGGCCCGATCGGCATCCAGGACCTGTTCGTCCACCTCACCTCGCAGCCGCTGGAGGCGTCGCGATGACCGTGTTCGGCACGCTGTTCCGGCTCTACCGGCCGATCCTGCTCATCTTCTGGGGCATCATGCTGGCCGTCGAGGTGATCGGACTGGTCGTCATCGACCAGGCGGTCGGCCCGAACAGGTTCAGCTTCTGGATCGTCATGGCCGGCGCCGCCATCAAGTACTGGCCGCTGGTCGCCGGCATCCTCGTGATCAGCCTGCATCTGAAGCTGTTCGTGGCCAACGGCATCACCCGCGGCGAGTTCCTGGGCGGCCTGGCGATGTTCGCGGTCGCGCTGACCGCGCTCTTCGCGGCCCTGGTCACCGTGGGGCACGCCATCGAGAGCACGCTGCTGGGCGCGCTCGACCTGCGCGGAGCCACCTATCCGGTCTTCACCCTCGACGGCGCTCTCGCGGAGTTCGGCCATCTCCTGCCGGGCTCGATGGCGTACATGGTGACCGGCATGCTCGTCACGGCCGGCTTCTACCGGTGGAACCCGTGGATCGGTGTGCCCCTGATCATCCCCGGCGCGATCCCCCTCGCCGTCGCCGACAACCTGGTCCGCTTCGACCAGTTCGGCGAGACCCCGCACCGGCTTCCGTACGGGCCGGCGCTGGTCATCACGCTCACCGTGCTCGTGGCCGGATTCCTCGTGGTGTACGGCGTCATGCGGGACACCCCGATCCGGCGGACCTCCGGCTGACTACGCGCCGTAAAGGCCTGATGAACTGCGAGTTCGCGCCGTACCGGCGGATCCCGGCGGTGGCTCACGCAGAGTAGGGTCACCCCCGGCAAGCCCGCTAGCGAGAGGCCCGAAGAGAAGTGACGACCCCTCGGAAGACCCGAGTCGCGATCGTGTTCGGCGGTCGCAGCACCGAGCACGCGATCTCCTGCGTGAGCGCCGGAGCGATTCTGGGCGCGCTGGATGCGGATCAGTACGAGGTGGTCCCGGTCGGCATCACCCGCTCGGGCCAGTGGGTGCTGGCCGGCGACGATCCCGCCACACTGGCGATCACCGACCGCAAGCTCCCGGAGATCACCGCGGCCAGCGGCGCTTCCGTGGTCCTGGCCGAGTCCGAGCTGATCGTCCGCGACGCGGCCGACGGCGTCTCCTCGCTGGCCGGGGTCGACGTCGTCTTCCCGGTGCTGCACGGGGCCTACGGCGAGGACGGCACCATCCAGGGCCTGCTCGAGATGGCCGGCCTGCCGTACGTGGGCGCCAACGTCTTCGCCTCGGCCGCGGCCATGGACAAAGAGTTCACCAAGAAGCTGGCGGCCGTCGAGGGCATCCCCGTCGGGCCGTACGCGGTGCTGCGCGCGGGCGTCTCGTTGTCGGAGGCCGACAAGGAGCGCCTGGGCCTGCCCGTCTTCGTGAAGCCGTCCCGGGCCGGCTCGTCGCACGGCATCACCAAGGTCAGCGACTGGGCCGACCTGGACGACGCCGTCGCCACGGCCCGGCGGATCGACCCCAAGGTGCTCGTCGAGGCCGCGATCGTCGGCCGCGAGATCGAGTGCGGGGTGCTCGAGAGCGAGGCCGGCGGCGCGCCGGACGCCTCGCTGCTGGCCGAGATCCACGTCGGCGACAACGACTGGTACGACTTCGAGACGAAATACATCACCGGCGGCGGCTACGACCTGCCGGCCACCCTGCCGGACGAGGTCACCCGCCAGGTCCAGGACTACGCGCGGCGCACCTTCACCGCGCTCGACTGCGCCGGCCTGGCCCGCGTCGACTTCTTCGTCACCGCCGACCACCAGATCTACCTGAACGAGATCAACACGATGCCGGGCATGACGCCGACCTCGATGTTCCCGCTCATGTGGGCGGCCACCGGGCTCGAGTACCCCAAGGTGGTCGACCGCCTGGTCCGCACCGCGCTACGCCGCGGCACCGGCCTTCACTGATTGCAGCCCGTGGGGACGCCGGCGGTCTTCGACTTCACCGTCTGGACCACGGCGTCCGAGAACTCGTTGGCCCACTGCCCGGTCTGCTCGTAGCTGCCGGGCACCTGGACCCGCACCGGAACCTCACGGTCCATCGTGGTGAAGACGTCGGTCGCCGGCAGGTCCTGCGCGTACCAGCAGACGCCGTTCATCTTCAGCATGGTGGCGTCCAGCGGCACGCAGCCCGGGTGGCCGCCGTCGACCCGCTCGCACATGGTCGGCTGGGGCAGGCCACACGCGACGGTGATGGCCGGTTCCCCGTACGCCGCGTTCTGCTCCGGGCCGGCGCTCACCTTGCGCTGGGGCAGGCCGCGGACGTCGGCGGGCAGCTGCGAGGTCACCGCCAGGCAGACCTGGGCCGTACGGGCGTCCAGCTTCGGCGCGTCCATCCGCACCGGAGTCGACGGCACCGCGACCGGGGTGGACGCGCTGGCGGCCGGCTCGGCGGCCTTCGGGTCACCGTCCGGCGCGATCTTCCAGAAGACCAGGAGACCCACGATCAGAGCCACGGGTACGGCGATGAGCGTGGCCCACAGTGCCGCGCCCCGGGCCGCCGGATCCGGCTTCTTGACCGGGGGGTTCTCCACGTCAACCATGTCAGAGGTTTACCACGGAGCAGGTCAGCGTCCGCATGATGCCCGGAACGTACTGGACTTTGCTCACAATGAGGCTGCCGAGGTCGTCGACCGTGTGCGCCTCGGCCAGCACGACCACGTCGTACGGCCCGGTGACCGCGTCGACTCGGACCACGCCGGGTATTTTGCCGATCGCGGCGGCCACGTCATGGGCCTTACCGACCTCGGTTTGGATCAGGATGTATGCCTGGACCACGCTCTGACTCCATTCCCCACCGCCGTAACCCGAACGTGAAACTACCGTAGTGACCCAGCAACGAAAGGCCGTACACGTGAGCATTGCCGAGGCCGGCGAGTTCGGGCTCATCGCCCGAGTGGTCGCGCGGCTCGAGACCGGCCCGACGACGCTGCTCGGTCCGGGCGACGACAGCGCGATCGTGGCCGCTCCCGACGGTCGGATAGTGGCATCCACCGATGTCCTTGTCGAGGGCCGGCACTTCCGGCGGGACTGGTCGAGCGCCACCGACGTCGGCCACCGGGCCGCCGCGGCCAACCTGGCCGACATCGCCGCGATGGGCGCGACACCGACCGCGCTGCTGGTCGCACTCTGCGCTACGCCCGATATGGACATCGCCTGGGCCGAAGACCTGGCCACCGGCCTGTCGGCCGAAGCCTCCCTGGTCGGGGCCGGTGTCGTCGGCGGTGACATGTCGTCCAGCCCGACCCTGACCATCGCCGTCACGGCCCTGGGCAACCTGGCCGGCCAGGCGCCCGTGGTCAGAAGCGGCGCCCAGCCGGGTGACGTCATCGCGCTGGCCGGCCGGGTGGGCCACGCGGCGGCCGGCTACACGGTGCTCTCCCGCGGATTCCGTACGCCGAAGGCCCTGGTCGAGGCCTACCGCCGCCCCGCGGTGCCGTACGCGGCCGGCCCCGCGGCCGCCCGCGCCGGCGCCACCTCGATGATCGACATCTCGGACGGCCTCCTCCAGGACATCGGCCACATCGCCCAGGCCAGCATCGTCGGCCTGGACATCCACACCAGCGCCTTCGAGGTTCCCGACCAGATGCGCGACGCGGCACAGGCCCTGGGCGTCGACCCCATGCAGTGGCTGCTGGCCGGTGGCGACGATCACGCCCTGGCGGCGACCTTCCCGGCCGAGGTGCCGCTGCCGGACGGCTGGCGCCCGATCGGACGGGTCCACGAGGGCACCGGCGTCACGGTCGACCAGAAGCCGTGGACCGGTCCGCTCGGCTGGGACCACTTCCGCTGACGGTGGCCCACGACACGCTGGCGGCCACCATCGGGCGTCCCTGATTAGTGTTGTCGTCGTGCCAGAGATCAAGATCAGGCGGGCCGAGCTCGCCGAGCCCGTGGTCCGCCTGCTGCTCGTCGACGTGATGCGAGAGCTGGCGGACCGCTACGGCGGCAGCGGCGACGACACCCCCGTCGACGCGGCCGAGTTCCTCCCGCCGAACGGCGACTTCTTCGTGGCCGACGACGGCGAGAAGCTGGTGGGGTGCGCCGGCTGGCGCCGCCACGGCGAGGACGCCGAGCTCAAACGCATGTTCACGGCGAAGGCGGCCCGAGGCCGGGGCCTGGGCCGCCGCCTGCTGGCCAAGGTCGAGGAGTCGGCCCGCGAGGCCGGCTGCCCCCGCGTCATCCTGGAGACAGGCGACAAACAGCCCGAGGCGATCGGCCTGTACGAGTCGGCCGGTTACACCCGCATCGAAGACTTCGGCTACTACGCCGGCGAGGAGGGCGTCCTGTCCTTCGCGAAGCCTCTCTGAGCTCCACCCGCCCGGCGCCCCGGCGCCGGGCGGCCTTCCCGACCCTTCCGCACCGCCGCATCTTTACGCCGAGCCGCCGCCCGTCCGCGCTACGCCTCGCCACACCGCGCCGCCCGTCCACGCCACGCCGCCCGTCCGCGCAGCCACGCCCTTCCGCGCGACGGTCCGGGCAAAGATAACCAGCCCTCCGGCCGGTTGGCCGAAGGGCTGGTGGACGAACTCAGGTCAGGCGCGAGTGACCTTGCCGGCCTTGATGCACGACGTGCAGGCCTTGACCTTGCGGGTCGTGCCACCACCGGCGGGGGTGCGCACAGACTGGATGTTCGGGTTCCAGCGGCGGTTGGTCCGCCGGTGCGAGTGGGACACGTTGTGGCCGAAGCCCGGTCCCTTGCCACAGACGTCGCACACGCTAGCCACGGGTAACTCCTGGGTCGAAACGAAAACTGAAGGCGCCCAGCGAGCATGGCCGCAGGCAACCCGGCAAGGTTACATGATGCCCGGGCGAGTCGGCGAATCGGTCCTGGCCACTCGCGGCGACCCGGCAATTGTCAGAGGTGGTTAGTACGATTTTCGCGTGCTCGAGACCCTGGACGCCGCCGCCGTTCGCCGCTGGTGCGGCGTCGGCCTCCGAGCGCTGAGAGCACACCAGCGCGAGATAGACGAGCTGAACGTCTACCCGGTGCCCGACGGCGACACCGGCACCAACCTGGTGCTCACCCTCACCTCGGCCCACGAGGCCCTGGAGGCGAGCGAGGTCCCCGAGGCCACTGAGACGGCGAGGTCCGCGGCCACCCCGAGCGGCGCACCGGCTCCCCGGACGGAGACGCCTCCCGGCCTGACTGAGACGCCTCCCGGCCTGACTGAGACGGCTCCCACCCTGACCGAGTCGCCTCCCGCCCTGACCGAGTCGCCTTCAGGCCTGGCCGAGACGCCTACCGGCCTGGCCGAGACGCCTACCGGCCTGGCCGAGACGCCTACCGGCCTGGCCGGGGCGATGGGGGGCACGCCGGCTGCCTTGACCGGGGTGGTGGAGGGCACGCCGGCCGGCTTGGGCGGGACGGCGGACAGCACGCCGCTGGCGCGGGCCATGCGGCTGATGGCCAGGGGTGCGCTGCTGGGGGCGCGGGGCAACTCCGGGGTGATCGTCTCGCAGATCCTGCGGGGCATGGCCGACAGCCTCGCCGCGTCGGCCGCCGTGCGTGGCGCCGAGCTGGCGCGGGCTCTGCGGTCCGCTTCCGAGGCGGCCTACGCGGCCGTGGCCCGTCCGGTCGAGGGCACCGTCCTCTCCGTGGTGGCCGCCGCGGCCGAGGCCGCCGCCCGGATCAAGTCCGACGACCTGCTGGCGGTGGCCCGGGCCGCCGCCCGCGCCGCCTCCGAGGCCCTGGCCCGTACTCCACAGCAGCTCCCCGCCCTGGCCCGGGCCGGCGTCGTCGACGCCGGCGGCCGCGGCCTCTGCCTCTTGCTCGACGCCCTGGTCGAGGTTCTGACCCCAGCCACGGCCCCACACGACGACGAACTCGCCGAACCGAACACCAAGCCCGCCCTCACCGACAGCCCGTCCCCAAGCACCGGCCCTTCCTCCAGCGGCGCCCCTTCGCCCGGCGGCGGCCCCTCCGTCGGCGGTGGCTCTTCGCCCGGCGGCGGCCCTTCCTCCAGCGGCGCCCCTTCGCCCGGCGGCGGTCCCTCCGTCGGCGGTGGCTCTGCGCCCGGCGGCGGCCCTTCCTCCAGCGGTGGCTCTTTGCCTGGTCCCCGGTCAGTGGGCACGCCGGGAGCCGGGCCGGGCGGGTCGGCGTTCGAGTCCGATGGCGCCCTCGCATCCGACCTGACGCGGCAGACGGGGCGGGCGTTCTCGGCGAGCAGCGCCGACTCCGGCCGCGGGGCTGGAGCGGAGGGCGGCTTCGGGTTCGAGGTGCAATATCTGCTCGAGGCCGAACCGGTGGCGGTCGACCGGCTGCGGCGGGTGCTGGACGCCCTCGGTGACTCGCTTGTCGTCGTCGGCAGTGGCGGCGATGGTTCGCAGACCTGGAACGTGCACGTCCATGTCGGCGCGGCCGGGATCGGGCCCGCTGTCGAAGCCGGTGTCGAGGCCGGGCGGCCACATCGGATCAGTGTCACGCCGCTGGACGACAGTGGGCACGGGCCCGGTGAGGCCGAGCGGCCCGCCAGCGGGCGCGGGGCCGTCGTCGTCGCCGCCGGGGACGGGCTCACCTCGCTCTTCGAGGCCGAAGGGGCCACCGTCGTCGGGCGTAATCCGTCGACCCGGGAGATGCTCGAGGCCATCGCCGCCTCCGGGGCCCGGTGTGTCGTTCTGCTGCCCAACGACGCCAACACCCACGCTGTCGCCGTCTCCGCCGCCCGGGAGGCCGAGAGCAACGGATTCCGGGTCAGTGTCGTGCCCACCCGGTCGCCGGTGCAGGCGCTGGCCGCTCTCGCCGTACGGGATCCGGGCCGGTCCTTCGCCGACGATGTCATCGCCATGGCCGAGGCGGCCGGCGCCTGCCGGTACGGCGAGGTCTGCACCGCCCAGCGTGACTCGCTCACCGTGGCCGGGCCGTGCCGGGCCGGTGACCTGCTGGGGCTGGTCGACGGGGAGGTGCACGTGATCGGTGACGATGTCGCCGCCGTCGGTCTTCAGCTGCTCGACCGCATGCTCGGCGGTGGCGGCGAGATGGCCACCCTCGTGCTCGGCGCGGACGCCCCGGACGGCCTCGAGGGCAAGCTACGGGCGTACGTCACCCGGGCCTGGCCTTTTGTCGAGGTGCAGAGCTACGCCGGCGGGCAACCCCGCTATCACCTGCTGGTTGGAGTGGAATGACCACCATCGACACCCCGCTGGAGAAGGTCCTCGGCGCCAAGACGGCCAAGGCCCTCGCCGACCACCTCGAGTTGCACACCGCCGGGGATCTCGTCTACCACTTCCCGCGCCGCTACGACGAGCGCGGCGAGCACACCGACATGCGCGGCCTGCAGATCGGGGAGCAGGTCACCCTGCTGGCCCAGGTGCAGGGCATCGCCGTCAAGCCGATGCGGCAGCGCCGCGGCAACATGCTCGAGGTCACCATCGGCGACGGCTCCGGCGCCACCCTGACCTGCACCTTCTTCAACCAGGCGTGGCGCGAGCGGGAGCTGCGCAAGGGGCGCTGGGGACTGTTCGCGGGCAAGGTGACCGACTTCCGGGGCAAGCGGCAGCTCAACGGCCCGGCGTACCAGCTGCTCAGCGCCGACGCCACGCAGGACGAGGCGGCCGAGGAGATCGAGGAGTTCGCGGGGGCGCTGATCCCGGTCTATCCGGCCGCGCAGGCCGTGCCGACCTGGGTGATCGCCAAGTGTGTGCGGACGTTGCTGGACACGTTCGAGGCGCCGCCCGATCCGCTGCCGGCTCCGGTGCGGGCCAACCGCAACCTGATCGGCATCGGCAAGGCGCTGCACGAGATCCACCGCCCCACGTCGCAGGAGGCGCTGCAGGTCGCGAAGTACCGCCTCAAGTGGGACGAGGCCTTCGCCGTTCAGGTGACCCTGGCGCAGCGCCGGAAGAAGGCCGCGGAGTCGCCGGGACGGGCCCGGCCCCGCAAGGACGGCGGCATTCTGGCCAAGTTCGACGCCGGCCTGCCGTACGAGCTGACCGACGGCCAGCGCAGCGTCGGCGAGGAGATCGCCGCCGACCTGGGCCAGGCGCACCCGATGCACCGGCTCCTGCAGGGCGAGGTCGGTTCGGGCAAGACCCTCGTCTCCGTACGGGCGATGCTCCAGGTCGTCGACGCCGGCGGCCAGGCCGCCCTGCTGGCGCCGACCGAGGTCCTGGCCACCCAGCATTTCCGCGGGATCAGCGCGCAGCTGGGCGCGCTCGGCCGGGCCGGTGAGATCGACGGCGATCCGGCCGGCACCCAGCTCACCCTGGTCACCGGCTCGCTCGGCGCCGTCGCCAAGAGGAACGCGCTGGCCAAGGTGGCCGACGGCACGGCCGGCATCGTCGTGGGCACACACGCTTTGCTGTACGAGGGTGTCGAGTTCCGCGATCTCGGACTGGTGGTCGTCGACGAGCAGCACCGGTTCGGGGTCGAGCAGCGTGACGCGCTGCGGGCCAAGGCCGCCACCCCGCCGCACGTGCTGGTGATGACCGCGACGCCGATCCCGCGCACGGTCGCCATGACCGTCTACGGCGATCTCGAGACGTCGGTGTTGTCGCAGTTGCCGCGGGGCCGTTCGCCGATCGCCTCGCATGTGGTGCCGCCCGAGAAGCCGGCCTTCCTCGACCGGGCCTGGCGCCGGCTGCGCGAGGAGGTCCAGGCCGGACACCAGGCGTACGTGGTATGCCCGCGCATCGGCACCGACGGCACCGAGGAGGAGGAGCCGCCGGGCGACAACGAGCCGGCGCGCCGCCCGCCCCTGGCCGTGATGGAGGTGGCGCCGATCCTCGAGGAGGGCCCGCTGCGCGGCCTGCGGATCGGGGTGCTGCACGGCAAGCTGCCGGCCGACGAGAAGGACGCGGTGATGCGCCGTTTCGCCGCCGGTGACCTGGACGTGCTGGTGGCGACCACGGTGATCGAGGTCGGCGTGGACGTGCCGAACGCGACAGTCATGGTGATCATGGACGCCGACCGGTTCGGCGTCTCCCAGCTCCACCAGCTGCGCGGGCGGGTCGGCCGGGGTTCCGCCGCCGGCATCTGCCTGCTGGTCACCGAGTCGGTGGAGGGCACGGCGGCCCGCGAGCGGCTGGACGCGGTGGCGTCCACCACTGACGGCTTCAAGCTTTCCGAGATCGACCTGGAGCAGCGCCGCGAGGGCGACGTGCTGGGCGCCTCGCAGTCCGGCAAGCATTCGCATCTGCGGCTGCTGTCGCTGCTGCGCGACACCAAGCTGATCACCGACGCCCGGGCCGAGGCGGCCGAGCTGGTCGGCGACGATCCCAGCCTGTCCAAATACCCTGCTCTGGCCGCCTCGGTGGCCGCGTTCGTCGACGAGGAGCGGGCCGAGTACCTGGAGAAGGGATGATTCTGCACATCTGCTCCCGCGCCGCCTGGGACGAGGCGGTCCGGGCGGGGACGTACGAGGGTGACACGCTGGCCCGGCAGGGCTACATCCACTGCTCGACGGCCGCGCAGGTCAGCGGCCCGGCCAACTTCCTGTTCCACGGCCGGCGCGACCTCGTCCTGCTGGAGATCGACGAGGACCGGCTGCCCGTGCCGGTGACCTGGGAACAGGGTGATCCGCCCAAGCCGGACGGAGAGCTCTTCCCCCATCTGTACGCGGCGTTGCCGGTCGCCGCCGTGGTGGCCGTCCACCCGTACCTCCCGGAACCGGACGGGTCGTTCCTGCCGCCCCGGATATGACAAAAGCGCCCCGGCCGAAGCCGGGGCGCTTTTTCGTCAAGCTGCTATCAGGCGGTGAACTTCACCTTGCGACGACGCGCCAGGATGAAGAGCACGGCGCCCGCGGCGAGCAGAGCAGCCGCACCGGCCGCGATGCCACCGGCGGCGGCACCGGTCAGCGGCAGGGTCTCCTCGTCATCGCCGCCACCCTGGCCGGGGGCCGGGGCGGGGGAGGTGGTGGCGCTGGCGGACGGGCTCGGCGAGGCGCTGTTGCACTCGGCCGGCTTCTCCTCGGAGTCCCACTTGATCGCCTCGAACTCCTCACCCTTGAACTTCGGGGTGACCTCGAGACCCTTCTCGCCCTTGAAGGTGACCTTCTTGGTCTCGCCCGGCTTGGCGGTGATGGTCTGAGCCGCGCCCTTGTTCGGGGTGAAGGTGACCTCGATGGTGGTCTTACCCTTCGAGTTGTCGACCTGGAAGATCAGCGAGTCACAGGTGACCTGGTAGGCGCCCTCGAAGTCGTCCTCGGGCTGCTGGCAGTCCTTGGGCTGCTCCCACTTGCCGACGAGAACCGGCTTGTCGCTGCTCTTCTCGGTGACGACGACCTTGCCGGCGTTCTTGGCCGGGATCGAAACGGTGACCGGCTCCTCGCCGGCCTTGACCGTGACGTCCTTCTTGAAGTCGGTGCCGACGACGGTGAACTCGGCGTCCTTCTTGGCGTCCTTGCCGTTGGACAGCGTCACGGTCACGCCGTCACAGCTGGAGGCGAGCTGCGCGTCCGGCTTCGGGGCGTCCTTGGTGCAGGTGTCGTCGAAGGTCACGGTGCCGGTGGACGGCGTCTGCTCGGCCCACCACTCGCCGTTCTTCTCTTTCCACATGGCCTTGACGGCCAGGGTGACGGACTTGGTGCCGGCGGCGACCTTCTGCGTACCCAGGATCGGCTCGCCGCTCTTGAACGGGAAGTCGAGGCCCCCGGTCTCCTTGATGCCGTCGATGGTGCCTTCCGGCGTCACCTTGACCTCAGCCAGCTTGAACGGCTGCTCCTTGTAGACGCCGACGGCGTCGACGGACCAGTTGACGGTCCAGTCGCCGGTGGCGGTGTCACACGTGGGGGTGCCCTTGACCACGCTGTGGTGCGCGCTGGCGGGCGAGGCGAAGAACGCGACACCGGCGAGGCCGATGAGCGTTCCAGCGACCACGGCGGTGGAACGCCGCAGCTTGGACTTCAGCAGGTTCACGCCTACTCCTGTAACTGGGGAAAAACGTTCAGGGGTGTGCGCAAGGAAGCGGCGAGCCGTCACCGAGATGGAGAATGGGCGATGGCCTGCGACAACGCCTCCCCACGTCGTCGGCCGGCGTCCGGTGGAGGACGCCTGCAACAGCGCCTGACCATAGTCACTAATGCCTATCTAGGAAATCCCTCAGAGGATCCTAAGGGTGTTGTTGCAGATTCGTGATCTTCCCTTAACTGAGGGAATTTGCCTCGGCGCTGAGCGTGGTGATGCTCTGCGCATTTGTTCACTCGCAGGACACAATGAGTAAGTAGTCAAGTAGTTTCCGATGCGTGTTCATCGCAGAATCGCGTGAGGCGTCATGACCCGGATCATCGCCGGCGCGCACGGCGGCCGGCGTCTGTCCGCGCCCGCCGGCGCGGGAACCCGGCCCACATCGGACCGTGTGCGCGAGGCGTATTTCAGCGCGCTCGATTCGATGATCGATCTTTCCGGCGTTCGATTTCTTGATCTATATGCCGGCTCGGGCGCGGTCGGCCTGGAGGCGATCTCGCGCGGCGCCGCGCACGCGCTTCTGGTCGAGGCGGACGGCCGCGCGGCCCGGACGATCCGGGACAACATCGTCGCGCTGCGCCTGGGTGGCGCCGCCCGGCTCGTCACCGGCAAGGTCGCGCAGGTCCTGGGTTCGCCGCCGGACGGAGGACCGTACGACGTGGTCTTCGCCGACCCGCCCTACGCGGTGACCGACAAGGAGGTGACCGAGGTGCAGACGGCACTGGCCGAGCTGGGCTGGCTGGCCCCGGACGCGGTGGTGACCATCGAGCGTTCCACCCGGGGCGCGTCGATGAGCTGGGTCGACGGCATCACCGCCGATCGCAGCAGGCGTTACGGGGAGACCACTCTTTGGTACGGTCGCCGATCATGAGACGAGCGGTGTGTCCCGGCTCCTTCGATCCGGTCACCAACGGCCACCTCGACATCGTCGGGCGGGCCAGCCGGCTGTTCGATGAAGTGATCATCGGCGTGTTGATCAATCAGTCGAAAACCGGCCTGTTCACCATCGAAGAGCGCATCGAGATGTTGCGCGAGGCGACGTCTTCGTACGCCAACGTCCGGGTGGCCTCGTTTCACGGGCTTCTCGTCGATTTCTGCCGTGCCCAGGGCGCGGCGGTGGTTGTCAAGGGTCTGCGCGCGGTCAGCGATTTCGATTACGAGTTGCAGATGGCGCAGATGAACATCGGGCTCTCCGGCGTCGAGACACTGTTCATGCCGACGAACCCGCTGTACTCATTCCTGTCGTCGAGTCTCGTCAAGGACGTCGTGAAGTGGGGTGGCGACGCCTCGGCGTACGTACCGGACTTCGTCGGCGAGCGTCTGGTGACGCGCCTCAAGCAGAACTAAGGGACGCATCGGCGCGCCGGTGCGTCCCTCCGCGGTGACCCACGCAGTACCGTGAGCGAACCACGTGGAAAGGCAGGAACCGGTGGATCCGCTCGACCGTATCGACGAGATCATCGAGCTCGTACAGGAATCACGCTCCGTGCCCATGTCGCGGACGAATTTCATGTTCGACCGCAACGAGATGGTCGAGCGTCTCGACGAGCTGCGCTCCGAGCTGCCCAGCGAGCTGCGCAAGGCGGCCGCCGTGCTGGAGGAGCGGGACCGGATCATCGAGGCCGGCCGGCGCGAGGCCGACCGGATCATCAGCGAGGGTGAGACGGAACACGCCCGCCTCGTCTCGGTGAACGAGATCACGGTGTCGGCCGAGCACGAGGGCGCCCGGATCATCGCCGAGGCCCGTACGGAGGCCCAGCGCCTGCGTGAGGAGGTCGACGACTACGTCGACACCGCCCTGGCCAACTTCGAGCAGTTCCTGACCCGGGCGCTGGCCTCGATCGAGCGCGGACGTGACAAAATGCACGCCCTCCGCGAGATCGGCAACTTCCAGGGGGAAGATAGTGAACGGCCGCTGCCGTTCTAACTCCTGCGCGGGGGTAACCCCGGATTCGACGGTACGGCGGCAGCTCAGGTAACCTTTTCTGTCGGCCTACCCAGGCTGAGGAACAACGATGCCCAAGTCACCACAGAGTCACCTCGATCCCAGGCAGCCGCTCGTCGCTGACACGACGAAACTTCCGCGCCAGCCTGGTGCGACGCGTGCCCTCAAGCGGGTGATCCCGGCCCCGGCGGACCTCGGACTGGAGTTGCTCTCGGTTCCCGAGGGGTCGGACGTCGAGCTCGATCTCGTGCTCACGTCGGTCTCCGAGGGGGTGTACGTCAGCGGCAACGCCCGCGGCTCGCTGGTCGGCGAGTGCGGTCGGTGCCTCAACGAGATCAGCGAGTCCTTCGATGTCAAGATCGCGGAGCTGTTCGCCTACGAGGACAGCACCACGGAGGAGACGACCGACGAGGACGAGGTGGGCCGGATGCAGGGCGACCTGATCGACCTGGAGCCGGCTCTGCGGGACGCGGTGGTGCTGACCCTGCCGACAAACCCGCTCTGCCGACAGGACTGCCCAGGCCTGTGCCCCGACTGCGGGGTGCACTTCGACGACCTTCCGGCTGGTCACAGCCACGAGGAAGTCGATCCCCGCTGGGCCGCTTTGCGTAACCTATCGAATACCGAGGAGTAAGCCGTGGCCGTCCCCAAGCGCAAGATGTCGCGCAGCAACACCCGGTCCCGCCGGGCGAACTGGAAGGCGACCGCGGTGCAGACCGTGGCCTGCCCCCAGTGCAAGTCGCCGCACCTGCCGCACACCGCGTGCGGGGTCTGCGGCACGTACAACGGTCGTCAGGTCCTCGAGGTCTGAGACAGCGCTAGGTGACGCGCCCGATCATCGGGCGGATCGCACCTGCGCAACGGCGTCCCGGTGTTTCGGTCTCCCCGCAGCTAGCTGCCGGGGAGCCGGGCACCGCGCGGATCGCCGTCGACCTCCTCGGCGGGGACAGTGCTCCCGCCGTCGTGGTTGACGGCGCTCTGCGTGCCTGCCAGGCCGATCCCGCCCTTCACCTGTTGCTCGTCGGACCGGCCGAGGCCGCCGACGAGTTTCTTGACGCCCTCGACCCGGCCGAGCACGGCCGGGTCACTCGCATGCCCATAGCTCCCGGCGAGCGCGTGGAGAGCTGGGTCGAGTCGGGTGTCCGCTCCGCCGTGCTGGCCGTCGCCCAGGGCGAGGCCGACGCGGTGGTGTCCGCCGGCAACACCGGCGCCACCGTGACCTCGGCCGCGCTCGGTCTGGGACGATGGCCCGGCGTACGGCGCCCGCCGCTCGCCGCCGTGCTCCCCACCCGCGCCGGTCGTCTCGTCCTGCTCGACGTGGGTTCGTCCGTCGACCCGGACGAGGAGACCATGGCCACGCACGCCCGGCTCGGCGCCGCCTACGCCTACGTCGTGCACGACGTCGCCGCACCCGCCGTGTGCCTGCTGACCATCGGCACCGAACGGGGCAAGGGCGACCGGTTGCGCCGTGCCCTGCCGCCCGCGCTGGCCGCCCTCGCCCTGCCGGGCGGCGCCCGGTACGCCGGGCTGGTCGAGGGCAACGACGTCGTCACCGGCACCGTCGCCGACGTCGTCGTGACCGACGGGTTCACCGGGAACATCCTGCTCAAGGGGCTCGAGGCGGCGTACGCCGAACTCGGCCCACCGTCCACCGCCACCGGCGCACCGCCCCCGCGCGCCGCCCTCCTGCTCGGCGTCGCCGGCACCGTGGTGGTCTGCCACGGCGCCGCGTCCGGGCCGGACGTCGCCGCGGGCATCGCGTTCGCCGCCGACCTGCACCGCCGGGCCGCCGTCGCGGCCATGGCCGACATGATCGACGCACAACGAGGTGTCTGAAGATGAGTGATAAGCGCCGCCGGCCACCGACCCTGCCTCTGGAGGAGGCATTCGGCGTCCCGATCGAGCCCGCCCTGCTCGAACGCGCGCTCACCCACCGTTCCTACGCTTACGAGAACGGTGGCCTGCCGACGAACGAGCGCCTGGAGTTCCTCGGCGACTCGGTGCTCGGCGTCGTGATCACCTCGGCGCTGTTCCACAACCACCCCGACCTGCCCGAGGGGCAGCTGGCCAAGCTGCGGGCGAGCGTGGTCAACATGCACGCGCTGGCCGACGTGGCCCGCGGCCTCGGCCCCGAGGGGCTCGGCAAGCACCTGCTGCTGGGCAAGGGCGAGGAGACGACCGGCGGCCGGGACAAGGCGAGCATCCTGGCCGACACGCTCGAGGCGCTTCTCGGCGCGATCTACCTCGACCACGGCTTGGACGTCGCGGGCGAGGTGATCCACCGGCTCTTCGACCCGCTGATGGTCGAGTCGGCCAGCCGCGGCGCCGCCCTCGACTGGAAGACGAGCCTGCAGGAGCTGACCGCCGCGCTCGGTCTGGGCGTGCCCGACTATCTGATCGAGGACTCCGGTCCCGACCATGCCAAGACCTTCACGGCCTGGGTCGTGGTGGCCGGCGAGCGGTACGGCGGTTCCGAGGGCCGCAGCAAGAAGCAGGCCGAGCAGCGGGCCGCCGCGGCCGCCTGGCGCATCCTCACCGAGCGCACCGCCGAGCCGGACGGCGCCCTCCTCGACAAAGCGGACGAAAAAGACACGGAGTGAGCGTCGCGGTCGAACAGCGCCCGCGGCTCTGGGATGCCGCGGGCGCGTGGCGGGGCGTCGGGACCGCGATCGGCGTCTTCGCCCTGACGCGGGTCGCTCAGCTGCTCGTCCTGGGCTGGCTCGACGCCGCGTCGGACGACCCCGTCGGCGTACGGAATCGCCTGCTCGTCTGGGACGCCGGCTGGTTCCTGAAGGTGGCCGTCAACGGCTACCCGCACGGCTACACGTACGACGCGGCCGGCCACCTGCAGGGCAACGAGCTGGCCTTCTTCCCGGTCTACCCGCTGTTGATCAGGGCCGTCGCCGCGGTCGGCATCCCGGCCTCGACCGCCGCCCTGATCGTCACCTGGGTGGCCTCGGTCGGCATGGCGGTCGCGCTGCACCTGCTCGGCACGTCGCTCTACGACAAGCGGGCCGGCTGGGCCCTGGTCGCGATCTGCTGCACGGCCCCCGTGTCGATCGTCTTCTCCATGGCGTACTCCGAAGCGGTCTTCTTGGCCCTGGTCGCCGGCATGCTGGTCGCCGCTCATCGCCGGGTGTGGTGGGCGGCCGGGCTGTTGGGAGTGTTGACGGCGTTGAGCCGGCCGACCGGCGCGGCGGCCGCCGTCGCCCTCGCGGTCGCTGCCCTCCTCGCCGTACGGGAAGATCGCAAGCAGGCTTGGAAGCCCCTGCTGGCAGCCGCGCTCGCGCTGGCCGGGGTGCCGCTCTTCCTGGCCTGGGTCGGCTGGCGCGTCGGCGATCCGGCGGCCTGGTTCCGGATCCAGGCGGCCGGGTGGGGCACGGCGTTCGACTACGGCGCCAGCACGGTCAGATTCCTGGCCACGACCTTGAGTACGGGCGACGGCTGGGTCCCGGTCAGCGTGGCCTTCATCCTGCTGGCCGCGGTCGCCGCGGCCTGGGTCGCGCTGGCCGGGAAGCCCTGGCCGCCGCTGGCCGTTTACGGATTGATCGCCATGGTGCTCGTCTACGGGCAGGCCGGCTTCTACCACTCGAAGCCGCGGCTGCTCGTCCCCGTACTGTTGACGCTGCTTCCCGCGGCGATCGCCGCCTCCCGGGCCCGCCCTCGGGTGGCGATCCTGTCGATCACGGCGTGGGCGGCGTTCGGCCTCTGGTACGGCGCCTACCTGGTCGCCGTGTGGCCGTACACGTTGTAAGGAGACGTCGAGTGCCTGAGCTGCCCGAGGTCGAGACCGTCCGGCAAGGCCTGGCCAAATGGGTGACCGGCCGGACGATCAGAACCGTCGAGGTGCACCACCCGCGTGCGATCCGCCGGCACCTGCCCGGCGACGCGCACTTCATCGCGCTGCTGACCGGCCGGACCATCGTGGACGTCTCCCGGCGCGGCAAGTACCTGTGGTTCCCGCTCGACTCCGGTGACGCGCTGATCGGCCACCTCGGCATGAGCGGCCAGCTGCTGATGCAGCCGGCCGACGCCGAGGACGAGAAACACCTGCGCATCCGGTTCACCTTCACCGACGACGGCCCCGAGCTGCGCTTCGTCGACCAGCGGACCTTCGGCGGGCTGTCGCTGTCCGAGGGCGGCGCCGAACTGCCCGACGAGATCGCGCACATCGCCCGCGACCCGATGGACCCGCTCTTCGACGACGAGGCGTTCGTCGCCCGCCTGCGCGGCAAGCACACCGAGATCAAGCGGGCGCTGCTCGACCAGACCCTGATCTCCGGCGTGGGCAACATCTACGCCGACGAGGCGCTGTGGCGGGCCCAGCTGCACGGCGCACGGCCGACAGATCAACTGACCAGGCCGGCCGTACGCCGTCTGCTCGCGCACGTCAGAGATGTCCTCGGCGAGGCGATCGTGGCCGGCGGGACCAGCTTCGACGAGCTCTACGTCAACGTGAACGGGGAGAGCGGCTACTTCGACCGGGCGCTCAACGCGTACGGCCGGGAGGGCGAACCGTGTCACCGCTGCGGCACCCCGATCCGCCGCGAGCAGTTCATGAACCGCTCGTCGTTCAGCTGCCCCCGCTGCCAGCCCCGCCCGCGAACGATCCGGCACTGATGTACGGGCTGGCGTCGGTGGCCAGCCCGAACCCGGCACCCCGGCGCCCCATCAGGCGCCGGGCGGCGGTGAGCAGCGCGGTCGGCACGCCGTGCACGATGTGCCCGTCGCCCGGCCGGACGCCGTCGCCGTCCCAGCTCTGATAGGCCTCCCAGGGGCCCTCGAAGGTGCAGATCCGCACGCCGAGATCCCGGTAGAGCGGGTGCGTGGGCACACCCGGGTTGAGTACGACGCGGTGCAGCCCGCGGCGGGCGGCCAGCCGGATGGTCAGGGCGACCGGGCCCACCCCGCCGGAACCGGCCGGGGCCCGGTCGAGGAAAAGGCCCTCGGCGCCGTCCGCACGCCAGGCGTCCACGTCGGCCAGCACATCGGCGAGCGAGCGGCTGCCCCAGTCGAGGTCGATCCGGCCCAGCGACTGGTGCAGGGTGCGGCGCTCACCCGGCAGATCCCGGACGATCCAGGTGTCACCGTCCAGCGGCAGCTCGGGCGACGGGTGCGCGTACGGGGGGAACAGGGTCTTCACAGCGTTCTCCGTTCGTGGGGCACGGCTTGGTGCGCGGTGTTCGTGCGCGACGGTCACAGCGCTTGTTGTTCGCGGGCGGTCGCGGCGTCCTTGGCGCGGACGGCGTTACTGCGTTCGCCGATCGTCGGCGGCGGTCATGGCGACCACGAGCAGGCCGGCCAGGTGGGTTGCGGCGAGCACGGCGACGGCGTCGGGCAGGGCGCCGGCCGCGGGCAGCGGAAGGATCGGAAGGGCGGCGAGGACCACCGGGGGCGCTGCGGCCAGGGTGGTGGCGAGACCGGTACGGCCGCGCGCGGCCAGCAGGAACGTGACGGCGAAGACGCCGCCGAGCAGGGTGCCCCCGGCCAGGCCGAGCACCTCCTCCCCGGACTCGGCGGGAAGCTGGTAGGCCCCGACGGCCAGGGCCACCCCCACGGCCAGCGGCGGCAGCAGCCCGGCCAGCGTGATCAGGGTGACGCCGCGGACATGCTTGCGGTACGCGGCCTGGTCGGGCGCGGTGTCCAGACCGGCGTCCACCTGGTCGGTGTGCCAGCCGATCAGGGCCTCGAGGATGGGCACGGCGAGCAGCAGCGGCAGCCAGAACGGCACTGTCGAGCTGGGCGCGGCCTGCCAGAGCAAACCTACGCAAATCGCCTGAGACCCGCCGATCGCCCCGAACATGCCGCCCCGCCGCAGCTCGGTCGGGGTAGGCCGGGGCATCCGGCCCCGCAGCCCGGGAATGACGACCGGGCGGAACGCGCGCACGGTGGCCACCACGATCGCGGCCGGCAGCAGCGTACCGATCGGCAGCTCGCCCGCGACCGGGGCGCCGGCCAGCCCGGCCAGGGTCGCCCCGGCCAGCAGCCAACAGGGCAGGCTCCACCCGACGAGCGCGGCCTCCGACCGGGTGACCAGGGCGGCGGTCACCGTGGCCAGGCTGGCCAGACCGCCGAGGCCGATCACCAGGGCCAGGCCGCGTTCCGGTCCGACCAGAACGTCGGGGGCGACCCAGACCAGCGCGCACCACAGACCGGCGACCGCGGCGAAGCCATAGCCCACCTGCCGAGCCGCCGCCGACGGCCCGGCATGCCGGGCGACCGCGGCACCGGTGCTGGTCAGCGCCTGCGCGGCCGCCCAGCCGAGCAGCAGCACGGCAACCGGCACCGGCCAGGCGACCCGTCCGAGCGGTTCGGCCGCGGCCACCGCGACACTGAGCGGCCCCAGATAGAGAGCACAACGCAGCAGAGCCGACCGCAGATAGGTACGCCGCCCCGGCGCCCGCCGCGCCCCTGGCTCAGCCGCCCCCACGCTCCGCGATCTCGGCTCAGCCGCCGCCGCACGCCGCGACCTCGGCTCGGCCACCGCCGCACGCCGCGACCTCCGCTCAGCCGTCGCCGCCGCGCGCCGCGACCTCGGTTCGGCCGTCGCCGTGCGCCATGAACGCGGCTCGGCTGCCGCCGGACGCCGCGATCCGGGCTCGCCGGCTGCGGCGCGCCGCAATTTGAGCTGGGCGGCGGTCGAATCGTGCCCCGGTCTCGGCTCGGCGGCCGGCTCGCGGTGCGGTGCGGGCACGGTGCCCAGCTCGCGGTGCGATGGCGGCTCGGCTGTTCGGTCGCGGTGCGACAGCGGGTCGGCTGTTCGGTCGCGGTGCGACAGCGGGTCGGCTGCTCGGTCGTGGTGCGACAGCGGGTCGGCTGTTTGCTCGCGGTGGGATGGCGGCTCGGCTGCTTGCTCGCGGTGTGATCGGGGAGCGGTGGTCGGCTCGGGACCTGGGCGCGGGTCGGTGGTGGGTGTGGGCTCGGCCGCGTCGGGCAGCAGGCTGATCGCGTGGCGTGGGGGTGCGGGGACGCGGTGCCGCTTCTTGCGGGGGGTCTGGAGGCGGGAGCGCGCGGGGGTGACGTCCTCCCGGACGCGCGGGGTGGTAGTCATCTGTCCTCCCGGACTAGCCAGCGGAGTGTGACCGGCGGTTCCGACCGGGGGGCCGGGACGGCCAGCGCCAGTTCGAAGGCGGCGGCCGGTGGGGGCGCCGCCAGGTCGGTGTAGAGGGCGCCGTACACCCGGACCACCCGGTCGTTGGTGAAGTGGGTGAGGGCGCGCCGGCGGGCCGCGTCGCCGAGCTGGCGGCGGCGCGACGGTGACCGGAGCAGGTCGGTGACGGCGATCGCCAGTTCGGCCGGGTCGTCCGGCTGGACCAGCACGCCCGCGTCGCCCAGCGTCTCGGCGGCCGGGCCCACGTCGACGCCGACCACGGCGCGGCCCGACATCATCGCCTCGATCAGGCGGTACGGCGGGTCGGCGGGGCCGGGTACGTGGGCCACCACGTGCCCGGCGGTGTAACGATCACGCGGGTCGGCGGGGAGCGGGTGCAGCCGTACGGACCGGCCCAGCCGCATCCGTTCGATCTGCTCGGCGCAGTGGTCCTCGTGGGCGGCGGTCACGCCGACCAGGTGCAGAACGGTGCCCGGGACCGCCGCCACGACCTGCTCGAACGCGGCCAGCAGCGGGGACAGCCCGCTGTCCGGGCCGCCGCTGCCGGCCCACACCACGGCGGGCTCGGTGTCGAGTTCGGCCGCGCCCGGATATTCGGACGGGTCGACCCCGGCCGGGACCTGGACGAGTTTGGCCGCCTCGGCGCCGTGCCGCAGCGCCCAGCCGTGGTGGTAGGCGCTGAGCGGGGCGATCAGCCCGGCCTCGGCGTATCCGGTCCGGGCCACGGCGCTGCGGAAGCGCCGGAGCACCGTGCGGACGGGCAGGGAGAGTCGTTCCTCGTGCGGTTTGTGCCGGGCGACCGGCGTGCGGGCCTCGGTGAGCAGCAGCGGCGTGCCGGTGCGCCAGCGCCCGGCGAGCGCGGTGAGCAGCGGTGTCGTGCCGCCCACGCAGTGCACCAGGTCGGCTTCGGGCATTCCCACGGTGAGCGCGCCGAGCGCGTGCCGCAGCAGCGTGGCCGCCGTGCGGGCGTCGCGCATGCTCAGCCGTCCCTCGGACCGCCACGCCTCGGCCAGCGCGTCGGCCAGTGGGAGCGCGCCCAGGATGGCCGGCCGCTCCGCCGCCAGCTCGGCGATCTGCCGAAGCCCTTCGGAGAAGACGAGGTCAGCGGGCACCCCCTCGCGCTCCCGATCATCCCGGCGGTCCCCGGCCTGGCGAGCGGAGAAGCCCGCGTCACGAGGGGAGAAGCCGGCGTCATGGGCGGAGAAGCCGATCTCGCGGGCACCGGAACCGATCTCGCGGGCACCGGAACCGATCTCGCGGGCACCGGAACCGGCCTCGCGGGCACCGGAACCGGCCTCGCGGGGAGATGAGCCGGCGTCGAGGGGAGATATGCCGGCGCCGAGCAGGCCCCGGCTGAGCAGGGACGCGGCGGCGCGGACGCGGTCGTCGGAGTCGCCTCGGCGGCGTTCCGGGCGGGCCGAGTCGCGGCCGACGGCGACGGCGCGGGCCGAGCGGACGTTGAAGGGCAGCGGGTACGCGGGTGCGGACGGCGGCTCGCGGTCCGTGACGGTGAGCAGTTCGAAGCGGAACCGGCGCAGCCCCTCGACGAGGGTGCGGCACCAACCGCTGAGCGCGTCCCGCCGGTACGGGTACCCGCCGCCGGTGAGCAGGCAGACTCGCTCTCGCGACGGGGTCGGATTCACGATGGGGGCAACGACGGACCGCCGCCGGGCGCGGGAGCGTGTCGGGTAGGCGACACAATTGGACGGTTTTCATCCGATTTGCCTACCATTATGACAGCTATTGTCCGGATTCGCGTTTGCCGGACCGTTTTGGATCTTTGCGAGCGTCCACATAACAGTCGTGGGGCGGCATAAGCCCAGGTGAAGCCGTCAAGGTGGCATGATTCACTCTCGCTCGGCGCTAGTGGCAGGTCGCTCGGCTTGACGGAAGTTGGGTATCGGCGGACTATGGAGAAGTCGCCAGTCGCGCCCACTCATGCCCGGTTCCAGCTTGGTATGAGAGATCTGCACCTTAAGAACCACATCTGACGGTGCATAGCTCTGTGCTCATGCGTGCCCTTGAGCATAGATGCGCGGTGCACTGGGCGCGCGTAGCGCCGGCCTCTCCGGCAACGCTTTCCACAAGAAGAAGCAGAGCTTCTCAAGGAGTCACCATGGCGAAGGCCCTCTTCGGCCACGTAGGTGCGGCGCCCGATCGGCGCCTGCTCGACGAGGTCACCCGACTGCGTTCCCGGGTTCAGTCCCTGGAGTTCGAGGTCACCCGCCTGCGGGCGGAAAATGATCGTCTCGCGGCGGCAGCCGCGGAGGCAGACGATTTCGCACGGCTGACCGAGCCCGCGCTGACCTGAGCCCCACCGGCCGTCGTGACCCGGCGGCCGCCGCTGTCCCCCTCGACGCACCCCCTCACAAACGGCGCGCCTCCACTATGTGGCGGCGCGCATCTTTTTGCCCGATTTCCGCGGCGCGGGGTGTTGCGGGTACGGCCACCGGCGCACGCTGCGGGTAGCCTGCACCAAACGTAAGTACCGCTGACCCCCGGGAAATCCGTGCACCTCAAGAGCCTCACGGTCAAGGGCTTCAAGTCCTTCGCCTCCGCTACGACGCTGCGGCTGGAGCCGGGCATCACCTGTGTGGTGGGCCCCAACGGCTCCGGCAAGTCGAACGTCGTCGACGCCATCGCCTGGGTGCTCGGCGAGCAGGGCGCCAAGGCGCTGCGCGGCGGCAAGATGGAGGACGTCATCTTCGCCGGCACCTCCGGCCGGGCGCCGCTGGGCCGGGCCGAGGTGACGCTGACGATCGACAACAACGACGGCGCGCTGCCGATCGAGTACACCGAGGTCTCGATCACCCGCCGGATGTTTCGGGACGGCGCCAGCGAGTACGAGATCAACGGCAACGCCTGCCGGCTGCTCGACATCCAGGAGCTGCTCAGCGACTCCGGTATCGGCCGTGAGATGCACATCATCGTCGGCCAGGGCCGGCTCGACGCGATGCTGCACGCCAAGCCCGAGGACCGCCGCTCCTTCATCGAGGAGGCGGCGGGTGTCCTCAAGCACCGCAAGCGCAAAGAGAAGGCGATCCGCAAGCTCGACGCGATGCAGGTCAACCTCAACCGGCTGACCGACCTCACGGCCGAGCTGCGCCGCCAGCTCAAGCCGCTGGGCAAGCAGGCCGAGGTGGCCCGGCGGGCCGCCGGCATCCAGGCCGACCTGCGCGACGCCCGGCTCCGGCTGCTCGCCGACGACCTGCACACCCTGCGGACCACCCTCGACAAGGAGATCGCCGACGAGTCGGCCATGCGCGACCGCCGCCAGCAGGTCGAGGCCGAGAACCGCGAGATCCAGCGCCTGCTGGCCGACCTCGAGCTGGCGCACGCCGAGGACGCGCCGCTGCTGCAGGCCGCCCAGGACACCTGGTACAAGCTGTCCGCCCTCCAGGAGCGTTTCCGCTCGACCGAGCAGCTGGCCACCGAGCGGCTGCGTCACCTCGCCGCCACGCCCGACGAGGAGCGGCCCGGCCGCGACCCCGACCAGCTCGTCGCCGAGTCGGAGCGGGTGCGCGAGCAGGAGGAGGAGCTGCGCGAGGCGCTCACCGACGACCAGATGCGCCTGGCCGAGGCGATCGAGCAGCGGCAGGATCTCGAACGCCAGCTGGCCGCGGCCGAGGGCGCCCTGCGCTCCGCGGCCAAGGCGATCGCCGACCGCCGCGAGGGCCTGGCCAAGCTGGTCGGCAACGTGAACGCGGCCCGTGCCCGCACCGAGGGCGCGAGCGACGAGATCGAGCGGCTCGCGGCGGCGCACACCGACGCCATGATGCGGGCCGAGGCCGCCCAGGCCGAGGTCGACCTGGTCGCCGCCGAGTCGTCCGAGGCCGACCGTGACAACGTGGAGCTGGACGCGCGGCACGCCGAGGCGGTGGCCGAGCAGGACCGCGCGGCCGCGGTGGTCAGGGAGCTGTCCGACGCCGAGCGGGCCGCCGAGAAGGACGCCGCCAGCTGGAAGGCCCGCGAGGAAGCGCTCGCCCTCGGCCTGCAGCGCAAGGACGGGGCCGGCGCGCTGCTGGCCAAGGGGACCGAGGTGCCGGGCCTGCTCGGCAGCCTGGCCTCGATGCTCACGGTCCGGCCCGGACACGAGGCGGCGCTCGCCGCCGCGCTGGGCTCGCTCGCCGACTCGGTGGCGCTCTCCGGAGTGGACGAGGCCGTCGAGGCGATGCGTACCCTCAAGATCGCCGACGCCGGGCGGGCCGCCCTCGTGGTCGCCTCGCCGGCCGGTCCGGGCATGCGGGGGACGCTGGACGCGCTGCGGCCGGCGCTGCCGGACGGCGCGATCTGGGCGCCCGACGTCGTCGACTGCCCCGAGACGGTGCGCCCGGCGCTGAATCGGGCGCTGCGTGACGTCGTACTCGTCAATGATCTTCCGGCCGCGGCCGCGCTGATCGCCGGGAACGCGGAGCTGCGGGCGGTCACGCCGGACGGGGACGTGCTCGGCGCGTACGCCGCCGCCGGAGGCTCCGGTAAAGCCTCCAGTTACATCGAGGTCCAGGCCGCCGTCGACGAGGCGAAGGCCCGCCGGGCCGAGGCCGAGGCGTCGATCGGCGCCCTCAAGTCGCAGCTCGCCGAGGCCCGGGCCGAGGTGGCCCGGCACAAGGAAGCGGTGAACGTCGCCGCGCAGGCCAAGCGCGCGGCCGAGGGTGAGCGCAACGCGGCCGCCCGCCGGCTGGCCGAGCTCGGCGCCGCCGCCCGGTCGGCCAAGGCCGAGTCGGAGCGCCTCGGCGCCTCCCGGCAGAAAGCCGAGTCGGCCCGCGAGGCCGACCTGATCCGGGTCGCCGAGCTCGAGGAGCGCCTGCGGCTGGCCGAGGCCACCCCGATCGACGAGGAACCCTCCACCGACGAGCGGGACCGGCTGGCCGCGCTGGTGCCGCAGTCACGGCAGAACGAGATGGAGGTACGCCTGGCCGTCCGCACCGCCGAGGAGCGGGTCGCCTCCATCGCCGGCCGGGCCGACTCCCTGCTGCGCCAGGCCAACGCGGAACGGCAGGCCCGCGAGCGAGCGGCCGCCCGCCGCGCGGCCCGGGCCCGGGGTGCGGAGATCGCCCGGGCGGTCGCCCTGGGCGCGGCGGCCGCGCTGGCCCGCGTCTCGGTCTCGCTGGCGGCGGCGATCGAGGTGCGCGACGAGCTGGCCCAGGCCCGCACGGCCCGGGAGGCCGAGCTTCAGGAGGTACGGGCGAGCGCCAAGCGCCTGGTGGCCGAGCTGGAGCGGCTGACCAACGAGGTCCACCGCGACGAGGTGGCCCGGGCCGAGCAGCGCATGCGCATCGAGCAGCTCGAGGCCAAGGCGGCCGAGGACTTCTCGCTCGACGTCGACACGCTGATCACCGAGTACGGCCCGGAGCAGCTGGTGCCGCCCACCCAGGCCGAGGTGGCCCAGGCCGAGAAGGACGGCAAACCCGTACCGGAACCCGTGCCTTTCCACCGGCCGACCCAGGAGAAGAGGTCGAACAAGGCCGAGCGTGACCTGGCCCTTCTCGGCAAGGTCAACCCGCTCGCGCTGGAGGAGTTCGCGGCGCTCGAGGAGCGTTTCAAGTTCCTCTCCGACCAGCTCGAAGACCTCAAGGCCACCCGCAAGGACCTGCTCACCGTGGTCAAGGACGTCGACGACCGGATCCTCGAGGTCTTCACGTCGGCCTTCGAGGACACGGCCCGCGAGTTCCAGACCGTGTTCCAGGTTCTCTTCCCCGGTGGTGAGGGCCGGCTGGTCCTCACCGACCCGGAGGACATGCTGACCACCGGCGTCGAGGTCGAGGCCCGCCCGCCCGGCAAGAAGATCAAGCGGTTGTCCCTGCTCTCCGGTGGTGAGCGCTCGCTCACCGCGGTGGCCATGCTCTGCGCGATCTTCCGGGCCCGCCCCTCGCCCTTCTACATCATGGACGAGGTCGAGGCGGCCCTGGACGACGTCAACCTGGGCCGGTTGATTACCCTCTTCCAACAGTTGCGGGAGAAGAGCCAGCTGCTCATCATCACGCACCAGAAACGCACGATGGAGGTCGCGGACGCCCTCTACGGCGTCACGATGCGCTCCGGCGTCACCCAGGTGATCAGCCAGCGCCTCAACCGCGAACCGGAGGACTGACCATGGCGCGCGACCACGCACGGGCACTGCTGATCGACTTCGACGGCGTGCTGCGCCGCTGGGACCCGGCCCCGATGATCGCGGTCGAGGTCAAGTACGGCCTCAAACCGGCCGCCCTGCTCGAGACCTCGATGGCGTGGGACATCTACCGCCCGGCGATGGCCGGTGAGATCACCGACGCCGAGTGGATGAAGCTGGTCGCCGAGCGCCTGCCCATCGACAACGCGGCCGAGGCGGTCGCCGAGTGGCAGACGTACCGGGGCGAGCCCGACCCCGACGCCCTGGCCTTCATCCGGTCGGTCCGCGCCGCCGGCCGCAAGGTCGGCCTGGCCACCAACGCCACCGACCGCCTGCGGGCCGACCTGGAGGCGCTGGCCCTGGCCGACGAGGTCGACGTGGTCGTCAGTTCCTGGGAGCTCAAGGTCCACAAGCCGGCCCCCGAGTACTTCGAGCGCGCCTGCCAGCTGATCGGCGAACAGCCCAAACACGTCCTGTTCGTCGACGACGACGACCGCGTGGTCCGGGGCGCCCGGGCGGCCGGCCTCTCCGCCTACCGCTGGACCGGCCCCCAGCACGTCGACTACCTGCGCAAGGCCCTCGACCTCTGACCGGTCACCCGGTGGCGCCGTCGATGCGCTCGCGGATCAGGTCGGCGTGGCCGTTGTGGCGGGCGTACTCCTCGATCATGTGGAGGTAGACCCAGCGCAGGGAGCGGCGGCCCTTGGCCATCGGGAACTCCTGGTCGAGGTCGAAGGCGGCCACCGCCCGGTCGGCGGCGGCGCACTCCTCGGCGAAGATCGCGAAGGCCTGCTCGGCGTCGGCGGTGGCGATGTCCTCGAAATCGGCGTCGGGGTGGGCGTCGGAGACGTACAGCGGAACTGCTGTCGGGTCCTTGGCCACGCGGTCGCGGAACCAGACGCGTTCGACGTAGCTCATATGACGGACCAGGCCCAGCAGGGTCAGGTTGGAGGGGGCGGCCGACGCCAGCCGGAGCTGGTCGGCGGTCAAGCCTGAGCACTTGGCGAGCAGGGTGCCTCGGTGCCAGTCGAGCCAGCCCTGGAGCATGGCGCGTTCGGGGCCGGTATGCGGCTCGCCGGTGCGGTCGACGGATGGGGCGGTCCAGGTCATTTCGGGTACGTCACCTCAGCTACCTCGAACAGAGTGCCGTCTTTTTCGGTGCCCTCGACGCGCACGGTCGCTTTCGGGCCGTCCAGGCGCAGGGTGCTGATGGCGTTGCCGAAGTAGGGGCCGGCGAGCCGCTTCCAGCGCCAGGCCGGCTTGTCGACGCCGGCCGAGCGGGCCAGGCCGCGGACGCCCTTGGCGGCGGCCCGGGACCAGGCGAAGCGCATCAGCGGGCGCATCACGGCCGGCACCTGGTTGTGCACCGGCGAGCAGGTCAACTGCATGACCGGAGTGGTCGTGGCGGAGCCGAAGTCGGCCTCGGCCACGTACGAGTGGTGTACGTCGCCGGACAGGACGCTGATCGAGGCGGGAGCCGCGTACGCGCCGCCGGCCCCCACCCGGTGACCGGGCGCGCCGGTGCCGCCCTCGCCGAGGCGGCGGAACAGCTCGCCCAGCGCGGTGAAGGAGCGGCTGAAGGCGGCCCAGTGCTCCAGGTCGACGGCGCGGCGCAGCTTCTCGGCGGCGGCGCTCACCCGGGGCGAGGACGAGTCGGCCGTACGCTCGTTCCACGCCTCCAGATGGTGGATCGCCGGTGGCATCAGCCAGGGCAGGGACGAGCCGACGACCAGGTGGTCGTACGAGCCGTGGGCCTGGTCGATGAACCAGTTCCACTCCCGGGGCGGCAGCATCTCGCGGCGGCCGGGGGTGAGCACGCGGCTGCAGCGGTTGTCGAGCATGACCAGGCGGGTGCGGCCGATGTCGAGGGCGTAGCTCCACTGGTACGGCTGCTCGCCCGTGTCGAGGGAGCGGCCGAACTCGTGCAGCAGGTCGGTGGCGTCGTCGACCGTGGTGATCTTCTGGAAGAGCTGGTCGGCGGCGAGCTCGTCGGGGCTCATGTTGCCCAGGTGCTGATAGACCCAGTACGAGGCCAGGCCGCCGGTGATGCGCTCGGTCCACCACGACTGTTCGGCCATGTCGGCGCGCCACGAGGCCGAGGTGTTCCAGTCGTCGATCAGCTCGTGGTCGTCGAAGATCATGACGGTCGGCACGGTGGCCAGCAGCCAGCGGATCTCGGGGTCGCGCCACGACTCCAGGTAGAGCTTCGTGTACTCGTCGAAGGTGACGACCTGGTCGGACGGGCCGTCGTGACCGGCCGCGCGGCGGCGCCGGAGGAAGCGCTTGACCTTGGCCGACGTCTTGTCGGCGTACACCTGGTCGCCGAGCAGGACGACCAGGTCGGGCCGGAGTTCCGGGTTCTGCGGGTCTTTCATGAGCCGCCGGGCGTACGCGTCCAGGGCGTCCGGCGGCAGACGGCGGCCGGTCGCGTGCGGGGTGGCCTCGCGGCAGGATCCGAAGATCATCCGGACCGGCGCGGCGCCGTCGTCCTCGGGGCGGGTCCGGATGACCGGCGGCGGATAGGTCGACTCGGCCGAGGGCCAGACCACACGATCGTCCAGGAGCACGGTGTACGCGCTGGCGGCACCCCGCCGCAGGCCCTCGACGACCACGAGCGCGTAGTGATGCCCGTACGCCGTGAAGGTCGGCGCCGAGCCGGCGCCGCCGCCGTCGGCCTCGACGCGCACGTAGGCCGGTTCGGTCGTCTCGACCCAGACGGTGGCGCGGTCTCCGACGACCCGGCGCAGCAGCGGGCCGATGAGCAGGTGAGCAGTCACCGGGTGGGGGTCCTTTAGCGGTCAGGGGTGGGGGCGTCCCATCTTCCTGCACGAGGGCCACGGGCCGCCACTGCCCGGGCGACGCCACGGACGGACGGCGCATCTGTCAGGATTTCCGCATGGAATACGTGGTCGCCGCAGTAATCCTGCTCGTCGTCCTGATCGCCGGAGCGGTCGGCCTGGTGGTGCCGCGCATGCGCCGCCGGGAGCTGCCCCCGCAGGGCGGGACCACGACGCTGGAGAAGCCCACCGTCGACGAGCAGGCGCCGCCGGTGGTGGTGCCCCCGGTCCGCGACGAGGAGCTGCCTCCGCTGATCGTGGCGGAGCCGCCGGTCGCCGAGGAGCCGGTCGAGGTCACGCCGGAGATCGAGAAGCCGGAGCCGACGGCCGGCCGCCTGGTGCGGCTGCGGGCCCGCCTCTCCCGCTCGCAGAACATGTTCGGCCGGGGCCTGCTCAGCGTGCTCTCCCGCGATCACCTCGACGAGGACGCCTGGGAGGAGATCGAGGACACCCTGATCACCGCCGACGTCGGCGTCGAGGCCACCCAGGTCATCGTCGAGCGGCTGCGCGAGCGGGTCCGGGTGCTCGGCACCCGCACGGCGGCCGAGGTGCGCCAGCAGCTGGCCGAGGAGCTGACCGCCGCGCTCGAGCCCGACATGGACCGCACCCTCAAGACGGCGCCGCACGACGGCCGTCCCGGCATCATGATGGTGGTCGGCGTGAACGGCGCCGGCAAGACCACCACCTGCGGAAAGATCGGCCGGGTGCTGATCGCGGACGGGCGCAGCGTGCTGTTCGGCGCGGCCGACACCTTCCGCGCGGCCGCCGCCGAGCAGCTGTCCACCTGGGGCGAGCGGGTGGGCGCCGAGACCGTGCGCGGGCCCGAGGGCGCCGACCCGGCGAGCGTGGCGTTCGACGCGGTCAAGCGGGGCATCGAGGTCGGCGTCGACACCGTGGTGATCGACACCGCCGGCCGCCTGCAGAACAAGGTCGGCCTCATGGACGAGCTGGGCAAGGTCAAGCGGGTCGTCGAGAAGCACGGCGCGGTCGACGAGACGCTGCTGATCCTGGACGCGACAACCGGACAGAACGGACTCGAGCAGGCGCGGGTCTTCACTGAAGTGGTGGACGTTACCGGTGTGGTGTTGACCAAGCTGGACGGCACCGCGAAGGGCGGAATCGTCATCGCCGTGCAGCGCAAGCTGGGCATTCCGGTCAAGTTGGTGGGTCTGGGCGAGGGTCCGGACGACCTGGCGCCCTTCGAGCCGGCCGCTTTCGTCGAAGCGCTGCTTGGTGGCGCCGCGTAGTCTCAGGGGAGATGTACGCGGGGCGGGGAGGGTGTTGGTGACGCAGGAGCCGGTGCGGGAGATTCCGCTCCACGGCGGCAACGTCAGCACGGTCTCGCGCGTCGGCGACACCGTGCGGCGCAACGCCGGCCCGTGGACCCCGGCCGTGCACGGGCTCCTCAACCACCTCGAGCGAGTCGGCTTCACCGGCTCGCCGCAGGCCCTGGGCATGGACGAGAAGGGCCGCGAGGTCCTGGAATACCTCGACGGCGAGTGCGGCGAGTACCCGCTGGCGCCGCACTGGGTGACCGAGGAGGCCCTGGTCACCGTCGCGACCATGCTGCGCATGTTCCACGACGCGCAGTACGGCTTCGTGCCGCCGCCCAACGCGGTCTGGCGCTCGTTCGGTCCGCCGCCGCCGGACACCGAGGTGATCTGCCACCACGACGCCGCGCCGCACAACGTGGTCTGGCGGCCCGACGGCACCCTCGCCCTGATCGACTTCGACCTGGCCTCGCCGGGCGCGCGCATCTACGACGTGGCCTACGCGGCCTGGACCTGGGTGCCCCTGTTCAGCGACCGGGACTCGTACACCCTGGGCTGGAAGAGGCCGAACCGGCCGCGCCGCCTGCGCCTGTTCGCCGACGCCTACGGCCTCATCCCGCGCGACCGGCACCGGCTCGTCCGTACGATCCGCAAGAGGATCGTCGACCATGTCGAGGGCATCCGGCGGATGGCGGCCGCCGGTGATCCGGCCTTCGTCCGCATCGTGCACAAGGGCCACCTGCGGCGACCCATGCGTGATCTTCGATTGCTCGACTACGAGCGCCACACGCTCGAATACGCTCTTCGCTGATTCGGGCAATCCTCCCTTACGGGCTGTGAGAGTTTCTTCACACGTACGAAACAACCCGTGACGCGCCGGAAATCGCGTGTAGACCGTGCGTGAAACAGCGGAACGGAAGGCTCCCGTCATCAACCGGCCGATGGGCGACGCTGCTCTGAGGGTCGTGTACGAGGACACCTTCATTCCGAGAGGAGGCAGCGTGGAGATCGATACCGGCAACACCGCCTGGTTGCTCCTGTCGTCTGCGCTCGTTTTGCTCATGACCCCCGGCCTGGCGCTGTTCTACGGTGGCCTCAACCGGTCCAAGGGCGCCCTGAACATGATGATGATGAGCTTCTCGAGCATCGGGATCGTCTCCGTGCTCTGGGTGCTCTACGGCTTCACCCTCGCGTTCGGCGCCAACGACGGTGAGGGCCTGAACAAGTTCATCGGCAGCTTCACCCAGTACTTCGGCACCGGCACCAGCTGGGCCGGCGACATCTGGCTGGAGACCGGCATCCCGGTCTACGTCTTCATGGCGTTCCAGATGATGTTCGCCATCATCACCGTCGCCCTGATCAGCGGCGCGCTCTCCGACCGCTTCAAGTTCGGCGGCTGGGTCCTGTTCGCCATCGGCTGGTTCACCATCGTCTACGTCCCGGTCGCCCACTGGGTGTGGGGCGGCGGCTGGATCGGTGCCAACCTCAAGGCGCTCGACTTCGCCGGTGGTACGGCGGTGCACATCAACGCCGGTGCGGCGGCCCTGGCGGTCGCGATCGTGCTCGGCAAGCGCATCGGCTGGCCCCGCGAGAACATGCGCCCGCACAACGTCCCGTTCGTCGCCCTCGGCGCCGGCCTGCTGTGGTTCGGCTGGTTCGGCTTCAACGCCGGCTCCGAGCTGACCGTCGACAGCACCACCGGTGTCGCCTTCGTCAACACGCAGGTCGCCACGGCCGCCGCGCTGCTCGGCTGGATCATCGTGGAGTGGCTGCGCGACGGTAAGCCGACGCTGGTCGGCGCCTCGTCCGGCGCGGTCGCCGGTCTGGTCGCCATCACCCCGGCCTGTGGTTTCGTGGCCCCGCTGCCGGCCGCCCTGATCGGCATCATCGCCGGTGCGGTCTGCGCCCTGGCCGTCGGCCTGAAGTACAAGCTGGGCTACGACGACTCGCTCGACGTGGTCGGCGTCCACTTCGTCGGCGGCTGGATCGGCTCGCTGGCCATCGGTTTCTTCGCCACCACCCAGGTCAACGGCGCCATCACCGAGGGTCTCGGCGCCAGCGAGGGCCTGTTCTACGGCGGCGGCTTCACCCAGCTCGGCCGGCAGTTCGTCGGTAGCGCGGCCGTCACGGTCTACTCGTTCGTGATCGCCCTGGTGCTCGCGCTGATCCTCAAGGCCGTCAAGCTCGGCCGGGTCAGCGAGGAGGCCGAGGTCGGCGGCATCGACATCGCGGACCACGGCGAGACCGGGTACGACCTCACGCCCGCCGCGGGCTCCGGCGGTGGCGGCGCGTTCGCCATGGCCGGCCTCAAGCCGGGTTCGGGTGTCGACGCTGACGGCAAGGCCGACGTCAGCCAGAAGGTCGCCGGTTAGATAAGACCATGACTGCTCCGAGAGAGGGACTGAGCATGAAGCTGGTGACCGCGGTCATCAAGCCGTACCAGCTCGACGCGGTGAAGGAGGCCCTGCACGCTCTGGGGGTGACCGGCCTGACCGTGAGCGAGGTACAGGGCTACGGACGGCAGAAGGGCCACACCGAGGTGTACCGGGGCGCCGAGTACACGGTGGAGTTCCTGCCGAAGATCAAGGTCGAGGTGGTGACCGACGAGATCGACGTGGACAAGATCGTCGACGCCATCGTGACCGCCGCCAAGACCGGCAAGATCGGTGACGGGAAGGTCTGGGTGACCTCGGTCGACGAGGTGATCCGGGTCCGCACCGGCGAGCGCGGCCTCGACGCGCTCTGAGAATCACGAATCAGATGACACGCATGACCAGCGAGCCGCCGGCGCCACCCTCGGTGCCCGCCGGCGGCTCGCAGGCCAAGCTGCGCGAGCACATCGGCGCCGCCGCCCGTGACGAACGGGCCGCGGCGCTCGGCGCTTGGCTGACCGGCATGTTCCCCGCCCACCTGCCCGGCGTGAGCCTCGTCGCCGTGGGCGGGCTGGGCCGGCGCGACTGCGCGCCCTACAGCGACCTCGACCTCGTGCTGCTGCACAACGGCGCGGCCGGCATCGACCGGATCGCCGCCTCCCTCTGGTACCCGATCTGGGACGCCCGGCTCGGCCTCGACCACTCCGTGCGCACGCTGCCGGAGGCGCTGTCGGTCGCGCACGACGACGTCAAGGTCTCCCTCGGCCTGCTCGACGCCCGGCACATCGCCGGCGACGCGGCCCTGAGCGCCGAGCTGGTCGCGGCCGCCTCGGACCAGTGGCGGCGCACCGCGGTGCGGCTGCTGCCCCAGCTCAAGGAGCTGACCACCGCCCGCTGGGCGAGCCACGGCGAGCTCGCCTTCCTGCTCGAGGGCGACCTCAAGGAGGCAGCCGGCGGGCTGCGCGACGTGACCATCCTGCGCGCCATCGGCCGGGCCGGCGTGGCCGACACCATGCGCCCGGCCGTGCGCGCGGCCAACCTGCGGGTGCTGGACACCCGCGACGCCCTGCACCTGGCCGTGGGCCGCCGGGTCGACCGGCTGGTCGCCCAGGAGCGGGCCGCCGTGGCCGAACTGCTCGACCTCGACGACGGCGACGCGCTGCTGCGCCGGGTCGCGGGCGACGCCCGTACCATCGCGCACGCCCTCGACGACGCCTGGCGCGCGGCCGACCGGATGCGCGGCCGCCGGCGGGGCCTGCCCGGCGGGGTGCCGGCCCGCCGCCCGGTCGCCCGCGACGTCGTCGAGCAGGACGGCGAACTGGTGCTCGCCCGCACCGCCATCGGGCCGGTGCCCGACCCCAGCCTCTCCCTGCGGGTGGCCGCCGCGGCCGCCACCGTGGGGCTGCCGATCGCCCGCGCCACCAGCGAATGGCTGGCCGCGTTCTGCCCGCCGCTGCCGAACCCGTGGCCGCCGCAGGCCCGGGCCGCCCTGGTCTCGCTGCTCGGCTCCGGGCCCGGCCTGCTGCCCACCTGGGAGACCTGCGACCGGTACGGGCTGACGGACGCCTGGCTGCCCGAGTGGGCTCGCCTGCGCAGCCTGCCCCAGCACCACCCGATCCACCGGTACACGCTCGACCGGCACCTGGTGCAGGCGGCGTACGAGGCGACCGCCTACGCCCGCGAGGTCGAGCGGCCCGACCTGCTGCTGATCGGCGCCTTCCTGCACGACGTGGGCAAGGGCCTGCCCGGCGACCACAGCGTCGTCGGCGCGCCGATCGCGGCCGAGATCGCGGCCCGGATCGGCCTGCCCCCGGCCGACGTGGCCACCATCTCCAAGCTGGTCCGGCTGCACCTGCTGCTGCCCGACGTGGCCACCCGGCGCGACCTGAGCGACCCCAAGACCATCTCGTCGGTGGCCGAGACGGTCGGCGACGCGGGCACCCTGGACCTGCTGCACGCGCTGGCCCGGGCCGACTCGCGGGCCACCGGCCCGGCCGCCTGGTCGGACTGGAAGGGCCGGCTGATGGCCGAGCTGGTGAGCCGGGTGCGTACCCGGCTCGACACCGGCGAGCTGCCCGAGCCGCCGGCGCCCGACCCCGAGCTGCTGGAGGGCGCCCTGCCGGCGGTGCACCTGGACGGCGACCGGGTGGCGGTGGCCGCGGCCGACCGCCGGGGCCTGCTCGGCCAGGTGGCGGCGTGCCTGGCCATGCACCGGCTGGACGTGGTGGGCGCGAACAGTGTGACAGTGGACCACCGGGCGATCGTGGAGTTCTTCACCCAGCCGCGCTACGGCAGCCCGTACGATCCGGTGGCGCTCGCGGCCGACCTGCGCCGGGTGGCGGCCGGGGACGTCTCGGTGACCCAGCGGGTGCGGGCCCGGGCGATGAGCGCGCGCGGCGGCACGGCCTCACCGCGGGTGGTGTGGCAGCGCGGCGCGGCCACCGACGCGGCGATCCTCGAGCTGCGGGCGGCCGACTCGGCCGGCCTGCTCTTCCGGGTGGCGACCGCGCTCGACGAGGCGGGCGCGGACGTACGCGCGGCCCGCATCTCCACCCTGGGCGGCGATGTGGTGGACGCGTTCTACCTGGTCGGGTCGTGGGCCGACGAGGCCGAGCGGGAGCGGGTCGGCGCGGCGGTGCTCGCGGCCGTCTGAGGGGCCGTCACCGGCGTCGGCCCGAGGCCGTTGGTCCCCGCATGCAGCACCACCCATCAGACCTGCTCGATGATCATGTGCGGGCGATCGGTCCCCGACTGCGCCTGGCGCTGACCGCCACGGCCGTCCGCAACCGTTCCCTGGACGCGCGGGTGCTGCTCACCCGGGCCGCGCTCGGCCCGCACGGCACCCTGGACGAGCTCGTCGAGGCCGCGCGGCGGGGCGACCGGCGCTGGCTGCGCCGGCGGCGCCGCAAAATCGATTCCCCGCTGGTCTCCGCGATCGCGCAGAGCCTGGTCCTCGACTCCGGGGCGGAGGACGCCCTGGCCGTCTTCGAGCTGGCCCGGCGGGCGCTCGGGGCGCGGGCGCTGTCACCGGCCCACCAGCTGCTGCACGTTCAGCTCGCGCTCGCCCACGAGGGGCCGGAGCGGGCGCGGAAGCTGCTGCGGCGCTACCGGAAGATCGGCGAGCCGGCCCGTAAGAGCCTGGTGGCCGATTTGCTCAACCCGTTCGTGGCCGACCGGGCGGCCGAGCCGTGGCACACCGCGTTCGGTTCGCTGCTGCCCCTGCCGGCGTTCACCCTCGGGGACGGGACCACGCCGTTCGACAGGCTCGTCCCGGCCGACGCCGGCAAGGTCGAGGGGCCCCATCGGATCTCGGTGGTGGTCACCGCGTACCGCCCGGACCAGGGCCTGATCACCGCGGTCCGCTCGATCCTGGCCCAGAGCTGGGCCAACACCGAGGTGATCCTGGTCGACGACGCGTCGCCGCCGGAGTTCGACGCCGTGCTGGCCGAGGCGGTGGCGCTCGGCGACCGGGTGCGGCTGCTCAAGATGCCGGTCAACGCCGGCACGTACGCGGCGCGCAACGCCGGGCTGGACGCCGCCGGCGGCGAGTTCGCCACCTTCCAGGACTCCGACGACTGGTCACACCCGCGCCGCCTCGAACTCCAGGCGCGGCCGCTGATCGACGACCGGCGGCTGGTCGCCACCACCTCGGACGGGCTGTCGGTCACCGACCAGCTGCTGTGCACCCGGCCCGGCGTGCGCAGCGGCCGGTTCAACCCCTCCTCGCTGCTCATCCGGCGCGGCACTGTGCTGCGGACGGTCGGCTACTTCGACCGCCTCCGCAAGGCGGCCGACTCCGAGTACATCGGCCGCATCCGGGCCGCGTTCGGGGCCGGGCGGGTCCGGCACGTCGACGCCAAGCCGCTGGCCCTGATCCGGTTGTCGGCCGGCTCGCTGTCGCGCTCCGAGATCCGTGCACAGTGGATGCACCCGGCCCGGACCGCCTACATGTCCGCCTATCAGCGCCACCACCAGCTCATCGCGACCCGCCGGGCCAGCGCCTTCCGCCCGGCCGACGGCGCCGACCGCCCGTTCCCGGCGCCGGACCACCTTGTCGGCACGGTCCGCGACCGCCGCTACGACGTGGTGATGATGGCCGACTGGCGTTTCCTGGAGAGCACGCAGCGCACCGCCCTGGACGAGATCCGGGCCCTCACCGCCGCCGGGGTGCGGGTCGGCCTCCTCCAGTTCGACTCGATGCGCGCGGTCTACCAGCGCCGGATGCCGGCCTGCGCCGGAGTCCAGGACCTGGTCAACGACGGCGTGGTCGACTGGCTGGCGTGGGAGGAGAGCGCCGAGACGGCCCTGGTGATCGTGCGGCAGGCCGCCGTCCTCCAATTCACCGGCGGGCTCTCCAGCGGGATCAGCGCCGCGCGGGCGGTGGTGGTGGCCGATCGGGCACCGGCTCGATCCGACGGGACGGATCGGCGGTACGACCCGGCGATGTGCACGGCCGCGGTCCGGCGCCTGTTCGGGCCGGATCCGGTCTGGGTTCCGCAGGACGACGGGGTGCGGGCCTTACTGCGTACGGAAACCGCGCCGGTGAATCTGCCTGTCGCTCTCGCCGCGGCGGGCTGGGTGGCCGACCGGACCACGGCCGCGCCCGGACCGGCGATCGTGGGCACCGACCTGTGCGACGCCGCCTGCCGGCCCGAGGCCGCCGCCGAGAGCCTGGCCGTCTTCGCCCAGCTGTCCACCGCCGACGTGCGGGTCCGGCTGCCCGACCGGCCCGCGGGGGAGTCCGCGGTCGAACTCGCGCCGACCTGGCTCGGTTACCAACCGGCCGATCTGGGACCGCGCCCGTTCCTGCATCAGCTCGACTTCTACCTGCATTTCCCGCCCCGGGAGGCGGCCGAGTGGTACTCGCGGCCCGCGCTCGAGGCGGCGCAGACCGGCTGCGTCGTGGTCATGCCCGAGCGCTACGCGCCGCTCTACGGCGACGCGGCCGTGTACTGCGCCCGGTCCGAGGCCGAGCCGCTGATCGCGCGCTACCGGGCCGATCCGGCCCTGTTCGCCGAGCAGAGCCGGCGGGCCCGCGCGGCCGCCGCCCGGATCGGCGATCCGGTGGCGTTCGTCGACTGGGTCCGGCAGTCGCTGCCCCTGCCGGTCGCGTAACGGCGCGGCCGATGCCCGCGTTAGCCCGGTGTGTGGGCGACTAAGGAGATCATCAGGCGCCGGCTCCGGCGCCGGGCCCGGCGGTACGCGAACCGGCTGACCAGCCTTTCCCGGCGTCAGTGGGCCGGCCTCGCCGTCGTGCTGGCCGGTTCGGCCGGTGTGGCGGTGGCCGCGGTGATCGGCCAGGCCGCCGTGGCGACGGGCCTGCTGGCGCTGCTCCTGGCGGCCGTGCTGACCGGCGTCATCCACCTGTCCCGGCGGATCGGCCGGGTCAACCGGTCGACCCAGGCCGCCGTACGGGACCTCCGCACCGTCGTCGACCAGTTGCAGCGCCGGGTGATCGCCGCGGTCGAGAAGGAACGGCTGGCCGCCGGCGACCGGCACCAGGAGCTCACCGAGTCGCTGGCCCGGGCCGAACGCCTGACCGGCCGCGGGGCCGAGCTGCTGCTGCGCGAGCAGAGCCGGGAGATCGAGGCGCTGGTCCAGCTCTTCCAATGGATCACCCCGCGCGCGCCCATGCCGGCCGGCGTGACCCTCAACCCGTCCGACCTGCTGGGCCTGGTGCACATCGCCCGGGACCGGGCGCCGGCCACGACGGTGGCGCTGGGCAGCGGGCCCTCGACCATCTGGCTCGGCTACACGGTCGAGGCCCGCGGCGGCCGCCTGATCGTCGTCGACCACGAGAGGGGCCGGGCCGACCGTACCCGGGCACTGCTGGCCGAGCACGCGCTGACCTCGGTCGAGGTGCGGCACGCGGCGGTGGCCGAGCTGTCGGTCGACACGCAGGTGGTCGACTGGTACGACGTCGACGCGCTCGACGGTCTGCACGACATCGACCTGCTGGTGGTGGACGGCTCGATCGCGCCCGCCCCTTCGCAGGCGCTGACCCCGGCCCTGCACGTGCTGGGCCGCCGGCTCGCGGCCGGCGCCGCGGTCGTGGTGGACGAGTCGCCGGTGCCGCGCCAGGGCGGGTTCGGCCTGACCGCCCAGCGCCCGCTGCCGGGCCGCTGGGTGGCCCTGGCCGATCCACAGTCGACGGTCAGAGCCGGGTAAGGGCAGACAGCGCGACCCCCGCCGCGGGGGACGGCGGGGGTCGCGGTCGCGGTTGACGTCGGGGGAACGCCGCCGCGCGGTGCGGCGGGGGCCGCGCCGAGCTCATGCTCTCGTGCCCCTATGAATCGGCGGCGGGAGCGGCGGCTTGACGGTTCGGCGGGTGCCAAACCGTCACGGCTGCGTTGCCAGCACGGCGACCCGGTCGGCGTAGAGCTCGTGGGCGTGGTGGCGGCGGACGAACGCCGTGCCCCGCTCGGCCTGCTCGCGCAGGGCGCGGCGGTTGCCGTGCAGCATGCGCACGGTGTCGAGCAGTTCGGCGGGCGCGCAGTAGACGGCGGCCTCGCCGAAGGCCTCGGCGTACCGGTGGGGCAGGACGGCGACGCAGCCGGCGGCCAGCGCGGCCAGCACGTCCGGGTCCGGGTCGGCCGGCTCGTCGTCCGCCGGCAGGTGCAGGTAGAAGTCGATCTGGTAGAGGAACGAGCGCGGGCTGACGTCGGCCGGGGAATAGACGAGCCAGCTCCGCGGCGTTCCGAACCGGCCGAACGAGCGCCCGGCGGTGCCGGCCGAGTCGAGCAGCCGCACGTCCATCCGGCCGCTGTCCGGCAGCTCCTCGCGCAGGCGGCGCCACTCGGCCCGGCCGCCCCGGCAGCAGCGGCCGACCACCGGGCGGTCGGCCCGCGGGCCCCGGCGGTCCAGGCGCCACTGACGCGCGTCCAGGGTGCCGGGCAGGTCGAGGGAGGCCGCCTCGGCGGCCAGCCGCCGCCGCCCGTCCGGCCCGGCCGGTGCCCACAGCGGCCGCCGCCCGAACAGGCGCAGGGCCGCCGCCGCGGCCGGTTCGACGACCTCGGCGTCCTCGATCACCACCCGCTGGGCCCGGACGCCGCTGGGCAGGTCGGGCGCGTGTTCCAGCACCCGGGCCGTGCGGGCGACCACCAGCCGCGCCCGGACGTCGTCGGTGAGCTCGACCTGGGTCAGCTCCCGGGCGTTGATCAGGCGTTGCACCGCCGGGTCGAGGTTGCGCGGCCCCTCGCGCAGGTGGGCCAGCACGTCGAGCTGGAGCAGGGCGGCCCGCAGGCCCCGGGCCGCGAGCGCCCGCAGTTGCCCGATCCCGGCCACGCCGGCGCCGCCGGCGGTCGTCCAGTCGCCGGCCAGCACCACGTCGTACGCCTGGGCCCCGCTCTCGCCGCGCAGCCGGCGCGGCGCCACCCAGCCGGTGGTTCGCTCGGCGTGCGCCGTCTCGTAGGCGGACCGGTACGACCGGCGGGCCGGGTCGACGAAACCCACTGGGTCGTCGTCGCCGGAGCGGCGGATCAGGGTCAGCGCCTCGTCGAGGTGACGGACCGGCCGGTGCCGCGCGAGGTACTCCTCGTCGGCGCCGATCCGGATCGGGTCGAAGTAGCCGGCGCCGCGGCGGACCATCGGCGACGACAGGTCGGGCGACCGGAAGCCGGTCACGCCGGGCCGGGTGAGGACCAGCTCCGGCGTCACCCGGACGCCGGACGGGACGACCGAGGTGACCGCCTCGTCGGCGAGCAGCGGCGCGACCTGCTTCTCCAGCCGCAGCGGGTGCGACCAGCCGGCCTCGTCGTGGAATGTCACGAAGTCGCCGGTGGCGGCGTCCAGGCCGGCGTTGCGGGCCGTGTAGGCGCCGCCGGTGGCCACCATCCGGATCACCCGGACCCGCGGGTCGAGGGCGGCCACCCGGCGCAGGACCGCGTCGTACGAGGCCGGCGAGCCGTCGTCGACCACCAGGATCTCGTGGTTGGTCCAGGTCTGGGCGGCCAGCGAGCGGACGGCCGTGAGCAGCCGCTGGTCGGGCCGGTGGGTGGTGACAACGGAGGTGATCCGTCGGGGGTGCCCGGTGCGCTGGGCCGGTCGGGCGGCGAGCCGGTCGAACGGCGAGCCGGCGCCGTCGGCCACCGACACCGTGGGAACGACCTGCCCGAAATCCCAGGGGCCGTTGCCGCCGGCGTACGGATTGTTCAGATCGAGGCTCAGGCTCAGCCGGATCTGCGGATCGATGTCCGAATAGGACGCCAGCAGGGCGGCGGCCGAGGCGTGCGCGCCGGTGGCGTACGCGACCTGGCAGTGCAGTCCGTGGAACTCCGGGTCGTTCAGCCCTTCGAGCAGGGTCAGCGCGGTGGCGAGGTCGTCCGGCCGCAGGTTCTGCAACGCGATCACCCGGGCCAGCTCCCCGGTGAGGCCGGCCCGGGCGAGCGGTTCCCGGGCGGCGACGGAACGGGCCTGAAGGGCGGCGACGGCGAGGGGGTGCATGGCGGGCGTCCTCCTCAGGGGGCGAATTGTCCGTATCGCACCTTAGTCGCTTCTCGTTGACCCAACCGTGTACGACGTCGCCATCCTGTCCGACCTGCGGTGTCCGGGCGGCAACTCGGCGAGCATCGTGGCCGAGGTGCGGGCCCAGGCCGCGGCCGGCCTGCGGACCGTCCTGATCCACGTGCCGTCACCGGATCTGCGGCACGGCCGGCCGTTCCAGTCGCGGATCGTCGCCTGCCTGCGCGACGGCCTGGCCGACCTGGCCCACGACGACGGCACCGAGATCGAGGCCAGGGTGTTGCTGATCCGGCAGCCCGGGATCTTCACGCGGGACCTGGCGGCGCCGCCGCGGATCCGGGCCGGGCACACGATCGTCGTCCTCGACCGGGCGCCGGAGGACGAGGCCGGTGAACGGGTCGAGCGCTACTTCGGCAAGGACGTGGTGTGGGCGCCGATCAGCGCCCGGGTCCGCGACAGCGTGGGACCGCGGACCGCGCTGACCGGCACCGACTGGCACGAGATCATCGACGTCGCCGACTGGCAGGCCGAGCGCCGCCGGAACGCCGTGCCGGTGATCGGGCGGCCCGGCCCTGAGTGGCCGCACGACCCGGAAGAGTTGCTGCGGGCCTACCCGGACACGCCGGACGTGCGGGTGCGCTTCCTCGGTGGCGGCGAGATCGCCGTGGGCCGGCTCGGCCGCCGCCCGGACAACTGGGAGCTGCTGGAGGTCGGCGCCGAGTCCCCGCGCGACTTCCTGGCCACCCTCGACTTCTTCGTCTACTTCCACGATCCGTCTCTGGTCGAGACGTTCGACCGCACCATCCTCGAGGCCATGGCCAGTGGCGTCCCGGTCATCGTGGGGCCGCGTTCGCGGGCCGTGTTCGGTGAGGCGGCGCTGTACACCGACCCGTCCGGCGTACGGGATCTGGTCCGCCGCCTGCACGCCGACCGCCCCGCCTACGACGCCGTGGTCCGGCGGGCGCGCGCCTTCGTCACCGAGCAGTTCGGCCGCGCGTCGCACCTGGCCCGGCTCGCCTCCCTCGGAGTGATGCCCCGCCCGCGCCCGGCCGGCCCGCCTCCGGTGAGCCCGGCCCGGCCGGCCCGGCGGGTGCTGTTCGTGGCCGACGACATCGCGAAGGTCCGGGCCATCGCCCGCCGCCTGCCCTCGGGCCTGGAGGCCGTCGTGGTGGCCGGCTCGGCCGGCCTGCCCGAGGCGCACGCGGCCGGGCTGCTCACCGAATACCTGCCCGCAGCGGCCGAGCTCGGCGTCTGCGAGCAGCGCTGGACCGGCTTCGTGCGGGACCGCCTGCGGCACCTGATCGAGCTGTACGGCCCGCGGGCCGTCCTCGTCGGCGGGGTGCCGCACGACGGCATCGCCGCCGCCGTGGCCGAGAACACCGGTCCACGCTGGCTGTGGCTGCGCCCGGCCATGTGGAAGCGCGGCACCGGCGGCGAATGGGCCGCCCGCGGCGCCCTGTTCGCCGGCATCCTCGAGCCGGGGGAGTTCGCCGCCGCCGGTGACGAGGGCTGGACCACCACGGCCCGGTCCGGAGTGAGCACAGTGGACCCGATCACCGACCTGCCGCCGCGCCCACGGCGCCGCCCCCGCGACCGGACGCTGCTCTGCCGCGGCGTCGAGGCCAGCCTGCCCGGGTTCCGGGTGGTCACCGCCGGCCCGGCCGAACTCGGCGAGGTGGCGCTGGCCGTCTCCCGCGCCGACTACACGAACTTTCACGAGCTGCTCGGCGCGGCGGTGCCCACGGTCTTCGTCCCCGACCCCCAGGCCGGCGACGACCAGCTGGCGCGGGCCCGCTTCGCCGCCGCGGCCGGCGTGGCGGTCTGCGCGACCACCGACGACGAGGCGGCCGAGGCGCTGGAACGGCTGGCCGGCCGCGACGCGCGCGAGGCGCTGAGCCGGCGCTGTGCCGAGATCTCCCTCGGCCACGGCGCGGCCGACGCGGCCGCCTGGGTGGCCCGGCACACGGCGGTGGGGGCCCAGGTTGGATGAGCTCCTGGCCCGTTGGGAGGTGGCCACGCTGACCGGGCGGCTGCGCTGGGTCGAGGACGAGCGCGACGCCGCCCTGCGCGAGCGTGACCGCCACCGCGACCTCGTCCTCGCCCTGCGCCGCAGCCGCTCCTACCGGCTCGGCCGCACCCTGGTCGACCTGGCCCGCGACCCGGTGCGCTTCGGGCCGGTGATCGCCCGCCGGGCCGCCCGGCGGCTGCGGCACGGACCGGCGCCGCGGCCGGTGCCCCCGAAACCGGTGGCGCCGCCCGTGCCGGCCCGGGTCTACGTCGCGATCGGGCTGTCCCGGGCCGACTCGCAGGCGCTGGTCCGGGCCCTGCGGCAGCGGATCCTGGTCGACGCCGACCACCTGCCGGTGGTGGTGACCGACCAGCCGGCGCTGAACGGTCTGCGGGTGCCGGGCGTGGTGCTGGAATATCTGCCCGATCCGCGAACCTGGTCGCGGCACGACACCGGCGAGGGCTGGGAGGCGCTGCTGGCGGGCCGGATCGCGCAGCTGTGCCGCGATCACCGGGCGGCCGGTGCGGTGGTGATCGATCCCCGGGATCCACCGACGTTGGCGCGCCTGCTGGCGGCGGCCGCGTAATCTCCGGCGCGGCCGCTCGTTGGCGATGGCATGAGCGCCCCCACGGTCGATGCCCCGCCCGCCCCTCGCGTCGCCATGCGCTTCGTGGTCGAGGGGCCACCGGTCGGCGCGCTCTGGCGGCGGGCCCTGCTGCGGGCGGTGCTGGTGCCGTTGCCGGTGCTGGCTCCGCTGACGGCGCTGGCGCCGAGCCGCGACCACCGGTTCAACATCTACTGGCACGGCGGGTTGTTCCGCGAGAACCCGCTGCGCATCGTGCCGCACACCGTCGACTCGCTGCCCGGCTATCTGCGGCTGGGCAACTTCCGGCTCTTCGGCCGCATGCTGGAGAAGGCGCTCGACCTGGCCGCGTACACCCTCGGCGACGTGGCCGGCCTGCCGGCGAATGTGGCCTTCCGTCTCGTCTCCTTCCTGTCGGCGCTGCTGTTGTGCGTGGTGGCGCTGATGCTGGTGGAGAGCGTCGTGGCGCGGGGCCGGTTGTTCGGGCAGCCGCCGTCGGTGGCCGCGCCGGTGGTGCCGTTCGCCGTGGCCGCGGGTTTCGTGGCGGCCGGCGGATCGAGTCCGATCGTGCTCTTCGGCGGCCTCTACCTGGCCTCGGCGGCGCTGATGCTCGGCGTGGCGGCGGCGCTGTGCCGCCTGGTGACCTTCCGGCTCTGGTGGGCCCCGTTGCTCGTGCTCGGCGGGGCCGGGCTGGCCGCGTTCAACGAGATCGCCTACCTGGCGCCGCCGCTGGCCACCGTCGCCGTCCTCGCCCGCGGTCACCTGGTGCTGGGTCAGGGCCCGCGCCGGATGCTCACCTCGGCCCCGGCCAAGGCCACCGGCTTGCTCTGGGTGGGTTTCCTTCCGGTCTTCCTGGCGGTACGGGTCGTCATCCACCGGTACTGCGCCACCGGCCCCTGCTATCGCGGCTCCGACGTCCAGTTCGGCCCGGAGACCTTCGAAACCCTTCCGGTACGGGCGATCGCCTGGCTGCCGCCGCTGATGTGGCAGGCTGCCACACGCGGCCCGTGGCTGATCGGTCTCGTCCTGGTCGCCGCCGTCGTCGTGCTGATCCCGTTGGCCGGGCAGGCGATCCGCGACCTGCCACGCCTGTCCGCGGTGGACCGCCGGCCCGCGGCCGCGCTCGCGCTGGTCGCGGTCACCGCCGTGCTGCTCGCGGCCGGCATGGGTGCGCTCAACGCCGACGTGCAGAAGATGACCGTCTGGGGTCTCGGCTGGCGCGACTCGGCCGTCACCACCACGGGCGGCGGCCTGATCGTGGTGGCCGCGGTCCTGCTGGCGGCCCGGCGGCGGCGCTGGGTGCTGGTGGCGGCGGTCGTGCTGCTGGCGGGGGCCACGGCCGTGTCGGCGGCGGCCAACAAACGGCAGCGGGACACCTTCATGGCGAGCGTCCCGGCCCGGCTCTACAACCGGATCGCGGTCGAGATGGCCGACTTCGACCGCACGCCGGCCGGAGCCCAGCGGCGGTGCGCGCTGCGGCAGGAGTTCGCCGGCCTCTATCCCGAATCGTTGCGCCGGTTCGACGTGGCCCTGAACGTGGCCACCGAGCAGCGGGCCGGTGTGCCGTTCTGCGTAACCCGGTGAACGGGGGCCGCGTTGACGAAGGGACGGAGGGAGGCCGATGCGACGGCTGCGCAATCTGACACGGCGCCAGGCCGGGCTGCTGGCCGGGGCGGGCGTGCTCTGCGCCGCGGTCGGCGCGACCGCGCTGACCGGGTACGTCGGCGTCGCCCTCGCGGTCCTCGGCCTGTTCTTCGCCGTGCTGATCGGCGGCCTGCTGCTGCTCATCCGGCGCCTGGCCACGCTCCAGCGGGCCCAGCGCAAGGCACAGGCCGAGATGCGGGCCGTGCTCGACCAGACGCAGCGGCGGGTGCTGGGCGCGATCGAGGAGCTGCTGCTGCACTCGGGTGACCGGCACCGGGAGTTGTCCGACGCCCTGGCCGCCCAGCAGCGCCGGATCGAGGCGCTCACGCCGAAGGGCCCCACCGGTGACGGTGAGGCCCTTGAGGCGGTCGGTCAGTAACCGAAGTCCTGGGTGTAGTACGGGTTGCCGTTGGCGGCGTAGGCGGCGGCGACGCCGACCGTGGCGGCCTTGCAGTTGAGGATGTTGGCGCGGTGGGCCGGGCTGGCCATCCAGCCCTTCACGACGTCGGCGCCGGTGCGGTAGCCGTAGGCGATGTTCTCGCTCAGCGGGCGCGGGTAGGCGGCCGCCTTGACGCGGGTGACGAAGCTCGAGCGGCCGGCGCCGGTGTGGCTGAAGGCGCCGCCGCGGGCCATGTAGGCGCTGTGCCCGGCGGCCGCCTTGGTCAGGCGGGCGTCGACCGTGAGGGCCTTGCAGCCGTGCGCGGCGCGCTGCTGGTTGGTCAGCGTGACGATGTCGGCGGCCAGCTGGGTGGTGCTGGCGGCGGCGGCGTTGGCGGGCGACGCGAGCAGAACGATCGCAAACAGGGTGGCGGGGATCATGGCGATCAGGGCCAGACGCTTGGTGATCGAGGAGCGCATCGACTGCCTTTCGTGGGGTCCGCGCCGGCTTCTACCGCCGCGTTCACCGACCTAGTTCGGCCCGGATCCAGTGACGATTACCGTTGGCCGGGTGCGGTACCGGCGCTCTTCGGTTGCCGGACGGTTCGCCCCGCGTCACGGCCCGATTCCAAGATCGTTAGACAGCCCGTGACCGTGCACGACGTGGCCGTCCTGGCCGACTTCCGGCAACCCGGCGGTGCGTCGGCGGCCGTCGCGGCCGAGGTGCACGCCCAGGCCGAGGCGGGGCTGAGCACCGTGCTGATCCATGTGCCGGACGCCCGCGCCCACGACGGGTTCGGCTTCCGGCCCCGGATCAGTGACCTGATCCGCGACGGTGCGGCCACGCTGGCCCGCGACGACCGGCCGGTAGCGGCCCGGCTGCTGGTCGTCCGGCGCCCCTGGACCCGCCCGGCCGATCTGTCCGTCCGCGCCGAGCGGACGGTGCTCGTGGTCGGCCGTCCCCCGGTCGAACCCGCCGTCTACGAGCAGGCCCGCCGCTGGTTCGGGGCCGAGGCGGCCTGGGCGCCGACCAGCCCACAGGCGCGGGAGCAGCTGCTGCGGGTCGCGCCCGGGGTCCGGGTCACCACCACCGACTGGCACGAGATCATCGACGTGGCGCACTGGTGGCGCGACCGCGACGGCTTCGTGGCCGACGAGCCCGTGGTGGGCCTGCGCGGGCCGTTCCCGGTCGACCTGGGCGACCTGCGAGTGCGGTGGTTCGGCGACAGCTCGCCCTTTCCGCACTGGGAGATGGTCCCGTTCGGCGCCGAGCTGCCCGGCGAGTTCCTGCGCACCCTCGACTTCCTGGTCGACTTCCAGCAGACCTTCTCGCGCTCGGCCCTCGAGTCGATGGCGGCCGGCGTGCCGGTGATCGTGGGGGAGCACCTGCGCCCGTTTCTCGGCGGGGCCGCGCTCTACTCGTCGCCCGGCCGGGTGGCCGGCCTGGTCCGCGAGGTCTACGCCGATCCGGACCGCTACCGCGGCGTGGTCGGCCGGGCCCGCGAGTTCGCCGAGCGGCACCACGGCCACCGCTCCCACCTGGCGCGGCTCGCCCGCTACGGCATCCGGCCCCGGCTCAACCTGCCCGGCCCCCGGCGGTCGGCGCGCCCTCTCATCGCCCCGCCCCGGCGGCTGCTCATGGTCGGTGACGACGACGCGAAGGTGAGCACGGCGATCGCCCGGCGCCTGCCGAGCGACCTGGCCGCCGTCATCGCCGCCGGCGCGCCCGGGGCCGCGCTGGCCCACGCGGAGGGCTTCCTCACCGAGCGCCTGCCGTCCCGGGCGGCGCTGGGCGTCACCGAGGCACGCTGGAACCGGCTGGCGTACGACCGCCTCAACCACCTCGTCGAGGTGCACGCGCCGGAGGTCGTGGCGGTCGACGGCGTCCCGTTCGAAGGGCTCGCCCGGCTCGCCCGCGAGCGGGCCGACCTGGTCTGGGTGTGGGTACGCCGGGCCCTGCCGCCGCGCCACCCGGGCGCCGAGTGGGACGACGTCCACGTGCTGGAGCCGGGTGAGTTCGCCGCCCTCGCCGTGGCCGACGAGGCGCGCGCGCACCGGGTCGACCCGATCACCCTGTTCGACCCGGGTGAGCTGTCGGCGCCCGAGGCGGCCCGCGCGGAGCTCGGGCTCGGCGACGGGCCGCTGGCCCTGGTGTCACCCGGCGTCCCGCCGGGCATCGCCGAACGCCTGGAACGACACGGCTTCCGGGTGGTCCGCGACGAGCCGCCCAGCCGCTGCCTGCGGGCGTTCGACCTGACTGTGAGCGGGGCCGGTTACGACGCCTTCCACGAGCGGCTGGCCTACGGGATCCCCACGGTCTTCGTGCCCGGCCGGGACGGCCAGCAACGGGCCCGGTTCGCGGACGCGGCCGGGGTGGCCCTGACCGTCGAGGATCCGGAGCCGGACGAGCTCGAGGAGGTGCTGGAGGCCGCGGTCCGGCCGGAGGTGCGGGCCGCGCTGACCCGGCGCTGCGCCGAGCTGACCTTCGGCAACGGCGCGCTGGCCGCCGCCACCTGGCTGAGCGGGCTGCGCGCCCGCGTGAGGAGCTGAGCGTGACGCTCGACACGATGGACCGGGCGCGCTGGGAGCTGGCCGCGATGGCCGGGCGGCTGCGCTCGCTCGAGGCGCGGCTGGTCGAGGAGCGGCGGCTGGCCGAGGCGTACCGCAAGGAACGCGACCGCGAGCGCAAGCGGGCCGACCGGCTGGAGCTCGGTCCGCTGTCGTGGCGGGCGGCGCTGCGCTGGTGGCACGGGCGGAACCGGGCCGGCGCCCGGCCGCCGGCCGGCCCGGGCTACGCGCCCGTCGCCGCCGTGCGCCCGCCGGTCCACCTCTACGTGGTGCTCGGCCTGGACGCCGCCGGGGTGCACGACTTCGTGCTGACCCTGCGCCAGCGGTTGCTCGTCAGCCCGGACCACCGTCCGGTGGTGATGACCGACTGCGCGTCCTACCCGGCCGGCAACCACGGCGTGCTGCTCGAATACCTGCCGGACCGGGCGACCTGGGAGCGGCACCGGCCCGACCGATCGTGGGAGGACGTGCTCTCCGAGCGGCTGACCCGCCTCAGCCGCGACCACGACACCGTCCGTACCACGATCGTCGACCGCGCCCGGCCACCGACACTGGCCGAGCTTCTGCGGTAAATCGCAACCTTCTTCTCCGGCGCGTCGTTTGCCCGGTCATGAGCGCGCTCATCTCCGTGGTCGCGCCGGTCTACAACGAGGGGCCGGGCGTCGAACGATTCGTGCGCCGGCTCACCGAGGTACTCACCGGCGCCGGGCTGCGCTACGAACTCGTACTGGTCGACGACGGCTCCGGCGACGACTCCTGGGACCGGATCGTGCGGCAGTCGCTGCTCGACCGGCGGGTGCGCGGCGTCCAGCTCTCCCGCAACTTCGGCAAGGAGCCGGCCGTGCTGGCCGGGCTCGAACACGCGGCCGGCGACGCCGTGGTCGTCATCGACTCCGACCTGCAGCACCCGCCGTCGGCGATCCCGGCCATGGTGCGGCGCTGGCGCGAGGGCGCCCACGTCGTCGAGGCGGTCAAGCGCAACCGCACCGGGCAGGGCCTGATCGGGCGGGTCGGCGGCCGCCTGTTCAATCGGGCCTTCACCGGACTGACCAAAGTGGACCTGGTCGACGCCACCGACTTCCGGTTGCTCAGCCGGGCCGCCCTGGACGCGTTGCTGCGCCTGCCCGAGCACGCGTCGTTCTTCCGCGGCACCAGCAGCTGGATCGGTTTCCGGCGCAGCACCATCGAGGTCGACATCGACCACCGCGAGGGCGGCCGCTCCCGCTGGACGTTCCGGTCGCTGTTCCGCCTGGCCGTCAACGGGATCACCTCGTTCAGCTCGGCCCCGCTGCACCTGGTCACTCTGGTGGGCATGGCCTTCGCCGCGTTCGCGCTGCTGCTCGGCGCGCAGACGCTGATCCGCTGGATCGGCGGCGGCTCGGTCGAGGGCTTCCCCACGGTCATCCTACTGCTGCTGGTGATGGGGACCTTCGTGCTGCTCGGCCTCGGCGTGATCGGCGAATACCTGGCCCGCATCCACGAGGAGGTGCGCGGCCGGCCGCGCTATCTCGTTCAGGAGCGGGCGGACGGGCTCCTGGTTCCCGACGAGTGGACCAGGGCGAGCGCGGCCAGCGCCAGCCCGACCACCACGAACGGCCGGGCCCCGTAGAAGAACGCGAAGGCCCAGGGCAACGGGAACGGCCCGGTGCCCCGGACGGCGATCGCGTCCTCCAGCAGGCTCCCGGTGACGCTGAGGGTGTTCAGGGCGAGGACGACGAGCGCGACCAGGCCGAGCGGATTGTCGAAGCGCCCGGCTGCCCGCCATCCGGCCACCAGCCCGGCGATCCAGGCCAGGGCGGTCAGCGCCAGCGCGGCGACCGGCGCGGTCCGTTGCACCTTCAGCACGGCGTCCGAGCCCTCGCCGTCGGTCGGCTGGAAAGTCAGCCGCCAGTCGTCGTTGGCGGCGGTGAGCCCGTCGCCGTCGGTACCGGCGCGCCAGCCGTCGGCCGCCAGGCGCTGCCGGGCCTCCGCCAGGTCGGTCTTCGCGGCGCCGAAGGACGTCTCGGCGAAGCCCGGCCCGTACTCGTCCACGCCGAGCAGCCAGTTCGAGCCGTCCGCCACGTCATCGTCGTAGGCCGAGCCGGCGACGTGCTCGACCCGGCTGATGTCGGTGCCCTTCTCCGAGCCCTCCACGACCATCCCGGCCAGCGCGTGCATCCGTTCGTCGGTGGGCAGATCGCCGGCGAACACGTGCCAGGCGGGCCAGGCGGCGGCCGCGGCGAACAGGGCGGCGATCGTCAGGGCGACGGAGACACGCAGGGCGAGGCGGCGCATGGCGCGAATGATCCACCAACGGCGCCGAGCGCCGCCACCGGCGGTTCGGTCAGAGGCGGTGCGCCTGCCGGTCGGTGGTCACCCCACGGGTGTCGAAGAAGCGCTTCGCCAGACGGGCCAGGTGGTCGGCGTCGTACTCGCGGTGGTTCTGCACCAGGATCACCAGGTCGGCCGAGGCGCTGGCGCCCTCCAGGTCGTCGGTGCGGGAGACCTCCACGTCGCCGACCGTCCACTGCGGAACGTGCGGGTCGTGGTAGAGCACCGTCGCGCCGAGCGCGGCCAGCTGACGGGCCAGCGGGGTCGCCGGCGACTCGCGCTGGTCGGCGATGTTCGGCTTGTACGTGACCCCGAGCAGGAGCACGGTCGCGCCGTGCACGGCCTGGCCGTCCGCGTTCAGCAGGTTCTGGGCCCGCCGGGCCACGTAGTCCGGCATCGTCGCGTTGATCTCCTGGGCCAGCTCGACGAAGCGGAACGGATAGCCGAGCCGGCTGCGGACGTTGTGGCTCAGGTAGTTCGGGTCGATCGGGATGCAGTGCCCGCCCACGCCGGGGCCCGGATAGAACGCCTGGAAGCCGAACGGCTTGGTGGCGGCGGCCCGGATCACGTCCCACAGGTCGATCTCGAGCTCGTGGCAGAACCGGGCCATCTCGTTGACCAGCGCGATGTTCACGTGCCGGTACGTGTTCTCGAGAAGCTTCGCGGTCTCCGCCTCGCGGGTGCCCCGGGTCCGGACGACGGTGTCGACGAAGCGGCCGTAGAAGCCGGCCGCCCGCTCGGTGCAGGCGGGCGTGTAACCGCCGACCACCTTGGGAGTGTTGCGCGCGCCGAACCGCTCGTTGCCGGGATCGATCCGCTCGGGCGAGAACGCCAGATGGAAGTCGAGGCCCGCGGTCAGCCCGGAAAGCCGTTCCAGCCGGGGCCGGACGACCTCGTCGGTGGTGCCCGGATAGGTGGTCGACTCGAGCACGACCAGCATGCCGGGGCGCAGGTTGCGGCCGATCGCCTCGGTGGCGCCGACGACCGCGCGCAGATCCGGGCCGTCGCCCTCGGCCAGCGGAGTCGGTACGCAGATGACGGCCGTGTCCGCGGCGGCGATGGCCCGCTCGTCGGTGGTCGGGTGGAAGCCGGCGGCGAGCATCTCGGCGATGTCGGCGTCGCTGAGGTCGTCGACGTGCGAGCGGCCGGCCGCGAGCGACGCCACCACCGACGGCTGCACGTCGAAGCCGGTCACCCGCAGCCCGCGGCGGGCCGCCTGCTGCGCGAGGGGCAGCCCCACGTAGCCGAGGCCCAGGATGACGACGTTCATGCTCATGAGAGAGGCCTTTCGGCGAAACGGTGGCGGGTCGCCTGCCGTGCGATCACGGGCCGGCGGGTCGAGGACGGCGACATGGTGCCCGCGCGGGGCGTGTTGAGCTCCCAGCGCGACGGGAACGGCAGATAGGCCGGGAGGAACTCGGCCAGCAGGGCGGCCTGCTCGGGTACGAGCGCGGCCGGCGAGTCGGTGTCGTTGAGGCAGAACGCGTCGAGGTTGCGGTTGTGCAGCAGCCGGGCCAGCCGGAACGGAGTCGACGGGTCGGCCAGGTCGGTGTACATGTACTCGATCTCGCCGGGCGCGGCCCGCCCGGTCAGATAGGCGTAGTACTGCTGCAACGAGGAGAGCAGCGCGATGTCCTCGGGGTGCCGGAACTGATGCGCGGAGGTGGCCTCGACCTCCTCGGCGAAGCGCAGCTCGATCTCGGCCAGCACGCTGCGCCGCGACGGGTGCGGCGTGTGCTTCATCTTGCGGGTCAGCACCCGGCCGAACGTGTCCCGGATCAGATCCCGGTTGTTCTTGCCGGCCGAGTTGGCCGGGGTGTCACCGGGCCGCCGCGGCGCCGCGTCGACCCGGGCCCCGGACGGGAAGAACCGGGTCAGCCCGCCCGGCGTGAAGAACATCTCGGGCGGCACCGGGCGGCCCAGGAAGACGTCGTCGTTCAGATAGAGGAAATGCTCGGCCAGGCCGGGCACGCGGTGCAGCCGCGACTCGATCGCCTGCGAGTTGAAGGTGGGCAGCCGCCCGGTGCCGCCGAAGATCTCCCGGTGGCTGACCACCGTCAGGTCGGCCCGGTCCAGATCGAGCCAGGCCGGCACCTGGTCGTCGGTGACCAGGAAGACGTGCCGGATCCAGGGCGCGAACGCGTGCAGCGAGCGCAGCGAGTAGCGCAACTCGTCGCGCGAGACGAACCGTGACGGGTTCGCCGTCTGCTCGTTCGCGCCGGTCACCCAGCCGTTGTCGCGCAGGGCCCGGGTCTTGCGCGCGAGCCAGGCCGGATCCTCGCCGTCGACCCAGGTGTAGACGGCGTCGATCGGGAAGGCCACCCGGTCCGGGTCGGCCATGGTGAAGACCTCCCGGGTCCGGTACCGCGGCAGCGGGCCGGGCACGCCGAACGGGCCGAAGACCGGCTCGGGCGCGACGGTGACCGGCTCGCCGGCCGCGATCGAGTCGGCCACCGGGTTGGGGCGGGGCCCGGCCAGGCGGCCGTCGGCGGCCCGCCACAGCTCGACCTCGCACGCGTACTCGGTGCCGTAGACGATGTGGCCGCCGGGATCGGTGACCGGCCAGCTGACCCGCAGCAGCCGGGTGGTGGCGCGCCGGCCCACGACCTCCAGGCGGCCCACCTCGGCCCAGGTGAGCGCGTCGAGCGCGGCCAGCACCCGGTCGCGCTCGGCCTCGGGGACCGCCACGGCCGTACGGGTCAGGGAGTCGGTGGGGACGCGGAACCAGTCGATGCCCGCGGTGGACAGCGACGCGACGACGCGGTCGAGATTTTCACGCCGTACGGAGGCCGGGTCCGACCAGGAGGAACGACGGGCCACAAGGCGCGCCGCGGCCGTGCGGACCCGCAGCGCCGGCGCCTCCGCGGGCGAGGGCAGGAGCTTGCGCCGGGGTCCCAGCGGAACCACCCGCCGCGCCGCCCGGAGCCGGCGTTCGGCCGGAACGCGGGGCAGCAGCCGGAGCTCCACCTGGCGCAGCACGCGCCGCCGGACAGGCCAGGGCGCCAGCCCGAGGATCCGCCGCAAGGGCACGCCGTCGTCCTTCCGCCGGGGTCAGTCGCTCGTGACCCTCAACTGGCGCCCGCGCCGTAAGTGACGCCCTATATCACCGGTATACGCGATTTGCCGGTGTGACGTGGCCGATCTTCCGGGGCCGACCCCTAGGGGATACGGCTGATGCGGCGGGTTGCCTCGCTGAGTCATGGTGGATTCACAACCTGGGGAGGTCGAGATGGGCAAGGCCATCGCATTTCTCGTGGCACTGATCGCCGGCGTGGTCGTGGTCGGCTGGGTCGCCGCCAACCTGATCGGGCCGGTGCTGTTCTACCTGATCGTGGGCGCTCTGGTGATCGGCGGCGGCGCGCTTCTCTACGCCAAGGCCAAGAAGTCGATCTCGCAGGACGGCCGTACCCAGCGGCGGATCGAGGCCGCCGCGAAGACGTACCGCATGCGCAACAAGTGAGCTCGCGCGCGGGCGGCTAGGCTTGCGGTCGGCACACCCTCCTCTGACCTACGGGAAGCTGAACCGTGTTTGACACTTTGAGTGACCGCCTTTCCGGGATCTTCACCAAGCTCCGTGGCAAGGGCAAGCTCACCGATGCCGACATCGACGCCACCGCGCGCGAGATCCGTCTCGCCCTGCTGGAGGCCGATGTCGCGCTGCCCGTGGTCAAGGCCTTCATCTTCAACGTGAAGGAGCGCGCTCGCGGGGCCGAGGTCTCGCAGGCGCTCAACCCGGCCCAGCAGATCATCAAGATCGTCCACGAGGAGCTCATCAACATCCTCGGCGGCGAGGGGCGGCGGCTCCAGTTCGCCAAGCAGCCGCCCACGGTGATCATGCTGGCCGGTCTGCAGGGTTCCGGTAAGACGACGCTGGCCGGCAAGCTCTCCCGCTGGCTGAAGAACCAGGGCCATCAGCCGCTGCTGGTCGCGGCCGACCTCCAGCGCCCCAACGCGGTCAACCAGCTCCAGGTGCTCGGCGGCCGGGCCGGCGTCGAGGTGTACGCCCCGCAGCCCGGCAACGGCGTCGGCGACCCGGTCCAGGTCGCGAAGGACTCCATCGAGCACGCCAAGCGCTCGGCCAAGGACATCGTCATCGTCGACACCGCCGGCCGCCTCGGCATCGACGCCGAGATGATGCGGCAGGCGGCCGACATCCGGGCCGCGGTCGACCCCGACGAGGTCATCTTCGTCATCGACGCCATGGTCGGCCAGGACGCGGTGCAGACCGCCGAGGCGTTCCGCGACGGCGTCGGCATCACCGGCGTGGTCCTCTCCAAGCTCGACGGCGACGCCCGCGGTGGCGCGGCCCTCTCCGTCCGGCACGTCACGGGCGAGCCCATCCTGTTCGCGTCGACCGGTGAGAAGCTCGAGGACTTCGACCTCTTCCACCCCGACCGGATGGCCAGCCGCATCCTCGGCATGGGCGACGTGCTGACCCTCATCGAGCAGGCCGAGCAGGCCTTCGACGAGGACCAGAAGGAGAAGATGACCGGCAAGCTGCTTGCCGGCGAGACCTTCACCCTCGAGGACTTCCTCGACCAGCTCATCGCGGTGCGCCGGATGGGCCCGATCGCCAACATCCTGGGCATGATGCCCGGCATGGGCCAGATGAAGGCCCAGCTCGACGAGCTCGACGACAGCCACTTCGACAAGGTCACGGCGATCATCCGCTCGATGACCCCCGGCGAGCGCCAGAACCCCAAGATCCTGAACGGCTCCCGCCGCGCCCGCATCGCGAACGGCTCGGGCGTCACGGTGATGGACGTCAACCAGCTGCTCAACCGCTTCACCGACGCCCAGAAGATGATGAAGCAGATGAGCGGCATGATGGGCCTGCCCGGCGGCCGCCGCAAGGCCACGAAGAGCCCCAAGAACAAGCGCAAGGGCACCAAGGGCGGCAACCGCCCCCGCACCGGCGCCGGCGCGGCCGGCGGCCTCCCGGCGGGCTTCCCGGGCGGCATGCCCCAGCTCCCGCCGGGCCTCGACCCGAACGCCCTGGGCGGCGGCGGAGCGGGCGGCTTCAAGCTCCCCAACCTCGACTTCAACAAGCTGATGAAGCAGCAGCGGGACGACGACAAGAACTAACTGGTGATCTAGACATGGGTACAGTAGTCTCGTGACACCCCCTGAGGAGGTCCCGATGACTGCGGCCCTTCATGTGCCGAGCCTGCTGGATGAGAAGCAGGACTGGACCGTCGACGACCTGGCGAGCCTTCCACAGGATCTTCGCTATGAGTTGATCGACGGAAGGTTGATCTTGCCGTCACCCACCGGCTTTCACCAGGACGTGTGCTGGGAGCTGAACAGCATGCTCCGGCCCCACTGCCCGCCCGACTACAAGCCGATCATCGACCTGTCGCTCGAGGTCGATCGGCGGAACGAGCCGCGGCCCGATGTCGTCGTGGCGCGTAAGGCTTACGGCTTCCGCACGCCCGTCCCGGTGGACGGGGCGCTGCTGGTGGCCGAGGTCATCTCCCCGACATCCCATTTCCGCGACATGCAGGCCAAGTGGAAGTTGTACGCCGCCTACGGCGTCGGCACCTACCTGGTCGTCGATCCGACCTTCAAGGGCGGTGTCGTGCTGACCGAGTACCGTCTCGGCGGCAATGGCCAGTACGACACCGTCACCAGCACCAACAGGGTCTTCACGACCGACGTGCCCTATCCGGTCACCATCGACGTTCCGGCCCTGACCGCCCTGCGCGAGGACTACCGCAGGGCCCAGGACGAAGCGTGACCATCTGGTCGCGGTCGAGGGTCACGTCCGTCCGATCCGATGTGCTCGACCGGGGTCGAAGAAGTGGCCCCGCGCCGGCATTCCGTCCTACTGGGCCGAACGGGGTCACCATCACGCAGTTCGTGCTCGGGTGCGGTGGGCGATACCGCCGGCGTCTCCACTCGGCCGAGCGCGTGACGATCGAGCATCCGTGGCGGACGGGCATCGACCGTCCGGCGATGACCCGCGAGCGCGAACTGCTACGAGCGAGGTGCGTTGCCGCGGCGTCACACACACCGTCGCCCGCAGGTCCACCGGGCAGGCTTCAGCCGGTTGAAACAGTGGCGGCGCCGGCACCCGCCACGCCGAACGCGCAGCCCTCGGCCGCGGCCTAGTCGTGCGCCAATGGCGATGACGGATCGTCGATCGGGTCAGGAGCCACAACCGTCCCCGCGGATGAACGCTCGATCGGGTAGGACTGTCGTATGGCTTTTCATGTACGTGGGGCCGTCCTGCCCGAGGGGGACGTGAAAGATCTCTGGCTGGTGGGGGATCGGGTCACGTTCGAGCCGGTCAAGGGCGCGGAGACGGTCAGCGACGGTGGGTTCGTGATGCCGGGGCTGGTCGATGCGCACTGCCATCTGGGGATCGCTCTGGGTGCCAAGCCGATCGAGAGCCTTGATCAGGCCCGGGAGCTGGCGGTGCGGGACCGGGACGCGGGAGTGCTCGCGCTGCGGGACGCCGGGTCGCCCTTTCCGTATCCGGAGCTGGATGACGAGGCGGGGATTCCGCGGCTGGCCCGGGCCGGGCGGCATGTGGCGCCGCCGAAACGCTATCTGCGCGGGGTGGGGATCGAGGTCGAGGCGCCCGGTGTCGCCGAGGCGGTGACGGAGCAGGCCAAGGCCGGGAACGGCTGGGTCAAGATCGTCGGGGACTGGATCGACCGGGGGGCCGGCGACCTGGCGCCGTCGTGGGACGAGGCGACCATGACCGCGGCCGTCGAGGCGGCGCACGCCGCCGGCGTGCGGGCCGCTGTGCACACCTTCTCCGAAGAGGGGGTGGCCATGATGGTGCGGGCGGGGGTCGACTCCGTCGAGCACGGGACGGGGCTGTCGCTCGACCTCATCGACGAGATGGCCCGGCGGGGGACCGCGCTCGTGCCCACGATGATCAACATCAGGACGTTCGGGAAGATCGCCGAGCAGGCCCGGGGGAAGTTCGACGGGTACGCCGATCACATGATCGAGCTGCGCGACCGGTTTCCGTCGGTGGTGCGGGCGGCGTACGAGGCGGGCGTTCCGATCTATGTCGGCACCGACGCCGGTGGCGGCATCCGGCACGGGCTGGTCGCCGAGGAGATGCTGATCCTCGAGGAGGCCGGCCTGCCCGCCGAGGAGATCCTGGCCAGTGCCTCGTGGCGGGCCCGGGAATGGCTCGGCTTTCCGGGGCTGGTCGAGGGTGGCCTCGCCGACCTGGTGGTCTACGAGGCCGACCCCCGGCGCGATCTGCGGGTCGTGCGCGCGCCCAGCCGCATCGTGCTGCGCGGTCAGGTCATCCGGTAAGGCTCCACAGGCGCAGGCTGTCGTCGGTCGGGCAGGCCAGCCGGTCGGCGGTGTTCACGCACGGGCCGATCCGCCGCGGGATGTCGCCGAGCCGGGTCAGCTGCCGGTCGGGGATGCGGAACGTCATCACCGAGCCGGCCGCCGTGGCCGGCATCATCAGGAGGGCATCCGTGCCCAGCCAGCCCACACTGGTGTCGGGCGTGCGGAACGCCGACGATCCGTCCGCGGCCAGCAGCAGCACCGTCTCCGCGCCCGGGCCTCCGACGAGCACGTTCTCGCCGCTGGCCGAGATCGCCGACGCGTTGTCCGGTGCCGCCTTCCGCCAGAGCTGCCTATGGCTCACGACGTCGACCGCGGTCACCCGCCCGGCGCCGGCCGGCCCGGCGTCCAGGACGCAGATCCGATTCGTCCCGCAGGCGTCCATGCCGGCGAACTTCGCCGGCCCGCCGCTCAGGATCACCTCCGACTTCCCGGTGGTCAGGTCGGACGAGACGACCCGGTAGGCCGCGGTGTCGCAACACGGGATCGTCTCGGTGAACAGGCGGCCGCCGGCGACCACGTACTGGGTGCCCGGTGGCCCGGCCGGCGTGATCGTCCGCAGCAGCGTGCCCTTGGCCGCGTCGCGAACCAGGATCTTGCCGGCCTCCGTCACCTGGATCAGCCGGTCACCGTCCGCCAGGAGCCGGGCCGCCGGGTTCGCGGTGTCCGACCAGACCGGTTGCCCCGTCCGGACGTCACTCGCCACGACCTCGCCGTTCGAGGCCCAACGGCGGACCATGACCTTCCCGTACGAGATGAGCTCGTCGGCGTCGCCGACCCGGAACCGGCGGATCGGGCTGCCGGTCGCCGGATCGTAGAAGGCGACCGACCTCTCCACCCGGACCATCACCGCGTCCGGCAGGGCGCGGACGTCGGTCACGGCGCCGGCGGCCTGTTCGGTGAACGTCCAGAGCACCGCCCCCGTGTGCAGGTCGGCCGCGTTCAGGCGCATCTCGCCGCCCGGCGTCGTCCAGGCCGAGAACAGCTTCCCGTCCCCGACCGCCTGGCCGACCGACGAGGCGGGGCCGCCGGTGTCGACCGGGGAGCCGACCTCGGTCAGGACCCGGCTCGACGGGGTCGGCGAGATCGTCCGGTCGGCGTCGTGCCGGGGGCGGGAGACGACCGCGCCCACGCCGACCGCGACCAGGCAGACCGCGAGGGCCGCCGAGAAGGCCGCCTGCCGGTGGGTGCGCTGCCGGCCGCGCCGGCGGGCCTGTTCGGCGCCGGCCAGCGGGATGGTGTCGGCCGCCCGGCCGAGACCGGTGAGCAGCTCGTCGAGGTCAGCGGGCATCGTGGCTCTCCTCCTTCGCCGGGACGGGGCCCAGGGCGGCGGCCAGGCCGGCCCGGCCGCGGGACAGCCAGGACTTGACGGTGCCGGTCGAGGTGCCGGTCTCGGCGGCGATCTCGGACACCGAACGGTCGAGCAGATAGTGCAGGGCGAGCGCCCGGCGGTGGATGGCGGGCAGGGTCTGCATGGCCTTCACCAGCAGCACGGTGTTCTCGGAGGGCGGCGGCGCGGGTGGTGGCGCCGGTGCGTTTCGGAGCCGGCTCCGGCGTACCCCCAATTGTCTCCACCGATCCGTGGCCAGACGGCTGACCACCAGGCGTAACCAGGCCTCAGGGTTCTCGTAGCCGGCTAACCGTCGCCAGCGTTGCCAGGCGCGGGCATAGGCCTCCTGCACAAGGTCCTGAGCCTCCGTGGCGTCGCCGGTGAGGCCGTACGCGTACCGGGCCAGCCGTCGCGAGGTGTCCCGGTAGAAGTCGTCGAAATCGTCTGTGGCCGTCATCCGCACCGCCCTTCCACCTAGGACACGGGATGCCTGTCGGAGTGGTTGCGCGACCCCTGACTAGAATGTCGCCTCGTGGCTCGAGTGCTCACTCCGCGTGCGGAGGACTTTCCTCGCTGGTACCAGGACCTGATCGCCAAGGCGAAACTGGCGGACAACGGCCCGGTGCGCGGCACCATGGTCATCCGACCGGTCGGTTACGCGATCTGGGAGCGGATGCAGGCGGACATGGACGCCCGCATCAAGCAGGCCGGCGTCCAGAACGCGTACTTCCCGCTCTTCATCCCGGAGAGCTACCTGCGCCGCGAGGCCGACCACGTCGAGGGCTTCTCGCCGGAGCTCGCCGTGGTCACCCACGCGGGTGGCAAGGAGCTGGCCGAGCCGCTGGTGGTCCGCCCGACCAGCGAGACCGTGATCGGCGAGTTCATGGCCAAGTGGGTCGACTCGTACCGTGACCTGCCCCTGCTGCTCAACCAGTGGGCCAACGTGGTCCGCTGGGAACTGCGCCCGCGGACCTTCCTGCGGACGACCGAGTTCCTCTGGCAGGAGGGCCACACCGCCCACGCCAGCGAGGCCGACGCCCGCGAACACGCCCGTGACGTGCACCGCAACGTCTACGAGGCGTTCATGACGGACTTTTTGGCCATCCCGGTCGTGCCGGGCCGCAAGACCCGCAAGGAGCGCTTCGCCGGCGCCACCAACACCATGACCGTCGAGGCCATGATGGGTGACACCAAGGCGCTGCAGATGGGCACGTCGCACGAGCTCGGGCAGAACTTCGCCAAGGCGTTCGACATCTCCTACTCGTCGGCCGCCGGCGGCGTCGAGCACGCGTGGACGACCTCGTGGGGCACGTCCACCCGCATGCTCGGTGGCCTGATCATGGTGCACGGCGACGACAACGGCCTGCGGCTTCCGCCGGTCATGGCGCCGGTCCAGGTCCAGGTCATGGTGGTCAAGGCCGGGGAGGGCGTGGCCGAGGCCGCGACTCAGCTGGTCAAGGACCTCAAGACGGCTGGTGTACGGGTGAAGCTCGACGACCGCTCCGACGTGCCGTTCGGCCGCCGCGCGGTGGACGCCGAGCTGCAGGGCATCCCGATCCGTATCGAGGTCGGCCCGCGCGACCTGGCCACCGGGAACGTCACGATCGCCCGGCGCGTCGACGGCTCGAAGACGCCGACCGCGATCGGCGACGTGGTGGGCGCGGTCACCAGCGCGCTCAAGGCCGACCAGCAGCGGCTCTACGACGAGGCGCTGGCCTTCCGCGCGGCCAACACGGTCGAGGTCAAGACGCTCGGCGACGCCATCGAGGCGGCGCAGACCGGCTGGGCCCGGGTGCCGTGGTCGGCGGTCGGCGAGGACGGCGAGGCCGAGGCCAACGGCAAGGCCGTGACCGTGCGCTGCCTGGTCCGCGAGGACGGCTCGATGCCGGACTCGGGCGACGAGGACGGCCTGGTCGCGATCCTGGCCCGCTCCTACTGATGGCGTTCGCTCCGGGCCGTCTGGTCCTGCACCGTGACACGCACCGCGGCCGGCTGGGTTTCGTGCACCCCGGCCGCGTCGTGTCGGACGACGACCGCGGGTTGCTCCTGTGGGTGGCCGAGTCGTCCGTGATCGCCGTGGAGACGGCTCTTGACGGGCGGGGCCCGCGGGATTTCCCCTCGTTCGCCGACTGGATCGCGGCGCCGCGTTCTCTTCAGCTCGCCGAGTGGCGTGGGCCGGGAGTGCTGCGGTTCTTTCCGCGCGACGCTTCACACTCTGTCTGGTTTTTCCGGGACGAACTGGACAATTTTGCGGCTTACTACGTGAACCTGGAAGAGGGCGCCGTCCGCTGGGACGACGGTGACGTGGCCGGCATCGACGTGATCGACCAGGACCTCGACATCGTTGTCTCCTCCGACCTCGAGTGGGAGTGGAAGGACGAGGACGAGTTCACCGAACGCCTGGAGAGCCCCGAGCTCTACTGGGTGCCCGACCCGGGCGCCGTCTGGGCCGAGGGCCACCGCGTGATCAAGCAGATCGAGGCGGCCGAGTTCCCCTTCGACGGCACGTGGACCGAGTTCCAGCCCGATCCGTCCTGGGAGACCCCCGTCGCGCTGCCTGAGGGCTGGGATCGGCCGGTCGTCGCGCGCGTTTGACGCCCGGTTTCCCGTCACCGCCGGTCATCTGGCAGAATGGTTCCTTGGTCGGTACACCGGAGCGCCCTCTAACCCTCCGGTGCAGCCAGTCCAGCGAGACATCGGTCCCCGCAACCCCACGTGGGTGGCCGTCGGCTCAAAAACTCACGCATTCAGGAGCGAAGACAACCGTGGCCGTAAAGATCCGGCTTCTGCGGATGGGCAAGATCCGCAACCCGCAGTACCGCATCGTCGTTGCCGACTCGCGCACCAAGCGCGACGGCCGTGCCATCGAGTACGTGGGCATCTACCAGCCGAAGGAACACCCCTCGGTGATCCAGGTCAAGTCCGAGCGGGTGCAGTACTGGCTCTCGGTCGGCGCGCAGCCGAGCGAGGCCGTGCAGCGCATCCTGGAGAAGACCGGCGACTGGCAGCAGTTCAAGGGCCTGCCGGCTCCGCCGCCGCTGCTGGTGGCCGAGCCGAAGCAGAGCCGCGCCGAGGTGTACGAGGCTGAGGCCAAGGCCGCCGCCGGTGTCGCCGAGACGCCCGCCAAGACCCCCAAGAAGGCTGACAAGGTCGCCGCCGCTCCGGAGGCCGCCGAGGCCAAGCCGGCGCAGACCAAGGCCGCCAAGCCCGACGAGCCCAACCGTGAGGCCGTCGCCGAGACCGCAGAGGACCCGGCCGGTGCCGGCGCCGACGCGAGCTGACGGGGCGCTCCGGCCGGCGCTGGAGCACCTCGTCAAGGGCATCGTCGACAACCCGGACGACGTCCGGGTCCGACTGGTCGACTCGCGCCGCGGCAAGCGGCTCGAGGTCCGCGTGCACCCCGAGGACCTGGGTACGGTCATCGGGCGCGGCGGGCGTACGGCCAAGGCCCTGAGGCAGGTCATCGGGTCGATCGGTGGGCGCGGCATCCGCGTGGACATCGTCGACGCGTACTGATCGATGCTTCTAGTAGTCGGCCAGATCGGTAAGCCGCACGGGATCCGGGGCGAGGTCTCGGTGGTCGTGCGTACCGATGAACCGGAAGAACGTTTCGTCCCCGGGTCGGTGTTCGTCACGGAGGTCCCCAAGGACCGCCGTGTCAGCACCGGCCCGGCGGCCGTTCCCGCCGGTGCCAAATATGAAGTGCCCAAGCAACTCGTGCTGGAGCAGATCCGCTGGCATCAAGGCCGCGGTATCGCCCAGTTCGAGAACGTCTACGACCGCAACGTCGCCGAGGCGCTGCGCGGGGTGTGGCTCCAGGTCGACAGCTCCGCCATCGCGGCGCCGGACGACCCGGACGAGTTCCACGACCACCAGCTGGTCGGCCTGCGGGTCGAGTCCGCTTCCGGTTTCGTCTACGGCGACGTGGCTCGCATCGATCATGCGCCGGCCTCGGATCTGATCGTTCTGAAGAAGACCGACGGCGGTACGGCGCTGATCCCGTTCGTGAGCGCGATCGTGCCCACGGTCGACCTCGCCGGCGGGCGCATCGTCGTCGATCTGCCCGAGGGCCTGCTGGACCTCTGATGCGCGTCGACATCATCTCGATCTTCCCGGAGTACTTCGCGCCGCTCGAGCTGTCGCTGATCGGCAAGGCGCGATCGACCGGGCTGCTCTCCGTGGACGTGCACGATCTGCGGAAATGGACCAGCGACGTTCATCGGACGGTGGACGACACGCCGTACGGCGGTGGGCCCGGCATGGTCATGCGGCCCGAGCCGTGGGGGCAGGCCCTCGACGCGGTCGGGCCGGGCACGCTCGTGATTCCGTCGCCGGTCGGCAAGCCGTTCACCCAGGCCGACGCGTACTCCCTGGCTTCTCTCGATCATTTGATCTTCGCCTGCGGGCGGTACGAGGGCATCGATCAGCGGGTGATCGACGACGCCGCCGCGCGGATGCCGGTGCTCGAGGTCTCACTCGGTGACTACGTGCTCTTCGGTGGCGAGGTCGCGGTCATCGTGATCATGGAGGCCATCACCCGGCTGCTGCCCGGGGTGCTGGGGAACGCCTCGTCGCTGGATGAGGAGTCGCACTCGGCCGGTTTGCTCGAAGCGCCCGTTTACACGAAACCTGCTTCGTGGCGCGATCGGGAAGTTCCGGAAATTTTGCGATCGGGAGACCATGGGCGAATTGCCCGGTGGCGCCGGTCGCAGAGCCTTCTGCGGACTGCCTCCCGCCGGCCGGACATGATGGCGGCGTACCCTTCGGAACTTTTGGACAAAAAAGACAGGGCGGCTCTGGACGAGGGCGGATTTCAGATCACGCCTCCCTCTGTGGCAAAGTAGGGAGGTTGCCGATTTCGCCCCGCGCCGTGGGGTGGGATCGAGGGCTCCTTGAAGTGGTGAGGGGCCAGGATCACCCGCCGCGCACCGAACTCCCGGTGCGCCTTTGAGTACGAGGATGCAGCGATGAACACGCTGGACGCTCTCGACGCCCAGTCGCAGCGCACCGACATTCCCGCTTTCCGGGCCGGCGACACCCTCAAGGTGTACGCGCGAGTCGTCGAAGGTAACCGTTCCCGCGTCCAGATCTTCCAGGGCGTCGTGATCGCCCGGCAGGGCGCCGGCCTCCGGGAGACCTTCAAGGTCCGGAAGATCAGCTTCGGCGTCGGTGTCGAGCGGACCTACCCGATCAACAGCCCGGCCATCGACCGCATCGAGGTCGTGAGCCGCGGTGACGTCCGCCGCGCCAAGCTCTACTACCTGCGTGAGCTCCGCGGCAAGAAGGCCAAGATCAAGGAGCTTCGCGAGAAGCAGACCGTCTGATCTTGATCGATCCTGTGCTACCGCCCGTAAGTTTCCCTAGGGAGATACTCGGGCGGTAGTGCTGTATCCGGGGCGGTTTCGGTCGGCGGCGGGAGATGCGAAGCGTGGAACCGATGGAGGGCTACCGGCCGTCCGAGCGACGGCGGCGGTCCATGATCCGGCGCAAGGAGATGCCGCTCTGGCAGGAGCTGCCGCTCCTGCTGATCGTGGCCTTCTGTCTCGCCGTGCTGATCCGCACCTTCCTGGTGCAGGCCTTCTACATCCCCAGTGGGTCGATGCAGAGCACCCTGGAGATCAAGGACCGGGTCCTGGTCAACAAGGTCGTGTACGACATGCGCGACCCGGTCCGCGGCGAGATCGTGGTCTTCCGCGGCACCGACAACTGGGCCCCCGAGGTGACCGAAGAGGTCAGCAACTCGTTCGTGGCCAAGCTCGGCCGCACCGTCGGCGACCTCGTCGGGGTGAGCCGGCCGGGTGAGCGCGACTTCATCAAACGGGTGATCGGGCTGCCCGGCGACAAGGTGGCCTGTTGCGACGCCAAGGGCCGGATCACCGTCAACGGCGTGGGGATCGACGAGTCGTACATCGCCGACGGCTTCAACTCCGACCTCAACCAGCCGCCCAACCCGAACCAGTGCACCAGCCGGCGCTTCACCGAGGTCACCGTCCCACCGGGTGAGATGTTCGTCATGGGCGACCACCGCGAGGTCTCGCAGGACGCCCGATGCCAGGGGCCGGTGCCGATCGACAACGTGATCGGCCGGGCCTTCGTGATCGTCTGGCCCAGCAGCCGGTTCACCAGCCTCTCGGTGCCCGACGTGTGGAAGACGTACGCCGAGAACCACCCCACCGCGGCCGGCCTCCCGGAGCGCCGGAACAGTCCTTCGACGGAACTTTTCGCACTTCCTTTTCTCTTAAGTGGGGCGTTATCCGCGCGTTCCGGACTGCCGTTCTCGATTCGGCGTCGTAGGCTCCCATCGTGATTGACGAGCAGACGGAGCCGAAGCGCAAAAGTTCCTTTTGGCGCGAACTTCCGATCCTCCTGGGTGTGGCGATCCTCGTCGCCGTACTGGTCCGCGCCTTCGTGCTGCAGACGTTCTACATTCCGTCCCCCTCGATGGAGCACACGCTCAACGTGCTCGACCGGGTGCTCGTCAACAAGCTCGTCTACGACTTCCGGGAACCGAAGCGTGGCGAGATCATCGTGTTCGAGGCGCCCAAGGAGTGGCAGTCCGGCGCCGAGGGCGAGGACTTCATCAAGCGCATCATCGGCACCCCCGGCGACCACGTGCAGTACACGGGCACCGGCAAGCTGATCGTCAACGGCGTGCCGCTCGACGAGCCGTACATCTACAAGGACTCCGACGGCACCCAGGACCCGCCGGCGAGCACCAACTTCGACGTCGTCGTGCCCGAGGGCCGGCTGTGGGTGATGGGCGACCACCGGGCCGCGTCCGGTGACTCCCTGGAGCACTACCAGGACAGCGACCACGACATCACCCAGGCCACGATCACCGAGGACTCGGTCGTCGGCCGCGCCTTCACGGTCTTCTGGCCGGTCAGCCGCGCGACCTGGCTCTCGGTGCCGGACGGCTTCGACGCCATCCCCGATGCGAAGTAACACCCGGTCGTAAGATCCACGCCGGGCGCAATAGGCTTGTTCGCGTGACCGTCATCAACCGACGCGCCGGTCGGGTGCTCCTCGTCGATCAGGCCGGGCGCACCCTGCTGCTGCACGGCGGTGACCCGGCCCGTCCGGGCCATCGCTGGTGGTTCACCCCCGGCGGGGGTCTTCTTGACGGCGAATCGCCGGCCGAGGGTGCTGCGCGCGAGTTGTTCGAGGAGACCGGTCTGCGCGTGTCCCCCGCCGATCTTGGGTCTTCGTACTGGCGCGAGGTCAGCGAGTTCAGCTACAGCGGCCGCGACTATCGGCAGGATCAAGACTTCTTCCTGCTGCGGGTCACCGAGATCCAGATCGACATGGCCGGCATGGACGACGACGAGCAGGAGACCATCACCGAGCACCGGTGGTGGTCGGCCGAGGAGATCGAGGCCAGCTCGGAGCTGATCTACCCGGTCGAGCTGCCCAAGTTGCTGCGGGGCCTGTGATGCTGTCTCCTCCCCGCACGGTGGTCCGCCGCGAGGGCGGTCTGTACGCGCTGGAGCGCGCGCTCCAGCGCCGGGGTTTCCGCCACGTGGCCGGGGCCGACGAGGCCGGCCGGGGCGCCTGCGCGGGCCCGCTGGTGGCCGCCGCCGCGATCTTGCCCGAGGGCAAGCGCGGCGAGATCGACGAGCTGGCCGACTCCAAACTGCTGACCGCGGCCGCCCGCGAGCGCGTCTACGACCAGGTCGTGGCCCGGGCCCTGGCCTGGTCGGTGGTGATCATCCCGCCCACTGAGGTCGACGCCCGCGGCCTGCACGTGTGCAACCTCGCGGCGATGCGCCGCGCCCTGGCCTCGCTGGCCACCCCGCCGGAGTACGTGCTGACCGACGGGTTCCCGGTCGACGGCCTGGGCGCGCCCGGCCTGGCGGTGTGGAAAGGCGACCGGGTGGCGGCGTGCGTGGCGGCGGCCAGCGTGCTGGCCAAGGTCACCCGGGACCGGCTGATGGTCGAACTGCACGACCAGTTCCCGGCGTACGGGTTCGCCGTGCACAAGGGCTACATCACCGACGAGCACACGGCCGCCCTGCGCGAGCACGGGCCGTGCGCCGAGCACCGGTTCTCGTACGTGAACGTGGCCGCGGCCTCCGGGCGCGGCAACCGGCCGCCCCGGGCCCGCCGCCCCGTTCCGGCCGAGGCCCCGCCGGTACTGTTTGCGCCATCCGGCGTCGTTGGGGGTACCGTCGGCGTGGCGTCGGGCGACCAGCCTCAGCCGTCGCCGTGTGTGGGGGAAGATGAGGCCATGGAGGGCGAAAAGCGATGAGCGCAGAGGATCTCGAGAAGTACGAGACCGAGATGGAGCTGCAGCTCTACCGGGAGTACCGCGATATCGTCCGCCAGTTCTCCTACGTGGTGGAGACCGAGCGCCGTTTCTACCTGGCCAACCAGGTCGATCTGCACGTGCGTAACTCGGACGGCGAGGTCTATTTCGAGGTCGAGATGCACGACGCCTGGGTCTGGGACATGTACCGGCCGGCCCGGTTCGTCAAGAACGTCCGCGTGATGACCTTCAAGGACGTCAACGTGGAAGAGCTGGAGAAGCCGGACATCTCGCTGCCGGACGACGCGGGCTTCGGCAACTAGCGGGTTATCCACAGCCCCTTTTTTCGACCTTGGGGAGGCGGCAGGGTTTCGGCCATGCCTTTCCTCGGTCTCCTGCTCGCCGTCCTGTCCTTCGGCTGGCCCCTGGCGGCGCCCACGGTGGTGCGCCGGTTCGACCCGCCCGCGCAACCGTGGCTGGCCGGTCACCGCGGGGTCGATCTCTCCGGCTCGCCGGGCGCGCCCGTTCTGTCGGCCGGCCCCGGGACGGTGGTGTTCGCCGGTGAGCTGGCCGGGCGCGGCGTCGTGAGCATCGCCCACGCCGGTGGCCTGCGGACCACGTACGAGCCGGTGACCGCCTCGGTGGCCCAGGGCGACGTGGTGGCGGGCGGCGCGGTGATCGGCGCCCTGGAGGCCGGTCACCCGGGCCTGCACTGGGGTCTCCGGCGCGGTGAGCTCTACCTCGACCCGTTGGCGCTGCTCGGCCTGGGCCGGGTGCGGTTACTGCCGCTTTAAGCCATGCAACAGCTGTGGCAGCCGCTCGGCCAGCCGGTCGTACTCCTCGGCCCGGTTGTAGACCTGCGCGCTCAGCCGGAGCAGGCCGCGCCCGCCCCAGGCGTTCACAGCGGTCTCGGTGGCCAGCTTCTCGCTGATCAGGGTCCGCAGCGCGAACGCCTCGGGCGCGGTCGTGGCCAGACCCGACGGCAGCGGCACGATCCGCATGGCGACCTCCGGGTGGCCCGGGTGGGGAAGATCGGTCACGCCCAGAGCCTCACCCAGGACCCTTTGGCCGTACGCGGCCAGGGCCGCGTTGTGGCGGCGTACGGCCTCCCAGCCGAGCGTGCGGAGCGTGAAAAGCCCGGCCGGGGCGGCCAGCCAGGGCGTGTAGTCGATGGTGCCCTGATATTCGACGGCGGCCGGATAGCCCTGATCCTGCTCCCACGAGACGACCAGCGGCTCCATCCGCCGCCGCCACGGCGGGGTGACGGAGAGCAGGGCCGTGCCGCGCGGGGCGAAAGCCCACTTGTGCAGGTTGCCGACCCAGAAATCGGCGCCGATCGCGGCCACCTCGACCGGCAGCTGCCCCGGCACGTGCGCGCCGTCGACGAGCACCGGGATGTCGTGCTCGTGGGCGGCGGCGACGATCTCCCGCACCGGGAGGCAGGCGGCGGTGGCCGAGGCGATCTGGTCGACGACGAGCAGCTTGGTCTTGCCCGGCCGCAGCGCGGCTCGGATCCGCGAGACGACCTCGGCGCTGCTCGCCCCGAGCGGCAGGGCGACGGTCCGGGCGGTCGCGCCGGCCCGGCGGCACTGCCGGCGGGCGGCGAAGGCGACGGCGCCGTAACCGTGATCGGTGAGCAGCACCTCGTCGGCCGACTCGAGCCGCACGGACTGCAGGACGAGGGAGACGCCGGTGGTGGTGTTGGCGACCAGGGCGCTGCCGTCCGGGTCGGCGCCGAGGAAGGAGGCGAGGTGCCGTCGGGTATGGACGACCCGGTCCATCAGCCCCGCACCGGCGTAGAAGGCCATCGGGTTGGCGTCGACCTCGTCGCGGAGGCGCTGCTGGGCGCGCTGCACGCCGATCGGGACGGCGCCGAAGGAGCCGTGGTTGAGATAGGACACGCCCGGGTCGAGCGAGAAGAGAAGACGGGCGCCGGGAAGGGCTGCGGGCGGTTCTCCGGCGCTCACCCCCTGATCGTACGGGGTCACGCCCGGGGGTGCGCCTGTTTGAAGGCGGCCCGGAGCCGCTCGGTGGACACGTGCGTGTAGATCTGCGTGCTCGACAGCGAGGAATGCCCGAGCAGTTCCTGTACGGCCCGCAGATCCGCCCCACCGTCGAGCAGGTGCGTGGCGGCCGAGTGCCGCAGATCGTGCGGCCTGGTGTGCGGCAGCCCCGCCTCCCGAGCCGCCGCGTCGACGATCCGCCGGACGACGGTCGGCTGCAGCCGCCCACCCTTGACCCCCAGAAACAGAGCGTCCCCACCGCTCTCCGCTCCGGGTGCCCTCAGGCGGCCCTCCCTCGCCCCTCCCGCCTTGGTGCCGTCCCCCTTCGCGCCGTCCCCCTTCGCGGCGGCCAGCAGGGGGCGGCCACGCTTGAGGTAGTCGTCGAGCGCTTTCTGGGCCGGGAGGCCATAGGGGACGGCGCGTTCCTTGGCGCCCTTGCCGAAGACCCGCACGAGCCGCCGCGACTCGTCGAGATCGGCGCGGTCGAGGCCGCAGAGCTCGCTGACCCGTACACCGGTCGCATAAAGCAGTTCCAGAACCGCCCGGTTCCGCAGCCCCTCCGCCGCCTCCGGTCCGTTCGTCTCCATCAGGGCGGTGGCCTGGTCGGCTCGAAGAACTGTGGGAAGAGTGCGGTGGGCCCGCGGACTGGACAGATGAGCGCCCGGGTCGGCGCCGATCCGCCCGCTGCGGGACGCCCACGCGGTGAACGTACGCGCCGCGGTCGCCCGCCTGGCCTGGGAGGTCCGGGCCGCGCCGTCTCGCATCCGGGACGCGAGCCACCCCCGCAGCACACCCAGGTCGAGGTCGCCGACCGAGAGCACGTCCTGACGGACGGCGTAGTCGAGCAGCGAGACGACGTCACCCAGATAGGCCCGTACGGTGTGGACCGACCGGTTGTCGACCTGCGCCAGATGGCGCCCGAAGTCGTCGACGGCCTGCCGCATCGCCTCCGGCAGCCGCTCGTGCATCTCCCGCGTATCCATCGCGTCGACCGTCATCGCTCCACCCGGCTCTCGTCAAGCTCCCACGCTGGCCGATCGGCACTACACTGCCGAACACCATGGCACGCTTCCGTCGCTTCCTGGCCCTGGCCCTGCTGGCCGCACTCTCCGGTTGTTCCCTCTTCGAGGGTTCCGGCACCCCCTCACCCACGGATTCCTCCCCGGCGCCACTGCCGTCGGCGGTCGCCGGCCTGGGCAGCCCCGTGAAGGAGGTGTCCGACGCGACGTTCCAGTCGCCGTCGAAGAACATCGTCTGCGCCTTGACCACCGTCACGGTCCGCTGCGACATCCTCGACAAAAGCTGGTCCCCGCCACCGCAGCCCGAGGACTGCCAGCAGGCGTGGGGCAACGGCATGTTCCTGGAGTCCGGAAAGGCCGGCTTCACCTGCGCCGGCGACTCGTTGGCGGGCTCCGCCACCCAGACTTTGGAGTACGGCCAGGCCCTGCGCGCCGGCTCGATCCGCTGCGACAGCACAGCCAGATCCCTGACCTGCGAGGACAGCAAGTCGGGCCACGGTTTCGCCCTGGCCCGAGCCAACTACGACCTGTTCTGACGCGCTTTCCCACCCGCGTCCACCCGCGGCCCGGTGGCGGTCAGGGCCGGGTGAGCTGGACGCGGTCGGCGGGGTGAACGGTTTCGGTGCCGTCGGTGGCGGTGATCACGAGAACCGGCACGCCCTCGCCCAGCCGATACTTGCGGCGCTCGGCGTCGGTGGGCATGCGCGCCCCGGCCCGCTCACCGCGGCCCAGGGCGATCAGTTCGGTCGGTTCCGGCACCCGGACGAACGTGCCGCGCGGCCGATCGACGGTGACTAGCCCTTCCGTCCGCAGCTGGCCGATGGCTTGGCGAACAGTGGTGCGGCTGATCCCATACTCCTGCGCCAGGCGCAGCTCACTGGGCAGCGGTTCACCGGGCCCCAGCTCCCCAGACTCGATCTGATTGCGGAGCAGGTCAGCCAATTGGCGAAACACCGCGCGGTCCGCTGAAGGATCGATCATGTTCACAGTTTACGTGATCACATCGTTCCGTCATATTGTACGTACGAATGATCGTTAGTACGATGAACATGCCGCGCTTGAGAAGGCCGAGCTTGATCGCGCAGCAGGGCGGGCGACAGTCCACCGAGCGCACCAGCGCCGTCGGCCCCGGCCGTCGCCCGTTCAATCACACCCCGACCCGCGCCGCCCCAGACCGTTCAGTGCCGGCGTTGCCCCGCGCTGCGCTACCGCGCCCCGCGCCACCCTCTCGCGCTCCCGACCGTCCCGCGCCGCGCCCCAGGTTCCCGGCCGTCCCGCGCCCCGCGCCACCCTCTCGCGCTCCCGGCCGTCCCGCGCCGCGTCCCGGGTTCCCGGCCGTCCCGCGCCCCGCGCTCCCGCCGGGCTCCGCGTTCCCCCGCCGCACCCCGCGCTCCCGGCCGTCCCGCGCCGCGTCCCGGGTTCCCGGCCGTCCCGCGCCCCGCGCTCCCGCCGGGCTCCGCGTTCCCGCGCCGCACCCCGCGCTCCCGGCCGTCCCGCGCCCCGCTGGGGAAGTTAGGGCAGGTCGAACCCCGCTGGATCGGACTGGGCAGGACTTACCCAAGGCCGCGTGGGTGTGGATCGGCTTGGGCTGGATCGGTTTGGGCTGGATCGGCTTGGGCTGGATCGCCTTGGGCTGGATCGGCTTGGGCTGGATCGGCTTGGGCTGGATCGGCTTGGGCTGGATCGGCTTGGGCTGGATCGGCTTGGGCTGAAATGGTCTGGGCTGGATCGGTCTGGGCTGGATATGCCATGGGCTGAATCGGTCCGGGTTGGAATGGTCTGGGCTGGATGGGGCCTGGTCGGCCTAGCCGGAATGGGCTGGGCGGATGAGGGCGGATCGGCTTGGGGCGGACCGGCCTGGGCTGGATGGGGACTGATCGGCCTGCGCTGGACCGGCCTGGGCCCGGACGGACCTGATCGCCCTGGGTGGGGCCGAAAGTGCTCGGCCGGACGGCGCTGTGTCCGATGGTGACGGGAAGGGCTCGCGGTCTGGGCAGCAGCAGTCGGGGTGTGCTGCGCGGGTCGGCGTTCGCGTGGGTTGTGGTGCGCATGTTGGCGGCCTTGCTGTGGTCGCTGTTGGCGGCTGGTGCTGGACTGGCTCGGACCACCGGTGCAGGGCGGTGGTCCGAGCTGTGGCGGTGAGTGGGTCGCCTGCCATCCACCGCCGTTCCTCGGCGGGCGCCGACGGGGATCAGCGCCGGCGCCCGCCGAGGAGGTCGGCCTCCCGGGCGCCGCCAGACGTCGGGAAGCGGGGGTGGCCACTCGCGTGCGCCGCGGCCATTTATCTGGCGTCGCGCCGCTCGTCGGGTGGTTGTGATTCCGCTGTCGACGGGGCGGGGCGGCGCTCGGGTGGTGGGTCAGGGGGATCGGCCGCCGTCAGGCCGGCTGGAGTGACGGCGGCCGCCCCCGTTCGGTGTGGTCCAGGGGAACGGTGGGTCTGAGCGGTTGTGCATGAGGGGGTTGCCGCCCGGCGGGTTGGGGGCCTCCGGAGTGGAGGGCTGTGCCCGCCGGGCGGCATATGTGGCAGGGATACCGGGGATCGGCCTGATGACCTCCTCTGCTGTGTTGGAGCGTGATCGGGTGGGGATGGTTGGGGTTCTGCGGGTGGACGGGGCTGCGATAAGGCGGTGGCGCGAAGGCTTGTGGGGCTAAGGCGGGTGCGGGGAAGAGCTTGGGGTGGGGCGCCGTGGCAGCGGCCCGTGGGTGGAAAGGACTGCGGTAGGGGAGAGCGGGGGACGGTCGCGGGTGGAGGGGATCGCGGTCGGGAGGATCGGGGAGAGTTTGCAGGTGGGACGGGGTACGGACAGGGAAGGGCAGTGGTGGCGCGGGGACCAGGCGGTCGACGCAGGGTGCGGGCAGGCCGCAGGTGCATCGGCGCCAGAAAGTGCGCCACGTGCGTCGATGTGTGGGTGACACGGGCACCGGCGGGTGGCTCTGGCGTCGCCTAGTCATGATGACAGCATAGATGACTCATGACTAGGTGTCTCCTATCAACTTTATGACTGACTAATAGTCTCGCGCCTACGGTCGATCATGTGGCAGCGAAACCGATCCGGCTCATGGGGGCGCACGAGATCCGCATCCGACTGGGTGGGGTCAGCCGGCAGCGTGCGTACCAGATCACCAGCCGCGCCGACTTTCCCAAGCCGGTCGCCGACCTTGCTCAGGGCAAGGTGTGGATGACCGACGACGTCGAGGCGTGGATGAAGGTGCACCGCCGGGACCTGGACGACTCCGAAGACTGATCCGCCGGCGTGGACGTCGAGCCGCGCCGGAGGGAAATTCCGGGCGACCGGGCCGAAAGGCGCGGCGCCTCTCAGCCGTGCCGGTCGGGCGGCGAAGGATCTGGTCCGGGCGGCGTGGGTGACGCGCGGGAACGGACCAGCGCCACGCCCGCGGCCCCATGGCGTACGACCATGCCGGCCACCTCCAGAAGGGACAGTCGGCGCAGTACGGTCCGCAAGTCCAGGCCGGCTTTCGCCGCCAGTTCCTCCGGTGAGGCTGTGCCACGCCTCGGCACCGCCTCCAGCACCAGCGCCGATTCCTCGTCCAGCGAGTCCCGCGCGTGCGCGGGGCCGCGGGGCGGGTCGGCCAGATATTCGCCGACCCGGCCGACCGCCTCCAGCACCTGGCCGGCCCCGGTCACCAGGATCGCCTCCGGCCGCTCGCGCAGCAGCTCGTGGCAGCCCACCGACACCGCCGAGGTCACCGGGCCCGGCACCACCATCGCCGTCCGGTTCAGCGCCAGCACCCGGCTCATCGTCTGTGCCGCACCGCTGCGGGCCGCCGCCTCCACCATCACCGCGCCGACCGTCGCGGCCGCTATCACCCGGTTGCGGATCAGGAAGCGGTGCCGCAGCGGTTCCGCGCCGGGTGGCCACTCGCTGATCAGCAGGCCGGTTTCCGCGATGTGCTCGAACATCGCCGAATTACCCACCGGGTACGGCCGGTCGACCCCGCACGCCAGCACCGCGACCGTCCGCCCGCCCGCGGCCATCGCCGCCCGGTGCGCCGCCGCGTCGATGCCGAACGCCCCGCCCGAGACCACCGACCAGCCCTTTTCGGCCAGGCCGTAGGCGATCTCGCCGGTGACATGGGTGCCGTACGGCGTCGCCGCCCGCGCGCCGACCACCGCGACCGACCTTTCCAGCGTCTCGCCCAGCGGCCACGCCCCGCGCACCCAGAAACACAACGGCGGCCGTACGTCCTCGACGATCCGCCCGCGACCCTCCAGCGACAGCATGGCCAGCGACTCGACCCGGCGCGGCCACTCCTCGTCGGACGGCACCACGATCCGCGCCCCGAGCCGGCGGGCCCGCTCGACGGTCAGTTCCCGGAGGCGATCAGGACGGAGGTCGGCTTCTTTCACCCGTACGGCCGCTTGAATCGCCTTGCTCTCCACCTCGCCCCGCACCAGCCGGTCGAGGGCCTCGGGCGCCCCGACCGCCTCCACAAGCGACCACACCGTCCGGTTGCCCGGCTCGGCCAGCCAGGTCAGGGCGACGCGGGCGGCCCGCTCGATGTCGTCAGCCACGGCCTTCGCCCATCCGCAGCTGGATCGCCTCGATGACCTCGTCGCGGGCCGGCCGGTCCCGCCCGTCCAGGTCGGCGATCGTCCAGGCCAGCCTCAGCACCCGGTCGAAGCCGCGCGCCGACAACATCCCCCGGTCGAGGGCCTTCTGGAGCTCCGCGGTGTCCGAGGCCGGCAACTTCCACGGCGGCCGGCGCAGTTGTGGCCCCGGCACCTCGCCGTTGACTCGTTCCCAGCGCGCGGTCGAGGCCGCGCGAGCCTTCGCCACCCTCTCCGCGACCTCGGCCGAGGACGCCACGGGCTTGTTCGCCGTCAGCAGTTGAGCGGCCGTCAACGGCTGAAGGGTCAGCCGGATGTCGATGCGGTCGAGCAGCGGACCGGAGAGCCGGGCCAAGTAGCGCCGGCGCACCAGAGGCGTGCAGGTGCAGTGCTGGTCGCCGGCGGGATTCGCGCAGGGGCACGGGTTGGCCGCCGTCACCAATTGCACCCGGGCGGGATATTCGATCGTTCCCTGGGCTCGGGCCAGCACCACCCGTCCCGTCTCCAGAGGCTGGCGCAGAGCCTGAAGGGCCGCGCTGCGTACCTCCGCTGCCTCGTCGAGGAAGAGCACACCGCGGTGGGCGAGCGACAGCGCGCCCGGCCTGGCGAGCCCGACTCCACCTCCGACCAAAGCTGCTGTGGACGCCGTGTGGTGGGGCGCCTGAAATGGCGGCCGCCGGATGAGGCCGCCGCTCGGCGGCAGTATCCCGGCTATCGACTGCAGGGCCGTCACCTCGAGCGACGCCGAGTCGTCCAGCTCGGGCAGGATCGACGGCAGCCGTTCGGCCAGCATCGTCTTCCCGGCGCCGGGCGGTCCGAACAAAGACAGATGGTGACCGCCGGCCGCCGCGACCTCGAGGCCGTAGCGAGCCATCTCCTGGCCCGCCATGTCGGCCAGATCGGGGCCCGAAGAAGGGGGCGACGGGGCGACGGGTGGTGGTTCCAGGAGGTCGGCGCCCTCGCTGAGGAATCCGACGAGCCGATGCAGGCTGTCGACGGCCCGTACGGTCATGCCGGGCACCACGGTGGCCTCGCGGGCGTTGCCCAGCGGCACGATGACCCGGTGGATCCCGGCGCCGGCGGCCGCGGCGACCATCGGCAGTACCCCGCGCACCGGGCGCACGGCGCCGTCCAGGCCCAGTTCTCCGAGGACCACGACGCCGTCCATCGGGGCCAGCGGCAGCTCACCCGCACTGGCCAGGACGGCGGCGGCGATGGCCAGGTCGAAGGCGCTGCCATGTTTCGGCACGGCGGCCGGGAGCAGGTTGACCGTGATCCGGCGATTCGGCCACTGGCGACCCGAGTTGACCACGGCCGCCCGAACCCGATCGCGTGCCTCGTGCAGCGCCGTGTCCGGCAATCCGGTCAGCACCACCGCCGGGAGTCCGGGGGAGAGATCGGCCTCGACCTCGACGAGATGGCCCGTCATGCCGACCAGGCCGACGCAGAGCACGCGGGCGTAGCTCATCAGAACGCCCCTCGGGTGTGGTTGATCTGGGTGGCGCCCTTCTTCTGGGGCAGCACCTCGACGACGTCGAAGCGCACCTCGCGCGGATGCACCCCGCTCTCGTCGAGCCACTTGCGGGCGAGCTGCCTCAGCTTGCGGACCTTGCGCGGCGTGATGGCCTCGGCGGGCCGGCCGAAGGTGCCGCCGAGGCGGGTCTTGACCTCGCAGATGACGAGGTCGTCGCCGTCGCGCAGCACGATGTCGAGCTCGCCCTCGGGGCAGCGCCAGTTCTGGTCGAGGATCACGAGTCCCCGATCGCGGAGATGCTGGGCGGCGACCCGTTCGCCGTACGCGCCAACCGCCCGTCTTTGCGTCGTCATGGCGGACACCGTGCCGCGAACCGCGGCCTCGTGCGCCGGGCCCTGTGGACGCAGCGCGATTGTGGAAAACCGCAGAGTCACCGGATCGGTGTGTTATGGACCCACGTGTGGCATCGGCGACCGTGGTCACCTACGGTGCGACATCGTGGAAGGACACCGCTACGCCGACGATTCCGAGCCGAGCTGGTACTCGGGCGGTCAGTACTCCCGGAGCACCAGCCCCGAGGCCTCCGGGTCCCATCAGATCGGGAACCCGTACGACTCGGGCATTCATGAACGGCCGAGCGGCGCTTTCCGCCTGCCCGAACAGCGGCCGGAGACGACCGGTAGTCATGCCCGGCCGGCCGAGACGGATGTGCGGGTCCCGGTCCGCGGGCCGGAATATCCGACGATCAAGCCGTCCGCCGGCGTGGAGGAGAAGGTGGCCGAGCCCACCACCCTGGTGCCTCCGGTCACGCCGCGCGCTCCCGTCTATCAGAGCAAGCGGTCCACGACGTCCTTCCTCGTCGCGATCGTCATGATCGTCCTGTTGATCCCGGTCGTCCGTCTTCTCTTCGGTGCGACGTTCACCGGCACCCCGTCGTCCGGCGCGATCGTTCCCGCCGTACTGCTGACGCTGGGCTTCACGCTGACCGGTATCGGACTGTTCGCGGTGGCCAAGGGCGGTTCGATCACCCGTGAGGCCTGGGTGCGGCCCCCGGTGGCGTACCTCCCGGTGGGTTTGATCTTGCTGGTCGCGGCCGGGCTGGCGACGGGATAAGAGGCCGCTCGAAGCTTGGCGTATGCTGGTTGCCGGCGACCGCCTAGCGCGGCCGACCTCGCGTGCCCTCTGCCGGGTCGATCAACAACTCGGCGGCGACGGCCCTCCCTGGTCTCGATCATCTCGGGTCCGACTGTGGCCGGCGACCGGGCACCAGGGCGTTCACCGCCGGTGAGCGCGCCAACCAGGGACGACAGGGAGCAACCCACCATGGCCGTCGTGACCATGCGCCAGCTGCTGGAAAGCGGTGTCCACTTCGGGCACCAGACCCGCCGCTGGAACCCGAAGATGAAGCGCTTCATCTTCACCGAGCGCAACGGTATCTACATCATCGACCTGCGCCAGACCCTCGACTACATCGAGAAGGCCTACGCGTACGTGCGTGACACCGTCGCCGAGGGTGGCCACATCCTCTTCGTCGGCACCAAGAAGCAGGCGCAGGAGGCCATCGCCGAGCAGGCGACCCGCGTCGGCCAGCCGTACGTGAACCACCGCTGGCTGGGCGGCATGCTCACCAACTTCCAGACGGTGTACAAGCGCCTGCAGCGCATGAAGGAGCTCGAGGCCCTGGGTGACCTGAGCGGCACCGCCGCCGGGTACACCAAGAAGGAGACCCTGCAGCTCTTCCGCGAGAAGACCAAGCTCACCAAGACCCTCGGCGGTCTGCGTGACATGACCAAGACGCCGTCGGCGATCTGGGTCGTGGACACCAAGAAGGAGCACATCGCCGTCGACGAGGCCCGCAAGCTGGGCATCCCGGTCATCGCGGTGCTCGACACCAACTGTGACCCGGACGAGGTCGACTTCCCGATCCCGGGCAACGACGACGCGATCCGCTCGGCCGAACTGCTGACCAAGGTCATCGCCGCCGCCGTGGCCGACGGTCTGATCGCCCGCTCCGGCCGTGGCCGTGGTGGCGCCGACGAGAAGCCCGAGCCGGGCACCGTCGCCGCCGGCGAGCCGCTGCCCGAGTGGGAGCGCGACCTGTACGAGGGCGCCGAGAAGAAGGCCGCCGACGCTCCCGCCGCGGAGGCCCCGGCTGCGGACGCCCCCGCTGCGGAGGCCCCGGCTGCGGACGCCCCGGCTGCGGAGACCCCGGCTGCCGAGCCCGTGCCGGCCGCCGCCACCCCCGCCGAATAAGTCAGCCAAACCCGAACTGACATCGAGAGAGAGTCATGGCTAACTACAGCGCCGCGGACGTGAAGAAGCTCCGCGATCTGACCGCTGCCGGCATGATGGACTGCAAGAAGGCCCTCGACGAGGCGGACGGCGACTTCGACAAGGCTGTCGAGTTCCTGCGCATCAAGGGTGCCAAGGACGTCGGCAAGCGTGCCGGCCGCACCGCGGCCAACGGCATCGTGTCGCACTTCGAGAACGCGCTTCTCGAGCTCAACTGCGAGACCGACTTCGTCGCCAAGACCCCCGACTTCGTCGCGCTGGGTCAGCGTCTGGTCGAGTTCGGCGCGAAGAACAAGCTCGCCGACGCCGCCGCCCTCTCGGCCGCCGTGCTCGAGGACGGCAAGTCGGTCGCCGACACGATCCAGGACTACGCCGCCAAGATCGGCGAGAAGATCGTCCTGAACCGCTTCGTGATCGTCGACGGCACCGTCGCGGTCTACCTGCACCGCAAGGCGCAGGACCTCCCGCCGCAGGTCGGCGTCCTGGTCGCGTACTCGGGCAAGAACGACGAGGCGGCCGACGCGGACGCCCGTGGCATCGGCATGCAGATCGCCGCCATGCGGCCGCGCTTCCTCACCCGTGAGGACGTGCCGGCCGAGGTCGTCGAGTCCGAGCGCCGCATCGCCGAGGAGACTGCCAAGGAGGAGGGCAAGCCCGAGAAGGCTCTGCCCAAGATCGTCGAGGGCCGGGTGAACTCCTTCTTCAAGGACTTCGTCCTGCTCGAGCAGTCGTCGGTCGTCGACAACAAGAAGACGGTCAAGCAGATCGCGGACGAGGCCGGGCTGAACATCACCCAGTTCGTCCGGTTCGAGGTCGGCCAGGAGTAATCCGGCCACCGAGCTAGAGGCTAGGGAGGCCGGGAACGCGGTACCGCGTCCGGCCTCCTCCTCACATAAGGTCTCAGCTGAGTACTAACGGAAGGCGGGTCTCGATGGTGACCGACAAGCCCAAGCGCGTCGTGCTGAAGCTCTCCGGCGAGGTGTTCGGCGGTGGCGCGGTCGGCGTCGACCCCGACGTCGTGCAGGGCATCGCCGGCCAGATCGCCACCGTCATCCGCCGGGGCATTCAGGTCGCCGTCGTGGTCGGCGGCGGCAACTTCTTCCGCGGCGCCGAGCTGCAGAAGCGCGGCATGGACCGCAACCGGGCCGACTACATGGGCATGCTCGGCACCGTGATGAACGCGCTCGCCCTCCAGGACTTCCTGGAGAAGGAGGGCATCGAGACGCGGGTCCAGACCGCGATCACGATGGCCCAGGTCGCCGAGCCGTACATCCCGCTGCGCGCCATCCGCCACCTCGAGAAGGGCCGCGCGGTCATCTTCGGCGCCGGCGCCGGCATGCCGTACTTCTCGACCGACACCGTCACCGCCCAGCGCGCCCTCGAGATCCACGCGGACATCGTGCTGATGAGCAAGAACGGTGTCGACGGCGTCTACACGGCCGATCCGCGCATCGACCCCACCGCGCAGAAGCTCGACAGTGCCACGTACCAGGAGATTCTTCAGCGCGGGCTGCGCGTCGCCGACCAGGCCGCCTTCAGCCTCTGCGAGGAGAACAAGCTGCCGATGCTCGTCTTCGGCGCCGAGGGTGAGGACACCATCGTGCGCGCCGTCAGCGGCGACAAGATCGGCACCCTGATCACCGCCTAGAGCCCCCGGATATCCCCGCACCACCGAGACAAGCTAGGAGGCGAGAAGAGCCGGTGATCGACGAGACCCTCTTCGAGGCCGAGGAAAAGATGGAGAGCGCGGTCGAGCACGCCAAGGAGGAGTTCGCCGCCATTCGTACGGGGCGGGCCACTCCGGCCATGTTCTCCAAGATCCTGGTGGACTACTACGGCGCGCCCACGCCGGTGACGCAGATGGCCTCGGTCGGCGTCCCCGAGCCGCGCATGGTGATCGTGAAGCCCTACGACAACTCACAGCTGGGGCCGATCGAGCGGGCGATCCGTGACTCGGACCTCGGTGTCAACCCCAACAACGAGGGCACCCAGCTGCGCATTCACCTGCCGCAGATGACCGAGGAGCGCCGCCGCGAGATGATCAAGGTCGCGCGGACCAAGGCGGAGGAAGGCCGGGTGGCCATCCGTAACGTCCGCCGCAAGGCCAAGGAGCAGATCGACCGCCTGGTCAAGGACGGCGAGACCGGTGAGGACGACGGCCGCCGCGCCGAGAAGGAGCTCGATGACGTGACCCACCGTTACGTCGCCGTCGTGGACGAGCTCGTCAAGCACAAGGAAGCCGAGTTGCTCGAGGTCTGATGTCTTACCTCGATCCGCGTGCCGGGCGCACTTCCGGCGACGAAACGGCCTGGCACGCGGCCGAGGATGTGCCCACGGGCCACCTGCCAGTGGTCGAGCCCGCCAAGAAGGGCCCCGGCAAGCGCCGCGCCAAGGGAGGCGAGCCCACGACCAGCCGTGCGGGGCGCAATCTGCCGGCGGCCATCGGGGTCGGCGTCGGCCTCGTCGTTGTGGTTCTCGTCTCCCTGCTGTTCTGGGAGCCGGCCTTCTTCGCCGTGATCGCTGTCGCGTCCGGCGTCGGCGTCTGGGAGATGACCCGGGCCCTGCGCTCGGCCGGCGCCAACGCGCCGGTCGTCCCGCTGATCGGCGGCTCGGTCCTGATGAGCGGCCTGGCCTGGTACAGCGGCACCGACGCCCTGCTGGTCGGCCTGGTGGTCACCGTGTTGGCCGCGATCGTCTGGCGGCTCGCCGACGGCGCCGAGGCCTTCCGGCGTGACCTGACGGCGAGCGTGCTGGTCGCCGTCTACGTGCCGTTCCTGCTCAGCTTCGGCATCCTGCTCTTCCTCCCGGACCACGACAAGGGCCAGTGGCGGGTGCTCTGCACGCTGCTGGCGGTTGTGCTCTCCGACACCGGCGGATACGCGACCGGGGTGTTCTTCGGCAAGCACAAGATGGCCCCGTCGATCAGCCCCGGCAAGACCTGGGAGGGCTTCGCCGGTTCGGTCTGCGCCTCGGCGATCGGCAGCGCGCTGCTGCTCTACTTCCTGCTCGACATCCAGGTGTACTGGGGCCTGCTCTTCGGCGCCGTGCTCTCGGTCGTCGCGGTCGTCGGCGACCTCGCCGAGTCGATGCTCAAGCGCGACCTCGGCGTCAAGGACATGAGCAACCTGCTGCCCGGCCACGGCGGCCTGATGGACCGGCTCGACTCGATCCTGTTCGCCGTGCCCACCGCGTACCTCCTCTTCGCCCTGATCGCGTGGGCCCAGTGAACTTCCCCGAGCGTGCGAGACTTGTTCTGCCATGACGATTCTTCCGGTCATCCCGACCAGCCCCGACAAGCCCGATGCGGTAGCCACCCGTCGCCGCCCCGCCATGCCCCCGCGCCACCTGGCCGACATGGATCTCGCCGCCCGCCAGGCCGCGGTGACCGCGCTCGGCGAGCCCGCGTTCCGCGCGAAGCAGCTCTCCACCCACTACTTCGGCCGGCTCGTGCGCGACATCGACGAGATGACCGACCTGCCGGCCAAGACGCGGGCCCGGCTCACCGGTGACCTGCTGCCCACGCTGCTGACCCCGGTCCGCGAGCTGGCCTGTGACGAGGGCGCCACCCGCAAGGCGCTGTGGCGGCTGCACGACGGCGCGCTGGTCGAGAGCGTCCTCATGGGCTATCCCGACCGGGTGACCGCCTGCGTCTCCAGCCAGGCCGGCTGCGGCATGGCCTGCCCGTTCTGCGCGACCGGCCAGCAGGGCCTGACCCGCAACCTGTCGGTGGCCGAGATCGTCGACCAGGTCGTCTACCTGGCCGGTGTCGCCGCCTCGGGCGCGGTCACCGGGTCACCGCCGCGGCTGTCGCGCGTCGTCTTCATGGGCATGGGCGAGCCGCTCGCCAACTACCCTCGCGTGATCGAGGCGGTCCGCCGGCTGACCACCCCGGCGCCGGAGGGCCTCGGACTTTCGCAACGGCACATAACCGTCTCCACCGTGGGACTAGTGCCCGCTATGCGCCGGCTGACGGCCGAAGACCTGAACGTGACCCTTGCGCTGTCCCTGCACGCCCCCGATGATGATCTGCGCGATGAGCTAGTGCCCGTCAACCAGCGTTGGAAGGTGGCCGAGGTGCTCGATGCCGCGTTCGACTACGCGGCGCAGACGGGACGCCGGATCTCGATCGAGTACGCCCTGATCAGGGACGTCAACGATCAGCCCTGGCGTGCCGACCTGCTCGGCAAGCTCTTGCACGGCAAGCTGGCGCATGTGAATCTCATCCCGCTCAACCCGACCCCGGGCAGCAAGTGGGACGCAAGCCCGAAACCGGTCGAGCGCGAGTTCGTCCGCCGCCTCCGTGAGGCCGGAGTGTCGACGACGGTTCGCGACACCCGGGGCCGGGAGATCGACGGCGCGTGCGGCCAACTGGCCGCGGGCGAGCTTACGGAGGCGAGCGCTGGGGGCGCCGCCGACGCGGAGGTGGCACAGTGACTGGGCTCAGGTCCCAGCGAGCGGAGTGGGAGACGTTGTGACGAGTCAGGGGCAGCGTTTCCGGCGGCGTGCGCTGCGCCGCGGCTACAAGGTCGATGAGGTCGACGCCTTCCTGGACCGGGTCGAGGCCACCCTGGCCGGCGAGCAGTCCGGCCCGCCCGTGGGCGCGCAGGAAGTGCACGACGTGGTCTTCCGGGTGCGCTTCGGCGGCTACGACGAGTGGCAGGTAGACCTCCACCTGGACCGCGTCGAGCGCCAGCTGGCCGAGCTCGAGGACCGCGGCGGCCGTGGCGCCCCCGCGGCCGACCCGATGCGCGACTCGCTCCGCGGCGGCCTCACTACGGGCAGCTTCGCGCGCCCGCCGGCCGGCGCCAACACCGGCAGCGTCAACGCCGCCGCCGCGGGCCGGATGGCCCCGCCCACCGAGCGCCTGCCCGCCCCGCCGATCCGGGACGACCGCATGCCCGACCGCATGCCGCCGCCGGACCGGATGGCCCCGCCCGACCGGATGAGCCCGCCCGACCGGATGGGCCAGCCCGACCGGATGGGCCCGCCGGACCGGATGGGCCCGCCCGACCGCATGCAGCAGCAGCGCCCGCAGATGCCGGCGACCGACCCGTACGGTGGCCGCTTCGACGAGCCGACCGGTTACGGCCAGCCGCCGCAGCCCCAGCTGCCGCAGCGCCCGGCCCCGCAGCCGCCCGCGCCCGCGTACGACCCGCGCGACCCCCGTGGCTACGACCAGGGCGGTTACGACCAGGGCTTCGACAACACCGGTGGCTTCGACAACACCGGCGGGTTCGACAACACGGGTGGCTTCGACGGCTTCGAGGCCGGCCGGCACGGCAAGACCGACATGACCGCGGAGATCCGCATGCCGCGCGAGCAGGACCCGCGCGGCTACGGCGCCCCGCCGCCGATGGGCGGGCCGCCGCCCATGGGCAACGCCCCGATGAGCGGCGCGCCGCAGGGCGGGTACGGCGGACCGCCGCAGCCGCAGCTCCCGCCGCCGATGGGCGAGCCGGGTGGCGAGCTGTACCGCGTCGACCAGCTGCGCCGCACGTTCCAGCCGCGGCGCTTCGGCAGCGGTTACGACCCGATGCAGGTCGACCGGCTGTTCGAGGGGATCCTGCAGGCGATGACCGGGCGGGGCCCGATGCCCGTACCGGAAAATGACCTGGACATGTTGCAGTTCGGCCTGGTGCCGGGTGGCTACTTCGAGGCTGAGGTGGACGCCGCGCTCCGTGAGGTCAAGGACATCCTCACCAGACGGCGGTAAACGGAAAAGGGGCCCTCACGGGCCCCTTTTTTCGTAGTCCGAAGACTACTGCTCGCTCGGGCGCAGACCCCGGCGGCGGAGCACGGCGTCGGCGATCACCGTGACGACCAGGCCGACCGCGAAGACGACGAGCCAGATGTTCTCGGTGTTGCCCTCGTGGTTGCCCCAGAAGAACATCAGGATGACGATCGCCGAGATGATCGCGCCCTTCTGTCCCCGCCTCCGGTTGCCCGGCTTGAGCTGATCGGGCGCGTAGACCTCTTCATGTTCTTCCGCAGACACGCCGCAATCCTCCCTCGAAGGCGTCTTTACTCCTGATCAGTCTCGCACGGCGGCTCCGCGCGCGGCCCACCAACCCGGACCCGGTACCTTCGATGCGGTCGGGTTCTTGGATCGAGGGAGTAATACGGTGCGGATCACGGGCACTGGACACGCGAGCATGCGGATCGACACCGCCGCCGGCAGTATTCTGTGCGATCCGTGGGTTAATCCCGCATTTTTCGCATCATGGTTCCCATTCCCGGACAATTCTCAGCTCGACTGGGAGACCCTGGGTGACGTCGACTACCTGTACGTGTCGCACCTGCACCGCGACCACTTCGACGCCAAGCACCTCAAGCGCTACATCAACAAGAAGGCCACCGTCCTGCTGCCGGAGTACCCGACCAGCCAGCTCGAGGACGAGCTCCGCGAGCTGGGCTTCACCAGCTTCCTGCGGACGAAGTCGGACGAGGTGCACGAGCTCGACGGCGGCCTGAAGATCATGATCCAGGCGCTGATCAGCCCGACCGACGGCCCGATCGGCGACTCCTCGCTGTGGGTGGAGCACGACGGCATCCGGGTGCTCAACCAGAACGACGCGCGCCCGTCCGACCTGAGCCGCTTCGCCGAGCTCGGCCACGTGCACGCGCACATGCTGCAGTTCTCCGGCGCGATCTGGTACCCGATGGTCTACGAGCTGCCCGACGCCGCCAAGACCGCGTTCGGCAAGCAGAAGCGCGACCGCCAGTTCGACCGCACCTGGCGCTACATCGACGACCTGAAGGCCGACCACGTCTTCCCGATCGCCGGCCCGCCCTGCTTCCTCGACGACGAGCTCTACCAGTTCAACGACATCTTCGGTGACGAGGGCAACATCTTCCCCGACCAGTCGGTCTTCCTGGAGGAGTACGCCAAGGTCGGCGGCACCAACGGCATCGTCCTGCTCCCCGGCTCAGTGACCTCCCTCGACACCGCGGGCCGAGCAGAGACCACGCACCCGACTCCGGTCGACGAGTTCTTCGCGAACAAGAAGGCGCACCTCGAGGAGATGCGCGAGCGCAAGGCCCCGATCATCGCGGCCGAGAAGGCGAGCTGGAAACACCCCGAGATCGACGTGCTGGGCGAGCTCAAGAAGCGCATCGAGCCCCTGCTCGAAGAGTCGATCTACATGGCCCAGGGCGTCGGCGGCCCGGTCCGCTTCGACTTCACCGACTCGTTCGGCCCGACCGGCGAGATCCTCGAGTCGATCGTGGTCGACTTCCCCGGCAAGCAGGTCCGCCCCTACGCCGGCGAGAAGGTGCGCTACCGCTTCAAGACCGGCCGCGCCCTGGTCGAGCACCTGATCCACATCGACGAGGGCGACTGGGTCAACAGCCTGTTCCTGAGCTGCCGCTTCTCCGCCGCCCGCATCGGCCAGTACAACGAGTTCGTCTACGCCTTCTTCAAGTGCCTCTCCGAGGAGCGCCTGCAGTACGCCGAGGGCTGGTACGACGAGCACGAGAAGGCCGTCGAGGCCGAGGACACCCAGTTCGGCGACTGGACCGTCCAGCGCCGCTGCCCCCACCTCAAGGCCGACCTCAGCCGCTTCGGCATGGTCGACGGCAACGTCCTGACCTGCCAACTCCACGGCTGGAAGTTCGACCTCCCCAGCGGCCGGTGTCTGACGAGTGTCGGCCACAAGATCCGGGCGACGAAAAATCCCGAACAAGAGCAGATGTCGTAGGCGGGTGGGGCGTACAGACCGTCGCTCCCGCCGAGGGCTCGGCCGGGGTGAGCAGGGCGCTGCGCGCCCAGAACGCTCACCCCGCCCGAGCGACGTGCGTAAGTGGTTACGCTCGGAAAACCCCGAGGTCCTTCAGGATGCGCCGGGCCACGTTGTGGCCGGCGGCGCCGATGACGCTGCCGGCCGGGTGGGTGCCGGCTGAGCCCGCGTAGAGGCCGTCCAGGCCGGTGAAGTAGGGCATGCGCTCGTTGAAGGCGACCGTGTTGTCGACGTGGTGGATGTGGCCGCCGGTGATGCCGAAGTGCTTCTCGATGCCGGGTGGGGTGAGGGGCATCGTGTCGACGACCAGGTCGCGGGTGCCGGGGGCGTAGCGCTCGGCGATGTCCAGCATCTTGTCGACGTAAGCCGGCAGCTCGGCCTCCCACGACGAGCCGGCCGGCTGGTAGGGCACCGACTGCACGAACAGCGCCGACGAGTGGTGGCCCTCGGCGTCGCGCAGCGACGGGTCGACTGTCGTGTGCAGGTACCACTCGATCGTCGGCTCGTCGGGCAGCCGCCCGGCCTGCACGTCGGCCCACATGGCGCGCAGCGCGGCCATCGGCGAGTCGGTGCCGGGCACGCCGGCCAGGCCGGCCGAACCGGGCAGCAGGTGGATGGTCGAGCCGAACGGCGACGGGCTGCCGGCCGGCAGGCACGAGAACTGCGGCAGGCCCCGGAGCGCCAGGTTGATCTTCAGGGTGGTGCCCGTCCTGCGTACCGACGCCATGTGGCCGGTCAGCGACGAGGGCAGCGCGCCTGAGGGCACCAGGTCGATCAGGCGGTACGGGTCGCAGCTGCCGAGCACGACCCGGGCCGCGATCGAACGCCCATCGGCCAGCACGACGCCGCTCGCGGCCCCGCCGTCGACGGTCACCGAGGCCACCGGCGCGTTCGTGAGGATCTGTGCCCCGGCGGACCGCGCGGCGTCGGCGAAGACGCGGGACACCGTGCCCATGCCGCCCTCGGCGATCATCCAGGTGCCGTCCGAGCCGGGCAGGCGGCACATGTTGTGGACCAGGAAGTTGTGACCGGTGCCGGGGTCGTCCGGTCCCGCGTTCAGGCCGGAGAGCCCGTCGGTCACCGCGTACATGCTCATCAGCAGTTCGCTCTTGAAGCCGAACCGGGCCAGATAGTCGGCGACCGAACCGCGTACGAGATCGACGAACGTGCTCTGCAGCTGGGGCCGGATGTGCCGGTCGGCGATCTCCTCGACCGTGCCCGGCTCCTCGAGCCAGGCCGGGGCCAGGTCGGCCCGCAGCGCGGCGATCTCACAGGCCAGCTGCTCGTCGGCCGCCACGTCGCGGCGCGAGAAGAAGCGCTCGAGCTGGGCCCGGGTGGCCGCCTGGTCGCGGCCGAACAGCAGGTGAGGAGAGCCGGCCGGCCCGGGCGTGGGCAGGAAGTAGTGCGGGTCCCGGCGCAGCATGGGGATGTCGACGTCGAGGGTGCGCAGCAGCTCGGGCGGCATCAGCCCGAGCAGGTAGGAACCGGTGGACTGACCCAGTCCGGGCGCGGCGGGGAAGGGCCGCTCGGTGCGCGCGGCGCCGCCGATCACATCTGCCGCCTCGAGCACGGTGACGCTCAGGCCGGCGCGCGCCAGCAGGATCGCGGAGACGAGGCCGTTGTGGCCCGCTCCGATGATCACCACGTCGGAGCGCTGGGGGAGAGTGGTCATGGCTTGGGAGCGTAGCGCGCTGTTATATGAAGATCACTCCGTCAATCGGCGCGAAATCTCCTCGTCTGATACGCGCTGGCACTCCGTGTGGCCGCATATCCGGCGAGCACGATCACATGGAACAGGTAGAGCCAGAGCCCGACGGCGATCGTTCCGCCGATCGCGTCGAAGCCGCCGAAGGGTGCCCCCAGATCCAGTGGCAGGGAGCAGAACAGCACGAAGCCGTGCAGAAAGCCGGAGAGGTTGGCCGCGGTGAAGGACCCGATGACGATGGTCGACAGCCACCGGGGGCGGCCCGGGGCCACGTACCGGTAGACCCAGATCACGACCGGCGTGAGCAGCAGCCAGCAGGCCAGGAAGGACAGGACCACGCCGAGCACCGAGTACCAGCCGCCGCGTACCCAGAGGCCGCTGGTCGACGGCAGCGCCAGGAACATCGCCAGCAGCAGGGCCGGGGCGGCGGCCAGGATCGGCAGCCAGAGCAGGCGCCCCCGCCAGCCGACCAGCGGCTCGCTGCCGGGCGCGCGCAGGGAGACGAAGGCCCGGCGCAGCCCCTCGCCGTAGAAGGTGGCCGGGAGCAGGCTGGCCAGCGCCAGCAACGGCGTCAGGTGCAGCCCGGCGTCGATCAGGGCGGACAGGGCCCGCGGCGCGCCGATCTCGTCCGGCAGCGCGTCGATGGTGTGGCCGGTGAGACGGCGTACCCGGTCGGCTCCGGCGATCCACCCGGTCACCCAGATCGCCAGCAAAGCGATCGGCACCACCGCGATTCCGGCGTAGAAAGTGACAGCGGCGGCGTGCAACGCCAGGTCACGCCCCTTTAAAGGCCGAAAGAGGGAGATCAACCAGCGGGGCATGCCGATGGCATACCCAGTTATCCACAGGCCGACGCGAGCGATCCCGGGCGATCCGGGAAGATGGGCGCATGCGCGACCTCGTCCTGCTCGGTTCGACCGGATCCATCGGCACTCAGGCCATCGACATCGTGCGCCGTAACCCCGACCGGTTCCGCGTGGTCGCCCTCGGCGCCGGCGGCGGCAACGTCGCGCTGCTCGCCGCCCAGGCTCTCGAGCTGGGCGTCGACGTGGTCGGCGTGGCCCGCTCCTCGGTGGTGCAGGACCTGCAGCTCGCCTTCTACGCCGAGGCGCAGCGGCGCGGCTGGGCCACCGGCGACTTCAAGCTGCCCAAGATCGTGGCCGGTCCCGACGCGATGACCGAGCTCGCCCGTTGGCCGTGCGACGTCGTGCTCAACGGTGTGGTCGGCAGCCTGGGCCTGGCGCCGACGCTGGCCGCCCTCGAGTCCGGGCGTGTGCTCGCCCTGGCCAACAAGGAGTCCCTGGTGGCCGGTGGCCCGCTGGTCCGCCGGGTGGCCAAGCCGGGCCAGATCGTCCCGGTCGACTCCGAGCACTCGGCGCTCGCGCAGTGCCTGCGCGGCGGCGCCCGCGACGAGGTGCGCCGGCTCATCCTGACCGCCAGCGGGGGCGCGTTCCGCGACCGCCGGCGCGAGGAGCTGACGAATGTCACACCGGACGAGGCGCTGAAGCATCCGACGTGGGACATGGGCCCGGTCGTGACGATCAACTCGGCCACGATGGTCAACAAGGCGCTCGAGGTGATCGAGGCGCACGAGCTGTTCGGCGTGGCCTACGACGACATCGAGGTCATGGTCCACCCGCAGTCGGTGATCCACTCGATGGTCGAGTTCACCGACGGCTCGACGCTGGCCCAGGCCAGCCCGCCCGACATGCGGCTGCCCATCGCGCTGGCCCTGGCCTGGCCCGAGCGGGTGCCCGGCGCGGCCGCCGGCGTCGACTGGAGCCTGGCCCACAACTGGGAGCTGCGCCCGCTCGACGAGGAGGCGTTCCCGGCCGTCCGGCTGGCCAAGCAGGCCGGCCGCGAGGGGCGCTGCCGCCCGGCCATCTACAACGCGGCCAACGAGGAGTGTGTGGCCGCTTTCGCCGCCGGTCGGCTACCTTTTCTGGGCATCGTCGACACGCTCGCGGAGGTGCTCGCGGCGGCCCCGGATTTTGCCGAGCCGGGTACCGTCGAGGAAGTGCTCGCCGCCGAGAATTGGGCGCGCGCCCAGGCGCATGACGTGATCGCCAGGCATGATACTGCGGCAAAAGGAGCTTGATGCTGTACTGGCTGGGTGTCGCCGCGTTCGCGCTGGCCATCCTGATCTCGGTGAGCCTCCACGAGGCCGGTCACATGATCACTGCCAAGCGTTTCGGCATGAAGGTGACCCGGTACTTCGTGGGCTTCGGCCCCACGGTCTTCTCGTTCCGGCGCGGTGAGACGGAGTACGGGCTCAAGGCGATCCCGCTCGGCGGTTTCTGCAAGATCGTCGGGATGACCCCGCAGGACGACGACGTCGCCCCCGAGGACCAGCCGCGGGCCATGTGGCGGTTCCCGGTCTGGAAACGGACCATCGTCATGTCGGCGGGCTCGATCACCCACTTCCTGCTGGCCCTGGTGGCCACCTGGATCGCCGCCTTCACCTTCGGCCTGCAGAACACGTCGTACCCGGTGACCACCGCCGACCAGCTCAAGGAGCGGCCGGTCATCGACGCCCCGGCCTGCGTCTGGGCGGGCACGGCCCCGGCCGGCGCCACGGCCGACAACTGCAAGCCCGGGGTGAACGGCGCTATCGCCGGCCCCGCCTACGCGGCCGGCATCCGCGACGGTGACCTGATCACCAACGTCGGCGGCACGACGATCACCACGTACGGCGACCTGGTCAACAAGATCCGTTCGTTGCCGGCGGGCAAGGTCGCCTTCGAGTACACCCGTGACGGCGTCCCCGGCAAGGCCGAGGTGAACCTGGTCAGCGCCGAGCGGGCCGCGATCACCGACGAGAGCGACGACGCCAAGACCACCACCGTGTCGATCGCCGCCATCGGCTGGGACGACCCGGCCGTGCCCGGCATCATCAAGTACAACGCGGCCTCGGCCGTGCCGGCGACCTTCAACTACGGCTGGTACCTGGTCGAGAACACGTTCGAGGCGTTGAAGCGGATCCCCGACAAGATCCCCGCCCTGTGGCACTCGATCACCGGCGACGAGCGCGACCCGAACACCCCGATCAGCGTCGTCGGCGCGAGCCGGCTCGGCGGTGAGGCGCTGGCCAACGGCGTACCCCAGCTGTTCCTGACGATCTTCATCTCGCTCAACGTGTTCATCGGCATCTTCAACCTGCTGCCGCTGCTTCCGCTCGACGGCGGGCACATCGCCATCGCCTGGTACGAGCGGGCGCGGTCGTGGCTCTACGCGCGGCTCAAGAAGCCCGACCCGGGCCGCGTCGACTACTACAAACTGATGCCTGTCACCTATGCAGTCATCTTGATCGGTGGCGCGTTCACTCTGCTGACCGTCACCGCCGACATCGTCAACCCGATCACGATCTTCAACAGGTGATGTGAAAGTGACCGCCATCAGTCTCGGTATGCCGGCCGTGCCCCCGCCGCCGCTGGCCCCCCGCCGCAAGAGCCGCCAGATCATGGTGGGCAACGTGCCGGTGGGCGGAGGCGCGCCGGTGAGCGTGCAGTCGATGACCACCACGCTCACGGCCGACGTCAACAAGACCCTCCAGCAGATCGCGGAGCTGACCGCCTCGGGCTGTCAGATCGTCCGCGTCGCCGTGCCGTCGCAGGACGACGTGGAGGCGCTGCCCGCGATCGCCAAGAAGTCCGGCATCCCGGTGATCGCCGACATCCACTTCCAGCCGAAATACGTCTTCGCGGCGATCGACGCCGGCTGCGCGGCGGTCCGGGTCAACCCGGGCAACATCCGCCAGTTCGACGACAAGGTGAAGGAGATCGCCAAGGCGGCCTCCGACGCCGGCATCCCGATCCGGATCGGCGTGAACGCCGGCTCGCTCGACAAGCGCCTGCTGGAGAAATACGGCAAGGCCACGGCCGAGGCGCTGGTCGAGTCGGCGCTGTGGGAGTGCTCGCTGTTCGAGGAGCACGGCTTCCGCGACATCAAGATCTCGGTCAAGCACAACGACCCGCTGGTCATGATCCGCGCCTACCGGCAGCTCGCCGAGCAGTGCGACTACCCGCTGCACCTGGGCGTCACCGAGGCCGGGCCGGCCTTCCAGGGCACGATCAAGAGCGCTGTCGCCTTCGGCGCGCTGCTGGCCGAGGGCATCGGCGACACCATCCGGGTGTCGCTGTCGGCCCCGCCGGTCGAGGAGATCAAGGTCGGTAACGCGATCCTCGAGTCGCTGGGCCTGCGCGAGCGCGGCCTCGAGATCGTCTCCTGCCCGAGCTGCGGCCGGGCCCAGGTCGACGTCTACACCCTGGCCGAGCAGGTCACGGCGGCCCTCGACGGCTTCCCGGTCCCGCTGCGGGTGGCCGTCATGGGCTGCGTCGTCAACGGCCCCGGCGAGGCCCGCGAGGCCGACCTGGGTGTGGCCTCCGGCAACGGCAAGGGCCAGATCTTCGTCAAGGGCCAGGTCATCAAGACAGTGCCCGAGGCGATCATCGTCGAGACCCTGGTCGAGGAGGCCCTGCGCCTGGCCGACGAGATGGGCGCCGACCTGCCCGAGGAGCTGCGCGACCTGGTCCCCGGCCCCCGCGTGACCGTGCACTGACCCCCTCGAGAGACGAAAGGCCCCGCCGATTTCGGCGGGGCCTTTCTCGTGTCCGAAGACCGTCTGCGAAGACCGTCGGTGAGGGCGGGCCTTCTCACTCGCTGTCGGCGAGGATGGCGTACAGCTTGCGCTTCGTCTCGTTCAGGACCTCGAGGGCCTTCTGGCGCTGCTCGTCGGTGCCCGAGAAGCCGACCTGCTTCAGGGCGCCCAGGATGCCGGCCGCGGCGTCGCGGAAGTCCTGCACCTGAGACATGGTGTCGTCGCCGATGCGGGCCCACGGCGGGTTCTCCGCGGCCGCCTCGGCCTCGGGGCGGCCGTCGGCGGTCAGGTGGTAGCTCTTGCGGCCACCGTTCGCCTCCGCCTCGATCAGGCCCTCGTCCTCCAGCAACTGCAGCGTCGGGTAGACCGAGCCGGGGCTCGGGCGCCAGATGCCGTTCGTCCGGGAGTCGAGCTCCTGAATCATCTCGTAGCCGTGCATCGGGCGCTCCAGGAGCAGCGCGAGCAGGGCCGGGCGGACGTTGAGCCGCTGACCGCGACCGCCGCGGCGCTGACCGCGACCACCGGGGCCGCCGAACGGGCCGCCGGGACCGAAGCCGCCGAAGTCGGAACCGCCGCCGCCGAACGGGAAGCCGCCCGGGAAACCGAAGCCGCCGCGGTGGCGACGTCCCTGATGAGCCTCGTGGGGGTACCTCATGACTATCTCCAATCTGTTGTCGATAGGTAGACGATATATCGGCAACGCATCGGCGACAAGGGTTTCTTCAACGGAGGGGGTTGCCACGGGTGTGGGCCGGGGTGGATCTGGCAATGTGATACCTGTGCTGACGGTGCCGATTCGCCAGCTCGGTGAGTCCGAGCGCGCGGCGGTCGAGAAGATCCTCGACCGCGACCCCTACGCCGGCGCCCAGATCGCCGAGCGGGTGGCGGCGCACGGCCTGAACTGGTGGCGCTCCGACGGGCGGATCTTCGGGTATGGTCCCGGCCGCCGCGTCGAGTCCATCATCTGGTCGGGCGCCCACCTGGTGCCGCTCTGCGCCACCCCGCCGGCGACCGCCGCGTTCGCCGACATGCTGGGGGCCGAGCCGCGCATCTGTTCGTCCATCATCGGCCGGTCCGAGCAGGTCCTCGATCTGTGGGACCGGATCGGCGGCCACTGGGGCAAGGCGCGCGAGGTGCGCCCCAACCAGCCGCTGCTGGTGGCCGACCGTGATCCGGTCGTGCCGCCCGACCCCGAGGTGCGCCTGGTCCGGCCGGGCGAGGTGGATCAGCTCTTCCCGGCCGCCGTCTCCATGTACACCGAGGAGGTCGGCGTCTCGCCGCTGCTCGACGACGGCGGCCGCGGCTACCGGCGGCGGATCGCCGAGCTGGTCAAGGGCAAGCGGGCGTACGCGCGTTTCGTCGGCGACCGGGTCATCTTCAAGGCCGAGCTGGCGATCGTCACCCGGCGCACCACCCAGGTCCAGGGCGTGTGGGTCGACCCCGAGTACCGGGGCCGCGGCCTGGCCGCGCCGGCCATGGCGGCCGTCGTCCGCGACGCGCTGCGGCGGGTGGCCCCCACGGTCAGCCTTTACGTGAACGACTACAACGCGCCGGCCCGCCGGGTCTACGAGCGGTGCGGTTTCGTCTCGGCCGGCAGTTTCGCCACGGTCCTTTTCTGAAACGGGGTCGTGCGATCATCCATATCGCTTCCCGTTCGGATTAAGGGCGCCGAAAGAACAGGGAGTCCGCTCGTATAGTCATCCCATTCTCAATGGGGAGGACGCCTTGTTCAATTCTCGTCGATTGCTGGTGGTCGCGCTGTCCGCGACCCTGGTGATATCAGTAGCCTCGCCCGCGTCGGCCGCCGGCACGCAATCCATGGTCGGCTCGCAGTACGCCGCGGGCTACCGGAACGGCTGGTACCAGAGCCGGTACGCCACCGAGGTGGCGCTCGACCTGCTCGTGAAGCACAGTGGAACGATCCTGCGCTGTGCCCCGTCGGCCTTCACCTGGGTGCTGCCCGGCATCGGGCCGCTCAAGACCCTCTCCTACGTCGCCACCGGGCGCGTCAAAGCCCTCGGGCGGGTGTTGCAACAGCAGACTTTGACCCAGCGGGTCGGAACAATGGCGCAGCACATTCCGGTCCGGGGAGGTGGATGCGCCGCCGCCCGCCAGGTCGTGAAATCGGCATTCCTGATTTTCGCGGTCGGGCAGCGGGCGAGTCACGTGTATTACGCCGATTACAGCACCTATCGCGGCGCGGGAATCGTCAGCGGCGTCTGCGTGATCGATGTCCGGGTGTCGCAGCAGGGTTATCTGCCGGCCCGGCATTACGCCCAGTACCGGGTCTGCGGCCCGACCTGGTGACCGGTCAGCGGCCCAGGCTGGTCAGCACCCCGCGGATGGTCGCGAAGTCGCCGGAGTTCAGGGCCGGGGTGGGCAGCAGGGCCATCACGGGGACGGTGACGCCGGCCGCGGCGTAGGCCTCGACTCGTGCACGGCACTGCTCCGGGGTGCCGTGCACGATCAGGTCGTCGACCACCTCGTCCGGGATGGCGGCCAGGGCGCCCTTGCGGTCGCCGGCCGACCAGGCGTCCCACATCGGCTTCAGGATCTCGTCACGGCCGAGCCAGCGGTGGAAGGCCGCGTACGCGGGCACCGTCAGATAGGACGTGATCATGCGCCGGGCGACCGTGCGCGCGTAGGCGGCGTCGTCGGTCGGGCAGACGAAGATGCGGGCGGCGACCTCGAAGTCCGGGCCGGCGCCCTTGACCTCGGCCAGAGTGGTCGGCACGTCACCCGGCGAGAGCCAGTTCAGGATGACGCCGTCGGCCTCGGCGGCGGCCAGGCGCAGCATCTGGGGACGCAGTGCGGCCAGCAGGATCTCCGGCGGTGTCGCGGGCGGGCGCTCCAGGCGGAAGCGGCGCACCGTGAAGGTGTCGAACTCGCCGTCGATTACCTCGCCGGCCAGGGCGGCGCGCAGGAAACGGAGCATGTCGCGGCTGCGGGCGTACGGCTCGGTGAAGTCGGCCGCGTTCCAGTCACCCACCACCACCGGCGACGACGCGCCGATGCCCAGCTGGAAGCGGCCGGGCGCGGTCTCGGCGAGGGCGGCCGCGGTCATCGCGAGCAGGCCGGGCCCGCGGGTGAAGACCGGCGCGATGGCCGTGCCCAGCCCGAACGAGGGCGCCCAGGCGGCGGCCAGGGTCAGCGGGGTGAAGGCGTCGGAGCCGTTCACCTCGGAGCTCCACACGTCGGTGAAGCCGGCCTCCTCGAGGGCCGCGTAGACGGCGGCGTGATCGGCGAGCGGAACTCCGGCCAGCGGAACGGTCATGCCCCATCGCGTCGACATGACCACGATCCTGCCGTGGGGCCACCCGTGAGGTCCATCACTTGTGACGGATCCCGGCAAACACGCGGGTATGTTTTTGAACTGACCAGTCAGTTTAAATGGAGGCCGGACATGTCGGTTGTCACCGCGCGCGGGGCGGGCGTGCGCCACCGGCGCCGCTGGCTCTTCCAGGACCTCGACGTCAGCGTCGAGCCTGGTGAGCTGGTCGCCGTGGTCGGGCCTCCGGGCAGCGGGCGCACCACCGCGCTGCTCGCGCTGGCCGGACGGTTCCGGCTCAGCGCCGGGTCGGTCCAGGTCACGGGCACCGCCTCGCTCGGCTACGTGCCCGACGTCGAGGGACCCGAACCTGTCTTCACCGTCACTGAGCACGTGCGGGAAAGGCTCGCGCTGCTCGGGCGGTCGCGCTCCGGGGCGGCCGGCATCCCCCTGCTCGGGCTGGAGGCCGACCGGCAGGGACGGGACCTTTCCCCGTACGGGAAACAGATCCTGGGTCTGATCCTGGCCCGTCTCGAGGACCCCGCGGTGATCGCGCTGGACGGGGTGGACGACGGCCTCGACCGCCGGGAGCGCGAGGAGCTTTGGCAGCTGATCGACGAGATCACCGCGAGCGGTACGGCCGTGCTGGTCACCGCCCGCGAGATCGATCCGGAGCGGGGCGCGACAGTGATCCGGCTCCGCGAGGAGGAGCGATGAGGGGTCTGTCCACACTGTCCCTGGCCGGCCTGGAGATCCGCCGCTTCCTGCGCGGCCGTCTCACCACCGCCGCCCTGGTCGTGATCGCGGTCATCCCGCTGCTCTACGGCGCGCTCTACCTGTACGCGTTCTGGGATCCGTACGGGCGTCTCAGCCACATCCCGGCCGCCCTCGTCGTCGAGGACCGCGCCGCCACCGCCCAGGACGGCACCAAGCTGCACGCCGGTCAGGACCTCGCCCGGAAGCTCGAGGACCGGCAGGTCTTCGACTGGCACGTGACCGACGAGGCGGGCGCCGAGCAGGGCCTGGCCGACGGGAAGTACCAGCTGCTGCTGCGCATCCCGGCCGACTTCTCGGCCGACCTGGCCACCCCGCCCAACGCCGGCGTCGCGCCCAAGGCGGCCCAGCTCGTCGCGGTCAGCGACGACGCCAACAACTACCTGTCCGGCGTCTTCGCCCGCTCGGCCTTCCAGGAGGTGCAGGCGGCCGCGTCGGCCAGCGCCTCGGCCGGCTACTACGACAAGATGCTGATCGGCTTCACCGACCTCAAGACGCAGACGCAGAAGGCGGCCGACGGCGCGCACAAGGTCGACGACGGCGCGAAGTCGGCCCGCTCGGGCGCGAACCAGCTGTCCGGCGGCATCGACGACGCCGAGGGCGGCGCCCGGACGCTGAGCAACGGCCTGACCAAGGCCGGCGGCGGCGCCGACGACCTGGCCGACGGGCTGGCCCAGCTCAGCGCGGCCGCCGACCAGATCGCGACCGGCACCGCCCAGGCCGCGAGCGGCGGCCGTCAGCTCGCCTCCGCCGTGGACGCCGCCGCCGACAAGGCCGAGCCGCTGCTGCGCGAGAACGCCGAGCGCCTCCAGACCGCGGCCACCCTCGTGGCCCGCGGCGCCGACGCCCTCGCCGCCAACATCAAGACCATCGACACCGCCGCCGGCCAGGCGGTCGACAACGCCAAGCAGCTTCAGCGCTATCTGAACACCCTGCCCGCCGGAACCGAGGGACTGTCCGAGGCCAAAGCCCTGGCCGCGCGGCTGGTCACGGCGGCGGAGAAGGTAGAGAGCACGGTCGCCGGCACCGACCTGGACGCCCTCCGGGCCGACCTGAAAGAGACGGCCGCGACCGCCCGGCAGATCGCCGCCGCCGCGCCCCACCTGGCCGACGACGTGGCGACCGCGCGGTCCAAGGTCGACCAGCTCGCCGCCGGGCTGGACCGCCTCGCCACCGGCACCAGGAAGCTGAGCACCGGCACCGACCAGGCCGAACAGGGCGCTATCGACCTCAAGAACGGCATCTACCGGCTGTCCGACGGCGCCCGGCAACTCAGCGGCGGGCTCGCCACCCTCTCCTCGGGCGGCCACAAGCTCGCCGACGGCCTCGGCGACCTGCAAGCCGGCGCCGGGCAACTCGCGGCCGGTCTGACCGACGGGGCCAAGCAGATCCCGGGGTACGGCGACGACACCAGCGACCGCGCCGGCGTGCTCGCCGACCCGGTCTCGCTCGACCGCAGCGTCCGCAACCCGGCCGCCACGTACGGGGTCGGCTTCGCACCGTACTTCCTGGCCCTGGCCCTCTGGGTCGGCGCGATGATCACCTTCTTCGTCCTGAAGCCGCTGAACCGGCGCTACCTGATGTCGAAGGCGCCGACCCTGCGTGTGGTCTTCGCCGGGCTGCTCCCGGCGGTGGCGATCGGACTGATCCAGGCGACGATCCTGTTCGCCGTGGTGCACTTCGGGCTCGGCCTCGACCCGGTCCACCCGATGGTCACCTGGGGACTTCTCCTGCTGACCGGCGCCGTCTTCGCGGCGATCATCCAGATGCTGGGCGCGGTCTTCGGCGCGCCCGGGCGCATCCTGGCCCTCGCGCTGCTCATGCTGCAGCTCACCTCGTCCGGCGGTACCTACCCCGTACAGACCTCGCCCGGCTTCTTCCAGGCCGTTCATCCCCTGCTGCCGATGACGTACGTGGTGGGGGCCGCGCGCCACGCGATCGACGGCGGCCCGTGGGGCACCGTCGTGCAGGGGGTTCTGCTGCTTCTGGCGTACGGAATCGGCGCCGTCACCCTGACCTGGCTGGCCGCCCGGCGCGGCCGGCGGATGACCGCCTCGGACCTCCATCCGGAGCTCGTGCTGTGATGGACCCGCACAATGCGGGCGGACGAAGGTGGCTCAGATGGCGGACGGGCGCACGCGGCGCCGGGAGGACACCCGGCAACGCCTCTTCGAGGCGGCCGTCGAGCTCATCGCCGAGCAGGGCTTCTCGGCCACGACGGTCGACGACATCGCGCTGCGGGCCGGGGTCGCCAAGGGCACGGTCTACTACAACTTCAAATCCAAGACCGATCTCTTCGAGGAGCTTCTGCGGTACGGGGTGGGACTGCTCACCGCGGAGTTCCGGGCGGCCGTCGAGGGTCTGCCGCCGCGCGAGGCGGTGGCCGCCCTGGTCCGCAGCCAGCTGGAGTACATCCGGCGCTACCGCGCCTTCGCCCAGCTGCTGCTCTCCGAGATGTGGCGCACCAACCGCGAGTGGCAACAGACCCTGATCCTGCTGCGCGAGCAGGCGATCGGGGTGATCGCCGAAACCCTGCGGGACGGGGTCGACTCCGGCGACCTCCCGGCCGACCTCGACGTCCGGGTCGCGTCCTCGGCCCTGTTCGGTGTCGGCCTGGTGGTCGCCGTGGACTGGCTGGTCTTCATGCCGGAGCGCCCGATCGAGGACGTACAGGAATCGCTCCTGGCCATCGTTCGCCGCTTCTAGACCGACTTCCACGCCGTGGCCAGCGACGTGCGGCCGTTGGTGCGCAGCAGCGAGCCCTCGTAGATGCGGGCGCCGACCGCCAGCAGAGCCACCGCGGTCGCCGCCAGGATCAGCAGCGAGACCACCGGTTCCCAGGCGGCCACGTCCGAGATGAAGAGCCGGACCGGCATCGCCACCGGCGCCGAGAACGGGATGTACGACAGGACGCGCATCGCCGCGTCGTTGTCGATCAGGATGATGGTGGCCAGGAACGGGAGCATCACCAGCATCTGCACCGGGGCCGAGGCGCCGCTGATGTCCTCCTGCCGGGCCGACAACGCCCCCACGCCGGCCCAGAGCGTGGCCAGCATGACGAAGCCGAACACGAAGAACACCAGGAACCAGCCGATGGTCGGCTCGAGCAGCGACAGCACGCCGGCGTCGACGTCGGCGAACCGCGCCCCGAGCACGGACACGATCGCGATCAGCGCCACCTGGCCGAACGCGAGCAGGGTGAGCGCCGCGACCTTGCCGGCGAGCAGCGCCCGCGTGGGCACGCTGGCGACCAGGATCTCCACGATCCGGGTCTGTTTCTCCTCGGTGACGCTCTGCGCGATCTGCACACCGAACAGGAACGACGTGAAGAAAAAGACGAAGGCGATCGCGAACGGCACGGCGAACTGGAGGAACGGGTCGACATCGCTCGGATCGAGCAGCTGGACCGGCGGCTCGGTGCTCAGCGCCCGCACCACCTCGCCCGGACTGTCGTCCAAGGCCAGCACGGTCGGGCCGGCGACGACGGCCGCGTCCACGTCCCCGTCACGTACCAGCTGTTCGGCCGCCGCGTCGTCGGCCACCGGCCGCACGTCGAGGCCGGCCTGCCGCAGGACGACAGCGGTCGCCTGGTCGGCCACCGCCACCGACGACGGCCCACCGGCGAACAGGGCCGGCAGTACCGTCGAGGCGACCGCCGTGAGCAGGAAGAAGACGGTGCTGAACAGGAACGTACGGTCGCGCAGCTTGACCCGGATCTCCCGGGCCGCGACGACACGCGCGGCAGACAACGTGCTCATCAGCGGATCACCTCTCGGAAGATCTCGGCCAGCGACGGGGTGACCGGCCCGAACGAGCGCACCGGCCCGCGGTCGAGCGCCGCCCGCAGCAGCTCCTGGTCGTCGGCGCCGTCGGCCAGGTCGATGACGGCGCGGTTGCCGGCGAGCTCGACCACGGTGACGCCGGCCCGCTCGCGCACCCACTCCACGGTGGCGTCGGTGTGCAGCTCGAAGCGCGGCTGGGCGTACGCCCGGCGCAGTTGGGAACGGTCGCCGGCGGCCCGGATCGTGCCGCCCGCGATGATCACGAGGTCGTCGCAGAGCCGCTCGACCAGCTCGAGCTGGTGACTGGAGAACAGCACCGGCACGCCGCTGGTGGCCCGCTCCCGCAGCACGTCGACGACGACGTCGACGGCCAGCGGGTCGAGACCGGAGAACGGCTCGTCGAGCACGAGCATCTCGGGGTCATGCACCAGGGCGGCCGCCACCTGCGCTCGCTGCTGGTTGCCGAGCGACAGCTTCTCCAGTTTCTCACCGGCCCGCTCACCCAGGCCGAGCCGGTCGAGCAGCTTCCGTGTCCGCTCGACGGCCGCGGGCCGGGTCAGCCCGTGCAACTGTCCGAGATAGACGATTTGTTCGGTCACGGTCATCTTCGGGTAGAGGCCCCGCTCCTCGGGCATGTAGCCGAATCGCTGCCGGACCTCCCGGCTGAGCCGTTCACCCTGCCATCGCACCTCCCCGCTGTCCGCGGCGAGCACGCCGAGAATGATCCGCATGGTGGTCGTCTTGCCGGCGCCGTTGGCACCGACGAAGCCCGTCATCCGACCGCCCGCCACCTGGAACGAAACGTCCGAGAGAACTGGCCGGCCGTCGAACGCGCGGCTGACGCCATCGACGTTGAGCACGCTGGTCATGTCACACAGCCTAGGTGGATCAAGCTAAGGTCGCCGGTTATGAAGATCCGGTACGACCGCGACTTCGTGAAGTACTGGCTCGCGAGCATCATCTCGAGCGCCGGGTCGCGGCTCACCTACGTCGCCATGCCGGTCCTGGTCTTCGACCTCACCGGCTCGCCGTTCCTCACCGGCCTGGTGGTCGCCTTCGAGGCCATGGCGTACGTCCTGGTGGGGCTCCTCGCGGGAACGGTGGCGGACCGGGTCGACCGCAAGCGGCTGCTGGTCGGCGGCGACCTGGTGAACGCGGTGGCGCTGGGGTCGGTACCGGTCGCGGCGGCCCTGGACGCGCTCACCGTCGGGCACGTCTTCGTGGTCGTGGCGGTCAGCGGGGTGGCCACGGTCTTCTTCGACGCCGCGAACTTCGCCTCGCTGCCCATGCTGGTCGGCCGGGAGCGGATGGCCGCGGCGTACAGCGTCCTCTACGGCCCGCTGACGGTGGTCGGCATCGTGGCCCCCGGTCTGGCCGGCCTGCTGCTGGCCACGATGACACCGGCCGGCGTGCTCGCGGTCGACGCGGTCAGCTTCCTGGCCTCGGCCGTACTGCTGAGGGCGATCGGCCGGGCGATGTCGCGGGAGCGGGACGCGACCACCCGCCGGTCGCTGTTCGCCGAGGCCCGCGAGGGCCTGGTCTTCCTCTGGAACCACCCGACCATCCGCCCGATGACCATCATGAGCTTCGCCCAGAGCGCGAGCGGCGGCGCCGCCCTGGGCCAGTTCGTCCCGGTGGCCCACAACCTGTTCGGCCCGGCCCGGGCCGCGTGGTCGGCGTCGGTGATGTTCCTGGCCTTCAGCGTGGGCGGCCTGATCTCCACGGTGGTCTACCCCCGCCTGCGCAAAAGGGTCGCGGCCGGCCGGGTCGCCCTGGCCAGCACCCCGATCGCGGCGATCCTGGCCCTGCTCTGCGGCCTGCCGTCGAGCTTGGTCCCGCTGGCGGTGCTGATCGCCGCCTGGGCCACGATCTACACCACGAACGCGAGCAACAGCATCGTCTTCCGCCAGTCCGAAACCCCGGAGCCCTTGCTGAGCCGCGTGAACGCCGCCGGCCGCATGCTGGCCTGGGGCGTGGGCACCCCGGCGGGCGCCTTCGTCAGCGGCCTGGTGGCATCGGCCTGGGGCCCTCGCTGGGCTTTCGCCGTAGCCGCGTCCTTCGGCGTGCTCGCGACGGCCCTGGCTTGGCTCTCACCCCTGCGATCCCAGCCCCAACCGGCCCACTGACACCGCCGCCCGGCTGCCCCTCCGCTGGGCCTTGCGCCCACCTGCCCGGCTGCCCCTCTTGTTCTTGGGCCAGCGGTGGCGGGATGCGCGCCGCTTTCCCCTTTCCGCCTTGGTCCGGCGGTGTGTGGATACGGGTCGCCTTCCGTTTTCTGCTCCGGGCCGGCGGGGTCCGGCCGCGCCCCGCCTTCCGCCCGTCCGCTTTGCGCCTCGTGTCGCTGGCCGGCTGCCGTTCTCCGTCTTCGGGCGATGACCCTCGTGGAGGGATCCGGGCCGAACCCGAGGATCCGGGCGGAACCCGAGGGTCCGGGCGGAACCCGAGGGTCAGGGCCGGGAACAGCGGTCAAAGGGCGCGGCGAAGGTAACGGGCGGCTGACAGTCGCGGTTGAAGGGCGGATGAGCGTCAGGGGGCTCGGTAGTACTGGGTCTTGGCGATGTCGGGGTGGGTCTGGGTGGGGATGTCGGCGTTGTCGTCGGGGGTCAGGGTTCCGCCCAGGTCGAGGATGCGGCGGTGGGCGGCGGCCAGGCGGTCTTCCAGCTTGACGATGCGGCAGGCGGCGGTGAGAGGCATGCCCTCGTCGAGGAGCTGGCGTACGCGGGTGGCCAGCTGGAGTTGGTGGCGGGAGTAGCGGCGGTGGCCGCCCAGGGAGCGTTCGGGCTCGATCAGGCCCGCGGCGCCGAGGCTGCGGAGGAAGGCCGGCGTCACGCCGATCATGTCGGCGGCGCGGCCCATCGTGTACGCCGGGAAGTCGGCGTCGTCGAAGGACGTGTTGTTCATCGTGCCTTCCGTGGCGAGGGGAAGCGCCCTTGTGGGGCGAAGGGGGGTGCGGGGGACACACAGTCCAAGGCCCCGGCGGGTAACCGGGGCCCTGGATTTTCAATTCTGGTGCCGACCGTCGTCGGCGAATGCGGTCGTCCGCTTGCGTGCCGCTAGCGGGCCACCTGAGTGATGGGCATCGGCTGCGATCACCTCTTGTCGGGTCGGGGACGTTGTGATGACGCGTTGCTGCGGTATCTCGTCCTCCTTCTCCAACTGAGCCCGTCGAGCTAGGCCCGAAGGGGCGTCGGTTGCCAGTTGCGTGTCGGCTGTGCGTGGCCGACACCACAGAGACTATGCCCATCACCAGCGAATTTCTAGTACCGGCGCTACAGATTTTTTGGACAAATCGTCAGACAGTAGGCAGCGGAGGGTAGCGCACGGAGTACTACGCGTAAGGGTGCGGCGGTGCGGGACGGGCGCCGGGCACGGCGATGCCGTGTGAGAGAGAGGTGACCGCGCCCCGCACCGCCGCGGGAGGGGGGCGCCGCAATGCGCCCCATGGTTCGCGACGTCTGCCGAGGACTCGCGAATGCCTGAACTGTCCTGAGTGTGCGGGAGTGCCGCGGCCGGGAGCAACGCAATTAACGTTGATCATTGACGCGCGTAACAGTCCGGCGAGATCATCACGGCACGCCGTGGCCCAGGTCACAGCAACCCCTCGGTAAGGGAGCCGCACATGAGCGTCAACCCCGCACCCAGCACCGACGAAGAACGCCTCGCCCAACTCGGCTACCAGCAGGAGCTGCACCGCCGACTGTCCGGCTTCTCGAACTTCGCGGTCTCTTTCTCGATCATCTCCATTCTGGCCGGTGCCATCACGTCGTACGGCATCGCCATGGCCGCCGGCGGCCCCGTCGCCATCACCCTGGGCTGGCTCTTCGTCGGCATCATGGTGACCTTCGTGGCCCTGGCCATGGCCGAGGTCTGCTCGGCCTATCCGACCGCCGGCGCCCTGTACTGGTGGGCGGCCGCGCTGGCCAAGCGCAACAAGGCCGCGTGGGCCTGGTTCGTCGGCTGGTTCAACTTCCTCGGCGAGGTCGCCGTGACCGCCGCCATCGACTTCGGCGCGGCCATCACCACCTCGGCCTTCCTCAGCCTGACCTTCGACTGGGAGGTCACCACCGGGCGGACCTTCCTGGTCTTCCTCGTGATCATCATCGTGCACGGCCTGCTGAACACGTTCGGCGTGAACCTCGTCCGGGTCCTCTCCGACGTCAGCGCCTGGTGGCACCTGGTCGGCGTCGCGGTCATCGTGGGCGTGCTGGCCATCGTGCCGGACAGCCACAAGCCGATCTCCGAGGTCTTCACCGAGGTGCACAACTCCACCGGCTTCACCTTCGCCGGGGCCGGGGTGTACGCGGTGCTGCTCGGCCTGCTGATGGCCCAGTACACGTACACCGGATACGACGCCTCGGCCCACGTGGCCGAGGAGACGCACGACGCCGCCCGGGCCGCCCCGCGCGGCATCGTGATGTCAGTGGTGGTCTCGGTGATCGCCGGTTTCGTGCTGCTGTTCGCGATCACCTGGTCGATCCAGGACTACGAGGGCGCCCTCGGCACCGACCTCGGCCTGCCACCGGCGCAGATCTTCATCGACGCCGCCGGCCACGACCTGGGAACGTTCCTGCTGTTCATCTGCGTGGTGGCGCAGTGGTTCTGCGGCATGGCCTCGGTCACCGCCAATTCCCGGATGTCGTACGCCTTCGCGCGGGACGGCGCGCTGCCGGGCTCGCGGCTGTGGAAGAAGGTCAACCCCCGTACCGGCACGCCGACCAACTCGATCTGGCTCTGCGTCACCTGCTCCACGCTGCTGGTCCTGCCGTCGTTGTGGAACACCACCGCCTATCTGGCGGCCACCTCGATCGCCGTCATCGGCCTCTACATCGCGTACGTCGTGCCGGTCTTCCTGCGCCGGGTCAACCCCGACTTCGAGCGGGGGCCGTGGCACCTGGGCAAGTGGAGCCCGCTCGTCGGCTGGCTGGCCATCATCTGGGTCGTGATCATCTGCGTCCTGTTCGTGCTGCCGACGTCCAGCCCGATCAAGGCGTCCACCTTCAACTACACGATCGTCGCGGTGATCGTCGTGCTCGGCCTGGCCACGATCTGGTGGTTCGCGAGCGCCCGCAAGTGGTTCACCGGCCCGAAGCAGAACCTGATCGACAAAGCCGCACACGGCGAACAGACCATGCCCACGGAATGATCTGAGAAGCCGGGCCTTTCGAAGGCCCGGCTTCTTCGGCGAGAAGGAGAACCGCATGGATCTCGAGGAACTGGACGTCTCGGTCGACAACGGCAGCATCGACACCGTGCTGCTGGCCCTCACCGACATGCAGGGGCGGCTGCAGGGCAAGCGCCTGCACGGCCGCTACTTCATGGACGAGGTCGCCACCGGCGGCAGCGAGGGCTGCAACTACCTGCTCGCGGTGGACGTCGACATGAACACCGTGGACGGGTACGAGATGTCGTCCTGGTCCAGCGGCTACGGCGACTTCGTGATGAGACCCGACTTCACCACCCTGCGGCGCGTGCCCTGGCAGCCGGGTACCGCGCTGGTCCTGGCCGACCTCGAGACGACCGGTGGCGAACCCGTCTACGCGTCGCCCCGGCAGATCCTCAAGCGGCAACTGGATCGGCTCGCCGGGCACGGCCTGACCGCGTACGCGGGAACCGAATTGGAATTCGTCCTTTACCGCGACAGCTATGAGCAGGCCTTCGACAAGGGCTACCGCGACCTGGTCCCGGCCAACCAGTACAACGTGGACTACTCACTGCTGGGGACGGCCCGGGTGGAGCCGCTGCTGCGGCGGATCCGCAACGACATGTACGGGGCGGGACTGCTGCCGGAAAGCGCCAAGGGCGAATGCAACTTCGGCCAGCACGAGATCGCGTTCCGCTACGCCGACGCGCTCACCGCCGCCGACAATCACGTGATCTACAAGAACGGCGCCAAGGAGATCGCCGCCCAGGAGGGCATGTCGCTGAGCTTCATGGCCAAGCCGAACGCCCGCGAGGGCAACTCCTGCCACATCCACTTCTCGCTGCGCGGTTCCGACGGCAAGTCGGCCATGCTCGGCGACGGACCGGCGCACCTCAGCGCGACCGGGCAGCGGGTGCTGGCCGGGCTGCTGGCCACGATGCGCGAGTTCAGCCTGCTGTTCGCGCCGAATATCAACTCGTACAAGCGGTACCAGCCCGGCTCGTTCGCGCCGACCGCGCTGCGCTGGGGCGTCGACAACCGCACGTGCGCGCTGCGGATCGCCGGTCACGGCCAGGGGATGCGGGTGGAGAACCGGGTGCCGGGCGGGGACGTCAATCCCTACCTGGCGGTGGCGGCGCTGGTCGCGGGCGCGCTGCACGGCATCGAGAACGAGCTCGAGCTGGAGCCGGAGACGCCGGGGAACGCGTACGAGGACGCGAGCGCGGAGCGGGTGCCGACGACGCTGCGCGAGGCCCAGCAGTTGTGGCTGGGCAGCGAGGTGGCGCGGGAGGCGTTCGGCGCCGATGTGGTCGGCCACTACGCGAACATGGCGCAGGTCGAGTTGGCCGCCTTCGACGCCGCCGTCACCGACTGGGAGCTGCGGCGCGGCTTCGAGCGGATGTGACGCCCCACCCCACCAGGGGGCGGGCCCATTCTTATCCCGCGCAGGGCGCCACCGCCGCGTTTTCCACAGCGGCGGGGTTATCCACAGGGTCGCGCCCACCTCACTCTGACCTGTGTAAGCCCGTCCAACCACCCCGCCGCCGCCCTTGACAGGACTGAAGGCCTACTTTGGCAACTGTGACGACAACTGACGTGATCAATCCTTCGACCGGCGCGGTGTTCACGACCGTACCGTCGCTGGATCTGGCCGCCACCGACGCGGCGATCGATCGCGCGCACAAGGCCTTCCCGGCCTGGCGGGCGATCGCGCCCGGCGACCGGGCCCGGCTGCTGCGCCGCTTCGCCGCGGTGGTCGACCAGCACCTCGACGAGCTGGCCGAGCTCGAGGTGCGCAACGCCGGCCACACCATCGGCAACGCCCGCTGGGAGGCGGGCAACGTGCGCGACGTCCTCGACTACTACGCCGGCGCGCCGGAGCGGCTCAGCGGCCGCCAGATCCCGGTGCCGGGCGGGCTCGACGTGACGTTCCACGAGCCGCTCGGCGTCGTCGGGATCATCGTGCCGTGGAACTTCCCGATGCCGATCGCCGGCTGGGGTTTCGCCCCGGCCCTGGCGGCCGGCAACACGGTCGTGCTCAAGCCGGCCGAGCTCACCCCGCTGACCGCGATCCGGCTCGGCGAGCTGGCCCTCGAGGCCGGCCTGCCCGAGGACGTGTTCCAGATCGTGCCGGGCAAGGGCTCGGTGGTCGGGCAACGGTTCGTCACCCATCCGGCCGTACGCAAGATCTGCTTCACCGGCTCGACCGAGGTCGGCAAGTCGATCATGGCGGGTGCGGCCGACCAGGTGAAGCGGGTGACCCTGGAACTGGGCGGCAAGAGCGCCAACATCGTCTTCGCCGACGCCGACCTGGAAAAGGCGGCCGCGTCGGCTCCGTCGTCGGTCTTCGACAACGCGGGACAGGACTGCTGCGCCCGGTCGCGCCTGCTCGTGCAGGAGTCGGTCTACGACAAATTCCTGTCGCTGCTGGAGCCGGCCGTCAAGGCGTTCCGGGTCGAGGAGCCGTCGAACGCGACCGCCGAGATGGGACCGCTGATCTCCGCCGGTCATCGGGAGGCCGTCACCGCGTACGTCGAAGGGTCCGACGTCGCCTTCGCCGGGCAGGCGCCGAGCGGGGACGGGTGGTGGTTCCCGCCGACCGTGCTGCTGGCCCATTCGGCCGAGGACCGGCACTGGCGCGAGGAGGTCTTCGGGCCGGTGCTGTCGGTGCTGCCGTTCAAGGACGAGGCCGACGCCGTCCGGCTGGCCAACGACACCGAGTACGGGCTGTCCGGCTCACTCTGGACCCGTGACCTGGGCCGGGCGCTGCGGGTCTCGCGGGCCGTGGAGACCGGCGCGCTGAGCGTCAACAGTCACTCGTCGGTGCGCTACTGGACGCCGTTCGGCGGGATGAAGCAGTCCGGGCTGGGGCGCGAGCTCGGGCCGGACGCGCTGCTCAGCTTCACCGATGTGAAGAACGTGTTCCTTGCGATGGGAGAGTAAGTGGAGCGTTTGCGGGACCGGGTCGCCGTGATCACCGGCGCCGGCAGTGGGATCGGGCTGGCCACCGCGCGGCGCTTCGCCGCGGAGGGTGCCAAGGTCATCGCCGTGGACATCTCGGAGGACGCCGGCAAGGCGGTCGCCGAGGAGGTCGGCGGCGAGTTCGTGGCCTGCGATGTCAGCGACGAGGAACAGGTCAAGGCGCTTTTCGACGGCGTGGTGGCGCGTCATCACCGGGTCGACATCGCCTTCAACAACGCCGGCATCTCGCCGCCGGACGACGACTCGATCCTGGTCACCGGGCTGGACGCGTGGGAGCGCGTACTCAAGGTCAACACCACGTCGGTCTTCTTCTGCTGCAAGTACGCGATCCCGCACATGCAGCGGCAGGGCAAGGGATCGATCATCAACACGGCCTCGTTCGTGGCGCTGCTCGGGGCGGCGACCTCGCAGATCGCGTACACCGCGAGCAAGGGCGGCGTGCTGGCGATGACCCGCGAGCTGGGCGTGCAGTTCGCCCGCGAGGGCATCCGGATCAACGCGCTCTGCCCGGGGCCGGTGGCTACGCCGCTGCTGATGGAGCTGTTCGCCAAGGATCCGGAGCGGGCCGCCCGGCGGCTCGTGCACGTGCCGATGGGGCGGTTCGCCGAGCCCGACGAGATCGCGGCGGCGGTCGCGTTCCTGGCCAGCGACGACGCCTCGTTCATGACCGCCGCGCAGTTCGTGGTGGACGGCGGAATCACGGGAGCCTATGTAACTCCGCTGTGAACGTTTGAAGGATCGTTTCCACGGGCACGTCCCTTTTACGCCCGAGAGGGGTGAAGGGGTCGAATCCCCGCCCGCACGGGTCGATCCCCGCGTGGGTGGGACAGAAGGGCCCGTGGCGCGGCGTCATCTCCCCGTGAGGTGGCGTCGCGCCCCTCTAAATTCCGCCAAATTGGCGATGGAACAGAAACATGATCTGGTTACGGTGGTGCGATGCGCCCGATCATCGGCATCACGACCTATGTGGATAACGCCACGTGGGGCGTCTGGCAGGACCTGCCGACCGCGTTCGTGCCCGAGGACTACGTCGCCGCCGTGTCCCTGGCCGGTGGACGGCCCGTGCTGATCCCCCCCGAGGATGACACGGACGTGTTGCGGGCGCTGGACGGCCTGGTGCTCTCCGGCGGACCCGATCTGGGACCGGAGATGTACGGGCAGGAGCCCGGCCCGCACACGGTCGTACGCCCCGCGAGGGACAAGGCGGAATTGCGGCTCGTCCGCGAGGCGTTGGAAAGAGACGTGCCGGTGCTCGGCATCTGCCGCGGCATGCAACTGCTGACCGTCGCCGCCGGTGGGTCCCTGCACCAGCACCTGCCCGACGTGCTCGGGCACGAGAAGCACCGCCCGGCGCCGGCCGTCTACGGCGAACACGACGCGACGTTCGAGCCGGGCAGCCGCGTCGCCACCCTGATGGGTGACGACCTGGCCATCCGGTGCTTCCACCACCAGGGGGTCGCCGACCCCGGCACGCTCACCGTCACCGGGCGGGCCGAGGACGGGCTCCCCGAAGCCGTGGAGGATCCGGGCCGCCGGTTCGTCCTCGGCGTCCAGTGGCACCCCGAAGTGGTACGTGACCGGCGCCTGTTCGGGGCGCTGGTCACAGCGGCACAGAACTGAGACACAGGAGGAAATCACCGCATGCGCAGGCCTCTGATCGGCATGACCGCGTACTCCCGGCAAGTGCAGTACGACGGCAACGACCTCATGGCGGGCATGCTCCCCATGACGTACGTGCGAGCTGTGCACGCCGTCGGCGGACGGGCCGTGCTGATCACCCCGGACGAGCCCGGAACCGACGTCGTGGAGTCGCTGGACGGCATCGTCTTCAGCGGCGGCAACGACATCGATCCGGCCTACTGGGGCGCCGAGCGGCATCCGGAGACCGAGGTCGACAAGGAACGCGACACCGCCGAGCTGATGCTCATGAAGGCCGCGCTCGACGCCGACCTGCCGGTGCTCGGCGTGTGCCGGGGCATGCAGGTGATGGCCGTGGCCGGCGGCGGCACCCTGCACCAGCACCTGCCCGACCTGCTCGGCAGCGACCACCACCGCGGCGCGCCCGGCACCGACCCGCTGGCCGCGGGCTCGGCCGCGTACGGGCGGCACGACGTGACCGTCCGGCCCGGCTCGCGGGCGCACGAACTGCTCGGCGAGACGCTGACCGTGAACTCGTTCCACCACCAGGCGGTCGACGACCCGGGATCGTTCACGGCCACCGGCTGGTGCCCCGACGACCAGGTCATCGAGATCATCGAGGACCCGGCCCTGACGTACGCCATCGGCGTGCAGTGGCACCCGGAGCGCACCAACGACCTCCGCGTCTTCTCGCGCCTGGTCGAGGCGGCGGCCCGGCGCTCCGGCCTCCGCGCGGAGGCACTCGCCGTGTGACACCGATGGCCCGGTGTTACGGTGCCTAACCGTACGGAAACGGGTCGCTGAAACGCGGGAGGTCCCCTTGGCCGACGGTCGGGACGACGTCCTTCCGGGTCAGTTGCGTACGGCGTTCGAGCGCGGCGGCGAGATGGGCCGCCGCCTGCTCGAGTTCGACTGGTCCTCCAGCCCGCTCGGTCATCCCTCCGGCTGGCCGTCCGAGCTGCGGACGGTCGTGGCCACGATGCTCGCCTCGCGGGCGCAGATCGCCCTCCTCTGGGGCCCGGAGTACTGCGTGCTCTACAACGACGCGTACATCTCGGTCCTGGGTGGCAAACATCCCGGCTATCTCGGCCGGCCGTGCCGCGAGATGTGGTCCGAGACCTGGTCCGTGCTCGAGAAGCTCTTCGCCGGTGTCGTCGAGAAGGACGAGGCGTTCTGGGGGGCCGACTTCGCCTTCCTGCTGGAACGGCACGGCTTCCTCGAGGAGGCCTACTTCGATCTCTCGTACGATCCGATCCGCACCGGGCCGGGCGAGATCGGCGGCATCCTCTGCATCGTCAGCGACACCACCGGCCGGGTGCTCAGCACGCGCCGGGTGCGCACGCTGAGCGCGCTGGGCTCCCGGCTCGCCGACTCACCCGACCAGGCGGCGCTGGCCGCCGAGGCCGTCGCGGTGCTGGCCGAGAACGCGGCCGACGTGCCGTTCGCCCGGCTCGTCCTCGACGAGGACGAGGGTGCCTTCCCGGTCGCGCGGCAGGTGATCGAGAGCGGGAAGCCGGCCCGGGTGCCGCTGGCCGAGATCGCCCGGCCGCCGGAGAGCGCGGCCGCCGAGGCGCTGGTGCTGCCGATCACGGTCGGCACCACCACGGTCGGCGCGCTGGTGGTCGGGGTCAGCCGGTACCTCTCGCTGAGCGGCACCTACCGCGACTTCCTCGAGCTGGCGGCGGCGCAGATCTCCCGGGCCGTGGGCAACCTGCGGGCGTACGAGCAGGAACGCTCCCGCGCCGCCGAGCTGGCCATCCTCGACCAAGCCAAGACCAACTTCTTCTCGAACGTCAGCCACGAGTTCCGTACGCCGCTGACGCTCATCCTCGGCCCGCTCGAGGATCTGCTCGACGACCCGGCGCTGCCCGCGGCCCAGCGCGAGCGGCTGCTGCCGATGCGGCGCAACGGCCTGCGGCTGCTCAAGCTGGTCAACACCGTGCTCGACTTCTCGCGGCTCGAATCCGGCCGGGTGCAGGCGGCCTACCGGCCCACCGATCTCGCCGACTACACGTACCGGCTGGCCAGCACCTTCCGGGCCGCGGCCGAGCGGGCCGGCCTGGAACTGGTGGTGGAGACGCCGCCGCTGTCCGCGCCGGTCTACGTCGACCGCGAGATGTGGGAGAAGATCGTTCTCAATCTGCTCTCGAACGCGGTCAAGTTCACCCCGGCCGGGCGCGTCGAGGTACGGGTCGGATCGGACGCCGGCTACGCGGTGCTGTCCGTCAAGGACACCGGCGTCGGCATCCCGGCCGACCAGCAACCACTGCTGTTCGACCGCTTCCACCGGGTCACCGGCGCCTGGTCACGCAGCCACGAGGGCACCGGCATCGGCCTGGCGCTCGTCCGCGAGCTCGCCGAGATGCACGGCGGCTCGGCCGCCGCCACCAGTGAGCCGGGGATGGGCAGCGTCTTCACGGTCCGGATTCCCTTCGGTACGGCGCATCTCCCGGCCGACCGCGTCATCCAGCGCGGAGAGCCGATCATGCCCGAGCTCGGTTCCCGGCCGTACGCCGAGGAGGCCGAGCACTGGTGGACCGGCGACGAACCGGTCACCCTGCCGCCGGCGCCCGCGGGCAACCGCCGGGCCGGCCGGATCCTGCTCGTCGACGACAACGCCGACCTGCGCGACCACGTGGCCCGGCTGCTGCGCCCGCATTGGGACGTGACCACCGCCGTCGACGGCCGGGCCGCCCTCGAGCTGGTCCGGCGCAGCCGCTTCGACCTGGTGCTGACCGACGTGATGATGCCCCGGCTGGACGGCTTCGGGCTGATCGCCGCGCTGCGGGACGACGAACGCACCCGTGACGTGCCGATCGTCGTGCTCTCGGCCCGGGCCGGGGAGGAGTCGTCGGTCGAGGGTCTCGCCGCCGGCGCCGACGACTACCTGGTCAAGCCGTTCTCGGCCCGTGACCTGGTGGCCCGGGTCCGGGCCAACCTCGACCTCGGGCAGGCCCGCCGCCAGATCATCAGCCGGCTCCGCGGACTGGTCGACGTGGCCGCCGCGGTCAACGCCGTGCGCACCACGGCCGAGGTGCTCGACGTCGCGGCCCGGCACGTGCGGGCGATGACCTCGGCCGGCCGGGTCGTCGTGTCGGTGCCCGGCGCACGGTCCGAGGCGGACGGTGGCGCCGATCCCGCGGTCGACGCCGACGCCGTCCTGCCGTTGCCCGACACCTCCGGCGCGACAGTGGGTGAGCTGCGGGTCTGGTCGGCGCCGGGCGCCGCGCTCGAGCCGGCCGTGCTGGCCCAGCTGGCCCGGCTGATCGGGTTGCGGCTGGAGAACGCGCGGCTCTACGAGGCCGAACACCGGATCGCCAGCACGCTCCAGCACAGCCTGCTGCCGCAGTCCCTGCCGCGGATGCCGGGGGCCATCGTGGCCAGCCGCTACCTGCCCGGCAGCCGCGAGGCCGAGGTCGGCGGCGACTGGTACGACGTCATCGCCGCCCCCGGCGACCAGCTCTTCCTGGTGATCGGCGACGTGGTCGGCAAGGGCGTGCAGGCGGCCGCGGTGATGGGCCAACTGCGGAACGCCCTCCGCGCGTACATCCTGGAGGGTTTCGACTGTGGCGACGCCCTGACCAGGCTGAACCGTCTCGTGGACAACCTGGGCCGCCGTCAGTTCGCCACCGTCGTCTGTGTCCGGTACGACGTCGCGGCCCGCCGCCTGCACTACTCGTCGGCCGGGCATCCGTCGCCGGTGGTCGTCCGCCCGGGGCAGCTCGGCACGTTCCTGTACGCCACGGCGCTCGGCCCGCCGATCGGCGCCATGACCGAGGTCACCTATCCGACGCTGGAGACCGAGGTGGCGCCCGGCAGCCGGCTGCTGCTCTACACCGACGGGCTGGTCGAGGACCGGCGGCTCGGCATCGACAGCGGCCTGGCCGAGCTGACCGCCGACGCCGCCAAACCGGCCGAGCACGTCGAGGACCTGCTCGACGAGCTGCTGGCCAAGGCCGCCCGCCGGGACCGGCGCGACGACATCGCGCTGCTCGCCCTGCAGGTGACCGAGCCGAGCGAGTTCGTGCTGCGCCTGCCGGCCGACCCGGGCCGGCTCAGCGTGCTCCGCCGGCGGCTGGAGGACTTCCTGACCGGCAACAACGTGCCCGAGGACGACATCTTCGACCTGACCGTGGCGGTCTCCGAGGCGGCGGCCAACGCGATCGAGCACCCGGTCGAGCCGGCCGAGCCGGTGATCACAGTGGAGGCGGCGCTGGTGGACGACGCGGTCGTCATCACCGTGCGGGACACGGGAACCTGGCGTGACACCAGTTCGGCGGGTTTCCGCGGCCGGGGCCTGGCGCTGATCGGCGCGCTCTCCGAGCTGTCGGTGAGCCGGTCCGCGCACGGCACGTCGGTGACCCTGCGGCGGCCGCTGTCCAAAGCGGGCTGAGTCCTCGAGCGAGCCGGGCCTCAAGCGGGCTGGGCCTCGAGCGGGCTGGGTCTAAAGCGGGCTGAGCCAGGGCTGGGTCGACAGGCCCGAGATCTCCAGCACCCGGCGGACCTGGGCCGAGGGGTGCACCAGCAGCCCGGCGCCGAAACGGTCGGCCAACCGCAGCAGGGCGTGGATGGCGGCGGAGTCGAAGAACGTGACCTCGCGCAGGTCGAGCGTCGCCGCGCCGGCGCCGTCCACAGTCGCGGCGCGGAACATGGCGTCGGCGGTGGACATGTCCACCTCGCCGGTCACAGTCACGACCACCCGGTCCTCGGTCACCACGCCGGTCGCGGTGAAGTTCGGGTCGGCCCCCTCTTGATCCACGAACACACGATTACACAGCGCCGGAAACGCGGCAAGAACCGGTTGATAGAGGTCAACAGACCTGTTACCGGGCCGTGCCCGTGCCCGGCCGGTCCGCGCATCGCGGCGATAGGCTGGGGCTATGACCGTTCGTGCCCCATTGATGCCGGGAAAACAGTCGCCCTGGCGGGCGGTCCCGGCACAGATCGTCCGCCCGGAGTACGTGGGTAAGAAGCGCCCGAAAGAGTGGCGTGGATCCCACGTACAGACCGCCGAGACCATCGAGAAGATGCGGATCGCCGGGCGCCTGGCGGCGCGGGCCACCCAACTCGCCGGCGAGCACTGCAAGCCCGGGGTGAGCACCGACGAGATCGACCGGGTGGTGCACGAGTTCCTGTGCGACCACGGCGCGTACCCGTCCACGCTGGGCTACAAGGGCTTCCCCAAGTCCTGCTGCACCTCGCTCAACGAGGTGATCTGCCACGGCATCCCCGACTCGACGGTGATCGAGGACGGCGACATCATCAACGTCGACGTGACGGCGTACGTCGACGGGGTGCACGGCGACACCGACGCGACGTTCTGCGTGGGCGAGGTCGGCGAACAGGCCCGCCTGCTGGTCGAGCGCACCCACGAGGCGATGATGCGCGGCATCCGGGCGGTCGCGCCGGGCCGGCCGATCAACGCGATCGGGCGGGTCATCGAGGCGTACGCCCGCCGGTTCGGTTACGGGGTCGTGCGCGACTTCACCGGTCACGGCATCGGCGAGACGTTTCATTCCGGGCTCTACATCCCGCATTACGACAATCCGCGCCTGGACACCGTGATGGAGGTCGGGATGACCTTCACCATCGAGCCGATGATCACGCTCGGCACCCACGAGTACGAGATCTGGAAGGACGGCTGGACGGTCGTCACCAAGGACCGCAAGTGGACCGCCCAGTTCGAGCACACGCTCGTGGTCACCGAGGACGGCTCGGAAATCCTCACCCTGCCCTAAGACAAGAGCTCCCGGAGGCTGCCGTCGACCGGGCAGCCGCGCGCGGTCAGGTCCTCGGCCTGCGCCTTGAGCACCGAGGACAGTTCCTGCACGTCGGCGCCGGCCAGGCCGGTGCGCTTGACCGCGTCGGCCGTGTTGCGGAAATAGGTGCGGCTGAGCAGGCCGGCGACCAGCGCCGCGTGCAACCGGGCCTCGGCGATCATCACCAGGGCGGCGTCGGTCTCGTACCACTCGGCCAGCCGCACGGCACGCTCGTGCGCGGCCGCCGCCACCTCCCAGTCGTGCCGGGCCGCGCCGGTGAACTCCGGCGGCCGGGCCTCGGCCAGCCGGGCCAGGTGGGCGTCGCGCTGGGCGCCGAACCAGCCGCGCGGGTCGAGCAGCGGCCGGGTGCTCACCAGCCGGTCGGCCACCAGCGGCCAGCGCGGCGTCACCTCGCGTGCCCGGCGCATGCCCTCCTCACCGGTGATCACCCGCAGGTCGACCAGGATGCCGTCGACACGGCGCAGGACCGGTTTCGGGCCGGCGCCCGGGCGATAGGTGACCACCTGCACGTTGACGTCGCTGCCGTCGCGGTCGTCGCCGTGCGCGAGTGATCCGTACACGCCGATGGCCTGAACCTCGGCCGGCCACCGCCGTTCGATGACGTCGTGCAACCGCTCGGCCAGCCGCCCGCGCGGCGACGTGAGATCGATCTCGTCCAGCACCCCGTCATTCTGTGGGATGAATGTGTACGCGAAAGGTCTACGCCGCGTAGCGGTTAAACGGACTAATCGGGGCGTCCCGGCCAGGGCATCGTGGCCGGCGCCACCTCGGCCAGCCGGCGCCAGCGGGTGGCCCGTACCGCGGCCTCGGTCATCGCGGCCAGGGCGGTGGCCCGCTCGGCGCCCTCGGTCACCGGCAGCACCGGGCGCCAGCCCTGGGCCACACCGTCCTCGACCTGGATGGCGAGCTTCAGAGCGGTCGCCCGGTCGGTCACCTCGTACGGCAGTTCGTAGCCGGCCGGCGAGGGCGCCGCGCTCGCCTTGAGCTGCGACAACCGGCCGACCAGGTAGTCGCGTTTCTGCCGGTGGGCCTGTTCGGCGGCCCGGGCCTCGGCCACGTCGCCGTCGCTGTCGAGATGGACGCCGATGACCCCGTACGCGTAAATCGCCGCTTCCTCGCCCGCGAGGGCGGCGCCCAGCTGCTCGTTCATCGCAGGGCCTCGGCGTGCGTGGCGCGGCTGGCGGCGATGGAGCCGACCAGGCCGGCCCGGTCGGGCGCGGCCACCTTGCACGCCGCCACCGCCGTCTTCTGGGCGGCCTGCTCGGCCTGGCGCAGGGCGGCCACGGTGGTCGCCGGCCCGGCACTCGCGCTCGCCACGGGCGCGGAGGCCAGGGGCCGGCCGATCAGGCGGGACATCTCGGCCGCGTGCGTCCGGTGATCCTCGGCCAGCGGGGCCAGGCGGGTGCGCAGCCCGGGCTGGCTGACGACCGCTTGGTCGTACGCCGTGGCCAGCGCGAGGGCTTCGGCGAGCAGCGGTTCGAGCGGATCGGGGGCCTTCGGCGGCTCCGGCTCGTCGTCGTCGAGAAGCCCGCACCCGGTGAGGGCGGCCGCGCCCACCGCCGACGCCGTGCCCAGCACCCACCGGCGGCTGTGTCCGATCTCCCATTTCTCCCGCACGGCGCCAGTCAACACCATGCGGTACAGCCGGTGACCTGCGGATGGCGCGGAATCGGAGCGGCGCCGAACCGTCGACGCGACCGGCGCGTTACGCTCTGCGTCAGCCGCGGGGCTCATCGCCCGGCGGCATACAGTCGTTTCTTGGTTGTTCAACGAAAGGTCGAGGCCCGATGACGCAGCGTGGTCGCGCCGGTGCCCGGCCTGGTGGCCGTAAGAGGCAGCAGGCGGAGGAGCGGGTTCCCGCTCCGGCCCGTGTCGACCTCGTGGCGGCCAAGGCGCGGGTCCGCGCCGTGATCGAGCCGGTGGTCGCCGAGGCCGGGTACGACCTGGAGGACGTCAGCGTCGCCCGTGCCGGTCGCCGGCACGTGGTCCGCGTCCTGGTCGACACCGACTCCGGCATCAGCCTGGATGACGTGGCCGTCGTCTCCCGTGCCATCTCGGAGGCGCTCGACGCCGCCGAGGAGCGCGGTGACGAGGTCCTCGCGGGGGAGTACCAACTGGAGGTCGGCTCGCCGGGCGTGGACCGGCCGCTGACCGCGCCGCGCCACTGGCGGCGCAACCGGGGCCGGCTGGTCGCCGTGAACGGCATGACCGGCCGCGTGATCGACGCCGGCGACGAGGGCATCGTGCTCGACGTCGACGGCACACCGCACGAGCTGAAGTACCCGGAACTCGGCGCCGGCAAGGTGCAGATCGAGTTCAAACGGCTCGACGAGGCCGACTTCGGCGACGAGGACGACGACGACATCGACACCGATGATAGGGAGGGCGAGGAGTGAACATCGACCTCGCGGCGCTGCGCGCCCTGGAGCGCGAGCGGGAGATCCCGTTCGAGACGATTCTGGCGGCCATCGAGACCGCCCTGCTCACCGCGTACCGGCACACGGAGGGCGCGCAGAGCCACGCCCGCGTGGAGATCGACCGCAAGTCCGGCGTCGCCTCGGTGCTGGCGCAGGAGCTGGACGCCGACGGCACCGTGGTGCGCGAGTGGGACGACACTCCGCACGACTTCGGCCGCATCGCGGCGATGACCGCCAAGCAGGTCATCCTGCAGCGGCTGCGCGAGGCCACCGACGAGCAGCACTTCGGTGAGTACGCGGGGCGCGACGGCGACCTGGTCACCGGCATCGTGCAGGCGGACGCCGCGCGGGCCGAGAAGGGCATCGTCATCGTCGACCTCGGCAAGATCGAGGCGGTGCTGCCGCAGTCCGAGCAGGTGCCCGGCGAGCCCTACGACCACGGCTCGCGCATCCGCGCGATCGTGGTGCACGTGGCCAAGGGCTTCCGCGGTCCGCAGGTGACGCTCTCCCGGTCGCACCCGGCGCTGGTCAAGAAGCTGTTCGCGCTCGAGGTGCCGGAGATCGCCGACGGCACCGTCGAGATCGCCGCGATCGCGCGTGAGGCAGGTCACCGTACGAAGATCGCGGTGCATTCGACGGTGCCGGGCGTGAACGCCAAGGGCGCCTGTATCGGCCCGATGGGCCAGCGGGTCCGGGCCGTGATGAGCGAGTTGCACGGCGAGAAGATCGACATCATCGACTTCTCGGAGGACCCGGCCCAGTTCGTCGGGAATGCGCTCTCACCGGCCAAGGCGCTGCGGGTCGAGGTGGTCGACGCGGCCAGCCGGACGGCCCGGGTCACCGTGCCCGATTTCCAGCTCTCGCTGGCGATCGGCCGGGAGGGACAGAACGCGCGGCTCGCGGCCCGGCTCACCGGGTGGCGCATCGACATCCGGCCGGACAACGAGCCGGCTTCCGCCCCCGACCGCGATGCGGCCGAGGCGGGAAGCTGACCGGATACGCGTTCCGGACGTCTGAGGAGTAGACTTTCACGTGGCCGGTCCGACACGAACCTGTGTTGGCTGTCGCAAGCGTGCGCCGGCCTCCGATTTGATTCGGTTCGTCGCGGCCGGTTCCGGGGAAGATCTCCGGCTCCAGCCCGATCCGGACCGCCGACTGCCGGGCCGGGGAGCACATTTGCATCCCGATCCGGCTTGCTTCGCGCTGGCGGAGCGGCGTCGCGCTTTTGGGCGCGCGCTGCGTCTCACCGGTGTTGCTGACTCCGGATTGCTAGCCGAGCACATCCGTACGGCCTTGCCGTGCGGAACGACAGATGGCACGGCCGCTGTGGCCGCGTCATGACCCAGCAAGGTAGGACGACCCAGATGAGCACACGATGAAGTCCCTGAAATGAACAGGCTTCTAGTGCACGAGTGAGGTCGTTGCGGGTGCGCTCGCACGACCTCGAAGTGAGGAGTGCAGTGCCAGGAAAGGCCCGCGTACACGAGCTCGCCAAAGAGCTCGGGGTCGACAGCAAGACCGTTCTCGCCAAGCTCAAGGAGATGGGCGAGTTCGTCAAATCCGCATCCAGCACCGTCGAGGCCCCGGTGGCCCGACGGCTGCGTGGTGCCCTCGAGGCAGGTTCCGCTCCGGCGGCCCCGGCCCCGTCCGCACCCGCCGCCAGCAGTGCTGCGCCCAGCGCGCCGTCCGCGGCTCGCCCGGCTCCGCCCGCCGCGCGTCCCCAGCCGCCGCGCCGGCCCGGCCCGACTACCGGTGGCGCTCCCAGCGCCCCGACGTCGCCGGCCCCGTCGCCCGGCTCCTTCGCGCGTCCCAAGCCGCCGGTTCCCGGCCGTCCGGGCCCCACGCCCGGCCCGGTCACCAAGCCGGCCAGCGCCCACGACATCGAGGTCGCGGCGGCCGAGGCCCGTGCCTCGGCCCTCAAGGCCGAGCAGGAGGCCGCGGTCAAGGCCGCTCAGGCCGCCCGCACCCGTGACGCCGAGCGCCGGGCGCAGCAGCCCCCGGCCGACAGCGGCGCGCCTCGTGGTTCCGGCCCGCGTCCCGGCCCCGGCTCGGTTCCGCCGCGCCCGGGTTCGCCCGCGGCCCGCCCCGCCCCGCAGGGTGGCGGCGGCGCTCCGGCCGGCCCGCGTCCCGGCCCCGCCGGTGGCAACACCCCGCGTCCGCCGTCGCGCGGCCCGGGCAACAACCCGTTCGGCGTCTCGGGTGGCAACGCCGCCCGTCCCTCGCCGGCCTCCATGCCCCGGCCCAACCAGCCGGGCATGCCCCCGCGGCCCAGTCCCGCGTCGATGCCCCCGCGGCCCAGCCCCGCGTCCATGCCCGCGCAGCGTCCGGCCGGCCCCGGCCGTCCGGGTGGCGGCGCCGGTGGCCGTGGCGGTCCCGGTGGTGGCGGCGGCGGTCGTGGCGGCGCCGGTGGCGGCTTCCGTCCCGGTGGTGGCGGCGGCGCCGGTGGCGGCTTCCGTCCCGGTGGCGGTGGTGGCGCCGGTGGTGGCGGCTACCGCGGTGGCCCCGGTGGTGGCGGCGGTGGCGGTGGCTACCGCGGCGGCCCCGGTGGTGGCGGCGGTGCTCCGGCCGGTGCCGGTGCTCCGGGTCGTCCCGGTGGTGGCGGTCGCGGTCGTGGCGGCGGTGCCGCGGGTGCCTTCGGGCGTCCGGGTGGCCGGCCGACCCGCGGTCGCAAGTCGAAGAAGCAGCGGCGTCAAGAGTTCGACAACCTGTCCGCCCCGCAGATGAGCTCCGGCGCTCCGCGGGGTCAGGGTCAGGAGATCCGGCTCTCCCGCGGCGCGTCGCTCTCCGACTTCGCCGACAAGATCAACGCGAACCCCGGCTCGCTGGTCCAGGAGATGTTCAACCTGGGCGAGATGGTGACGGCGACGCAGTCGTGCTCCGACGACACGTTGCTGCTGCTCGGTGAGCACCTGGGCTTCAACGTGCAGATCGTCAGCCCCGAGGACGAGGACCGTGAGCTGCTCGCGCAGTTCAACATCGACCTCGACGCCGAGGTGGCGGAGGACCGTCTGGTCACCCGTCCGCCGGTCGTGACCGTCATGGGTCACGTCGACCACGGTAAGACGAAGCTGCTCGACGCGATCCGCAAGACCAACGTGGTCGCCGGCGAGGCGGGTGGCATCACCCAGCACATCGGCGCCTACCAGGTGTCGTACGAGCACAACGGCGAGGACCGGGCGATCACGTTCCTGGACACCCCGGGTCACGAGGCGTTCACCGCCATGCGTGCCCGCGGCGCCCAGGTCACCGACATCGTCATCCTGGTCGTGGCGGCCGACGACGGCGTCATGCCGCAGACGGTCGAGGCGCTCAACCACGCCAAGGCGGCCGAGGTGCCGATCGTGGTCGCGGTGAACAAGGTCGACAAGCCCGACGCCAACCCCGAGAAGGTGCGTCAGCAGCTGGCCGACTACGGCCTGCTGGCCGAGGAGTACGGCGGCGACACGATGTTCGTCAACGTCGCGGCCAAGCCCGGCATCGGCATCGACGACCTGCTCGAGGCCGTCCTGCTGACCGCCGACGCGTCGCTGGAGCTGACCGCTCCGGTCGACGGTTCGGCGCAGGGCGCGATCGTGGAGTCGCACCTCGACAAGGGCCGCGGCGCCGTCGCGACCGTCCTGGTGCAGAAGGGCACCCTGCGTGCCGGCGACTCGATCGTGGCGGGCGGCGCGCACGGCCGCGTCCGCGCCATGCTCGACGAGAACGGCAACGTGGTCGCCGAGGCTCTGCCGGCCCGTCCGGTCCTGGTCCTCGGTCTCACCTCGGTGCCCGGCGCGGGCGACACGTTCCTCGCCGGCGAGGACGACCGCACCGTTCGGCAGATCGCCGAGCAGCGGCAGGCCCGCCGCCGTGCGGCGAGCTTCGCCAACTCGCGCACCAAGGCGACTCTCGAGACGCTCATGGAGCAGCTCAAGGAGGGCGAGAAGACCTCGCTCACCCTGGTCATCAAGGGCGACTCGTCCGGTTCGGTCGAGGCCCTCGAGGACGCGCTGTTCAAGATCGAGATTCCGGACGAGATCCAGCTCAAGGTCATCCACCGCGGCGTCGGTGCGATCACCGAGAGCGACGTGAACCTGGCGAGCGCCTCCTCGGAAGCGACCGCCACGATCATCGGCTTCAACGTCCGGGCCTCGAACAAGGTCAAGGAGATGGCCGACCGGGCGAACGTGGAGATCCGCTACTACAGCGTGATCTACCAGGCCATCGAGGAGATCGAGGCCGCGCTCAAGGGTCTGCTCAAGCCGGAGTACGAAGAGGTCGAGCAGGGCACGGCGGAGATCCGCGAGGTCTTCCGCTCGTCCAAGATCGGACTCATCGCCGGCTGTCTGGTCCGCAGCGGTCTCATCCGCCGCAACGCCAAGGCCCGCATCCTGCGGGACGGCGTCGTGGTGGCCGAGAACGTCACGGTCAGCTCGCTGCGCCGCTTCAAGGACGACGCCACCGAGGTCCGCGAGGGCTTCGAGTGTGGTCTGACCCTGAGTGGCTTCGGCTCCCCGCAGGTCGGCGACGTGATCGAGACCTTCGAGATGCGCGAGAAGCCCCGCGCCTGAGTCGCTGGGAGCCCCCTGTCCGCGGAAAGCGCGGACCGGGGGCTCCTTTGCGTCATGCCTGCTATGGGGGCCGAGCCCCCAAACCCCCACGGTGCGGTGGTTGCGCCTGCTGCGCCTGTCACGCCGCCTGCCAAGATGTAGCGCATGTCCCGGTACGCCCTGCTCCTCGCTCCGTCCGCCAATCGTGTCTACGCCGATCAGGCCTCTCGTCTCGCGCTGGCCGAGGTGGCCGCCTTTGGAAAGGTGCTGTCGTCCGATATTTCGGACATCGACGTGGCGACGCTCGGTGGTGTGGAGTATTTGACCTTCACCGGCGCTCTCTCCGAGCGGGACATTTCGTACTTGTCGAATCTGTCGTCGGCGTATGCGCTGTTCGAGCGGGTGGACGAGCTGCTGCGGCCGATCATGATGACGCCGCTGGCGACGTATGACAGCGACCTGATCACGATTCCGAAGTACGCGGGCAAGACCAACGAGCAGTTCACCAAGCTGGTGCTCAACCTGACCCTGCTCGCTTCGGCCTCGGCCGGGCGGATGCTCGACGGGCACCTGACCGTGCTAGACCCGCTCTGCGGCCGGGGGACGACCCTCAACCAGGCCCTCATGTACGGCTACGACGGGGTCGGCGTGGAGATCGACGGCAGGGACGTCGAGGCGTACAAACTCTTCCTCCAGACCTGGCTCAAGCGCAAGCGCCTCAAGCACACCGCCGAGCTCGTCCCCGTACGGCGCCAGGGCAAGCGCGCCGCGCGCCGGCTCGAGGTCACCATGGCCGCCAGCAAGGAGGACCACAAGGCCGGCGCGGTGCAGAAGGTCACCGTCCTGCAGGCCGACACCACCCAGCTCGAGGGCCTGATCCGAGCCGGCGTGGCCGACGTCCTGGTGGCCGACCTGCCGTACGGCGTGGCCCACGGCAGCTACGACGACGAGGGCGGCATCTCCCGGCGCCCGCTCGACCTGCTGGAGCGCGCGGTGCCGCAGTGGCTGCCCCTGCTGCGCCCGGGCGGCGCCCTCGGCCTGTCCTGGAACACCAAGGTCGCCCGGCGTGAGCTGGCCGAGGACATCCTGCTGGCACACAACCTGGAACTCGTCGACCAGCTGCCCCTGGACCACCGCGTCGACCAGGGCATCGAGCGCGACGTCCTGGTCGCCCGGAAAACCAACTGAGAACTGTCATACCCCGGCGGTAGTCTCACCGCTGATGTATACGGAAACCGCAGTGTTCGACCTGCTCCTGCCCGGCGACTCCCAGTCGCTCAAGCAGAAGCGCTCCTACGTCCGCCCGATCCTCGCGATGCTGAAGAAATACGAGGTCAGCGCCGCCGAGGTCGGCTTCCACGACCTGCACGGCCGGGCCCTGCTCGGGGTGGCGGTGGTTGCCGCCGAGCCGGCTCAGGCCCGCGCGGTCATCGACACCTGTGAGAACCAGGTGGCCGGTCGCCCCGAGATCGAGTTGCTCTCGGTCAAGCGCCGCCTCTACGGGGAGGACGACTAGTTCGGCCCATAGGCGGGCTGGGTACGCTTCAGCAGTTGGGCGGGGGTAGTGAGACCCGCGGGATCACAGTCGGAGGTGGGCGATATGTCGGACCCGGCCAAGACGCGCCGTCATGCGGAGCGCGTACGGGAGCTGGTGGCATCGCTGGTACGTGAGATCAAGGATCCCCGGCTCGGCATGGTGACCATCACGGACGCGCGGATCACCGGTGATCTGCGCGAGGCGACCGTCTACTACACGGTGCTCGGCGACCCGACCGAGCAGGCGGCCACCAAGGCCGCGCTGGAGAGCGCCAAGGGCATGTTGCGCAGCCGCGTCGGTCACGCCCTGGGCCTGCGGCACTCGCCGAGCCTGGCGTTCGTGCTCGACAACGTGCAGGACCAGGCCAAGGAGATCGACCACCTGCTGGCCGAGGCGCGCCTGCGCGACCAGGAAGTGCAGCGGCTCGCCGCCGGCAAGCAGTACGCGGGCGACCCCGACCCGTACAAGGCCGACGAGGACGACGAGGACGAGGACGAGCGGGTCGGAGCTCGCGAGGACCAGGGGTGAGAACGGTCTCCAGCATCCCCGGGGGCGTGGCCCCCGGGGGCGTGCCCCGGCCGGCCGGGGCCGGCGCCCCCCGCCCCGCCTGGGCCCTCGGCGGTGCGTCCGCCACGGTCTCCGGTGACGGGGCGAGTGGCCCGGCCGTGATCGGGGGAGTGGCCGACCTCGAGTGGGTGGCCGCTGTGGACGCGATCCGTGCGCTCGGTCCCGACGACGAGGTCCAGCTCATCTGCCACGTGAACCCGGACGGGGACGCGCTCGGCAGCATGCTCGGCTTCGGGCTGGGGCTGCGCCGGCTCGGTGTCACCCGGCTGCGGGCCACGTTCCCGGGCCGCTTCGAGGTGCCGGTGCCCTACCGTGAGCTGCCCGGCAGCGAGCTTCTGGTGGCCGACGAGGACGCGTACCGGAACCCGGCTTTGATCATGATTTTCGACGTGGCGGCGGAGTCGCGCCTCGGTGATCTGGTGAGTCTGCTGCCCAGCGCGCCGGCCGTGATCGTCCTGGACCACCACGCCTCGAACACGGGCTTCGGTGGCATCAATCTCGTGGCTCCGCGGGCCGCCGCGACCTCGGTCGTGGCCGAGGCGCTGCTGAGCCGGCTCGGGGTGCCGCTCGACGCCGAGATCGCCGAGTGCCTCTACGTGGCGCTGTCGACCGACACCGGCTCGTTCAAGTTCGACCTGACCACCCCCGAGGTGCATCAGCTCGCGGCCCGGCTGATCGCGACGGGCATCAGCCCGGCCGAGATCTCGCGGCGGATCTTCGACACCCGCCCCTTCGGGGCGATGAAACTCTCCGGCGAGGTGCTGGGCCGGGCCCGTCTCGACGTCACGGCGGCGGGTGGGCGCGGTGTGGTCTGGACGTACGCGACCACGGCCGACCTGGAGAAATACGACCAGAAGCCGTACGTGCTGGAATCGCTCATCGACCCGGTCCGCAGTGTCGCCGAGGCGGACGTGGCGGTGCTCGTGAAAGAGATGACGGCCGGGGAGTGGGCGGTGTCGCTGCGCTCCAAGGGCGCGGTCGACGTCAGCGCCGTGGCGGTGGCGCTCGGCGGCGGCGGTCATCGTCTGGCGGCCGGTTTCACCGGCCGGGGCACGCCCGAGGAGATCGTCCAGCAGGTCAAGGATCTCCTGGACGTCAATCTCACGAAGTAGTAAGGATCGGCTTCCGGCCGGTGTCGCTTCGGCGACACCGGCTTTTTTCGTGTCCCGCTTCGTGGGAAGCACCCGTACCGCGGCCGACTGAACGATAGTTTGGGTCCTGAACGGTGATTAGGTTTTGCGCGGTCGTGACCACTGCCCGCCGCGAGACCTCGAGCCACCCGGGCCCACCCGCCCGGGCAGCGTCGCCCTCGCCAGACGTCCGGCGATCCCGGACCGGCCCCGCGGCGCTCCGCTCGACCAAACCTCAGGCGCGTCGCGCCTTCACCCACCGTGGAAGGACCACGATCATGGCCACCAAGCCGAAGCCCCCCACCACCGACGAAGCCCGCGAGGCCGCGCGCCGCGCCCTGCAGACGTCGATGGACACCCGCCAGTAAGCACTCGTAGCGTTTGCACTCCTTACGGCCGGGCGGGCATCATGACAACCCATGAGCCCGTTCGACCGGCCGAACCCACCCGCGCCCAACGACGGCCCCGCTGACGCCCCCGGCCCCGCCGACTCCTTCGGTCCCGCCTTTTCCTCCGGCCCGGCCGACTCCTCCGGCGTCTATCCACCCCCTGGCCGACTCGGCCCGGACGCGGGAAGCGACCGCGCCGGCGCTGATCGGGCGGACGGTCTCGCGGGCGTTGATGCGGCGGGTGATCTCCCGCGTGTAGACCCGACGGGTAATTCCGCCGGCGTCGACCCGGCTCGCCCCAGCGCTGGTTCCGACTCGGCGCTCGCCTGGGCTGGTTCTGGCCCGGAGCTCGGCGGTGCCGGTTCTGGTGCGGCGCTTGGCGGTGCTGGTTCGGGCGCGGCCCGTGGCGGCGTCGGTTCTGACCCGGCGCCTGGTGGTGCTGGGTCTGGCGCGGCGCCTGGTGGTGCTGGGTCTGGCGCGGCGCCTGGTGGTGCTGGGTCTGGCGCGGTGTCCAGTGGGTCGCCGGCTTCGGCGCGGCGGATTGCGGCGCTCGCCTTGCCGGCGCTTGTGGTGCTGGCGGCGGAGCCGCTCTACGTGCTCGTCGACACGGCCGTCGTGGGACATCTCGGTGCCGTGCCGCTCGCCGCCGTGGCGGTCAGCGGAACTGTCATGTCGGTGGCCGCCTGGTTCGGCGCGCTCATGGCGTACGGGACCACCGGGCGGGCCGCCCGCCGCTTCGGCGCCGGTGACCGGGCCGCGGCTGTCGCCGAGGGCGTACAGGCGTCCTGGCTCGCCCTGGCCCTGAGCCTGCTCCTGGTGCTGCTGGCCCAGATCGGCGCCGACCCGCTGGCCCACGCGCTGGCCGGCAACGCCGAGACGGCCGGCGCGGCCGCCCAGTGGCTGCGCATCGCTTCCTTCGGCATTCCCGGCCTGCTGCTCGCCGCCGCCGGCAACGGCTGGATGCGTGGCGTCCAGGACACCCGCCGGCCGCTCTTCTTCGTGCTCGGCGCGAACGTCCTCTCGGCGATCCTCTGCCCGCTGCTCGTCTACCCGGTCGGCTGGGGCCTGAACGGCTCCGCCGTCGCCAACGTGGCCGCGCAGACCGTTTCCGGCGGCCTGTTCCTGGCCGCCCTAGTCCGCGAGACCCGAGCGCTGCGGCCGGTACCGGCGGTCATCGTGCAGCAGATCGTCCTCGGCCGTGACCTACTGATCCGCGGCGCCTCGTTCCAGGCCTGCTTCCTGTCCGCCACCGCCGTCGCCAGCCGCTTCGGGGTGGCCGCGGTCGGCGCCCACCAGATCGCCCTCCAGCTCTGGTTCTTCAGCGCGCTCGCCCTCGACGCGGTCGCCATCGCCGCCCAGTCCCTGGTCGGCGCGACCCTGGGCGCCGGCGACGCCCAGGCGGCCCAGGACGTCGCCAAACGGGTGACCGTCGCCGGCGGCCTGGCCGGGATCGCCTTCGCCGCGCTGGCCGCGGCCGGCGCCGGCGTCATCCCCGGCTGGTTCACCCCCGACCCGGCGGTGCACGACCAGGCGGCCGTCGTCTGGCCGTGGTTCATCGCGCTGATGCCGTTCGCCGGCATCGTCTACGCCCTCGACGGCGTACTGATCGGCGCCGGCGACGTCCGCTTCCTGCGCGACATCACACTGGCCGCGACCTTGCTCGGCTTCCTGCCCGCCATCTGGATCGCCTACTGGCTGAACCTCGGCCTGGGCGGCGTCTGGGCCGGCCTGGCCCTGCTCATCGCGATCCGCTTCGCCGGCACGGTCTGGCGCTGGCGTTCGTCCCGCTGGGCGGTCGTGGGAGCCGAACTGAAAGCGCCGAACCCCAAGACCGCCTGACCCACAGCCGCGCCCGCCCTCCCAGGGGGACCCCCGCCTCTGGGCTCATTCTCACCACGAACGCCACGATCGCGCTCGACCGCTGTGGACAACTCCGATCCTGTGGACAACGGCCCACCCGCATTGAGAACTGGCAGGGTTAGGACCTGCACAGTTTGCGGGCGGAAGGCTGGGCCAGGCTGAGGGCCGGGTTGAGGGCTGGGCGGGCTGAGGGCCGGGCGGGCGGGCGGCCGGGCGGGCTGAGGGCCGGGCAGGCGGAAGGCTGGGCTGAGGGCTGGGCGGCCTGAGGGCTGGGCTGAGGGCGGGCGGCAGGCTGGGCGGGCTGAGGGCCGGGCAGGCGGAAGGCTGGGCGGCCTGAGGGCTGGGCTGAGGGCGGGCGGGCGGCAGGCTGGGCGGGCTGGGGGCGGGCGGGCGGACGGCCGGGCGGACCGAGGGCTGGGCGGGCGGAAGGCCGGGCGAGCGGAAGGCTGGGCGGGCTGAGGGCTGGGCGGGCTGAGGGCTGGGCGGCGGAAGGCGGACCCTAAGGTGGGCGGGTGAGTGCGGACGGACTGATCGTGGTGGACAAGCCGGCGGGGATGACCTCGCACGATGTTGTGAGCCGGATTCGGCGGCTGGCCAAGACCCGGCGGGTCGGGCATGGCGGCACGCTTGATCCGATGGCTACCGGGGTGCTCATCATCGGTGTGAACAGGGCGACACGCCTGCTGACGTACGTCATCGGGTCGGAGAAGAGCTACTCGGCGACCATCCGCCTCGGGCAGTCGACGATCACCGATGACGCCGAGGGGGAGGTCACCGCCACCACGCCGGCCGGTCATGTCGCCGACGAGGCGATTCGTGGGGGACTGGCGGAGCAGCGGGGCGAGATCGATCAGGTGCCCAGTGCTGTGAGCGCCATCAAAATCAACGGGCAGCGGGCTTACAAGCGGGTTCGCGACGGCGAGGACGTCGAGATTCCGGCGCGGCGGGTCACGATTTCGAAGCTGGATGTTCTCGACATCCGGCGGGTGGGTGACTTCGTCGATGTGGATGTCGATGTGACCTGTTCTTCCGGCACCTACATCCGGTCGATCGCCCGCGATCTCGGTGCGGGGCTCGGCGTCGGCGGTCATCTCACGGCCCTTCGCCGTACGGCGGTGGGTGGCTTGACGCTCGGCGAGGCGCTCACCCTCGACCAGCTGGCCGAGCGGGAGCCCGATGTCGTGACGCTGCCGATGTCCGAGGCCGCGCGGCAGGCGTTCCCGCAGCGGGAGGCGACCGCGGAGGAGGCGCGTGTGCTCAGCCATGGTGGCCCGCTGGACCCGGTCGGCATTTCGGGGCCGTACGCCGTCTTCTCCCCGGAGGGTGACGTGCTGGCCATCGTCTCCGAGCGTGCGGGCCGGGCCCGGGCCGAGATCGTCCTGGCCCCGGCGTGACCTACGCCGCCCGATACGCTGAGAACCGCTAACTGGCGAACACCGAAGGGGTACGCGGACATGCAGCGGTGGCGGGGCTTCGAATCGGTGCCGGGGGGCTGGGGCCGGTCGGTCGTCACGATCGGCGTCTTCGACGGTGTGCACCGGGGCCACCAGGCGATCATCGGGCATGCCGTGCAGCGCGCCCATGAGCTGGGGCTGCGGTCGGTTGTGGTGACCTTCGACCCGCATCCGGCCGAGGTGGTGCGGCCCGGTTCCCACCCGGCCGTGCTGACCGAGCCGGTGCGCAAGGCCGAGCTGATCGAGCAGCTGGGCGCCGACGCCCTGTGCGTGGTGCCCTTCACCAGGGAGTTCTCGCAGCTCTCGCCCGAGGCTTTCGTGCACGACGTGCTGGTCGAGTCGTTGCACGCGGCGGCCGTGGTGGTGGGCGACAACTTCCGGTTCGGGCACAAGGCGGCCGGTGACGCGGCCCTGCTGGAGCGGCTGGGCACCTCGTTCGGGTTCACCGTCGAGGACGCCCCGCTGGTCTCCGAGGACGGGCTGGTCTTCTCGTCGACGTACATCCGCAGTTGTGTCGACGCCGGCGACGTGCGGGCCGCGTCGGACGCGCTCGGCCGGCCCCACCAGGTGAGTGGGGTCGTGGTCCGCGGTGATCAGCGCGGGCGTGAGCTGGGTTTCCCGACCGCCAACCTGATGACGCATCGGTACGCGGCCATTCCGGCCGACGGCGTGTACGCCGGCTACTTCCTGCGCGCGGACGGCAAACCGCTGCCCACCAGCATCTCGGTCGGCACCAACCCGACTTTCGAGGGCCGCGAGCGCCGGGTCGAGGCGTACGTGCTGGACTTCGACGGTGATCTCTACGGCGAGCGGGTCAGCCTCGACTTCGTCGCCCATCTGCGCGGACAGGTGACCTACACGACCGTCGAGGCGTTGATCGACCAGATCCGGGCCGACGTGGAACAGACCCGAGTGTTGCTTCGGTGACTGCCTGGTAGGGTTGAGGCGCGGCTGGCTTATCCAGCCAACGGCTCCGCGTGCCTGCCCGACGCCGCGGGTGCGGATCCCGAGATCACCGGCAACACAGAAGTTCGGAGAACATGGCGCTCGATCAAGAGACCAAGCACAAGATCATCGACGAGTACAAGTCGAAGGACAGCGACACCGGATCCCCCGAGGTCCAGGTTGCGATGCTGACCAAGCGGATCGCCGACCTGACCGAGCACCTGAAGGTGCACAAGCACGACCACCACAGCCGTCGTGGTCTGCTGCTGCTGGTCGGCCGTCGCCGCCGTCTGCTCAACTACGTTCAGAAGAAGGACATCGCGCGCTACCGGACGCTCATCGAGCGCCTCGGCCTGCGCCGATAGCTTGACCTCCGGGGGAGTGGCCACAGGGCCGCTCCCCCGAGCAATACCCACGGACCCGCGCGGTACGCAGGCAAAGCCACCGGTCCTCGGTAGTGGTTCCCAGGCCTTGATTCCTGGGCACTTCGATCGAAGACCGGCAGCCTGAAGTCAACCGCGCTGTGTAGACCGCCGGGTCCTCGACGAAGGAGTACCGCACCACATGACAGAGCAGAACGCTCTCGGCACCGAATCTCGCACCGCCGTCATCGACAACGGGTCGTTCGGCACCCGCGAGGTGACTTTCTCCACCGGCCGGCTGGCCAAGCAGGCCGCCGGCTCGGTCATCGTCCAGCTGGGCGACACCACCGTCCTGTCCGCGACCACGGCCAGCAAGCAGCCGAAGGAGCACTTCGACTTCTTCCCGCTGACCGTCGACGTCGAGGAGCGGATGTACGCCGCGGGCCGTATCCCCGGCTCGTTCTTCCGCCGTGAGGGCCGCCCGAGCGAGGACGCGATCCTCACCTGCCGCCTGATCGACCGTCCGCTGCGCCCCTCGTTCACCAAGGGCCTGCGCAACGAGGTCCAGGTCGTCGAGACCGTGCTGGCCCTCGACCCGGCCCACCCGTACGACGTGGTCGCCATGAACGGCGCCTCGCTGTCGACCAAGCTGTCCGGCCTGCCCTTCAGCGGCCCGATCGGCTCGACCCGGGTCGCGCACATCGACGGCCAGTGGGTCGCCTTCCCGACCATCGAGGAGCTCGAGCGGGCCACCTTCGACATGGTGGTCGCCGGTCGCGTCCTGGCCGACGGTGACGTCGCCATCATGATGGTCGAGGCCGAGGCCACGCCGAACGCGGTCAAGCTGATCGCCGGTGGCGCCACCGCCCCGACCGAGGAGGTCGTGGCGAGCGGTCTCGAGGCCGCCAAGCCGGCCATCCGCGAGCTGTGCCGCGCGCAGAGCGAGCTGGCCGAGATCGCCTCGAAGCCGGCCGTCGAGTTCCCGGTGTTCCTGGACTACCAGGACGACGTCTACACCGCTGTGGTCGAGGCCGTCCGCGCCGAGACCGCCGAGGCGCTCAAGATCGCCGCCAAGCAGGAGCGCGAGGAGGCTCTCGACCTGGTCAAGGCCAAGGCGCACGAGCTTCTCGACGAGCGCTTCGAGGGCCGCGAGAAGGAGATCAGCGCGGCCTTCCGCTCGGTCACCAAGTCCGAGGTGCGCCAGCGCGTGCTGCGCGACCAGGTCCGCATCGACGGCCGTGGCCCGCGCGACATCCGTCCGCTGTCGGCCCAGATCGGTGTGCTGCCCCGCGTGCACGGCTCGGCCCTGTTCGAGCGCGGCGAGACCCAGATCCTGGGCGTGACCACGCTGAACATGCTCCGCATGGAGCAGGCGCTGGACACCCTGGCGCCGGAGAAGTCCAAGCGCTACATGCACAACTACAACTTCCCGCCCTACTCGACCGGTGAGACCGGCCGGGTGGGTTCGCCGAAGCGCCGCGAGATCGGCCACGGCGCGCTGGCCGAGCGGGCCCTGGTGCCCGTGCTGCCGACGCGTGAGGAGTTCCCGTACGCGATCCGGCAGGTCTCCGAGGCTCTGGGCTCGAACGGCTCGACCTCGATGGGCTCGGTCTGCGCCTCGACGCTGTCGCTGCTCAGCGCCGGTGTGCCGCTGAAGGCGCCGGTCGCCGGCATCGCGATGGGCCTGATCTCGGACGAGGTCGACGGCAAGACGCAGTACGTCGCGCTGACCGACATCCTGGGCGCCGAGGACGCGTTCGGCGACATGGACTTCAAGGTCGCCGGTACGAGCGAGTTCGTCACCGCCCTGCAGCTGGACACCAAGCTCGACGGCATCCCGTCGGACGTGCTGGCCGGCGCTCTGCAGCAGGCCCACGAGGCTCGCGCCACGATCCTCGGGGTCATGGAGCAGGCGATCAACGCTCCGGCCGAGATGTCGGAGTACGCGCCGCGGGTCACCTCGGTGAAGATCCCGGTCGACAAGATCGGCATGGTCATCGGCCCCAAGGGCCAGACGATCAACGCGATCCAGGACGAGACCGGCGCCGACATCTCGATCGAGGACGACGGCACGATCTACGTGGGCGCCACCAACGGCCCGTCGGCCGACGCCGCGGTCGAGCGGATCAACGCGATCGCCAACCCGACGCTGCCGAAGGTCGGCGACAAGTTCCTCGGCACCGTGGTGAAGACGGCCGCGTTCGGCGCGTTCATCTCGCTGCTGCCGGGCCGCGACGGCCTGCTGCACATCTCCAAGGTGGGCGACGGCAAGCGGGTCGAGAAGGTCGAGGACTTCCTCAACGTCGGCGACAAGGTCGAGGTGTCCATCGCGGACATCGACGCCCGCGGCAAGATCTACCTGGACAAGGTCCGCCCCGAGGGCGAGGAGGCCCCCGCGGCCGCTCCCGCCGCGTCGGGTTCGGGCGAGCGCGAGAGCCGTCCGCCGCGTGAGCCGCGCGGTGACCGTGGTGGCGAGGGTGGTGGCGAGCCCCGCCGTCGCCGTCAGCGCTCCGGTGGCGACCGCGGCGAGCGCCGCGAGTAATCACCAGTGACAACGAGCAACAACCGCGGGCCGGCCGGAAGGCCGGCCCGCGTTACTACCAAGACCCTGCAGGACGGCGTCAAGAGGACCGTCCTGCCCAGTGGTCTGCGCATCGTCACCGAAGCGATTCCCACGACCCGGAGCGCCTCGCTCGGCGTCTGGGTGGGCATCGGCTCGCGTGACGAGACGCCGGGCATGTCCGGCGCCTCCCACTTCCTCGAGCACCTGCTCTTCAAGGGCACCCACAAGCGCACGGCGCTGCAGATCTCGGCCGAGATCGAGGCCGTCGGCGGCGAGACCAACGCCTTCACCACGAAGGAGTACACGTGCTACTACGCACGGGTGCTCGACGCCGATCTGGCGCTCGCGGTGGACGTGATGTGCGACGCCGTGGCCGACTCGATCATCGACCCGGCCGACGTGGAGACCGAGCGCGGCGTGATCCTCGAAGAGATCGCCATGCATGAGGACGAGCCCGGCGACGAGGTGCACGACGTCTTCACCGAGGCGATCTTCGGCGACCACCCGCTGGGCCGGCTGATCTCGGGGACCGAGGAATCGATCACCCCGATGACCCGCAACCAGATCAACAGCTTCTACAAGCGCCGCTACACGCCGCCGAACATCGTGATCGCGGCGGCCGGCAACCTCGACCACGCCACCGTCGTCCGGCTCGTGCGCAAGGCCCTGGCCGGCACGGCGCTGGACACCGGAACGGCCGATCCGGCCGGACCGCGTACGGGGTCGAAGCGCGTGCCCACCCAGCGCCCGCACACGGTCGTCCGCAACCGGGACACCGAGCAGGCGCACGTGGTCCTCGGCGGCGTCGGCATCGGCCGCCGCGACGAGCGCCGCTTCGCCCTGGGCGTGCTCAACAACGTCCTCGGCGGCGGCATGTCCAGCCGCCTCTTCCAGGAGATCCGCGAGAAACGGGGCCTGGCCTACTCGGTCTACTCGTACGCCAGCCAGTACGCCGACGCCGGCCTGTTCGGCGTCTACGCCGGCTGCGCGCCCGGCAAGGTCGAGGAGGTTCTCGACCTGACCCGGGCCGAGCTGGAGCGGGTGTCGGCCAAGGGGGTCGACGCCGAGGAGATCGCCCGCGGCAAGGGCATGGTCAAGGGCGCCTTCGTGCTGGGCCTGGAGGACACCGGCTCGCGGATGAGCCGGCTGGCCAAGTCGGAGCTGCTGTACGGCGATCTGATGTCGGTCGACGAGCTGCTCGGCCGGGTCGACGCGGTCACCGCCGACGAGGTCAACGCGATCGCGGCCGGCCTGCTGGCCCAGCCGATGTCGCTGGCCGTGGTGGGGCCGTTCGACGAGGCCGACTTCTCCGGTCGCTAACCTTGGGCCCCGTGACAACGCTGGAGAAGCCGCCGCCCTCGCCCGAGATCACCCCGGAGCAGCGCCGCCGCCGGGTCATCGGCATGTTGATCTGGGCGGCGGCCTTCGCCGTCTTCGTGACCCTGGTGGGCGTGCCCACCAGCGACGTGCTCCTCGCGTTCGGCTGGCTCTGGCTGGCCACCATCGCCTGGCGCAACTACCTGCCGTGGCGTGAGCACCTGCTGTTCCTGCGCGACTGGCTGCCGGTCGTGTTGCTGCTGGTCTTCTACAACGTGTCGCGCGGCTCGGCCGACAAGCTCTTCGATCCGCACGTCTACCCCATGATCGACGCGGACAAGGCGCTGTTCGGCGGCCACATCCCCACCGTCTGGCTCCAGGAACACCTCTACACGAAGGACCACGTGCCGTGGTGGGAGGTGGTGACCAGCCTGGTCTACATCTCGCACTTCCTGGCCGTGCCCACGGTCGCGGTCATTCTGTGGGTACGCAGCCGCAAACTCTCGTACCGGTTCATGCGCCGGTGGATCTTCCTCAGCATGGCCGGCCTGATCACGTACTTCCTCTATCCGGCGGCGCCGCCCTGGTGGGCCTCTCAGTACCACTACATCCCCGAGCACGTCGTGCGCTTCTCGCTCCGCGGCCTGGAGGTGCTGGGCCTGCACGGCGCCGGCAACACTCTCAACGCGCTGCAGGTCGAGCAGTCCAACCCGGTCGCGGCGATGCCTTCCCTGCACACCGCGTACGCGATGATGGCGGTCGCCTTCTTCCTGCCGATGGTCCGCAAGCGCTGGTGGCCGCTGCTGTTCGCCTACCCGCTGGCGATGACCTTCACGCTGGTCTACACCGGCGAGCACTACGTGATCGACGTGCTGGTCGGCTGGATCTACGTCGCGCTGACGTTCCTGGTCGTGGGACTGCTGGAACGCTGGTGGCGCAACCGGGCTAAATTGACGCCGTGACTGAACCGATCCGTGTGGGCGTCCTCGGCGCCAAGGGCCGCATGGGCTCCGAGGCCGTCAAGGCCGTCGAGGCGGCGGCCGACCTCGAGCTGGTGGCGGCGCTCGGCCGCGGCGACGACCTCGAGGCCGCCGCGAACGCCCAGGTGCTCGTCGACCTGACCAATCCCGGCGCGGTGATGGACAACCTGCGCTGGGGCCTCGAGCGGGGCAAGAGCTTCGTGGTCGGCACCAGCGGCTTCACCGACCAGCGGCACGAGCAGATCCGCTCCTGGCTGGCCGGCCGGCCGTCGGCCGGTGTGCTGATCGCCCCGAACTTCGGCATCGGCGCGGTCCTGATGATGCAGTTCGCGGCCAAGGCGGCCCGCTACTTCGACTCGGCCGAGATCATCGAGCAGCACCACCCGCGCAAGCTGGACGCGCCGAGCGGCACGGCCACGCACACGGCCAAGCTGATCGCCTCCGCGCGCGCCGAGGCCGGTCGGGGCCCGATGCCGGACGCGACCAAGGAGGAGGTGCCGGGCGCCCGCGGGGCCGACCTCGACGGGGTACGGGTCCACGCGATCCGCGCGGCCGGGCTCGTGGCCCACCAGGAGGTCCTGTTCGGCAGCCTGGGCGAGACCCTGACCATCCGGCACGACTCGCTCGACCGGGTCTCGTTCATGCCCGGCGTCCTGCTCGGCGTACGGAAAATCCTGTCTCGTCCCGGCCTGACAGTGGGTCTCGACAGCTTTCTGGACTGAGCCGATGGCTGCGAATGAGCTGACCGTGCGGGGCCGTCGTGTGCGGGTCGTCGCCACCCTGGTCGCCGGGGCGCTGCTGCTCGCCGGCACGTTCTGGGGCGTCGACGACGACTTTCCGTTCGGCCCGTTCCGGATGTACTCCACGGCGCCCGATCCCAACGGGGACGCCAAGGACACCCGGGTCGAGGGCGTCGACACGGCCGGGCGGACGGTTGCGATCACCGAGGGCAACAGCGGCATCCGGCGGGCCGAGATCGAGGGGCAGCAGTCCGCATACGAGTCGGATCCGGCCCGCCTCAGCCAGATCGCCGACGCCTACGCGTCGCACTCGCCGGGCGCCGCGCCGCTGCGTACCGTCAAGATCGTGATCCGCTGGCACGGCATCGAGCACGCCCGGCCCACCGGCGACTACCGCGACGAGGTCGTCGCCGAATGGACGCGCCCATGAGGTGGCTCTTCGCTCCCGTGCCGCTCGGCCGGGTCGCCGCCTTCCGCACGCTGGTCTACGCCTTCGTGGCCCTGGACCTGACCGTCTTCACGCCGTGGGTGCGCTCGCACGCCAACACTCCCGGCGACCTCTACCAGCCGCTGCTGGTCGGCCGGATCCTGCACCTGCCGACGCCGACGCCGCTGCTCGTCTGGACGGTGTTCTGGGCCCTGCTCGTGCTGGCCGTGGCCGCCGCCACCGGCCGCGCTCCGCGCGCGCTCGGCTGGGCGGTCTTCGCCCTGTACTTCGAGTGGATGATCATCGCGATGAGCTACGGCAAGGTCGACCACGACCGCGTCGGCCTGCTCGTCGCCCTGGCCGTCCTGCCCACGGTCGGCCGCGCCCGCCACGGCGACCTCTCGCTGTCGGAGAGGGCCGGCTGGGCGCTGCGGGTCACCCAGATCGCGGTGATCTGCACGTACTTCCTGGCCGCCCTGGCGAAGCTCCGCTTCGGCGGCATCGACTGGCTGACCAGCGCCGTGCTGGCCCAGGCCATCATCCGCCGCGGCACCTGGCTGGCCGACCACATCGCGGTGGTGCCCGGCCTGCTGATCGCCGCCCAGTTCGGGATCATCCTGTTCGAGCTGCTCAGCCCGCTGATCTGGGTGATACCGCAGAAGTGGCGGAACTGGGGCGTCGCCTTCTTCTACTCGTTCCACGTGATGACGTTCTCGATGATCACCATCTCGTTCGCGCCGCACCTGGCCGCGATGGCGAGCTTCCTGCCGCTGGAGAAGGTCCGCCCGATCGAGTGGGTACGCCGCCGCTCTCCGCGCCCGGCCCGGCTCTCACCGAGCCGGGCGCGACGGGCCGGTTAGGCCACGAAGCGGGAACGGCGCCGGCGGCCGATGACGTAGCCGGCCGCGCCGAGCAGCAGGAGCACGCCCCCGACGGCGGCCACGAGGCCGGTGGCGGAGCCGGTCACGGGCAGGCCGCCACCCGCACCGCCGGTGTCGCCCGAGCCGGCGGCCGGAGTGGTGCCGGGGGCGCTGCTCGAACTGGTGGAGGACGTGGGAACCGGCGAGGCGGTCGTCGTGGCGCTGGGGGTGACGGTCGGCGTCACGGTCGGCGTGGGTGTGGGTTTGGACGCGCAGTCGAGCGCCCGTGCGGCGTACACGCCCTCGTTCAGGTAAGTCAGGTAGTCGTCGTACGACTCGCCGTCGAGCACCTTGTTCGCGGCTTGTCGCACGTTGGGACCCGCGTCCGTCATGGTCCGGCCGATCGAGATCCGCAGATCCGCCGTCCAGGCCGCCTGCCAGCCCTTCTTGAGGAAGGCCCGCAGGTCCTCCGAGGTGCCCTTCAGCCTCTCCTCCAGCGCGGGAGGCAGAACCGGCAGCGACTGGCCCTCGGTCGCGGCCAGGATCTGATAGGCCAGCCGCCGGACCTCAGCCTCGTTGGCGGTGTCCACATCGATGGTCAGGAGCGGGCGGATGTCCTTGAACACCTTGGGCTCGACCGTCTGGCAATCCGCGCCGAGCACGGGCGTCGCGGCCTGAGCCATCGCCGGAGCCGCCGGGATCAGCAGGGCCAGCGCCACGAGAACGCCGGCTGCCATCTTCCCTCGCATGCGTTACTTCCTCCCCGTTACGTATCGAAGCAAGGGGATGTTACAGAAGCTTTCGTGGCAGGACAGCCCGGCACCGGCGGCAGAGGGGGTGACCACCGGATCAGCGCGGCTGTGGAAGCGGCGCCTTTCGCTAATCCCGTACCTCTGCGGTCTTGCCGTAAAGAAGATCGCGCTGGGCCTGCGGGAGGGAGCAGGCCGCCGTCCCGCCGGGCAGAAGGTGGCGATGCTCGGCGACCCAGCGGTAGGCCGGCCAGGCGGCCAGGCGGACCGGGCCGATCTGCAGAGCGCCGCCGGCGACCTGCCAGAGGCGGCCGGCGTCGCGCAGCATCAGGGCGATCGCGTCCGGGCCCGAGGCGCGCTCGCCGTCCGGGCCGACCCACTGGACCGCTTCCTCGCACTCCTCGGTGGTGAGCCCGAGCTGGTCGAGGTCGGCGAACTGCCAGGGGATCACCCGGGCGTGGGTGGGGATGCGGCGCTCGATGAACTCGGCGCACGTCGTGCAGAAGGAGCAGTCGCCGTCGTAGACGAAGGTCGCGGTCACCCTTCTATTCTTCCGCGACCGCGACGTGCAGCCGCACCTGGGGGACGAGCATGTCGTCCACGTCGAGGGCCCGGCCGGCGCCGTCGGGCTCCCAGCCGGCCGAGGCCAGGAACTTCCGCATGGCCTCGTCCTGCTCATAGGCCCAGGCCACCGCGCGCTCGAAGCCGTCGTCGCGCCAGTGGGTGACAGCGGCGCTGAGCAGGCGGCTGCCGTGGCCCCGGCGGCCCCAGCGCGGCTCGACCAGCAGGTCGGTGACGGCGGCCGTCGTCTCACCCAGCGGCGGCTCCTCCGGGGCGAGGGCCTGCTCGTCGGCCGGACCGGCGGCGGCGAAGCCGACCACCTGGGTCGCGGTGTCGCTCTGCTCGACCGCGATGAGCACCCGGTGTCTCGCCGAGGGCGGCTCCTCGATCGCGGCCTGCCAGCCGCGGGTCAGATAGTCGAGGTCCAGGTTGGCCAGTACGTGTGCCGGGAACATCCGCCGGTACGCGGTGCGCCACGTGGTGAGCTGGACCCGGGCGATCTCGGGGGCGTCGCCGGGGCGCGCGGGACGGACGAAGCCGATTGCCATGCCGGGCAGCCTACCGAGGCGGATTTTTGTCACACCCCTCGTCTACCGTTCGCGTCGTGGCACTTCCCGAGACTCTCTCCGTGGCGCAGGCCCGGCGCATCGCGCTGGCGGCCCAAGGCTTCACCGACGCCAGGCCCGGCGGCGCCACCGACATGCGCCACCTGCGGCGGGTGCTGCGCCGGGTCCACCTCATCCAGATGGACTCGGTGAACGTTCTTCAGCGGGCGCATTTCATGCCGCTGTACAGCCGCCTGGGCCCCTATCCGGTCGAACTGCTCGAGCGGGCGGCCTACCGCAAGCCGCGCGAGCTGTTCGAGTACTGGGGTCATGAGGCGTCGCTGGTCACGACCGATCTCCAGCCGCTGTTCCGGTGGCGGATGGAGGGCGCCGTCGACTACGCGTGGGGTGGCATGGTCCGCATGGCCCGCGAGCGACCCGAGCTGATCGAGCGGGTGCTGGGCGTCGTCCGCGACCGCGGCCCGATCACCGCGGCGGAGATCGAGCACGATGAGCCGCGGCGGACCGACCACTGGGGATGGAACTGGTCGTCGGTCAAGCAAGCGCTGGAGTGGTTGTTCTACACCGGCCAGGTGACCGCGGCCGAGCGCACCACCTCGTTCGCCCGGCGCTACGACCTGCCCGAGCGCGTGCTGCCGTACGCGGTGCTCAACGCGCCCACGCCCCATCCGCAGGACGCCTTCCGGGCCCTGGTCGAGCTGTCCGCGCGGTCGGTGGGAGTGGGGGCGGAGGCCGAGCTGCGCGACTACTTCCGGCTTCCGGTCGCCGGCTTCAAGCAGGCCGTGGCCGAGCTCATCGAGGACCGGGTGCTGCTGCCGGTCCAGGTCAAGGGCTGGAAGGGCCCGGTCTATCTGCATCACGAGGCCAAGCTGCCGCGGCGGGTCACGGCCGCGACGCTGATCAGCCCGTTCGATCCGCTGGTGTGGGAGCGCAACCGCACCGAGCGGCTGTTCGGCATGAACTACCGGATCGAGATCTACGTGCCGGCCGCGCAGCGGCTCTACGGCTACTACGTGCTGCCTTTCCTGCTCGGCGACGAACTGGTGGCCCGGGTCGACCTCAAAGCCGACCGCAAGGCGGGGGAGCTGCTGGTCCCGGCGGCCTGGCTCGAGCCCGGCGCCGACCAGGAGGAGACCGCGGCCGCTCTCGCCGCCGAGCTGCACCGGCTGGCCGGCTGGCTGGGCCTCGAGCGCGTCGCGGCACCCGAGCGGGGCGACTTCGCGGGCCCGCTGGCCGCGGCGCTCAAAGGTGTACCGTGACGGCCATGAGCGCGCTGGACCAACAGCCGGTGCAGGGTCCCCCGGTGCCGCCCGAGTGGCTCGACTACTACGCCCAGCCGCGGCCGGACCGGGTCACCCGCTTCGTGCAGCGGGTCTGGACGAGGTCACCCGTCTGGGCCGCGCCGTTCGCCCTTCTGGCCTGCATGGGCGGTGCGGTCGGCTACACCTTGGCCACCCATCCCGCCGAGGCCGCCGCCGGTGAGCCGCCGACCTGCCTGCTCAAATACACGACCGGGTTCGTCTGCCCGGGCTGCGGCGGCACCCGCGCCGCGTGGTACCTGCTTCACGGAGATCTTCCGGCCGCGGCCCGGCACCACGCGATCTTCACCTTCGCCGTGCCCTTCCTGCTGTACATGTATGTGGCCTGGGCCGGGAAAAGGCTGTTCAACTGGAAGCTTCCGCAGCTCACCCCGAGCCCGGCGGTCCTGATCACTTTTGTCGCGGTGTGGGCCGTCTGGAGCGTGCTGCGCAACCTGCCCTGGGCCCCGTTCACCGCGCTCTACGTCTGAGCGGGGAGTCCGATAGGTTGGTGGGTATGACGCACGACCCGCGACCCTTCGGACGGCTCCTGACCGCCATGGTCACCCCGTTCGCCCCGGACGGCTCCCTCGACGTCGAGGGCGCGGCGAAACTGGCCACCTACCTCGTCGACGAGCAGCGCAACGACGCGCTCGTCGTCAGCGGCACCACGGGCGAGTCCCCGACGACGACCGACACCGAGAAGGAGACTCTTCTCCGCGCCGTCGTCGACGCGGTCGGTGACCGGGCCCGGATCGTCGCCGGAGTGGGCACCAACAACACGGCCCACACGATCGAGTTGGCGCACGCGGCGGAGAAGGCCGGCGCCCACGGCCTGCTGGTCGTGACGCCGTACTACAACAAGCCGCCGCAGGCCGGCGTCGCTCAGCACTTCCTGACCGTGGCCGACGCGGTCGGCCTGCCGATCATGGTCTACGACATCCCGCACCGGGCCGGCACGGCGATCGCCACCGAGACGATGTGCCGCGTCGCCGAGCACGAGCGGATCGTGGCGGTCAAGGACGCCAAGGGCGATCTGACCGCTTCCTCCTGGGTGCTCAGCCGCACCGACCTGGCCTACTACTCGGGTGACGACGCCGCCACCCTGCCGCTGCTGTCGATCGGCGGGGTCGGCCTGGTCGGCACGTCGACCCACTTCACCGGCGTTCTCGCCAAGGACATGATCGAGGCGTTCGAGCGCGGCGACAACGCCGCCGCCCTCGCCCTGCACCGCCGGGCGATGCCGCTGTTCACCGGCATCTTCCGGGCGCCGGGGACCATGCTGGTCAAGGCGGGCCTCAACGCGTCGGGCCGCCCGGCCGGCCCGGTCCGCTCGCCGCTGGTCGAGGCGACCGCCGAGGAGTTGGCCCAGCTGCGTACGGATGCCGCCGCGGCCGGCATCGGCCTGTAGAAGAGCCCGTAGAAGAGAGATAGAAACAAGCGAATGAGTCAAGCGCACGAGGAGCTGGACACGCCACCGCCGCTGCCGGAGGGCGCCCTGCGCGTCATCCCGCTCGGCGGGCTCGGCGCGATCGGCCGCAACATGACGGTCCTGGAGTTCGACGGCAAGCTGCTGGTCATCGACTGCGGTGTGCTCTTCCCCGACGTGGAGCAACCGGGCGTCGATCTGATCCTGCCCGACTTCACGCCGATCCTGGACCGGCTCGACGACATTCAGGCCATCGTGCTCACCCACGGCCACGAGGACCACATCGGGGCCGTGCCCTACCTGCTCGCCCACAAGGCGGACATCCCGCTGGTCGGCTCGGAGTTCACGCTCGCGCTGGTCGAGGCCAAGCTGGCCGAGCGGCGCCTGGACCCGTACACGCTGACCGTGCGCGAGGGCCAGACCGAGCGGCTGGGGCCGTTCGACTGCGAGTTCTTCGCGGTCAACCACTCCATTCCGGACGCGCTGGCGGTGGCCGTGCGCACGCCGGCCGGCCTGATCCTGCACACCGGCGACTTCAAGATGGACCAGGTGCCGCTCGACGGCCGCATCACCGACCTGGCCGGCTTCGCCCGCCTCGGCGCCGAGGGCGTCGACCTGCTGCTCTCCGACTCGACGAACGCCGAGGTGCCCGGCTTCGTGGCCCCCGAGCGCGACATCGGCCCGGTGCTCAGCGCCATCTTCGGCAAGGCCAAGGGCCGCATCATCGTGGCCAGCTTCGCCTCCCACGTGCACCGCGTCCAGCAGGTCATGGACGCCGCCTGGGAGTACGACCGCAAGGTCGCGCTGATCGGCCGCTCGATGGTGCGCAACATGGGCATCGCCCGCGACCTGGGCCTGCTCAACATCCCGGACGGCCTGCTGGTCAGCCTGGACGAGGCGACCCACCTGCCCGGCGACGAGATCGTCTTCATGTCGACCGGCTCGCAGGGCGAGCCGATGAGCGCGCTCGGCCGCATGTCGACCGGCGACCACCGGCACATCACGATCGCCCCCGGCGACACCGTGGTGCTGGCCAGCTCACTGGTGCCGGGCAACGAGACCTCGGTCTACCGGGTGATCAACCAGCTGTCCCGGGCCGGCGCCACGGTCGTGCACAAAGAGACGGCCAAGGTGCACGTCTCCGGCCACGCCCCGGCCGGTGAGCTGCGCTACCTGCTGAACGTGGTACGCCCCAGCAACCTGATGCCGGTGCACGGCGAGTGGCGTCACCTGCGCGCCCACGCCCAGCTCGGCATCGAGACCGGGGTGGCCCCCGACCGGGTGGTGCTCTGCGAGGACGGCGACGTGGTCGACCTCGTCGAGGGCCACGCCCGTCACGTGGGCCGGGTCAAGAACAGGTACGTGTACGTGGACGGCCTGGCGGTCGGCGACGTCAGCGAGTCGCTGCTCACCGAGCGGCGGATCCTCGGCGACGGCGGCTTCATCTCGGCCACCGTGGTGATCGACTCGGTGACCGGCAAGGTCGTCGGCGAACCCAACATCTCGGCCAAGGGCTTCTCCGAGGACCCGGACGCCTTCAACCCGGTCATCCCGCTGCTGACCGCGGCCCTGCACCGCTCGGCCGAGGACGGCATCACCGACACCCACCAGCTGCAGCAGGTCGTGCGGCGCACGGTCGGCCGATGGGTGAACGACGCGTACCGTCGCCGGCCGATGATCGTGCCAACGGTCGTGGAAGTCTGAGGCGTTTTTCAACCTTTCGCTGCGCTCGTCCGTACCTCAAGTCACCGGTGCCGCCCCCACGGCACCGCTGGCGAGGGGAGTTCCTCAAGATGCAGCGCAGACGGATCGCCGTGGCGGCGGCGGTCGTGGTGGCAGCCGGGGCAGCGGTGGCCTTCACCCTGCCCTCCATGGCCGGCACCACGCCGTCCGGCGACAAACCCGCGGCCAAGAGCGGCGGCACGGCCCGGATCCTCGAGGCCATGCGGCGCGACCTCGGCCTGAGCGGTGACCAGGCGACGGCTCGCCTGCAGCGGTCGAACTGGGCGAGCAAGGTCTCGGCGCGGCTGGCCGCCCAGACCGGCTCCGACTTCGGCGGCGCCTGGCTCGCGACCGACGGCACCACCCTCAAGGTGGCGGTGACCGACAAGGCGGCCGAGGCCGCGGTCCGCAAGGCCGGGGCCGAGCCGGTGCTGGTCGAGCGGAGCGAACAGGCCCTGGTCACGGCCAAGGAGAAGCTGGACAACGCCGACGCCAGTGCGAACGGCCTGACCGGCTGGTACGTGGACGTCGCCACGAACAAGCTGGTCGTGGTGGCCCAGCCCGGCGCCCAGGCGGCCGCGAAGAAGCTGGCCCGGGCGGCCGGCGTCGGGTCCGGCACCTACCGGGTGATCACCAGCACGGCCAAGCCGAAACCCCTCTTCGACGTACGCGGCGCCGACCCGTACTTCATCGCCGTCGACGGCGGCACGGCCCGCTGCTCGATCGGCTTCTCGGTCGAGGGCGGCTTCGTGACGGCCGGGCACTGCGGCGCGGTCGGCGACACCACGACCGGCTTCAACCAGCAGGCGCAGGGCACGGTACGGGCCTCCACCTTCCCCGGCGACGCCGACATGGGCTTCGTCGAGGTGAACGGCAACTGGACGCCGCGCGCGGTGGTGAACGACTTCGAGGGCAACGAGCTCCCGGTGGCCGGCAACGCCGAGGCCCCGGTCGGGGCGGCGGTCTGCCGCTCGGGCTCGACCACGGGCACCCGCTGCGGCACGATCCTGGCCAAGAACCAGACGGTGGTCTACCCGGAGGGCGCGGTCACCGGCCTGACCCGCACCGACGTCTGCGCCGAGGGCGGCGACTCCGGCGGCCCGTGGCTCTCCGGCGACCAGGCCCAGGGCCTCACCTCGGGCGGCTCCGGCGACTGCACGGTCGGCGGCGAGACGTTCTTCCAGCCGGTGAACGAGATCCTGGCGGCGGAGAACCTGACCCTGGTCACGAGCGGCGGCGGCGCCGAGGCCCCGGAGGCTCCGCCGGCCGAGGCGGCGGGCGCGTGTGCGGACCAGGCGGTCCAGCGCAGCGGCACGCTCCGGGAGCGCACGGCACAGGCCCAGCCCAACGGCGGGGCGTTCCGAGCGAACGCGGGCCGGCAGACGGCGTGCCTGAGCGCGGCCGACGGCACCGACTTCGACCTGGTGCTCCAGCGGCTGACCAACCGGGGCTTCCGCACGGTCGCCACGGCCACCGGCGACGAGGTGAAGTCGCTGACCTTCAACGGGCGTTCCGGCACCTACCGGTACGTCGTCGCGGCCTCCGCGGGCGCCGGCGACTACACGCTCGGGTTCAGCACCCCGTAAGCGCGCGCCGCCACCCACCCTGCCGGGTTCGGCGGATCGCACCGATGCCGGAGGAGCCGTTCGGCTCCTCCGGCTCTTTTTTGTGTCTCAGTCGCTGGTTTCGCGGAGGGCGCCGACGGCGTCGGCCAGCTGGCAGCCCGTGGCGATGCCGCAGATCACGACCTGGTCGAGCTGTTCGGGGGTCACCCCGCGCTCCCAGTCGGCGATGACCTCGCCGACCACGTTCACGGTGCCGTCGTCCGAGATGTGCACGTACGCCTTCGGCCAGAGCTGGTCGTGGTTCCAGGCGTTGCAGAACTCGTAGAGGCGTACCACGTCCTCCATGCCGAAGACGTGCCGCACCATGGCCCTGATCTGGATCATCTCCTGCTGCTCGCCGATGCGGAAGAAGTAGATCAGGTTGCCCTGGAAGTTACCGCCGATGTCGCCGTCGGCGTCGGTGAAGTAGGTGAAGCCGCGCTCGTCGAGGGCGGCGGTGATCATTTCTTGGGTGAGCGGCTGCACTTGTCGATCTTAGTTCGTCCCGGTGCGCCTCCGGGATTCATGAGCGTCGCGGCGTTACGGTGTGACCATGGCGGGCCGCTCCTCTCCGGCGAGCCGGGGTCGCGCCGCGTCCACGTCGCGCGGCGCCGCGACCAGCCGTGCCCGGCAACCGGCGGCGCGGCAGCCGGCCAAGCAGCCCGCCCGCCAACCGGCCCGCAAGTCGACCCGCCCCGCCGCCGCGCGGGCCCGGACGGCGGCCCGCGCCCGTCCCACGCTGGGCGCGGCCATCGCCACCGGCCTCGGCCGGGGTCTGGGCGCGCTCTGGATGGGCGCCGCGCACGGTGTCGGCTGGGCCGCCCGCGGTGTCGGCCGGCAGGCCGCCACCGCCAAGGACATCGACCCGGAGCATCGCCGCGACGGCGCCGGCCTGCTCATGCTGGGCCTGGCGATCCTGATCAGCGTCGCGGTCTGGGCCAACGGCGCCGGCCCGGTCGGCCGCTGGCTGGCCGACTCGGTGCACCTGTTCTTCGGCGGACTCGCCGTGCTGCTGCCGTTGCTGCTGCTCTACGGCGCTGTCCGGCTGATGCGCCAGCCGGCCGACCCCGAGCACCGGGGCCGTTCGCTGGTCGGCTGGAGCGCGATCATCATCGCGACCGCCGCCCTGCTGCACATCTCCGAGCATCCGAGCGACGACGTCACGATCTCCCGCGCGGGTGGCCTGCTCGGCTTCGCGTTCGGCGCCCTGCTCGAGCGGGCGGTGACCGCCTGGGTCGCCGTACCGCTGCTGGTCCTGCTCTTCGTCTTCGGTCTTCTGGTGATCACGGCGACGCCGATCAACAAGATCCCGGAGCGGATGATGCTGCTGGTCGACATCCTGACCGGCCGTTCGACCGCGCGCGACCCGCTGCCCACGCCCGACCTGCCCGAGCTCGACGACGACGAGGAGCCGGCCGAGGAGGCGCCGAAGAAGCGCCGCCCCTCCCGCCGCCGGCAGGGCTCGCTGGCCGACATCGGCCTGGCCGACCCGGCCGACGAGCCGGAGGTGCAGGAGGACGACTTCCTGCTGCACGACACGATCGTGGTGCCCAAGGTGCCGGCCAGCCGCAAGAAGCCGGAGCCGCCGGAGCACACCCCCGACCCGCCGACCCGGGCCGAGCAGCTCGAGATCACCTCGGTCGAGGGCGACTACCGCCTGCCGCCGCCGTCGCTGCTGGGCAAGGGCGCGCCGGCCAAGTCACGCAGCCGGGCCAACGACGAGATCATGGCCGCGCTTACCGGGGTCTTCGAGCAGTTCAACGTCGACGCCGTGGTCACCGGCTTCACCCGCGGCCCGACGGTCACGCGGTACGAGGTCGAGGTCGGCCCGGGCGTCAAGGTCGAGCGGATCACGCAGCTGTCGCGCAACATCGCGTACGCGGTCAAGTCGCCCGATGTGCGCATCCTGAGCCCGATCCCCGGCAAGAGCGCGGTCGGTGTCGAGATCCCGAACACCGACCCCGAGAACGTGTCGCTGGGCGACGTGCTGCGCTCGCGGGCCGCCACCGCCGACCATCACCCGATGCTGGTCGCCCTGGGCAAGGACATCGAGGGCGGCTTCGTGGTGGCCAACCTGGCCAAGATGCCGCACATCCTGATCGCCGGCGCCACCGGTGCGGGCAAGAGCTCGTGCCTCAACTCGCTGCTGGTGTCGCTGCTGACCCGGTCGACGCCGGACGAGGTACGGCTTCTGCTGGTCGACCCCAAGCGGGTGGAGATGACCGCGTACGAGGGAATCCCGCACCTCGTCACGCCGATCATCACGAACCCGAAGAAGGCGGCCGACGCCCTCGAGTGGGTCGTGCGCGAGATGGACATGCGCTACGACGACCTCGCGGCGAACGGCGTGCGCCACATCGACGACTTCAACCGCAAGGTGCGCAGCGGCGAGATCACGGCACCGCCGGGCAGCGAGCGCGTGATGAAGCCGTACCCCTATCTCCTGGTGATCATCGACGAGCTGGCCGACCTGATGATGGTCGCCCCGCGCGACGTCGAGGACTCGGTCGTCCGCATCACCCAGCTCGCCCGGGCCGCCGGCATCCACCTGGTGCTGGCCACCCAGCGGCCCTCGGTCGACGTGGTCACCGGCCTGATCAAGGCGAACGTGCCGTCCCGGCTCGCCTTCGCCACGTCGTCGCTGGCCGACAGCCGGGTCATCCTCGACCAGCCGGGCGCGGAGAAACTGCTCGGCCGCGGTGACGGTCTCTTCCTGCCGATGGGCGCGTCGAAGCCGGTCCGCATCCAGGGCGCGTGGGTCGACGAGAAAGAGATCCACGACGTCGTCAAGTTCTGCAAGGACCAGCGCGAGCCGGAGTTCCGCGAGGACGTCACCGAGGCCCCGGTCAGCAAGAAGAAGCAGATCGACGAGGAGATCGGCGACGACCTGGAGCTGCTGATCCAGGCCATCGAGCTGGTCGTGACCTCGCAGTTCGGGTCGACCTCGATGCTTCAGCGCAAGCTGCGGGTCGGTTTCGCCAAGGCCGGCCGCCTCATGGACCTCATGGAGACCCGCGGGATCGTGGGCCCGTCCGAGGGCAGCAAGGCCCGCGACGTCCTGATCAAGCCGGACGAGCTCGAGGAAGCTCTGGCCTCCCTGCGCCTGGACTGAGCTGGCCGGCCTCGCTCCGCTCGGCGGGAATTTCGCCCTAAGAGGCCGATGATTTGGACACCGAAAATGGCCTCGCTTCGCTGACCATTTTCGGCGCCCGAGTCATCGGCGGGCGAAATTCGACGTGCGTTGCGGTCAGTTCAAAATTCTCTACTTCTTCTTCTCGTACGAAGGCCTCGCTGAGCAGGCGGTAGCCGACGATGATCAGGGCGGCCAGCATCAGGGCGGCCGGGATCACGTCGGGGAGCATCAGCGGGTTGCGGCCGAACAGATAGGGCTCGTACGACAACAGGGAGCTCGCCTGCACCAGCAGGGGCACGTACCAGAGGCGCGGGCGGTAGACGGCCAGCACCAGCGTCATCACGTCGGCCAGGTAGAAGTAGCGCTCGTGCATGCCCGGCAGCGCGAACGGAACCAGGATCGAGAACAGCGCCGCCGCCGTCACCACCCGCTCCGGTGTCATCGCGGCGGCCTTGGCGACCAGGACGTAGACGACTCCCACGACCAGGGCCGCACAGAACAGATACCCCAGCATCCGTACGGTGTCCTCGCGCGTCGTGGCCGGAATGAACGCGAAGACGTTGGGGGCCCGCAGGCTCAGCGCGGGTACGTTGCGCGCCTGCCGGCCCATGTCGTAGATCGTGAGCAGCTCGATCGGGTTGCGGCCGAACGCGATCGCCGGGAGATCGAGGACCAGGAAGGCGGCGGGTGCGGCCAGGAGCGTACGCCAGGGAATGCGCCCGGACATCACCAGCAGCAGGACCAGAGGCAGGATGAAGACGCCCTGCGGCTTGATCGCGACCGCCACCCCGCAGAGGGCGACACCCCACCAGGGTTTGCCGCGCAGCAGGAAGTAGACGCCGCCCAGGGCGGCGCCGGCCCACGCGGCGTCCATCTGCCCGTAGAAGGACGCGTTGATGGCCACGGTGGGCAGCAGCACCATCACCAGCGCCGCCGCGACGGCCCGGCGGCTGCCCGGCCAGCGCAGGGCGACCGTCTTGTAGGTGAAGAAGGCCAGGATGACGTCGAAGACGATCCACAGGGCCTTGACCTTGAAGATGAGCGGCCCCGGCAGGTAGTACGCGATCGCCAGGAGGTAGATGAACGGCGCGTTGTAGTTGCCGATCTCGGTGCCGATGCCACGCCAGCCGCCGGCCCGGCCGAGCTGGTTGTGCCACTGGCGGAAGATGTTCATGTCGTTCGTCATCTCGGGCAGCGACACCCAGCGGATGACGACGGCGAGCACGACGAGGGCCGCGAGGAGCAGTGCTTCGGCCTGTGGCGTGGGCTTTTGGGCTTTAGGCATGGTGCTGGGGGGTACGGTCGCCGGGTGAACGCAGGGTTAACGCCAGGTGAACGAAAGTGGGGCCGACCGGAGCGCCCGGGCGCCCGGTAACCTTGTCGGGTGTCGGTAACTCCTTCCCCCTCCCGCCGTGTCGCCCTGCTCACCCTCGGATGTGCCCGTAACGAGGTCGACTCGGAAGAGCTGGCCGCGCGCCTCGATGCCGGCGGCTGGGAGATCAGCACGGACGCCGACGGCGCCGACGTGGTGCTCGTCAACACGTGCGGCTTCGTCGAGAAAGCCAAGCAGGACTCCATCGAGACGCTGCTCGCCGCGGCGGACACCGGGGCCAAGGTGGTGGCCGCCGGCTGCATGGCCGAGCGGTACGGGCGCGAGCTGGCTGAAAGCCTGCCCGAGGCCCAGGCCGTGCTCGGCTTCGACGACTACACCGACATCGCGGCCCGCCTCGACGGCGTGCTCGCCGGTGAGCGCTTCGACGCGCACACCCCGCGCGACCGCCGCGAGCTGCTGCCGATCACGCCGGTGCAGCGCCAGTCGGCCAAGGTGGTCGTCCCCGGTCACGCCACCGTCGACGAGCACACCCCGGCTCACCTGCGCAAGGTGCTGCGCCGCCGGCTCGACAGCGGCCCGGTGGCCAGTCTCAAGCTGGCCAGCGGCTGCGACCGCCGGTGCTCGTTCTGCGCCATCCCGGCTTTCCGCGGCGCCTTCGTCTCCCGTGACCCGCAGGAGCTGCTGGCCGAGGCGGAGTGGCTGGCCAAGTCCGGCGTGCGCGAGCTGGTGCTGGTGAGTGAGAACAGCACGTCGTACGGGAAAGACCTGGGCGACCCCCGCGCCCTCGAGAAGCTTCTGCCGCAGCTGGCCGCGGTCGACGGCATCGTCCGGGTCCGCGCGAGCTACCTCCAGCCCGCCGAGACCCGCCCCGGCCTGGTCGAGGTGATCGCCACGACGCCGGGCGTCGCGCCCTACTACGACCTCTCGTTCCAGCACTCGAGCGAGCCGGTGCTGCGCCGCATGCGCCGTTTCGGCTCCACCGAGAAATTCCTCGACCTGCTGGCCGCGGCCCGCAAGCTCGCGCCCGAGGCCGGCGCCCGCAGCAACTTCATCGTCGGTTTCCCCGGCGAGACCAAGAAAGACGTCGACGAGCTGGTTCGCTTCCTCACCGAGGCCCGGCTCGACGCGATCGGCGTCTTCGACTACAGCGACGAGGACGGCACCGAGGCGGCCGCCTTCGACGACAAGATCAAGGTCAAGGAAGACACCATCAAGCGGCGGTACGACCGGCTGCTCACCCTGGCCGACGAGCTGTGCAACCAGCGAGCCGAGGAACGCCTGGGCTCGACCGTCGAGGTGCTGGTCGACGCGATCGTGGACGGCGAGGTCGAGGGCCGCGCCGAGCACCAGGCGCCTGAGGTCGACGGCTCCACCACCCTGGTCGCCGGCGACGAGGGGGTCGACCTGGCCGCGCTCAAGCCCGGCGACTTCGTGCGTGCCCGGGTGACCGGCACCGAGGGCGTCGACCTCGTGGCCGTGCCGGTCGAGATGATCTCCGCGGCGCCGGTGTCACAGCGGTGACCGACGAGCCGGTTCCGGCGGCCGCGCCGCGGGTGGTGTCGCTCTACAACCCGGCGAACATCCTGACGGTCGTCCGGATCGTGCTCGTACCGGTCTTCGTGGCCATCGTCGTCGCCTCCGACCTGACCGGCACCGGTCAGCGGATCGCCGCCTGCCTGGTCTTCTGCGTGGCCTCGGCGACCGACTTCGTGGACGGGTGGATCGCCCGGCGCTGGTCGCTGGTCACCTCGTTCGGCAAGATCGCCGATCCGATCGCCGACAAGGCCCTGACCGGTACGGCGCTGGTCCTGCTCTCCGTCTACGACCGGCTCCCGTGGTGGGTCACGCTGCTCATCCTCATCCGCGAGTGGGGCATCACGGCGCTGCGGTTCTGGGTGATCCGGTACGGCATCATCCCGGCCAGCCGGGGCGGCAAGCTCAAGACGGCCCTGCAGATCGCCGCCATCGCCTGGTACCTGTGGCCGGTGCCCGAGCCGTTCGACATCGTCGGCGTCTGGCTGATGGGCGCGGCGCTCATCGTGACGGTCGTGACCGGTGGGGACTACGTGCTGGCCGCTCTGCGCCTGCGCCGGGAGGCCCGATCATAGAATCCATTTGTGGACACTCCTGACGTAGCGGCCGCGGCGGCCGTGCACCGGCTGGTCGACCGGCGCGAGACCCTGGCCACCGCCGAATCGCTGACCGGCGGCCTGGTCGCCTCGACCGTCGTGGAGATTCCCGGCGTGAGCTCGGTCTACCGGGGCGGCCTGGTGGTCTACGCCACCGACCTCAAGCACGCGCTGGCCGGCGTCGCCCAGGACCTGCTCGACGAGCGCGGCCCGGTCGACCCCGACGTGGCCGCCGGACTGGCCCGCGGCGCCCGCGAGCGCTGCTCGGCCGACTGGGGCCTGGCCACCACCGGCGTGGCCGGTCCCGAGCCGCAGGACGGCAAACCGGTCGGGCTGGTCTACGTCGCCTGCGCCGGCCCGTGGGGCGAGACGGTCCGCGAGCTGAAACTCGACGGAAACCGGGCCGCCATCCGGACCGAAAGTGTGACGAGCGCACTACTGCTGCTCGCAGACTGTCTGAGGGAGGCCCCGGCGCGGTCCTGAGCTGGGGAATGTTTCATCGATCTCGAAAGTTGCACGAGTGTCCCGCTGCGGGGCTGTCCCGGAATTCGGCGGGGCGGTATGTCGGCCTGGCCGGCAGCGGGTACGGTTGCGGGAAGCCTCCGGCGTGTGCCGGCGGCCCCGCCGCAGGAGGAGGTGCCATGGTCCTGCTACGCCGGGTTATCGGCGACGCACTGAGGGCGCGCCGGCAGGGGCAGCACCGCACGCTGCGCGAGGTGTCCACCGCCGCGAACGTCAGTCTCGGCTACTTGTCCGAGATCGAGCGCGGTCAGAAGGAAGCCTCCAGCGAGCTGCTCGCCGCCATCTGTGACGCGCTGGGCGCGCGTCTCTCCGAGCTCCTGAGCGAGGTCAGCGGCACGCTGTCGCTCGCCGAGGGCATGGAGGGTGTGCTCGTGCCGGTCGACGAAGAGAAGCAGAAGGCGCTGTCCGTGTCGGTTCGCCACGAGACGCCGCTCAAAGCGACTCTGCGGACGACCAGAAAACCCAAGCGCGACGTCGTGTACGCCGCCTGATCAACTCACAAATAAAACCGGGCCGGACTACCCACGCGGGTGGTCCGGCTCTTCCTGTTCCAGGGTCCCCCTCCGGGATCGACCCCGACCCGCGGGTGCGCGTAGCCTCGAACCGTGGGGGAGACCCTGAGATCCCCCCGAGGTCACGTGACGCCGGTGGCGTCGAGCTGTCACGATGGCATTCAACGCCATCGCGACAGCTCCTCGATCTGCGTCGGTGGCGGACCCGACTGAGCGACATTGAGGGGATACCGCGAGATGGCGAATCCGTTCGTCAAGGGCTGGCGTTACATGATGGCGCTCTTCGGCGCGAAAATCGACGAATATGCCGACCCGAAGGTCCAGATCCAGCAGGCCATCGAGGACGCGCAACGGCAACACCAGGCCCTTGTGCAGCAGGCCGCGGCGGTGATCGGCAACCAGCGCCAGCTGGAGATGAAGCTGTCGCGCCAGATGGGTGAGGTCGAGAAGCTGCAGGGCATGGCGCGTCAGGCGCTGGTCCTGGCCGACCGCGCCCGGGCCGGCGGCGACGAGGCCGAGGCCCAGAAATACGAGTCCACGGCGCAGACGCTGGCCACCCAGCTGGTCTCCGGCGAGCAGTCGATGGAGGACCTGAAGACCCTGCACGACCAGGCGCTCTCCGCGGCCGGCCAGGCGCGCAAGGCGGTCGAGAACAACGCGATGGTGCTCCAGCAGCGCATCGCCGAGCGCTCGCGCCTGCTCAGCCAGCTCGAGCAGGCCAAGATGCAGGAGACCGTGGCCAAGTCGCTCGAGTCGATGTCGTCGCTGGCCGCGCCCGGCAACACGCCGTCGCTCGACGAGGTCCGCGACAAGATCGAGCGCCGGTACGCGGACGCCATGGGCCGGGCCGAGCTCGCGTCCAACTCGGTCGAGGGCCGCATGCTCGAGGTGCAGAAGAGCAGCCTCGACATGGCCGGCTCGTCGCGGCTCGAGCAGATCCGGGCCAGCATGGCGGGCGAGAAGCTCGCCGGCGCGGGCTCGCAGCCGGCGGTCGAGCAGGCGGCCGCGCAGCCGGCGGCCGACCCGGCCAGCGTCGCCCGCCTCGACGAGATCCGGGCCAGCATGAACCAGAAGCGCGGAGACACGACCGCCGCCGGATAGCAGCACCAGGGGAGGACGACGGTGGACGAGCGGAGCAAGTACTTCCGCCGGCTCAAGCGACTTCGTAACTCGGCACGCCGCTGGAGCGTGCTCGGTGGCGGCCTCGCCGCGGCCACCGCCGTCCTCACCCCGTATTCCGGCATCGGTGTCGTCGACGCCGTCTGGGCCGGCGCCGCCGGCGGCTCGGTCGCCCTGGCCTGGTGGCGGTGGAGTGACCACCGCGCGCTGGCCGCGACCCCGGCGCCTCCGGCGCCCGACCCGGCCCTGCCCGGTCAGCGGCTCACGGCCGCGATCGAGCGCTTCCCGGCCGGCCGCACGGTCCTGCACGAGGTCCGGCGGCAGAAGAACCGGTACGCGCTGCGCGGCTCGGCCATCACCCAGGCCTGGGACCGGCTCGACCGGGCATCGTCCACTCTCGCCGGGCTCTCCGGCCGGCTCACCGGGCCCGGTGAGGGCGCTGTGCTCGAGGCCGCGGTCTCCGAGCAGTGGCTGCGCGACCTCGGCCAGCGGGTGGCGAGCGTGGAGCGGGCGCTTCCGCTGACCCCGCCCGGCCAGCGGGCCGGCCTCGAGGAGTCCCACGCCTCGCTGGCCCGGCAGTTCACCGAGGGCGTCGACGCGTACGAGCGGATGGTCGCGGCCGCCGCGGCCTACGTGGCCGAGGACGGCCACCCGGTCACCGAGGGCTCACACCCGGCGTTCACGTCGCTGATCGACGCCACCGACCGGCTCCGCGGCCTGGCCGAGGGCCTGTCCGAGCTCAAGCGCCCGACTTCTTTTGGCAGCGCGGGCACCAGTACGTGATCCGCTCGCCCTTCTCGTCCTTCTGAATGGCGGCGCCACACCGGCGGCACGGCTGCGCGCGGCGTCCGTACACAAAGCTGGTCTCGCCGCGCCGCAGCGAACCGGTAGTGGTCTGCGTCCAGCGCCCCCGGTTCGAGGCGACCAGCTTCTGGGCCAGCGCGACCGTCCCGTCCAGGTCCTTCACCTCGGCGACCGGCGTCCACGGCCACAGTCCACGCAGGAACAGCGTCTCGGCCTTGTAGAGGTTGCCGACACCGGCCAGGTTCCGCTGGTCGAGCAGCGCCTCGGCGATGGTCCGCTCCGGCTGGGCGGCGATACGGCGTACCGCCTCGGCCTCGTCCCAGTCGGTCCCCAGCAGGTCGGGCCCGAGATGCCCGAGCTGCCGCTCCTCTTCAGCGGTCGGCCACAACGCGACCTCGTGCAAGTGATAGCCGACGGCGACCGCCCGCCCGGTCTTCAGAACCACGCGGATCAGGTGCGCTGGGCGGCCGGTCCAGCGTTCCCCCGGTTTGTACGCCCGCCACGCCCCCTCCATGCGCAGGTGCGAGTGCAGGGTGAGCGGCTTCTCCCCGTCCCGGGTCAGCCGCAGCAGCAGATGTTTGCCGCGACTGGCCGACTCGGCGACCGTCCAGCCGCTCAGATCGGTGGTGGCCAGCTGCGGCACCCGAAAGTCCGACCCGGTCAGCACCTCCCCGCCGATCGCACGCTCGACCACCCGCGCGGTGTTCCAGACGGTGTCGCCTTCAGGCATGCCTCAATCCTGCCCCGCCACCGCCCGTTCATGCCGGACCCGCATCAACTCGATCATCCCGCTCTCGTCCAGCGGCTGCCGGCGTACTTACGCCAAGGAGCGGCGATATCGTCCGTCAGGCCTGACGCGCGGCCACCCGGACGATGTCGCCGGGCTGGACCGAGAGCACGACCACGGCCCGCCCGTTGTTCACGGCGATGGCCACGCGCCCGGCCGAGTCCTCGAAGACCAGCAGGTCGCCCTGGCCGACGTCGGCGAAGGTGGCGCCCCGGCGGGCGTTCACCGTGCCGTTGACGACCAGGTCGCCGCTGAGGCCGCGCAGCGCGTCGCCCTCGGCCGCGAGCTGCACGTTGCCGAAGCGGTCGACGGTCATCACCTCGGCCTCGAGCCAGCCGTCGCCGACCGAGACGACCGGGGCGGGGAGCCGGATGAGCGTGTCCGGGTCGACGGCCGCGCCGGCGTCGGCCAGCGGGGCGCCGGCGGCGATCCGGGCGGCGGCCGGGGAGAACAGGTCACGGCCGTGGAAGGTGCGGGAGACGTCGCCGAGGAACCAGTCCTTGTTGGTCAGCTCGTACGCCGACTCGACGCCCCCGAGCGCCTCGGCCGCCCAGATCAGCAGGCCGTTGTCGGGGCCGACGAGGGCGCCGTTGGGGGTGCCGAGGGCGACGCCGCGCCGGGCCGTGCCGACGCCGGGGTCGACCACCGCGAGGTGCACGCTGGGCGGCAGGTGCGGCGCGGTCTGCGCGAGCACCGCGGCGCCGCGGGCCACATCGGCCGGCGGCACGTGGTGTGTCACGTCGATGACGCGCACGTCAGGGGCGATGCGCGCGATCGATCCGTGGCACGCCGCGACGAAGCCGTCGAACGTCCCGTAGTCGGTGGTGAAGCTGATCCATCCATACCCGGCCATGGTGGGAAACGTTACTGCCCCGGCCCGGATCGTTGGTGGATCTGGCAGGGTTGGATTCATGCGTCTCGTGATCTTCACCGAGCCCCAGCAGGGGGCAAGCTACGACGATCTCCGGAAGGTCGCGCAAACCGCCGAGGCGAGCGGCTTCGACGGTTTCTTCCGCTCCGATCACTTCCTCACCATGGGCGGCGACGGCCGGCCCGGCCCGACCGACGCCTGGCTGACGCTGGCCGCGCTGGCGGTGCAGACCTCCACCATCCGGCTGGGCACGCTGGTCACGTCGGCGACGTTCCGGCTGCCCGGCCCGCTGGCCATCGCGGTGGCCCAGGCCGACGCGATGAGCGGCGGCCGCATCGAGTTCGGTCTCGGCGGCGGCTGGTTCGAGGCCGAGCACAAGGCGTACGGGATTCCGTTCCCGCCCGTGGGCGAGCGTTTCGACCGGCTCGAGGAGCAGCTCGAGATCATCACCGGCCTGTGGGGGACCCCCGAGGGCCAGACGTTCGACTTCGACGGCAAGCACTACCAGGTCTCCGGCTCGCCCGGCCTGCCCAAGCCGGTGCAGTCGCCGCGCCCGCCGGTCATCATCGGCGGCCACGGCAAGAAGCGCACGCCGGCGCTGGCGGCCCGCTTCGCCGACGAGTTCAACGTCCCGTTCTCCAAGATCTCCGATGTGGCGCCGGTCTTCGACCGCGTCCGTGCCGCCTGTGAGTCGATCGGCCGGACGTCGCTTCCGGCCTTCTCGGCGGCGGCCGTGCTGTGCGTGGGCCGCGACGACGCCGAGGTGAAGCGCCGGGCCGCGGCCATCGGCCGTGAGGTGGGCGAGATGCGCGAGAACGGCGGCATCGTCGGCACGCCGGACGAGGCCGTCGAGACCATCAAGCGGTACGAGGCGGCGGGCGCTTCCCGCCTGTTCCTCCAGGCGCTCGACCTCAGCGACCTCGACCACGTCGAGCTGGTCGCCTCGGCGGTGGCCCCGCAGCTCTGAGTCGCCGGCCTCTCACCCGGCGATGGACGGCCGGCGGCGGCCGGCGCGCAGGAAGGCCACGCCGAGGGCGATCAGCAGGCCGCCCGCGAGAGCGGTCCCGGCGGCGGGGGCCCCGGTGATCGGGAGTCCACCGCCCTCCCCGCCGCCGGTGCCGCCCGTGCCGGCTCCGGGCTCGTGGTAGCCCCCGCCGCCGGTCGCGGCCGGCTTGGCCTTCACCGTCGCCGGCGGCGTCGCGAAGTAGGCCTTGGCCTCCTGATCGGCGGTGCGGGCGACCGGGGGAGCGACCACCCGGTAGTCGCGAGTGCCAGGGGAGTTCACGTCGAAGCTGAACGTGCCGTCGGCGCCGGCCCGGGTGGTGGCCACCGTCCGCCAGGCCGCCCTGGCGTTCGCGCGCGCCTGGAGGCGGAGCAGCCGCCCGGCGCCGTCGCTCTCCTCGCCCCAGCAGACTCCCGGGTCGCATTGCCGGGTCAGGTGAACGGCCTTACCGGTCACCGTCAGCTTCCCGCCGGCGGTGACCTTCTTCGGGATCGTGGCGGTGACGCGGGTGCCGTCCACGGGCGCCGATTCGCCGTTGAACGCCCACTCGTTCGGCGTGGTGCGCACGCCCACGCGGCTCGGCTTCGCCCGGTCGGGCACCACGAACGACGTCGCGGCGACCGGCGCCGAGGTCAGCGCCTCGAAGTCGTTGAGGCTGGAGTAGGCGACGAACGGCGTGAACCGCACCGGGGTACCGGCCGGCACGTCGAGCGGATCGCCGGGCGTCGTGTCCGTCTCGGTGCCCGGCCGCCAGCTGAACGCGACCGTGCCGTCCTCGCGCGGCGTGACCTTCTCGATGATCGGCTGCGCCGGCGCGTTGGTGTCGAAGACCGGTGACAGCCCTTTCTCGCTGACGACCTGGCCGTCCTCGTCGACCACCGACACCGCGACCCGCAGATCGAAGTTGTGGATCGTGCCGAAGCCCGGCAACGGGCTCCGATTCGGCTGGTCCGCCTCCACGGTCAGTCCGGCCACCCCGGAGGGTGACCCGTCCGCGTTCACGAGCTCGACCCGGTTCCGTACGTCTCCCGTCTCGTCCCAGGTGACCACCACGGCGTCATGGGCGTCCGACGTCCACGCCACTGTCACGTTCGCCGGAGCCGGTTGCGTCGCTACGCTGACCGGCACTGCCAGCGCGAGCGCGGCGACAAGGTTCCCCATCATGGCCGCACCTTAGTGCTCAAACCGGGCGTTTCCGCGCATTTCGATCGCTCGCCGGCGAGCGCTGCGACGGCGGCCCGTCAGGAGGAGAGCCGCGCCGAAGGCGACGAGCAGGCTGCCTCCCAGAGTGGTCCCGGCGACCGACGACCCGGTGATCGGCAGGCCCCCGCCGCCGCCGGTGCCGCCCGTGTCGCCGCCGGCGGTGGGCGGGGTCTCCTTCGTTCTGGTCACGGGCGTCGCGAAGTAGGCCTTGGCGTCCCGGTTCGCCGCGCGCGCGACCGGGGGAGCGACCACCCGGTAGTCGCGGGAGCCCGGCGATTTCACGCTGAGTGTGAACTTGCCGTCGGCACGGGCCCGCGCCGTGGCCACGTTCTGCCAGGCCGCGCCCTCGCCCGTGCGCGCCTGAAGCCGGAGCAGCCGGCCGGCGTCGTCGTTCTCGATCGACCAGCACGGGCCGGGATCGCAGGCCCGGGTCAGGTAGAGCGCCCGGCCGGTGACGGTCAGCCGGCCGCCGGGCGCGACCTTCTTCGGGATCGTCGCGGTGACCCGCGTGCCGTCCACGGGCGCCGAGACACCGTTGAAGGTCCATTCGTTCGGTGCGGTGCGCACCCCCACGTTGTACGGCGTGTCCCGGGCCGGCACCACGAACGACGTCGCGGTGATCGGCTCAGCGGCCAGCACCTCGTAGTCGTTGAAATTGGAGTACGACGCGACGGGCACGAATCGCGCCGGAACCGGGGCGGGCAGGTCGAGCGGATCGTTCGGGGTGGTGTCCACCTCGACCCCGGACCGCCAGGTGAAGGCGACGGTGCCGTCCTCGCGGGGCACGACCGTCTCGATCACCGGCTGCGGTGGCCCGTTGGTGTCGAACACCGGCGACAGCCCCGGCTCGCTGATCACCTGGTCGTTCTCGTCGACCACGGTCACGGCGACCCGCAGGTCGTGGTAGTGGGAGCCGCCGTAGTCGGGCAGCGGCAGCCGGTTGGGCTGCCCGGCCTCGACGAGCCGCCAGGCCACTCCCGAGGGGGAGCCGTCCGGATTGACGACTTCTACGCCGTTCCGGACGTCTCCCGTCTCATCCCAGGTGACCACGACCTCCGAATGATCCGGAGCCCAGGCCACCGTCACGTTCGTGGGCGCGGGCTCCGCCGGCGCGAGCGGCACCGACGGCACGCCGGCGACCGGCCCGGCCAGCGCCAGCGCGGCAACCAAGTTCCCCACCATGGGCGCCAACCCTAGTGGCCCAGGTCACATCGGGTTGCCCGGTTCCGCAGAAAGCACAAACACCCGTCTCTTACTCGGCCGTGAAGGTCGTGTGACGGCGGCGCAGGCGCCCGGTGAGGAAGAACGCCGCACCGAGGACGAGGAGCAGGCCGCCGGCCACGGAGATCCAGACGATCGGGGTGCCGGTGACCGGAAGTCCGCCGCCCTCGCCGCCGGTGCCGGGCTCCGAACCCCCGCCCGGCTGCTCGCCCTGGCCCGGCTGTTCTCCCTGGCCCGGCTGTTCTCCCTGGCCCGGCTGTTCGCCCTGGCCCGGCTGCGCGCCGCCGCCGGTGGCCGCGCCGGCCTTCGTCGTGGTGGCGGCGGTGGCGAAGGGGGCCTTGGCCAGCTTCTCGCTGTCGCCGACGACCACCGGGGCCACCACGCGGTAGTCACGGGTCCCGGGGAAGGTGACGCTGACCTTGAACTTGCCGGCCGCGTCGGTGGTGGCGGTGCCCACGGTCTGCCAGGCCGCGTTCGCGCCGGTGCGCGCCTCGAGACGGAGCACCCGGCCGGCGTCCTCGAACTCGTCGATCCAGCAGCGTCCGCCCCTGTCGCAGATCTTGCGCGGCGAGGTCGCCGTGCCCGTCACGGTGAGCTTCCCGCCGGTCGTGGCGGTCTTGGGGATCGTCGCCACGACGCGGGAGCCCGACACGTCGCCGAAGGCCATGCTCGTAGCGAATCCGAAGACGTCGAAGATCGACCAGCCGTTCGCGGTGTGCGCGCCGACGGAGGCGTATGCCGTGGGCGGCCCGTCGAAAACGTAGGACGTGGCCGTGCTCGCCGGAGCCATGGACTGCGGGTCGCCGCCGTAGATCGCGGTGGGGGTGAACACCGCCGCGTCGCCGGTGGTGTCGAGCGGATCGCCCGGCGTGGTGTCCGCCTTGGCCTTGCCGGCGGCCCAGGACGCCTTGGTCCGGCCGTCCGGCAGCGGCTCCACGCTCGTGATCACCGGGGCCGGTGGCGTGTTCGTGTCGAACGCCGGCGAGCGCCCGAGCTCACTCGCCGCGGCGCCGGAGGCGTCGACGGCGGCCACGCTGAACTGGTAGTCCTGATTGATCTCGAATCTGACCTGGCCCTCGTCGGGGAACCAGCCGACCGGGATCACGAGCCGGTTGGGCTGGCCGGCCTCGACCACCTTTCCGACGGGCTTGCCGGCTGCCCCGGGCGTTCCCAGGTAGACCTGGTTGCGAGTGTCACCCGTCTCGTCCCAGGTGATGACGATGGACTTCTGGGCGTCGGACGCCCAGGCCATGGTCACGTTGGTCGGAGCGGGTTCGGCGGGCGCCTTGAGCGCCACCGGCGCGCCGACGACTGGCGTGGCCAGCGCGACTGCCGCGAGTAGGTTTCCCAGCACGGCCGCAGACGATAGCCACCGAAGGTGAACGATGCTGCCCCACCGCGCAAATCGCCCGAAGTGGGCGGCCCCGCACGACGTGCGGGGCCGCGATGGAGGGCTTACGAGCTGGGCCGGACCCGGCCGGCAGCCGTCGTGAAGGGCGCTTGAGCGAGCTTGTCGCCGTTGCCGACGACCACCGGCGCGACCACGCGATACTCCCCGATGCCGGGGAAGGTCGCGCCGAGCGAGTACTTGCCGTCCGCGCCGGCCTTGGTGGTTGCCACGGTCCGCCACGCCGCCCCCGCGCCGGTGCGGTACTCGAGACGAAGCAACCGCCCCGCGTCGTCGTACTCATAGGTGTCGCATCGCAGGCCGCTGTCGCAGAAGGAGCGGATCATGATCGCCTTGCCGGTGACGGTCAGCTTCCTTCCCACGGGCGCGGTCCTCGGAACGGTGGCGGTGACGCGGGTGCCGGCCACCTGGCCGTAGCTCGCGCTCGCCCGCCAGCCGAGGTAGCCGTTGACGGTCCACTCGTTCACGGTGTGCACGCCGACCGCGGTGATCGCGGCGGCCGGTCCCGGGAACACGAAGGACGTCGCCGGTGACGGCGCGGAAAGCTCCCTCGGGTCGGTGATGAGCTCGACCGGCACGAACAGCGGCGGGTCCACGGCGGGCACGTCGAGCGGGTCGCCCGGGGTGACGTCCGCCCGGGGCCGGACGGGCGTCCAGTTCACCGTGATCGTGCCGTCGGCGTGCGGCTCCACGCTGGTGAGCACCGGGGCCGGCGGCATGTCGGTGTCGAAGATCGGCGACAGTCCCGGATCGCTGGCCGGCTCGCTGGCCGGGCCGGCCACCGTGACGGCGATCCGCACATCGCCGCCCTCGCCGGCGGCCACCGAGAACTTGTCCACCTCGATCCGGTTGGGCCGACCGGCCTCCGCCCACAGCGGATAGTTCGCCGGGGACCCGTCGGCGTACACCGACTGGATCCGGTTCCGGACGTCACCGGTCTCGTCCCAGGTGATGACCACGTTGCGGTGGTCGGGTGAAGCCCACGCGACCGTCACGTTCGCCGGAGCGGGTTCGGTGGGCTCTTCGCGTGTCACTGGCGTGCCAGTGACCGGCGCGGCCAAGGCCAGCGCCGTCATCAGGTGTCCTAACATGCCCATCGACGCTAACCGGCGGCGTCCCGTGCCGTTGTCCCACCTCGTATAGCGCGCATATCAAACTATCCGCGCAAACGCAACCCTCGAGGCGTGGCGCGGAAGCCGGCGGCGGTCAGCGCGTCCCGCAACGGGGACGCGTGGACCGACTCGCCGTCGGCGCGCTCGACCGACATCACGCCCAGCGCGCCCGAGCGCACCGACGCGGCCAGGGCCTGACCGGCGGCGATGAGCTGCTCCGGGTCGTCCAGGAAGGACAGCAGGGTGCGGCCGCCCCGCTCGACGTACAGGACCAGCTCGCCGCCGACCAGCACGACCAGCGCCCCCGCCTTGCGGCCGGGCCGGTGGCCGGCTTTCGCGCCCGGCTCGCCGTCACCACTGTCGACGACCCGTTCCGGCCAGGGCAGGGCGGCGCCGTACGGGTTGGCCGGATCGGTCGCGGCCAGCACCAGCGCCGCCGGGCCGGTCCGTTTGGCCAGCTCGGCCGGCTCGGCCAGGGCACGCAGCCGGTCGACCGCGCCCGGCACGGCGAACTGGGCCGCGCCCAGCCCCTCGACGAAGTACCCGCGCCGGGCGGCGCCTCGCTCCTCGAGGGCGCCCAGCACCGGATAGACCGCGGCGAAACCACCGGTCACGCCCTCGCCCATGACCGCGCCCCGGGTGACCACGCCGTGCCGCTCGAGCAGCAGGTCGGCCAGGGCGGCCGCGCGCCGGGTCGGATCGAGGTCACGCTCGGGCAGGCGGGACCAGCGGCCGGCCATGTTCGGCGGCCCGCCCCGGGCCGGCATCGACGGGCGGCCCGGACGCCGGTAGCGGGTACGGGCCGGGGCCGCCTTGGCCTTGTGGGCGCCGCTGCCGCCGAGCAGCGCCCGCAGCGGGGCGAGCGTGTCGTTGGTGAGCTGCCCGGCCCACACAAGATCCCAGACGGCCGAGGCCAGCGCCTGGTCGTCGGTGGACCGTACGCGGTCGGAAAGAGACCGGAAGAACAACGCCTGGCCGTCACCCAGCGCCTCCAGCACCTCCTGGTGCAGCGGCGTCAGCGCGAGCTCCTCGTCGGCCGGTGGCAGCAGGAGCGGAGCGCTGTCGGCGTAGACCAGCGAGACCCAGCCGTCGTGGCCGCCGATCGAGCCGGACCCGGCCCACAGCACCTCGCCGCTGGCGCACAGCTCGTCGAGCTGCGGCGAGGCGTAGTCGGCGACCCGGGCCGGCAGCACCAGCCGTTCCCAGGCCGAGGCCGGCACCGCGACGCCCTGCAACTGCTCGATCGACGCGGCCAGCGCGTCGATGCCCCGGGCGTTGCCGCCGATCTGATGCCAGCGCGGCAGGAACGCGGCCAGCACTCGCGGCGGCACCGGCTCGATCTCGCGGCGCAGCGCGGCCAGCGACCGCCGGCGCAGCATGCGCAGCACCTCGGCGTCGCACCACTCGGTGCCGGCGCCGCCGGGGGAGAACTCGCCCGAGGACACCCGGCCGGTGGCGCTCAGCCGTTTCAGCGCCTGCTCGACCACGAACACGCCCAGCCCGAACCGGGCCGCGCAGGTGGCGGCGGCGAACGGCCCGTGGGTACGCGCGTAGCGGGCGACCAGATCGCCGAGCGGGTCGGCCACCGACGCCAGATACGCCTCGGGCAGGCCGACCGGCAGCGCCACACCGAGCGCGTCGCGGTAGCGGCCGGCGTCGTCGATGCCGATCCAGCGCTCCTCGCCCGCGATCCGGACGCGGATCGCCCGGCGAGCCGTCTCCAGTGTGGACAGCCACGACTCCTCGACGCCGCGTACGGCCAGCTCGGCCGGCGCCAGGTCGCCGAGCAGCCGAAGCAGCTCGGCCGCGTCCTCGGCGTCGCGCGGCTGCCGCTGGCTGGTCAGCCACTGCAGCTGCGCCTCGGTCTCGCCGACCACCTCGGGGTCGAGCAGTTCCCGCAGGTCGACTCGGCCCAGCAGCTCGCCGAGCAGAGTGGAGTCGAGCGCCAGGGCGGCGGCCCGCCGCTCGGCCAGGGGCGCGTCACCCTCGTACAGGAAAGCGCCCACATATCCGAAGAGCAGCGACCGCGCGAACGGTGACGGGCGCGGGGTCTCGACCTCGACGAGCCGGACCTTGCGGCCGGCCACCTCGCGCATCAGCCCGACCAGGCCGGGCACGTCGAAGACGTCCTGAAGGCATTCGCGCGCGGCCTCGAGCGTCACCGGGAAGTCGGCGAACTCGCGGGCCACGTCGAGCAGCTGGGCCGAACGCTGCCGCTGCTGCCAGAGCGGCTGCCGCCGCCGCGGGTCACGCCGGGGCAGCAGCAGCGACCGGGCCGCGCACTCGCGGAACCGGGACGCGAACAGCGCCGACGTGCCGACCGACTCCTCGACCAGCTGGGCGATCTCCTCGGGGTCGAACGCCACCAGGTCGGCCCCGGGCGGCTCCTCGGCGGTGTCGGGCAGCCGCACCACGATGCCGTCGTCGGACGGCATGACGGCGCCGTCCACCCCGTACCTCTCGGAAAGCCGCCGCCCGATCGCCAGCGCCCAGGGCGCGTTGACCTTGGCACCGAGCACACAGTGGACCGTCATCCGCCAGTCGCCGAGTTCGTCGCGGAAGCGCTCGACCACGATGGTGCGGTCGTCGGGCAGGTTGCGGGTGGCCTCGCGCTGCTCGCGCAGGTAGGCCAGCAGATTGTCGGCGGCCCACTCGTCGAGACCGGTCTCCCGCAGGGTGGCGGTGGCCTTGTCGTCGTCGGCCCGGGTCAGCGTGCGCAGCTGCGCCCCGATGGCCCGGCCCAGCTCGATCGGGCGGCCCGGCGAGTCGCCCTTCCAGAACGGCATCCGGGCCGGCGCCCCGGGCGCGGGGGAGACCAGCACCCGGTCGGGGGTGATGTCCTCGATCCGCCAGGAGGTGGAGCCGAGCAGGAACACGTCGCCGACCCGCGACTCGTACACCATCTCCTCGTCGAGCTCGCCGACCCGCGACGCCCGCTCCGAGCCGGCCAGGAAGACGCCGAACATGCCCCGGTCGGGAATGGTGCCGCCGCTGGTGACGGCGAGGCGCTGGGCGCCGGGCCGGCCGGTCAGCTCGTCGGTGCCCCGGTCCCAGACCAGGCGCGGGCGCAGCTCGGCGAACGCGGTCGACGGGTACCGCCCGGAAAGCATGTCGAGCACCGCGTGCAGGGCCGAGTCGGGCAGCTCGGCGAAAGGCGCGGCCCGCCGGATCAGAGCCGCGAGCTCGTCGACCTGCCACGCGTCGAGCGCGACCATGGCCACGATCTGCTGGGCCAGCACGTCGAGCGGGTTACGCGGGTAGCGCAGCTCCTCGATCGCGCCGGCGCTCATCCGGTCGGCCACCACCGCGCACGACACCAGATCGCCGCGGTGTTTCGGGAAGACGACGCCGCGCGAGACGGCGCCCACCTGGTGGCCGGCCCGGCCGATGCGCTGCAGACCGGCCGCGACCGACGGTGGCGCCTCGATCTGCACCACCAGGTCGACCGCGCCCATGTCGATGCCGAGCTCGAGGCTGGACGTGGCGACCACGGCGGGCAGCACGCCCGATTTCAGCGCCTCCTCGATCTGTTTGCGCTCCTCGCGCGAGACGCTGCCGTGGTGAGCCCGGGCCACGACCGGCGGGGCGCCGCCGGCCTGTCCCGATTGGGCCATCACTTCCGCCGGCGGCTTGGCCGGCGCCGGCACAGGTTCGCCCGCCCGCTCGGCGGCCAGCTCGTTGATCCGGGCGCAGAGCCGCTCGGCGCCGCGCCGCGAGTTGGTGAAGACGATCGTCGAGCGGTGGGCCTCGATGAGGTCGAGCACCCGCTCCTCGACGGCGGGCCAGATGGACGGCGTGTGGCGCCCGGCACCCGGATCGTCGAGATCGGTGTCGGGCACCTCGTCGAGCCGCGTCATGTCCTCGACCGGCACCTCGACCGCGACCTCGATGGTCTTGGCGGCCGGCGGCTGGACGATCTCGACATCCTGCGCGCCGCCGAGGAAGCGCGCGGTCTCGTCGATCGGCCGGACCGTGGCCGACAGCCCGATCCGCTGCGCCGGGCGCTCGAGCAGCCCGTCGAGCCGCTCGAGCGAGAGCGCCAGATGGGCCCCCCGCTTGGTGGCGGCGACCGCGTGCACCTCATCGATGATCACCGTCTCGACACCGCGCAGCGAATCCCGCGCGGCCGAAGTGAGCAGCAGGAACAGTGACTCCGGGGTGGTGATCAGGATGTCGGGCGGGGTCCGCTGGAAGAGCCGCCGCTCGTCGGCCGGGGTGTCGCCCGTGCGCATGCCGACGGTGATGTCGGGCGGCGGAACCCCGAGCCGGCCGGCGGCCTGCCGGATGCCGGTCAGGGGCGCGCGGAGGTTGCGCTCGACGTCCACCGCGAGCGCCTTGAGCGGGCTCACGTAAAGGACCCGGCAGCGCCGCCGCGGATCGTCCGGGACCGCCTCGTGGGCCAGCCGGTCGAGCGACCAGAGGAAGGCGGCCAGCGTCTTGCCGGAACCGGTCGGCGCGACCACGAGGGCGTTGCGGCCGGCACCGACCGCCCGCCACGCGCCGGCCTGGGCGGAGGTGGGCGCGGCGAAGGCCGCCGTGAACCACTCACGCGTGGCCGGCCCGAACTGCTCCAGGACTTCTTTCACAGCACCCATGCTGCCTCGGGGGTACGACAAAAACGCGCCGGACGATGGCGTAGGTCACCAACCGAGGGATATATATGGACGCCAGTCGAAGAGGAGGCCCCGTGTCCCGACTCGCGCGCCTCGCCGCGGCAGCGGCCGTGCTGGCCACGACCATGCTCGGCGCGACCCCCGCGACAGCCGCTCCCACCAGCGGTTATGTCCGCCTGGCCCACCTCTCGCCGGACACGCCGGCGGTCGATGTCTACCTCAAATCGGACTCGGGGGCGGTCGCCCCGCAGACATTCCGCGCGGTGGCGTACGGCGACATGTCGCAATATCTCCGTCTGCCGACCGGGACCTACCAGGTGGCGATGCGCAAAGCCGGCGCGCCGGCGACGGAAAACCCGGTGATCACGACCGAGGTCGGCGTCGAAAATGGTGGTGCCTACACGGTCGCCGGCGTGGGCCGCTTCGCCGACCTGGGCCTGCGCATCATCGAAGACGACCTCCAACTCCCCGACGCCGGCAAGTCCAAGGTCCGCGTCATCCAGGCCTCGGTGAAGGCCCCCGTCCTCGACGTGGCGGGCCGGAACGGCGCCACAATCGCCGACGGCGTCGAGTTCGCCACCACCACGGCCTACAAAGAGGTGAACCCCGGCAGCTGGAGCGTCCGGGTGGTCCCGACCGGCGGCGGCCGCACCAGCGAGCTACCGTGCACGCTGGGCGCCGGCAGCGTCTACTCCCTGATCGTCCTGGACGACCAGAACGGCGGCCTGAAACCCCAGCTCCACGTCGACGCCGAGCGCCAGGGCACGGTCCCCTTGGGCGGCGTCGCCACCGGCGCGGGCGGCACGGCCCCACGATCCCCACTGCCGGGCGCGCTGCTGGCCGCCGGCTTCGCCGCCTTGGCCATCGGCACACTGACGGCCGCCCTCCGCCGCCGGCCCCATTAGGCGTACGAGGTGACCCCCACCGACCCACCAACCCCCGACCCGAACGCCGCCCCCACCGACCTCGGTGCCGCTACGCCGGGCGCCACCGGCCCGGACCTCGGCCGGCCTGACGCTTCCACGCCCGGCGCTGCAGGGCTCGACCTCGCCCGGCCCGACTCCGCTGCGTCCAGCGTCACCAGGCCCGACTCCGCCCGGCCCGACTCCGCCCGGCCCGACTCCGCCCGGCCCGACTCCGCCCGGCCCGACTCCGCCCGGCCCGACTCCGCCCCGCCCGACTCCGCCCGGCCCGACTCCGCCCGGCCCGGTGCCTGTGCCGGTGCGTCTGGCGGCGTCAAGCCTCATCCCGCCGGGCTTGGCGCCTCTGCGCCCGAGCCCACCCAACCTGGGGCGGTTCGGCCTGGCGTCGTCGAGCTCGCCGCGACCAAGCCCGGGGGCGCCTTTCGAGGTGCGGCGGCGGTCGCTAAGCCGGACGTTGCCAGGGGCTTTGCCACGGTGCCGGGAGCGCTCTCCGTCCCTCGCCCTCGGTCGAGCCCTTCCAAGGCGGCCACGCCCTTTTCCCGCCGGGTCCTTCCGAAAGGTGCGGCGGCCGAGGTGCCGGGTTCGCCCGCTTCGGGGGCGCTTGTCGTTTCTCCGCCTTTGCGGGCGGCGACTCCCGCGTCAGCGATGCCGGCCGGGAGCGACGTCGTCGGGCCTGTCACCGGCCCGGCCGGCCCGGGCGAACGTGGGAACACGCCGGAGGGCCCTGGTGGAGGCGGCAACGGCCCCGGTGAGGCGAGTGGATCGGTGCCCGCGTCTGCGGTTGGGGGTCTTGCTCGTCGCGTACCAGATAGGAAAGCGCGACTCGCCCTGCCCGCGCTGGCCGCGACGGTGGCCGCGCTTCTGGCCGGCGGCGGATATCTCGCCGTGAGTGACCGGGCGCCGAAGGCGGATGACGGTCGATCCGTGCTCGCTGACGCGCCCGGCTCCGCCGGATTGGCAGATCCCGCGAATTCCGGCGACCGCCGAGCCGACGGCACGGCCGGGCCCGCCGAGGCCGCCGAGCCCGGTGCCGCTGAGCCTGACGCCGGGCCTGATGCTGGGTCTGCGGGTGCCGGTTCCGTGGGCGCCGGTTCTGTGGGGGCCGGTTCTGTGGGGGCCGGTTCCGTGGGGGCCGGGTCTGGTGACGGTCGCCCACCCGGTGATCCGTTTGGGGCGGTGGCTGGGCTGGCGAGCGGGCAACCCACCCGGCTGCGGGTTGCGGCGATCGGGGTCGACACGCCGCTCGAGACGCTCGGGCTGGGTGCCGATGGCGCTCTGCGACCGCCGGAGAGCTTTGGCCAGGCCGGGTGGTACGCGGAGGGGACGGCGCCCGGAGACACCGGCCCCGCGGTGATCGCCGGGCATGTCGACTCGAAGGCCGGGCCGGCTGTCTTCTACCGGCTGCGTGAGGTGAAGGCCGGCGACCGGATCGATGTCGTACGCGGCGGCCGGGTTGTGCGGTTCACTGTCACGTCGTCACGGTGGTACCCGAAATCTGATTTTCCGACCCGTGAAGTCTATGGACCGACACCGGATCGGCAGCTGAGGCTGATCACGTGTGGCGGGGTCTTCGATCGGTCGCTGCGGTCCTACCGGGACAACCTGGTGGTCTACGCGGTGGCCGGGTGATCGTCATTCCGCCGGTGGCTGGTGGCTGTCTATGGTGGAGATCGGTCGACGGCAGGGGGCGGGATGGCGGTCGAACGCATGCTCGTCGCCGGTCGGTATCGCCTGGGCGAGCCGGTCGGCGCCGGTGGCATGGGCCGCGTCTGGCGGGCCCGCGACGAGATGCTGGACCGGGATGTCGCCGTCAAGGAATTCGTGCCGCCCGAGTGGATGAGCGACGAGGAACGGGTCCGGCTCCGCGACCGTACGCTGCGTGAGGCGCGCAGCGCCGGACGGCTCAACCACCCGCATGTCGTGCGGATCTACGACGTGGTGCACGCCGACGGCCTGCCCTGGATCGTCATGGAGTACGTGCCTTCGCGCTCGCTCTACCAGGTCATCCAGGACGACGGTCCGTATTCGCCGGCGACCGCGGCGCGTATCGGCCTGGCCGTGCTCGACGCGCTCACCGCCGCGCACCGGGCCGGGGTGCTGCACCGCGATGTGAAGCCCCACAACGTGCTCATCGGCCACGACGGTCGCATCGTGTTGACCGATTTCGGTCTGGCCACGTTCATGGACGACGGGTCGGTGACCGGGCCCGGCCTGATAGTCGGCTCGCCGCAGTACGTGTCGCCCGAGCGGGCCCGCGACGGCACGTCCACGCCGCAGTCGGATCTGTGGTCGCTCGGGGCGACGCTGTACGCCGCGGTCGAGGGCCGTTCGCCCTACCAGCGCGAGAACGCCATGGCCACCCTGATGGCCCTGGCCACGGAGGAGCCGGATCCGCCGGTACGGGCCGGAATGCTGGGCCCGGTGCTGACCGGGCTCCTGCGGCACGAGCCCGAGGCCCGGCTGAGCGCGCCCGAGGTGGAGCGCCGGCTCCGGATGATCATCTCGTCGGCGCCCAGCCCGGGTCAGGTGGGCGTGCCGGCGCCGCGCCGGGCCAGAGCCGTCGTCGGGTCCGATATCGATCAGATCAGGGCGCCGGCTCGGGCGGCCGTGGCCGCGCTTCCGCCGCCGGATCCGCCGGACCCGCCGGCCAGCCCTTCGACCGCGCCGCGGAAACCGTTGATGGCCGCCGGGCTCGCATTGGTCACGGTGCTCGGTGTCGGCGGCATCCTGGCCGGTTATCTGGTGCAGCGCGACGAGGACACGGCGGCGCCCGCGCCCGTCTCGGCGCCGACGATCTCGCCTTCGCCCCTGCGGACGGTGACGGCCGGCTTCTCCCCGGCGACCTGCGACGTCGTCGCTCCGGAGAACCTTCCGGTCACCCCGCAGCGGTCCGCCGCCCGAGGGGTCAAGGGCTGGTCGCTGCTGGGCGGGTGGTCCTATTTCACGGACGGTTCCGGCTTTCACATGCCGGTTCCGGACGGCTGGACCTACCAGCGGATCGGTACGACGTTCTGCTTCCGCGACCCGGTCGGCACCCGCGTGATGACCCTGTCCCTCAACCGCGATCCGGCCGGCGATCCGGTCAAGGCCTGTCGCGCCGAGGCCCAGCGTCTGGTCCGCTCCGGCGCGCTGCCCGGATATCAGCAGATCGCCCTGGAGAAGAAGGAGCTGCTGAACAAGGCGGCCGACTGGGAGTACACGTACGTCACCGACGGCGCCCAGCGGCATGTGCGTACCCGCTGGCTGGCCACCGACAGCAAGGCGTACGCCATCAGCTGGGCCACCCGCGAGTTCGACTGGACCGCCGATCTGCCCAAGGTCAACATGGTGCTGAGCACGTTCTACGCCGATCGACCGGCCGGGTCGTAGCTCACAGCGATCACACAGCGGGACTTGCTACCGTCTCTCTTCATGATCGGCAGTAGTCAGCCGGGCTCGGCCCGGCTCCCCGTCGACCGTCCGCTCGCGTACGGACCTCCTCGGCCGTGTTAATCCTTACCGGCCTTCTCCTGGTAATCGTGGTGACCGCCGTCACCGGCTATTTCGTCGCGCAGGAATTCGGTTATGTCGCCGCCGACCGCGGACGACTTCGCCACGACGCCGCCCAGGGTGATGAGGCCGCCGCCCGCGCACTCAAAGTCACCGAACGCCTCTCCTTCGTGCTGTCCGGCGCCCAGCTCGGCATCACCGTCACCGCACTGCTCGTCGGCTACGTCGCCGAGCCGTACCTCGGTGAGGGTCTGGCCGACCTGCTCGGCGTGGCCGGCGTGCCGGCCGCCGTGAGCGTGCCCCTGTCGGTGGCGTTCGCCCTGCTCATCGCGACCGTCGTGCAGATGGTGCTCGGCGAGCTCGCGCCCAAGAACCTCGCCATCGCCCGCGCCGAGGCGCTGGCGAAGGCGCTCAGCCGCTCGACGCTGATCTACCTGACCGTCTTCGGCCCGGTGATCAAGCTGTTCGACAAGACCGCCGGCCGTCTGCTGCGCCGCATCGGCATCGAGCCGATCGAGGAGCTGCCCGAGGGTGCCACCTCCGAGGACCTCGAGCAGATCATCGCCGAGTCGCGGGCCAACGGTGGTCTCGACGCCGAGATGTCCACGCTGCTCGACCGCGGTCTCGACTTCCGCGGCCGGACGGCGGCCGAGGCCATGGTGCCCCGCGTCGACGTGCACACCGTGTCCCAGTCGGCGACCGCGGCCGACGTGGTGGCGCTGCTCGACACCCACCGCTCGCGGTTCCCGGTGCGCGGCGCCGTCCTCGACGAGATCGTCGGTGTGGTCGGCATCGCCGACATCCTGGCCATTGCGCCCGCCGACCGCGACAAGGTCGCCGTCTCCGAGGTGATGTCGGCCCCGATCCTGGTGCCGTCGTCGCTGCGGCTGCCGGCCGTGCTGGAGCGGTTGCGGTCCGCGCACCGCCAGCTCGCCTGCGTCGTGGACGAGTTCGGCGGCTTCGCCGGCATCATCACGCTCGAGGACATCGCCGAGGAGCTGGTCGGCCAGATCCGCGACGAGGACGACGAGGCCGAGCCCGAGCCGGTACGCCAGGACGACGGCTCGTGGCTGGTGCCCGCCCGCTGGCGGATCGACGAGATCACCGACGCGACCGGCGTCGACCTGCCCGTCGGCGACGACTACGAGACCGTGTCGGGCCTGGTCATGGCCCGGCTCGGGCGGGTGGTCCAGGCCGGCGATTCGGTCACCCTCGACGACGGTTCCCTGTCGGTACGCGTCGTGAGCGTCGACCGCCACGTCCCGCAGACCGTACGGATCAGCCGATGAACGTGCTCTGGATCGTCCTGTTGCTGGCCGGCAACGCCTTCTTCGTCGCGGCCGAGTTCGCGCTGGTGGCCAGCAAGCGTCACCGCCTCGAGCAGGCGGCCGCCGCCGGCAGCCGGGCCGCGCGCTCGGCGCTGGACGGCACCCGCGAGCTGTCGATGATGCTGGCCGGCGCCCAGCTCGGCATCACCCTGTGCTCGCTGGGCCTGGGCGCGCTGGCCGAGCCGTCGATCGAGCACCTGCTCGGCCCGGCCCTGCACGCCGTGGGCCTGCCCGAGATGGCCAGCCACGTGATCGCGTTCCTGATCGCGCTGATCGTGGTGACCTTCCTCCACCTGGTCATCGGCGAGATGATGCCGAAATCGTGGGCGATCACCGACCCGGAGCGGTCGGCCACCCTGCTGGCGCTGCCGTTCCGCGGCTTCGTCACGCTGGTGCGCCCGGCCCTGCGGGTGCTGAACGCGCTGGCCAACGCGGCGCTGAAACCGTTCGGCGTGCACGCACAGGATCAGCTGGCGCAGGCGCACGGCCCGGCCGAGATGCGTATCCTGCTCGACCGTTCCCGCGCCGAGGGCCTGATCGAGGAGGAGCAGAGCGAGCTGCTGACCAGCGTGCTCGGCCTCGGTTCGCTCAAGGTGCGTGAGGTCCTGCTGCCGACGTCGCAGCTGGTCACGATCCCGGCCACGGCCGGCGCGGCCGAGATCGAGCTGGCCTCGCTGACCAGCGGCCGCTCGAGGATCGCGGTGACCGGCGCCGACGGCGACGTGATCGGCGTGGTCCACGTCCGCGAGGCCGTCCGGGCGACGGCCGCGGGCCGCGACGCCGAAGCCCGCGACCTGATGGAGCCGGCCTTCACGGTCGGCGCCGAGGTGAGCGTGGTGGAGGCGGTGGCGGCGCTGCGAGCGGGCCGCGCCCAGCTGGCGATCGTCTGCTCGGGCCCGGACCAGGTCGGCTTCGTGGCCCTGGAGGACCTGCTGGAGCAGGTGATCGGCCGTTTCGACGACGAGACGGACACCCCGGTGGCCGTCCCGTCGGCCAACTAGACCCGCCACCCCTGTCTGTTGAGTTGACGCACCGCCTTGTTCGAGGAGGAATGATCCGGTGGTTTTCAAGAAGATGATGCGCGCCTTCGGCGTCGGCGGCCCGTCCGTCGACACGGTGCTGGCGAACCCGAACACCCGTCCCGGGCTCGCCCTGGACGGTCAGGTGAACATCACCGGGGGCGACCACGACGTGCTGATCGACGGCGTCGTGCTGGGCCTGGTCACCCGGGTGGAGTCGGAGCACGGTGACGGTTTCGTCGAGTTCCACCGGCTGCCGGTGGCGGGGGCGTTCCAGCTGCGCAAGGGCGAGAACCGGTCGCTGCCGTTCTCGTTCCCGATGCCGTGGGAGACGCCGATCACCGACGTCTACGGCCAGCGCCTGCACGGCATGACGATGGGCCTGCGCACCGAGCTCGCGGTGGCTAAGGCGGTCGACAAGGGCGACCTGGACCAGGTGGCGGTGCACCCGCTGCCGGCGCAGGAGCGGATCCTGGACGCGTTCGCCCGGCTCGGTTTCCGCTTCAAGAGCGCGGACCTGGAGCACGGCGGCATCTACGGCGTACGCCAGACCCTGCCGTTCTATCAGGAGATCGAGTTCTACCCGCCGCCGCAGTACGCCGGCGGCATCAACGAGGTCGAGGTGACTTTCATCGCCGACCCGCAGGGTGTCGAGGTCGTCCTGGAGTTCGACAAGCGCGGCGGCTTCCTCCAGCCGGGCCACGACGCGTACGGCCGTTTCCGCGTCTCGCACGCCGAGGCCGACACGACCGACTGGAACTCCGTGGTCGAGGGCTGGGTGAGCCAGGCCGCGGGCCGCTACCAGGGCCTGCGCAGCGCCGGCGGCTTCGGCGCCCCCGGCTTCGGCGGTCACGGAGGTGGCCACGGCGGGGGTTACGGCGCCCCGGGCGGCTTCGGCGGCCATGGCGGCTACCCGGCTCACGGCGGCGGTCACGGCTACCACGGCCACACCCGCCACCGCGGCGGCATCGGCATGGGCGGCGTAGCAGCCGGCGTGGCCGGCGGCGTCATCGGCGGCATGATCCTCGGCGAGGCCATGGACGACGCCTTCGGCGGCGACGACGAGGGCGACTTCGGCGACGAGTGACCCGAGCACCGGCGCCCCGCCCAGGCGGGGCGCTGTTGCCCGCGGGGCGCTGTTGCCCGCAGAGCGCTGTTGCCGGCCGGGTCAGCCGACGCTGGCTGTGGCCAGCTTGATGCCGAAGCCGACGAACAGGGCGCCCACCCCGGCCGCGGCGCCGGCGGCCAGGCGGCGCCGGCGCTGGAACTGGCCGGCCAGGAACTTGCCGCCGAAGATCAGCGCCGTCAGGTAGAGCCCGCTGCACAACTGCACCACAGCGCCCAGCACCAGGAACGGCAGCACCGGATGCGCGTACCCGGGCTCCACGAACTGGATGAAGAACGACACGAAGAACAGGATCGCCTTCGGGTTGAGCAGGCTGATCACGGCCGCCTGCCGGAACGGGTGGCGAACCTCCTCGACCACCTCCGGCTCAGCGGACGAGGCCTTCCCCCGCCACCGCCGAATGCCGCCGCGGACGATGCCGAGCCCCACCCAGAACAGATAGGCCGCACCCGCGTACTTGATGACGGTGAACACCGGCGGATAGGCCCGCAGCAGCGAGGCCGCCCCGGCCGCGGACAGCGTCATCAGGATCGCGTCGCCCAGGAACACCCCGGCCGCCGCCTGGTAGCCGGCTCGCACTCCGCGCCGGGCCGCCGTCGACAGCACGAAGATCGAGTTCGGCCCGGGCAGCAGGATGATCGCGATGGTGCCCACCACGTACGTCCAGAAGTCGGTGACGCCGAGCATGTCAGGCCGCCGCCAGCCGCGCCCGGAGCCGCTCCGCCGCGGCCGGCCACTCGTCGACGGTCATGCCGAACACCACGGTGTCGCGCCACGACCCGTCCGGCCGCTGACGATGGCGCCGCAGCACACCCTCGTGGACCGCGCCGAGCCGCGCGATCGCCTTCTGTGACCGTTCATTGCGGTTGTCGGTGTACCAGAACACGCGCTCGGCCGCCAGCTTGTCGAAGGCGTGCTCGAGCAGCAGCAGCTTGGCCTCGGTGTTGACGCCCGTGCGCCACCACGGCTTGCCGATCATCGTGTGCCCGATCGCGAGCGACCGCCGCGCCGGATCGATGTCGTGGTAGCTGGTCATGCCGATCACCCGGCCGGTCGCCGGCTCGACCTGGGCCCAGCACACCTGGGAGCCGCTCCACCGATGGCGCTGAAGAGTGGCCAGGTAGTCGGTCATCGCCTCGACCGTCCGCGGCCGCGGCACCAGGAAGTGTTGCCAGAGCTCGTCGTCGCCGAGCGCCTCGGTCAGGCCCTCCGCGTGGCCGGGCGTGAGGGGTTCGAGCCGCACGTGCCGGCCCTCGAGCGGAACGGCGGAGGCCCAGGGCAACTCGGAGCCGGGCAGGTAGCCGGGGAGATCGGCGATCACCCCGGCGCCGGTCTCGGGCGGCCCGAACTCGCGCCGGACGGGCAGCACGCCGGCCCAGTGGGGCAGTGGCAGGTCTTCCTCGGCCTCGTTCACCCCGCCGCCGCGGGCGCGGGCCGACACTTCCTCCAGCTTCAGCGCCAGTACGCCGGTCTGCGCCAGTTCCTGTCGGGTCGGCGGCCGGCTGTCGGCCGCGCGGCCCGCCCCGACCTTGTCGACCAGCGCGGTCATCGCGGCCAGTTTCTCGGCCGGGTCGGTGACCAGCCGGGCCGCGCCCATGGCAACCACGGAGCGGTAGTTGGCGCTGTGGTGGAACTGCGAACGCGCGTACACCAAGCCGTCGAGAAGCGTGACGCTCACGCAGACCTCGACATCGGAGCCCCGGGCCGACAGGCCGAATCGCCCTCCCGAGGAGCCGTGCAGATAGAGGGTCTCGCCGACGCGGACGTGCAGGGTGGGTAGCACCCGCGGTGAGCCGTCGACCACGAACGCGACGGAACAGTCGTACGCCTCGTCCAGAATGGCGTGGACCAGGGCGCGGTCGTAGTGGGTGCGATCGCGGTAGCGGGTGGCCGTCGTGCGGGCCGTTTGAGGATAGAGGTCGGACATCGAGGCCTCCTCGCTTGCGGAATCTTCTGTGCTAGTACAAAATCTCTCGTGTGGCAGCACAATATCAGGTGACCGGCGACAGCGCCTCCACGATTTCCGCGAGCATCGAGTCGGGAGTTCTGCGAGGCGACTGGGTCTGGGGCGCCGCCCTCCCGCCCATCCGCGTCCTGGCCGACTCTCTGCATGTCAGCCCGGCCACGGTGGCCAAGGCCTATCAAGACCTGCGCCAGCGCGGCGTCGTCGAGGCCGACGGCCGGCGCGGGACCCGGGTGCGCTCCCGACCCGCCGTGGCCGGCCCGCGCTCTGACCTGCGCCTTCCCGTTCCCGAGGGGGTCCGCGACCTGTCGGCCGGCGAGCCCGACCTCCGGCTGCTGCCCCCGCTCGGCCCGGTGCTCCACGAGGTCGCCGACGACAATTCCCCACCACAGGGATATGCGGCGGCGGCCGCCATGCCGGAGCTGATCGAGGCCGCCCGTCCGCGTCTGCTGGCCGACGGCCTCCCGGTCGCCGACGCGCTCATCACCGTCACCTCGGGCACTCTCGACGCGATCGAGCGCCTGCTCACGGCCCATCTGCGCCCGGGTGACGCGGTGGGCGTCGAGGATCCCGGCTGGTCCAACCTGCTCGACCTGCTGGCCGCCATGGGCCTGCGCCCGGTGCCGATCACCCTCGACCGCGAGGGTCCCGCGGTGGCCTCGGTCGACGCGGCCCTGCGCGCGGGTATCCGGGCCGCCGTCATCACGGTGCGCGCGCAGAACCCCACCGGCGTCGCCGTCACCGCCTTGCGGGCCGAGGAACTGCGGATCCTGTTCGCCGCGCGCCCCGGGCTCCTGCTCATCGAGGACGACCACGCCGCCGAGCTGGCCGAGGCCCCGCCCCACTGCGTGGGTCCGGTCACCGGCGCCTGGGCCGTCACCCGCTCGGCGTCCAAGCCGTTCGGCCCCGACCTGCGGGTCAGCGTGCTGGCCGGCGACGAGACGACCATCTCGCGGGTGGTCGGCCGGATGCGCGTCGGCTCCGGTTGGGTGTCGACCATCCTTCAGCGGGCGCTCCTGCGCCTCTGGCGCGATCCCCAGGTCACCGAGCTGGTGGCGCACGCCGCCGGCGCGTACGGCCGGCGGCGGCGCCTCCTGCGGGACGAGCTCCGGGCCCGCGGTCTCGCGGCCGAGGGCGAGACCGGCATCAACGTCTGGGTGACCGTGCCCGACGAGACCCGCGCGGTCGGTCTGCTCCGGGACGCCGGATGGGCGGTGGCGCCCGGCTCCCTGTTCCGCACCTCCACCCCGTACGGCATCCGTATCTCGATCGGCCCCCTCGATGAGGAGGAGATCCCCACGGTGGCCGACGCGGTGGCCGCGGCCGTCCACCCCTCCGGCCTCACCGCCCCGGCGCGATGATCAGGCGCGCAGGCGGCGGTAAGCCCGGGCCGACAGCGGAAGGAAGACCGCCGTGATCACCAGCGGCCAGGCCAGGGCGAGCCAGACCGCCCCGTCCGCCAGGGGACCCGACGTGATCCCGGTCGGGTTGCCGAACAGCTCGCGGGCCGCCGAGGCGGTCGCCGACAGCGGGTTCCACGCGGCGATCGTGCCCAGCCAGCCCGGCATCGTCTCGGCCGAGACGATCGCCGTCGACAGAAAACCGATGGGCCAGACCAGCACCTGTACGGCCATGGTGGCCCCCTCGCCGCGGAAGGAGAGCCCGACGAAGATCCCGATCCAGAGCATCGCGAAGCGCAACCAGAGCAGGAGCACGACGGCCAGCGCCACCGGCGCCGGATCCGAGGTGATCCGCCAGCCGATCAGCAACCCGCCCACGATCAGCGCGAACAGCTCGACCGCCGAGTTGGCCATGTCGGCCCCGACCCGGCCCAGGGCCACCGAGGAACTGCCGATCGGCATCGAGCGGAACCGGTCGGTGATGCCCTTGCGGGCGTCGTTGGCCATCGTCGTGGCCGTGGACTCGACGCCGAACATCATGCTCAGCGCCAGCATGCCGGGCAGCAGGAAGTTGATGTAATCGCCGCCGCCGGGCACGGTGATCGCCCCGCCGAACAGGAAGCCGAAGACGAGCAGCAACATGATCGAGAAGAGGAGGCCGAAGAGCGGCGTCCAGGGCTGCCGCGCCCAGTGCGCCAGCTCCCGCTGCGTCATGATCCATCCAGCGCGCAGGGTCGTCATCGCGCGGCCTCCTCGGTCAGGGTCAGGAACGCCTCGTCCAGGGTCGGCCGCCGCAGCATCAGGTCCTCGGGATCGATCCGCAGCTCGTCCAGGCCGCGGACGATGTCGGCGAGCGCGCCGAGACCGACCTCGAAGGTGAGGCTGTGCGCCTCGGCGTCGGTCACCGCGGGAGCGCCCACCGCTCGGGAGAGCCGCTCGGCGACGTCGTCCAGGGATGTCCGCAGGGGCAGGGTGACGGTGACCCGGTCGCCGCCGACCCGGCGTTTCAGCTCGTCCGGGGTGCCCTCCGCGATCACCCGCCCGTGGTTCATCACGGAGATCCGCGCGGCGAGCTGATCGGCTTCGTCCAGGTACTGCGTGGTCAGCAGCACGGTGGTGCCGCGGGCGGCGATCTCCCGCACGCTCTCCCACACCTCGTTGCGGGCGCGGGGGTCCAGGCCGGTGGTCGGCTCGTCGAGGAAGAGCACCGCCGGCGTCATGATCAGCCCGGCCGCGATGTCGAGCCGCCGGCGCATGCCCCCGCTGTAGGTCGAGACCGCCCGCTCGGCCGCCCCGATCAGCCCGAAGACGTCCAGCAGCTCCTCGGCCCGCCGCCGCGCGTCGCTTTTGGACAGGCCGAAGAGCCGTCCGAACATCACCAGGTTCTGCCGGCCGCCGAGGATCTCGTCGACCGCCGCGTGTTGCCCGATGAGGCCGATCCTGCGCCTGACCTGCGGCGCCTGCCTGCGTACGTCAAATCCGGCGACCGTCGCCGCACCCCCGTCGACATCGATCAAAGTGGCCAGCGCCTTCACCGCCGTGGTTTTGCCCGCGCCGTTCGGCCCGAGCAGGCCGTGGATCACGCCCGAGGGCACAGCCAGGTCGAAACCATCCAGGGCGGGGGTCTTCCCGTACGTCTTCTGTAGTCCGTCAGCCGTCAGTGAGTTCACGTCGCTCCTAACTCCGTATGCCTTACGGAAATTGGTGCGCGGTACACCGTACACCCCACGGGGTAATCTCCGCACATGGAAAGTCAGAACGTCGACCGCACGCTGAGCCTGCTCTGGCGGCGCACTCTCGGCACGCCGCAGGGCTCACGCGGTCCCAAGCAGCGCTTCAGCGTCGATGAGGTGGTGCACGCGGCGATCGCCGTGGCCGACGAGGAGGGCCTGCCCGCGTTCTCGATGCGCAAGGTCGCCGACCGGCTCGGGCTCAAACTGATGTCGATCTACACGTACGTTCCGGGTCGCTCCGAACTGATCGGCCTCATGGTCGACGAGGTGATGGGGGAGCGGGAACTGCCGCCGCACCAGGGCGACCTCCGGGAACGGCTCACCGGGGTCGCCCGGCAGATGTGGGACGAGTTCCACCGGCATCCGTGGCTGCTCCAGGTGGAGGAGAGCCGGCCGTGGATCGGCCCCAACGGTTCCGATCGCTGGGAGTGGCAGCTGGCCGCGATCGAGGGCGCCGGCTTCACCGATCTCGAGATGGACCAGGTCATCACGTTGGTCGGCGGCTTCACGGCCGCCGCCGCGCGAGCCTCCATCGCGGCCAGCCGGACCGCCGAGCAGTCCGGCATGTCGGACCTCGAGTGGTGGGAGATCAACGCGCCGATCCTCGAGCGCGTCATGCCGCCGGGCGCCTACCCGCTCTCCGGCCGCGTCGGCACGGCCGCCGGCCAGGAGTACAACGCGGTCGGCGACCCTTCGCGATCCTTCTCTTTCGGGCTCGATCGCATCCTCGACGGCATCGAGGCCCTGCTCGACCGCTAGCTGCTCAGGGCGCCGGCCGCGATCTTCAGATCTTCGACCAGGGTGCGGTACGCCGTCTCGCGATCATCCGCGCGCAGGACGGCCGACGGGTGGAACGTGGCCAGGGCCTGGATCTCGGCCACCGGGAAGTCGCCGGGATGCTGGGCCGAGGCCGGCCACGGCATCAGCTTGCCGCGCTGCTGGGTGACCCGGAACGACGGGCCCAGCAGCGCCTTGCCCGCGGTGGCGCCGAGGATCACCACGAGCTCCGGCTCGAGCAGCGAGAACTCGGCGACCAGCCACGGCCGGCAGGCGGTGATGTGGGCCGGGCCCGGATTCTGGTGGATGCGCCGCTTGCCGCGCGTCTCGAAGCGGAAGTGCTTCACGGCATTGGTGATGTAGACGTCACTCGCGTCGAGGCCGGAGTCGTCGACCGCCTCGCGCAGCAGCCGCCCGGCCGGCCCCACGAAAGGCAGGCCCTTCTGATCCTCGACGTCGCCCGGCTGCTCGCCGACCAGCACCACCCGGGCGTTCGGCGCGCCCCGCCCGAAGACGGTCTGAGTGGCGTCCGCGTGCAGCTCACAGCCCTGACAGTCGGCTGCGGCGGACTTGAGCTTGTCGATGCTCCATGGCTGGGGCGGCACCCACTCCTGCGCGCCGACCGGAGCTTCGGTCCTAGGCATGGAGACGTTTTTACCCCCATCCGGTCTGAGTACCCTCGTGGGGTGCGGTTGACGGATTTCTGGGAGCGACTCAACGAGTCGTTCGGTGGCGCCTATGCGCGGAGCATTGCGGCAGATCACTCTTTTGCGGCACTGGGCGACCGAACCATCGATCGGGCGATAGCTGACGGTGTCGATACGGCTACTATCTGGCGAGCAGTGGTGGCCGCGTACCCCGATCGGGTGCCCTCTCGCCTGCGATAACGCTGCTTTCGTACACCCGTTCTGGCGTGTCACTCGATAGTCGTACACGTGTTCGGCTATTGTCCACAACGGCTTGGTTATCCACAGCCGGAGGCAGGGCAGCGGATTTTTGTCATACCCACCCCCTACCTTGGTGCGCGTGGTGAACAGAAGCTCATCGGCGAAGACGCCTGCGAAATCGAGTACAGGGGTGGCGGACATGGGGAACGGACCTGACCGGGACAAAGCGCTCGATCTGGCATTGGCACAGATTGACAAGCAGTTCGGCAAGGGCTCGGTGATGCGGCTCGGGGAGCGGCCGGTCGTGGAGACCGCCATCATCCCCACCGGGTCCATCGCCCTCGACGTGGCGCTCGGCGTCGGCGGCCTGCCGCGCGGCCGCGTCATCGAGGTGTACGGGCCGGAGTCCTCCGGTAAGACGACGGTCGCCCTGCACGCGGTGGCCAACGCGCAGCGCAACGGCGGTATCGCGGCGTTCATCGACGCCGAGCACGCCCTCGACCCGGAGTACGCGAAGGCGCTCGGTGTCGACACCGACGCCCTGCTCGTCTCCCAGCCCGACACGGGTGAGCAGGCGCTCGAGATCGCCGACATGCTGATCCGCTCCGGCGCGCTCGACATCATCGTCATCGACTCGGTGGCCGCCCTCGTGCCGCGCGCCGAGATCGAGGGCGAGATGGGCGACAGCCACGTCGGCCTCCAGGCCCGGCTGATGAGCCAGGCCCTCCGCAAGATCACCGGTATCCTCAACAACTCCGGCACGACCGCGATCTTCATCAACCAGCTCCGCGAGAAGATCGGCGTCATGTTCGGCTCGCCCGAGACGACGACCGGTGGCCGCGCGCTGAAGTTCTACGCCTCGGTCCGGCTCGACGTGCGCCGCATCGAGAGCCTGAAGGACGGCACCGACGTCGTGGGTAACCGCACCCGCGTCAAGGTCGTGAAGAACAAGGTGGCCGCGCCGTTCAAGCAGGCCGAGTTCGACATCATGTACGGCAAGGGCATCTCGCGCGAGGGCTCGCTGATCGACGTCGGCGTCGAGCAGAGCATCATCCGCAAGTCCGGCGCCTGGTACACGTACGACGGCGACCAGCTCGGCCAGGGCAAGGAGAAGGCGCGGGAGTTCCTCAAGGAGAACCCCGACGTCGCCGCCGAGATCGAGAAGAAGATCCTGGAGAAGCTCGGCGTGGGCCAGACCACCGGCGACGCCGCCGGCGGCCCGGAGCTGCCGCCGGTCGACTTCTGATCCCGGCCGGGCTCACCACATGACCGGACGACGCGGCGCGCGAGCCGGGCGCGGATGGGATGCCATCCCGCCCCGGCCGCCCCGCCCTTCCGATGAGCATCCGCCCGGCGAGTCCCCCGGCGGCGAGACGGAACGCGGCAACGTTCCGCCACGTCGCGGCGGCGACTCGCCGGGCGGAACCTCCCGCCCCGCCCGCCAGGGCCTCCCGTGGTCCCGCGCCGACCCGTTCGGCCTCGGCGTGGGCTCCACCGGCCGAGACGAGTCCATTCCGGACGGCTCGGAGCAGGGCCAGCCCGATGAGGCCCGTCCTCCTTCGGCTCGCTCCGGCTCTCGCCGCGCTCGCACCGGACGTGACAGCTCCGGAGAGGCTGGCTCAGGACGGCCGGCTCAGCCCGCGCAGAGCGAAGGGGAGCGCGCCCGGGAGATCTGCCTGCGTCAGCTGGCGGTGCGACCCCGTACCCGGGCCGAGCTCGCGAAGGTCCTGGCCCGCAAGGAGATCTCCGACGAGGTGATCGCCGAGGTGCTCGACCGGTACGACGAGGTCGGCATCATCGACGACGCCGCCTTCGCCCGCGCCTGGGTGTCGAGCCGCCACCACGGCCGCGGCCTGGCCCGGCGTGCGCTGGCCAACGAGCTTCGCCAGCGCGGGGTCGACGCCGAGACCGCCAGCCAGGCCCTGGAGTCCGTCGACGAACAGGACGAGGCCGCCGCCGCCCGCGCCCTGGTCGACCGCAAGCTGCGCACGGCCACCGGTCCTCCCGACGCCGTCTTCCGCCGCTTGGTGGCCATGCTGGCCCGCAAGGGCTACCCGGCGGGCACGGCCTTCCGCGCCGTCAAGGAGGCTCTGGCCGCCCGCGACGCCGAGGCGGCCGAGTTCGCCGACGCCGTTGACGCCGACGCCCTGGCCGACGAAAGCACCGACCTCTCCTGACCCCGGGCTTCCCTCTACGATGCGGCGCATGGCGTTGATTCATCGTGCTCAGATTCGCCCCACCAAGCTCGAGCTGTTGGCGAAGTGGCTTCCCGCGCAGGACTGGGCCGGCGGGGCCGGGGGCTCGGAGCTCGAGCGGGTGGCGGCCTATCGGTTCGACGACCCGGCCGGCGAGGTCGGGATCGAGACCTTGCTGGTACGGGCGGGGGACGGCCCGGTTCTCCAGGTGCCGCTCACCTACCGCGGGTCGCCTGTGGACGACGGCGACTCCCTGCTGGTGGGCACGTGTGAGCATTCGGTGCTCGGGCCGCGCTGGGTGTACGACGCGACCGGCGACCCGGTCTACGCGGCGGCACTGACCAAGGCGATCATCAACGGCGAGGGCCAGGCACAGGAGTTCATCGAAACCGACGGCCGGCTCGAACCGCGTCCCCTCAGCATGACGATCGTCGTCGCCGAAGCCGCGGCCGACCCGGGCGACCCGGCGCTCATCGGGCCCGGAGATCCGGCGCTGGTGGCGACGGAGGCGGCCGAGTTCGCTGTGGTTCGGCGGATCGGCGCCGGGGGAGTGCCGGACGGTCTGCGGTTGAGCGGTTCGTGGAGCGGGCAGCCCGCGCTGGTTCCTCTGGTCTTCGTGTGGAACAGGTAACAATCAGTATTTTTATCCCTCTATATTGTCGTACGTGGATGGCGCAGCCGGCTTGACCTCGGTTAGTTGCTTCCTCGCATCGCGGGGGGATCGCTGACATGTGTGCTCTCTTCGCGTGCGACAACGGGGAGGGACATGCGGATCAATCAGCTTGCGCGGCATCGCGGCTTGCGCGCGGCCGCGCGGCTCGGCGTGCTGGCCGGCGCGGTCGGCGTGGCAGCGCTGACCGGCACCCACGCGGCCGGCGCCGCGACCACGAACGCCGCCACCCGCGGCATCGTGATCGTCGCCGAGAAGCAGGCGGGCGCCACCGATGAGAAGACCGCCGAGGCGCCCCCCACGAACGAGGCCGACCCGGCCCCAGCCGCAAACGATGAGGACCCGCCCGGCGACGACAACCCCGGCACCCCCGGCGACGGCACTCCGCCCGGCGACGGCAACGGCACTCAGCCGGCATGGCCGGAACCGGCGCAGCCGTCCTGGTCGGCGGCGTGGTCCTGCTGCTGGTAACCCGCCGACGCCGGTCCGAGCCGCAGGCCTGACAACGCCGGCTCGGGTCCCGGCCTGACAACGCCGGGTCCGAGCCGCAGGCCTGACAACGCTGGCCACGGGTTCCGGCCTGACAACGCCGGTCCTTTCGTTGGTCTGGCGGCGCGGGTCCTGGTTCCCGAGGGCTGGCGGAGCCGGTCGGTTTGCAGCTGGACGGCGGCATCCGGCCGTGGCCCCTCGGGGTTGCGGCCGGATAGTTCGGCGCTGGTGATCGGATCTTGACGGACATCGGCGTTGGCCACTGCCTGGTAATCTGCAACGTTGTGACCGATCAGAGCCGTATGCCGGGCTACGGTCCCTTCCAGGAAGGCGCCGACCCGACAGCGCCGATTTTCCCACCGGCCTCGGCCTCAGCGCCGCCGCCGTCACCCTCGAGCGACCAGCCAGCCGTAATGCCCGGCCAGCCCGGCATTTCCGGCCAGCCCGGCATTTCCGGCCAGCCCGGCGTTCCCGGCCAGCCCGGCGTTCCCGGCCAGCCCGGCACTCCGGGCCAGCCGGGGGACAGTCTCGGTCAACCCGGGGACGGCCTCGATCGGCCCTACCCGGCCAGTGCCGCCGATGGCACCCCGCCCTCCAATGGCATCCCGGCTGATGGCGGTGCCTCCTGGCCCACGAGCGGGTCGCCCTCCCCAACCAGTGGCATCCCCGGCCCGGCGAGCGGCACCCCGTACCCGGCTGCCCCCGCCAGCCCGGCCGGTGGCCGCGCCTCGTACGGCCCTTTCCACGGCGACCCCTATCCGGCCCCGGCTGAAAGCAACCCCTACGGCTTCTCCTCCCCGCCCGGTCGCCGCATCGAGCCCACCCCGCCCCCGAACCGGGGCCGCTTCGTCGCCGGGCTCCTGGCCGGCCTCGTCGCCGGCCTGCTGCTCTTCGGCGCCGGGGGCTTCTTCGCCGGCCGTGCCTCCGCCCCCGAGCGGGGGCCGGCCGCCAAGGCCCCGGCCGCGACACCGTCGCTGGGGGTCTTCGAGCAGAGCCAGGCCACCCTCAACGCCCCCGACTTCGACGGCACCGCCCTGGTCACCCTCGCCGAGGGCTGGCTACCGTTCCTCTCCACCTGCGGCCGCAGCGGCACCCCCGGCGGCCCTCGTCTGAGCCCGGGTGAGAAGGTTCGCGTCCGCTGCACCCTCGACGGCATGAGCGCGATCTTCGTCGAGTACGAGAACGTCGCCGAACGGGACAAGGCCCGCGTCAAGGCCATGGGTCAGGCCGTCGACGCGCGCACCCTCACCCCGGGGGTGGGGCCGGCCACCGAAGGGCCTACTCCGAGCGGGCGAACCACCGGTAACTACGTGGAATACGCGTATCGTCTCACCGAGGGCGGAACCACCCGAACCGTGAGCGGTGTCTGGTGGGATGACGCTCAGACGCCCGTGGCGGGTTTCCTGCTCGCCTACTGGAAGGAGGGCGTCGGTGAGAAGTGGGAGCCGATGCGCGATCTCTGGTCCAGGTACGCCTGAATTGCGGTGACCTGGGGGTAAGCGGTACCGAATCATGGATCCTTGACCGAAGTGGCACTCGCGACCTAGCCTCGCGTTACACAAGGTTTGTTCGACCATCGCATGCAACACGCACAACATAGATCGCATTACATTACGGCATCACTTATCCAGTAAGATGCCGCCCGGAGCGCCGAACCGCGGAACGAGAGGCGCTCAGGGCTTGACATACAGCGGTCGGCCCCGGCGTACCCACGCCAGCGGAGGGGCCTGATTTCTCCTGCGCATCCGCGGCCTTGGTCGGGCATCCCACAGATGGCCCGCGCGCGTGTTCGTGCCGGGCGGCGAAGGGAGACGCGGCGTGCTGACCGCCCTGGACTGGGTGCTGGTGGTGGCGATCGTCGTCCTCGCCGCCTTCGTGGTCGCCGGCATGCTGCTCGGCGCCCGGGCGCTGCGTCACCTCAAGAAGACCGACGCCCAGGGTTCGGGTCAGGCGGTCGACGACGCGCTGGCCAAGGTCGACGACGCCAATGCCAAGGCCGCTTCGGTACGGGCGGAGGCCGCCGCCGCCAAGGCCGAGGCCAACGCCGCCCGGGCCGAGGCCCGCCGCGTCCTGGAGGACGCGCACAGCGAGGCCGACACGATCCTCGAGCGGGCCCACCGCCAGGCCGAGGCCGACGCCGAGCAGGTCCGGTCGGCCGCCCGCCGCTCCGGCGAGCGCGAGGTGGCGCTGCTCAACGCCACCGCCAAGGAGCAGGCGGCCGAGGTCGAGCGCCGCGCCGCCCGCATCGACGAGCGGGAGCGGCTGCACGCCGACGAGGTCGAGCGCCTGGTCGAGCGGGAGCGCCGCCTCGCCGGCATGGACACCGACCTTTCCGCCCGCGAGGCCGCCCTCTCCGCCAAGGAGACCGAGCTGGCCGGCGCCGAGGACGAGAAGCGCCGCGAGCTGGAGCGCATCGCCGGCCTGACCGCCGAGGCGGCCCGGGCCGAGTTGGTCGAGAGCATCGAGGCGCAGGCCAAGCGCGAGGCCGCGATCATCGTCCGGGATGTCGAGGCGGAGGCCAAGAGCACCGCCGACACCCGGGCCCGGCACATCGTGGTCGACGCCATCCAGCGGATCGCCAGCGAGCAGACCGCGGAGAGCGTGGTCAGCGTCCTGCATCTGCCCAGCGACGAGATGAAGGGCCGGATCATCGGCCGTGAGGGCCGCAACATCCGGGCCTTCGAGTCGGTCACCGGGGTGAACCTGATCATCGATGACACCCCCGAGGCGGTGCTGCTCTCCTGCTTCGACCCGGTGCGCCGCGAGGTGGGCCGCCTCACCCTCGAGAAGCTGGTGCTGGACGGGCGGATCCACCCGCACCGCATCGAGGAGGTCTTCGAGAGCGCCAAGAACGAGGTCGACGTGCTCTGCGACCGGGCCGCCGAGGACGCTCTGGTCGATGTCGGCATCACCGACCTGCACCCCGAGCTCAAGAAGCTGCTGGGCCGGCTGCGTTACCGCACCAGCTACGGCCAGAACGTGCTCAAGCACCTGGTCGAGACCGCGCACATCGCCGGGATCATGGCGGCCGAGCTGGGCCTGGACGTGCCGTCGATGAAGCGGGCCGCCTTCCTGCACGACATCGGCAAGGCGCTCACCCACGAGGTCGAGGGCAGCCACGCGCTGATCGGGGCCGACCTGGCCCGTAAGTACGGCGAGTCGGAGGACGTGGTGCACGCGATCGAGGCGCACCACAACGAGGTTCAGCCGCAGACGATCGAGGCCGTGCTGACGCAGGCGGCCGACGCCTGTTCGGGCGGGCGCCCGGGCGCTCGGCGGGAGAGCCTCGAGGCGTACGTCAAGCGTCTGGAAAGGATCGAGGAGATCGCGGCCGGCAAGGTCGGCGTGGAGAAGGTCTTCGCCATGCAGGCCGGCCGGGAGATCCGCGTGATGGTGCGGCCGGACGACGTCGACGACATCGGCGCCGCCGTCCTGGCCAGGGATGTTGCCAAGCAGATCGAGGAGGAGCTGACCTATCCGGGTCAGATCCGGGTCACCGTGGTGCGCGAGTCACGCGTCACCGAGCTCGCTCGTTAGGCCGAGCTGCTCGCGGAGGATGTCCGCGTGCCCGCAGTGCTGGGCCAGCTCGCGCAGCAGGTGCATGTAGGCCCAGCGCAGCGGGAGCGGCCCGCGCCGGTTGCCCGGCAGCAGGTCGTCCAGCGCGATCGAGGCCGCCGCCCGCCGCGAGTTCTCGATCGTCTCGCGGTACGCGTCCTGGATGCTCTCGATGGTGTCGTCGTCGTCGAGCAGGAACGACTCGTCGGCGGTGAGCGGGATGCCGAGCTCGGCCCGCGACTTGCCGGTCACCGCCTCGCCGAACCAGACGTTCTCCACCATCGTCACGTGCTTGACCAGGCCGAGCAGCGTGGTGCGCGACGGCACCAGGGAGGCGCGGGCCTGCTCCTCGGTGACGCCGTCGAGGCTGTCGAGGAGCGCCTTGCGGTGCTCGTCGAGAAAGGCCTCGAACTGGACCTTGGCGGGCTCGTGAATGGCGTCGTCGGCGGAAATCATGCGCTCAGCATCTCAGACGACACCGCCGCCACCACCCATGCCCGGATCGGTTGCTCCCATCACCACGCTGCGCCCCGTGACGCGGGGCGCCTTGCCGCTGCGCCGGGTGCGGCGGCTGAGCCAGCCGGCGAACGCGGTGAGCATCGAGTTGACGATGATGTAGATGATCGCGGCCACGATAGCGGCCTGGACGAGGTTGCCGAAGTTGGCCGCGACGTTGTTGACGCCGAGCTGGAGCAGTTCGTTGTACGAGATGATGTAGCCCAGCGCGGTGTCCTTGACCAGCACGACGAGCTGGCTCACGATCACCGGCAGCATGGCCCGGGCCGCCTGGGGGATGAGGATGTGGCCCATCACCTGGCCCTTGCGCATGCCGATCGCGTACGCCGCCTCGCTCTGCCCGGCCGGCACCGACCGCACGCCGGCCCGGAACGCCTCGGCCAGCACCGACCCGTTGTAGAGGGTCAGGCCGATCACCACGGCCCAGAAGATCGACATGGGCTGCTGGGTCAGGAAGGGGATGCCGAAGAAGATGAAGAACATCATCAGCAGCAGGGGCACGGCCCGGAAGAACTCGACGACCGCCCCGGCCGGTACCCGCACCCACCAGTGGTCGGAGAGCCGGCCGACCGCGAAAATCACGCCGAAGACCAGCGAGAGAACCGCCGCGACGACGGCCGCCTCGAGCGTGTGCAGCAGGCCGGGCAGGATGTAGTCGGTCCACGTGCTCGACTGGGTGAAGGGCTTCCACAGGGCGGCCGCCCACTGGCCCTTCTCGTCGAACTTCCGGTAGATCCAGTAGAGCAGCGCCAGCAGCAGGACGCTGAAGACGACCGTGAGGATCCGGTTGCGTGCCTTGGCGCGAGGCCCCGGGTGGTCGTAGAGAACCGCATCGGTAGTCATCGCTTCACCGCCAGGCGGTTGGCCAGCCAGCCGAAGGCGTAGCCGGTGGGGATCAGGACGATCGCGAACGTGCCGGCGAAGACCAGGAAGATCGGGATGACCGCGTCACCGTTCTCGTTGATCAGTTGCTTCATCGCGCTCGACGACTCCACGAGGCCGATCGTGCCGACGATGGTGGAGTTCTTGCAGAGCGCGATGATGATGCTGCCCAACGGCGCGATCACGGCCCGGCCGGCCTGCGGCAGGATGATGATGGTCAGCGTCTGCCAGAACGTCATGCCGATCGCCCGGGCCGCCTCGGCCTGGCCCGCGGGCACCGTGTTGATGCCGGAGCGGATCGCCTCGCAGACGAACGCCGCTGTGTAAACCGACAGGCCGGTGACGCCGAGCCAGAAGACGTTCAGATCGAGGTCGTCGGAGAACGCGACGCCGAGCGCCGAGTAGAGGCCGAAGTAACAGAACAGGATGATCAAGGTGAGTGGCGTGTTGCGGAAGATGTTCACCCAGGCCGTACCGAATGCGCGCAGCACCGGGATGGGGGAGACCCGCATCGCGGCGATGAGGACGCCGAGCACCAGGGCGCCGACACCGCCGGCGAGGGTGAGCTTCAGGATCCAGAGGAACCCGGTGAGGTAGACCTCACGGTTGAGGGGATCGGAGAAGACGTCCATCGGCACCTTCGAGCGAAGAAAACCGCGAGGGCCGGATCACCGGCCCCCGCGGCACTGAAGAGGGATCAGGAGCAGTTCGTCAGCTTGGAGGCGTCGAGCTCGGGCGCGGCCTTGCCGCTCTTGCCGAGGGTGTCGTCCCAGGCCTTCTTGTACGACCCGTCGGCGGCGGCCGCCTTCAGGATGTCGTTGATCTTGTTGCAGCCGGCGGTGTCGTCCTTCTTGAGGCCGATGCCGTACGGCTCCTCGCTGAACGGCTTGCCGACCACCTTGAACTTGCCCGCGTACTGCTCCTGGGCGGCGTAGCCGGCCAGGATGATGTCGTCGGTGGTGACCGCGTCGACCTGACCGCCGGCCAGTGCCGTCACGCACTTGGAGTACGAGTCGAACTGCTGGAGCTTGGCGTCCTTGTAGTCGCTCTGGATCCGCTTGGCCGGGGTCGAGCCGCTCACCGAGCAGACCTTCTTGCCGGCCAGCGACTCCGGCCCGGTGATCGTCGAGTTGGTCGGCACGAGCAGGTCCTGACCGGCGACGAAGTACGGGCCGGCGAAGTTGACGACCTTCTTGCGCTCGTCGTTGATCGTGTAGGTCGCCACGACCAGGTCGACCTGACCCTGCTGGATGTAGGGCTCGCGGTTGGCGGAGACCGTGGTCTTCCACTCGATGCCGCTGTCGGCCAGGCCCAGGCCCTTCGCGATGATCTTGCCGATCTCGACGTCGAAGCCGGAGTACGTGCTACCGGTCTGCAGGCCGAGGCCGGGCTGGTCGGCCTTCACGCCGATGACCAGCTTGCCGCTCTCGGCCTTGCCGACGATGCCTTTGGCGCTGCTGCTGCCGCTGCCCGCGTCGTCGTCCCCGCCGCACGCGGCCACGGTCAGCGCCATGGCGACCGCGCCGAGCGCGGCTGCCAAACGGGTGATGCGCATCATTGGGCTCCTCGAATATTCCTAGATGGACAACGGATCAGTGCGTGAGGATTTTGGAAAGGAAGTCCTTGGCGCGATCGCTTTTCGGATTGGCGAAGAACTCCGCCGGCGGCGCTGATTCGACCAGTTGGCCGTCGGCCATGAAAACGACGCGGTTGGCCGCGTGCCGCGCGAATCCCATCTCGTGCGTCACGACCACCATCGTCATTCCCTCGCGGGCCAGCGACGTCATCACGTCGAGCACCTCACCGACCATCTCGGGGTCGAGCGCGCTGGTCGGCTCGTCGAACAGCATCGCCTTGGGCTGCATGGCGAGGGCCCGCGCGATCGCCACGCGCTGTTGCTGGCCGCCGGAGAGCTGGGCCGGATATTTCTCGGCCTGGTTGCCGATGCCGACCCGGTCGAGCAGCGACATGGCCCGTTCGCGGACCTCGGCCGGCTTCTCCTTGCGCACCTTGACCGGCCCGAGCATGACGTTCTGCAGGATCGTCTTGTGCGCGAACAGGTTGAAGGACTGGAAGACCATTCCGACCTCGCTGCGCAGCCGGGCCAGGGAGCGGCCCTCGGCGGGCAGGGGGCGGCCGTCGAAGGTGATGGTGCCGGAGTTGATCGGCTCGAGCCGGTTGATCGCGCGGCAGAGCGTGGACTTCCCGGAGCCCGACGGTCCGATAACGACGACGACCTCGCCTCGGGCCACCGAGAGATCCACGTCCTGGAGCACGTGAAGCGGCCCGAAGTACTTGTTCACCTTGTCGAGGACGATGAGAGCCTCGTCGGACACTGCTGGACCACCGTCCCGTCATTGGGGTTCACCCGGATGGGCACACTCTATGTGGGTGCTTGTATCGGTTCACGCCGAGAATGGTCACGGACTGGTAACTCAGCACTCGCAATAGGCCATCATTGTCCACCATGTTCGGTATGGCTGACACCGATCCGACAGGTGGCCTCTGGAACTGGGCGGTCGCCTGCCCCCTCGACCCGGATCGTGTGCGCGGTGCGTTGGCCGGCACGCTGGAGCGCTCGGTAGTCCCGTTGGAAGCCGAGGGTGACATTCTCTGCGACGTCTACGAGGTCGGCGGTGACTTCCCGACACTGGTCGACGTCTATCTGGCGCCCTCGCGTGTCGACGAGGCCACGGCCGCCAGCGCCGTCTCGGTCCGGCTGGGTGCCGCGGTCCTTCTCCCCGACGACTCCCTGGACCCTTCGCGGTACGTCCTGGCGACGCCGGACGGAAGCCTGGTCGCGGTCCAGGTCGACGAGGTCGAGACCGACGACGGGCCGGAACGCCGCAACGTGCGCCCCGCCACCACGGGGAGGTAGGCAGTACCCTGGTCAATTGCCATGACTACCGAAATTCAGGGCGCCGCGCGTACGTACGACGTACGCACCTATGGCTGCCAGATGAACGTGCACGACAGCGAGCGCATCTCCGGGCTGATGGAGGACGCCGGCTACGTGCGCGCGGCCGATCCCGAGTCGGCCGACGTGGTGGTCTTCAACACCTGCGCCGTACGGGAGAACGCCGACAACCGCCTCTACGGCAACCTCGGCCATCTGCGCCCCACCAAGGTCAAGAACCCCGACATGCAGATCGCCGTCGGCGGCTGCCTGGCGCAGAAGGACCGCGGCGACATCGTCAAGAAGGCGCCCTGGGTCGACGTCGTCTTCGGCACCCACAACATCGGCTCGCTGCCGGCGCTGCTCGAGCGCGCCCGGCACAACTCCGAGGCCGAGGTCGAGATCCTCGAGTCGCTCGAGGTCTTCCCGTCGACCCTGCCGACCAAGCGCGAGTCGACCTACGCCGGCTGGGTGTCGATCTCGGTGGGCTGCAACAACACCTGCACCTTCTGCATCGTGCCGTCGCTGCGCGGCAAGGAGAAGGACCGCCGCCCGGGCGAGATCCTGGCCGAGGTCGAGGCGCTGGTCGCCGAGGGCGTCCTCGAGGTCACGCTGCTGGGGCAGAACGTCAACTCGTACGGCGTGGAGTTCGGCGACCGGCTCGCCTTCGGCAAGCTGCTGCGCTCGACCGGCGCCATCGAGGGCCTGGAGCGCGTGCGGTTCACCAGCCCGCACCCCAAGGACTTCACCGACGACGTGATCGCCGCGATGGCCGAGACGCCGAACGTCTGCCACTCGCTGCACATGCCGTTGCAGTCCGGATCCGACCGGGTGCTCAAGGCCATGCGGCGCAGTTACCGCCAGGAGAAATACCTGGGCATCATCGACAAGGTCCGGGCCGCCATGCCGGACGCCGCGATCACCACCGACATCATCGTCGGTTTCCCGGGCGAGACCGAGGAGGACTTCGAGCAGACCCTCGAGGTCGTACGCCGTGCGCGGTTCTCGAGCGCCTTCACGTTCCAGTACTCCAAGCGGCCCGGCACCCCCGCCGCCGTGATGGCGGAGCAGCTGCCCAAGGCCGTGGTGCAGGAGCGCTACGAGCGTCTGGTCGCGCTCCTCGAGGAGATCACCTGGGCCGAGAACAAAAAGCTGATCGGCGAGAAGGTCGAGGTCCTGGTCGCGGTCGGCGAGGGCCGTAAGGACGAGCGTACGGGCCGTCTCAGCGGCCGCGCCCGCGACGGCCGCCTGGTCCACTTCGCCACCGGCGACCTCACCCCGCGCCCCGGCGACATCGTCGAGACCGTGGTGACGTACGCGGCCCCCCACCACCTGAACGCCGACGGCGCCCCGCTGAGCTACCGTCGCACCCGCGCCGGCGACGCCTTCGAGGCCGGCCGCACCCCCAAGCTCAAGGGCGTCTCCCTGGGCCTGCCCACGATCGGCGTCCCGGCTCCCCTGCCGGCGTCGACCGGCGGCTGCGCCGTCTGATCCTCAGACCGCACCGGGGACGGCCGATGAGCTGTTCATGGTGCTGCGGTGGTACGTAGCCTTCGCCGGGGCGATGGTGGCCGGCTACCTGCTGTGGCCCTACGAGCTGCGGCAATGGCCGTTTCTGCTGGTGACGCTGGCGACCCTGCCGGCCGTCGGCGCCGCACTGCGCCGGGCGCCCCGCGGTGAACGGTCGCCGTGGTGGCTGCAACTGGCGGCGCTCGCGCTCTTCAACGTCGGCAACCTCTGGTGGATCTGGCTGGTCATCGTGCGGGGCCGGGAGACCGGCGACGGCAGCGCGGCCGGCCTCCTGTTCAGCGTGGCCAACGTCGTGGTTCTGGCCGGGGCCCTCGTGGTGGTGGTCAAGCGCGGCCGGGGCGACGCCGGCGGAGTGATCGACTCGGTGATCACGGCGGTCGCGCTGAGCGGCGTGCTGTGGGACGTCGTCCTCCTCCCGGCGCTCACCGTCGACGGCGTCTCCACGAGCGGGAAGATCAGCGCGTTCGTCAACCTCATCGTGCTGACCGGCGCGCTGGGGGCGCTGATCCGGCTCTCGTCGGTCGGGGCCGGGCAGATCACCGCCGTCCGTCTGCTCACCGCGGGGATCGGGCTCACCCTGATCGGCAACGTGGCCGGGACGCTCGCCGTCGACGCGTCCGGCCTGCGCGCGGACTGGACGAACATGGTCTTCCTGGCCGCCTACATGGCGCTCGGCTGCGCCGCGCTGCATCCGTCGGCGGCGGTCGTCACCGCGGCCGGCCCGGCGCCGGACGACCACCTGAGCGTGGCCCGGCTGACCTTCCTGGGTGTCATGCTCGCGATCGGTCCCGTGATCGGCGGCGGCCGGGTGCTGCTGAGCCAGCCCGCCGACGGCGTGTTGCTGGCGGTCTCCTCGGCGGCCCTGATCCCACTGGTCATGGTGCGCGTCGGCCGGTTGTCGGAGGCGCGGCGCTCGGCCGAGCGGGCGTTGCGCCGGCTCGCCACCTCGGACGCGCTGACCGGCCTGCCCAACCGCGCGGCCTGGATCGAGCACGTGACAGCGGAACTGGCCGACCGCCCGGCCGAACTCACCGTGCTCTTCTGCGACCTGGACGGCTTCAAGGCGGTGAACGACCGGCTCGGCCACGCCGCGGGCGACGAGCTGCTCGTCGGTGTGGCGAACCGGCTGCGAGGCTGTGTCCGCGAGGACGACCTGATCGGCCGGTTCGGCGGCGACGAGTTCGTCATCGTCTGCCGGGGCGCCGGCGCGGTCGATGTGATCAGCGACCGGATCCGCGCGATGGTGGCCGAGCCGTTCCCGGCCGGCGCCGAACCGGCGTGGATCGGGGTCAGCATGGGCGTCGCCCAGGCCCGCGCCGGCGACTCCACCGACGACGTCGTCGCCCGCGCCGACCTCGCGATGTACGAGGCCAAGCGGGCCAAGACGATCGGCGCCCTCAGCCTCGCGGTCGCCTGAGAAACGCGACGGCCCGGTTCCCGCGGGAACCGGGCCGCTCGACGTCGATCAGTTCGCCTGCTCGGCCAGAGCGAGGAACTGCTTCTTCGAGTTCAGCGCCTGCTCGGCTTCCTTGATCCGGCGGGCGTCGCCGGCGGCCTGGGCCCGGGCCAGCTTGTCCTCGGCCTCGGCGACCTGCTCGCGCATCTGCTTCAGCAGCGGGTTGTCCTGCGGCGAGGTCTTGCGCCAGGCCGAGTCCATCGCCACGCGGATGCGCTCCTCGGCGGCCCGCCAGCGACGGTCGAGCGAGGCCGCGGACTCGCGGGGGACGCGACCGGCGTCGTGCCACGCGGCCTGGGCGTCACGCAGCTTGTTCTGCGCGCCGCGCGGGTCGGCGTCGACGTCGAGCGCCTCCACCTCGGCCAGGATGGCCTGCTTGCGGTCGAGGTTGCCCTTGTACTCGGCGTCGCGGGCGGAGAAGACCTCGGAGCGGCGGGTGAAGAACGCGTCCTGCGCGGCCCGGAACCGCTCCCAGAGACGCTGCTCGGCCTCCTTGGCGGCGCGCGGCGCGGCCTTCCACTCGGCCATCAGGTCCTTGAGCCGGTTGGCCGTGGCCGACCACTCGGTCGACTCGGAGAGGGTTTCGGCCTCCTTGACCAGTTCTTCCTTGGCGGTCTGGGCCTGCTTGCGCTGACCGTCGAGGGTGGCGAAGTGGGCGCCGCGGCGGCGGGTGAAGCCGTCCCGCGCGGTCGCGAAACGCTTCCACAACTCGCCGTCGGTCTTCTTGTCGACGCCGCGGATCGTCTTCCACTCGTCGAGGATCTCCTTGAGGCGGTCGCCGGCGGTCTTCCAGCCGGTGGCCTCGTTGGCGATCTTCTCGGCTTCCTCGACGAGGGCCGTCTTGCGGGCCAGGGCCTCGCCCCGGGCCACCTCGCGGGCCGCGCGGGCCTCGCCCGCCTTCTCCTCGGCGAGCGTGGCGAGCTTGTCGAGGCGGGCGTTGAGCCCGTCGATGTCACCGACCACGTGCGCCTCGGCGAGCTCCGTGCGCAGGCGCTTGACGCTGCTCAGCGAGTGTGCCGCGTCGGCCGCTCCCGACTTCAGCCGCGCCTCGACGAGGTCGACCTCGGTCACCAGGTCGGCGAAGCGCCGGGCGAAGTGGGCCAGTCCCTCCTCCGGGGTGCCCGCCTGCCAGGAGCCGACCACGCGGTCGCCCTCAGCGGTCTTCACGTACACGGTGCCGTCGGCATCCACGCGCCCGAAGGCCGTCCAGTCGTTCATGACCCATCCTCGTCTTCCCGGCGTCGCCGGCCAGCAGAGCCGGTGACCACCGCCACAGCACAGTCGAACGCCAAGCTTCTCCATGGCATTCTTTCTCGCGCATTGTCACAGGTCCAACCGGGTTACGGGGAAGCGCCCGAGGATGACCGTGGCCAAACAGTGTCCTACCGTGGCTTCGTGCCGTCGCCAGCCCCTTCACGCGTGATAACCGTCGTCGGGCCTACCGCGGCGGGCAAATCCGCCCTGAGTATCGCGCTAGCCCACGAACTGGGCGGCGAGGTCGTCAACGCCGACTCGATGCAGCTCTATCGCGGCATGGACATCGGCACGGCCAAACTGACCCCGGCCGAGCGCGACGGCGTGCCCCACCACCTGCTGGACATCTGGGACGTGATCGAGCCGGCGGCGGTCGCCGAATACCAGGGGCTGGCCCGGGCCGCGATCGACGACATCGTGGCCCGCGGACGGGTTCCGATCCTGGTCGGCGGCTCGGGGCTGTACGTGCGGGCGGTGCTGGAGGAGTTCTCGTTCCCGGGCACCGACCCGGCGGTGCGCGCGCGTCTCGAGGAGGAACTGGCCGCCGGGGGCCCGGCGCCGCTGCACGAGCGGCTGCGCACGCTCGATCCGCCGGCCGCCGAGAAGATCCTGCCGTCGAACGGGCGGCGGATCGTGCGGGCGCTGGAGGTCATCGAGCTGACCGGGCAGCCGTTCACGGCGTCCCTGCCCGACCCGGCGCCGTACTACCCGTCGGTGCAGATCGGGGTGGACCGCGCCACCGAGGATCTGGACGAGCGGATCGCGCTCCGGGTCGATCTGATGTGGGAGGCGGGACTTCTGGACGAGGTCCGGCGGCTGCTTCCGCTCGGCTTGCGAGAGGGCCGTACGGCGGGACGCGCGCTCGGCTACCAGCAGGCGATCGCCGAGCTCGACGGCCTGATGTCCTCCCCGGAAGCGAGAGAGGACACCGTACGGGGGACCCGGCGGTTCGTACGCCGGCAACGCTCCTGGTTCCGACGTGACCCGGCGATCCACTGGCTGGACGGGGCGTCGGGCACGCTCGTGGCGGACGCGCTGGCACTTACGGGATGATGGACGGCGTGTTGTTCACCAAGGGCCACGGCGCCGGCAACGACTTCGTCATCGTCCCCGACCCCGACGGCGCGCTCGACCTGACGCCGTCGCAGGTCGCCGCCCTCTGCGACCGCCGCTTCGGCATCGGCGCCGACGGCGTCCTGCGCGTCGTGCGCACCGCCAAGGACTCCGACGGCGAGGCCTGGGCGGCCGAGGCCGAGTGGTTCATGGACTACCGCAACGCCGACGGCTCGATCGCCGAGATGTGCGGCAACGGCACCCGCGTCTTCGCCCGCTACCTGGTCACCCACGGGCTGGCCACGCCCGGTGCGGAGGGCCTTCCGATCGCGACGCGGGCCGGGGTGGTGGTCGCGGTCTTCGCCGGCGACGAGGTCCGGGTGCGGATGGCAAGCCCTCGGGTGTACGCGGCCGGCACCGCGACCACCGGGCCGCTGACCTTCCCGGGCGTGGCCGTCGACTGCGGCAACCCCCACCTGGTCTGCGCCCTGCACGACGGCCTGCGCCTGGAGTCGCTCGACCTGACCGTCTCGCCCGGCTTCGACCCCGCCCTGTTCCCGGCCGGGGTGAATGTCGAGTTCGTGACACCGGCGTCCCCGATCGAGGACGCCGACCTCCACGTGGACATGCGTGTCTACGAGCGCGGCTCCGGCGAGACCATGGCGTGCGGCTCCGGCGCCTTGGCCGTGGGCGCGGTGGCGCTGCGCGACGCCGGCCTGGCCCACGGCGTCGTGGCGGTCGACCTCCCAGGCGGCCGTCTGACCGTCACCCACGACGAGAACGACGCCTGGTGGCTGGCCGGCCCGGCCGTCCTGGTCGCCACCGGCGAAGCCGACCTGGACGCCCTCACCCGATGACGCCACCCGGCGGCATCCCCGCCGGCTCCGGCACGGCCGAACGCGGCGCGGCCGAGCGCGGCGCCGAGTTCGGTCTGCACCGGGTCGCGCATCGGGGCTATTCGGCGGTCGCGCCGGAGAACACGCTGCCCGCCTTCGCGGCGGCCGTGCGGGGCGGCGCGACCTTCGTCGAGTTCGACGTGCGCACCACCGCTGACGACGTCCCGGTGGTCATCCACGATCGGACGGTCGACCGCACCACGACCGGGGCCGGCCACGTCGGGGACCTGACCCTGGCCGACCTGGCCACCCTCGACGCCGGCGCGTGGTTCTCGCCCGCCTGTTCGGGCGTGCGCGTCCCCACCCTGACCGAGACGCTCTCGCTGCTGGCGCCGCCCGGTCCGCAGCTCCTTCTGGAGATCAAACCCCCGGCCACCCTGCCCGAGATCAAGACGATCATGGAGATGGTGACCGCCGCGGGCCTGCATGACCGCACCGTCGTGCAGAGCTTCGACCCCGAGGTGCTCCGCCTCGTGCGCGAGGCCGCTCCCGCGGTCCGCCGGGGCCTGCTCCGCCTGCGCTTCGAGGCCGACACCCTCGCGCTCGCCGAGGACCTCGGCGTCGTCTGCTGCAATCCGTCGACCGCGGACGTCCTCGGCGACCCGGACACGGTCGCCGAACTGACCGCGCGTGGCGTCGACGTCATGCCGTGGACGGCCAACGACCGTGCCGGGTGGCCGGCGCTGGCCGCCGCCGGAGTCGCCGGTTTGATCACCGATCACGTGGCGGAGCTGACCGGCTGGTCCTCAGCTTTCGTTGCCGGACAACCCGGAAGCCCGTAACGGCCCGCACCACCCACCCAGCCGTTCGCTGGAATGGGTGGTGTCGGACGACCCGTACTTAAAAGGTCTCTTCTGGCGCTGTTTCCAGCTCGACCTCGGGGAGCGCGGCCGCGTTGTGCTGCGCCGGGCCCCGCACCGCCGCGCGGATGGCGGCCGCGACCGCCGGAGTCACCCGCGGGTCGAAGACGCTGGGGATGATCACCGTCGGGTTCAGCTTGTCCTCGCCGACGACGTCCGCGATGGCGCGGGCCGCGGCCAGGGCCATCTCCTCGGTGAACTCCTCGGCGCTGACGTCGAGCATGCCCCGGAAGACGCCGGGGAAGGCCAGCACGTTGTTGATCTGATTGGGCTGATCCGAGCGGCCCGTCGCGACGACGGCCGCGTGCCGGCGGGCCTCACGCGGGTCGACCTCGGGGTCGGGGTTGGCCAGCGCGAAGACGATCGACTTCTCGGCCATCTTGGCGATGTCGTCACCGGTCAGCAAGTTGGGCGCGCTCACGCCGATGAAGACGTCGGCGCCCACGATCGCGCCGGCCAGGTCACCTTCGTAGTTGCTCTTGTTGGTGTGGTCGGCCAGCCATTGCCAGGTCTCCGACATGTCGGCCATACCGCGATGAAGAGCGCCTTTCCGGTCGTACGCGATGATGTCGCCCACGCCCTGGCGAAGCAGCAGCTTCATGATCGCGGTGCCGGCCGCGCCGGCGCCCGAGACGACCACGCGGACGTCCTCGAGGCGCTTGCCGACGACGCGCAGCGCGTTCGTCAGCGCGGCCAGCACGCAGATCGCCGTGCCGTGCTGATCGTCGTGGAAGACCGGGATGTCGAGCTGTTCGCGCAGGCGGGCCTCGATCTCGAAGCAGCGCGGCGCGGCGATGTCCTCGAGGTTGATGCCGCCGTAGGCCGGCGCGATGGCCTTGACGATCTTCACGATCTCGTCGGTGTCCTGCGTGTCGAGGACCACCGGCCACGCGTCCACGCCGCCGAAGCGCTTGAACAGGGCGGCCTTGCCCTCCATGACCGGCATGGCCGCGGCCGGGCCGATGTTGCCCAGGCCCAGCACGGCCGAGCCGTCGCTGACCACGGCGACCGTGTTGCGCTTGATCGTGAGGCGGCGCGCGTCGGCCGGGTTCTCCGCGATGGCCATGCAGACCCGGGCCACACCGGGTGTGTACGCCCGGGACAGCTCATCGCGGTTGCGGAGCGCGACCTTGGAGCTCACCTCGATCTTGCCGCCGAGGTGCAGCAGGAAGGTGCGGTCGGACACTTTGCGGACGTCGACGCCGTCCTGCTCCTCGAGCTGCTTGACGACCTGGTCGGCGTGGCTCGAGTCGGCGGTGTCACAGGTGAGGTCGACCAGGACACGGCTGGGGTCGGAGTCGACCACGTCGAGAGCGGTCACGATCGCGCCGGCCTCGCCGACGCAGGTGGTGAGCCGGCCGATGGACGAGGCGTCCGCGGTCACGGCTATCCGGATCGTGATCGAGAATCCTGCGCTGGGCAGGCGGGTGGTCACCACGGTGTTCCCTCCGACGTTGGCGGGTGCTTCACCGTAATCTTGCTCCTGTGGAATACCGGATTCCATGCGGGGCGTTATGCCTGGTTCCAACACCCGTCCAACCGCCCCGCCCGCCACCCTGAACCAGCCTGAAGACCCATCCCATCGATAACGCCCGGCCACGTTATGTGGATGCGCTCGGTAGGCCGAACGTGCCACGATCGGGGCCGAGGAGGTCACACTTTTGCGAAACTCTTACCAGGCACCCGTACTCGAACTGGACGAGCCGGATCCCACGACCGGCGAGCTCGAGCTCGAGGAGCGGCATTCGCTGAGGCGGGTCGCCGGTCTCTCCACCGAGCTCACCGACATCACCGAGGTCGAGTACCGTCAGCTGCGGCTCGAGCGGGTCGTCCTGGTCGGCGTCTGGACCGAGGGCTCCGTCGAGGACGCGGAGAACTCGCTCACCGAGCTGGCCGCGCTCGCCGAGACCGCCGGCTCCCAGGTGCTCGAGGGTCTGATCCAGCGACGTTCCCGCCCCGACACGGCCACGTTCATCGGCCGCGGCAAGGTGCAGGAACTGCGGGACGCGGTCGTCGCCACCGGCGCCGACACCGTCATCTGCGACGGCGAGCTGTCCCCGTCGCAGCTTCGTAACCTCGAGCAGCAGACCAAAGTCAAGGTGGTCGACCGCACCGCGCTGATCCTCGACATCTTCGCCCAGCACGCGAAGAGCAAAGAGGGCAAGGCGCAGGTCGAGCTGGCCCAGCTTCAATACTTCCTGCCGCGTCTGCGCGGTTGGGGTGAGTCGCTGTCCCGGCAGGGCGGTGGCGCCGGTGGCGGTTCCGGTGGTGGCGGCGTCGGCACCCGTGGTCCGGGTGAGACCAAGCTCGAGACCGACCGTCGCCGCATCAACCAGCGCATCGCCAAGCTGCGCCGGGAGATCAAGGCCATGCGGACCGTACGGCAGACCAAGCGCTCCCGCCGCCAGAGCAGCGGCGTGCCGTCGGTGGCGATCGCCGGCTACACCAACGCGGGCAAGTCCAGCATCCTCAACCGGCTGACCCAGGCCGGCGTGCTGGTCGAGAACGCGTTGTTCGCCACACTCGACCCGACCACCCGGCGCACGGCGGCCGAGGACGGCCGTGTCTACACACTGTCCGACACCGTCGGCTTCGTCCGGCACCTGCCGCACCAGATCGTGGAGGCGTTCCGCTCCACGCTCGAGGAGGTGTCGTACTCCGACCTGGTCGTGCACGTCGTCGACGGCTCCCACCCCGACCCCGAGGGTCAGGTGAGCGCGGTCCGCGAGGTGCTGGCCGAGGTCAGCGCCGACACGCTGCCCGAGCTGCTGGTCATCAACAAGATGGACGCCGCCGACGAGGAGACGATTCTGCGGCTGAAGCGGACCTGGCCCGACGCGGTCTTCGTGTCGGCCCGCTCCGGGCAGGGCATCGCCGAGCTGCACACGGCCATCGCGGAGCGGCTGCCGAAACCGGCGGTCGAGTTGCGCGTTCTGCTGCCCTATGACCGAGGTGATCTGGTCGCCCGGATTCATCGATCCGGTCAGGTCTTGCAAACCCGCCATTTGGACGAGGGAACGGAGCTCCGGATCCGCGTCGACGAGCGGCTTGCTGGCGAACTGGAGTCGTTCCGACACTGAGCGTGCGGCGTCACCGGCGAGGTGATCCACGCGTAACACCGGCACGGGACGCCGCATGCGACACTGATCGGATGCGGCGTCTCGTCTTTCCGGTCATCGTGGCCTCCGGGCTCGTGATGGCCGGTCCGTCCAGTGCGTTTGCCGACGATCCGGCACCAGTTGTCAGCGCGCCCTCGGTCGCCGGCAAGAAGATGTGCAAGATCGCCGACAAGCGGCTCGACGAGGTCTCCGGGCTCGTCGCCACCAAGACCGGCTACATCGTCGTCAACGACGGCACGCTCGACGACACGAAGAAGAAGATCTTCTTCCTCAACGCCAAGTGCGCGGTCGTCAAAGAGGTCTCCTACAGCGGCAAGGGCCCGTTCGACACCGAGGACATGGTTCTCTCGGCCGACGGTTCGACCCTGTGGATCGCCGACATCGGCGACAACAACTTCGACAACGACAAGACCCGCGAGTCCATCGCCCTGTGGAAGATGCCGGTCTCGGGCGCGTCGGAGCCGGTGCTCTACCGGCTCACCTACCCCGACGCCCACCACGACGCCGAGGCGTTGCTGCTGAACGGCAACGGCGTCCCGCTGATCGTCACCAAAGAGATCCAGAAGCAGGACGCGTCGGCCTACATCTACCAGCCGACGGCCGCGCTGAAGACCGGCAAGACCGGCGTGCCGATGAAACTCGCCGCCAAGCTCACGGTCTCGGGCACCCAGACGGCCGGCAACCCGTACGCCCGGATCGGCAACAAGACCATCTCCGGCGCCGCGATCGCCCCCGGCGGCGGCAAGGTCGTCCTGCGCACGTACACCGACGCGCTCGAGTGGGACGTGACGAACGGCGACGTGCTCGGCGCGATCAAGAACAAGCCCCGCACGACCGGCCTGCCGAACGAGACGCTCGGCGAGGCGATCACCTACAGCCCCGACGGCAAGTTCTTCTACACCACGTCGGACATGAGCGGTGACAAAGAGGCGGCCAACTACATCCTGCGCTACGCCCCGGCCACGACGGTGGCCAAGGCGGCCGCCAGCGGCGGCGAGGGCGAGGAGAAGAAGTGGTACGCCGACCTCGAGCTGAGCGACATCACGTACGCGGTGGCCGGCGTCGGCGTGCTGGGCCTGATCCTGGTCGGCGTCGGCGTGCTCGGCATCGTCCGCTTCCGTAAGCGGGCGGCCGAGGAGCCCGACGAGCCGGTCGACGGCTTCGACAACCCGCTGGACGGCGAGCCGGAAACCGAGCTGATCGGCGTGGGCGGCACCCCACAGCGGGCCGGCGTCTACGGCGGCAAGGGCGGCCCCACACGCCCCTCGACGGACGGCGCGAATTCCGGCGCGGTCTACGGCGGAGCCAAGCCACCGTCCGGCGCGGTGCCGGCCGCCGCGGGTTCGGGCCCCGGGGTCTACGGCGGCGCCAAGCCCGCCCGCGGCCCGCAGGGCCAGCCCGCCCGCGGCCCGCAGGGCCAGCCGGCTCGCGGCCCGCAGGGCCAGCCGGTGGGTGGCGCCAAGGGCCAGCCCGGTCGCACTCCGCAGGGTCAGCCCGCTGGTGGTCCGGCTCGCGGTCCTCAGCGCCAGCCGGCGAGTGGTGCGCAGGGCCAGCCCGGGCGTGCCCCGCAGGGCCAGCCGGCTCGGGGCATACAGGGTCAGCCCGCGGGTGGTGCGCAGGGCCAGCCGGCTCGTGGTCCGCAGGGTCAACCGGCGCGTGGTCCCCAGGGCCAGCCCGCGCGGGGCCCGCAGGGTCAGCCCGGTCGCGCCCCCCAGGGTCAGCCGGCTCGCGGTCCTCAGGGGCAGCCCGCGCGTGGTCCGCAGGGTCAGCCCGCGCGGGGTCCGGAGGGTCAGCCCGCTCGTGGTCCGCAGGGCCAGCCGGCGCGCGGTCCGCAAGGTCAGCCGGTTCGCGGCGGGCAGCAGCCGCCGGGGCGGGGTCCCCAGGGTCAGCCCGCGCGCGGTCCGCAGGGCCAGCCGCCGCGAGGCCCGCAGGGCCAGCCCGCGCGGGGCCCACAGGGTCAGCCCGGTCGCGGTCCCCAGGGCCAGCCGCCTCGTGACGGTCAGCCGCCCTCCCGCAACCCGCAGGGCCAGCCCTCACGCGGCGGCCAGCAGCCTCCGCGCGGCCCCCAGCCGCCGCGCGGCGCGCAGGGCGGCGGCGTCTACGGCGCCGGCCCACAGCAGGGCCGCCCCGAGCCGGGACGGCAGCGCAACGACTACGCCCGCCACCCCGAAGGCCGCTTCGACAACCCGCAGCACGGCTACGGCCCGGGTTACGGCCCTCGCTAGCCACCCCGTCCCAGCTCTCTGTACGCGCCCGGCGGACCTGTTCCTCCGGGCGCGTCCCGTTCCCGGCCAACCGGGATGTTCCTACCGGCCCGTCCGTCCGCTCGCCGACCGCGGTCCCGCTGGCCGGCTTGTTCTGCTAGCGGCCCCGGTCTTGGCCGACTTGTTCTGCTGGCCGTCCCGGTCCCGCTGGCCGGCTTTTGCCGCTGGCCGTCCCGGTCCCGCTGGTCGACTTGTGCCGCTGCCTGTCCCGGTATCGCTGGCCGCCCGGGTCTCGCTGGCCGCCCAAGTTTCCCGGTCCGCCCCGGTCCGCTGGCCGGCTTGTTCTGTTGGCGCGCGCCGGTCGCGGGAACCGGCTAGACCCGGCGGAGGACGGCCACGACGCGGCCCATGATGGTGGCGTCGTCGCCGGGGATCGGGTCGAAGGCCGGGTTGGCCGGCATCAGCCAGACGTGGCCGTCGCGCTGGCGGTAGCTCTTCACCGTCGCCTCGCCGTCGATCATGGCGGCCACGATGTCGCCCGCGTCGGCGGTGGGCTGCTGGCGGACGACCACCCAGTCGCCGTTGCAGATCGCGGCGTCGATCATCGAGTCGCCCTTGACCTCGAGCATGAAGACGTCGCCCTCGCCGACCAGCTCGCGCGGCAGCGGGAAGAACTCCTCCACCGCCTGCTCGGCCAGGATCGGCCCGCCGGCCGCGATCCGGCCCACCAGCGGCACGTACGCCGGCTGGGGGCGCGCCGACCGCAGCGCCTCGTCGTCGACCAGCTCGTTGGGTGAGCGCACGTCGACCGCGCGCGGCCGGTTCGGGTCGCGGCGCAGGAAGCCCTTGGTCTCGAGCGCCTTGAGCTGGTAGGCGACGCTGGACGGCGACACCAGGCCGACCGCCTCGCCGATCTCACGGACGCTGGGCGGGTAGCCGTAGCGCTCGACCCAGCCCCGGATGAACTCGAGGATCTTGCGCTGGCGCGCGGTCAGCTCGGCGGTGACCGGGTCGGGGAACTGGCTGACCACCGGGGTGACGGAGCGCAGTTGCGGTGCGTCGGCGGCGCGTCCGCGGCTCGGCGAGCGACGTCGCAGGGCGGCCGTGCTGGTCGCTCCGTTGTCTGGCTTGCTCTCGTGTTGCCGGCTCGTCCGGTCGTCGGTCGACACGTCCGCCCTCCCTGTCGGCCAGTGCCTCACGGCACGTGGTGCTCTCGCGGAGCCGGTGCGGAACGCCGTGGGGATGGCGCCTGCCCGGCTGACCCCTCTTGAGGGAGAACCGTAATGGCGCGGTACGACATATTCAAACATCTGTACGACATTCTTCCGGCGTGTCGCCCGGAAGTGCTCGACTTCCGTACGCCTGTTCTGATAGACCGTCGTACGGGCGTTCGATCGAACGCCCGTACGATGATCACATTTCCCGTGATCATTTTCCGAGGTCGAGCGGGGTGGCGAGACTGATGGTGACCAACGGCGTACGGCACGCGGAACCGCCCCTGCGGCTCACCCGGCGCGGACGGGCCGTGGTCCTTGGTCTTCTCGTTGTCCTGGCTTCGCTGGCCAGTGCCGTGTTGTTCACCACGGCGTCGCGGGCTGACGAGCCGCCCGCCGGCCCGCCGCCTACGATCGTCGTCCGGCCGGGTGACACGCTCTGGGATCTCGCGGCGCGCGAGTTGCCTGGCCGTCATGGTCAGGCGGGCGTCGACGAGTTGCGCCGGCTCAATGGATTGAGCGGGTACGGCGTACACCCGGGCGATGTTTTGATCTTGCCCTACGGCTCTTGATCGACTCGAACCGTAACGAAAGATCAACCGCTCGTGTTGAGTCGGAAAATACGGCGCGTCGGCACGCCACTGAACTTGCGTCCGCGTCCGCCGGGGCATAGCGTCTACCCCAACATCTAGTAGTTACAAGGGTGTAAGTCATCCACAGGTTGGGGTTACCTCCCACCGGTTATCCACAGGCCGTCCACAGCGGCGAGCTGGTGTCCACCAGCGCGACGCTGCGTTTTGCCATGTCCGGATTCCGTGTCGGAGGTTGCTGAAGGGGGTTCACGGTGCGCTGCCCGTACTGTCGTCACGCCGACTCGCGCGTCGTCGACTCACGTGAGGCCGACGACGGTCAGCTGATCCGTCGCCGCCGCTCGTGCCCCGAGTGCGGCAAGCGGTTCACCACGGTCGAGGAAGCGGTTCTCGCCGTCGTGAAGCGCAGCGGAGTCACCGAGCCCTTCAGCCGTACGAAGATCATGAGTGGGGTCCGCAAGGCCTGTCAGGGCCGGCCCGTCGACGAGGACTCGATCGCGCTGCTCGCGCAGAAGGTCGAGGAGACCGTCCGGGCCAAGGGCGCGGCCGAGATTCCCAGCCACGAGGTGGGCCTGGCGATCCTCGTCCCGTTGCGTGATCTCGACCAGGTGGCTTACCTGCGCTTCGCCAGTGTGTACAAGTCCTTCGACTCGCTCGACGAGTTCGAGAAGGAGATCACCGCGCTCCGTGAGGCGGCGACCGCCCGGGAGGCCGCGGTGCGACACGCCGTGGCGCCGCGATCCGGCGGTCGCGCACCCAAGATCAACAGCTAGAGCAAGCTTCAGCGGCACACGTAGTAGTGGCAGACGTAGTAGTTACGAGGGGGAGCAGTATGGCCGGGGACGGCGTAACAGCAGGCAGGCAGCGCAGCCGGGCGAACGGCAACGGCGCGCCGGCCGGCAGCGGGGGGCTGCGGGTCGAGCGGGTCTGGACGACCGAGGGCGTCCACCCGTACGACGAGGTCGAGTGGGAGCGCCGCGACGTCGTCATGACGAACTGGCGGGACGGCTCGATCAACTTCGAGCAGCGCGGTGTCGAGTTCCCGAAGGACTGGAGCGTCAACGCGGCCAACATCGTCACCACCAAGTACTTCCGGGGCGCGGTCGGCACCCCGCAGCGTGAGCAGTCGCTCCGCCAGCTCATCGACCGGGTCGTGCAGACGTACCGCAAGGCCGGCGAGGACTTCGGCTACTTCGCCACCAAGACCGACGCGGAGGTCTTCGACCACGAGCTGACCTGGATGCTGCTGCACCAGGTGTTCAGCTTCAACTCGCCGGTCTGGTTCAACGTCGGCACGTCGTCGCCGCAGCAGGTCAGCGCCTGCTTCATCCTCTCGGTCGACGACTCGATGGACTCCATCCTCGACTGGTACAAGGAGGAGGGGCTGATCTTCAAGGGCGGCTCCGGCTCCGGCGTCAACCTCTCCCGCATCCGTTCCTCCAAGGAACTCCTCTCCTCCGGCGGCACGGCCAGCGGCCCGGTCAGCTTCATGCGCGGCGCCGACGCCAGCGCCGGAACCATCAAGTCCGGTGGCGCCACCCGCCGCGCGGCCAAGATGGTCATCCTCGACGTCGACCACCCCGACATCGAGGAGTTCGTGCAGACCAAGGCGCGCGAGGAAGACAAGATCCGCGCCCTGCGCGACGCCGGCTTCGACATGGACCTGGGCGGCTCCGACATCGTCTCGGTGCAGTACCAGAACGCCAACAACTCGGTCCGCGTCTCCGACGAGTTCATGCGGGCGTACGAGGAGGGTGGCGACTTCGCCCTCCGCGGCCGTCTGCACGGCGAGGAGATCGAGCGGGTCGACGCCAAGAAGCTGTTCCGCGACATCGCGAAGGCCGCGTGGGAGTGCGCCGACCCCGGTCTGCAGTACGACGACACGATCAACGACTGGCACACCAACCCCGAGACCGGCCGCATCACCGCGTCCAACCCCTGCTCGGAGTACATGTCGCTGGACGACTCGTCCTGCAACCTGGCCTCGCTCAACCTGATGAAGTTCCTGACCCCCGAGGGCGGCTTCGAGGTCGAGAAGTTCGTCAAGAGCGTCGAGTTCATCATCACCGCGATGGACATCTCGATCTGCTTCGCCGACTTCCCGACCGAGCGGATCGGCGTCACCACCCGCGCCTACCGCCAGCTCGGCATCGGCTACGCGAACATCGGCGCTCTGCTGATGGCGTCCGGTCTTCCGTACGACTCGGAGGCGGGCCGCAGCGTCGCCGGCGCGATCACCTCGCTCATGACCGGTACGGCCTACCGCCGCTCGGCCGAGCTGGCCGGCGTCGTCGGCGCGTACGACGGTTACGCCCGCAACGCCGAGGCCCACAAGCGGGTCATGCGCAAGCACGCCGCCGCCAACGACGCGATCCGCCCGGCCAACGCCGTCGCGACCGCGATCGTCAAGGAGGCCACCAAGCAGTGGCAGGCCGGCAACAAGATCGGTGAGAAGAACGGCTGGCGCAACGCCCAGGCCTCCGTGCTCGCCCCCACCGGCACCATCGGCCTGATGATGGACTGCGACACCACCGGCATCGAGCCCGACCTGGCCCTGGTCAAGTTCAAGAAGCTCGTCGGCGGCGGCTCGATGCAGATCGTCAACCAGACGGTTCCGCGCGCGCTGCGCAGCCTCGGCTACCCCGAGGAGCAGGTCGAGGCGATCGTCGAGCACATCTCCGACCACGGCAACGTCGTCGACGCCCCCGGCCTCAAGCCGGAGCACTACGCGGTCTTCGACTGCGCCATGGGCGAGCGCGCGATCGCCCCGATGGGCCACGTGCGCATGATGGCCGCGGTGCAGCCGTTCATCTCGGGCGCCATCTCCAAGACGGTGAACATGCCGGAGACGGCGACCGTCGAGGAGATCGAGAACATCCACTACCAGGGCTGGAAGCTCGGCCTGAAGGCGCTCGCGATCTACCGCGACAACTGCAAGGTCGGCCAGCCGCTCTCCGCCGCCGGCAAGAAGAAGGACGCCGCGCCGACCGAGCCCGCCGCCACCTCGACCGAGGTCGAGAAGGTCGTGGAGAAGGTCGTCGAGTACCGCCCGGTCCGCAAGCGCCTCCCGAAGAAGCGCCCGTCGGAGACGGTGTCGTTCTCGGTCGGCGGCGCCGAGGGTTACCTCACCGCGTCGTCCTACCCGGACGACGGCCTCGGCGAGGTCTTCCTCAAGATGTCGAAGCAGGGTTCCACCCTGGCCGGCGTCATGGACGCCTTCTCGGTGGCGATCTCGATAGGGCTCCAGTACGGCGTTCCGCTCGAGACGTACGTCAGCAAGTTCACCAACATGCGGTTCGAGCCCGCCGGCATGACCGACGACCCGGACGTCCGCATGGCCAGCTCGGTGATGGACTACATCTTCCGTCGCCTGGCCCTCGACTTCCTGCCGTACGACACCCGCGCCGACCTCGGCATCTTCACGGCCAAGGAGCGCGCCGCCCAGGTGCAGGCCGAGGCCGCCGCCGAAGCCGCCGCCGCCCCGGTCGACCTGGCCGGCATGGCCGCCTCGGCCCCGGTGACCCCGGCCGCCGAGGTCACGTCTGCCGAGATTCCGGCCGAGCCCAAGCTCGTCGTGACCGAGCCCACGACCGACCCCGAAAAGGCCGCCCCGGCCTCGGTCGGCTCCTCCACCGAGCTGCTCGAGATCGTCATGGGCCAGTCCGCCGACGCCCCGCTCTGCTTCACCTGCGGCACCAAGATGCGCCGCGCCGGCAGCTGCTACGTCTGCGAGGGCTGCGGCTCCACCTCCGGCTGCAGCTGACCTTCAGCCCTGGCCGAATCCGACAGCCTCCTCGCCCACACCGGGCGGGGAGGCTGTCGCCTTACCCCCGCCGGGCCGGATGCGCATGGCGGGCTCAGACGTGGGCGCGATGGTTGGGCCGGAGGGGCATCTCGCCCGGGTCGTCGCCGGCCTCGATACGACGGTTTTCGCCCTCAGGTAGACCGTCGCAACCAGGATCAGGAGCGCGCCGAAGCCGATCAGGGCCGGACCTTTAACGTGTAAGTTCGGGGCGTGACCGCTATCGACCTCGAACGCCGGCGCCTCGACCGAGCGAAGTTCGCGGTCGGCTTCACCTTCGCCACCAACGGCCTCGCGTACGCCGGGTGGCTCGCCCGGGCGCCTGCCGTGCGCGACGGCCTGGACCTTTCACCGGCCGGGTTCGGGCTGCTCCTGCTCTGTCTCTCGGCGGCCGCGATCTCGGCCATTCCGCTGGCCGGCCCGCTCGTGCAACGGGTCGGCCCGGCCCGGGCCATCCTCATCGGCAGCACGTCGATGGTCCTCGGCCTGACCGGGCTCGCCACCGGCACGCTGCTCGGCTCGGTGCCGCTGGCCGGCTTCGGGCTGGTGCTGGCCGGCCTGGGCAACAGCACGTGGGACGTTGCCATGAACGTCGAGGCGGCCGACGTCGAGCGGCGGATCGGTCGCACCCTCATGCCGCGCTTCCACGCCGGTTTCAGCCTCGGCACGGTGCTCGGCGCCGGCGTCAGCGCCCTCGCGGCGGCCTCCGGCCTGCCGATCTGGGCGCAGCTCTATCTCACCGCGGCGCTTGCGGCTTGCGTGACGACCCCGACGGTACGCCGTTTCCTGCCCCACCAGCCGCTGCCCGCGGGCCAGAAGCCCGCGATGAGCGTGCGGCAGGCCTGGCGCGAACCCCGTACCGTGCTGATCGGCCTCATCATGCTCGGCTTCGGCTTCACCGAGGGCACCGCGAACGACTGGCTGGCGATCGGCCTGGTCGACGGCTATCACGCCAGCGAAACCGTCGGCGCCATCGCGTTCGGCGGCTTCGTCACGGCGATGACCCTCGGCCGCCTCTTCGGCGGCTACGCGATAGAGCGCTGGGGCCGCGTCGTCACCCTGCGGGCGACCGCCGCCTCGGCCGCGCTGGGCCTGCTCCTGGTCGTCACCCAGATCTCGGTGCCGGTAGCCATCGCCGGCGCCCTGCTCTGGGGCGCCGGCGCCTCCCTCGGCTTCCCGATCGGCATGAGCTCGGCCGCCGACGACCCCACCCGAGCCGCCATCCGCGTCTCGGTGGCCGGCTCCATCGGGTACGGCGCTTTCCTGGCCGGCCCACCCCTCATCGGCCTCCTGGCCGACCACATCGGCGTACTTCGGGCCATCCTCTGCGTCTTCGCCGCCCTGGCCGTCGGCCTGTTCGCCTCATCCGCCGCCCGCCCCCTGCGCCCCGCAGAGTAACCAAGACGAGAAGCGCCGCGCCCTCTGCGGAGTAACCAAGACGAGAAGCGCCGCGCCCTCCCTGCCCCGCGGAGTAACCAAGACGAGAAGCGCCGCGCCCTCTGCGGAGTAACCAAGACGAGAAGCGCCGCGTCCTCTCCGCCCTGCGGAGTAATCGAGACGAGTAGCGCCGCGCCCCCTGCGGAGTAACCAAGGCGAGAAGCGCCGCGTGCTCCCTGCCCCGCGGAGTAACCGAGACGAGAAGCGCCGCGCCCCCTGCGGAGTAACCAAGGCGAGAAGCGCCGCGCCCCTCCGCCCGGCCGGGTTGGCCCGGGCTCGAAGCGCTGGCGCCACTTCGAGCCGGGGAGCGGCCCGAGGCGAGGAGCGCCGCCTGCCCGCACAGCCAAGCCGGGTGGCGCAAGGCGGGAGGTAACGCGCTGCCCGCCCGCACAGCCGCGTCGAGTGGGGCAAGGCGGGAGTGCCGCGCTGGCCGCCCACCTCCTGCCGGGGAGCGGCCCGAGCTGGGAGGTGCCGTACCTTTCGTCCGCCTTGTGCCGGGCGCTGGTCTGAGCTGGAAGGTTCCATGCGATCCGCCCGCTTTGTGTCGGGCAGTGGTACAGCTGGAACGTTCCAGTGGCATCCTGGCGGCTCGCGCGAGATGGGTCAGGGGAACGGGTGAGGCATGCTGCTCGGCTCAGGGGGCGGCGGCGCGTAGCCACAAGTCGCGGTTGCCGGCTATGAGGACGCGGCCGTCGCGCAATGTGGTTACCGCCTGGGGTGGGGCGTCGCCGCAACCCAGTTCGCCGCGCTGCCATCTGGTGCCGTCGCCCAGCCAGACGACGCCGCAGTAGTCGCCGGGAGTCGGGCGGGAGTCGTCGATCACGCCGGTCGCCACCATCGTGCCCGATCTGTCCACCGTGACGTCCGTGAGCCGTCCCACGCCCAGGCCCGCCGTCGGGCCCGGCTTCCAGTGCAGCCCGTCGGTGCTGGTCAGCACGTACGTCGTGTCCTGCTCACCCTTTTCCGTCCGGTCCACGCCGCCGAACGCCGTCCACCGGCCTCCGCTGTGGACGATGCGGGTCAGGATCAGCTGTTCCGGCAGACCGTCGACCGTTGCCACCCGCCAGGTGCGGCCGCCGTCCGTGGAGCGCCAGGCGCCGGGCCTCTCCCAGCCGTACCCGATCGCCACGACCGTGTCGCCGTCGGCGGCCAGGACCGCCAGGAGCTGGCGTACCGCCCGGGGCGGGCCACCCGGCGCCGGCAGGTTCACGCGGCGCAGCGACCGGCCGTTGTCGTTCGAGATCAGCACCGCCGGTGGCGGCCCGGCCGCGTCGATCAGGTCGGCGTTGATGATGATCCGACCGCTGCTCGTACGCACCATGCCGCCGACCCGGCTGCGTGACCCCTGCCCCTCGAAGCCGGGCTTGGACAGGTCGGCCCGGGCCAGCTCTTCCCGCTCGCCGTTGCGGTAGCGGGCCAGGCCGCTGCTGGAAGCGGCCAGAATCGTGCCGCCCGGTTCGGCGACTGCCGCGTCCGCGCTCACCCCGCCGCCCGGCCAGCCGTCGGGCAGTTCGCCGCTGCCTCGTGCGGCGGAGGGCGCCGGATCCAGGCGCAGCCGGTCGCATGCCGGCGTGCCCGTCCAGTTCGCGTTCACCGCGCGGTAGCCGTTCTGGTAGTCGCCGAGGGCCAGCACGCACGACTTCAACGGCATCAGCGCGCGCACTCCGCTGCCCGGCGGCACCCAGTCCGAGCTGGCCGGCCACTCCACCGCGCCCGCGTGACGCTCGAAGCCCAGGTCGGCGGCGGCCACGGTGCCCAGACCCGTACGGTCCGCGTCTTTGCCCACCGCCGGCCGCGACCGGGCACATGAGACCGTCGTCAGCAGAAGGCCGAGGGCGACCAGAGCGCGCACAGTACGAGTCATGCCCACGATCATGCCCGAGGCCCTAGGGTCGGGTGATGAGCCATGACAAGCAGGCTGTCGTCACGTCTCATGTGGACGCGCCGCCCGAGCGGGTGTGGACCGCGCTGACCGACGCCGCCGAGCTCGCCGCCTGGTACTGGCCGGCCCGGCTGCGCCCGCGGGCCGTCTCCGATCCTGTGGTGGGCGGCGGATTCGGCATCGACGCCGACGGCATGGGCTTCGCCGGGCGTTACCTCGAGCTCGACCCGCCCCGGCGCCTCGTGCAGTCGTGGCGCTGGTCCGGCGACGACCGCGACAGCCGGGTCACCATCGAGCTGACCCCGGCCGGCGCGGGCACCGACGTGCGTGTCGTTCACTCCGAGATCGACGAGGAGACCGCCCGGATGTACGAGGCGGGGTGGTCCAGCTGTCTGGCCCGCCTCACGCCGTACGCAGGAAATCGGTGATCAGCCCGGCCAGCACGGCCGGCTGCTCGATCACCATCGCGTGCGAGGTGTCCTCGAGCGAGATGTAGCGGGGGTGCCGGGCCGCCTGGGCCTGCTCCACCACGAACCGCCGGTGGGCCGCGTAAAGCTCGGCGAACGGCTCCTGCTCGGGCAGGTCGCGCGTCGGCAGCACGAGCAGTTCGGGGCAGGTCGTACCCGCGTACACCGGACCCAGATCCAATTCGTTCATCAGCTCGCGCAGCTGCGAGGTGGCCGCGGCGGACGGGCGCGTCGAGGTCTCGCCGTTCTCGTGGACCAGGTTGCGGCGGAAGCCCTCGATCCACACCTTCTCGTTCGCGCCCATGTCGCGGGCGGCCATGCGCTGCGACTCGACGATGTCGGGCAGCTGGTCGGCCTCGATCACCTGACCGGCCCGGGCCTCGAGCTGGTCGAAGATGGCGTGCAGCCGCTTCAACTCGGCCGCGGCTTTCCGCGGTTCCATTCCGGGCAGGTGCTCGGTACGGGTGGGTGGCGGATTGCCGTCGAGGCTGACCACACCCGGCGTCTCGGGGTGCCGCTGGCCCCACATCGCGGCCAGCATGCCGCCGAGCGAGTGGCCGACGACGGCCGGCCGGTCGAGTTCCATCTGGACGCAGACCGCGGCCAGGTCGCCCAGCGCCGCGTCCCAGGTCCAGGTGCCCTCGCCGGAGCGGCCGTGCCCGCGCAGGTCGACGCTGATCACCCGGTGGTTCGGGCGCAGCGCGCGAGCCAGGGTGGTCATCTGGGCCAGGTTGCCGCCGGCGCCGTGCAGCAACAGCAGCGGCGGCTGGTCGCCACCGAAGTCGCGGACCGCGAGTGGCAGGTCGCCGGCGTCGATCAGGCGGTCGTTAATCATGGTGTCCTCCTCGCGGCTCGGTGCCGCGTAGCCGGTCTCGGATGGCCGCCGACGGCACGCCGCCGTTCGGATGGCGGGGAAGGCGTCCCCGTTTGACCAGGTCGTGCACCCCTTGCCGGGTGATGCCGAGCATGGCGCCGGCCGTGGCGTACGACACCGCCTCGGCGCCCGGGTGTCCGGCCCGCCGGGCCACGGCCCGCCCCAGCGGGGTGCCCCACCACTCGGCCGGCGGGTCGAACGGCGTGTCGGCCGGGTGGAGCGTGGCGATCAGGCGGGCCGCCATCATCAGAGCCGCCGTCTCGTCGTCGCCGTCGAGCGTGGCGGCCCATCGGCGCGCCCGGGCCCGGACGAGCGACCGCAGCGCCTCGACCGCGTCGTCGCCCTCGAGCAGCACCTCGAGCGGGTCGAGCAGGCGGACGCCGAGCAGCCGCACGATCTGCTCGACCAGCTGGTTCTCGCCCACCGCGCCATCCTCCCGGCGCTTGACGACGGGTGTCAAGTTACCCTGCGTACATTAAGGGTGTCTTTGGTGGCCTTTCGCTGCGCGGGGCGGGCCAGTACCGTGTGCCCGGATCTCACCGGAAGGATCGCCCGTGCGCTCGCGTCCCGTCGTGTTCGGCGCTGTCACGTTGCTCGCGCTCGCGGCCTGCGACGACAAGCCCGTCGCGGAGCAGCCCGCGGCGCCGCCCCCGGTGGAGAAGGCCGAGCAGCTGCCCGCGGCCTCGGCCGGCGGAGCCTGCGCCCTCTGGGATTACGCGTCCATCAAGAAGGCGATCGGCGTCCAGTTCACTGTGGCCGCCGCCAACCAGGTCGATTCCACGTCGACGTGCGTGGTGCAGACCGTCGGCGCCGCGTACCCGGACCTGACCCTGTCCGTCGTCAAGAGCACCACGGCCACCGCCGACCAGTTCCTCGACGACCTCATGCCGGCCAAGGGCACCCGGCTCAAAGGGCTGGGCCAGGCCGCCTATCTGCTCAAGACGCCGGCGGGCGGCGGGCACGGGCCGGCCACCGAGATCGGCTGGCTCAGCGCGGCGAAGCAGATGCGGACGCTCCGCTTCACCTTCGCCGCAAACGCGAAGCCCACCGCCGTGACGGCGATGAACAAGAATCTGTTCAGCTACGCCAAGGCGATGGACACGACGAGCGGGTAGTTCAGTGCGCCGCCACGAACACGCGTGACGCCACCTCGCGAGGCAGCCGGATCTTGTCGCCGGAGCGATCGATGGTCACGCCGTCGCGCTCCTGGGCCACCGTCACCGTCGTACCGGGGTCGATGCCGGCCGCGTGCAGCTGGCGCAGCACGTCGGAGTTGGTCTGCACGCTCTCGCAGATGCGCTGCACCACGACGCTGCCGGTCAGGCCCGGGAACGCCAGGTTGCGCTCGCCCGCGCTGACCTGGGCCGCGCTGTCCAGCAGGTCCTCGTCCTCCTCGTCGGGGACGCCGAGCGCCTCCAGGCCGGGGATCGGATTGCCGTACGGCGAGCGGGTCGGCTTGTTGAGCAGCTCGTAGACCTTCTTCTCCACCGAGTCGCTCATCACGTGCTCCCAGCGGCAGGCCTCCTCGTGGGCCTCCTCGTAGGGCATGCCGATGACGTTGACCAGCAGAAGCTCGGCCAGCCGGTGCTTGCGCATGACCGAGACGGCGGTGGTCCGGCCCTCGTCGGTCAGCACGAGGTGACGGTCGTTCTCGACGGTCAGCAGACCGTCGCGCTCCATCCGGGCGACCGTCTGGCTCACCGTGGGGCCGCTCTGGTGCAGCCGCTCGGCGATCCGCGCGCGCAGCGGCGGCACACCCTCCTCCTCGAGCTCGAGGATGGTGCGCAAATACATCTCGGTTGTGTCGACGAGGTCGTGTTTGTGTAGTGACGTCTTCATGCTTCGACCCCCCAGTGCTCACGGCCAACAGCCGGCCTGCCCCGGGTGTCGACGAGATAATTCACGGTGTGGCCCTCCAGCAGCGATATTACCTCGTTACATGGGGTTGACAGCGGCCCCGAGCTGGTGGGCATAGACCCTACCCGACCGGGACAGTTCACCGCGGGACGCCGCCGCGAGCCGAAAGTTGTCGGTGGTGCGTGGCAGCATGACGGGCATGGTGGACCGGACGACCGCGGTGGTGTGGGACCGAGCGCTCCTCGACTACGACATGGGTGATCACCCGCTCAATCCCGTGCGCGTCGAGCTGACCATGGCGCTCGCCCGCGAGCTGGGCGTCCTCGACCGTCCCGGGGTGCGGATGATCACACCGGTCCCGGCCACCGAGGCCGAGCTCACCCGGATTCACCGGGCCGACTACCTCGACGCGGTCCGCGCCGCCCCGTTCGACCCGTTCTTCTCCGGCTGGGGGCTCAACACCCCCGACAACCCGGTCTTCGACGGCATGCACGAGGCCTCCGCCCGCATCTGCGGCGCCAGCATCGCGGCGGCCGAGGCCGTCTGGCACGGCGAGGCGACCCGGGCGGTGAACGTCTCCGGTGGCCTTCATCACGCGCTGGCCGCCCGGGCGTCCGGCTTCTGCGTCTACAACGATCCGGCCGTCGCCATCGCCAAACTCCTCGACCAGGGCGCCCAGCGAGTGGCCTACGTGGACGTCGACGTCCATCACGGCGACGGCGTCCAGGCCGCGTTCTACAACGACCCGCGGGTCCTGACCATCAGCCTGCACGAGACCCCGCTGACCCTCTTCCCCGGCACGGGCTTCGCCGACGAGACGGGCGGCCCCGGCGCCGAGGGCACCGCGGTCAACATCCCGCTGCCGCCGGGTACCGGCGACGGCGGCTGGCTGAAAGCCTTCCACGCGATCGTCCCGTCGATCCTGCGCGCGTGGGCCCCCGAGATCATCTTCAGTCAGTGCGGCGCCGACGCCCACCGGCTCGACCCGCTGGCCGACCTGCGGCTCTCGGTCGACGGCCAGCGCGCGGCGTACGTGGCGATGCGCGACCTGGCCGACGAGCTGTGCGACGGCCGGTGGGTGGCGATGGGCGGCGGGGGATACGCGCTGGTCGAGGTCGTGCCCCGGGCCTGGTCCCATCTGCTGGCCGTCGCGACCGGTGAGCCCCTCGACCCGTACACCAGAACTCCCGCCCCCTGGCGCAAGCTGGCCGCCGAGCGTTGCCCCCGGTCCGAGGTCCCCGAGTCGATGACCGACGGCACCGAGCCCCCGGTCGAGCGCTGGCAGCCGGGCACCACGCCCGACGCCGTCGACCGGGCCGTCCTGGCCAGCCGCACCGAGGTGTTCCCGCTGCACGGCCTCGACCCGCACGACCCCCGGGACTGAGGGGGCGGCGTGGACAAGAGCGCTGACGTCCTGCTCTCCGACGGCACGGCCGTCCACCTGCGACAGATCCGGCCCGACGACGCCCCGGCCATCGTGGAGTTCCACTCCCGGATGAGCGACCGCACCCGTTACCTGCGCTACTTCTCGCCCTACCCACGCATCCCCGAGCGCGACCTCGAGCGCTTCGTGAACGTCGACCATCGCGACCGCGAGGCGTTCGTCATCGTCACCGGCCCGCGGATCATGGCGGTCGGCCGCTACGAGCGCCTCGGGCCCGGCGCACCCGACGCCGAGGTCGCGTTCGTCGTCGAGGACGCCCATCAGGGCCGCGGCATCGGATCCGTCCTGCTGGAATACCTGGCCGAGGCCGCGCGGGCCAACGGCATCACCCGGTTCGTGGCCGAGGTTCTGCCGGAGAACTCCGGCATGCTGCGGGTGTTCGGCGACTTCGGCTATCAGGTCCAGCGTAAGTACGCGGACGGCGTGGTCCACCTGAGCTTCCCGATCGCGCCGACCGAGAAATCGCGTGAGGTGCAGGAGTCCCGCGAACAGCTCACCGAGGCCCGCTCGATCGCCCGGCTGCTGGCCCCGCGCGCGGTGGCCGTCTACGGCGCCAGCGCGAGCGGCCAGGGCATCGGCGCCGCGATGCTCGGTCATCTGCGCGACGGCGGCTACACCGGCACGATCGTCCCGGTGCACCGCAGCGCCGAGCGGGTGGCCGGCCTCCGGGCGTACCGGTCCGCGGCCGACGCCGGCGCCACGGTCGACCTGGCGCTCATCGCCGTGCCACCCGAGGGAGTCGCCGATGCCATGGCCGACGCCGCCGCCAGCGGTGCGGGCGGCCTGGTGGTGGTCTCGGCCGGCTTCGCCGAGACCGGCGCCGAGGGCGCGGCCGCCCAGCGCGAGCTGATCCAGCGCGCGCACGACGCCGGCCTGCGCGTCGTCGGCCCCAACAGCATGGGCGTGGCGAACACCGATTTCCAGGTACGCCTGAACGCCACCCTCGCGCCGCGGCTCCCGGCCGCCGGCCGGGTCGGCTTCTTCAGCCAGAGTGGAGCGCTCGGCGTCGCCTTGCTGGCCGAGGCCGACCGCCGCGGCCTGGGCCTGTCCAGCTTCGTCTCGGCCGGCAACCGGGCCGACGTCTCCGGCAACGACCTGCTCCAGTACTGGCAGGACGACCCCGGCACCGACGTCGTCCTGCTCTACCTCGAGACGTTCGGCAACCCGCGCAAGTTCGCCCGCCTGGCCCGCCGGATGAGCCGCGTCAAACCGGTGGTGGCGGTCGCCTCGGCCACCCGCCCGGCCGGACTCGCCGGCGACGGCCCCGGCCCCGACCCGTACGCGGTGACCGCCCTTTTCGCCCGCTCCGGGGTCATCCGCGTCGACACCGTGCGCGAACTCTTCGACGTCGGCCTGCTCCTGGCCCACCAGCCCCTGCCCGGTGGCCGCCGGGTGGCCGTGGTCGGCAACTCCTCGGCCCTCTCCGAGCTGGCCGTGTCCGCCTGCCGCGCCGACGGCCTCACCGTGGCCGAGGGCTACCCGGTGAACATCAGCCCGATGGCCAGCGCCCACGACTTCGCCGACGCCCTGGCCGACGCGGCCGTCGACGACCGCGCCGACGCCCTGGTCGTGGTCTTCGCCCCGCCACTGCCCGGCCAGCTGGCCGACGAGGACGCCGACTTCGCCGCGGCCCTGGCCAGCGTCGCCCTGGCCGGCGAGAAACCCACTGTCGCGACGTTCCTGCTCGAGGACCTGTCGACGAGGGTGCCGTCCTACCCGTCGGTCGAGGAGGCGGTGCGGGCCCTGGCCCGGGTCGCCTACTACGCCGACTGGCTCCGCCGCCCACCCGGCGTGCTGCCGGCGCTGCCCGACATCGCCCCCGAGGCAGCCGAGCTCGAAGGACCCCCTTCAGACCTGCTTGCGGCGTACGGGATAAAGGTCGTCCCCTCCACCCTGGCGTCCACGGCCGACGAGGCGGTCGCCGCGGCCGCCGCTCTCGGCTACCCGATCGCCCTGAAAGCGGCCGGCGGCGCCCTGCGCCACCGCATCGACCTGGGCGCGGTCCGCCTGGCCCTGGCCGACGAGGAGGACGTCCGCGCCGCCTGGGCCGAGCTGGCCGCGGCCTTCGGCCCCGACGTGCTCGTCCAGACGATGGTCGCCCCCGGCGTGGCATGCCGCATCGAGGTGATGGAGGACCCGGCCTTCGGCCCCGTGGTCGGCTTCGGCCTGGGCGGCGTGGCCAGCGAACTCCTGGGCGACCTGGCCTGGCGCGCGGCCCCCCTGACCGACCGCGCGGCCGAGGCCCTGGTGGACGAGCCCCGAGCCGCCCCCCTGCTGCACGGCTACCGGGGCTCGGCGCCGGTCGACCGGGCCGCCCTGATCGACCTCCTGCTCCGCGTGGGCCGCCTGGCCGACGACCACCCCCGCCTGCGAAGCCTCTCCCTGAACCCGGTCCTGGCCCGCCCCGACGGCTTCTCGGTGCTGCACGCCGCCACTGAAATAGGAGACCCGGCCCGCCGCCCCGACACCGGCCCCCGCCGCCTACGCACCCCGTGACGCCCACGCGACCTCCCCGCCCGCATCGTCCAACGGCCGCCTTCCCCAGCGCACTGCCCTCCCGCGCGCCCTTCAGAGAGCGCCGCCGGTGAGCCGACATCCCGTGCGTCGCCCTGGGAACGGCGCCACCGCCCGCCGCCTCTGCCGCCTGCTGCGGCTACCGCTGCCGCCGCCCGCCACCTCCGCCCCTGCTCCCTGCCGGCCGCCCGCTGCCGCCTTCATCGATGCCGGCGGCGCGACGGATCCTTGAGTGCGTCAAGCGACCGACCGGGCGGGCGGGCGAGCGACCGACCGGGCGGGTGGGCGGCCGACCGGGCGACCGGGTGGGCGGGCGAGCGGGCGGGCCAGCGACCGAGCGCGTGGGCGGGTGAATGAGCGGGCGGGCGGGTGTCAGCAGTCATCCGGCTCATGCGGGGGACGGGTGGGTCGGCGCATGATGGCGGCCACAGCGAGGGTTTACGTCTCGGCTGCTCGGGCACGATGCAGCGGCCGGACCCTGAAGAAGGAAGAACGAGATGAGCGACTCGCAGGAGAGCATCGAGCGGGAGATCGCCGGGGGCGACTACGGCCCCGGAATCTTCGACGAGCCCAGCACGTATCGTCCCGAGAAGGGTGACGACGACGCCGGTCTGTCCAGCACGTTGGCGGCCGGTACCGACACCGACCAGCTCCAGGACGGCGGGCCGCACCCCGAGCACGGTGTCATGACCACCACCGGCGGGACCGCGGGGCCGAACAGCTTCCGCACCCGTCCGCGTTCGGGGCCGGGCGTGGCCAACACGACGACCGGCGACGCCACCACGGGCGCCATGGAGACCCCGGTCGACGGCTACACGAGCGACGCCAGCAGCAACGCCGTCGACTGACGGCCCGCCGGCCCCGCCGGTTCCGCTACGGTCACACGCGTGACGGGACGGGACATGGCGGGGCCGGATGCTGTCGGGCTGCCGTTCGCCTTCGGGCGTGAGGCGGACGTGTACGCGCTCGGCGACGGCCGGGTCCTCCGGCGTTACCGGAACGGGGCCGATGCCGAGCCGGAGGCGGCCGTCATGGCGTACGCCGGGAACCAAGGTTTTCCCGTTCCCCGGGTTTTCGCCGCCCGCGGCACCGACCTGGTCATGGAGCGGCTTGACGGGCCCACCCTCGCCCAGGCTTTGATGGCCGGCGATGTCACCCTCGACCGCGGCGCCACGATTCTGGCCGATCTGCTGCGGCGGCTGCACGAGCTGCCGCCGATGGGTGACGGTGACACGATCGTCCACCTCGATCTGCACCCGGAGAATGTGGTGCTCAGCCAGCGCGGGCCTGTCCTCATCGACTGGCGCAACGCCGGCGACGGCCCGGCCGATCTGGACACCGCCCTGGCCGCGCTGATTCTCGCGCAGGTCGCCGTCGGCTCGATCGATCACGAGCTGGGCGGGCGGGCCGGCGAACTGCTCGACCTCTTCCTGGACCGCGCCCCGGGCGATCCGGTTCGTCTGCTGCCGGAGGCCGTCGAGTTCCGGCGCGGGCAGCCGACCATGTCGCCCGAGGAGATCGAGCAGCTGTCGGTGGCCGCCGTCCGAGTGCGAGGAGTGAAGTAGATGCGGGCTCTTGTGCAGACCGTGAGCCGGGCCAGTGTCACCGTCGACGACGAGGTGGTCGGCAAGATCGAGGACGGGTTGCTGGTGCTCGTCGGTGTCACTCACGACGACACGCCGGAGAAAGCCGAGCAGCTGGCCCGTAAGACCTACGAAATGCGCATTTTGGACGACGAGAAGAGCGCCTCCGACCTGACCGCGCCGGTCCTCGTGGTCAGCCAGTTCACTCTCTACGGGGACGCCCGGAAGGGCCGCCGGCCCACGTGGAGCGCGGCGGCGCCGGCGGAGAAGGCCGAACCGCTCGTCACCGCGTACGTCGAAGCGCTGCGCGCCCGGGGGGCGACGGTCGAGACCGGCCGCTTCCGGGCGCACATGCTCGTCGAGAGCGTCAACGTGGGGCCACGCTCGATCTGGCTGGAGATCTAGAAGAACAGCCCGCGCCGCTGCGCCGACTGGCGCAGCCAGTTGTCGAGCTGGGCGCCCCAGTCGGTGTGGTCGACCGTCGCATAGTCCACGTCGAACCGCCCGAACGCGTCGTGTCCCTCGGTGAACAGGCCGCCCCGCTTGTCGATCTCGAGGATCACCTGGAGCTTGTGCGGCGTCGGGATGAACGTCAGCTCGAGCTGGTTGATGCCGCTCGCGTACGCCGACGGCGGGTAGAACTCGATCTCCTGGTAGAACGGCAGGCTCTGCTGCGCCCCGTACACCCGGCCGCGCTCCACGTCGGCCCGGCTGAACCGGAAGCCCAGCCGCAGCAGCGCGTCGAGGAGCCGTTCCTGCGCCGGCAGCGGGTGCACCGCGACCGCGTCCAGGTCGGACTTGTCCACGGCCCGCGCCACCTCGAGCTCGGTGGCCAGGCCCATCGTCATGCCGTGCAGATGTTGCCCGTACACCTCGGTGATCGGAGTTTCCCACGGCACGTCGAATCGGAAGGGTACGTCGTATTTCGCGCCCGGCTCGAGACGGAACGAGCCGGTCAGCCGCTGGCGGTGGAACTCCTGATCGGTGTTGTACTCACTGTCACCGCTTTCCACCTCGACCCGCGTGACCAGGCCGACCGCGAGATATTCGACGTCGACGGCGTGGTCGCCGCCGACGACGTGCACCTGGCCCTCGAGGAATCCGCCCGGCCGGCAGTTGGGGTTGACCAGCACCGTCTCGACTGACGGGCCGCCGACCCCGAAGGCCTGCAACATCTTTTTGAAGACCACTGAACCATCTCCTCCTCGCGGGCGTGTGGGGAACAGTATCGACGCACAGCAACCGACCGGTAGCGGCATTTCGGACACTTGTCGGCTTGGCGACGTCAGGGTTCTCCCTGATTCATGCCACCTGGACGCTTGCCTCACCTCGGCTTAACGCGTCCCGGGCCAAGCTATCGATCACCGGCACGCAAGTGACTGGACAGCTCGAGACGGTTTATCAGCGGGGAGGGGACTGAAAGGTGGTCCTGCAGATGAAGGCGACCGACAACAGCATGACGGACGGTGTCGAGCTCCTCACCGACCTGGACGCCACCGACGAGCGTGGCGTTTCCGCGGACCTGGTCCGGGCCTACCTGAACGGCATCGGCCGGACCCGCCTGCTCACCGCCGTCGAGGAGGTCGAGCTCTCCAAGCGGATCGAAGCCGGCCTCTACGCCGACGAGAAGCTGCCGGAGGCGTCCGACGACCTGGCCCCCCTCCTGCGCGTGATCATCGCCGAGGGCAAGGCGGCCAAGAACCACCTCCTCGAGGCCAACCTCCGCCTGGTGGTCAGCATCGCGAAGCGCTACACCGGCCGGGGCATGGCCTTCCTCGACCTGATCCAGGAGGGCAACCTGGGGCTGATCCGCGCGGTCGAGAAGTTCGACTACACCAAGGGCTACAAGTTCTCCACGTACGCGACGTGGTGGATCCGCCAGGCGATCACCCGCGCGATGGCCGACCAGGCCCGCACCATCCGTATCCCGGTGCACATGGTCGAGCAGGTCAACCGCATGGTCCGCAGCCGTCGCGACCTGGCCGCCACGCTGGGCCGCGAGCCCAGCATCGCCGAGATCGCCAAGGCCATGGGCGTCGAGGAGTTCCAGGTCATCGAGCTCATCTCGTACGACCGCGAGCCGGTCAGCCTCGACCAGGCCGTCGGTGAGGACGGCGAGAGCGCCCTGGGTGACTTCGTCGCCGCCGTCGAGCACCAGCCGGGCGTCGGCCACGGCCAGGGCGAGCTGCGCAGCGAGGTCGAGATCGTGCTGGCCACGCTCTCCGAGCGCGAGTCGGCCGTGATCCGGCTGCGCTTCGGCCTCGACGACGGCCGTCAGCGCACTCTCGACGAGGTCGGCCGCGAGTTCGGCCTGAGCCGCGAGCGCATCCGCCAGATCGAGAAGGTCACGATGCTCAAGCTCCGCGACCCCGAGCGCGCTTCCCGCCTCGAGGCTTACGCCAGCTGAGAAGGCTTACGCCAGCTGAGAAGGCTTACGCCAGCGACCACAGCAAGAATCACCGCCCGGAGAGCCCTCACGCTCCCCGGGCGGTCGCGCTTCCGGCCGCGGTACGCCGCCGAGCCGGCTCGACCGCGGGCGGGGCGGGACCCGACCCGCGCGGTCGCGTTCCTGAGAAGATGAGCGCCATGACGATTTCGCTGCCGATCGACGCCGCGGCCAACGAACTGCTCTCCACCGATCCGCTGGCCCTGCTCATCGGCATGACGCTTGATCAGCAGATTCCGCTGGAGAAGGCGTTCACCTCGCCCTGGGTGCTGGCGCAGCGGCTCGGGCACGCGTACACGGCCGAGGAGCTCGCCGGCTACGACCCCGAGGCGCTCATCGCGATCTTCGCCGAGCCGCCGGCGCTGCACCGCTTCCCCAAGGCGATGGCCTTGCGGGTGCAGGAGGTCTGCCGAGCTCTGGTCGAGAGGTACGACGGCGAGGCCGCTAACCTGTGGGCCGGTGTCGAGAACGGCACCGAGCTGCTTGAGCGGATCGCCTCGCTGCCCGGGTTCGGTAAGCAGAAGTCGCAGATCTTCGTCGCGCTGCTCGGCAAGCAGTACGGCGTGCAGCCCGCCGGCTGGCGTGAGGCTGCCGCCGCGTACGGCGCCGAGGGCTCCTTCAAGTCCGTGGCCGACATCGTCGACGCCGAGTCGCTCGGCCGGGTCCGGGCGTACAAGAAGGAAATGAAGGCGGCCGCCAAGGTCAACTGAGAGTGATGCGTCGAAGTACGTCCATTTCTCCTCCCTCATCGACCGCCCGGTGCCAGGATTTCCGGAGGTGAGGAAAGTTCCGCTTCCAGCGGTTTTCCCCGACTCCGGTTGTCCATGACGCGTTTGCGCACGGCAGTTGAAAGAGAGAGGGGAGATCACCCCCATGCCCTTGACGACGAGCTCCGCCAACGGGCGGGCGACCGATCAGGCCCGGGCCGCCCGGCCGGTCTCAACGCCGGCTTCGACCAGACCACCCGCCCGCGGCGGGGACGCTGACCCGAACCGGCGTCAGGCCCGCTCGGTGGCCAAGCAGCAGCAGGCGGCCGAGCGGATCGCCGCCGCCACCGCCGAGATCTCCGCCCAGAACGCCGAGGCCGCGGAGGCCTCGCGGCAGCTCACCGAGTCGATGCAGCAGATCTCGGCCGGTGCCGAGGAGGCGTCGGGCGCGACTCAGCAGAGCCTGGCCGCGATGAACCAGGTCGAGGAGCGGGTCACCCGCCAGGAGCAGACCACCCAGCAGGTCGCTCAGCTCAGTCAGGCGCTGCAGAACCTGCTCAACGAGACCCGGACGGGCATCAACGGCCTGCTGGCGAACGTGGACGGCGCGGCCACCCGGCAGAGCACCTCGGTCGTGACGATCACCGAGCTGGAGAAGCAGGCCGACGAGATCGGCGAGATCGTCAAGACGGTCGCCCACATCGCCGATCAGACGAACCTGCTGGCCCTGAACGCCGCGATCGAGGCGGCGCGGGCCCGCCAGCACGGCAAGGGCTTCGCGGTGGTGGCCGATGAGGTCCGCACCCTGGCCGAGACCAGTGAGCGCAGCGCCCGGCAGATCCGCGATCTCATCGACGAGGTCCGCGAGGGTGTCACCGCGATCGCGTCCGGGGTGCAGCAGTCGGCCGACACGTCCAGGGGTGAGGTGGAGAAGGGCAAGACCATCACCTCGCAGCTGGAGAGCATCCGGGCCGACATGGGCACGATCATGGCCGGCGCGACCGAGATGGCGACCGCGGCCCAGCAGTCGCGGCGCTCCGCGGGGAACGCCAAGAGTCTTTCCGAGCAGATCGCGGCGGCGGCTGAACAGCAGTCCGCCGCGTGTGAGGAGTCTCTGCAGACGGTCGGTCAGCAGACCCAGGCGCTGCGGCAGAGTGAGCAGGCCGCGGAGGAGCTGTCGGAGATCTCCGACGGCTTGCGCAACAGCACCGACGTCAGCAAGAGCGCCGAGGAGGTCGCGGCGGCGGCCGAGGAGTTGTCGGCCGCGGTCGAGGAGATCAACCGGGCCGCTACGCAGATCAATACGGCGATCAACCAGATCAACGTGGGTGCGCGCACGGCGGCCGAGAAGGGCCAGCAGACCGCCGAGGCGGTCAACCAGATCGAGCAGGGCGCCCAGCTCTCCGCGACCCGCGGCGGCACAGCCGTGGAGCGTTCCGACGTCATCCTGTCCTCGCTCGCCGAGAACAAGACGTCGGTCGACTCGATGATCGAGGCGATCGGCAAGGCGGCCCGCGACGGTATGGAGAACGTCCGCCGGGTGAGTGAGCTCGAGCAGATCTCCCGCCGGATCGACAAGATCGTGGATGCCATCGCGAACGTGTCGATCCAGACCAACATGCTGGCGGTCAACGGCTCGGTCGAGTCGGCCCGGGCCGGCGAGTTCGGCAAGGGTTTCGCGGTGGTCTCCACCGACATCCGCAATCTGGCCCGGGACTCCGCCGACAACGCGGACCGGATCAAGGACCTCGTCAAGGCGGTGCAGGACCGGATCGTCGAGGTTCGCAGCGACCTCGAGGAGACCAGCCGGCAGGCGCTGGCCGAGGCTGAGGCGGCCAAGGCCACCACGGCGCGGCTCGAGGAGATCGAGCGCGACATGCAGCAGGTCCGCGCCGGCAACGCCGAGGTCAAGGAGTCGGCTCAACAGATCGCCGACGTGCTCGGCGAAGTGAAGACCGGTCTCGAGCAGATCTCCACGGCGGCCAGCGAGGCCGAGCAGTTGGCCGCGCAGGCGTCGACCGCGGCCCGCGAGCAGGCGCAGGGCGCCGAGGAACTGGCCGCCGCGGTCGAGGAGATCGCCGCCCTGGCCGACGAGTTGCAGAACGTCGGCTCCTAGACAAGGGACGCACTGATGAGCGACGAGGATCTGACGGCCGCCGAGGACACCATCGACGACGACAACGGATACGTCACCTTCGACATGGCCGGGGAGCGGTACGCCATCCCGATGAGCCGGGTCCAGGAGATCATCCGGATGCCGGCCGTGGTGAAGGTGCCGCTCGGCCCGCCCTCGCTCGAGGGGCTGGCCAACCTGCGCGGCCGGGTGCTGCCGGTGGTGAGCCTGCGCCACTGCTGCGAGATGGAGCAAGCGGCCCACGACGAGACCACCCGGGTGATCGTGGTCGACGGCGGCGTGCCGCTGGGCTTCGTGGTCGACCGGGTGGCCAGTGTGATCAGCATCGACCCGGCCGCGATGGAATCGGCGGAGTCGGTGCAGTCGACCGTCCGCTCTGACGTGCTGGTCGGCGTGATCAAGGCGGACGACGGCGACATGACGACGATCCTCGACGTGGACCGTCTGGTGGGCAGCCAGTTCGATCGGCTCGGGGACCGGGTGCCGAGCACCGACAAGGCGGCCGCGGCCCGGCCGATGAACGAGCGCGACGACGAGGGCGACGCCGAGCGGGACGACACGCTCGAGCTGGTCAGCTTCGCCGTGCAGGGCCAGGAGTACGCCCTGCCGATCGATCAGGTGCAGGAGATCGTGCAGGCTCCCGAGTCGGTCAGCCACGTGCCGAACGCGGGGAGCCGCGTCCTCGGCGTGATCGACCTGCGGGGCCGGCTGCTGCCGGTGGTGAGCATGCGGCGCGTGTTCGGGCTGCCGGTCACGCCGCTGGAGCCGCAGAACCGGATCGTCGTCGTCTCGATCGACGGCGGCGTGGTCGGCGTCGTCATGGACACCGTGCGGGAGGTTCTCCGTGTCCCGCACGAGCTGGTGGCCCCGCTGCCGGGGTTCATGGCCGGCGACGGCCGCAAGAGCGAGGTGGAGTCGGTGTGCCGGCTCGAGGACGGCAAGCGCCTGGTCTCGGTCCTGAGTGTCAACCGGATGTTCGACTCCCCGGAGGTACGCAGCGAGATCGCCGAGCACCAGGGGCCTGAGGACGCATCGCAGATGGGCGAGGAGCAGGGCATGGCCGACGACGGTAGGGGCGACGAGGAACTGTTCGTCGTGTTCCGGCTGGACGACGAGGAGTACGCCGTCGATGTCGACACCGTTCAGGAGATCATCCGGGTGCCGGCGGCGCTGATCCGGGTACCGAAGTCGTTCGACTTCGTCGAGGGCCTGGTCAACCTGCGAGGCACGGTGCTGCCGGTGGTCGACCTGCGAACCCGGCTCGGCCTGCCCCGCGGCGAGCGCGACGAGCGGCAGCGCATCGTCGTGCTGATCATCGGCGGGGTGCGTACCGGCTTCATCGTCGACTCGGTGGCCGAGGTGGCCCGGGTCGGCCGGCAGGTGCTGGAGCCGGCCCCGCAGCTCTCGGCCGAGCAGGCCCGGCTGGTGTCGCGGGTGGCCAACCTGCCCGATCAGAAGCGGATGCTGCTGTTGGTGCAGGTCGACCAGCTGCTCGCGGCCGAGCAGGCCGCGGCGCTGGAGGAGGTCGCGCTGGACGAGGTCGCTGTTCCCTGCGACGACCTTGTCTCCGTCTGACGGGAGCGTCCACGTGGCAACCACATCCGTTCTCGTCGTCGACGACTCGGCTCTGATGCGCCGGGCCATCAAGGCCATCCTCGAGGAGGGCGGCTTCGAGGTCCACACCGCCCGCAACGGCGTCGACGCCCTGGAGCAGCTGTCCCGGCTACACCCGGACGTCGTCACGCTCGACATCAACATGCCGGAGATGGACGGCCTGACCTGCCTCGCCAAGATCATGGCGGAGCGCCCCACCCCGGTCGTCATGGTGTCGTCGCTGACCGAGAAGAACGCTTTGATCACTTTCGAGGCGCTCGAGCTGGGCGCGGTCGACTACGTGGCCAAGCCGGGCGGCACGGTGTCGCTGAACATCGACGAGGTCGCGGCCGAGATCGTCAGCAAGGTCCACGCGGCGTCGTCGGCGCGGATCAGCCGGGCCCGGGGCCTCCGCGAGCGGATGAAGGCCGCGCCGGCCCGTACCGCTCCGTCCCGGCCGGGCAAGGCCGGCGAGGTCGACCTGGTGCTGATCGGATCCTCGACCGGGGGCCCCAACCTGCTCGCCGAGCTGCTGCCGGAGTTGCCGGCCACGCTGGGCGCGCCGGTGATCGTGGCCCAGCACATCCCGGCGTCGTTCACCGCCACCCTCGCGCGGCGGCTGGACGAATTGTGCGCCCTGCGCGTGCACGAGGTCGACCGGATCATGAACGTGCAGCGCGGCAACATCTACCTCGGCAAGGGCAGCAACGACGTGGTCGTCGCCCGGCGCACGGACGGCCTGATCGTCAAGAGCGTGCCGGCCGGCGCCGAGTACCGCTGGCACCCCAGCGTCGACCGGCTGGTCAACTCGGCCCGGCGGCACGTGCCGGACGAGCGCCTGGTGTGCACCCTGCTGACCGGCATGGGCGACGACGGCGCGGCCGAAATGGGCGCGGTGCGGGCCGGTGGCGGCCGCACGATCGCCGAGTCCGAGGAGACGGCCGTGGTCTGGGGCATGCCGGGCGAGTTGCACCGGCGGGGCGGCGCCACCGTCACCCTGCCGTCATACGAGATCGCGGAGCGTCTCGCCGACTGGGTCCGCTGAGAGACGAACAGAGGGGGAAACACCGTGGGACTCGTCCGCCGCAACGCGCCACCGCCCGAGGAGACGGCCGCGCCGCCGTCCATCGACACCCTGATGAGCCAGCTCGACGACCCGGACCCGGACTGCCGCCGGGAAGCGGCGCTCGGGCTCGGTGGTGTCGACGAGGCCGTGCCCGCGCTGCTCAGCCGGGTTGCCGGCGAGGACGAGCCGGCGGTGCGCGACGCGATGCTCACCACCCTGGCTGCGCACGACACGGCGGCCGTGGCTGAGGGGCTCGCCGTCCATCTGGCCACCGACGACGCCGGTCTGCGCACCGCTGCGGCCGAGGCGCTGGCCACCATGCCGGTCGCGGTGCCGGCGATCGTCCCGCGCCTGCTCGCCGACCCCGACCACGACGTGCGGGTGATGACCGCGATGGTCCTCGCCGACCTGCCGCATCCCGGCTCACAGACGTGGTTGGCCCAGATGATCGCCGAGGACGAGCACCCGAACGTGGTCACCGCGGCCATCGACGCCCTGCTTCCGTCGCTCGGCCCGGAGCACCACGACCTGCTTCGTGCCGCCGTGGACCGGTTCCCGGGGGACCCGTTCCTGCGGTTCACGGTCGAGGCGGCCTTGCGATGACGAGTGCGGCCACGGCCGGAGCCGGGCTCAGCGACGCGGAGTTCGAAAAGTTCCGCGAGTACTTCTACAAGCGCACCGGCATCCAGTTCACCTCGGCCAAGCGCTACTTCGTGGACAAGCGCATCGACGCCTGCATCCGGGGCTCGAAGTTCGACACGTTCACGTCCTGGTTCGCCGCTCTGCGCCTGAGTGACCGGTCCGACCTGCTCCAGGAGCTGATCAACCAGCTCACCGTCAACGAGACGTACTTCCTGCGCGAGGACTACCAGTTCGACTCCATGCTCCGGACGGTGCTGCCGGCGGTGCTCGAGGCGCGGGGTGGCGTGAACCGGATCGTCGGGCCGGTCAAGATTCTCTCCCTGCCCTGCTCGACCGGCGAGGAGCCGTACTCGATCGCCCTGCGGCTGCTGGAGGAGTGGCCCCCGATCGACCGGATCGACGTGGAGATTCACGGGGCCGACATCGACAGCGATGTGCTGTCGAAGGCGGGGCACGCCAGCTACGGCGAGCGGTCGCTGCAGCGCGTGCCGAAGAAGTGGCGGGACAAGTACTTCAGCCCGGTCGGCGGGGGCCGGTTCCAGCTCGACGAGGGCATCCGGGGCGCCGTCACGCTGCATCAGGTCAACGTGTGCGACACGAACACGATGCGGGCGTTCCGCGATTTCGACGTGGTCTTCTGCCGCAACGTGCTGATCTATTTCGACGAGCTGTCCAGCCGGCGGGCGGCCGAGAACCTGTACGGCGCCATGCGGCCCGGCGGTTACCTGTTCCTCGGCCACTCGGAGTCGATGAGCCGCATCTCGCCGATCTTCACGCCGACCCGCCTGCCGGAGGGCATCGTCTACCAACGACCGACCGGAGCCAACCGATGACAGAGACCCCAGTGAAGGTGCTGGTCGTCGACGACGCCGCCACGGTGCGGCTGTATCACACCAGCCTGCTGTCCGAGGCCGGCTTCCACGTCGAGGAGGCCGCGAACGGCCTGGAGGCGGTCGAGTCGGCCCTCACCACCGCGTACGACCTGTTCGTGGTCGACGTCAACATGCCGAAGATGGACGGGTACTCCTGCGTCGAGACGCTGCGCTCGGAAACGGTCGGAACGCCCGCGCCGGTCCTGATGATCAGCACCGAGGACCGGCCCGGCGACGCGGACCGGGCCTACGCGGCGGGCGCGAACCTGTACATGGTCAAGCCGGTCTCCGCCGAGCGTCTGGTCCGGGTGGCCCGGATGCTCACCGCCGGATCGGGCATTGCGGCATGAACCCGCTGCTCGCCCAGTTCCTGGCCGAGGCGGCCGACCTGCTGACCCAGGTCGACGAGGGCCTGCTGCAGCTCGAGCGTGACCCGGGCGACCCGGAGCTGGTCAACGAGGTGTTCCGGGCCGCCCACACGTTCAAGGGCTCGTCCGGTCTGTTCGACTTCCCCGAGCTGACCCGGCTCACGCACGCGGCCGAAGACCTTCTCGACGCCGTACGCGGCGGCCGGCTCAACCTCGACTCGGGCATGACCGACGACCTGCTGGCCGCGTTCGACCTGATCCGCGGCTGGCTGGCCCACGTCACCCAGCACGAGCGGCTGCCCGCCAGCGCCGGCGCCGACGCGGCGGTCCTGATCACCAAGCTGCGCGGCCCGCTCGGCGGCGACGCCACCACCCCGGTGGCCGAGAAGGCGCCGGTGGTCCACGTGATCGCCCCGCCGCCGGAGTGGCTACGGCACTTCGACACCGAGTGGCTGGACGAGACCGCGACCTGGCTGGCCACCACGGCCTCGACCTTGCGCTTCGCCCGCTACGCACCCGACGAGGGCTGCTTCTTCCGCGCCGAGGACCCGGTGCATCTGATCAGCCAGGTGCCCGCCCTGGCCAAGATGGCCGTGGTGCCGCCGGACGAGTGGCCCACGCCGGAGGGCTACGACGAGTACACCTGCCTGATCGGCTTCGTACTGGCCGCCCGGGCCGCGCACGGCGAGCTCGACTATCTGTTCCGCTATGTGCCCGATCAGGTCGAGGTGGTCGAGCTCGACGGGGACGCGCTGCGCCGGTTCCTCAACGGTGAGGTGGCCGAACCGGCGCCGGCCTCGACGGCCGAGGCGGAACCGGCCGCCGCCGAGGCGCAGGACCCGGCGCTGGTCCACGACGCGTACGCGCTGCTGACGGCGGCCCAGAGCTCGTTGCGGACCGAGGGTATCGGCGGAGCCCGGCTGGCCTCGATCGCCCACTCGGTCTCCGCCGCCGCGGCCGCCCTGGGCGAGATCACCGAGCTGGCCGACCTGAACGCCGAACAGCTCACCGAGACGGTCAACCGGCTGCTCGGGTCGACCCCACCGCCGCCACCTCCGCCCGCGCCGATCGAGCGGCCGGTGCCGGAGGAGCGGATCGACCGCGGCCGCGCCGACGACCCCGGCGGCCAGGTCGGTACCAAGATCCTCAAGGTCGATCAGGAGAAGGTCGACCACCTGATGGAGCTGGTCGGTGAGCTCAACGTGGCCAAGAACGGCCTGACCTTCCTGGCCGACTCGGCCGAGGAGGAGTTCGGCAGCCGGGTGCTCGGCCGCCGCATCAAGGACCAGTACTCCGGTCTGCACCGGATCGCCGAGGAGCTCCAGGCCTCGGTGATGGACATCCGGATGCTGCCGCTGTCGGTCGCCTTCTCCCGCTTCCCCCGGCTCGTCCGCGACCTCAGCCGCCGGCTCGGCAAGAACATCGAGCTGGTCATGGAGGGCGAGGACACGATGGCCGACAAGGACGTCATCGAGGCCCTGGGCGACCCCCTCGTGCACCTCGTGCGCAACAGCCTCGATCACGGCATCGAGCTGCCCGACGAGCGGACCGCAGCCGGCAAGCCGGCGCAGGCGCGGATCACTCTGAGCGCGGTCGCCGACGGCGACGCGGTGGTCGTGGAGATCGCCGACGACGGGCGTGGCATCAATCCCATGAAGGTCAAGCGCAAGGCGTACGAGAAGGGCCTGATCTCAGAGGAAGAGCTCGAGTCCATGGGTGACGCGGAGGCCGTCGAGCTGGTCTTCCGCGCCGGATTCTCCACCGCCGACCAGGTTTCGGATCTCTCCGGACGGGGAGTCGGCATGGACGCCGTACGGGCCAGCGTGGAGAAGCTCGGCGGCACCGTCACGATGAAGTCGGAGTTCGGCACGGGCAGCGTGACCCGGCTGCGGCTGCCGCTGTCGATGGCGGTCACCCAGGTGATGGTGGTCAGCGTGGCCGGGCAGCGGTTCGGCATCCCGGTCGACCTGGTGGTCGAGACGGTCCGGGTGCCCGGCGGCGAGATCGGCCGGGTGCTGCACCAGGACGTGGTCGTGCTGCGGGGCGAGGTGGTCCCGGTGATCGACCTGGCCCGGGCCTTGCAGATGCCGTGGACGCCGGACGAGACCGCCGATCGGCGCATCCTCATCGTCAGCCTGCAGGGTCAGCGGGTCGGCCTGCTGGTCGAACAGTTCCATCGCGAGGTCGACGTGATCCTCAAGCCGATGGAGGGCCTGCTCGCGTACGCGGACGAGTTCTCCGGCACGGCGCTGCTCGGCGACGGGCTGGTGCTGTTGGTGCTGAACATGAAGGAGGTGCTGGGTCTTGCCGCTCGAGCTCAATGAGACGACCGCGACCCTGAGCGACGTGGTGACCGTCGACGAGGTGGAGCCGCTGGTGGCCTGGCTGCGCGCCACCCCGAAGGCGAAGGTCAACCTGCGCCGTTGCAACCATCTGCACACCGGCGCGCTCCAGGCTCTGCTGCTTTTCCAACCGAAGATTAGCTCGGCACCAGCGAACGCCTTCCTGGCGGAGCAGGTGCTGCCACTGCTCGCGGGGAGCGGTGGCGCAACCAGCCGACCAGAAAGTGAACCTCCATGACCACAGTGATGCTCGTCGACGACTCCGCCACCATGCTCATGAGCCTGAAGTCCATCCTGACCAAGGCCGGGTACTCCGTCGAGACCGCCGGTCACGGCAAGGAGGCGCTCGACAAGCTGGCCAAGGGCGTCAAGCCCAACCTGATCATCAGCGACGTCAACATGCCGCAGATGGACGGGATCACCTTCGTCCGGGAGGCCCGCAAGGCCCCGGGCATGCGTTTCACCCCGATGCTCATGCTGACCACGGAGTCCGAGCAGACCAAGCGCAACGAGGCGAAGTCCGCGGGCGCCACCGGCTGGCTGGTCAAGCCGGTCGCCCCCGAGCAGCTCCTCGGTGTGATCAAGCAGGTCGTCCCGGGCGCGTGAGTTGAGCCCTTTCCCTGGAGGTTTCGATGGCCGGCCTACTCCGCCGTCAGGCGGTGCCGTCCACGCCGGAAGGACCGAGCGTGCGGGCTGATGTCATTGCCGGATCGCTGCGGCCCGTCCCCGAGTTCTGCGAGATCGTCGACGCTCATCTGAACGACGTGATCGAGCAGACCGGTGAGGCCGCGGAGGCGATCGTCACGCAGATGCTGAAGATCGACTCGCTGGCCGAGGTGATGTCGGGCGACGTGTCCCGGCTGGCTGGCACCCTGGGCCGCACCGAGGACCAGCTGCTGCAGGCGAGTTCGTCCAACGAGCAGCTCGTCGACCGGCTGATCCGCTACTTCCTCTATCGGGACGAGCAGGTGCGGGCCCTGGTCGACGAGATGCGCGGCCTCAAGAAGCACGTGACCCAGATCGAGGAGGTCAGCCGGGCGACGAACATCCTGGCCCTGAACGCCATGATCGAGGCGGTCCGGGCCGGCGACGCCGGCGAGGGCTTCTCGGTCGTGGCGGACGAGGTACGCAAGCTGGCCACCCGGTCGTCCCAGGCGGCCAACGGGATCGGCACGATGATCGCCGACCTCACGGCCCGGCTCGACGCGGTGCTCACCGACGACAGCAACTTCGACGAGAACGTCCCGACTGACCTGGGGGCCGACGACACGGCGATGACCCGGCGCCTCAGCGGCATCGCCGACGCCCAGCGGGAGATGTCGGAGATGGTGTCGGGCATCCTGCACGACACCGTGGACGCCGCCCACCAGGTGCAGCATAGCTCGGACGCCCTCATCTCCGAGACCACCGGCGCCGTCGGGCACGTCCAGTTCCAGGACATCAGCCGGCAGATGCTGGAACACGTCGCCGATGCCGTGAGCCAGGTCAAACGCCAGGTCGAGGACACCATCGGGTACGCCGAGGGCGGCGTGCCGGCCGACGCGCTGATCGAGCGGACGATCTCGGCCGAGGATCTGCGAAACCGGCACGTCATGGCCCGGCAACGTGTTACGCACGGTGACAAGGCCGGCGTCGCTGCGGCCGCGGACGACACCCCGTTGATCGAACTCTTCTAGGACGGATTATGGCGCCGAACACCGAGCGGCCGACCGAGGCCGACGCTCTGCGGGCCCTGGCTGAGCTCGTCGGAACCCAGACCGCGACCGGGATGTGGGACCTCTCGGTCCGCACGCTCGGCCTGCACCGCCCGGTCGAGTCGATCGCCGACCTGCGCCGGGTGGCCGAACACATGATGGTCACGGGCGATCTGGTGCGGGTGGCCGGCCGGTCGCTGAAGGTCCGTGCCATCACCTACGACGCACTATCACCGGCAGGAGGACAGCCATGATGCTTCTCGAAGAGCGGCCGCGCGTCGCGATACCCACGGTCGATCGTCTCCTCGACGTGGCTCACCTCGGCCTCGACCGCGAGCAGCCGCGTACCTACCTCCAGGAGATCGTCGACCAGCTCGCCGACCGCGTCGGCGCGCCCTTCGCCCTGATCGACGTGCTCCTGGACGGCGCTCAGGTGTTCCTGGCCGCGCACGGGCCGGTGCCGGCCTGGATCGCCCAGGCCGGCGGCACCCCGATCGAATGGGCGTTCTGCCGTCCGTTCCTGACCGACCGCCGGCCCCGTTTCGTGCGCGACCTGGCGACCGACCCGATGTGGCGGGACAACCCGCTGGTGACTGTCGAGGGCGCACGGTCGTACATCGGCGTGCCGTTGATCTCGCACCGGGGACACGTCATGGGCGGACTGTGCGCGGTGGACCTGGCCCCGCGCGATTTTCCGGCGGAATCGATCGCGACGATGGAGCGACTGGCGGTCGAGGTTATCGACCGTCTTGAATCGGAGGTCGGCACCGGTTCTTGACCGGAGTCCCTGGGCGGCGGGCGGCGATCGGTGCCATGATGGGGGGTCGATCGGAGACCCCATCGTGAAGAAACAGCCGGTTCTGATCACCGACGCCGCTCCCAGCCCCGACGAGCAGTACCGCAGCCGCCAAGTCCGTTACGTCAGCATGATGACCGTCCGGGCACTGTGCCTGATCGTCGGTGCGATCCTGGTCAGCATCCGCCCGCCCCTGCTCGGCCTCTGGCTGGTCCTGTGCGCGGCCGGCATGGTCTTCCTGCCCTGGGCGGCCGTGCTCATCGCCAACGACCGCCCGGCCAAGACCAAGGCCGAGCGGGCCGCCTCCGCCCTGGCCGAGAAACAGCAGGCGACCCTGCCCCGGCACACCACCGAGGACGTCGAATATCTGACCATCGACCTCGAGCCCACCGACTGGGCTCCGGGCGAGACCCGTCAGGGGGAGAAAGGCTGACGGGGACGAGCCCCGATCTGGCCCACGGCCTCGGCCCCCAGCTCGGCGCCGGCCGTCAGCGACGCCTCCGGCGCCGCGCCGGAACACCAGGCCGCGAGCAGACCGGCGGCGAAGGCGTCCCCGGCTCCGGTCGGATCTTTCATGTGGCGTACGCGCCGGGGCGTCACCGACCACACCTGACCGTCCCGGGACGCCCAGGTGGCCCCGGCGCCGCCCCGCTTCACGACCGCGTGCCGCGCGTGCGCGGTCAGCCGCCGCGCCTGCTCGGCCGCCGGGCCGGGCCCGGCCAGCACGTCCGCCTCGTCCGCGTTGCAGAGCAGCACGTCGACGTCGCGTACCCAAGCCAGAAAAGCGGAAGCACCCACCGAGCGCAACGGCGCCGCCGAGGCCGCGTCGACGCTCGTCGTCATGCCGGCGGACGCCTCCAGGGCGGCCAGACCGGCCGGCCGTGACCCGTCGTGCAGCAGCGGATAGCCCGAAAGATGCAGGTGGGAGGCGCCCACCAGGGCGGCTCGCACGTCGTCCGGGTCGAGCAGCAGCGCGGCGCCCCGATCGGTGATCATCGTCCGCTCGTGCGGGCCGGCCAGCACCACGACACTGCCGGTGACCGCGCCCGGGTGGGCCCGCACCGCGCACCGCACCCCGGCCGCCGTCAGCTCGGCCACCCGCTCGCGCCCGGCGAGATCGTCACCGACCGCCGCGACCAGGGTCACCTCGTGCCCGGCGTGGGCCAGCCAGGCCGCCGTGTTGGCGGCCTGACCGCCACCGCCGACGGTGATCGCCGCGTCGGTGTCGGAGCCGGGCTCGATCGGCCCGGCATGAGCCACCAGCACATCGGTGACGAGATCACCGACGACGACGATGCCGCTCACGCCGCGGTGAATCCCAGCGGCGCCGGCGTCGCGGCGGTCGCAACGGCGATCTTGGCGGCCAGCTCGGCGTTGCGCAGGATGATCCGCACGTTGACGGCCAGGCTCTGGCCCTCGGTGCTCTCGTGGAAATGCCCCAGCAGGAACGGGGTGACCGCCTTGCCGGTGATGTGGTCGCGGGCCAGCAGCTCCAGGCCCTCGGCCAGGGTGCGGTCGTGCAGCTCGGTGTCCAGCTGCTCGTCGGTCGGCAGCGGGTTGGCCAGAATCAGCGCGCCGGCCCCGACGCCCTGGTCGGACCGGGCCCGGATGACGTCGGCGACCTGCTCGGGGGAGTCGAGCTGCCAGTCGATGTCGAAGCCGCCGTCGGTGATGAAGAAGCCCGGGAACCGCTTGGTCCGGTATCCGGCCACCGCGACGCCGAGGGTCTCCAGGCGCTCCAGCGTGGCGCCCACGTCGAGGATCGACTTCACGCCGGCGCAGACCACGACGATCGGGGTCTGCGACAGGGTGGTCAGGTCGGCCGACTCGTCGAACGTGACGTTCGCCTCGCGGTGCACGCCGCCGAGCCCGCCCGTGGCGAACACGCCGATGCCCGCGGCGGCGGCGACCGCGCTGGTCGCGGCGACCGTGGTGGCGCCGTCGGCCCGGGTCGCGGCGGCCACGGCCAGGTCGCGTACCGACAGCTTGGCCACGCCCTGGGCCAGCGCCAGGTGCTCGATCTGGGCGTCGTCCAGGCCGACGATCAGCTCGCCGCCGATCATGCCGATGGTGGCGGGTACGGCGCCCTGGTCACGCACGGTCTGCTCGATCTCGCGGGCCACGCGGAGGTTGTCCGGGTGCGGCAGTCCGTGCGAGATGATGGTGCTCTCCAGCGCGACCACCGGCCGGCCGTCCCGGCGGGCACGGGTCACGTGCTCGCCGTATCGAATCGCGAAGTCAGTCACGCCACCTACCGTACGGCTTTGATCATTGGACCGGCCCCGAGGTAGCTGTCACACTTGCGGGTTGGAGCTTTGTTCTCGCCGCCGAGGCCGGGGGACCGGCGGCGACACAACCGAAGGGCAGATTTCACGTGAGCACTCAGATCCTGGAGCGTCCGGAGACCAAGGACGCCGACACCGGGCCGGAGATGTTCCATTACGTCCGTAAAGAGAAGATCGCCGAGAGTGCCGTGATGGGCACGTTCGTGGTGGCGCTGTGCGGCGAGAAGTTCCCGGTGACCAAGTCGCCGAAGCCCGGCTCGCCGGTGTGCCCCCAGTGCAAGGAGATCTACGAAGCGATGACTCGCTGAACGAGGGCATGCTCAGCGCCGACCTGATCGGCGTCGCGGTCTTCGCGGCGTCCGGCGCGTCGGCCGGGGTGATCAAGCGGCTCGACCTGTTCGGTGTCGCATTCGTCGGCTTCATCGCCGCGCTGGGTGGCGGCATCGTGCGCGATCTGGTCATCGGCGCGGTACCGCCGCTGGCGTTCGCCGACTGGCGGTACGCGGTGACCGCGGTGGTCACCTCCCTCGCCGTGTTCTGGTTTCACCCGCAGCTGTCCAAGCTGCGCCGGCCCGTCCTCGTGCTGGACGCGGCCGGACTCGGCCTGTTCACCGTGACCGGCACGCTGAAGGCGCTCGACGCCGGCGTGCCGGCCGTCGGCTCCTGCCTGATCGGCATGCTCACCGCCATCGGCGGCGGACTCGCCCGCGACATGCTGATGGGTGAGGTCCCGGTCGTCCTGCGGCGGGACATCTATGCCGTGGTGGCCCTGGCCGGCGCGATTATTGTCACGATCCTCCGCGGGCTTTCCCTGGATTCCGTCTGGGCGCTGGCCGCAACCGCCCTGTTCATCACTGGTGTCCGGCTCGTCGCGCTGTACCGCCGCTGGTCGGCTCCGGTCGCTGCGCCGTAACCGCCACCGGGTGCCGTCCGCGGCTATGCTGGTTGCCGCCTCCGGCTCTCACGACCGGGGGTTCGTTGTTGTTACGAGGGGACCGTTCGAGCTTTGAGCCCGCCACTGCCGAAACTGGAAACCTTCCCTGACCTGCGTGACTGGCAGCGCAAGGCCCTGGTGACGTACCTGCGTCGCCGCAGCGACGACTTCATGGCGGTGGCCACGCCGGGCGCCGGAAAGACCACGTTCGCCCTGCGGATCGCCGCCGAACTGCTGGCCGACGGCACGGTCGAGGCGGTCACCGTGGTCTGCCCGACCGAACACCTGAAGGCCCAGTGGGCGTCGGCCGCGGCCCGGGTCGGCATCCAGCTCGACCACCAGTTCCGCAACTCCGAGATCCACTCCTCGGCCGACTTCCACGGCGCGGTCCTCACCTACGCCCAGGTCGGCATGGCCCCGGCCGTCCACCGCCGGCGCACCATGACCCGGCAGACCCTGGTCATCCTCGACGAGATCCACCACGCCGGTGACTCCCGCAGCTGGGGCGACGGCGTCAAAGCCGCTTTCGAGCCGGCCGTACGCCGTCTGATGCTCACCGGAACGCCGTTCCGCTCCGACGAGAACCCGATCCCGTTCGTCCAGTACGAGCGCGGCGACGACGGGCTCCAGCGGTCCCGGGCCGACTCCGTCTACGGCTACGCCGACGCGCTCAAGGACCGGGTCGTGCGCCCGGTGCTGTTCATGGCGTACTCGGGAGAGACCCGCTGGCGCACCAACGCGGGCGACGAGCTGGCGGCCCGCCTCGGCGAGCCGATGACCAAAGACCTGATCGCCCAGGCCTGGCGTACGGCCCTCGACCACCGCGGCGACTGGATGCCCCAGGTGCTGCGCGCGGCCGACGCCCGCCTCACCAAACTGCGCGAACACGGCATGGCCGACGCCGGCGGCCTGATCATCGCCAGCGACCAGCAGACCGCCCGGGCGTACGCGAAACTCATCGGCGAGATCAGCGGCGAGCAGGCCACGGTGGTCCTCTCCGACGACGAGGGAGCCTCCGGCCGCATCGCGACGTTCGCGGCGTCGGAGCAGCGCTGGATGGTCGCGGTCCGGATGGTGTCCGAGGGCGTCGACATCCCCCGCCTGGCGGTGGGGGTCTACGCGACGAGCGCGTCCACGCCGCTCTACTTCGCGCAGGCCATCGGCCGCTTCGTGCGGGCCCGCCGCCCCGGCGAGACGGCGACGGTGTTCCTGCCGAGCGTGCCCCACCTGCTCGGCCTGGCCAGCGAGATGGAAGCGCAGCGCGACCACATCCTGGGCGCCCGCAAGGAGAAGGACGGCCTCGACGACGACCTGCTCGAGCGGGCCCAGCGCGAGGAGAATGCGGAAGGCGAGCTGGAGAAGCAGTTCGAGGCGCTGGGCGCCACGGCCGAACTGGACCAGGTCATCTACGACGGCGCGTCGTTCGGCATGGGCGCACAGACGGGCACGGCGGAAGAGGCGGACTACCTGGGCCTGCCCGGCTTGCTGACCCCCGACGAGGTGTCGATGCTGCTGAACAAGCGGCAGTCGGAACAGATGGCGGCCCGCCAGCGCGTCGAAAAGCAGAAGGCGGCAGAACCGGTACCGGCCCAGCGCGAGGCCCCACCGGCGATGACGGCCGGCGAGCGCCGCAACAGCCTCCGCCGCCAGCTGAACACCCTGGTCGCCGCCCACCACCACCGCACCAACCTCCCGCACGGCAAGATTCACGCCGAGCTCCGCCGCCTGTGCGGCGGCCCGCCCAGCGCCCAGGCCACGATCGAACAGCTCGAGGAGCGCATCGCCACGATCCAGACCCTCTGAGTGTTAAGTCCTCTTGACGTCAAGAGGACTTAACACGAGAATGGACGCATGCTTCTCGACAGAGTCGTGCACTGGAATCTTGATCTCGACGGCGATCTCTACGGCGACGAGCGTGAGCGCTACCGGTGGTATGAGGGCATAGCCACGGCCGCCTCGCTGCAGTGGCTGGCGATCCCGTGGGCCGCGGCCATCATGGTCTGGCCGCTGGGCAAGCCGGCCGTCCTGCCGCTCGCGGTCGTGATGGTCCTGCTCTACGTCCCGATGATGCTCAGCACGCTTTATGTGCGCCACCGCCGGGTTGACACCACCCCCCGCTCCTGGAGCGCCAAGCGGGTGTTCCTGACGGTCGTGAACGGTGCCCCGGCCGCCGTGTTCCTGATCGGCTCGCTCTACGTCTACGACCCTGAGGGGGCCATGTGGCGTGGCGCGGTGTTCGGTGGGGCCTTCGGCGCGGTGGCGACTGCGGTGGCCCAGCTCCTCGAGACCCGCCGCCGGCGGCGCCGTGAGGCGGCTCTGGCTCTGGCGGGGGACGACGACTGATGGCGCCGTCATCCGGTCCGGTGCGCGCGCCGGAGGAGGGCGGCGCGGCGGGCACGCGCATCAGGGCCGCCCGCAAAGAGGCCGGCCTGACCCAGCAGGGGCTCTCCGTGGCCGTTCAGGTGAGCCGGCAGACCATCATTGCGATGGAGACGGGCGACTACGCCCCCTCCGTGTACCTCGCCTTGAAGGTCGCCAAGGCGCTCAACACGTCCGTGGAGCGCCTGTGGGGCGAGGAGGTGCCTGTCCCCACCCCGGCCTGACGCCGAGGCGCCAGCGGGCTCTGAGGGCGAGCATGAAAAGGGGCGCCCCACACCGTGGGCGCCCCTTTTTAGAGTCGTTCGGGGGGATCGGCTCTTTTAGTTGGAGTTAGACATCATGTCGGCGCCGCGCCACGTGAACTCCGGATCGGCCGCGTACTGCACTGCGATCTTCACCAGGTCTTCGGCGTACCGGTTGGCGTGGTGTCCGCAGAACACCAGCTCACCGCCACCAGCCAGGGTCAAACGGAGCTTTCCGGCTGCATTGCAGCGGTCGCACCGTTCATCGGCTGCGGTGCCGGCCAAACTATCCGCCGGCGGCGTGAGAGTCGGGGTCATCGCCTTCCTCCTCTGATCGAACCGATGAACACGTTCCTCGGCTACTGCTCACATCGTGCAACACCCTGCACCGTTGCGGCCTTCCCACTGTGCCCCGGGGGGACCGAGGTCACACGTGCTGGGCTAAGTGTGCCGTGATCCAAGGGTGCCACGTCAACGATCACTTCAACACAACGGTCTGATCACCACCCGTTGATGTACGGGTGGTGACCATTTGGACACGCGCTGTTGACTTGGTGCCCTAGTCCAGGTAGTCGCGGAGAACCTGAGAGCGGGACGGGTGTCGCAATTTCGACATCGTCTTGGACTCGATCTGACGAATCCGCTCACGGGTGACCCCGTACACCTGGCCGATTTCGTCCAGCGTGCGCGGCTGGCCGTCGGTCAGGCCGAAGCGCAGCCGCACGACACCCGCCTCGCGCTCGGAGAGCGTCTGCAGCACCTGCTGGAGCTGGTCCTGGAGCAGCGAGAAGGAGACCGCGTCGACCGCGACGACCGCCTCGGAGTCCTCGATGAAGTCACCGAGCTGGCTGTCGCCCTCGTCGCCGATCGTCTGGTCGAGGGAGATGGGCTCACGCGCGTACTGCTGGATCTCCAGCACCTTTTCCGGCGTGATGTCCATTTCCTTGGCCAGCTCCTCCGGGGTGGGCTCGCGGCCCAGGTCCTGGAGCAGTTCGCGCTGGATACGGCCGAGCTTGTTGATGACCTCGACCATGTGCACCGGGATACGGATGGTGCGGGCCTGGTCGGCCATCGCGCGGGTGATCGCCTGGCGGATCCACCACGTCGCGTACGTGGAGAACTTGTAGCCCTTGGTGTAGTCGAACTTCTCGACCGCGCGGATCAGGCCCAGGTTGCCCTCCTGGATCAGGTCGAGGAAGGCCATGCCGCGGCCGGTGTAGCGCTTGGCCAGCGAGACCACGAGCCGGAGGTTCGCCTCGAGCAGGTGGTTCTTGGCCCGCTCGCCGTCGCGGCCGATCCAGCGCAGGTCGCGCTCCATGTTGCGCTCGAGCTTCTCCTCGCCCTCGTCGCAGGCGCGCAGGCGCTCGGCGGCGTAGAGGCCGGCCTCGATGCGCTTGGCCAGCTCGACCTCCTGCTCGGCGTTGAGCAGGGGGACCTTGCCGATCTGCTTGAGGTACGCGCGGACGGAGTCGGCCGAGGCGGTGAGCTCGGCGTCACGACGCGCCTGCTTGAGCGCCTCGGACTCCTCGTCGTCCCACTCGAAGTCGCCGTCGGTGGCCGAGCTGGCGGCGTCGGAGGCGGCGGCCGCGACCATGGCGGCCGGCTCCTCGACGACGACGTCCTCGATCTCGGCGGCGAGTTCCTCGGGATCGATCTCCTCGCCGTCGGCGGGACCCTCCTCGCCGGGCGCGGCGGCCTTGGCGGGGGTCGCCTTCTTGCCGGGCACGGCCTTGGCGGGCGCGGCCTTCTTGGCGGCGGCCTTCTTGGCCGGCGCGGCGCCGGCCGGGTCGGCCGCGCCGGCGGCGGCCGGCTGCTTCGGGGCCGGGGCCGGCGCCTTGCGGGCGGGCGCGGCCTTGGCCGTGGTGGCCTTGGAGGCGGGGGTGGCGGAGCGGGCCGCGGCGACCTTGCGGCGGGTGCTGGCCGAACCGTCGACGACGACGGTGATGGCCGCGTCGACGAGACCGCGAAGAATCTTTTTGGCCTGAGCCGGATTCACCCCGGCGGACTCGAGCGTTCGCGCGACCTCGGCCGACGTGATTTGCCCGCCCGCGCCCTGGGCATGAGCGATCAGGGCCTCGGTGAGAGAACGAACGTCGGCACCGTTCTGGTGGGCTTCTGTCACGAAAGACCTTCCGGAGGCGATGAGGTTGAGCACGGCCATGAGCCCAGCACAGCGCACGGCGAGGAGGCTGGCCGGTGTTGGTGTGGGGACCCCCGGGACGCGGCACCTCGATGGTCTTGGTGTCCGCGAAGCGGTGGGCAGGGGTGAATTGTAGCGCCGTCCTGCGAGATCCTCCCGTCGCAGCACGCCGCCAGGGGCCGCCGACCTCGCCGGAGACGCCCGGCGCGAGAATGGTATCGGCGGAAAGGGCGAAAACGTGAGCGAATTTCGGTCGGTATCGACACCGGGCGTTCTGCTGGAGATCGCGGTGGGAGTGGCCCGGGACGCCGCCGCCACGGCGCGGCGGCTGCGGGCCGAGGCCATCGTCGAGGTGGAGACCAAGAGCACGGCCACGGACGTGGTCACGGCGGCCGACAAGGCGGTGGAACGCCAGGTCATCGAGGCTTTGCGGGAGCTACGGCCGGGCGACGGGGTGCTGGGTGAGGAGTACGGCGACGCGGCCGGCGAGGGTGCCGTGCGATGGATCCTCGACCCGATCGACGGCACAGTCAACTACCTGTACGGGCTACCGCAGTACGCCGTCTCCCTCGCGGCCGAGGCCGACGGCGAGATTGTTGCCGGAATCGTGATCAACGCGGCCACCGGGGACGAGTGGACGGCCACCCGAGGCGGCGGCGCCCACCGCGGCGATCGACGCCTGAAAGTTACGGGACCGGCCGAGCTGAGCCAGGCCCTGATCGGCACCGGCTTCGGGTACGACGCGCGGCGACGGGCCCACCAGGGCCGGGTCCTGGCCGAGTTGATCACCCGGGTGCGTGACATCCGCCGGTTCGGCGCGGCGGCGCTCGACCTCTGCGCGGTCGCCGAGGGCACTCTCGACGCGTACTACGAGAAGGGCCTCAACCCGTGGGACCACGCCGCGGGTGGCCTGATCGCCCAGGAGGCCGGCGCGATAGTGGCCGGGCTGCAGGGAGCGCGCCCGGGCCTCGACATGGTCGTGGCGGCCCCACCAGCGATCTTCAACGATCTGCACGACCTGCTGGTGAGGCTCGACGCGTCCGGCGGCGCCTGAGGATCAGGAGTCGTCGGACTTCTTGAGGCAGCCGCCCGGCGGCACCGTCGGCTCGCCCACCTCGACCAGGGACTGGTTGACCTCGGTGGTGGTGGCGAGCTGGCGGAACTCGTTGCCGATCACGATGTCGATGACGGCGCCCTTGCGCTTGGCGTTGTAGGACATCTTCGACTGGGCGAGGAAGTAGGCGCGCAGCAGCTGCGCCTTGCCGACGGTGTCCGGTCCGTACCGGATCTCGGCCACGCCCTTGAACTTGGTCTTGCTCTCGGCCGGTTTCTGGACCGTGAAGCGCCTGTTCTTGAACTCGTTGGTCACGTTGTCGGCCAGGCCCGAGGAGTTCGTGCCGTTGAAGATCTTGACAGTGACCTCGGCCGGGTCGTCGGGCAGCCGCACGTCGACCATCGGCGCTCCCTCGGGGCAGCCGGCCCCGCTCGTGGCTCCCCCTTGGGAGTCCTTGACGAGCGCCACGATGACGAAGACGACCGCGGCCACGGCGAGCACGCCGACGACGACGAGCGCTCGTACGCGCGCAAAACTCATGGGGCTGGCTCCAGAGATCCGGGGGTGTCGCGCCCGCCGGGGTAGGAGCGGGACCTGTCGGAAGGTTAGCGTCTGCCCGCCAGCCACGCGGAAACAGGGAATACTTCCGGCGCGCCGACGATGATCGAGACGCTTGTACCCCTACCTTGATGTCGCCTCGGTCACATCGGGAACAATGGCGTGCCCGTGCGCGTACAACTCTGCCGCAGTAGCGGTAAGGTTCCGCGCTCGCCGGGGCAGATTCGAGTGTTGGGGGCAGTGTCAGAAATCGTCCGGCGGAACCGGGAACCGAAACAACGTCCTTGACGTTACTAACGCCAAGTGACACATCGATACAGGAGAGTGAAAACCGATGGCCACCGACTACGACGCCCCGCGTCGCGATGAGGTCGACCTCGGCGAGGACAGCCTCGAGGAGCTGAAGTCCCGCCGCGCCGACTCGCAGTCGGGCGCAGTGGACGTCGACGAGGTCGAGGTGGCGGAGAGCTTCGAGCTTCCCGGCGCCGACCTTGCCGACGAGGAGCTCACCGTCAAGGTTCTGCCGATGCAGACCGACGAGTTCCGCTGTGCCCGCTGCTTCCTCGTGCACCACCGCAGCCAGCTGGCGACGGAGCGCAACGGGGAACTGATCTGCCGCGAGTGTGCCTGACCCGGCACTCGCGCGCAGCGCGTCACACCCGTCCGCACGGAAGCGGTCGGGATTGAGGCCGTTGCCCGGTTTGACGGGGGGTCGACACCGGGCATCACGATGACATCAGCAGCCTCGGCCGATGACGGGAGGACGACGATGAGCTCCGAGCAGTCCGTACCGGACGTTGCGAAGGACATAGCGAACGATCCCGTGGAGACGCCGGCGCAGACGGCCGCCGATGTCGAACTCAGCAAGACTGTCGCCGCACTGACCGCCGACGATCTGGAGCCCGAGGGGCGGAGGCAACTCCTCGGCAGGCTCGTCGGCGACGTGCGGCGGCGTGGACTGGGCCAGGTCTTCCGGCCCAAGGCCGCCATCCGGTGGATGGCGGACGTGGTCGCCGACGTCGCCCCGCACGTTCCCGTGCGCGATCAGGCGACCCTGCGGCGGCACTTCCCGGGCCTGAGCGACGACGACCTGGCCGATCGCCTGATCCGCAACGCGCAGCGCACCACGGCCAGCGTGGGCGCGGCCGGCGGCGGCGTCGCCGCGGTGGAGTGGGTGGCCGTGCCGACCCTGCTCTCCGCCCCGGTGCTGCTGGCGGCCGAGACGGTCGCCGTGGTGGCGATCGAGATGAAGCTGATCGGTGAGCTCCACGAGATCTACGGGCAGCCCGTGCCCGGCACGATGGGGCAGAAAGCCGTGTCACTCGTGCAGGCGTGGACCGATCAGCGCGGCGTGAACCCGCTGGTGCCCGGCGTCGGCGTGGCCACCGTGCTCGGCACGGCCGCCCGCCGCGACCTCCAGCAGAGCCTGCTCAAGCGCTTCGGGCGCCATCTGACGATGTTCGGCCCGTTCCTGACCGGCGCCGCGGTGGCGGGCTACCTGAACCGCCGGGCGACCAAGAACCTCGGCGAGCACGTACAGAAAGATCTTCAGAAGAAGAGCCGCAAGATCATTGATGCGGCCTAGGAGCGGGCCGCCAGCAGAGCGGTGGCCAGCTCGACCGGGTGCCGGGTACTGATCACCCAGTAGGGCGTCGGGTCGTCCGGGTCGTCGAGCAGCACCTGCACGGCCGGGCCGATCCACGGCCGCTGGATCACGAAGGCGAGCGGGTGGGCGCCGATGCCCAGCGCCTCGCGCTTGCCCTCCAGGTCGAGCGCGACCACGTCGCCGATGAACCGCACCGGCAGCCGCGCGTCGTCCACCCGGAGCTCGCCGTCGGTCACCTCGACCTTGATCCGCCCGATCCAGGCCAGGACGGCGAGGGTGGCCGGGGTCAGCACCGCGAAGGGCACCCAGAGGGGGAGCGTGGGGAAACCGATGGTGAGCTCCACGCCGAGGATCACCACGACCAGCAGGCCGATGGGCCACATCCACCATCGGAGCGTGAGCCGCTCTCGGTAACTGGTGGGTGCGGTGGTGCGCGCGGGAGACTCCGGTGTCACCCTGGAAGGGTACGGCGCGCCTCCGCGACCGGGCACGGCAGGATGGCAGGGTGGGTGCCGCTTGGCCGACGCCGCACGAGTGAGGAACCTCTGAGTTGAGCGATGTAGTCATCCGGATCCGCCGGATCGACCCCGACCTGCCGCTGCCGGCCTACGCGCATCCCGGTGACGCCGGGGCCGACCTGGTCGCCGCCGAGGACGCCGAGCTCGCACCCGGAGCGCGGCAGGCGATCCGTACCGGTATCGCCGTGGCCATCCCGGAGGGCTACGTGGGCCTGGTCCACCCCCGCTCGGGTCTGGCCGCACGCCTCGGTGTCACGGTCCTGAACGCGCCCGGTACGGTCGACGCCGGCTACCGCGGTGAAGTTCTGGTGATCCTGGTCAACCACGACCGGCACACGCCGGTCAAGATCTCCCGCGGCGACCGCATCGCCCAACTGGTCGTCCAGCGGGTCGAGCGAGCCGCGTTCCACGAGGTCGAGGAGCTCGACGACACCGCGCGCGGTGCCGGCGGGCACGGCTCGACCGGTGGGCACTCAGGTTTGAAGACGGAAGGTGGCAGTGATGTTCTCGCGTAAGCGCGGCGGCCCCAAGCATGTGCGTGCGACCGACGCGCCGCCCTCGGAGGCGCTCGCCCAGAGCCTCGCCGCGGACGACGAGCCGGTGGCGCCCGAGCGCGGCCCCTGGGACGAGAAGTACGCCCCCGAGGGCGTGCAGCGGCTCGACCTGGGCAGCCTGCTGATCCCGGCCGTCGACGGCGTCGAGGTGCGGGTGCAGGCCAACCCGGACGGCGCGGTCGAGCAGATCGTGCTGGTCGACGGCGAGAGCGCCCTTCAGCTCGGCGTGTTCGCGGCGCCCCGCAGCGAGGGCATCTGGGACGAGGTCCGCGAGGAGATCGCCCAGGCCATGGCCTCCGACGGCGTGTCGCCGCGGGAGATCGCCGGTCCGTACGGCGTCGAGCTGGCGGCCCGGGTCAACACCCCGGAGGGGCCGGCCGACGTCCGGTTCGTCGGGGTCGACGGCCCGCGCTGGATGGTCCGGGCGCTGTACCAGGGCGCGGCCGCGGCCGACCCGTCCCGCGAGGGCCGGCTCGGCGAGGTGCTGACCGGTCTGGTGGTCGTCCGTGACTCCGAAGCCCGTCCCGTGCGCGAGGCGCTGCCGCTGCGCCTGCCCAAGGAGATGACCGAGCAGGCCGCCGCCGAGGCGGAGGGTGCTCAGGCGAACGGGCACCAGCCGCAGTAGGGCTCGTGACGGGGATCACCAGAGGCGTACGGTGTAACTCATGAGTAGTACGGACGAGCGCACGGGCCTGCGCAAGTTCTTCGACCGGCTGACGGCCACCGACTCGGAACTCGACGCGCGCGACCTCCAGCGGGAGGTGGCCAAGTGCGGGGCCATGCCGGCCGGCCAGTGCAGCCGGGGCCAGGTCGTCTCGGTGAACGGCCGGTTGCGGACGGTGGCGTACACTCCCCGCACCAACCTGCCGACGCTCGAGGCCGACCTTTGGGACGGTAGCGACGTGGTTACGCTGGTCTTCCTGGGCCGGCGTTCCATCGCGGGCATCGAGCCCGGGCGTCAGCTCACCGCGCGCGGGCGCATCGCGATCCGCGACGACCGCAAGGTGATCTACAACCCGTACTACGAGCTGGAGGCGCCCCGGTGAGTGGCAGCGAGCCGCGACACGCCGCGAACGAAACCGTGGAGGAGCGGCTCGCCGAGGAGGTCGTCGAGGAGCTCGACCTCCACCCGGTCAAGGAGCCGGAGGACGAGCCCCTCCCCTCGATGAGCGAGCAGATCGCCGAGCAGCTCGGCGGTGTCCGCGGGCTGATCGAGTCGAGCCTGCCGGTCTTCGCCTTCGTGATCCTCAACGTGGTCCTCGGCGACGCCGTCGTGGGCCTTGAGAAGCGCACCGCGCTCTACTGGGCGATCGCCGGCGCCGTTCTCTCGGCGGTGGGCATCGGGGCGTACCGGCTGATCCGGAAAGAGCCCGTGCGCCATGCGGTGAACGGACTGTTCGGCATCGCGATCGGCGCCTTCCTGGCCTACCGCACGGGCAAGGCGGAGAACTTCTACCTGCCCGGTATCCTGCTCACCTTCGGGCAGGCGGCGGTGCTGCTGCTCTCGGTGTTCGTGCGCAAGCCCTTGATCGGCTACGCCTGGGGCATCATGGCCAACAAGGGCCAGCAGAACTGGTTCGGCAACCAGCGGCTGTTCCGGACGTTCCAGTGGCTCACCCTGGTCTGGGTGGTCTCGCTCTGCATCCGGGCCGGCATCCAGTACTACCTGTGGGCGCAGGGCGAGGCGAACGCCCTCGGCATCGTCCGCATCCTGATCAGCTGGCCGATCTACGCCGCCACGTTCGCCTTCTCGGCCTGGGCCATCCACCGCGTGACGAGCGCCGGCAAGGCGCCGGCCGCCTAGCGCCGGGCCGCGGCTATTCCTTCTCGCGTGGCCAGATGGCGACGGCGACCAGGACGGCCGCCCAGACACCGACCGGAACGGCGGGCCAGTACCGCTCGAGGTCGCCGTCGCGAATGCTCTGGGCCGCCCAGATCGCATTCATGATCACCGCGCCGCCGAGCCAGTACCGCCACTCGGCCAGCCATTCGCCACGTTCGCGCCGCCGTCGTTCGGCTTCGCGCCGCCGGGCCGGGACGGGCAGGTCCGCCGTCAGGGCGCTGAGCTCGCCGATCGTCGTGGCCCGGGCCGCGAGGGCGGACCGCCGGTCGAACTCGGCGAGGTCGATCCGGCCCTCGCCCAAAGACGACGCCAGATGCTCGGATGTCGTTTCCCGATCGGTGTCGGCGGCTCGTGAGTTCTGGTCCATCGCATCCCCTAAGTTGAGGATACGATCGTATCCTAAAGGAGCTCCATGCCGAAAGTCGTGGATCGCGACGCGGAACGCCGCATCATCGGCGCTGCGCTGCTGAGCGTGCTGGCCGAGCGGGGAGTCGAGGAGGTCAGCGTTCGCACCGTCGCTGCCCGGGCGGGCCGGTCGCCGGGAGCGGTCCAGAAATACTTCCGGACCAAGGAGGAGATGCTGTCGGTGGCGCTCGACGTCGCCGGGGAGCGGACCGAGCGGCGGATGCGCGACGTCGACCGGTCCGGCGCGTCGCGTGAGGTGCTGCGGCGGCTGGTCGTCGCGACACTGCCGCTGGACGCCGAGCGGCGCTCCGAGGCCATCGTATGGAACGCGTTCGCGGCCATGGCCGTCCGCCACCCGCCGTTCGCCGAGGTGCTGCACGAGATCGACCGGGCGGTCACGGCCGATCTGGTGCGCTGGCTGGAGGCCGGCCGGGCCGACGGCACCATCGTGCTGCGCGGAAAGGCGACGGAGATCGCGGACGCCGTCGTGGCGATCTCGGACGGTATCGCCGACCGGCTGCTCTACCACCCGGAGGCCGCGGACAGCCTGCTCGCGGCGCTCGACGCGGCCCTGGCTGTGCTGCTGCCGGCGCCCTAGCCGAGCTCGCGGCCCTCGCTGCCGAGAACGACGGCGCGGATCTGTTCCTCCACCTCGGTGGTGCAGACGAAGATCAGCTCGTCGCCGGCCTCGAGCGGGTCGTCGCCGGTCGGCACCATCACGCGCTTGCCACGCAGGATCGCCACCAGCGCCGAGTCGCGGGGCAGGGGCACCGAGCGGACCGGCTGACCCTCGTACGGCGCGTTGCGCGGCAGGGTGATCTCGACCAGGTTCGCCTCGCCCTGGCGGAAGGTCATCAGCCGTACGAGATCGCCGACCGTGACCGCCTCCTCGACCAGGGCGGCCATCAGCCGGGGCTTGCTCACCGCGACGTCGACGCCCCACTGCTCGTTGAACAGCCACTCGTTCTCGGCCCGGTTGACCCGGGCCACCACCCGCGGCACCGCGAACTCGGTCTTGGCCAGCAGCGACACGACCAGGTTGGCCTTGTCGTCGCCGGTCGCCGCCACCACCACGTCGCACGAGGCCACGTCGGCCTCCTCGAGGCTGCTCAACTCGCAGGCGTCGGCCAGCACCCAGTCGGCCTCGGGCACCCGCTCCGGGCGCAGCTGGCGCGGCTGCCGCTCGATCAGCATGACCCGGTGGCCGTTGCCGATCAGCTCCTGGGCGATCGACCGGCCGACGTTGCCGGCTCCCGCGATGGCGATCCGCATGGTCAGTGCCCTTCCTTGCCGGCGCCGGAGGCGATGTCCAGCACCGTCGCCACGGTCTCGTCGGTGACGAGCATGAAGACCTGGTCGCCGTCCTGGATCACGGTGGACGGCGTGCCGAGCGTGCCCATGCCGAAACGCATCAGGTACGCCACCCGGGCCCCGGTGCGCTCCTCCAGCGCCCTCAGTGTGCGCCCCACCCAGTCGCGGTGCAGCGGGGCCTCGACGATCGAGACCACGCTGGTCGGGTCGCGGAACACCTCGACCGTGCCCTCGGGCACCAGGTGGCGCATCATCCGGTCGGCGGCCCAGCGGATCGTGGCCACGGTCGGGATGCCGAGTCGCTCGTACACCTGGGCCCGCCGCTGGTCGTAGATGCGGGCGACCACGCGGGTCACGCCGAACGTCTCGCGGGCCAGCCGGGCCGAGATGATGTTGGAGTTGTCGCCGCTGGAGACGGCGGCGAAGGCGTCGGCACGCTCGATGCCGGCCTCGCGCATCACGTCGCGGTCGAAGCCGATGCCGGTCACCGTGACCCCGCCGAAGTCGGCGCCGAGCCGGCGGAACGCGTCGGAGTTCTGGTCGATCACCGCCACCGAATGGCCGCGGGCTTCGAGGTTCTGGGCGAGCGTCGACCCGAGCCGCCCACATCCCATGATGACCACGTGCATCCGATGAGGGTCGCATGCGCCTCCCAGAGGCGGCAGGCGGGGCGGGGTCCGTACGCTAGGCACTCGTGGCAAGTACGACCTCTCTCGCCAAGCGGCTGCTGTTGGGCCGGCCGTTCCGCTCCGACAAGCTGCAGCACACGCTGCTGCCCAAGCGGATCGCCCTGCCCGTCTTCGCCAGCGACGCGCTGTCGAGCGTGGCCTACGCCCCCGACGAGATCCTGCTGACCCTCTCCATCGCCGGCGCCGGCGCCTTCTACATCTCCCCGTGGATCACGCTCGCCGTCGCGGTCGTGATGGTCACGGTGGTCGCCAGTTACCGGCAGAACGTCTACGCCTACCCGTCCGGCGGCGGCGACTACGAGGTGGCCACGGTCAACCTCGGGCCGCGGGCCGGTCTCAGCGTGGGCAGCGCCCTGCTGGTCGACTACATCCTCACCGTGGCGGTGTCGACCGCGTCCGGCGTCAACAACCTGGGCTCGGTGGTGCCGTTCGTCGCCGAGCACAAGGTCGCCTTCGCGATCGGCGCCATCGCCATCCTGACCGCGCTCAACCTGCGCGGGCTGCGGGAGTCGGGCACTGCTTTCGCCGTACCCACCTATCTGTTCATCATCGTGATCGTCGGGATGATCCTCACCGGGCTCTTCCGCGTCTTCGTGCTCGGCCAGGACCTGCAGGCGCCCAGCGCCAACCTGGTGATCGCGGCCGAGGAGGACCACCTCACCAGCTTCGGCTTCGCCTATCTGCTGTTGCGGACGTTCTCGTCGGGCTGCGCGGCCCTGACCGGTGTCGAGGCCATCTCCAACGGCGTGCCCGCCTTCAAGCCGCCGAAGAGCAAGAACGCGGCGACCACGCTGATGCTGCTCGGCGGCATCGCCATCGTCATGCTGGTCGGCATCGTGCTGCTGGCCCGGGTCACCCACCTGCAGTACGTCGAGGACCCCAGCCTGCAGATCCTCTCGGCGCCCGACGGATACGTGCAGAAGACGGTCACCGCCCAGCTCGCCGAGACGGTCTTCGGCAACGGCTTCCTGCTGTACGTGGTCGGCGCGGTCACCGCCCTCATCCTGTTCCTGGCGGCCAACACCGCGTTCAACGGCTTCCCGGTGCTCGGCTCGATCCTGGCCCAGGACCGCTACCTGCCCCGCCAGTTCCACACCCGGGGCGACCGGCTGGCCTTCTCCAACGGCATCGTCTTCCTCGCCATCGCGGCGATGGTGCTGGTGGTGGCGTTCCAGGCCGAGGTCACCCGGCTCATCCAGCTCTACATCGTCGGCGTGTTCGTGTCGTTCACGCTGTCGCAGGGCGGCATGATCCGGCACTGGAACCGCCTGCTGCGCACGCAGCGCGACCCCGAGAAACGCCGGCAGATGATCCGCTCCCGGGCCATCAACGCGTTCGGCATGTGCCTCACCGGCGCCGTCCTGATCATCGTGCTGATCACGAAGTTCCTGCTCGGCGCGTGGATCGCGATCGCCGCCATGGTCGTCATCTACGGGCTCATGCTGGCCATCCGCAAGCACTACAACCGGGTGGCCCAGGAGCTGGAGCCGACCGAGGAGCGCCCGATCCTGCCGTCCCGCAACCACGCGGTCGTCCTGGTCAGCAAGGTCCACCAGCCGACCCTGCGGGCGGTGGCGTACGCGCAGGCGACCCGGCCCGACTCGCTCACCGCGGTCACGGTGAACGTCGACGACAAGGACACCCGGCACATTCAGGACGAGTGGGAGCGCCGGCAGATCCCCGTCCCGCTCACGGTGGTCGACTCGCCGTACCGCGAGATCACCCGCCCGATCATCGACTTCGTCAAGGGCATCCGGCGCGGTTCCCCGCGCGACGTGGTGACGGTCTTCGTTCCCGAGTACGTGGTGGGCCGCTGGTGGGAGAACCTGTTGCACAACCAGAGCGCCCTGCGCATCAAGGGCCGCCTGCTGTTCGAACCCGGCGTGATGGTCACCAGCGTGCCGTGGCAGTTGCGGTCCAGCCAGGATCGCGACCTCGACCGGATGGACCGGGGCCTGGTCCGGGCGCCGGCCCGGGGACCGCGTACCCGTGCCGCCTCGTCCGTGGAGCCGACCGATGAACAATGATCCTGATCTGGTCCAGGGTGACCGCGTCGAGCTGACGGTGGGTGCTCCCGCGCACGGTGGGCACTGCGTGGCGCGCCTCGGCGGCCCGCACGGGCGTGTCGTGTTCGTCCGCCACGCGCTGCCGGGTGAGCGGGTCACGGCGGAGATCACGGAGCTGCACAAGGGCTTTCTGCGGGCCGACGCGGTCGAGATCCATGAGGCCTCGCCCGACCGCGTGACGCCGCCGTGCCCGTACGCGCATCCCGGTGGGTGCGGTGGCTGTGATCTGCAGCACGCCTCGGGTGACGCCCAGCTGGGCTGGAAGACGGCCGTAGTGCGGGAACAGCTTTCGCGGTTGGCGGGCATCACTCATTCCGTACGGGTGGAGGCGCTCCCCACCGCTGGGTCGCCCCTCCTTGACTGGCGCACCCGGGTGCGCTATGCCGTTGACGCGCTCGGCCGTCCGGGGCTGCTGAAGCACCGGTCGCACGAGGTGGTGCCGATCGACCGGTGCCGGATCGCGCATCCGGCCATCCAGGAGCTCGACCTGCTGCAGCTCGACTGGCCGGACGCCGACGCCCTGGAGGCGGTGGCCACCAGCGGCGGTGACGTGGCCGTGCTGGCCCGCCGCGGCAGTGCGCCCAGCGACGACCCGACCGAGGCGCCGTCCGGTTTCCGGACCCAGCTGCGGGGCCCGGCCGAGGTCACGGAGCGGGCCGCCGGGCGTACCTGGTCAATTCCGCCCTCGGGCTTCTGGCAGGTCCACCCGCTGGCGGCGGACACGCTCGTCGCCACGGTCCTGGAGATGCTGAAGCCGGTCGAGGGGGAGGTCTCGTGGGACCTGTACGGGGGTGCCGGGCTGTTCGCGGCGGCGGTCGCCACCCGTACGAAAGCCCGGACGACCGTCGTCGAAGCGTCCCCCACCGGCGTCGCCGCGGCCCGGGCCAACCTGGCCGACCTGCCCGGCGCCGAAGTCGTCGAGGCCCGGGTCGACTACGCCCTGAGCCGCCGCCGGGTCACCGGGCCGGTCGACCTGGTCGTGCTCGACCCGCCCCGGGCCGGCGCCGGAGCCAAGGTGGTGAAGGCGGTGGCGGCGGCCCGGCCCCGAGCCGTGGCGTACGTGTCCTGCGATCCGGCGTCGCTGGCCCGGGACATCGGGACGTTTCGTTCGCTCGGCTGGGAACTGGCGGATCTGCGGGCGTTCGACTGCTTCCCGATGACCCAGCACGTGGAGTGCGTAGCGCTGCTGACGCCCTGAAGTTACCGTGTGGTAACCATCCCGCCCGGTGACTTCCGAGGAGTTCACATGAGCACGTTCACCAGCCGTGAGATCCGGCTTGCCGCCCGCCCCCAAGGCTGGCCCGGCGACGACACGTTCGAGGTCGCCGAGGTCACGGTGGGCGCTCCGGCGGACGGGCAGGTGGTCGTCCGGAACCTGTTCATGTCGGTCGACCCGTACATGCGGGGCCGGATGAACGACGTGAAGTCGTACACGCCGCCGTTCCAGGTCGGCGAGCCGCTGGACGGCTCGGCGGTGGGCGAGGTGGTGGCCTCGGCGTCGCCCACGGTGCCGGTCGGCGCCACGGTCCTGCACGGTCTGGGCTGGCGCGAGTACGCGACGGTGGACGCGGCGAAGGTCCGCGCGGTCGACCCGGCGGCGGCCCCCACGCTGTCGGCGTACCTGGGCGTACTGGGCATGACAGGGTTGACGGCGTACGTGGGCCTGCTGGACATCGCCCAGTTCAAGGAGGGCGACACGGTCTTCGTCTCGGGCGCGGCCGGCGCCGTGGGCAGCATCGCCGGCCAGATCGCGAGGATCCGCGGCGCCAAGCGGGTCATCGGCAGCGCCGGCTCCGCCGCCAAGGTCACCCACCTCACGGAGGAGCTGGGCTTCGACGCGGCCTTCAACTACCGCGACGCTCCCGTCCGCAAGCAGCTGCGCGAGGCGGCCCCCGACGGCATCGACGTGTACTTCGACAACGTGGGCGGCGACCACTTGGAGGCCGCCATCAGCAGCTTGAACAAGTACGGCCGGGTCGCCTTGTGCGGCGCGATCGCCCACTACAACGACACGGAGCCACCCGCCGCCCCGCACAACTTGTCGGCCGTGATCGGCAAGGAGCTCAACTTGCGCGGCTACATCGTCACCAACCACGGCGCGCGCATGCCCGCTTTCGCCGCGGACATGACAACGTGGCTGCGCGAAGGCAAAGTCACATGGCAGGAGACCATCGTCGAGGGCGGCATCGAGGCGGCCCCGAGCGCTTTCCTGGGCCTCCTGCGCGGCGCCAATACGGGCAAGATGGTCGTCCGCCTTTAGCGTCCACTTATCCACAGGAGTGTTGGTTGTCCACAGCCCTCCGGAATTGAAGTGCTCGCGCCGTTAATATAGAGAGACCGCCCTCCTTCGCGCATTCGAAAGAAGTAACGAAGGAGGGCGAGTGGTCTCGGGTTTCTTGCCAGCCGACTATTCTTGAATCGGGTGGTCGCATTGAACCCGGCTTCCGGCGTGCAAGGCCGCGCTGACGGGTGTGGCCGCGCTGAGCAAGACCTTCGTCTGGCTCGGGCGGCGGCGCTGAGCAGGACCTTCGTCTGGGCTCGGGCGGCGGCGCTGAGCAGGACCTTCGTCTGGGCTCGGGCGGCGGCGCTGAGCAGGACCTTCGTCTGGGCTCGGGCGGCGGCGCTGAGCAGGACCTTCGTCTGGGCTCGGGCGGCCGCGCTAAGCAAGACCTCCGTCCGGGCTCAGGCGGCCGCGCTGGTGACGGCCGTTGGGCAGACATCGGCTGTTTGGCTCGGCGCGGTGGCCGGAGCCGGAGGCGTTGCTGTGCTGGTGGCGGCCGCTGTGCTGATATCGGCTGTTTGGCTCGGCGCGGTGGCCGGAGCCGGAGGCGTCGCTGTGCTGGTGGCGGCCGCTGTGCTGATATCGGCTGCTTGGCTCGGCGGGGTAGCCGGAACCGGAGACGTCGCTGTGCTGGTGAGGGCCGCTGTGCTGATGGGGACTGCCGGGCTGGCGGTCGCATCGGTGGGACCGGGCGGGCCGGCGGGTGCGGTTGTGGCGACCGGTGGCTGGGTTTCGGCTGCCAGCTCGGCCAGGCGCTGCTTCTCTCGGCGTAACCAGAGCAGTTTGAAGCCGTGGCGCTGAGCGAGTCCCCACTTGCGGCGGCGCTCGTGCTCGCGCCGGAACGCGTCTTTCTCGGGTGACCAATTGCGCGAGAGGGTGCGATCGCGCATGGCTTTCATTTGTTCGCGGGAGAATAGTCCGAGCTGTTGGTATCGCATGACTAATTATCCCGCCGACCGCTCGGAAAGGCCATCCGCGAACCGATGTCGATCGTGCCAAAGTCGCGGGAAAAAATGGTGGTTCGCGATGAGGGATTCCGTGTAACGTTCAGGGTGAAAGGCTCGGAACCGTATAAGCGCAACCGGGAGCACTCGGCGCGACCACGCGCTACCTGACCGTGGAGAGCCTGCCCGGCCAAAGCAGCGTGAGTCGGGGCAACCAGCGCGACTCGGAGTTCCTCCGGGCCTGCCGCCGGCCAGCGCGAGCCGAGCGTGGCGCCGGGCTGGTCGTTCAGCGGGAGCTGGGCGGGGTCGCTGGGCCGGTGGTTCAGCGGGAGCTGGGCGTGGCGCTGGGCCGGTGGTTCAGCGGGAGCTGGGCCGGGCGTGGCGGCGGGCTGGTCGTTCGGCGGGAGCTGGCGTGGCGCTGGGCTGGTGGTTCAGCGGAAGCCGGGCGCGGCGCTGGGCCGGGCGTAGCCCAGGCTGGTCGTTCAGCGGGAGCTGGGCGGGGTCGCTGGGCCGGTGGTTCAGCGGGAGTTGAGCGCGGCGCCGGGGTGGTCGTTCGGCGGGAGCTGGGCGCTGGGTGGGTCGGTGCGTCGGAGTTGGGGCGGGGTGCCCGAGCGGAGCGTCCGGCGTGGACGAGCGTGCTCGGGCAGCCCGGCAGTGGAGGGGGTCAGGAAGTTGCGCGTTCGGCGGCCTGGACGGCGTTGCGGAACAGCATCGCGACCGTGGTGGGGCCTACGCCGCCTACGCGGGGCGTGATGGCGCCCGCTACCTCGGCGCAGGACTCGTCCACGTCTGGCAGGAGGCGGCGACCCTCGTAGCGGACGCCGGCGCCGATGACTGTGGCGCCTGGGCGTACGTGTTCGGGCTGGATGATGCCGGGGACGCCGGCGGCGGCGATCAGGATTTCGGCGCGCTGGGTGTAGCGGGGCCAGTCCTTCACGCCCGTGTGGACCACCGTCACCGCCGCGTTCGCGGTGGGGCGCTTCTGGGCCAGCAGCATCGCCAGTGGGCGGCCCAGGGTCGCTCCGCGGCCCAGGATGACCACCTCGCGGCCGGCTACCGGGATCTCGTAGTGGGCCAGCAGGGCCTCGATGCCGGCGGGGGTGCACGGGAGCGGGCCGGGCATGCCCAGGGACAGGCGGCCCATGTTCAGGGGGTGCATGCCGTCGACGTCCATGTCCGGGTCGAGGGTCTGCAGGGCTGCGTCGTAGTCCAGGTGGGCCGGGATCGGGTACTGGATCAGGACGCCGTGGACGTTCGGGTCCTCGTTGTAGGTGGCGATCACCGACTCCAGGTCCTTCTGGGTCGCGTCGGCCGGCAGGTGCTCGTGGGGGGACTCGAAGCCCAGTTCGGCCGCCTGGCGCTGCTTGATGCGGATGTATCCGGCGCTCGCGTCGTCGTCGCCGACCAGGATGGTGGCCAGGCTCGGGGTTACGCCTCGGGCGCGCAGGCGGGTCACGCGGTCGGCTACGTCGGCTAGGACGGCCTCGGCGACGGGGGCGCCGGGCAGGAGACGGGCTGAAGGCATGGCTGACTCCGCAGGCACGGGTGCCCAGGCGGTCGACTCCCCGTGGCGAGCGCTCCCCGATGGTTGACCCATCCTCTGTGCCGCCAGTCGCGTTCGTACGACAAGCATGCCAGAGGGAACTTGTGACAGTTGTGTGTAGGACACCGCATCGAAACCTCTTGGCGGATGCGCCACGGCGCCACGCCGATAGACTTTCCCCCCATGAGCGAATCCCTCCCCGCCTCCGACGGTCTTCTTTCCGGTGTCACCTCACCGGGTGACCTCAAGCGCCTCAGCCCCGACCAGCTGACCCTGCTGGCGGCGGAGATTCGCGACTTCCTGGTGGCCAAGGTGTCGCGGACCGGTGGTCACCTCGGGCCCAACCTGGGTGTGGTCGAGACCACTCTGGCCCTGCACCGGGTCTTCGACTCGCCGCGCGACCGCGTGCTCTTCGACACCGGGCACCAGGCGTACGTGCACAAGATCGTGACCGGGCGGCAGGACGGCTTCGACATGCTGCGGCAGCGGGGCGGGCTCACGGGTTATCCGAGCCGGGCCGAGAGTGAGCACGATCTGATCGAGAACTCGCACGCGTCGACCGCCCTGTCGTACGCGGACGGTCTCTCCAAGGCTTTCGCCCTGCGCGGCGAGGACCGGCACGTGGTCGCCGTCGTCGGTGACGGCGCGCTGACCGGTGGCATGTGCTGGGAGGCGCTCAACAACATCGCCGCCGCCAAGAACCGGCTGGTCATCATCGTCAACGACAACGGCCGGTCGTACGCGCCGACCATCGGCGGGCTGGCCGACCACCTGAGCACGCTGCGGCTCAACCCGGGCTACGAGCGGGTGCTCGACCTGGTCAAGGACGCGCTGGGCAACACGCCGGTGGTGGGCAAGCCGGTGTACGAGGTGCTGCACGCGGTCAAGCGCGGCATCAAGGACGCGGTGAGCCCGCAGCCGATGTTCGAGGACCTGGGCATCAAATACATCGGTCCGGTCGACGGGCACGACGTCCAGGCGATGGAGTCGGCGCTGCGCCGGGCCAAGGGCTTCAACGCCCCGGTCATCGTGCACTCGGTGACCCGCAAGGGCTACGGATACCGGCCGGCCGAGCAGGACGAGGCCGACTGCCTGCACGGGCCGGGCGCCTTCGACCCGCAGACCGGCGCGCTGACCGCCAAGCCGTCGGTCAAGTGGACGCACGTGTTCTCCGAGGAGCTTGTGAAGATCGCCGACGAGCGGCTGGACGTGGTCGGCATCACCGCGGCCATGGCCGAGCCGACCGGCATCGCCGAGCTGGCCCGTAAATACCCCGAGCGGGTGTACGACGTGGGCATCGCCGAGCAGCACGCGGCCACCTCGGCCGCCGGGCTCGCGATGGGCGGCCTGCACCCGGTCGTCGCCGTCTACGCCACCTTCCTCAACCGCGCGTTCGACCAGGTGCTGCTCGACGTGGCGATGCACGAGCTGCCGGTGACCTTCGTGCTCGACCGGGCCGGCATCACCGGGCCGGACGGGCCGAGCCACTACGGCATCTGGGACATGAGCGTCTTCGGCGCCGTGCCCGGCCTGCGGATCGCCGCGCCGCGCGACGCCGCCACCCTGCGCGAGGAGCTGCGCGAGGCGGTGGCGGTCGACGACGGCCCGACGATCGTGCGGTTCCCGACCGGTTCGGTCGCGGCCGACCTGCCCGCGGTGCGCCGGATCGGCCAGGTCGACGTGCTGCGCGAGGACGAGCGCAAGGACGTGCTGCTGGTCGCGGTGGGCTCGTTCGCGGCCCTGGCGATGGATGTCGCCGGCCGGCTGGCCGAGCAGGGCTACGGCGTCACGGTGGTCGACCCGCGCTGGGTGCGCCCGGTGCCGATCGAGCTGGCCGGCCTGGCCGCGCAGCACCGCCGGGTGGTCACCGTCGAGGACGGCATCCGGGCCGGCGGCGTCGGTGACGCGGTGGCCGCCGCGCTGCGCGACGCCGACGTGGAGGTGCCGCTGCGCGACTTCGGCGTCCCGGCCGGTTTCCACCCGCACGGCTCCCGGGGCGAGATCCTCGCGTCCCTCGGCCTGACCGCCCAGGACATCGCGCGCGAGGTCATCGGCTGGGCCTCGCGGCTCGAGGCGGACGCGGAGCCCGCGCAAGCCTGATTAAACGCTGAAAAGCCGCGGAACGGATTCTGACCGGGGCGACACCGTTATCTGCTCGTTACCTTTGAGGTATGAGCGTTGCCGGCAACACGGTGATCATCGACCTCGGTCTTGATCGGGGCGAGCCCGAGACGTACGGCTCACCCAGCCGTTCCGCGTTCCCGGGCTGGTTCCCCGCGGCCGTTCTGGCCGTGCTCGTCCTGTTCACCGCGACCGCGTCGGCCCAGCCGGCCAAGTCGCCGATCCGGCAGGTCTTCAGCCTCCAGATCGGCCCGGCCGACGCGTACGCGATGAGCGACGACGGCCAGCTCCTGGCCCAGACGTTCGGGCTGCTCAGCTCGTACGACCTTCAGTCCGGCCGAACCCTGTGGGAGGCCGGGCAGTCCACCCCGGCCTACCGCCTGCGCCTGGGCGGCGGCCTGGTGTTGATGCGCCCCTGGAACGCCGGCACCAACGACCCGGGCACCACCGCCGTCTCGGTGACCGACGGGGTGTCCCGCTGGACCCGCGCCGGTCAGGTGGTCACCGTGGCCGGCTCGCCCACCCTGCTCGCGGTCACGCCCCGGCGCAGCCAGTCCGGCGCCGGCCGGCGCGTCGAAGGGCCGATCCAGGCGGTCGACCCGATGACCGGCCGGACCCGGTGGACCGTGCCGGTGCCGGGCAGCGCCGTGCTCACCGGACTGCCCGGGCCGGGTGACGCCGGCACCCGGATGCTGCTGGTCCACGACAACCGCACGATGGAGGTCCGCGACCTCGTCACCGGCGAACAGCTGGTCAGCCGCCAGGTGCCGCCGGCCGACTACGATCCGGCCAACCCGGCCGTCGTCAGTGGCCTGATCCTGCTGCGGCACCCCGGAAACCCCGGCATGGAGATCTCCGCGTACGACCCGGAGACGCTGCGCAACGTGTGGACCATGCCGGCCGACGGCGCGTACGACATCCAGGAGTGCGGCCTGCTGGCCTGCCTGAGCGGGCCGGACGGGATGCGGGCGATCGACCCGTTCACCGGCGACGTGCGCTGGCGGCAGCCCGAGTGGCGGGGCCTTCAGCGGTTCGGGGCGATGTACGTCGCGTACGGCTCACCGGAGCACACCTCGACCCTCGGCCTGATCGACCCGGACGCCGGAACGCTCCAGGTCGACCTCACCGGCTGGCGCCCGGTCACCGGCAGCGGCCTCGACGGCCACCTGCTGGTGACGCGCTCGGTCGAACCGGGAAGCCGTACCATGGTCGCCGTCGCCCGGCCGGGTGAACGCCGTCCACGGCTGCTGGCCGATCTGCCCACGGGCACCGGCGACTGCCAGTCGGCGCCGAGCCGGCTGGTCTGCCGCACGATGTACGGCCAGCTCGTCGTCTGGGCGTACGGCCTGAAGGGTTGAGCATTGGCGCTGATCGAGCTGGACCTGACCGCCCAGCCCGACCCGGCGCCCAGCTCGCCGCCACCCGCCCACCGTTACCGGCTCGGTGGCCTGATCCTCGCGGCCGTGCTCGTGATCGCCCTGGGCGCCTCGGTGCCGGCCGAGCCGGTGCTCTGGCGCTATCTCGGCTCGGTGCCGGTCACCCGCGGCCTGGACGAGCCGTTCGAGCTGGCCGGCGGCGGCGTCTACACGATGAACGTGATCGGGCACGGCCGCGACGTGATCGCGTGGAGCCTGGCCGAGCCGCCGCGGCAGCTCTGGAAGACCCGCTATCAGCTGCCGGAGGAGAACCCGGACGGTCTCGGCTACGGGGGCTTCCACCTCGACCAGGCCGGCGACGTCGCCCTGAGCTCGCACGGGCCGATCACGACGGTGCTCGACCGGCACAGCGGTCAGGTCCGCTGGTCGGTGCCGATGGGGGTGGCCCCGCTGGCCGGCGGCCGGATCGGGCTCGTCCAGGAGCCGCGGTTCCGGCCCGGCACGGTCTACGACCAGAAATCCGGCGACCCGGGCCCGATCTATTTCACGGCCACCGGTGAGCCGCATGTGCAACCGCCGACCCGCACCGACCTGAGCGGCGTCGACCTCTACACCGGGGCGAAGGTCTGGACGGTCAGCGCCGCCGGTGCGGTCGTCGCCACCGTCGCGCCCGGCGATCGGCCGGCCGTGCTGCTGCTCACCTCGGACGGGCTCGAGCGCATCGACGGCGTCACCGGGAAGGTGCTCCGCCGGACGGCCCTGCCCGAGGTCGAGGGGCGGTCGCCGATGAGCGGGGAACTCGTCGGCGACCAGATGATGATCTATTACCACAACACCGACGGCTATCTGGCGTACGAGGCCGCGTACTCACCGGAGACTCTGGCCGCCGCCTGGACGCGCCCGGTGCCGCAGGTCATGGTCCAGGCGGCCGTCTGCTCGGGGCTGACCTGCGGGAACACCCCGTCGGGGCTGGAGGTGCTCGACCCGGCGACCGGCCGGCCGCGATGGCGGGCGCCCGCCAGCGTCGATGTGACCCGCTACGGCCGCTACGTTCTCGAGACGGAGAACCAGAGCGGAGAGCCCGTACGCCTCGTCGACCTGGCGACCGGGGCCCCGCGCGCCGACCTGTCGGGCTGGCGGGCTCAGGTGCCCGCCGCGGCCGGCCAGCCGATCGTCCTGCGGCGCGGCCTGGAAGGCGGTGTGAGCGAGTTCGGGCTGGTGGACGCGCCGCGCGGCCGGGTCCAGGTGCTCGGCACGACCAGTGTGCCGATCAGCGACTGCGCCTCCGACGCGCGGCACATCGTCTGCCGGGCCGAGGACAGCCTGCGCATTTGGGCATACCGCGGCTAGCCGCCGGGAGCGCACACTGGGGGAGGCCGGGGGAGGCGGCATGACGAACGTCGTGATCGACCTCGGTGAGGCGCCCCGGGACGCCCCACCGCCTCCGCCCGATCCGCCCGTGCCGCTCCGGCTGCTGCTCGCGCTGCTGTCGTGCGCGCTGCTCGCACTGCTGGCCGCAGCCGGGCCGGTGCCCCGCTCGGCGGCGCCGATCGTCGTGCCGGCGAGCCTGGGCGACGCGGTGCACGTCTTCGGTGACCAGATGTTCCTGGTCAGCGGATCGACAGTGGTGGGCAACGGTGTCCGGGTGCGCACGATCGACACGTACCGGCTGCCCTCGGTCCGCCCGGTCGACGGCACGGTCGTGACCGTGTCCGGGGCGATCGACCAGGTGCTGCGGGTGGGCGACACGATCGTGGTGAGCTATCAGCTCGACGCGAGCGGCCGGTGGGCGGTCGTGGCCGTCGCCGCCGGCACCGACGACACGCTGTGGCGCCGGCCGGCCCGGCTGGTCGGGGTGGCCGGCGGTCAGGTGCTGCTGGCGGCCGAGGAGGCCTCGCTGGCGGTGGACGCCGGCACCGGGATGATCCGCTGGTCGGTGATCCGCCCGCCGAACGGGGTGATCACCGAGGCCGGCCCCCGGCCGGGCTACCCGCGCTGGCTGGTGGTCCAGTCGCCGAACGGCCGGCTGGAGACCCGGGACGCGTACACCGGAAAGCTCGTCGCCGGCCGTACCGTGCCGCTCAGATCCGAATATGTCTGGCCGGTCGGCGATCTCATCACCGTCGACACCCGCGACGGTTTCACCGCCTACCATCTGCCCGACCTCACGTTCCGCTGGCGGACCGCGGCCGATCTGTCGCAGAGCTGGATGCAGGCCGACTGCGGCGCCCTGATCTGCACGTTCCGGCAGCAGACGGGCATGGTGGCGCTCGACCGGGAGACCGGGCGGGCGCTGTGGTCCTCGGAGCTCTGGGCGTACGCCGAACCGGCCGGCCCCTACCTGGCGGCCACCCGCCTCGACCGGCGCATCGACGAACCGGCGGTGTGGCTGCTCGACCCGGCGACCGGGAAGGCCGTCGGCGACTTCGGCCGCTGGGAGAGCCTGGGCCGCACCGACGACGGCATGATCTACGGCAAGATCGACGTCCGCGGCGAGTACGTCCTCTACTACGGGCTGCTCGACCCGGCCCGCCAGGCGATCCGGGTCACCGGCGCGGCCTCCGGCGTCTCCGGCAACTGCCGGGCCGCCACCGGGGTGCTGATCTGCCGCCTGCTCGACGCCTCGGTCGCCGTCTGGCCCCTTCGGTAGCCTTTCACTTACGGCCTCTTCACACCCGGTCGACGAGGCTGTACCCGGTTGTCGACGGAGGTCTGCGGTGCGTGTGCTGGTGGTAGAGGACGAGCGGAACCTCTGTGACGCGATCGCCCGGGGGCTGCGCCGCAAAGGCATGGCGGTCGACGTGGCGTACGACGGCCTCCAAGGTCATGAAATGGCCTATGTGACCAGGTACGACGTCGTGATCCTCGACCGTGACCTGCCCGGCATGCACGGCGACGAGATCTGCGCGGCGCTGGTCGAGTCGGGCGCGCTGACCCGGGTGCTGATGCTGACCGCGAGCGGCACGGTCGCCGACCGGGTCGAGGGCCTGCAACTCGGCGCCGACGACTACCTGCCCAAGCCGTTCGCCTTCGACGAGCTGGTCGCCCGCGTGCAGGCGCTGGGCCGGCGGGCCACCCCGGCCGCGCCGCCCGTGCTGACCGTCGGCAACCTCGTGCTCGATCAGACCCGCCGGGTCGTCACCCGCGGCGGCACCCCGATCGACCTGACCAACAAGGAGTTCGGCGTCCTGGAAGAGCTGCTGAAGGCCCGAGGGGGCGTGGTGTCGAGTGAGGAACTGCTCGAACGGGTCTGGGACGCCAACACCGACCCCTTCACCACGACGGTACGGGTGACGGTGATGACCCTGCGCAAAAAGGTCGGCGACCCGCCGCTGATCGAGACGGTGGTCGGCGCCGGATACCGGGTGCCGGAACCGGTCGTCCTCTCATGACGGTCTACTCCGGCAGCGCCCACCGCAGCCTGCGGCTGAGCCTGCGCCCCACCCTCCGCCTGCGGCTCACCCTGCTCAACGGCATCCTGCTGGTCGGCGCCGGCGCCATCCTCGTCCTGCTGGCCTGGCTGCTGGTCAGCGACGCGATGGGCTCCGGCGAGGCCCTGCGCTCGGGCACAAGGGTGATGCTGGAGAACGGCGAGACCCGCGACGCGGTCGAGTGGCAGAGCACGCTGGTCTCCCAGGCCTCCCAGGAGGTGCTGGTCAAGGGCCTGGTGGCCCTGCTGGCGATCGGCATCATCGGCACGGCCGGCGCGTACGCGGTGGCCGGCCGGGCGCTGCGCCCGCTGCACGCGGTCACCCAGACGGCCCGGCGTCTCGGCGAGGAGACGCTGGACCAGCGCATCCGCTACTCGGGGGCGGACGACGAGGTGGCCGAACTGGCCCGCACGTTCGACGCGATGCTGGACCGCTTGGCCGGCGCGTTCGAGTCCCAGAAACGCTTCGTGGCGAACGCGTCGCACGAGCTACGAACCCCGCTGGCCGTCATGCGGACCGAGATCGACGTGACCCTCAGCGACGACGAGGCCGACGTCGCGGAGTACCGCCGCATGGCGAAGGTGGTGCGCAACGCCTCGGAGAGGGCGAACGGGCTGGTCGACGCGCTGCTGGTGCTGGCCCGCTCGGAAGCCCAGTCGGGCCGCCGCCTGGTCCGCAAGGTCCCGGCCGACCTGGCGATCAGCGTGACGAACGCGCTGTCGGCGGTGCGGGCCGAGGCGGAACGCCTGAAGCTCCAGGTGACGACCGACCTGCAGCCGGCCTCGGTGGTGGGCGACCCGTCCCTGCTCGACCGCCTGGCGGGCAACCTGATCGAGAACGCGATCCGCTACAACCACCTGCTCGGCAGCCTGTGGCTGCGCACGTCGACGGTGGGCGGCCAGGCGGTCCTGGTGGTGGGCAACACGGGCTACGAGGTGGAGCCGGCCGACGTGCCGGGCTTGTTCGAGCCCTTCCGCCGCGGCGGCTGGGAACGCACGGGCTCCCGCGGCTCGGGCCTGGGCTTGTCGATCGTCCGAGCGGTCTGCGACGCCCACGGAGGCACGGTCTCAGCGGTGGCCCAGGACGGCGGCGGCCTGGAGGTCACGGTCAAGCTCCCGACGGCCGACGCCACCCCGGTCGTGGCCGCCACGGCCGCGGTCAAGCGAGCCAAGGGCCTGGGCGTCGGATAGTCTTCGCAACTCCGTTATAGTCATGTTTCCGACAAAATGAACAAAGCTCATATAGCGCCCTGCATGCTGGTTGTCGACAGTTGTCGCAGCAACTAGTGAGGTGAGCGATGCGTGGGCCGTTGATCGCGACAGAAATAGACGGAATTCCCTTACTGATTGAAGTTGCCGCTGTCTCCGGTAATGAGCCAACGTCGGTTAACAGATTGAATCACTTGACCGATGTTCTGGAAAATGCCAATGCAGTTGTCGAAAGGATGGCAGTAGCTGCTGCGCGTACCGCTCAACGAGTGACTCGGCGTGTCGGAAGTCCTGAGCAAGTCGAGGTTCAGTTCGGCATTAAGTTTTCTACCCAAGGCACCGTCATCCTCGCGAGTGCAAATGCCGAAGCATCGTTGAACGTAAAAGTTATATATGGCCGCGGCCCCACCGATCGCGAATTCCCGGAGAGTGCTACTGAGCGGCCAGCGGATGGCGGTAAAGAGGACGAGCGTGCCGACAACTGAACTGTCAGGTGCTACCGCCTACCATGGTCGGGTCCTTGGTGAAGATGGGGTACCGATTGGTACCTGCTTCCAAGCAGTCCCGGGAATCTTAGTAACGGCGCACCACGTCCTTGACGAAATTGGACGCGCGGTGATCGGGTCGACTGTGTATTTCGAACCGATGGTTAAAAGGCTGGACGGTCAAGAGCCCACAAGAATAGGTGCAACAGTCGAAAAGCTGGACGTGGAAGGCGATATAGCGATCCTGCGGGCCGAGGCGCCGCTCGCCACTAGTGTCCTTCTCTTCAGCTTTGCGTCCATCCAGCCGCCCTCTATGCCTGTTTCTCTCGTGGGATTCGCGGAACGGCGCGAAGCAGGGTGGCCTACTCAATATGATGTCCTCACGGCTCGTGGTGTATGGGAAGGGCAAGCTCAGCAAAGCGGATCGATTGTTACCTATCAAGTAGTTGCGGACGGCGTTGAAAGAGGAATGAGCGGCTGTCCTGTCCGTCGCGTCGCTGACGATGCTGTCGTAGGAATGTTAAGTAGTCGATTTAACAGCGATGACCGATGGTCGCCCGGAAGGGTGCGGATTACTTCGGCCGAGCGAATCGTTGAGCTCCTAAAGAATTACGACTCTATTGCCATCCAGCGGCGGCATATTCCACAGCAGGAGCGAGGTAAGTTATCAGGCGTGGTGCTTGATCGTCTTCAGTTGCGCGATAATCCTATATATTTCACCCCTCCGGAATGGCAACGTCCTCTTCTGGATGCGGCGGCGGCATTCGCTGCCGGTAAGACGGTGGTTGTAGTGTCGCAGCCGGCAGTCGGATCGACGACCTTTGCAGAACGTTTCCTTGCTACAAATTCTCCGCCGTCGATGCGTTTGGTTCGATTGGATCCTGGGGAGTGGGATAAGCCCAGAGCTGGTGCAATTCCGCTGAAGGCTCAAGAGTCTTTTATGCTCGACCTGCGTGACCCAGAACAAGATCTGCCATCAGAGGACTTCTGGAAGAGCGTTAGTGAGATGGCTCCGGATCGGGCTAGTCTCCAATCCCCGCTAATAATAACGATCCGAGAAAGTCTGTGGAACCCCGTCCATGGGGAGCATCTAAAAAACATTCAAGCTGTCTATCTGAATGATGCGCCTAGCTCAATCGAATTGGTTCAGCGCCATCTGGCTAACCGAATTCCCTTATTGAGTGAGATGGTCGATGCTTCGGCTGTTCAAAAACATCTTGTAGGAATGACAGCAGTGCAAGCGGTTGATGCGGTTAGTCGTATCGTCCGGCTGTACCAGCAACGTGTCGTCGATGGGCAGATCCCACTCGACAAATTCCAAGACGATGTTGTAAATCTTCTGGATCGCCACGAAGAAGAGTTAGATGAATTATTCTCTGACCCCGCCGACTGGAGCCCGCGCGACAAAGAGTCCAAGGCTCCGCTCAAGCTGCGGGACAGATGTCTGCTGCTCAGTTTGGCTGGTCGAGAGCGGAGCCGATTCGATCGGCTCGAGACAGATAGCGTCAACCTCCTCGGCAGACTGACCTCTAGCTCTTCTCGGAATCCCGCAGCGTCCAGGGCGGAGGCCCATGAGGTACTTCAGGGCGACGGTCTACGTGGACGCCTTGGACGTATCGGAGCTGATGTTGAGAGGGGTGGATGGATTGCCTTCCGACGTGCAAACTATGCAGACGCGGTTCTGCGGTATGTCTGGGAAAATTATAGTGTTGTTCGCGGACCGCTGGCTTCTTGGCTTGTAGATGTTTCCACCGAGGGGTCAACGCAGGCTACAAGAGTGGCTGCCGTACTGACTGCTCAGATCCGGCGGACGCAGGATTTCGGGTTCGTCAAGGAGCAGCTCGTACCCTTAACTCGAACAGCATCAGCCGATGCGCTCTTGACCAGAATCTTGTCCGATCTGCTCCGCGACCAGCATATGCAGCCTCAAGCAGAGCGGTTGTTGTACAATTGGGCGACGCGACAAGAGCTGCAAGCGATTGTAGTCGAGGCGGCCCGGGGTTTGCTGGGGACCTCTCGCGAGATCATTGGTCTGCGCAGGCTGCGTCGGGTTGCAGATGCAGAAAGGCATGCTGCCGGCATTTTAGAACGTATTCTGAAGATATTCCGTGACGCCGCAGCTGACCCAGAAGCGCAAAGCAGATTCTTATCTGCTGTGAATTCTTGGTGCGCCGAGTCTCCCAGATCCCGATCGTCTCAGCTAGGTTTTATTGCTGCTTTGTCCGCCACCGTGAATGGCTCACTTTGGCTGCTGAGTAGACCTGTGTTAAATGCCTACGCTGTGCCAATGCTTTCTGAGGTGCTGATGGATCGAACGGTTCACGATGCACTTGCTTCTGCTGTAATGGAAATTATTGCCACGAACCCCAGCGACGAGACAATCTTCGAGCTGCTTGCTCGAGCCGCTGCCCGGGGGGCCGGAGGCGCTTTCTTTGACTTCTGTCTTAATCTCAAGGAATTTGAATCTGATTTGGCAAGTGATCCAGTAGATCGGCTCATGTCGAAGATTAAAATTTCCGCTGCTGATGTCGATGGCCATGCGTTGGAAGATTGAGTTGCTTCGGCGACGGGTTGAAGAAGTGCGCAACTCTGACCCTCTATTTGTCGAGTCGGCAGATTCAGGTTTGTATTTTGAAGTATTCTTCTCTGGCGTCTTTCGCCCCGGAAATGCCCGGCATTCGAATCGATCTAGCGTAGTGAAGAGTGAGATCGTAGAAGTTTGCTCCTCCGTGTGCAGAGAATGGTCTATTGATCAATCTGAAGCCGCAGCGGACGCGATTAATGCACGGCTCGGTGTGCCCTACGACTGTCCCAGAGATTATTTCCGAAGCATGGCAGTTCGAGTGGAGATAGTCCGGGAAGAGGAGTCACGTAAGACCGCGCGCAGGATGCGAATCGAGCGGGCGAGGATCGAGCGCCTCCAATTCCTCCGGAATGCTCTGTATTCCGATCCTGCTCTCGTGATGATCGAGCATTTGGATCGACACCCTGAAGATGTGTCGCGATTGGGACGTGTCGAGGATTTCCGCGCGTTGGCCGAAAAGCTCAAGTTCACCGAAAAATGGTGGTGGCCCATACAACTTGCATGGAGTCAGTTGGCGACTGATACTAAGTCGTCCGAGGGTAGAGAATACTCCATAGGCGTGCTAGTCGATGCAATTAAAAGAATCGATGCACGATTGGCTGACCAGTACAAAATTGCGGATTTGACTGACCGGAAGGATCAGTAACCGGGTGACGAAGGTGCCGAAGACGCGGTTAGCGACTCCGGCACCTGACTTCGTCAGCTCTTCGTTTCGACCTGGGCCCTGAGCTTGGGGAACTCGGTCTTGGCGGCGGTGATGGACTTGAAGTACGAGATGATCATGCCGAAGCTGCCCTCGTCGGCCCAGGCGCACAGGGTGAAGGTGGTGCCGGCGGTCTTGCCGCTGCCGCACTTGGCGTAGCCGCCCAGGGTGCCGGTGGGGGCGGTGACGATGTTGTCGATTTTCAGGCCGCCCACGCCGGCGCCGTAGAACGTGGAGTCGAGCTCCGTCTTCGGGTTGGCGATCGGGACCGCGGCGGCGGCCAGCACGACGATGTCCTCGTCGCCGACCGTGCCGTACAGGGCGCCGATGGCCTTGGTGACGCCGGGCATCGTCTTCAGGCTCGACTCGAGGCGTTCGGTCTGCGGCGCGAACTGCTGGTTGGTCAGCTTGGGGCGGCCGCCGAGCTTGGCCGGTTCCACGATCTTGATGGTCGGCGCCGGTGGGCGGGTCGGCTCGGTGGTGCGCGGGGCCGGGTCGGTCGGTTCCGCCGTCGACGTGACGGTCGGGGTCACGTCCGTACCCGTGGAACTGGTGTTGTCGTCCTTGTTGTTGTTGGCGACCAGGTAGATGGCCACCGAACCGCCGACGCACAGGACCAGCACGATGGCGATCGCCGTGAGCACGATCGGCAGCACCTTCGACTTCGGCTTCTGCGGCGGCGAAGGCGGAGGATAGCCGGGCTGGCCGTACTGGGGCTGCTCGTACTGGGGCTGACCGTACTGAGGTTGACCGTACTGCGGCTGCGTGTAGTCGGCCGGCGGCCCGTACTGAGGCTGGGTGTAGTCCGGCTGCGGAGGCTGGCCGGGAGCCGGATACGCCGTCGTCGGCGGATATTGCGGCCCGGGCGGCACGGAGCCCGGAGCGTTGCCCGGCTGGCCGGGATAGGGCTGGTAGGGCTGGCCGGAGGAGGGCTCACCCGGGTTGGGCTGGCCGGGGTACTGGGGCTGGCCGGGGTACGGGGGCTGCGACATCGAGCGCTCCATCATTCGGGTACCTCCGGAGCCTATCGGCCTGCGGCAATGACGCATCTCCGGTGGTCGGGGGAGGTGTGACACACCGAAACGACGATGCCCCGCGCTCCTTCGAGGAGCCCGGGGCATCGGCCTTCAAACCAGGATCAGGCGGGCAGCGAGGCCACGCCCTTCGGCAGGAACCGCTTGCCGGTGACCCGTTCCGAGGTTCCACTGCGGTCCAGGTACGGCGTGACGCCACCCAGGTGCAGCGGGTAGCCCGCGCCCAGGATCATGCACAGGTCGATGTCCTGCGCCTCCGCGACCACGCCCTCGTCCAGCATGATCCGGATCTCCTGGGCCAGCGCGTCCATCGCCTTCTGCCGTACCTCGTCGGAGGTCAGCGGGGCCGAACCGCCCTGGATCAGCTCGGCCACGGCCGGGTTGATCTCGTCGTCCACCATCACCGGGAGCTTGGCGTCGACGATCCGCTTGAGGTTCGGCGAGTCGAGGTAGCGGTCCGGGAACGCCCGGTGCAGGGTCTCGCCCACGTGGTACGCCACGGCCGGGCCGACCAGCTGCAGCAGCGCCATCGGCCGCATCGGCAGGCCGAGCGGGTCCATCGCCACGTTCACCACGTCGAGCGGGGTGCCGGCGTCGATCGCCTGGAAGATCTCGCTGGTGACCCGGGTCAGCAGCCGGTTGACCACGAACGCCGGGGCGTCCTTGACCAGCACCGACGACTTCTTCAGCTCGCGGCCGACCGCGAACGCCGTGGCCAGCGTCGCGTCGTCGGTCTGGTCGCCCTTGATGATCTCGAGGAGCGGCAGGACGGCGACCGGGTTGAAGAAGTGGAACCCGACCACGCGTGACGGGTGCTCCAGGCCGGCCGCCTGCTCGGACACCGACAGCGAGCTGGTGTTCGTGGCCAGGATCGCCTCGGGCGTGACGATCTTCTCGAGCTCGGCCCAGATCTGCTTCTTGAGCTCGAGGTTCTCGAAGACCGCCTCGATCACGAAGTCGGCGTCGGCGAACACCGACTTGTCGACCGAGCCGCTGACCAGGCCGCGCAGCTTGGCGGCGGTGCCCTCGTCGAGCCGGCGCTTGGCGACCAGCTTGTCGATCTGGTCGATGACGTACTGCACGCCCTTGTCGACGCGCTCCTGGTCGAGGTCGGTGAGAACCACGGGGACCTGCAACCGGCGTACGAAAAGAAGCGCCAGCTGCGAGGCCATCAGGCCCGCGCCGATCACGCCGACCTTGGTCACCTTGCGGGCGAGCGACTTGTCGGGCACGCCGACCGGGCGCTTGGCCCGGCGCTGCACCAGGTCGAACGCGTACAGGCTGGCCCTGGCCTCATCGCCCATGATCAGGTCGGCCAGCGCCTGCGTCTCGGCGCCGGTGCCGTCGGAGAACGACGAGTCCTTGGCCAGGGCGAGCAGCTCGAGCGCCTTGTTGGCGGACGGGACGGCGCCGTGCAGCTTCTCGTCGAGCTGCTGCTTGGCGAAGAAGAGCACGCCCTCCCACATGTCCTTGTCGACCTCGGGGCGCTCGACAGTGACCTCGCCCTTGACGACGCCGGCGGCCCACTCGAGCGAGCGCTCCAGGAAGTCGGCCGGCTCGAACAGCTGGTCGGCCACGCCGAGCTCGGCCGCCTGCTTCGGGCGCAGCGTCTTCTGGGTGAGCGGGTTCTGCAGGATGACCTGGGCCGCGCCCGGCACGCCGATCAGGTTGGGAAGCAGCTGGCTGCCGCCCCAGCCGGGGATCAGGCCGATCGCGACCTCGGGCAGGCCAAGCGCCGCCGCGCCGCCGGAGACCGTCCGGTAGTGGCAGTGCAGGGCGACCTCAAGGCCGCCGCCCAGCGCCGCGCCGTTGATGAACGCGAACGTCGGGATCGTCGAGTCCTTCAGGCGGGCGAAGACCCGGTGGCCCAGCTCGCCCAGCTCGACGGCCTGCTCGCGCGAGGTGATGTACGGGATGCCGGTGATGTCGGCGCCGACGCAGAAGATGTACGGCTTGCCGGTCAACGCGATGAACGCCGGGCCCGCCTCGGTGGCCTTGGTGATCGCCTCGTCGAGCGACGCCAGGCCACCCGGGCCGAAGCTGTTCGGCTTCTTGTAGTCGAGGCCGTTGTCCAGGGTGATCAGGGCGGCCTTGGCGGAGAGGCCGGGGACGTCCACGAAGCGCAGGAGCGCCTTGGTGACGACCTCTTTGGGGTGCTCGATCACTTGTCCGCTCCCGTCCAGTTCGGGTTCTCCCAGATCACGGTGCCGCCCATGCCGATGCCGATGCACATGGCGGTGAGGCCGTAACGGACCTCGGGGTGCTCGGCGAAGTGGCGCGCGAGCTGCGTCATCAGCCGGACGCCGGACGAGGCCAGCGGGTGGCCGATGGCGATGGCGCCGCCCCACGGGTTCACCCGCGGGTCGTCGTCGGCGATGCCGTAGTGGTCGAGGAACGCCAGCACCTGGATCGCGAACGCCTCGTTCAGCTCGAACAGGCCGATGTCGTCGATGGTCAGGCCGGCCTTCTTCAGGGCCTTCTCGGTCGACGGGATCGGGCCGTAACCCATGATCTCCGGCTCGACGCCGACGAAGCCGTACGACACCATCCGCATGGCGATCGGCAGGCCCAGTTCGCGCGCGGTGTCCTCGCTGGCCAGCAGCGCGGCGGTGGCGCCGTCGTTGAGGCCGGCGGCGTTACCGGCGGTGACCCGGCCGTGCGGGCGGAACGGGGTCTTGAGGGTGGCGAGCTTCTCCATCGAGGTCTCGCGAGGAGCCTCGTCGGCCGTGGCCAGGCCCCAGCCTTGTTCGGCGTTGCGGATCGCGACCGGGACCATGTCGGGCTGGAGCTTGCCGTCGGCGTACGCCTTGGCCGTCTTCAGCTGCGAGTTCAGGCCGTAGCGGTCGGTGCGCTCCTTGGTGATGCCCGGGAGGCGGTCGTGCAGGTTCTCGGCGGTGGAACCCATGACCAGCGCGGACGGGTCGACGAGCTTCTCGGCCAGGATGCGCGGGTTGGGGTCGACACCCTCACCCATCGGGTGGCGGCCCATGTGCTCGACGCCGCCGGCGATCGCAACGTCGTAGGCGCCCATGGCGATGCCGCCGGCGACGTTGGTGACGGCGGTCATGGCGCCGGCGCACATGCGGTCGATCGCGTAGCCGGGGACGGTCTTGGGCAGCCCGGAGAGGAGGGCGGCGGTGCGGCCGATGGTCAGGCCCTGGTCGCCGATCTGGGTGGTGGCGGCGATCGCTACCTCGTCGACCCGGTCGGGCGGGAGCTGCGGGTTGCGGCGCATGAGCTCGCGGATGCAGCGGATGACCAGGTCGTCGGCGCGGGTCTCGGCGTACATGCCGTTGGCCTTGCCGAAGGGGGTGCGGACGCCGTCTACGAAGACGACCTCGCGTACTTCACGGGGCACAGCAAGCCTCCTTGCGGGCGAGCCCTGAGGGTGTGAGTTCCGATGCTACTCGCCGGTAACTACGGGCGGGTAGGTGGTTGCTGGAATGTCACAGGGCTATTTCGGCCGGCGGGGTCCGGGGTTGCGAAAACCCAGGTCCCGCCGGCCGCGCGCACGCCGGTGGCTCAGGCCGCCGCGGGATCCGGGATGACCTCGGCCAACCGCGTGGCCAGGAGGACCGTCTGCCAGTTTCGCGCGCCGAAACCCTGGAGGGTCGTGGTGATCGTCTGAGGGGTTATGTCCTCGGGCGGGGACCAGGCCAGGCGGCGGATGTAGTCGGGGCTTATCAGGTTCTCCGGCGGGAGCGTGTGTTCTTCCGCCGTGGCTATGACCACCTGGCGGCAGCGGGCCAGGCGGGCGGCCGCCACCGGGTCACGTTCGGCCCAGCGGTGAGGTGGGGGCGGGCCGTCCACCGGCTGGTTCACGGGCAGGGCGTCGTCGGGGAGCGCTCTGGCCTCGTCCAGGGCGTCCAGCCAGACTCGGGCCAGGCGGCGGACCGAGCGGCCGCCGAAGCCGGGGATGGCCAGCAGGGTGCGCTCGTCCTTCGGGTCCTGTTCGGCGGCGGCGACTATCGCCGAGTCGGGCAGGACGCGGCCGGGGGCGCTGTCGCGGCGGGCGGCCACGCCGTCACGGGCGTACCAGAGAGCGCGTACCCGGGATTGGGCCCTTGCTCCGCGTACGCGGTGTATGCCGGAAGTTCGGCGCCAGGGGTCGGGGCGTGTCCGTGGTGGGCGGTCGGCGCTGGCCACCAGGGCCGCGAACTCCTCGGCGGCCCAGGCCGACTTGCCCTGCCGGTCCAGTTCCGCGGCCAGGTGGTCGCGGAGGTCGGTCAGCAGCTCCACGTCCAGGGCGGCGTAGGTGAGCCAGGACTCCGGCAACGGGCGCGTGGACCAGTCGGCGGCGGAGTGGTGCTTCTCCAGCGAGTAGCCGAGCAGCTGCTCGGTCAGGGCGGCCAGGCCCACCCGCTCGAAGCCGGCCAGGCGGGCGGCCAGCTCGGTGTCGAACAGGCGCCGCGGCTTCATGCCGATCTCGGCCAGGCAGGCCAGGTCCTGGCTGGCGGCGTGCAGGACCCACTCGCTGTCGGCCAGGGCGGCGTCCAGGGTGCGCAGGTCGTCCAGGGGCAGCGGGTCGATCAGGACGGTGCCGGCGCCCGCCCGCCGCAGCTGGACCAGGTAGGCGCGCTGGGTGTAGCGGTAGCCGGAGGCGCGCTCGGCGTCCACCGCCACCGGGCCGGTGCCGGCGGCCATGCGGGCGACGACGTCGGCCAGCTCGCCGGAGGTCTCCACCGGGCGCGGAGTGCCGTCGCGGGGCGCGGTCAGGGGTACAGAAGGGGCGGGCGCGGCGTCGGGACCACCAGACGTCGGGTCGGGCGGCTCGGCTTGCGGTCGTCCGTCCCTTGCGGGCTCCGGTGCGTCCCGACGGAGCAGGGGTGCGTCGTCGGTCACTCCGTTACCGTACGGGGAGCCCACCCCACCCGCGCGCAGCCGGGTCCCGGCGCGCCGATTCTCGATCTTTCTTCCGGTCGCCGTGGCGCTGATCCGAACGGCCGTTTGCTCCGTACTACCCTCCGCAGCGCCGTTTACCCGGGAGGCCGCGCCGGATGACCATGACCTTCGAACCGTTCACGCCCGCGGGCACGGCTGAGCAGCGCCAGTACGACGGGCGGCGCCGCGCGGGCGAGCCCGCGGCCGCTCCGGCCTGGGAAGAAACGCCCCGCTGGGAAGAAGCGCCCCGCTGGGAAGAGCCGGCCCGCTGGAACGAACCGGCCGGCGACCCCTGGGCCGAGCCGGCGCCCCGCGCGCGACAGGGATGGGTCGAGGATCCGCAGTGGCAGGTACCGCAGCAGCGGCAGCCGCAGGCGCCGCGCTGGCACGAGGAGATCGCGGCGCCGGTGGCGGTACCGGCGGCCGGCGAGCCTGAGCCGCGGCGCTCGGCCGTCGGCGGGCGGATCAAGCCGCTCGTCGTCGGGGTGGTCGTGCTCCTGCTCCTGGTCGCGGGCTGGCAGGCGTACCGCATCGAATCGATGAGTGACCACAACCAGAGCCTGGCGTCCGGCCTGGCCGCCGAGAAGGACCGGACCGACCGGCTCGAGCAGCAGCTGGCCGGGGTCTTCGATCCCGAGACGGTCTCGTCGAAGGTGCTGCCCAGCGTGTTCCGGGTGCGCGCCGGCAGCTTCACCGGCACCGCCTTCTCGGTCGGCACGAAGGTCAAGGGCAACGAGTCGAACCTGATGACGAACTACCACGTGGTGGCCGAGGTGTGGACCGGCGGCGGGCGCCGGGTGTCGCTCGAACGCGGCAGCACCAAGATCACGGCGAGCATCGTCGATGTGGACAAAGGTAAGGATCTGGCGCTGCTGCACGCCGACACGAAGATCGCGGGACTGGTGGCGGCGCCGGCGACGGTCAAGCCGGGCCAGCAGGTCGTCGTGGTCGGGGCGCCGCTGGGGCTCGACGACACCGTGACCACGGGTGTGATCAGCGCCTACCGGCCGGACGACTCGGACGGGCCGACCATCCAGTTCGACGCGCCGATCAACCCGGGGAACTCCGGTGGGCCGGTGGTCAACGCGACGGGGCAGGTGGTTGGGCTGGCGACTGCCAAGGCTAAGGATGCTGAGGGGATCGGGTTGGCGATCCCGGTGAAGACCGCGTGCGCGACCTTTGCGGTTTGCTGAGCTGTGCTGCTGGCCTCGCTTCGCTCGGCGGGCACTTCGCCCCTTGGGGCAAATGAGTTGAGCCCGGTTTACCAACGCCGCACACCCCGCGGCGTCGGTAAACCGGGCTCAACTCATTTGCGGGCGAAGTGCGACTTTGGTTGCGGTCAACCCGCGCGACGGCGGGCGGTTCGAGGGGGTTGTACGGGGGTGGGGCAGCCGAGGCGCTGGCGGGGGGTCGAGGGGTTGTGCGGGGGTGGGGCAGCCGAGGCGCTGGCGGGGGGTCGAGGGGTTGCGCGGGGGTGGGGTCAGCCGACGCGCTGGTGGTCGGTTAGGGGGGTTACGCCGGGTGGGGGGAGGCCGGCGGTGGAGGCGAGCATGGCGCACCAGCCGAGCAGGTGGGCGGTGAAGTCGTCGGCGGTGGGGGTCCAGGAGGCTCGGACCTCCAGGTCGGCGGTGGGGGGTGGGCCGGCCAGCTCGCCGAAGCGGGTCGACGTGGTCTGGGTGATCGTGCCGCCGATCGCCGTGTAGGCGGCGGCGTGCTGGGCCAGGCCGTCGGTGAGCCAGGTCCAGGCCACCTCGGGCAGCAGCGGGTCGTCGGCCAGGTCGGCCTCGAGCTCGGCCGTGACCAGCGTGACCAGCCGGATGTCGCCGTGCCAGGCCTCGTGGCCGGCCGGGTCGTGCAGCAGGATCAACCGGCCGCCGGCGACCTCGTCGCCGGAGCGCAGCACGGTCGCGCTGAGCGCGAACGCGTAGGGCGCGAGCCGCTGCGGTGCCGCGATCTCCTCGAGGAGGATCTCGGGCCGGGGCGCCGGGACCCGCAGGCCGGCGACCGCGCGCGCGAACGCCGGAGGTTCAGCGGAGGGGGACGCCATGGGGGAAGACTATGCCGCCGCCGCGTGTCCGTAGCCGATCGGCGCGCCCCGCGTGTCGTGGCACGATGGCGCGGTGACCACAGTCTTGAGCAATTCTGCTTTCGTGCGGGCCTGCCGCGGCCTCGACGTGCCGCACACCCCGGTCTGGTTCATGCGGCAGGCCGGGCGTTCCCTGCCCGAATACCGCAAGATCCGTGAGGGCATCGGCATGCTCGACTCGTGCCGGCGTCCCGACCTGGTCACCGAGATCACCCTGCAGCCGGTGCGCCGGCACCACGTGGACGCGGCGATCCTGTTCAGCGACATCGTGGTGCCGATCGCGGCGGCCGGCATCGACCTCGACATCGTGGCCGGCACGGGCCCGGTCGTGGCCGAGCCGGTGCGCACGGCGGCCGGCGTCGAGCGGCTGCGGCCGATCACCCCGGACGATGTCGGCTTCGTCGCCGAGTCGGTCCGGCTGCTGGTCAAGGAGCTGGGCAGCACGCCGCTGATCGGTTTCGCGGGGGCGCCGTTCACGCTGGCCAGCTACCTCATCGAGGGCGGGCCGTCGCGGACCTACCTCAAGACCAAGGCCATGATGTACGGCGAGCCGGCGCTCTGGAACGCCCTGATGTCCCGCCTGGCCGACATCACGCTGGCCTTCCTGCGTACCCAGATCGAGGCCGGGGTCAGCGCCGTCCAGCTCTTCGACTCGTGGGCGGGCGCGCTGAGCGAGGCCGACTACCGCGAGCACGTCCTGCCGTACTCGACGCGGGTGCTGAGCGGGCTGGCCGACGCCGGCGTGCCGCGCATCCACTTCGGGGTCGGCACCGCGGTACTGCTCGAGGCGATGGGCGAGGCGGGCGCCGACGTGGTCGGTGTGGACTGGCGTACGCCGCTGGACCAGGCCACGAAGGTGATCGGGCCCGCCAGATCGGTGCAGGGCAACCTCGACCCGGCGGTGCTGTTCGCCGGCCGCGAGGTCGTCGAGCGTGAGGCGCGCCGGGTCCTCGAGCAGGGCCGGGCGGCGCCCGGTCACGTCTTCAACCTGGGCCACGGCGTGATGCCCGAGACCGACCCGGACGCGCTGACCCGGCTGGTGGCCTTCGTCCACGAGACGTCCGCTCGGTAGGTCACACTCCGCGACCCCCACCGAGGCGACGGGGGCGGCAAGTGGAAGGGTTGAGTTCGTGCGGAAGCGGGTTGCGGTCATCGGAGGCGGCATCGCCGGCCTCGCGGCGGCCGTGCGGCTGCGGGATCTGACGCCGCCGGACACCGAGATCATCGTGTACGAGCAGAGCGGCGCCCTCGGCGGCAAGCTGCGCACCGGTGAGCTGGGCGGGGTGACCGTCGAGCGGGGCGCCGAGTCGTTTTTGATGTCGGGGACCGACGGCGCCGAGTCGGCGGCGGTCGGGCTGGTCAGGCGGCTCGGGCTGGGCGACGCGATCAAGCATCCGGCCAAGGTTCCGGCCGCGCTGGCCTTCGGGGGGCGGCTCGCGCCGATGCCCTCGGGAACCCTCGTCGGCGTACCGGGAAATCTGGCGCAACTCGGCGACGTGGCGCACCCGGACGCCGAGCGTGACCACGACGCGGGCCGTCCGCTGCTCGCCGCCGGCGAGGACGTGGCGGTCGGGGCGCTGGTGCGGGACCGGTACGGCGACGAGGTCGTCGACCGGCTCGTCGACCCGATGCTCGGCGGGGTCTACGCGGGACGGGCCGACGGATTGTCGTTGCAGGTCACGATGCCGCAGCTGGCGCGGACGGCGCGGATCGAGCACACGCTGCAGGACGCCGTGCGGGCCGCGCAGCGGGCGAGTCGCCGCGAGCCGGGCAAGCCGATCTTCGGCGCGGTCGAGGGCGGCATGAGCCGCCTGGTCGGCGCGGCGGCCGCGGCCAGCGGGGCGCGGATCAGCCTGGGTCTTCCGGTACGCGAGATCGCGCGCACGGCCGATGGGTGGCGGCTGCTGCTCGGACCGGTGCCGGCGCCGCGGACCGACGACGTCGACGCCGTGGTGGTGGCCGTGCCCTTCTCACCGGCGGCGCGTCTTTTGTCCGATGTCGCGCCGGCCGCGGTCGCGGCGTTGGGCCGCCTGGACTACGCGAGCGTGGCGTTGGTGGGACTCGCGCTGCCGCCGGGAACGCCGCTTCCGGATCTGTCCGGATTCCTGGTCCCGCCGAGCGAGGGGACGCTCGTCAAAGCGGCCACCTTCTTCACCACGAAGTGGTCGCTGCCGGGCGACGGGCCGGTGATCGTACGGGCCTCGCTCGGGCGGGCCGGCGAAGAGGAACGGCTCCAGTTCGACGACGCGGTGCTGCTGTCCCGGGCCGTCGACGAGCTGGGGCAGCTGATCGGTGACGAGCTTCCGCCGCCGGCCGCCTCGTGGGTGCAGCGCTGGGGCGGTGGCCTGCCGCAGTACGCGCCGGGTCACCTCGACCGGCTGGCCGCGGCCCGGGCCGCGCTGCCGCCGGGCCTGGCCCTGGCCGGCGCGGCGTTCGACGGGATCGGCATCCCGGTCTGCATCGCCAGTGGCGAGCGGGCCGCCGAAGACGTGAGCAAGATGCTGGAGGGTTGAGGGAATGGGCGAGCAGACGAACGCGGCGCGGCTCAACGAGCTGAACGCGACGATCCGGTACACGATGTGGTCCGTCTTCCGGGCCGAGACGCCGCTGCCGGCGCTGCGCGACGAGCTGGCCGGTGAGGTCGACGGCCTCTTCGAGCAGCTCGCGGCCAAGGACGTGACGATCCGCGGCACGTACGACGTGGCCGGCCTGCGGGCCGACGCCGACGTGATGATCTGGTGGCACTCGGAGTCCTCGGACGCGCTGCAGGAGGCGTACTCCCTGTTCCGCCGGACCGTGCTGGGCCGGCACCTGGCGCCGGTCTGGTCGCAGATGGCGCTGCACCGCCCGGCCGAGTTCAACAAGAGCCACATCCCGGCGTTCCTGGCCGGTGAACAGGCGCGGCCCTACCTCTGCGTCTACCCCTTCGTGCGGTCGTACGAGTGGTACCTGCTGCCCGACGCCGAGCGGCGCCAGATGCTGGCCGAGCACGGTCAGCTGGCCCGCGGATACCCGGACGTACGGGCCAACACGGTCGCGTCGTTCGCGCTGGGCGACTACGAGTGGATGCTGGCCTTCGAGGCCGACGAGCTGTACCGCATCGTCGACCTGATGCGTGACCTGCGGGCCTCCGAGGCGCGGCGGCACGTGCGCGAGGAGGTTCCGTTCTACACGGGCCGCCGGCGCTCGGTGGCGGAGATCGTCGCTACCCTGCCGTAACCCGGCGCATGGGGACGTGCGGGATGCCGTCCTCGAGGTATTCGGGCCCGTCCGGCCGGAATCCGAACCTGGCGTAGTAGTCGGTGAGATGAGCCTGGGCGTGCATCACGCTCGGGCGGTTCCCGATGATCGTCAGGGCCTCGGTGATCAGCCGGCCGGCCAGCCCGGTGCCCCGGGCGCTCTTGGCGGTGACGACGCGGCCGATCCGCTGCGTCTCGCCGTCGTCCAGGATGCGCAGGTACGCCCGGATCTCGTCGTCGCGGGTGATCCACAGATGCCGGGTGCCGGGCTCGTCGTCGCGGCCGTCGAGGTCGCCGTACGCGCACTCCTGCTCGACGACGAAGACGTCGGCGCGGAGCTTGAGGATCGCGTACAGGGTCGTCGTGTCAAGATCTCGGAACGAGGCCGACCTGAACTCGTCATGTTGTTCCGGTTGCATGTGCCGAATCGTATGCGGCGCGGCGTCACCCGTATCGTCCCCGGGCGTTGTACGGATGGAAGCCGGAGGTGTGGAGGACTTCATGATCAAGCGGAGCAAGCTCTTCGGCAACAAGACCCGGGTGACCTTCTGCCTGCCTCAGGCGGCGGTCGACGGGAAGGTCAGCGTCGTGGGCACGTTCAACGGGTGGGAGCCGGGCCGGCACGAGCTCAAGCCGCGCCGCGACGGCACCCGCACGGTCAGCGTGACCGTCGGCCCCGGTCACTACCGGTTCCGGTATCTGGCCACGGGCGGCGTCTGGTTCGACGACGAACTAGGTGACGAGCTTCTCGTGTAACGCAATTCGCAGTTTGGGCCGCGTTGCACCGGAGATTCGCTTGACTGGGCAAGCAGATCTACGAGGAGGCAACCATGGCCGGTACGCGGCTCGCAGTCATCTACTACTCGTCCACCGGGACCATCCACAAGATGGCCGAGCGTCTCGCCCAGGCCGGTGAGAAGGCCGGCGCCGAGGTACGGCTGCGCCAGGTGCCCGAGCTCGCGCCGGCCGAGGCCATCGCGTCCAACGCGGCGTGGAGCCAGCACTTCGACAAGACCAAGGACGAGCCCAAGGCCACGGCGGACGACGTGGTCTGGGCCGACGCCGTCCTGTTCGGCTCGCCGACCCGGTACGGCAACGTGGCCAGCCAGCTGAAGCAGTTCATCGACACGCTCGGGCCGCAGTGGGGCCAGGGCCTGCTGGCCAACAAGGCGTACGCGGGCTTCACCGCCTCGATGACCGCCCATGGCGGCCAGGAGTCGACGCTGCTGGCGCTCTACAACACGATCTACCACTTCGGCGGCATCGTGGTGGCTCCCGGCTACACCGACCCGCTCAAGTTCGTCGACGGCAACCCATACGGCGTCTCGCACGTCACCGGCGGCAGCAACGACGCCCCGCTGGGCGACGCTCAGTACGCGGCCCTGGACCACCTGGCGCAGCGGATCGTCGCCATCGGCGGAAAGCTGAAAAGCGAATAAAAGTCGCTTTTCTCGCTAATCTGGCTGTATGACCACGTACGAGACCGCCGACCTGCACACCCGGGTCGCCCGGTACGAGGCCGCCCTGGAAGAGTTGCGGGCGGCGCACAAGGATGTCCGCGCCGTCCTGCAGGACCAGATCCTCTACGAACGGTGGCAGCAGATGGGTGCCGACCTCGGCTTCGTCGCCGACCAGGCGCCGCCGCCCGACCAGCACATCCCACAGATGTCCGACAGCTGGGCGAGTTAGGTTTCTGCTCCACCCCTGGCCACCTGGGGGGTGGAGAGATCCCGGTTGCCGGCCGCAACCGGGACCCGCCGGACGGTCCCACCCCTGCGTGGGCCCGCCCGGCGGGTAGGTTGGCTGCCATGCCCGTCGACACCCAATACGAGGACCTGCTGCGGCGGGTCCTGACCACCGGCACCCCGAAAAGCGACCGCACCGGCACCGGCACGGTCAGCCTGTTCGGTGAGCGCCTGCGCTACGACCTGTCGGCCGGCTTCCCGTTGATCACCACCAAGCGGGTGCACTTCAAGTCGCTGGCGGTCGAGCTGCTGTGGTTCCTGCGGGGCGACAGCAACGTCGGCTGGCTGCGCGAGCGCGGCGTGACGATCTGGGACGAGTGGGCGTCGCCCACGGGCGAGCTGGGCCCGGTCTACGGGGTGCAGTGGCGTTCGTGGCCCAAGCCCGACGGCGGCCACATCGACCAGATCAGCGGCATCCTCGAGACGCTGCGCCGCGACCCCGACTCGCGTCGCATGATCGTCTCGGCGTGGAACGTGGCCGACCTGCCGGAGATGGCGCTGGCGCCGTGCCACGCGATGTTCCAGTTCTACGTGGCCGACGGCCGGCTCTCCTGCCAGCTCTACCAGCGCAGCGCCGACCTGTTCCTGGGCGTGCCGTTCAACATCGCCAGCTACGCGCTGCTCACCCGCATGGTGGCCGACCAGGCCGGGTTGCTGCCGGGCGACTTCATCTGGGTCGGCGGTGACTGCCACATCTACAACAACCACGTTTCGCAGGTCCAGGAGCAGCTGTCCCGCCCGGCGTACGAGTTCCCGCAGCTCTCCCTGAAGCCGAAGCCGTCGCTGTTCGACTACGAGTACGAGGACTTCGAGGTCGTGGGCTACCAGCACCACCCGGCGCTGAAGGCGCCCGTCGCGGTATGACGGTGCACATGATCTGGGCCGAGGCGCACGATCGGGTGGTCGGCGCCGGCGGCGGGATCCCGTGGCGGCTCTCGGAGGACCAGCGGATGTTCCGGGAACGCACCGCGGGCGCGACGGTGGTGATGGGGCGAGCGACCTGGGACTCGCTGCCGGAGCGCTTCCGGCCGCTCCCGGGCCGGCGCAACGTGGTACTGACCCGTGACCCTTCGTGGTCGGCCGAAGGGGCGGAAGTTGTCCACTCGGTGGAGGAGGTGGACCTCACAGGTGAGGTCTGGGTCATCGGCGGGGAGTCGGTGTACGCGGCCTTCCTGCCGCTGGCCGACCACATCCTCCGTACCCGCGTCGACCTGGCGGTTTCCGGCGACACCCACGCCCCCGAGTTGGGTGACGGATGGGTCGTCACATCGTCGCCGGGCTGGCAGACTTCACAGAGCGGTCTGCGGTACGTGGTCGAGGAATTGGTTCGCACAGCGCAAGGCACACGACCAGAGCAGGCGCCGGTTGCCACGGAAAGCTAGTCTTCCGGCCGACGGATGACCGGCACGCCCGGCGCTAGCAGGAAGAGGTCACTCATGCTCCTGTCACCGGTGACACTCTCCGTGGTCACACCGATGTACAACGAGCGCGAAGCGGTCGATCACTTCGTGGCCCGGCTACGGCCCGTCCTGGACGGGCTCGGCGACTCGTACGAGGTGGTGGCCGTCGACGACGGCAGCAGCGACGCGACCGTCTCCCGGCTGATGCAGCTGCGCGCCGACTGGCCCCAGCTGCGGGTGGTGGCGCTGCGCCGCAACGTCGGTCACCAGACGGCGCTGCGGGCCGGCCTGCGGGCGGCCAAGGGCGCGTACGTGGTGAGCATCGACGCCGACCTGCAGGACCCGCCCGAGGTGATCGGCGAGATGCTGGCCGCCGCCCGCCGGGAGAAGGTCGACGTGGTCTACGGGGTGCGCAGCGACCGCAGCACCGACACGGCGTTCAAGCGCCAGACCGCGGGCCTGTACTACCGGGTGATGCGCAAGCTGGTCGGCCCGTGGGTCTCCGACCAGGCCGGCGACTTCCGGCTGATGAGCCGGGCCGTGGTCGAGGTGCTCAACGGCCTGCCCGAGCCGCGCCCGGTCTACCGGCTGATCGTGCCGTCGCTGGGCTTCAGCAGCGCCGAGGTGCCGTACGTGCGGGCCGAGCGGGTGGCCGGCGAGACGAAGTACCCGCTGTCGAAAATGATCAAGCTGACCCTGGACAGCATCACCAGCTTCTCGGCGGCCCCGCTGAAGATCGCGACCTGGCTCGGCCTGTTCAGCTTCTTCGTCTGCGTCGTGCTGATGATCGTCGCGCTGATCACCTGGCTGGCCGACGCCGTGGTGCCCGGCTGGACCTCGCTGTACGTGGCGGTCCTGCTGCTCGGCGGCATCCAGCTGATCTGCCTGGGCCTGCTCGGTGAGTACATCGGCCGCATCTACGCGGCCAGCCAGGGCCGGCCGCCGTTCCTGGTCGCCTTCGACACGGCCGCGCTCGACGTCACCAGCGTGGCGACGCCGGTGCCCGGCGGGCCGCTCGACGATGACGTCGAGGCAGTGGAACTGGCCAGCCAGGCGCCTTCTCGGCGTTCCTAGGCCTTCGGCTCGAGGCGGATCGACAGGCTGTTGACGCAGTGCCGGGTGTTCTTGGCGGTCATCTGCTCGCCGCGGAACACGTGACCCAGGTGCGAGTCACAGTTGGCGCAGCGGATCTCCGTACGGACCATGCCGTGGCTGTAGTCGTTGATCTCCTTGACGGCGCCCGGGATCGCGTCGTCGAACGAGGGCCAGCCGCAGTGCGAGTCGAACTTGTCGTCGCTCGGGTAGAGCGCGGCGCCGCACGCGCGGCAGTTGTACATGCCCTCGGTCTTGGTGTCGACGTACTCCCCGGACCAGGGGGCCTCGGTGCCCGCCTGGCGAAGCACCCGGAACTCGTCGGGGGAGAGGCGGACCCGCCACTGTTCCTCGGTGGTGGGCAGGGTGGTGTCGTTCGTTGCCATGCTTCAAAGGTACGACGCACTCGGGGTGCGGCCCGGTGCGTCGGCCGGTCCGTTGAACCAGGGCATGGACGATGCATCGGCGGCCATCTTCCGGCCCACCTGGCAGCAGGCCCTCGGGCGAGGGCTCTTTCTCGGATCGATCGCGAACGCCGGCCTCTGGCTGCTGGTAGCGGTCCTGAGCTGGGCTGATCTTGCGGTGCCGTCCGGGCCCGGCTGGGTCTTCGTGGCGGTCGGGCCGGCGGTGGCCGGCGCGCTGATCGGGCTGGCGGGCCGTGGGCGTACGGGCACGCAGATCAGTTCGGGCGGCATCCGGACCCGTTCGGTGTTCGCGGACGGCTTAGCCACCTGGGACGACGTGGCCGACATGCGGGCCGAGCGGCGGGGCGCGCGCACGGTGGTGTCGGTCTATCTGAACTCCGGCGCGAGTGTGCGGCTGCGGGCCCCGTACAGCGGTGAGCTCTTCGCGGCGGACCCCAAATTCGAGGGCAAAATGTTCGCTTTGTCCCATCTGTGGCGGAGTCACCGTTTCGGTGGTCTTCCGGGATGATGACCCGCCGAGGCGTCTTAAAGGGTAAATCGGGCATTTGCCGCTAAGCTCCCCTCTCGGACCATGAACACCGCCAGAGAACGGATTAACTCCTCATGAGCTCACTTCGCCGGATCGTCGCCGTCGGACTGCCCACCGCCGGCCTCACCGTCGCCGCCGCCCTGGCCCTCGGCGGGTCGCCCGCCGTGGCCACCGCCGACCAGGCCGCCCAGCCGCGCGTCGCGATCACCACCACCGACCCGGGCCGCCCGGGCGGGGCCGCCGGCTACGGCACCGAGGCGCCCGACACCGACACCCCGACCCGGGGCAACCCGGGCTACGGCAGCCCGGCCCCCACCACGCCGGCGCCCAGCTCGGCCACCCCGAGCACCCCGGCCACCACCACGCCGACCGCCAACACGGACACCGTCCCGGCGGAGACCCCGGCCGGCGCGGCCCCGGCCACCACGGCCCCCGGCGGCGGCGTCAGCGCCGGCGGCGCCCTGCCGGTCACCGGAGCGCCGATGAGCACGCTGGTGGCCCTGGGTGGCCTTCTGGTGGCCGCCGGCGCGGCCTCCGTCTGGTACACCCGGCGCCGCCGCAGCGCCTGACCGAAACGCCACAACGAAGGCCGCCCGGCGTGATGCCGGGCGGCCTTCGGCGTCCAGCGGGTAGCCGCCGATCCCGGTCGCCCGGCGTAGCGGCCATCCACGACGCGCCGGGCCGGTCAGCGGAACTCCCCGGAGGTCGCTAGGCGGCTGTCCGAGCCGCGAAGGTGAAGACGACGAGTTGGGCGTCGCGCCCGGCTCCACCGGCGCCAGGGACGCGCGTTGCCGGTGGCTTCGACCATCGCGGGTGCCCGAGCGCCGAGCGGGCGGGGACGTCGAGCACCAGGGCCAGGTGGCCTCGAACTCCGCGTCGGCGAGTCCGCGTATGCCGTCACCTCACCAGCAGGTTCTCCAGGCGTCGCAGTTCGTCGGCCGGGTCGACGGCCAGGCCCATGTGTACCGGGCCGGCGCGCAGGATCGTGCTGCGCGGCGCGACCAGCCAGCGGAAGCGTTCGCCCTGGGTCATGGCGGCCGCGGCGCCGGCCCCGGTGCAGGTGGCCGACCAGGAGGCCAGGGCCTCGCCGATCGCCTTGACGTCGGCCGACGGGTCGAGGGCGCGCAGCCGGTCCTCGTGCAGGTGGGTGCGGGCCTCCAGGAAGTCGCGGCGCTGGCAGTAGAGGACCACGCCCACGTTGATCAGCTCGCCTCGCTCGATGCGCGGGACGGCCTGGATCACGGCGTACTCGTAGGGGACTCTCATGGCAGCCACGCCTCCGGCTGGGCCGCGCGGGCGGTCAGATGGGAGATGTAGGCGTCTTTGTCGCCGTCGTCCAGCCACTCGTCGGGGACCAGGTCGACGGCCTCCCGGATGAGCGCCGGGGTGATCCGGGCCGCCAGGGCCGGCCCCTCGGTGGCCAGGGCCGTCGCGTACGGCTTCAGCACGTGGTCGTCCCATTTGTACGGACGGTGGACCACCGCTTCGGCGCGGGGCCAGTTGTGGTGGAAGTAGAGGGTCGCGCCGTGGTCGATCATCCACAGGGCGTTGTGCCAGATCAGCAGGTTGGGGTTGCGCCAGCTGCGGTCGACGTTCTCGACGAAGGCGTCGAAGGTGAGCACCCGAGAGGCCAGCCCCGCCTCCACCGGGTGGGCGACCGGGTCGTAGCCGAGCGCGCCGGGCAGGAAGTCCATGCCCAGGTTGGCGCCGGCGCTGGCCTTGATCAGCTCCTGGACCTCTTCGTCGGGCTCGGCCCGGGCCACGACCGGGTCGAGGTCGACGACGGCCAGGTCGGGCACGGGCAGGCCGAGACGGCGGGCCAGTTCGCCCGAGATCACCTCGGCCACCAGCGCTTTGGGGCCCTGCCCGGCGCCGCGGAACTTGACCACGTACGTGCCGAGGTCGTCGGCTTCCACGACGCCGGGCAGCGAGCCGCCCTCGCGCAGGGGTGTGACATAGCGGATGGCGGTGACCTCACGTAGCACGTGGATCACCCTACAAAGGGCCCTGCTTCCGCAGGTCGTCGACCTTGGTCATGGCGGTGCGCAGATCGGACAGCCACTCCTCGGTGTGCTGGCCGACGAGCTTGACGCACCAGGCCAGCGCCTCGGAGCGGGACCGGGCCACGCCGGCGTCGACCAGCGTGTCGAGGATCTGCCGCTCGGGCTGGCGCAGCCGGGTCATCACCGGCGCGGCCAGGTGGGTGAAGAGCTCGTTGGTGTCGCCGCAGCGCACGCCCCAGGCGACCTTGCGCTGGTATCGGTGTTCGACCTGGCGGGCCACCCGCATCCGGTCGTTGCGGGTGTCCTCACGGAACTGGTTGATCCGGCCCGCCTGTGCGGCCGCCCGGTCGGCGTCGGTGGCGCTGTCGCCCAGGTCGGGCGCGGTCACCCGGCCCCAGATGATGATCTCGTCGCGGTCGACGACGACCTCGGGCCGCTCGGTGAACCAGCCGTCGGTCACCGCGCCGGCGACCCAGGCCGCGGCGTCGTCGGCGTTCGGCGGCTCGACCCGTCCCGGCGGTCCCTGTCGGTATCTCATTGCTGAACCTCCCCGGTAAGCGTGATTACAAAATTACACGCTTACGCGCCAGCCGCCAGCCCCCCGGAGCGGGCGCTGAGACGGCAGACTGGGGCGATGGAGCTGCCGATCAACCCACCGGTCAAGCCGATGCTCGCCAAGCCCGTCGCCGAGATCCCGCCCGGCCAGCTCTACGAGCCCAAATGGGACGGCTTCCGGTCGATCATCTTTCGGGACGGGGCCGAGGTGGAGATCGGCAGCCGCAACGAGAAGCCGATGACCCGGTACTTCCCCGAGGTCGTCGAGGCCGTGCTGGCCAACTTCCCGGAGCGGGCGGTGATCGACGGCGAGGTGATCGTGGCCGACACCGAGCGCAACACCCTCGACTTCGAGGCGCTTCAGCAGCGCATCCACCCGGCCGCGAGCCGGGTCAAGCTGCTCAGCGAGCAGACCCCGGCTGCCTTCGTCGCGTTCGACCTGCTGGCGCTCGGCGACGAGGACCTGACCGAGCTGCCCTTCGCCGAGCGCCGGGCTCGGCTGGTCGAGGCACTGAAAGGCGCCAAGGCCCCGGTGTACGTCACGCCGGCCACCGACGATCTCGAGACCGCCCGGCGGTGGTTCGCCGAGTTCGAGGGGGCCGGGCTGGACGGGCTCATCACCAAGCCGACGGACCTGGTCTACCAGCCCGACAAGCGGGTCATGTTCAAGGTGAAGCACAAGCGGACGGCCGACTGCGTGGTCGCCGGCTACCGGGTGCACAAGTCCGGCGAGGACCGGATCGGCTCGCTGCTGCTGGGCCTCTACGACGAGCGGGACGTGCTGGTGTCGGTCGGCGTCATCGGTTCGTTCCCCATGGCCGTACGGGAAGAGCTCTTCATCGAACTTCAGCCCCTGGTGACCGAGTTCGAGGGCCATCCGTGGAACTGGGCGGCCCACGAGCAGGGCGAGCGCACGCCGCGCAAGAACGAGGTGAGCCGCTGGAACGCCGGCAAGGACCTGTCGTTCACGCCGTTGCGGCCGGAGCGGGTGGTCGAGGTCCGCTACGACTACATGGAGGGTGTGCGGTTCCGCCACACCGCCCAGTTCGAACGGTGGCGCACCGACCGTGATCCGCACTCGTGCACCTACGAGCAGCTCGAGCGCCCGGTCCAGTTCAATCTGGCCGAGGTACTGACCAGCCGCTGACCGCGGATTGTCAGACTCACCGGATAGCCTCGGTGGGACAGTCCGACGTCGAAAGGGCAAACGTGCGCCGCTCTCTGCTGGCCGTCGCGGCCGCGCTCGTGGTCACCATCTCGGGCTGCACCGTGCCCTCGTTCGCCCCGGACGGGTCGGGCGACACCACGCCCGCGCCGCAGAGCACGAGCAGCGCGGCGCCGAACACGAGCGGCACCGCCTGGAAGCCCTGCCCCGAGATCCCCGACCAGCTCGTGGGCCGGGGCGCGGCCGGCATGACGTACGACTGCGCCACGGTCTCCGTCCCGCGTGACTGGTCCGATCGGGGCAACGGCCAGACGTACGCGATCGCGATGATCCGGATCCGCTCGGCCACCCAGAAACAGCGGACCGGCTCGCTGCTGATCAACCCGGGCGGCCCCGGCGGCTCCGGCATCGACACCGCGGTCTACCTGTCGTTCGGCCAGCAGTTCGGCGGCCTGCCGACCGCGATCACCGACAAGTTCGACATCATCGGCTTCGACCCGCGCGGCGTCGGCCGTTCCGATCCGGTCAAGTGCATCAGCGCCCAGGACCAGGACGCGAGCTTCGCCGCCGTGCCCGACCCGGTCAGCCAGGCCGACTTCACCAAGGTGGTCGCGCTGAACGAGAGGATCGCCGGCGACTGCGCGAAGAAATACAGCCCGGCCCAGCTGGCCACGTTCTCGACCGTGCAGGCGGCCAAGGACATGAACGCGATCCGCGACGCGGTCGGCGACGAGAAGCTCACCTACCTGGGCTATTCGTACGGCACGCTGCTCGGGGCCACGTACGCCCAGCTCTTCCCCACCAAGATCCGCGCGCTCGTGCTGGACGGCGCGGTCGACCCGAAGCAGAGCTTCATCGAGGGCTCGGAGACCCAAGCCAAGGGCTTCGAGCGCGCGTTCACGAACTTCACGAACTGGTGCAAGGCCAACACCGGCGACTGCCCGATCGCGCCGGACGCGCGAAAGGCGGTCACCGACGCGCTCAAGGCGGCCGACAAGAACCCGGTGAAGGGCGCCGACGGCCGTAACGCCACCTCCGGCTGGATCTTCGTGGCCGTGGTCTCCTCGCTCTACACCGAGACCGGCTGGACGGCGCTGGCCAAGGCGATCGGCGAACTCAAGACGGGCGACGCCGAGGGCGTCTTCGAACTGGCCGACCAGTACGCCGAGCGCAAGCCCGACGGCACGTACAGCAACCTGTTCGACGCCAACCTCGCGGTGAACTGCTCCGACACCAAGGACGCGCCGACGATCGAGGAGGTGCGCCGGCTCCAGGGCGAGTGGCGCAAGAAGTACCCGCTGTTCGGCGGCTCGATGGCGATCGGGATGCTGGCCTGCGCCGTCTGGAAGGGCGACCGTGATCCCTACCCGGCCGCGGCGGCCGTGGGCGCCCCGCCCATCGTCGTGGTCGGCACGACCGGCGACCCCGCCACCCCGTACGAGAACACCGCCGATCTGGCCTCGATGCTCGGCGTCGGGCACGTGCTGACCTGGGAGGGTGAGGGCCACACGGCCTACCCGAGCACGCCGTGCATCGTGCAGGCGGTCGACGGTTATCTCATCGATCTGAAGGTGCCGCGGGAGGGGCTGCGCTGTCCGGCGAAGTGATGCCGTCGCGCGCCGCCATCTGCTCGAGCAGGGCCCGTACGTGCCGCAGGTTCTGCTTGAGCTCCTCCTGCTCCTCGTGCCGGAAGACGTCCCGGTCGACGATGAGCTTGCTGGCGAAGTGCGCGGTGATCAGCGGGATCACGACCAGCACCATCAGCGAGATCAGCAGCCCGGCGATCACCCGGCCCTGCCACGACGCGGGCGAGATGTCGCCGTACCCGACGGTCGACGCGGTCACCACGGCCCACCAGATCGCGTCGCCCAGCGACTTGCCCTTCTCGAAAATGGAGAAGAGCGCACCGCAGACGACGATCAGGATGGCGTACGAGAGAATCAGCGTGCCCGGCGAGTTGGCCAGCCAGACGATCCCGCGATAGACCCTGAGCAGCATCTTTATGGCAGACATCGTGCCCGAGCAACGATCGGAAGGGGAGAGGCGCCTATGTTCCGGATCGCCGAGCGGGCCGACGTTCCCGCGATTCTGGCCCTGTTGGCCGATGACGAGATCAGCCGTTCGCGCGGTTTCGTGTCCGAGGACGTCGACGCGACGATCTGGGCCGCCTTCGAGCAGATCGACGCCGACCCGAACAACGAGCTGATCGTCGGCGACGACGGCGAGATCATCGCGACCTGCCAGCTCACGGTCATCCCCGGCCTCAGCCGGGGCGGGACCAAGCGGATGACCATCGAGGCGGTCCGGGTCCGGGCCGACCGTCGCGGCGGCGGCCTGGGGCGGGCCATGATGGCGTACGCGATGACGCGCGCCCGCGAGCAGGGCGCCGGCCTCATTCAGCTCGCCACCGACAAGCGCCGCACCGAGGCCCGGCGCTTCTACGAGTCGCTCGGCTTCACCGCCTCCCACGAGGGCATGAAGCTGACCCTCGGCTAGGCCCAGTTCCGGGCCAGGCGGTCGAAGACCTCCGGGTCGCTGTGCGGCGGGATCACGCAGAGCAGGTGGCCGCCCGGGGCCTTCAGCGTCACGCACTCGAGCCAGCGGCCCACCTCGACCGCGCCGAGGCCGATCAGCCGGGCCGTCTCGGCCTCGACGTCGTCGGTCTCGATGTCGAAGTGGTAGCGGGGCGCGTCGTCGACGGCCTGCACGGCCAGGTCGTGGTCGGGCAGCACACCGCGCAGCGAGATGAACTGCTCCTCGCCGGGCACGGGCTGGGCCGGTACGCCGAGCGCCTGTGACCAGAAGCCGGCGGCCTGTGGGGCCTCGTTCCGGGGCGCGTCGATCAGGAAGGTCGAGAGCCGACTGCGATGTGCCATGACCGCGTAGTCTCCCGTTCCGGACCGGTTCAATCCACAGGTTTCCCGGGCCGCGCTGTCACTGTGACGAGCGCAATCCCGGAGGTTCTTTCCGGCCCGACCCACCCTCCCAGTTGGCCTTGTTCATCTTGCTGGGCTGCACGCGGGGCGGCTCGCCCGGCATCTTCGGGTGATCGGGCGGGTAGGGCAGGTCACCCAGGCCGTCCTTCTCGTCGCGGGCCGACCACTCCAGCAGCGGGGTGATGTCGTGGGCGACGTCGTCGATAGCCGCGTGCGGGTCACCGATCGCGGCGAAACGCTTCGGCACCGTCCGCAAATCGAAGTCGTCCGGCTCCACATCGGCCAGCTCGTCCCAGGTCACGGGGGCGGAGGCGGTGGCCCGGCTGTTGGCCCGCAGCGAATAGGCGCAGGCGATCGTGCGGTCCCGCGCCATCTGGTTGTAGTCGATGAAGACCCGCTCGCCGCGCTCCTCCTTCCACCACGCCGTGGTGATCGCCTCGGGCCGGCGCCGCTCCACCTCGCGCCCCAGCGCGATCGCGGCCCGCCGCACCTGCACGAAATCCCACTGGGGCGCGATCCGCACGTAGACGTGAACGCCGCGCCCACCCGACGTCTTGGGAAAGCCCACCCAGCCCAGATCGTCGAGCACCTCCCGGATCACCCCGGCCGCAGTCCGCACGTCATCGAAGTCGGTACCCGGCTGCGGGTCGAGATCGATCCGCAGCTCATCGGGCTGATCGGCGGCCGCGGCCCGCACCGGCCACGGGTGAAACACGATCGTCCCCATCTGCGCGGCCCAGGCCACATGAGCGAGATCGACCGGGCACAGCTCCTCCGCCGTACGCATGCTGGGGAACTTGATCGTCGCCCGCTGGATCCAGTCGGGCACCCCGCGCGTCCCGATCCGCTTCTGGAAGAAGGTCTCCCCCTCGATCCCGTCGGGAAAGCGCTGCAACGTCGTCGGCCGCTCCCGCAGCGCCCGCATGATCCCGTCCCCGACGGCCAGGTAGTACTCGAAGACATCGCGCTTGGTGTATCCCTTACCCGGGAACACCACCTTGTCCGGACTGCTCAGCCGCACCGTGTGGCCGGCGATCTCATGCTCTTCCGCTGCGGCTTTCGGCATACCCCGACCCTAAGCCCTGGGTACGACACTCGCGCCCACCCGGCACGGGGAAGCCCAGCCACCCTTCAGTTTTTGGAGAACGATCTCGTCGATGCGGGCATGGTCCGGCGCGACAAGTACTACTTCGGCTTCCAGATCCGGCTCGTGCGGGACCCGGCAGAACTCAGCGTGTCCGCGGGCGAGATGGCAGTGCTCGAGCGGATGGCGCGTCGTCCTGGTCGCACCGATTTCGTCTTCCACCCAACTCGAGGCCGCGCGAAGCTCTCCGCCGGAGAGGGCGGCCTGCCCAATAAGTGCCGGGTGCGAGTCGTCGCCGTCCAGCCGCTGCTCAAGTCGGCGGAGCGGCTCGAAGAAATTCAGGCTCGGCTCTTCCCGTACCTGGGGCTGGCGATCGAAGACCTGGACGGCCGGTCGTCGACTAGTCAGGACTTGTCGGCGGCGCGGGTCAGGCGCAGCACCAGCAAGGTTCCCTCGGTCAGGAGCGTGAGCACGGTCAGGCCCGCGGCGGTTCCAAGGCCCAGCAGGGAGGTCTGGCCGAGCCAGGTGATCGCCGGTGAGGTGGAGCCGAAGGCGTCGGCCCAGTGCTGCACGCCGCTGCCCGGGGTGTCCGGGCCGCCGAGTGCGGCGACCAGGCCGATGACGAGACCGGTCCCGCAGGCCAGGGCGGCCAGGGGGGGGCGAAGTAGAGCCGGAACTCCCACGTGCTGAACCGCCACGACAGGGCCCAGAGCGCCGTGATCAGGGCGGGCGCGGTCCAGGCGAGCGGGGGCACGGACGCCACCCTGCCATATCGCCTTTTTCGAAGCGGCGACCGTGTCACCCGGTCGGGCATTGCCGGGCGGGTGATGGTGTGCGGCCTTAGGCTCGAGGTATGGACTATCAAGTATCGGTCAAGTGCGAACAAATCGCCGAGTGGTACGTGAGGGTCAAGGGGCTCGCGGACGCTCACCACGGGCATGCCACGGGCGATCATCTGAAGGCGCTCGCGGACGAGATCTACGCCGAGGTGCCGTCGGAGTGGTGGGTCAGCCAGCCGGCCCCGCTCGACAACCGGGTGCGGTCCTAGAGGACGAAGGCGTCGGTCCAGAGCTGGCGTGACCGGCCGCCCAGGGCCTCCATCAGGCCGACCGCCTGCTGGTCGGTCAGGCCCGCGACGAAGTCGACGACAGCGCGGCCGCGGGCCCGGTGGAGGCGCTCGGGGGTGCCGGGCGGCAGCTCGGCCTCGGCCAGTTCGACCAGGTCCTGCAGGCGGCGCGGGATGCGTTCCTGCTCGTCGGGGTCGGTCAGCCAGGCCGAGAGCGCCTCGACCAGGGAGGCCAGCAGCCGGCCCTGGCCGCGCTGGTGCAGGGCCAGGTCGGGGCGGGCCAGGACGAACCTGTTCTGCACGAACTTGAGGATCTGCACCTCGTGCCACTGGGCCGTGGCCAGCTGGACGTGGCCGGAGCGGACCGCGGGGTCGGCGATCGTCTGGCACGACTCGACCAGGCGGCGGGTCCAGGTGGCGGAGAACGCCGCTACCCGGGCCTCCGCCTCCAGCGAGCCGTCGAACGGGCGGGCCAGCAGGCCGTCGACCAGCTCGGCCCGGACCAGCTCGACGGCGGCCGCGAAGGCCTCGTCGTCGGCCATCCAGCCGTCCTTGCGGTGCAGCTGGCGGCGCAGCGACTCGATGGCGCCGCCGGCCCGGTTCAGGTCGGTCGACGTGCCCCAGCGCTGCCAGGCCATCAGCTCGGTGGCGACCGCGCCCTGCTGCAGGACGCCGACCCGGTGCACGTCCTCGAGGTCGTGGATGGCGTAGGCGATGTCGTCGGCGGTGTCCATGACCGAGGCCTCGACCGTCTGCTGCCAGTCGGCGACCCGGCCCGCGAACGGGGCCCGGGCCGCGCGCATGTCGTTCGCCTCGGTCGAGTAGGCGTTGAACTTCACCGAGCCGCCGTCGGGGTCGTCGGCCGGCGGGGCCGCTCCGCGCGGCGGCGGGTCCATGAAGCGCGCGGCGCCGCGGCGCGTCCACGGATATTTGAGGATCGCCGCCCGTACGGCGTTCGTCAGATTGAGCCCCAGAGTGGTCTGGCCGCGGCTCTCGGTGCTGGTGACGATGCGGTACGACTGGGCGTTGCCCTCGAAACCGTCGTTGAGGCCCAGGCGATGGCGGGCCAGCCGGTCGAGGACCCGCTCGCCGAGGTGCCCGAAGGGCGGATGGCCCAGGTCGTGGGCCAGGGCGGCCGCCTCGACCACGTCGGGGTCGCAGCCGCCCAGCTTCTCGGCCAGCGACGGGTCGACCCGGTCGGCGATGGCCCGGGCCACCTGGGCGACCTTGAGGCTGTGGGTCATCCGGTTGTGCACCAGCAGGCCGGCGCCGCCCGGGCTGATGACCTGGGTGACGCCGGCGAGCCGGGCGAAGAAGGGTGAACTGACGATCCGGTCGCGATCGACCCGGAACGGGCTCGACGCGAGGTCACCGGGGGCGACGAGACTGTCGCCGAACAGGCGCTGAGCCCGGGGATCATCCATCCCGCGAAGGTTACCTGGCCTGCAGAGCGTCCAGCGCGACGGACATGGCGGCGACCAGACGGCGGTCGACGCGCGGGTCGTGGATGGTGACGACGTACTTGTCGCGCAGGCCCCACTTCTTCACGACCGAGAAGACCGGGCGGTCCGCGATCACGAAGTCGAAGTGGTACGGCAGCCAGGACAGGCTGTCGACGAAGCGGCGCAGGACGGCCACCCACACGTTGGTCTCGCGGCCGATCATCTCGCCGAAGCCGGGCTGCTCGAGGTGCCACGTCGAGCGCAGCAGCGACTCCTTGAAGTTCTTGCGGAACAGCCCGATCGGGGCGCCGTTCGCGTCGACCACGTCGTAGGTGGCGCCCAGGTCGATCACCTGGCGGGCCTTGAAGCCGAGCACCGGCACCGACTTGGTGTCGTCGCTGTAGAGGGTGACCTGCTCCTTGAACGCCATCCGCTTCTGCTGAGCGAACGCGAGCATGCCGGCCTCTTGGCCGTCGGGGGTGACGGCGTGGATCTCGTATTGGTTGACCATCAGCCGGACGCGCTGACGGACGATCAGCTGCTGCTGAGTTTGAAGGGTGTCGACAGTCACGGCGAGAGAGTGTGTCATACCCGGCGAATACTGTGGGGAACCTGAGCACCTCGGTGGCGGCACCCCTGGCCTGGAGGTCAGACTGGGTCAATGGCGAAACGAGGACGTACGGGTTCATTGATCGCGCTGGCTCTGGGCGCGGCGGCGGTCTGGGTGGCGAAAGACATACCCCGCCAGATGGGCGCCAAGGCCAAGGGCGAGCGGCTGGCCCGCATGCAAGCCTCCCCGCAGTACGCCGACGGCAAGTTCCGTAACACCGTGCCGGCCACCGAGATCACGTTCTCCTCGATGCCGCGGCTGCTCGCCGCGACCCTGCGCGACCGCGACGGCCGCCACCCGCACCAGCCGATCCCGCTGGTCACTCCCGACCCGGGCGCCACGGCCGACGGCCTGCACGTCACCTGGTACGGGCACTCGTCGGCGCTGGTCGAGATCGAGGGCAAGCGGGTGCTGCTCGACCCGGTCTGGAGCGAACGCTGCTCGCCCTCGCGCCTGTCCGGCCCCAAACGGCTGCACGAGCCGCCGGTGGCGCTGCGTGACCTGCCGCCCCTCGACGCGGTGCTGATCTCGCACGACCACTACGACCACCTCGACATGGAGACCATCCACAACCTCGTCGACCTGCAGGCGGCGCCGTTCCTGGTCCCGCTGGGCGTCGGGGCCCACCTGGAGCGCTGGGGCGTGCCGGCCACCCGCATCGTCGAGATGGACTGGAACGACACCCACCAGGTCGCCGGTATCGAGTTCGTGGCCACCGCCGCCCGGCACTTCTCGGGCCGAGGGCTGGGCCGCGACGAGACGCTCTGGACCAGCTGGGCCATCAAGGGACCGAACCGCAAGGTCTTCTACTCGGGCGACACCGGCTACTTCCCGGGCTTCGCCCGGATCGGCGAGGAGCACGGCCCGTTCGACGTCACGCTGATCCAGGTCGGTGCGTACGGCGACGCCTGGCCCGACATCCACATGGTGCCCGAGGACGGCGTCGCCACCCACGTCGACGTCCAGGGCGCCCTGATGATTCCGGTGCACTGGGCGACGTTCAACCTGGCCCTGCACGAGTGGCCCGAGCCGGCCGACCGCGCGTGGGCCGAGGCCAAGGCCCGGGGGGTACGGCTGGCCGTCCCGCGCCCGGGCGAGCGCGTCGACGTCGACAACCCGCCGGCGGTGGACGGCTGGTGGCAGCAGATCGCGTAGCGGTCGCGCTGCTGGTGCTCGGCTACGGGGTGACGCCCGCGGGGCTCACCCCCGGCAGCCTGGCCCGGGTGCGGGCGGCGATCTCGTACGTCGAGGCCGGCGGCCGGCCGTCGCGGATCATCTTCAGCGGCGGCTGGGCGCAGGTCCGCGACGGCGCGGCCGAACCGCCGCCGGCCTGCCGCGAGGCCACGCTGATGCTGGAGGCGGCCCGCGAGGCCGGCCTGGGCGAGGTGGCCGAGCTGCGCGCGGAGTGCCGCTCGCGCAGCACGCTGGAGAACCTGCTGCACATCCAGGCCGACGGGCTGCTGGACGGGCTCGATCTGGGCCCGTCGCGGCCGCTCGGGGTGGTCACCCACGCCTGGCATCTGCCGCGCGTGCGGTACCTGGCCGGGAAGGTCCTGGGGCTGCGCGGCGGGGCCCTTCTGGGCATTCCGGCCGCCGGCTCGCCGCCGCTCGACGAGTACGGGATCAGGGCCGCGTCCCGGATCGGCTTCCTCGGCGTACGGGATCCGCAGGAGTTGCTCCGCCGCGAGCGACGGATGGTGGCGTTGTTGCGGCGCGGGGTATAGAGGCCGGCATGGTCCTGCTGCTGCCCGTATATCAGCCCTCGTCCCATCTGCCCGAATTGATCGCCCAGGCCGACGGCCCGGTCGTGGTGGTCGACGACGGCAGCACGCCGCCGGTCACCGGACTGCCCTGCACGGTGTTGCGGCACCCGCGCAACCTGGGGAAGGGCGCGGCCCTGCGTACGGGACTCCGGCATGTCGCCTCGGCTTTTCCGGGGTCGTCGGTGGTGTGCGCGGACGCGGACGGGCAGCATGACATCGCGGACATCAGGCGGGTGGCCGAACTCGTCGATCAGAGCGGCCACATGGTGCTGGGCGTGCGGCGGGTCCGGCGGATGCCGTGGCGCAGCCGGATCGGCAACGCGGTGACACGGCTGCTGTTCCGGGCCACCACCGGCCGCTCGGTGCGCGACACCCAGACCGGCCTGCGCGGATTCCCCGGCGACCTGATCCCGTGGCTGCTCACGGTGCCCGGCGACCGCTTCGAGTACGAGATGAACGTGCTCATGGAGGCGGCGCGCGAGGGCCACCCGTACTCGCAGGTGGAGATCGCCACGACGTACCTGAACGACAACGCGTCGTCCCACTTCGGCCCGGTCGGCGACGCGGTGCGCGTCTATCGGTCGCTGCTGCGTTTCTAGCCGGTGGCGACGGTGTAGGCGGCGAGGAACAGGGTGCCGAGGACCAGGAGCAGACCGACTATCAGCCGGGCGGTGCTTGCGCTTTCCCGGCGTACGGGCCGGGACCTCTGACGTGACGGCATGGCGCCAGTGTGGGGCCCGGCCAGGGTGCGGACCAGGGGATATGTGGGCGGATAGCGCCTAGCCGGGCACCAAGCTCCTGTCGTCTATCCGTCTTTGCGCCAGGGTGAACGGCACAAGCGAGACGGCCAGGTAGAGACCGCCCGCGAGCAGGAGTGCCGGGCGCGGGCCGGCGTGGTCGACGGCGAGGCCGCCCAGGAGACCGCCGAGGGGTACGCCGGCGAAGCCGATCGCCACGGCCAGGCCGAGGACGCGGCCGCGAAGGTGGGCCGGGACGCGTTCGTAGCCCAGGGCCATCAGGATCGGGTTGACGGCGGCGACCGCGAGGCCGGCGCCGAAGGCGATGGCGAGGACCGGCCAGAGGCGGCCGGTGGCGGCGAGCGCGAAGAACCGGGGCGAACCGGCGAGCAGGAAGCAGACGGCGAAGGTGGGCACCCGGGGCAGGCGGGTGGCCAGGGCCGCGTAGAGCAGCGAGCCGACGACGGCGCCGAGCCCGAAGACGCCGCCGAGCAGGCCGAGGACGGCCGGGCCGGCGCCGGACTCGCGCACCCAGACCGGGACGAAGACGATGCTGTACGCCTGGTCGGCCAGATTGGTGAAGAACAGCACGCCGACGATGAGGGCGAAGAGCTTGTCCCGGCGCAGGAACGCGAACCCGGCGGCGAGGGAGGCCAGGTAGCTCTCTCCGGGCTCGCCGGTTTTCACCGAGGTCGGACCGCAGACTCCGGCGGCGATCACCGCTGCGCCGGCGGCGAACGAGGCGGCGTCGATGGCCAGGACGGCGGCCGGGCCGATGGCGGCGACCAGGACGCCGCCGAGGGGGAGGCCGACCAGGATGGCGGCCCGGCCGATGCCGTCGAACAGGGCTGTGGCCCGGGCCATGGGGGTGTCCCCGGCGGCCTGGGGGAGCAGCGCGCGCTTGGCCGTGTTGGTGGCGCCGCCCAGGGCGCCGGCGGCCGCGACGATCGCCACCAGCGGCCCGAACGAGAGCAGGCCCAGAACGTGCAGCAGCGGGACCAGGGCGACGACGGCGGCGCTCGCCGCGTCCGACACGATCGCCACCCGCCGGGCGCCGAGGCGGTCGACGAGCGGGCCGCCGAACATCCCGGCCAGCACGAACGGCAGCGTCTGGGCGAGCGCGACGGTGCCGATCCGGGTCGCCGACCCGGTGGTGGTCAGCACCAGCCAGGGGACGGCCACGCTGGACACATGGCTGCCGGCCAGCGACACCGCCTCGGCGACCAGCAGACTCGCCAGCGGGCGCCGCATCAGCCGTCGCTCAGCGGAAGGATCTGCCGCTGCACGGCCACGCGGCCGTCCCCGTCGTCGCCGCCGTACTCGGCGACCAGGGCGGACATCCGCTCGCGCAACTCGGCGGCCCGCTCGGGACGAAGCCGCAGGATGTCGGTGCCGAGGTGGAGCGCGTCCTGCCACTCGCGCGACACGGCCGGCAGGTTGGCGATGGCGGCCTCGGTCCGCTGGAAGTCGGCCTGGGCCACGGCCCGCAGGTAGCCCTCGGCCAGCTCCCACGACTGCCGGCTCTCCTCCGGCGTCAGCACCGTGCGCCGGCGCGCGGCCCGCCACCAGCGTTCCCGGGCGGTGCCGCGCCCGGCGTCCTCGACCACGAAGCCGTACGCCGCGAGCTGCCGGAGGTGGTAGCTGGTGGCGCCGCTCGATTGCCCGAGCTGCTCGCCCAGCCGCGAGGCCGTCGACGGCCCGCGCTCGCGGAGCAGATTCAACAGCCGTACCCGCAAGGGATGGGCCAGCCCGCGCAGCGTTCGCGGGTCCAGCGCAACCGTCTCGTCGTCGTCCATCATGGATACAAAGATAAATTTGCAAAGGTTTCTTTGCAAGAGCACGGCCGATGGCCGGGGTGGCATACTGCCGCGCATGGTGTTGACGGGGGAGATCCACATCACGTACGGGATCTATCGCAAGATGGCTTTGAGTTCGTACGGTATTCGGCCCACCATCGGGCGGGCGCTGCCGCTGGCGTTCCTGGTCATCGGGGCGGTGCAGACACTGATCGCGGAGAACCCGGACCCGCCGTTTCTGCGCATGGGAGTGTTCTTCCTCGTCATCCCGGCGTTCTTCGAGCTGATGGTGCTGATCAGCTGGGCGCTGCGGCACCAGGCGTACGCCCAGCCGTTCCGGTACGAGTTCGGCGCCACCGGCATGACCGAGCGGACCGCCACCGGCCGCACCGACCTGCCGTGGACCGACGTCACCCGGGTCGACCGCTGGCCCTCCACGTGGATCATCCACTTCCGCGGCGGCCGCTACCTGCGCGTACCCCGCAAGGCGCTGGCCCCGGCCGACCGCCGGACCCTCAACGAGTTCTTCCTGGCCAACCCCGCCGTCTTCGGTTAGCGCCTCAGAGCAGGGCGGCGATCTCGGCCAGCTTCGTGATGGTGGCCCAGTTGCGTTCGGTGCCGTGCTGGTCCAGGCGGCGGGCGATCATGGCGGCGTTGACCGGGTTGCCGTGTACGCGATCGCGGTAGTCGATGTAGACCTCGCGGTCGAGCAGGCGTACGTCGTCGTGGGATTCCAGGAGCTTGGCGCGGGCGGCCGGCGGGTGGTCGGCCAGGAAGACCACCCGCAGGAACGTGGGGCGTGACGTCGCCGCGGCCGGGAACGGGTTGGCGGCGATGATCTCCATGAGGCGGGCGTGGCTGCGGACCATGACCGGCTCGTTCAGGTCGAAGCGCTCGCGCAGGACCTTGTGGATGATGGGACCGACGTCCAGGTCGGAGCGGACCACCACGTTGCCGCTCTGCAGGTGGGTTCTCGCGCCGGGCAGGCCGGCCGCCTCCAGTTCGGCGCGCAGGGCCGCCATCGGGACCTTGTTGCGGGTGCCGAGGTTGACCGCCCGCAGCAGGGCCACCCAGACCGTCATTCGCTGATCGTACGAGGTGGGCGCGGGGTCGGCGGGGCGGGCAGCTCCTCGATCGGGTCCAGCGTGAAGGTCTTCTCCTGGCCGGCGGTCAGCCGCACGTCCTCGCCCTGGTGGCGGAACTCGACGGGTGCGTGCCGGGCCGCGTACGTCACGGAATCGGGGGTGACCGCGACCGAGAGACGGCAGCCGCGCCAGCGCAGGCCGAAGGCCAGGCGGGTCAGCCGGGGCGGCAGGCGCGGCGCGAAGGACAGCCGGCCGTCGTGGTCGCGGAGGCCGCCGAAGCCCATGACCAGGGCCGTCCACGCGCCGGCGCAGGCGGCGATGTGCAGGCCGTCGCCGCCGGACTCGCCGCTGCCGCGCAGGTCGAGCAACGCCGATTCGGCCAGGTATTCGTGGGCTCGGGTCAGGTAGCCGAGTTCGGCCGCGAGCACGGCCTGGATCGGGGCCGACAGGGACGAGTCACGCACCGTGCGGGCCTCGTAGTACGCGAAGTTGCGGCGCTTCTCGTCCAGGGTGAACGCGTCGGGCCGCTTCATCATCGCCAGTACGAGGTCGGCCTGCTTGATCACCTGCTTGCGGTAGAGGTTCAGGTAGTGGTGATGGAGCATCAGCGGATACGCGTCGTCCGAAAAATCCCAGGCGGGCAGCCGGGTGAAGCCGGCCGACTGATCGTGGACCTCCCGCCGCTCGTCATAGGGCACATGGAGCCGTACGGGCGAGCCCGCGGCCCGCAGGTTCTGTTCCACCATCAGGTTCGTGTAGATGTTGTCGTCCATCAGCGCCGTGTACTCGTCGGGCCCGGTGACCCCGGCGATGTGGCCGACGTGCTCCTCGTCGAAGTAGACGACCGACTTCCACAGGCGCGCCGTCTCGTCCAGGAGCTCCTTGCCGGCCGAGCGCATGAAGTCCTCGTCGCCGGTCGCGGCGTGGTAGCGCAGCACCGCGTCGGCGATGTCGGCGTTGACGTGCAGCGCGGCCGTGCCGGCCGGCCAGTAGCCGGAGCACTCGGGGCCGCTGATCGTGCGCCACGGGAAGGCGGCGCCGTCCAGGCGCAGCTCACGGGCCCGGGCGCGGGCCTGGTCGAGGGTGCTGTGCCGCCAGCGCAGGGCCAGTCCCGCGCAGTCGGGATGGGTGTAGGTGAGCACCGGCAGCACGTACGTCTCGGTGTCCCAGAGGGTGTGCCCGTCGTAGCCGTTGCCGGTCAGGCCCTTGGCCGGGATGGGATGCGGGCCGGCCTGGGCCGCCGCCTGCAGGACGTGGAAGAGCCCGAACCGGACGGCCTGCTGGATGTCGGGGTCGCCGTCGACCTCGACGTCGGCGCCGTCCCAGAACTCGTCGAGGTAGTCGCGCTGCTCGGCCAGGAGCACGTCGAAGCCGTCGCGGGCGGCGGCGTCCCGGTCCTTCAGCGCCTGCCCGCGGAGGTCGTCCTCGTTCCAGCGGTACGCGGTGAACTTGTCGAAGCTGATCTCGCCGTGCCCGGTGGCCGTCCACCGGATCAGGTCGAGCGAGGTCACGACGGTGCCCTCGTGACCGGTATGGATCACCGCGGCGGCGACCGGCAGGCCGCTGCGGCGGGTGCGGTGAACCAGCACGTCCGGGTCGCTGGAGACGCTGCGGAAGGGCGTCGTGATGATCGCGCTGGCCCGCGGGTCGTCGCGTTCCGCGGGCAGGGCCTCGTTGACCACCAGATCGGATTCGACGGTCAGGGGCGCGTCGGCTCGCACGGTGTAGCGGACGGCGGTCACCGAGGGGCGTGGGAACGAGACCAGCCGTACGCTGCGTACCCGCACCTCCACTCCGGAGGGTGAGGTCCATTCGACCTCGCGGGTCAGCGTGCCGGCCCGCAGATCGAGGACCCGTTCGTGCCGGGTCAGCGTCCCCGTGCGTACGTCGAAGGGATCATCGCCGACGCGCAGCGCGATCGGCTTCGCGTTGGGCGCGTTCACCACCGTCTCGGTGCGTTCCGGGAACGCGTACCCGGCCTCGGGGTAGGTGACGTCCCGTTCCTCGAAGAGCGAGTTGAGGAAGGTGCCGGGCATCCCGCCCGCGTGCGGCTCGTCGAGGTTGCCGCGCAGGCCGACGTGGCCGTTGCCCAGCGCGAAGATCGACTCGGCCTGGCGCAGTCCGTCGTCGCCGGGCAGGGCGGTCTCGCGTACGGCCCAGGGCTCGGCCGCTCCGATCTCAGACATAGCGCAGGTCCGGCCGCCCGCTGACGTGCATGACGGTGACGCCGGAGGCCAGGGTCGCCCGGCGGCCGGCCTCCTCGTACGACCCGCCGGTGAGCAGGGTCGCGGTCAGGGCGGCCGTGAAGGAGTCGCCGCCGCCGGTGGTGTCCACCGGCTCGCCGTCGGTCAGCGGGATCGTCGCCTGGCCGTCCTTCCAGATGAGAAGGTTGCCGTCCTCCCGGGCCAGGGCGAGCAGGGACGGGCCGCCGTCGAGGACGCCGGCGTCCAGCCCGTCGGCCTCCTTCTCGTCGGCGCGCACCACATCCGCGTACGCCAGAATCGCCCGGTCTTTCACCTCGCCGTCGAGGACGACCAGCTTGCCGGCCTGATGGCCGATCCGGGCCGCGGCCAGCGCCGCCTCGAACGGCTGCTGCAACTGCACGAGTACGGCGTCGGCGCCGGCGATGACGTCCCGCGCGGCCAGCACGTCGTCCTCGGTCAGCAGCACCTCCGGCGGAAGGTGCTCGACGTAGCGGTAGTGCGACCCCGGTTCGAGAATTTCGACGATCAGGCCGGTCAGCGCGCCGCGCCGGCGCACCACCCGGCGTACGTCGATGCCGTCCTGCCGGGCCTGATCGATAAGCACGTCGCCGATCACGTCGTCGCCGGCCACCGCGACCAGCGACGGGCGCACCCCGAGCTGGGCCAGCGCGACGGCCTGGTTGGCGCCCTTGCCGCCCAGCTGCTCGCGGCGGCTGGTCGCCGCGGCCGAGGAACCGACGTCCGGGAGTTCGTCAACGGTCAATACGAGGTCGCGGGCGAGCTGTCCGATCACGGCGGCGGTTGGTGGCGTCACGCCCGACCAATACCCCGCCGACCGACAGAATGTGCGACATCCCAGCCTCTTCACAGGATCGGCGGCCGATCCGGCCACCGAGGGCATTGCGGGACACCAATGCCCTTTCTAGGCTTCCAGGCATCGTAGCCACCTGCGAGGAGCAGCCATGACGAGCAGCAGCCCGGTGTCGTCGGACGCCTACGAATACTTGGACAACATCAACCCCGAGGAGCAGGCCCGTCTCGAGGCCGTCCGCCGCTACCGGCTGGTCGACCAGCCGGTCGAGGACGCGTACGACCGGATCGCCTTCGTCGCGGGCGCCATCTTCGACACCCCGATCGCCACCGTCTCGCTGGTCGAACAGGACCGGGTCTGGCTGGCCGCGTGCCAGGGGCTCAGCGGGGTACGCCAGGTCGGCCGCGAGCCGGGCCTGTGCGCGTCGGTGATCGCCCAGGACGACGTGTACGTCATCAACAACGCCGCGGTCGACCCCCGCACGCTCGAACACCCGCTGGTCCGGGGCGAGCTGGGCCTGCGCTTCTACGCCGCGGCGCCGATCCGGACGCACGACGGCTACCGTCTCGGCACGGTCAACGTGATCGACAACAAGCCCCGCGAGGCCAACCCGCGCCAGCTCAAGGCCCTCGAGCACCTCGCCTCGATGGTCTCGGACGAGCTCGAGCTGCGCCTCATGGTCATCCGCAGCGCGGCCGCCGAGCAGCGCATGCGAGAAACCGTCAACTGATTACGTTTTCGTCGATACGGGTAGTGCGCTGCCCATGAGCACCCCCCGAACGATCGCTGTAGTGGCGCACCAGCGCAAGACGTTCGGCGGCGGCCTGGACGAGCTCCGCCGCCGCCTCACCGACACGGGCGTCGAGGACCTGCTGTGGTTCGAGGTGCCCAAGAGCAAGAAGGCCCCCGACCAGGTCCGGAAAGTCGTCAAGGCCAAGCCGGATCTGCTGGTGGTGTGGGGCGGCGACGGCATGGTCCAGCGCTCGATCGACGTCCTGGCCCGCGAGAAGGGCGGCTCGAAGATCCCGCTGGCCATCATGCCGGCCGGCACCGGCAACCTGCTCGCGTCCAACCTGGGCATCCCCACCGATCTCGAGCAGGCCGTCGACATCGCCCTGCACGGCGACCGGCGCCGCATCGACCTGGGCAAGCTCAACGGCGAGTACTTCGGCGTGATGGCCGGCGTCGGCTTCGACGGCGCGATGATCAGCGACGCCGACCGCAACATGAAGGACCGGCTGGGCAAATTGGCGTACGTGTGGGCCGGCGTCCGCCACGTCAACGGGGAGGCGCCGAAGGCCCTGATCAAGATCGACGGCAACGACTGGTTCGAGGACGAGGCCAGCTGCGTCCTGATCGGCAACGTCAGCAAGATCACCGGCGGCATCAAGGCGTTCGACGACGCGAAACCGGACGACGGCTGGCTCGACGTCGGCGTCGCCACGGCCCAGGGCGCCCTGCAGTGGGCCCGCGCCCTCGGCACGATGGCGGTCGGCCGCAGCGACAGCTCCCCGTTCGTTCGCACCACCCGGGCCCGGCGGGTCGAGGTCAAACTCAAGTCCAAGATGGAGTACGAGCTGGACGGCGGCGCCCGGACGAAGACGAAGACCTTCACGGCCAAGGTCGCCCCGGCCGCGGTGAAGGTGTGCGTCCCTCGGGCGTCAGCCGACCAGCGCTGACGCGTGCGCCCGGCCGCGTGATCCGCCGGATGGGCCTCAGGGCCGAGAGGCTTCGGCGCCGGCCGAAGTGGGCCGGGGAAGGGTGCCCAGCAGGGTCGCGGTCAGGGCCTGCTCCAGGTAGGGCCCCGGCTCCGGGTGAAAGCGGGCCAGCTCCGGTTCGGCCTCGTAGGCGGCCCGGAGGCTGGCCGGGGGCGTGCTGTACGCGGCCAGGATGCCCGCCGTGAGCATGGCCTGCAGGCTGAAGAACGTCGCGTTGTCGCCCAGTTCCGGCAGGTGCTCGCGGAGCAGGGTGGTCATGGTGGTCAGGCGCTCGAGGGAGACGCGCTTGTAGTGGGCGACCACCTCGACCGACACGTTGTGCTCGAGGACGCTGCCCTGCGCGCCGAACAGGTCGCACAGCACCGGCCGCTCGGCCAGGGAGCGGCCGAGGACCGCGGCCACCGCCGTGGCCCGCTCGTCCATCGGCCCCTGGTCGTCGACGCCGGCCGCCAGCTCTCCGGACAGCTCGGTCAGCCACTCCTCGAGGAAGCGGTTCAGCAGTTCCAGCAGGACGGCCTCGCGCGACTCGAAATAGCGCAGCACGTTCGGCTTGGCCAGGCCGACCCGGCGGCTGAGCTCGTTCAACGTCACCGCGGCCACCGGCATCTCGCCGAGCATGGCCGAGGCCGTGTCGAGGATCGCCCGCCGGCGGATCTCCCGCTGCTCCTCGGTTCGCGCCCGCTGGAAGGTCATGATCGCCAGTTTAACTTACGTACCTCCGGTACGTTGACAACGTACCGGAGGTACTTTAGCGTTCATCGCATGGGAAACGAGATGAGCGAAAAGTGGACGACAGCCGCCATTCCGAGCCAGCACGGGCGAGTGGCCGTGGTGACCGGGGCCAACACCGGGCTCGGGTACGAGACCGCCAAGGCGCTCGCCGAGCGCGGAGCGACGGTGGTGCTCGCCGTGCGCGACATCGAAAAGGGCGAGCGGGCCGCGTCCCGCATGAGCGGCGACGTCTCCGTGCAGGCGCTGGACCTGACCTCGCTCGACTCCGTCCGGACCGCGGCGGCGGCCCTCCGGTCCCGCTTCACCGGAATCGACCTGCTGATCAACAACGCCGGCGTGATGTACACGCCGAAGCAGACGACCCGCGACGGTTTCGAGGCCCAGTTCGGCACCAACCACCTCGGGCACTTCGCGCTCACCGGGCTGCTGCTCGACCGGATGCTGCCGGTGCCCGGCTCCCGCGTGGTCACGGTCAGCAGCACCGGCCACCGGATCCGGGCCGCCATCCACTTCGACGACCTGAACTGGGAACGGTCCTACAGCCGGACCGCCGCCTACGGCCAGTCCAAACTGGCCAACCTGATGTTCACGTACGAGCTGCAGCGCCGGCTCGCCGCGCACGGCACCACCGTCGCGCTGGCCGCACACCCCGGCCTGTCCAGCACCGAACTCGCCCGCAACAGCCCGGCCGCCCTGCGGATCCCGCTGACCTGGCTGACCCCGCTGATCACCCAGCCGCCGGCGATGGGCGCGCTGCCGACATTGCGCGCGGCCACGGATCCGGCCGCGCTGGGTGGCCAGTACTACGGGCCCGGTGGGCGCTACGAGATCAAGGGCCACCCCCGGCTGGTCACGTCCAGCCGGCAGTCGTACGACGTGGCCGTTCAGCAGCGGCTGTGGGCGGTGTCCGAAGACCTCACCGGGGTGACGTTCCCGAGCGTGGTGCCCGCTTAACGGGAGCGCAGGTGCTCGACGTAGGCCATCGCCACGGTGGCCAGGACCGGAAGGGCCAAGGTCCACCACAGGCCGTACGCGAAACCGAGCACCACCGCGACCGGCAGCCCGAGGGCGAGCGTCAGCACGCCGACCAGGAAGATCGGTGGCGGGTTGTCCTCGTCCGGATCGGGCGGCGCCGAGGGCGGCAGCTCGGGGTGAGGCAGCGGCAGGTCGGCGAAGATCAGGGCCAGCTCGGACCGGGTCCGGGCCTGCTGGACGGCTGCGACGCGCCGCTCGTACTCGGGCGAAGGCAGGCGTTTCTCGGCCAGATGCTCTTCGAGCGCCTCCTGCGCCGAGTCACGCTCGGGCTCACCGATCAGCAGGTCGGGCGACGGCTCCGGCTCATGCGGCATCGCACTCACCGGCGAGCGGCTTGGACGACGGCTCCGGGCCTCACCCGGCCAGAGTAGACAGCTTCGGCTCGCCCGGCGCCCCGCTCACTCGTGGGTGCGGTGGTCAGCGGTCGGTGGCGGTCAGGGGCTGGGCGGCGGCGAAGGCGACGCTGAGCAGGCCGGCTCGGGTGCGGACCTGGTAGCGGGTGCGGCCGCGCTTCTCGACGGTGCCGGTGAGGCCGGCGTACTTGCCGGCGCCGGTCAGGCGGACTCGGGCGCCGACGGGGATGGGGGCCGGGGTGGGCTCGGGGTGGTGGTTGCTCAGGCGGGCCAGTTCGGCGTCGTAGCGGGGGTCCATGGCGGCCGGGCGGCCGTGATGGGTCCAGGTGTAGCGGGCGGCCAGGTCGAAGCGGGGTGTGCACTTCGGGCACGAGCGGACGCGGACCGGGCGGCGGTGGGCGGTCGTGCGGTGGCCGGCCGGGCAGGTGCCGACCCAGGCGCCGTCGACCTGGGGTGCGTCGGCGGGCAGGCAGCGGCCGCCGGTGTAGCCGATGCGCCGGGCGGTCGCGCGCCACACCCTGTCGTGACCGTGGCCGGAGCCGGCCAGGGCGTGCGCGATCTCGTGCAGCATCGTGTCGGTGACCTGCTCGGGTGAGTACAGGCTGATCAGCGGCCGGGACAGGGTGATCTCTTTGCGGTCCGAGCGGCAGGCGCCGGCCCGGGTCTTGGCGTTGTCGAACGACAGCCGCCAGCCGGCCAGCCTGTGCCGGGCCATGAGATCGGTGGCGAGATCGCGGGCTTGCGTGAGGTCCAACTTCGATACTCCGTGGTGCGAAAACGCCGAGGGGTGGGGCGGGTGAGGTCAGCGGGTCAGGGCGGTGGCCTTGGTCAAGGCTCGGTGCAGGAAGCGGGCGTCGCCGAGCATGGTGCGCAGGCGGCGTTCCAGGCCGGCGATGGGTACCAGGTTCTGTGGGGCGCGCGGGTCCTTGTAGGACGCCGAGGCGAAGCGGGGCAGGGTGGCGCTGGAGATCTCGGCCAGCTCGATGGCCTCGCCGGGGGTGAGGTCGGGGGAGCACTCGACGCGGACGATGCCGGACCAGGGGGCGCCCGAGCCGCCGGGCAGGCGCAGGTACCAGGACCAGCCGCCCCACACCGTGCCCAGGTGGAAGACGGGGGTGCGCTGGCCGGGGCGCAGTGACGTCACGACCGGGGTCAGGGCGCCCGGCAGGTACTGCTTCTGCTGGGTCTTGACGTACCCGATGGTCCGGGGAAGCTGGCGCCGGTTGCGCAGTGGACCGTCGACCACCAGGAGGTCGGCGCCGTCGGAGCCGGTGGCGCGGGCCTCGGACGAGATGTCGATCTCGAGGGCGGTCAGTGACGGCTGGACGGCCGACGGCAGCTTGGACGCCTCGCCCGCGCCCTCGATGCGGTGGACCGTGTAACGGACCGTGCCGGCCTGGACGTCGGAGGCGGTGGGGCTGGCGGTGAACAGGCCGCGGCCGACCTTGGCCCCGACCAGTTCGGCCTGGCCGCGGCCGAGGTCGCAGCGGACCACGCCGGCGGCGTACGAGGCGGCCAGGCCGGCGTACGACGTACCGTCCTCCTCGGCCGTCCACAGGCCGGCGTCGTTGCGGCGGACGCCGTCGACCAGGAAGACGACGTCGGGGCGGCGCACCGAGGCCGACACGTCGATCGGGGCCCACTCGGCGGCCGGGATCTCCACGTCGGTGTCGACCTGGGCGCTGCTGGGCGACGCCGGGCCCTCGCCGCCGTCGGCGCCCTCGTACGAGGCGCCGTACGAGGGATCCCACGCGTCCACGAACATCCTGGTCAAAGGCCAACCCTCTCCACATGGGCGGTACGCGCGTCCTTGCGCACCTCGAACCGGACCGGCACCCGCTCGGCGAGCGCGTTGACGTGGGTGACGACACCGACCATCCGGTCGCCGCGGGCGGCCAGGTTCTCCAGCGTCGCCGCGACCACGTCCAGCGTGGCCGCGTCGAGGGTCCCGAAGCCCTCGTCCAGCACGATCGACTCGAGGCTGGCGGCGGTGGTCGACATGCCGGCCAGCTGCTCGGACAGGGCGAGCGCGAGGGCCAGCGAGGCCTGGAACGTCTCGCCGCCGGACAGCGTGCGCACGCCGCGGCGCAGGCCGGCGTCGTGGTGGTCGATCACGAAGAACTCGCCCTTGTCGTGGATCAGGTCGTACTGGCCGCCGGTCAGTTCGCGCAGGATCCGCGAGGCGCCGCCGACGAGCAGGTCGAGCGCCTCCTCGAGCAGCCAGCGCTCGAAGTTGTTGGCCCGCAGGTGACCGGCGAGGGCCTTGGCGACGCGGCTCTCGCGCTGCAGGGTCATGCGCTGCTCGGTCAGCTCGGCCGCCGAGGCCCGCCGGTCGTCGAGACGCTTCCACGCGGCCTCGGCCCGCTCCGCCGCCACCGCCGCCGCCCGGATGAGATCCGCATCTGAAAGAGAGGAGATGTCGGAAAGTGGCGCGGATGCCCGGGCGCCCGAGGAGTAGCCGGCGGAGGAGCGGGAGGGCGCCGGCACTCCCGCCGCCACGAACAAGTCGGAAATGTCGGAGATGGTGGTGAGGGTGGCCTGGTGGGCGGCGGTGACGGCGTCCTCGGCCTCCGCGCGGGCCGAACGGCGGGCGACGACCAGCTCGGCGGCCCAGGCGACCAGTGTGGACCAGGCGGCGGCGAGGTCGTCGCGGTCGGCCGGAGGTGGGGAGAAGCGGGCGACCCCGTCCCGTACGGCGTCGAACTCGCGCCACGCCGTGCGCTGCTGCTCCTCGGCGGCGACCACGGCCGCCTGCGCCTTGCGGTGAGCCGCGCGTGTCGTCCGTACCGACGAAGCGGCCTGATCGAGCTGCTTCTGGAGCCGGCCCAGCTCGTCGAGCCGCCGCCGCAACGCCTCGACCCCGGGCGACTCGGCCACCGCGGCACGGGCCTCGGCCAGGCGCGACAGGTGGTGCTCGTACTGGGCGCGCTTGCGTTCGAGGTTGCTCTCCAGCTTGCGCGCGACCGCGTCCCGCTGCTTCCAGGTCTGCTCGGCGGCCTCGGCGGCGGCCCGCGCGGCTTTGCCCGCGGCCTCGGCCGCCCGCACCGCCGAGCCCTCCGGTACAGCCGGGACCGTCGTCACCGTCTGCTCGCACACCGGGCAGTTGTCACCCACCGCGAGATGGGCTCGCAGGGCGGCCGCCCGGTCCGTACGCTGGGCCTCCGTGTAGTCGAGGCGGGCCTGCTCGAGCAGCTGGGCCGCGCCGGCGTGCTCACTGTGCGCGAGTTCCAGCGCCGCCACCGCGTCCTTGTGCTCGACGTCGGCCACCGACACCTCGCCCGCGAACCACTCCTCCTGCCCGGTCAGCCGCTGCAACTCGGCGTGCCGGTCGAGCATCAGGCTCAGCGAACCCGCGTCGCCGGCCGCGGCCAGCTCACCCCGTACCTTTTCTTCCTTCTCCTCGGCCGCGCGAACCTCGTCCGCGGCCTCGGCGGCGGTCGCCCTCGCGGCCGCCGTCACGCCGGCGGTCTCCACGCTTGCGGCCGGGGTACGCACGTTGCCCAGCTGCCGCAGCTCCGCGTCGAGCTCGTCCCGCTTCGCGGCGGCGGCCGCCTCGGCCTCCCGCTTGTCGCGCAACCCGGGCACGGCCCGCTCGACGGCGGTCGTGAGCTCCCGCATGCGTACGAGATGGGCCTGTGCCTCCTCGACCGCCTCGTCGGTGGCGTCGGCCAGCCCGGCCAGACTCTGATCGACCACGGCCAGTTTGCCCTCGGCCGTCTGCGCGCGCCCGGTGGCCTTGGTCTGCACCTGTTCGTAGACGTGCAGCCCGAGCAGGTTGACCAGGATCTGCTGGCGGGTGGCCGGCTTGGCGTGCAGGAAGTCGGCGAACTGGCCCTGCGGCAGCACGACACAGCTGGTGAACTGCTCGAACGGCAGGCCGACGGCGTGCTGCACGGCCTCGTCCATCTCGGCCGGGGTGCCCGCGAGGACGTCGCCCAGGTCGTCGAGGTCCATGCCGGTGTCCAGCTTGGTGACGTCGAAGCCGGGCGGCATGAGCTGGAGGCCGGCCCCGGCGGTCTTGACGTTGCCCCGGCCGTCGCGGCGGACGACCCGGGTCGCCACGTAGCGGTCGCCGGCCGACTCGAAGACCAGGCGCACCCGGGCCTCGGTGGCCGAGGGGGCGAGCGCGTTGACGATGCCGCGGGCGCCACCCCAGCGCGGGACCGTGCCGTAGAGGGCGAACGTGATCGCGTCGAGCACCGTCGACTTGCCCGAGCCGGTCGGCCCGACCAGCGCGAAGTAGTCGGCGTCGGTGAAGTCCACGGTGGTCTCGTCCCGGAAAACCGTGAACCCTGCCATGTCGAGCCGTATGGGCCTCATGATTCGACTCCGCTTCGCTCGGTCGAACCTGAGACCAGGCCACTGAGCTGCCTGCGCTCGCTACGCTCGCTCATTTGTTGGTGCTCACCTCGTCGTACAGCTCGTCGAACAGCTCGCGGACGCCGTCCTCGGCGTTGTCCTTGCTGTCCAGGTAGTCGCCGAAGAGCTCGCGCGGTGACCGGCCGGCCCGCTGCGCCATCCGCTCTCCCGTCCGGTCCGGCATCATCTCGGGGTCGATCCGCACCTCGAGCGCGTTGGGCAGCAGCTCCTGCACGTCCTCGCGCAGGCCGACCCGCGGCTTCTCGCGCACCAGAACACGGAGCCAGGCGTCCGGAAGGTTCACCGTCGCGAGCTGTTCGAGGGTGCCGCGGACCGTGCGCAGGGCGATCGCCGAGGAGATCGGCACGTCGCGGACCCGGGCCGCCCGATCGACGCCGACCTCGACGATGGCCACCGACGGGATGTTCTCCTCCTCGCCGAAGTCGATCGCGAGCGGGCTGCCGCTGTAGCGGGTCGGGCAGGGGGCGATGACCTGCTGCGAGCGGTGCAGGTGGCCCAGCGCGACGTAGTGGGTGTTCTGCGGGAAGACGGTGGCGGGCACGGCGTACCCCATGACCGTGTGCGCCTCTCGTTCGCCGCCACCCGTGGTGGCCCCGAAGATCGTGAGATGAGCGGTCAGAAGATTGATCACGCCGGGGTCGGCGAACCGCTCGCTGAGCTTGGCGATCAAACGGCCGAGATGATCGGCGTACGTCTGTGAGGCCTCCGCCGCCGTCAATTCGTACATCTCCGCCGCCCGGATCGCGTACCGCTGCGACAGGAACGGCAGGGCGACCAGCTGCCAGCGCTCGCCGTCCTCGGTCTGGCCGGTGATCAGCAGGTCCTCGGGGTTGGCCAGCACCGAGCCGCGCAGCTCGATGCCGGCCGCGTCGGCCCACGGGCGCAGCGCGTCGAGGGCGGCCCCGTTGTCGTGGTTGCCGCCGATCGCGACCACCCGCGCGCCGGTCTTGCGCAGCGCCGACAGCGCCCGCGTGACCACCCGGGTGGCGTCGGCCGTCGGAGCCGCGGTGTCGTAGAGATCACCCGCGATGATCACCAGATCGGGCCGCTCGGCCTTGGCGATCTCGACGACCTGGCCCAGCACGCGGATGTGCTCCTCGTGCCGGTTCCGGCCCTTGAGTACCTTGCCGACGTGCCAGTCGGAGGTGTGCAGGATGCGCATCGCGGAACCTTAGAACGGAATGTCGTCGTCGAGCGAACCGCCCACGACGGCGAACGGGTCCGCGCCTTGGACGATGGACTTGAGGGAACCGGCGGGCGGGGGGCCGGACTCGGACTTGCGGGTCGCCCAGGCCGGGAACGGGAACTCCACGCACAGCGGCACCGGGATGTCGGGCTGGTTGACGAACATCGTGCCGGGGCGGGCCAGCAGGGCGCGCTGGCGCATCGCGGGCGGCAGGAAACCGTACTCGGGGCGGGCCGCCTCGGCCGGGTCGAGCCGGCCGACCACGCGGATGGCCGAGTTGGTCACGATGCGCCGCTCGACCTCGCTCGCGGTCTGCTGGGCGCCGATCAGGATCACGCCGAGCGAGCGGCCCCGCTCGGCGATGTCGAGCAGCACCTCCTTGATCGGCGAGGTGCCCTCGCGCGGGGCGTACTTGTTGAGCTCGTCGAGGACCACGAAGAGCAGAGGACGGCCGGTGCCGGACTTCTCCTTCTCCTCGAACTCGGTCTTGAGCGTGACACCGACCACGAACCGCTGCGCGCGGTCCGGCAGATTGTGCAGGTCGACCACGGTGACCTGGGCCGACTCGGCCGTCTTGATCTGGTGCGGGCGGCGCTGGGCCAGGTCGCCGCGGATCAGCCGGGACAGGTCGCGCTTGCTGCCGATCAGGCGGCGGGCGAACGCGTTGACGGTGCCCATGTTCACCGCGCTGCCGGCCCAGGTGGACCGGGTGTCGTCGTCGGTGAGCTGCTCGACGATGTGGTCGACGAGATCGCCGTACGACCCGATCCGGCGGCCGTCGATGCTGATGCCGCCCTCGGCCGGCACCGCGTGGCGGTTCAGGTGGGCGGTGACCGAGTGGACCACCATCGTGTACTGCTGGCGCTCGTCGTCGGCGTCGGCGAACACGTACGGCAACAGGCGGGCTGAGCAGAACTCCTCGAGCGTCCAGTAGAACGCGTCGACGCCGGTGAGGCGGCTGCTGACATCGGGCGCGCCGGAGGAGTCGCCCGCTCGTGGGGGCGCGTACACGCGTACGTCAGGGAAAGGGTTGGCCGGTAGCTCGAGAAGCTTGTAAGCGGCCCGCGTGCTCTCGTCGAGCTTGGTGTTGGGGTGATCGAGGAAGAGCAGGTCCTCGCCCTTGACGTTGAAGATCAGCGCGCGGGCGTTGGCCCCGTCGGCGCCGAGCTGGCCCGAGCGGAAGACCGAGTAGAGCAGGAAGGTCGCGAAACTGGTCTTGGTGGCGACGCCCGAGATGCCGGAGATGGACACGTGGGCGCCGCGGGTGCCGTCGAGGAAGTCGGCGTTCAGGAAGACCGGTACGCCGTCGCGGCCGGTGCCCATCGGGATACGCCGCTCCATGCGGTCGAAGTGCAGCGCGGCGTCGCGGGCCTCGCCGGAGGCCCGGTGCACGACGGCGCCGGGAGCGGGTGGCACGTACAGCTCGGGATCGACCCGGGTCGTGGTGATCTCGGCCGCCTCCTGCACCATGGCCGGCAGGGTGCCGTCGGCGATCGCGAAGACGTCGGAGTCGAACTGGGCGCCCTCGTGGCGGGCGCGGACCTGGGTCACCACGCCGGCGATGGTGACCGGCTCGCGGTCGGGGAGCTCGCGCTTGGTGACCACGACGTCGTCGAGCTGCAGGTAGCTGCCGGGGGTCACGGCCGTCCAGAACTGGAGCGGGGTGGCGTCGGCAGTACCTAAGACCCGCCCGACGGGGTCCACGTCCGGTTTGTCATTTTGTTTTCCGCCGCGGGGAAGGGCAGCTTCGTCAGACACGCTGATCATCGTGCACCAGGGGTACGACAAAAGACGCACGCGGAGTGGGTTGGCACACGTTGTCCACAACTTCTGGTGCTCATACACAGAGTTATCCACAAGATCTTGCTCGTACGAGGGAGGCGCGCCCAGCTTCGATACGGTTGCCCGGTGACACTCACTGGGCGCGTCCATGTCGTGGCGGGCGGCACCGGCCGGGCCGGAACGGCCGTCGTGCGCGAATTGATCTCCCGGGGCGCGGTAGTTGCCGTGCCCTCACGTAACCCCTCACGACTCGCCCGGTTGCAGGACAAGATCCAGTCGGATCTGCTGCACGGGTTCGTCGGTGACATATCAGATTTGCCGGATTCGACCCGGCTGCGTTCTTTGATCGCGGCGGAGCTGGGGCCGATCGACGCGGTCGTCGCCTCGCTGGGGGAGTGGTGGGAGGGGGCGCCGCTGGCCGGCCTCGACCCCGCCGTGTGGCAGCGGATCATCTCCGACAACCTGACCAGCCACTTCATGGTGGCGCGGGTATTCCTGCCGGCGCTGGCCGGGCGGGCGGACTCGGTCTATCTCGCGCTCGGCGGTATCGCCTCGGTGCTCGCCGTGGCGGGCTCCGGGCCGATCTCGGTCACCGGGGCCGCCCAGGCCATGTTGATGCGGGTCCTGGCGGCGGAGAACGAGTCCGTACGGCTGCATGAAGTGGACGTCTACACGCCGATCGTCACCGAGGACTGGGACGGCGGGGCGATCGAACCGGGCTGGCTCAGCGGGCGCGACGTCGGGGCCTTCGTGGCCGACGCGCTCACGCCGGGATTCAAGGGCGAGCTGTTCCTGCCGATCCCGGCGGACACGACCTTCCGGCGCAACGAAGCCTAGAAGGCTTTTACGGACCGGGCGCGCCGGTCGCGGGTGGGGTCGGCTCGGGTGGGCGATGCTGACAGTCGCACCAGGAGCCGCCGCGGCACTTGTCGTGTTCCTTCGCGCGACACGCTGGGCAGATCACGCTACGACGATACTCCGATGACACGGCGTGACACTTTCTCCTGAGAGCGATTGACACGGCGGCGCAACCGGTGCGAAACGCCGAGTTGGCACGCTGGACGCCGGAGGCCGGCATCGCTGTGCCGGCCTAAGACGGGAGGAGTTGCATGTTGCTGCGGGTACGAGTCACCCTGCCGGACCGTCCCGGTGCCCTCGGCCAGGTCGCGCGCACGCTCGGCGTGGCCGGCGCGGACATCGTCCAGGTCGTCGTGCTCGAGCGACTCGGCGGCCGCGCCGTCGACGACTTCACCGTCGTGTGGCCCGGCGCCTCCCGCGTGGAACGCCTCCTCGCCGGGCTCGCCGCCATCCCGGGCGTGCAGGTCGACGGCGTCTGGAAGGCGATCGGCGCCCCCGTCAACGGCGGCCACGACGCCGAACTGCTGGCCCAGGTCGCCGCGAACCCGGCCGACGGCCTGGCCACCCTGGTCGACGCGATGCCCGCCCTGCTCGCCGCCGACTGGGCCGCGGCCGCTGTCGTGCCGGCCGACTGGGCCTCGCGCACGGGTGCTCCCCGCGCGCTGACCAACGAGCCGGCCGTGACGTACGCCAGCTGGCGCGCCCCGGCCCCGCTCCAGCTGCCCGAGGTCACCCCGCTGCGGGCCCGCCCGCTCACCGGCGCCGACAACACCAAGTACGCGGTGGCCCCGTTCGGCCGCGACGGTCTGGTGCTCGTGGTGGCCCGCTCGGCCGACGACGAGCTGCCGGCGGCCGCCTTCCACGTGACCGAGGTCGACCGGGTGGCCCAGCTGGTCCGCGCGGCCGCCGTCATCCTGGGCGACCGCCTGAGCCCACCCGTGGCGGCAAACCCCGTGTGATCGGACTCGCACTCAAATCCCAGCTCAAGCAATGTCCGGTTAACACCTGCGGGGCAGTATTGGCGTTGGTACAGCTGACGTGACTCGCCGCCCATCCGGGGCGAGAAGGAGGTGCCGGAGATGGCGCTGTGGCGGATCCGGGCAACGGTCGACGACCGTCCGGGCTACCTTTCCGTGCTGACCGCGAGCCTCGCTCTGCGGTCGGTGAACATCCTGGCCGTGCAGGTGCACACCACCGAGGCGGGCGCCGTCGACGACTTCCTGGTCGACGCGCCCGACTCGATGACCGAGACCGAATTGCTCACCGCGGTCGCCAAGGGCCGCGGCCGCGACGCGTTCGTGGCCCGCGCCGAGGCGCAGGGCCTGGCCGACCAGCCGACCCGGGCGCTGGCCCTGGCCGGCCGGCTGGTGCACGAGCCCGACACGCTGGGCGAGGCGCTGGTCGCCCTGCTCGACGCGACCGAGGTGCGCTGGCGCCCCGAGCCGCTGAGCGGCGGCCCCGGCCACGACACCGAGCGGATGCGCCTGGCCGACCCGGGCGGCGGTTCCCTCGAGGTGCTGCGCAGCGCCCCGGCCTTCACCCCGGCCGAGTACGCGCGGGCGCAGGCCCTGATCGAGCTCTCCGCCGCGATGCTGCGCCGCCGGCGCGAACAGTCCACCCTGCTGCTGCCCGACGGCACCGAACTGGCCGTGCGCCTGGCCACCGCCGACGACCTGGAGGGCGTCCGCCGCCTGCACCAGCGCAGCTCCGCGGAAACCCTGCAGCGCCGCTACCTGGGCGGCGGCGGCCCGAGCGAGGCCCGGCTGCGCCGCCTGCTCGAACCGTCCGGCGCCGGCCGCACCCTGCTGGCCGTCGTGGGCGACCGCGTGGTGGCGATGGCGAACCTGCTCACCGAGGGCGACCTGGGCGAGATCGCCATCCTGATCGAGGACGCCTGGCAGCGCCGCGGCATCGGCACGGCCCTGCTGCGCCGCCTGATGGCCCACGCCGAGCGCAGCGACATCGCGGCCGTGGTGGCCCACACGGCGGCCGACAACGTCGCCATGCTGCGCACCCTGCGCCGCCTCGGCGCCGGCCCGGCCGACCGCGACGGCGGCATGGTCAGCGTCACCCTGCCGATGCCGGTCGAGCGCCCGGTCGGCTCGGTCGACTCGGTGGTCCCCTAAGAGGCGCGGGTGCCGTGCTCCACGCAGGTGGCTGTCCACCCGGTGGGCACCACCTGCACCTTCATCCGGCGGCGGCACTCGGCGCAGTAACGCGGCGGCTCCAGGGCGCGGGCTTTCTCGCAGGCCGCGTGGTCGCCCTCGGCCGCGGCCCCGCCGCACCGGTCGCAGAACACTAGAGCGTCGCCGACAGGGCTTTGACCGGCATCTTCAGGTCGGCCAGCAGCGCCAGATCCTCGGTGGCCGGCCGGCCCAGGGTGGTCAGGTAGTTGCCGACGATCACCGCGTTGATCCCGCCGAGCAGCCCGTCGCGCGTACCCAGGTCGCCGAGGGTGATCTCCCGCCCACCCGCGTACCGAAGAATGGTCCTGGGCATCGCCAGCCGGAAGGCGGCGATGGCGCGCAGCGCGTCCTTGCCCTCGACCACGGGCTGATCACCCAACGGCGTACCCGGGCGCGGGTTGAGGAAGTTCATCGGCACCTCGTGCGGGTCGAGCTCGGCCAGCTGAGCCGCGAACTCCGCCCGCTGCTCGACGGACTCGCCGAGCCCGAGGATGCCGCCGCAGCAGACCTCCATGCCGGACTCGCGCACCATGGTGAGCGTGCTCCAGCGCTCCTCCCACGAGTGGGTGGTCACCACGGTGGGGAAGAAGGACCGGCAGGTCTCGAGATTGTGGTTGTACCGGTGCACGCCCATCTCGACCAGCTCGTCGACCTGCTCCTGGGAGAGCATGCCGAGGCTGGCCGCGACCTGGATCTCGACGGACTCCCGGATCGCCCTGACCCCCTCGCGCATCTGGGCCATGAGCCGCTTGTCGGGCCCGCGCACGGCGGCGACGATGCAGAACTCGGTGGCCCCGGTCGCGGCGGTCTGCCGGGCCGCCTCGACCAGCGACGGAATGTCGAGCCAGACGGACCGCACCGGCGACGCGAACAGCCCCGACTGCGAGCAGAAGTGACAGTCCTCCGGGCAGCCACCGGTCTTGAGCGAGACGATGCCCTCGACCTCGACTTCAGGACCACACCATTTGGTACGTACGTCGTGGGCGAGCTGAAGAAGCTCGGGCAGGTGATCGTCACCGAGGCGCAGAACGTCGAGAATGCCCGCCTCGTCGAGGCCGGCTCCGCCGGCGAGAACCTGGGCACGGGCCTTGTCGAGGATCTCGGGCATGCCCGTACCCTACAGACCTTTGCGCCCGGTAGGACTGTCAGTGGCGGGTGATAGTTTCCCATTCTCGTGATCGCTGGAGGTGTCTTGTCGGGCTGGCTGGAGGAGCTGGATCGCCTGGCCGCGAGCAGGGCCAAGGCGGGGCTCACCCGTCAGTTGAGCCCCCGCCCGACCGCCGTCGACCTGGCCGGCAACGACTACTTGGGACTGGCCGGCGACCCCCGAGTGACGGCGGCCGCGGCCGAGGCCCTGTCCCGCTACGGCCTGGGCGCCACCGGCTCCCGCCTGGTCCGGGGTTCGACGCCGGCCCACGCCGCCCTGGAATCCGAGCTGGCCGCGTGGCTGGGCACCCCGGCGGCCCTGGTCTTCTCGTCGGGCTACATGGCCAACCTCGCCGCGGTCCGAAGCATGGCCACCTTCTGCGACCTGATCGTCTCCGACGCGTACAACCACGCCTCCTTGATCGACGGCTGCCGCATGGCCACCCCCAGAACGATCGTCGCCCCCCACAATTCACCGTCCGCAGTGGCCGCCATCCTCGACGCCCACGCCGCCGCGACCTCCACCTCGGCCGCGCTCCTGGCTTCCTCCGCTGCCGTGCCGCCGGCTTCCTCCCTGGCCGTCCCGCCGCCTTCCGCGACCATTCCTCAGGCCGCGACCTCTTCTCCGGCCGCGACCACTCCTCAGGGCGCGACCACTCCTCAGAGCGCGGCTACTTCTCCGGCCGCGGCCACTACCACTCCTCCGGCGACAGCCACTTCTCCGGTCGCGGCCACGCCCCCGGCTTCGTCCGCGGTGGCGGCGACCTATCCCGGGGTCATGCCGCCGTCTTCCGTGGCCGCGTCTCCGGCTTCGTCCGCACCTCTGGCTTCCTCCGCGGCTGCGGCTGCCTCCTCCGGGGTCGCGCACACGGCTTTCCCTGCGGCCGCGCCGCCGACTTCTCCCGGGGCTGTGGCTGCGGCTTGCTCGGCGGGTGCGGGTGCGGGTGCGGGTGCGGGTGTCGGTGTCGGCGGGGTGGGGCGGCCCCTCGCGCTTGTCGTGACGGAGTCGGTGTTCTCGGTTGACGGCGACCTTGCGCCGCTGGCTGAGCTTTACGAAGTGACCTCCTCCCGGGGTGCTCTGCTGCTGGTGGACGACGCGCACGCCCTGGGGCTGCTGGGTCCCGGCGGCGCGGGCGGTGTCGCGGCGGCGGGCCTCGCCGGGCGGCCGGACGTCGTCATCACCGCGACCCTTTCCAAGTCTCTCGGCGGGGCCGGCGGCGTCGTCGCCGGTCCCGCGCAGTTCATCAAACATCTGGTCGACACGGGCCGTACGTTTATCTATGACACCGCACTGCCCCCTGCCGTTGCAGCCGGCGTCCAAGAATCTTTGCGGATCGCCCGGGCCGCCGATGACCGCCGCGAGGTGGTGGCCGAACGGGCCGCTCGGGCCGTCTCTCGTCTGCGGGCGGCCGGTTTCGACGTGAAGGCTCCGGCGGCCGGCGTACTGTCCGTTGTGGCCCCCGGGCCCGAGGCGGCCCTGGCGTGGGCCGCCGACTGCCGCGACCGGGGCGTCGCCGTAGGCTGCTTCCGGCCGCCGTCCACCCCCGACGGCACGTCGCGCCTGCGCCTGACCCTCAACGCGGGTGTCTCCGACTCCGACTTCGCCCGCGCCCTGGACGTGATCGTGGAGTGCGCCCCGTGAGCAGCAAGCCCCGCCCCCTCCCCACCGGCCCGTCCTGCCCGGACGTGACCGAGGTGGTGACCCGCCTCCCCACGGCGAACGTGGTCCTGACCCGCAGCCCCGGCGCCAAGGGCTTCACGTTCCCGCCGCTGCCGGGCCGCGGCACGGTCCGCACCGCGGGGCCGGTTTCCGAGGCTGCGGTGCCTTCCGCCCGTACGCCGGATGAGGCTCCCGCTCTGGTCGCCGCCACAGCGGTTCGCACTGACGCCGCTGCGCCTTCATCACCGTCCGGGCCGGACATCACAGTGCCGGCTGCGGTCTTGTCCGGCGACGGAGCCGGGACGGGGCTGTCCGAGTCGCCTCTTCGCGCCGATGAGCCGGAGGCCGAGCCCGCGGCTGAGTCGGCCGGGAAGTCGAAGACAACAGCCCCGGTCGAGGAGCCGACGGCCTCGTCTATTGATGCTCTCTCCACTTCGCCGGTCGGGAAGACCGAGGCCTCGTCCGTGGGTGGGTCTGTGGCGGTGCCGGTCGGGGAGCCTGAGGCCTCGTCCGCCGGTGGGTCTGTGGCGGTGCCGGTCGGGGAGTTCAACGCTTCGACCGCCGGCGAAGAGCAGGCCGGTGTCATGCCGGGGCCTTCCGCCGTGAAGGGCGGGTCCGTGACTGACGATGTCCTGCCTTCTGGGGAAATATCGCCCAAACCTTCGTCTGTTCGAGCTGTGGGTCGTGGGCTTTCGGCCGTAGTGGCGCCGGCTGTCTCCTCGCTCGCTGGGCGATCGGGCTTCTCCCCGGGCCAGCAGGCGCCCGCCGAGCCGGCCGGTCACCGCAATTCCACCGAGGCGGCACGTCACCGCGATTGGACCGAGGCGGCAGGTCGCCGCGATTGGACCGAGGCGGCGGGTCACCGCGATTGGACCGAGGCGGCGGGTCAGCGCGATTCGATCGAGGCGGCGGATCACCATGATTCGACCGAGGCGGCGGGTCAGCGTGATTCCACCAAAGCGGCGGGTCGCCGCGATTCCACCGAGGCGGCGGGCCGGCGTGATTCCACCGAGGCGGCGGGCCGGCGTGATTCGACCGAGGCGGCGGCTGGCCGCGATGGCGGCGCGGCCGCAATGTCCTCCGGCGGATTGCCGGGCCGTGCTGGCGTGAATGCGGCTGGGGCGTCGTCCGGTGGCGTGGCTGAAACACTGCCGGCTGAGGTGGACGGTCGTGCCGGCGGTGGCGTGGGTGAGGCGCACGCGGAGGGAACGGCGGCCGGGGAGCCGTCGCCCGCCGGCCAGCCGGAAGGTGTTCCCGCGGAGGCCGCTCCGGACGCCGGGGATCTGTCTGGTGCGGAGGCCGCCAAGGGGCAGCCCGCGCCGCGGCGGGGCGTGCCCGGTGAGTGGCGGGGGATCGTGCTTGTCACCGGCACCGATACCGATGTCGGCAAGACCATTGTCACCGCCGCTGTGGCCGCCGCCGCGCAAGCTTCGGGGCTTCGGGTGGCCGTGATCAAGCCGGGGCAGACCGGCATCGTGACCGGTGCGCCGACCGACATCGAGGTCATCAGCCGGCTGGCGGGACCCGACACCGCCCGTACGCTCGCCGAATATCCCGAGCCCATGGCGCCGCTGGCCGCCGCCACGGTGGCCTCCATGCCGCCGCTCGAACTCTACGAAGTGGTCGACGCCATTCGGGCCGAGGCCGACAAACACGACCTGGTGCTCGTGGAGGGCGCCGGCGGCCTGCTCGTGCCGATGGGTGTGCGGCCCTCCGGTGAGTCGTGGACCGTTGCCGACCTGGCCACCGCCCTCGGTGTCAGCACGATCGTCGTGGCCCGGGCCGGTCTGGGCACGCTCAACCACACGGCCTTGACCCTGGAAGCCCTCAACCGCCGTGGCATCCCGGCCGGTGTGGTCATCGGCGCCTGGCCCTCCCACCCCGACCTGGTTCATTGGGCCAATCTGAGCGAGATGGTCCCGCACCTGCTCGGCGCCCTGCCCTCGGACGCCGGCCGGATGGACCCGGGTGTCTTCCGCCGGTCAGCGCCGGGCTGGCTCACCCCTTCGTTGTACGGCGTCCTCGACAACTGGCGCGTCTGGGCCGAGGAAACGGGCGACGGCCACCATTAGATGGGCCACCACTAGACAGCGCCGGCCAGGACCGAGGTGACCAGCTTCTCCACCTCGGCCGGGCCGGGTGGGGTGTCCTCGTGGCCGGCGAAGACCAGGTGGCCGGTGCCGATCAGGGTCAGGGCCAGGGTGTCCGGGTCGGCCTGTGGCGCCAGGCGGCCCTCGGTCTGTTCGGCCTTCAGATAGCTGGCCAGCACCGTCGCCGCCTCGGTCAGCAGGGGGATGCCGGTGGGGCGGTGGCGGCGGAGGCGGGCCCGGAGTTCGTCACGGGCGATGATCAGAGCCACGATGTGCAGCGCGACCGGGCTGAAGATCGCGGTCAGGGCGCCGGTCAGGTTGGTGACGACCGTCGCCGTGCCGGCGCGGGCCACGACGGTGTGCGGCAGGGCGGCGACGCGGTCCTCGACCAGGGCGGCCAGGAAGTCGTCGAAGTCGGCGAAGTGCCGGTGCAGCACGCCCTTGGCCACGCCCGCCTCGGCGGTCACGGCACGGCTGGTCAGGCCGGCGGCGCCCGCCCGGCGCAGCACGCGGTCGGCGGCGTCGAAGAGCTGCTGTCGTACGTCGCGCAGGGCCACACCGGTCGGCATGCGACCAGGCTATCCAGGCGGGCGCCGGCTCCCTAGAGTGGGCGCATGCCCACTCAACCTCACCACCAGCGCCAGGTCGCCGAGTCCTTCGGGATCGACCCGGGGAGGTACGACCGGACTCGGCCCCGCTACCCCGGCGAGCTGATCGAGCGGCTGGTGGCGCCGGACGTGCTCGACGTCGGGATCGGTACGGGAATCGTGGCCCGCGCGCTGCGGGATCGGGGCTGTCGTGTGCTCGGGGTCGAGCCCGACCCCCGGATGGCCGAGTTCAGCCGGCGGGACGGGTTCGAGGTCGAGGTGGCGACGATCGAGCGGTGGGAGCCGCGCGGGCGGGTCTTCGACGCCGTGGTCGCCGGGCAGGCCTGGCACTGGGTCGACCCGGTGGCCGGCGCGGTCAAGGCCGGTCAGGTCCTGAAGGAGGATGGCCGGCTGACTCTGTTCTGGAACGCCGGCCAGCCGTCGCCGGAGGCGGCCGCCGCGTTCAAGGAGGTCTACGAGCGGCTGATGCCGGAGAGCATGATGGCCCGGGCGTACGGGTCCTCGGCCACCGCCGTGCAGATGTACACCTCGATGCTCGACCGGGCCGAGGAGGGCATGCGGGAGGCGGGCGTCTTCGGGCCGGCGGAGCGGTGGCGGTGGGACTGGGAGCAGGTCTACGGCCGCGGGGAATGGCTCGATCAGCTGCCGGCCCAGGGCGCGCACACGACGCTGCCGCCGGAGCGGCTGGCCGCGCTGCTGACCGCGACCGGTGAGGCGATCGACGCGCTCGGCGGCTCCTTCACGATGGGCTTCGCGACCGTCGCGGTGACCGCGACACGCGCCGTACGTCCTGAAGATCTCAAGAATTCCGGGTGACCGTCAGAACGGACGAAATGCGCCAAGCGGTGCGCATCCGGCGGAGATCACCTGAACGGGCCAAGACATTGCCTGAACGGCTCAGTTGCCCCTTCGGGCAGCCTCTGGGAGCGCTCCCAGATGGTGGGACGGGAACGCTGCGGAAGCGTGGAACTACTTTCCGGTAATGCCGCACCCGTAGTGCGTCGCGCCTGCTCAGAAGGACGTTTCATGGGACCCGTGTGGCTGAGTATTATTCGGCTGCCCTGGCCGTCATATCGGTGCAGATCGATGAATTTTGATCGTCTGCCCACGCGCCTCGTGACTCCTGGCCGGAGTCTCGCGAGACCGGAGGACCGTTTGAGACCGCTCCCGAAAAATTTCCCGTCGGCGTTGATCCCGAGGGCTGTCCCCAGCCGTATCTCAGGCGACGGGGAAAGCTCCGGGCGGAGGTATCGATGCATGCGGTGGCCGAGGATCGGCTGGCGCCGGGCGGGGTTGGCCTGATGACACAGCGTTCCGGTGGACGGTGGCAGTCACTCGACGGGAGCCGTGGTGTGGGCGATGGTGGTTCGGTGATTCCCCGGCAGGCGCCGCGGCACGAGGCTGCGCCCTCGACCGGCCCCAGCCACGAGGACACCTTGGTCAAAATGCTCTACGAGGAGCATGCGGGCCCGTTGCTGATGTTCGTGCTGCGGCTGACCGGCGGTGACCGGCAGCGAGCCGAGGACATCGTGCAGGAGACCCTGCTGCGGGCCTGGCGCAACGCGCACCGGCTCGGCGCCCAGGGTCAGCAGTCGCTGCGGCCGTGGCTGGTCACGGTGGCCCGGCGGATCGCGATCGACGATCACCGCAGCGCCAGCGCCCGGCCGGCCGAGACGTACGACCGGGAGCTCGAGAGCTTCCCGAGTACGGCGGATGACACCGACCGCGTCCTGCAGTCGATGACCGTCTCGGACGCGCTGCGCGAGCTGAGCCAGTCGCACCGCGAGATCCTCATCGAGACGTACTTCCGGGGCCGTACGGTGCCGGAAGCGGCGGAGAAGCTCGGCCTTCCGTTGGGCACCGCCAAGTCACGCGTGTACTACGCTCTGCGTGCGCTGCGGACCGCGTTGCAGCAGCGGGGGGTGACGGAATGACACAGGAAGACCACTTCGACGTCGCGTCGTACGCCCTGGGCGTGCTCGACAGCCGCGACGCCGAGCGCTTCGAGGACCACCTCATCGAGTGCCCGCGCTGCGCGTACGAGCTCGAGTCGTTCGTCGAGGTCGCCGACCTGCTGGCCGACGTCGACGCGCAGTCGGTGATCGCCGCCGAGGAGACCCGGCGCGACGGCTTCATGCTGCAGAAGGTGATCGGCGAGGTCGCCCACGAGCGTCACCGGGCCAACAGCCGGCGGCTCTACTCGCTGGCCGCGGCCGTCGTCATCTTCGCGATGCTCTCGATCGGCGCCTTCTTCGTCGGTGGCCAGGTGGTCGGCGACAAGGGCGGCACCACCACGGGCAACACCACCGCGCAGGGCGGCAGCAGCCAGACCGACCCACTGCCCAACAGTGGCCAGGGTCCGGGCATCGGTGGCCCCGACCTGACCGGTGAGCGTTTCGACGGCGCCGACCCGCGTACGGGCGTACAGGCCTCGGTCGCCTTCGAGCAGAAGGACTTCGGCACCCAGATCCAGTTCGCCATCTCCAACATCACCGGCCCCAAGACGTGCCGGCTGGTCGCCGTGCACACCAACGGCACCACCGAGCCGCTCGTCTCGTGGACGGTGGGCACCAAGGGCTGGGGCACCGCGGCCAACTCGCAGCCGCTGCTGCTCCAGGCGGTCACCGCGACGCCGCGCGCCGACATCGCGCACGTCCAGGTGCAGGAGGTCCCCTCCGGCGAGACCCTGGTTCGCGTTCCGTAATCAATTCCTCACTAAGAGGGCCCGGCCGATTCGGCCGGGCCCTTTTTGGTGTGCGCCGGAGAGCTTGGTACGGAACGGGAGCCCGAAGGGTTCAAACAAAATTCTGGGAAATTGATCGGCGCTTTTTTCAACCCGAAGCGATCCCCGCCGCGTACTACAGCCCGGAAACGCCAGTTGCAGAAATGATGGAGGGCACGTGTTCCCGGAGAAGCGAAAGTTGATGGTTGTCGGCACCGCCATCGCCGCAGCGTTCGCACTGCAGGGTTGCGCCCCGGCCGGATACGGCGGCAACGCCGCCGCCGACTACGGAAACGCCGCGGAGCCCGCCTCCGAGAACGTGGCGGCCACCGCCGGCGCCACCGCCGCCCCGAACGCCACGGCCGACCCCGCCGCGGAGGCCGACCCGAACGCGACAGCGCCTCCCGGCTCCGAGGACGCCGCGCCCGAGCTGAGCGAGGCGGCCGAGACCAACAAGCTCACCGGCACCAAGGTGGCCCGGATGGGCCAGGTCGTCGAGAACGAGGAACAGCAGGTGCTGTACCGCTTCGACAACGACACGAACAGCCCGCCGAAGTCCAACTGCGAGGGTGACTGCCTCAAGGTCTGGCCGGCCGCGCTGACCACCGACGGCAAGCCGACCCTCAAGGGCGTCGACTCCAAGCTGGTCGGGACGATCACCCGGTCCGACGGTTCGAAGCAGCTGACCCTGAAGGGCTGGCCGCTCTACACGTACATCGGCGACACCAAGCCGCACGCGTGGAAGGGCCAGAACGTGGCCGGCAAGTGGTTCGTGATCCAGCCCGACGGGGCCAAGAACCTCACCTGCCTTCCGGCGGTCTCGAAGGCGGTCGCCCCGCCCAAGGACGACGCCGCGGACGACGAGGGCGCGGCCGGCGCCGCCGGGTCGAGCGACGACTCCGGCAGTGACTACAGCTACTGACTTAACCGTCTTTTAAGAATTGCTCGATCGGAGGTTGAGGAAAATGCGTTCGCGGTTGCTGGTGGGCATTTCGGCGGCGATTCTGGCGTTCCTGATCGCCCCCGTCACCCCGGCCCACGCGGCCGGCGGCGACGGTGTCCCGGTCCCCGCGGCGACCGGGCTGTCCGACAAGGGCACCGGCGCGATCTCGGATGCCGACAAGGACTTCGTCATCAAGGTCCGGCTGGCCGGCCTGTGGGAGATCCCGGCCGGCAACATGGCGCAGGAGAAGTCGAACGACCCGCGCGTCGTGGCGATCGGCAAGGCCATCGCGGCCCAGCACGTGACCCTCGACGCCCTGGACCGCGCGGCGGCCAAGAAGCTCGACATCGACCTGCCCAACCAGCCGAACACCGACCAGCAGTTCTGGCTGCGCGAGATGCGCAACGCGACCGGCACGCGGTTCGACCAGATCTTCGTCGACCGGCTCCGGGCCGCCCACGGCAAGATCTTCCCCGCGATCGCGACGATCCGGGCCAGCACTCGCAACGACAGCGTTCGCAAGCTGGCCCAGCAGACCAACCAGTTCGTGCTGACTCACATCACGCTGCTCGAGTCGACCGGCATCGTCGACTACGGGTCGCTGCCCACAGCTCCCGCCCCCGCGGCGGCCGGAAAGGGACCGGTCCCAGTGGACGGGCAGATGCTCCAAGCCGCCAGCAGCAACAGCGGCGGCGTACCAGGCGTCAACACCACTGTGATCCTCCTTGTCCTCGCCGCCGCGCTCGTGGCCGGCGTCATCACGACCATGCGCATCTTCCGGGCGCGGTAGCCCCAGCCGCCGTCCGAGTCGCGTAAGAGAAAGGTTCACCCCATGCGAAGGTCCAAGTACCGGCGCGCCGCCAGGAGCAACAACTGGTTCAGCGGAAAACGCCGGATCATCGCGGTGGCTGCCACGCTGGTCGCCTTCGGCGGCATCGTGACCGTCACTCAGGTCTCCAACGCGAGCACCGACCGGAACCAGCGCAAGGCGCTCAGCGCGTGCGATCGGATCCAGGCGCCGCCACCGGCCGAACTGTCCACCAAGACACGCAAGGGCACCTACACCACCAACAACGGCAAGGTGACCCAGCACGCGGACGACGGTGCGGGCGAGACGGTGTCGGTCTCGACGCTGCGTACCCGGTGCCGTAACTGGGTGATGAACAACGTCGGCAACAACGGCAACAACAACGGTGGCGGCAACAACGGTGGTGGCCAGGCCACGACGCCGCCCACCACGCCGGCCACCCCGGCCGCCGACCCGAGTGCGAGCGTGCCCGCGGAAGAGGGCGGCAACAACGGCGGCGGCAACAACGGCGGCGGCAACAACGGCGGCAACAACGGTGGCCAGCCGAGCGAGAGCGCGCCCGCGGAAGAGGGCGGCAACAACGGTGGCGGCCAGGGTAACGGTGGCAACCAGCCCGACCCGCAGCCGACCGAGTCGCAGACCACCCCGCCGCCCGGCGCCGGCCTCGGCGTTTTGACCAACAGCTGCGACACCAGCCAGCTCGCGCCGCACGACGGCTTCCAGAACGGCAACCGCTGCGTCTCCACCGAGTTCGGTGAGGTCGGCGAGGCCGCGAACAACCCGACCCTGCTGATCACGCAGGCGCCGCGCCAGGTCGCGCCCAACACCCCGTTCACGCTGACCGTCAGCACCCGCAACCTGATCCGTGACCGCTTCCTGGCGGCCGGCAAGGGCGGGTACTACGTGGAGAGCTCGGTCCTGCAGAACGGCCTGGTCCGCGGTCACTTCCACACCGCGTGCCGGATGCTCGAGAACACCAACGCCGCCCCGGCGCCGGATCCGGTCCCCGCGTTCTTCGTGGCGACCGAGGACAGCCGCGGCAGCGCCACGCCGGACTCGGTGCAGATCCAGGTTCCGGGCCTGCCCACCGCCGGCACCGCGCAGTGCGCCTCGTGGGCCGGTGACGGCTCGCACCGCATCCCGATGATGCAGCGCGCCAACCAGATCCCCGCGTACGACGCCGTCCGGATCTCGGTCCGCAACGGCCGCGGGCGCTAAAGGTCGAGGAGCGGCGCCGCCTCACCGGCGGTGAACCCGGCCGGGGCGAGGCCACCGACATGGCCTCCGTCCCGGTCCGGGACCCCCCATCCCCGCCGGCTGGTCGTCCTTCCCCCTGATGGACGATGTGCGGCGGTCTCCGCTCCCAACGGCGGTCCGGACCAACTCGGGTGTCCGGTCGCCCCTCCGATGGCCCTGACCGGGAGCGCGGTCAGGGCCATCGGTCTGCCTGGGCAATCGCCGCCGAAGGTGGCACAGTGTTCCGGTGACTTCCGAGGTGACCCGCCGGCTGACGACGCCGCCGCGCTATCACTTCGGCGCCTCGGTCCGTCAGCTCGTGGTCCCCAAGCACGACCCGTGCGGCCACGTCACCGGGGACGACCTCTGGCTCGCGGCCCGCACCCCGGCCGGCCCGGCCACCCTCCATCTCTGCCGCGACAAATCGGGCATGGACGCCACGGCGTACGGGCCCGGCGCCGAGTGGATCATCGAGCGGGCCGACGCCATCGCCGGTCTCCGCGACGATGTCGAGGGCTTCGCCGAGCTGGCGGCGGGCAACCCGCTCGTCGCGCGATTGGCCAAGACCTTTTCCGGTGTACGGATGCCGTCCACCGCCATGGTGTTCCCGCGCGTGCTGCGGGCGATCCTGGAGCAGAAGGTCACCGGCAAGGAGGCCCACCGGTCATACCGGGGAATCTGTAAGGCTCTGGGCGAGCCGGCGCCGGGCCCGGCCGATCTCGTGCTGCCGCCCGACCCGGCGGCGGTCGCGGCCATGGCGTACTGGGAATTCCATCCGTTCGGGGTCGAGCAGCGCCGCACGCAGGCCCTGCTGCGCGCCGCCCAGGTGGCCGAGCGGCTCGAGCGCTGCGCGGACTCGGCCGAGGCGACCCGCCGGCTCGTCGCCCTGCCGGGGATCGGGCCGTGGACCGCGGCCGAGGTGGTCCGGGTGGCCTACGGCGACGCGGACGCGGTGAGCGTCGGCGACTTCCACATCCCGAACACGGTCGCCTGGGCGCTGGCCGGCGAGGCCCGCGGCACCGACGAGCGCATGCTGGAGCTGCTGGAGCCGTTCCGCGGCCACCGGGGCCGAGTCTGCGACCTGCTCGCGCACGGCGGGATAGGCGCGCCGAAATTCGGCCCTCGGATGCCGATCCGCTCGTTCGCGCGCTTTTGAGGAAGCCGGGAAGCGCCCCTTCAGGGATGCTCTAAAATCGGGCGAATGGGCGAAATCGTCCTGGTGCTCGTGCTCGTCCTGGTCAACGCGGTCTTCTCGGGCAGCGAGATGGCCCTGGTCTCCTTGCGCGACAGCCAGGTGCAGCGGCTCGAACGGCAGTCGGGCGGTGGACGGGTGCTGGCCCGGCTGACGCGTGACCCCAACCGGTTCCTCGCCACCATTCAGATCGGCATCACGCTGGCCGGCTTCCTCGCCTCGGCCACCGCCGCGGTGTCGCTGTCCGAACCGCTCGTGGGGCCGCTCGGCTTCCTCGGCAGCGCCGCCGAGCCCGCCGCGATCTTCGTCGTGACCGTGCTGCTGACCTTCGTCACCCTGGTCATCGGCGAGCTCGCGCCCAAGCGGATCGCCATGCAGCGCACCGAGGGCTGGGCCCTGCTGGTGGCCCGGCCGCTGGACGTGCTGTCGATGATCTCGCGACCGGCGGTCTGGCTGCTCGGCGCCTCGACCAACCTGATCGTCCGGCTGGCCGGCGGCGACCCGGCCGCCCAGCGCGAGGAGGTCACCACCGAGGAGATCCGCGACATGGTCGCGGCCCAGCAGGACTTCTCGGCCGAGCAGCGGACCATCATCAGTGGCGCCTTCGAGATCGCCGACCGGATCCTGCGGGAGATCCTGGTGCCCCGCCGCGACGTGCTCACCCTGCCCAGCGGCGCGTCCGCGCACGACGCGCTGCGCCTGCTGATCGACGGCGGCCACTCGCGGGCTCCGGTGGTCGGCCCGGCCGGCCTGGACGACGTGGTCGGCACGGTGCACCTGCGCGACCTGGTCGACGTCGCCGGCACCGTCGACGAGCACTGCCGCCCCGGCGTCTTCCTGCCCGAGACGTTACGGGTCTCCGACGCCCTCATGCAGCTGCGCGGCGAGCGGCGGCAACTCGCCTTCGTGGTCGACGAGCGCGGCGCCATCGACGGCATCGTCACCATGGAGGACCTGGTCGAGGAGATCGTGGGGGAGATCTACGACGAGACCGACCGGGACGTGGCGGCGGTGGTCCACGAGCCGGACGGCGCCATGTCGATGCCCGGCTCGTTCCCCGTGCACGACCTGCCCGACCTCGGCTTCCACCCCGCGGGCGACTCGACCACGGTGGCCGGCATGGTGCTGGAGGCGCTCGGGCACATCCCCACCTGCCCGGGCGAGGTGGTGGCGCTGCCCGAGTTCACGGCCGAGGTGACCGAGGTGACCGGCCGGGCGATCACCCGTGTGCGGATCCGCGCGACCGCTGCCGGCTGACCTCGTAGAGCACGACGGAGGCGGCGGTGGCCGCGTTCAGTGAGCTGGCCGCCCCGGTGATCGGAATGCGGACCATGGCGTCGGCCGTCTCCCGCCAGCCGGCGCTGAGCCCGGTCGTCTCGTTGCCCACCAGCAGCACGCGCGGCCCGGTGAGGTCGTAGTCGGCCACGTCGACCGTGCCGTGCTCGTCGGTAGCGACGAGCCGCACGTCAAGTCCCTCCGAGCGCAGCCGGGACACCCAGCTCAGCACCTCCTCGTGGCCGTCGGCGCGGATCACCGGCAGCGCGAAGAGCGAACCCGTGCTGGCCCGGACCGCTTTCGGGTCGTACGGATCGGCGGCGTGCCCGGTGATCACCACGGCCGCCGCCCCGAACGCGTCGGCCGACCTGATCAGCGTCCCGATGTTGCCCGGCGTGGACGGCCGGTCGAAGACGACCACGAGAAGATCGTCGCTCCCGCGCGGCAGATCCGCCATTTCCGGAACGCGGACCACGGCCACCAGCTCAGCCGACTCCTTGTCGGCCAGCTCGGCGAACAGATCGAGCGCCATGGCCACCGGGCGCGCGCCGGACCGATCGAGGGTCGACCGAGCCCAGGCCGACAAGGAGTGGTTGTCGGGATAAATCAGGTCGGAGATCTCCCACCCGTAGTCCAGGGCCAGCGAGATCGGGCGCACACCATGAACCAGAAACGAGCCGGCGCGGTGCCGCTTCGTCCGGTTGGTGAGCAGCGCCTGCCACTGCTGAAAGGAGGCATTCCGGGTAGTTACTCGCACGGCCGTCGACCCTACCCAACCGCACACACGCCAGTCACAATCGCTAGGCGAGGAGGTGTCCGCCATGCAAACTGACGGCGTGGCTTTCACCCTGACGATCGATTGCGGCGGCGGCGGCATCAAGGGGTCCGTCCTCGACGAGGCGGGCACGATGCGGGCGCAGCCGCTGCGCGTCCCGACCCCGTACCCGCTGCCTCCCGACCTCTTCGTGAAGACGCTGGTGCAGCTGGGGGAGCGCCTGCCCAGCGCCGACCGGGTCACCGTCGGCATGCCGGGCATGCTGCGGCACGGCGTGGTGGTCGCGACCCCGCATTACGTGACGCGGAGCGGGCCCCGTACCAAGGTCGATCCCGAGCTCGTCGAGGCGTGGAGCGGGTTCGACGCGCGCACCGCGCTGGCCGAGGCCTTCGGCATGCCGACGCTGGTGCTCAACGACGCCGAGGTGCACGGGGCCGGTGTGGTCGCCGGTACCGGGTGCGAGCTGGTGCTGACGCTCGGCACCGGGCTCGGCTGCGCGCTGTTCGACGGCGGCAAGCTCGCGCCGCACCTGGAGATGTCGCAGGCGCCGGTGCGCTGGGGGATGTCCTACGACACGTACATCGGCGAGCACGAGCGGCGCCGCCTGGGTGACGCCCTCTGGTCGCGGCGCGTCCGCAATGTCATCGAGGGGCTGCGGCCGGTCTTCCTGTGGGACCGGGTCTATCTGGGCGGTGGCAACTCCCGCCTCATCACTCCCGCCCAACTGGCCCGCATGGGCGACGACGTCGTGGTGGTGCCGAACACGGCGGGCATCGTCGGGGGTGTCCGGGCCTGGACGTTGGGTACCGTTCGTTGACATGCGGCCCGCTGCGCTTCTCCTCGACTTCGGGGGCGTACTGGCGGACGCGCCGCCGCAGCGCAGCGCTCCGCCCGGTCTCGTCCTGCGGATCTTCAATCTGACCCGGGGCGCGCTGTCGCCGGGGGAGATCCAGCGGTCGGTCACCAAGGGCGCGGCCGATTACGCGCGGTGGCGCGACGAGGACTGGCCGGACGAGCTGAGCCAGGCCGAGGTGTTCGAGCGGTTCATCCTGCCCGGCTGGCCGCCCGCGGCTCAGGTGCCGGTGCGCGGGGCGGTGCGGAAGCTGGCGTACGAGTGGGCGTGGCGCGACAACTGGGCGCTGCGGGCCGGGATTCCGGAGATGCTGCATTTCGCCGAGCAGGCCGAGATCCCGCTCGCGGTGGTCAGCAACTCCCTGGCCGGCGCGGCCCACCGTGACTTCCTCGACAAGGCCGGTATCGGCGGGTTCTTCGCCGCCCAGATCTACAGCGACGAGGTGGGCGTCCGCAAACCGAACCCGCAGATGATCTGGCACGCGACCGACGCGCTCGGCGTGGAGCCCGAAAAATCCTGGTTCGTCGGGGACACCCCGCGCCGCGACATCGAGTGCGGCCGCCGCGCCGGCGTCGGCCGGGCCCTGCTCATGCCGTCCCCGCGGACCAGGACGGAACCGGACGGCCCGGCCCCGGACGACGTCGTCGAGGACGGTTTCGCCCTGCTCAGGCTCCTGCGGGAATGAGCCCCGCTCAGGCTCCGGCGGGAATGAGCCCCGCTCAGGCTCCGGCGGGAATGAGCCCCGCTCAGGCTCCGGCGGGAATGAGCTGCCAGACGGTGGTGTGACGCACCGGCACGCTTTCCAGCGACACCGGCACCGGTACGTCGTACGACGCCCGCCTGGTCAATCCCTCGGACGGCAGGTAGGCCCGGCCCGGGTCGCCGATCAGCACCAGGCTGCCCCGGCCGGCCGCGCGCCGCAGGAAGGGCAGGACCCGGCCCGCCATCTCGCGGCTGTAGAAGACGTCACCGGCCAGGATCACGCCGTACGGGTCGTCGGTGTCCAGCAGATCGGCCTCCACCGTCAGTACCTCGACGCCGTTGGCCTCCGCGTTCACAGCGGCCGCGGCCAGCGAGTACGGATCGACGTCGTTGGCCGTGACCGGCCGCGCCCCCGCCTTGGCCGCGGCCACGGCCACCAGCCCCGAACCCGTGGCCAGGTCGAGCACGCTGCGCCCGCTCACCAGGTCGGGATGGTCGACCACGTGCCGGGCCAGCGCCTGCCCGCCCGCCCAGGCGAACGCCCAGAACGGCGGCGGCTGCTCGGCCCCGGCCTCCTCGGTCTTCTCCCACAGCGCGATCGGTTCCTCCGCCTGGTACAGCGAGAGCTCGGGGACGAAGGGCACGGGTGCGAGCACGGTGTTGCCGCGGATGAACTCGAGGAGCACACCACGATTGTGCCGGTTTCACTCAGGTCACCCCGCGCCGGGCCGATCAGGCACGCCGCGGAACCGATCGCGGAAGTGGGGGGCGGATCAAGAATGCCGGCACGCTGGGCCGCCGCCTTCGGTGGCTGGATGGCGCTGATCGCCGTCCTTTTCGTGCTGGCGCCGGCCGAGGCGCAGAGCCTCGTGCGGGTGGCCGGTGGTCTCTCGGCGGTCGCCGCTGTCGCTTATGGGGTACGCCGTTCCCAGCCGGCCGACCGCATGCCGTGGCGCCTCCTGGGTCTCGCGGTGGCGCTCTCCTCGGTCGGCGCCGCCGCCGTCGCGGCACCGGCCTGGCTTCTCGGCCACGTTCCGGGCCTGTCCACGGCCGGCTCGGTGCTGGCGCTGGTCGCCTACCCGGTGCTGGCCGGCATGCTCCTCGTGCTGATCCGCCGGCGTACCGGGGGGATCCGCGACCGGGCCGCCCTGCTCGACGCGCTCACCCTCACCGCCGGTGTCGCGCTGCTCGCCTGGAGCTTCGTGCTCGGCCCGGACCCGCAGCGGACCGGCGCCTTCGCCGAGATCGCGTTCCCGCTGGCCGACCTGTTGCTGCTGGGCACGCTGACCCGCCTGCTGACCGCGGGCCGCCCGGTGACGGCCGGCCGGATCCTCGGCGCCGGCCTGCTGGTCATGGTGGTGTCCGACGCCGCCTGGCCGCTGTCCGCTGTCGGCGGCTTCGCCCTGTACGCGGCGGCCGGCCTGGCCGCGCTGCACCCGTCGATGATCGAGCTGAGCCGGACCGCCCCGGCCGCCGAGACCGAGCTGACCCGCGTCCGGCTGGCCCTGCTCGGTCTCGCCTCCATGGTGGCGCCGGCGGTGCTGGTGATGCGGATGTTCCGTGCCGGCGAGGCGCCTGATCTGACCGTCGTCGCGATCCTGAGCGCCCTGACGTTCCTGCTCGTGCTGGTGCGGATGGCCGGCATCATGGCCAGTCACCGGCAGGCGCTGGCCCGGGAGCGGGCGCTCCGCCGGGCCTCGGCCGCCCTGGTCTCGGCCAACGCCACGGACGAGGTCAACGCGGCCGTCCGCGTCGCGGTGGCGGAGCTGCTGCCGCCGGACACCTCGCACGGGGTCGTGCTGGCGCTCGCCGAAAGCGAGGCCGAGCCCGGCGGCACCGAGGCCCGGATCGTGCCGACCAAGGACGTCGACTGGGCGGTCGCGGTGCGGCTCACCAACTTCAGCATGACCCTGCGCAGTCCGATGGTGCTCGGCGATCGCCCGGCCGGGGCATCGCTGCTCGGCGTGCTGCACGTCGGCGCGCCCACCGCGCTGCTGCCCGGCCTGCTGCGGGCGGTCGAGGTGCTGGCCGGGCAAGCGGCGCTGGCGCTGGAACGGATCGCGCTCAGCCACGAGGTGATCCGGCGCAACAGCGAGACGTACTTCCGCACCCTCGTGCAGAACACCTCCGACGTCATCCTCATCGTCGACGAGTTCGACCGGATCCGGTACGCCAGCCCGTCGGCGGCGACGGTGCTCGGCGCCGACCCGAGCGGCACGCTGCTGCCCGGCGTGATCCATCCGGGCGACCGGAGCCGGCTCGACGAGGTGCTGGCCGCTATCCGGGCCGGTGACACGATGCGGGAGGGGCTGGACTTCCGGGCGGTCGGCCACCGCCGTACCTCCGTGCTGCTGGAGATGCGGGCGCAGGATCTGCGGGCCGATCCGACGGTGGCCGGCCTGGTGGTGACCCTGCGGGATGTGACCGAGCGGCGCCGGCTCGAGCAGGAACTGACCCATCAGGCGTTCCACGACTCGATGACCGGGCTCGCCAACCGGGTGCTGTTCCACGACCGGCTCGGGCACGCGCTGCACCGGGGTGCCCGCGACGGCTCGGTCGTGGGCGTGCTCTTCATCGACCTCGACGACTTCAAGAAGGTGAACGACACGCTCGGCCACGCGGTCGGCGACCAGCTGCTGATCACGGTGGCGCACCGGATCGCCGGGGCGCTGCGGGCCGACGACACGGCGGCCCGGCTCGGCGGCGACGAGTTCGCCGCGCTGGTCGAGAACGTGCAGGACCCGGGCGCGGTCGAGGAGACCGCCCAGCGCATCCTGGCCGCGCTGGCCGAGCCGGTGCCGCTCGACGACGGCACGAGCATCATGGCCGTGGCCAGCATCGGCATCACCACCACGCCCGAGGCCGACTCGGCCGACGAGCTGCTGCGCCAGGCCGACCTGGCGCTGTACGTGGCCAAGGGCGCCGGCAAGAACCAGTGGCGCCGCTACCGGGCCGACCTGCACGGCGCGATGGTCGAGCGCCTGGAGCTGCGCTCGGCTCTCGACCACGCCGCCCGGGAGGGACAGTTCGTGCTCGCCTACCAGCCGATCGTGGACCTCGGCTCGGACGAGCCGGTCGGCTACGAGGCCCTGGTCCGCTGGCACCACCCGGCCCGCGGCGTGGTCCAGCCGGCCGAGTTCATCGAGGTGGCCGAGGAGAGCGGCCTGGTCGTCCCGATGGGCCGCTGGGTGCTGGAGCAGGCGCTGCACACGGTCGCCCAGTGGCGCCGCATCCTGCCGCGCTCGCGCCAGCCGTACGTCAGCGTGAACGTCTCGGTCCGCCAGTTCCGCGAGACCGGCTTCGTCGACGAGGTCAAGCAGGCCCTGGCCCGGGCCGCCGTGCCGCCGCACGCCCTGATGCTGGAACTGAACGAGACGGCGCTGACCCCGGAGAACGAGGCGGTCCGGCCCCTGCTGCGGGAGTTGCGGGAGCACGGCGTCCGGATCGCCGCCGACTACTTCGGCCCGGACCTGGACGGTCTGCCCCTGGACGTCGTGAAGATCGACAAGTCGGCCATCGACGACATCGCCCAGAGCCAGGAGCAGCTGGCCCGGGTGCAGGGCATGGTCGCCCTGGCCCGCCAGTACGGCCTGACGGTCATCGCCGAGGGCATCGAGAGCACGACCCACCGCGACCTGCTGTCCTGGCTCGGCTGCCCGCTGGGACAGGGCTACCTCTTCTCCAGCCCGGTCGACGGCACCGACGCCCTCAGCCAGATGACCGCCCGCCTGCCGCTGACCGCATAGAAAAAAGCGCTAGTACGGGTTGCCGGTGCCGGGCAGGCGCCCCCGGAGCAGGCCGCCGAGGCGGCCCGGGAGGGCGGGGTCGGCCGACAGGGGCGGGCCGTCGCCGTGCGCGCGGTCGGCCATGCCGGCGATCAGCTCCCGCAGCGACTCGACGGCGTCGTGGGCCGGGCGCCAGCCGAGTTCGGTGGCCGCCCGGTCGCAGGACATCAGCGGGGCCTTCAGGGCCAGCCGCACCCAGCCGGCGTCGATCGGCTGCAGGCGCAGCCACCACGACAGGGCGGCCGCGCCGGTCAGGGCGGCGCCCGGAACCGGGACCCGGATCCCGTGGAAGGCCTGGGCCGCGACCCGCGTGTCGAGCACCGGGCCGGCGGCGATGTTGAAGGCGCCGTGCACGTCCGAGAGCACCGACCGGGCGTACGCCTCGGCCACGTCGTCGGCGTGGACGGCCTGGACCCGCAGGGCCGGGTGGGACGGGATGGCCGGGATCCACTGCGGCCGCAGCAGCCGCGCCGGCAACAGCGGCCCCGCGAAGTAGCGGGCGATCTCGGTGCCCACGGCCCGCTGGAAGATCAGGCCGGGGCGCAGGCGGACCACGCGCAGCGTCGGATGTTCCGACTCGACAGCGTCCAGCATCCGTTCGACCTGGGCCTTGTGGCGGCTGTAGGAGGAGGCGAGCACCCCGCCCCGGGCCCAGTTCTCCCGGACGTAGGCGTCCTTCGGCCCCGGCGAGTAGACGCCCACCGACGACGCCTGCACCAGGGCGCGGGCCCCCGAGCGCAGCACCGCCCGGGCCACCGCGCGGCTGCCCAGCACGTTCGTGCGGTACAGCAGGTGCTGGTCGTGGCTGGGCTGGATCTGCCAGGCCAGGTGCACCACCGCGTCGGCGCCGGTGAAGACCTCGGTGAGGCGCTCGGTGGCGTCCTCGGCCCCGATGTCCACCGAGTGCCAGGTCGCGCCCGCGTACACGCCGACGGGGTCGGGCAGCCGCCGGGCCACCCCGGCCACCTCGACCCCGGGTTCCGCGGCCAGACGGCGCAGCAGGGCGGTTCCGGCGTTGCCGGTGGCTCCGACGATGACGACTCGCATGCATTGGCCGTACCCGAGGCGGCGCGGTTGAATCACCCCGGCCGGGGTAGGCAGTCCACTCATGAACCTCGTCGTGAACGGCGTCGAGCACGAGCTTGACCTGGACCCGCGCACCACGCTGCTGGACGCGCTGCGCGAACACCTCGGCCTGACCGGGGCCAAAAAGGGCTGCGACCACGGCCAGTGCGGCGCCTGCACGGTGCTGCTCGACGGCCGCCGGGTGAACAGCTGTCTGATCCTGGCCGTCACCCAATCGGGCACCCCGATCACCACCATCGAGGGGGTCGATCATCCGGTGCAGCGCGAGTTCCTGGAGCACGACGGCTTCCAGTGCGGTTACTGCACGCCGGGCCAGATCTGCTCGGCGGTCGGCATGCTGGACGAGGTGGCCCGGGGCTGGCCGAGCGCGGTCACCGACGGCGGTGACGATCTGCTCAGCGACGCCGAGATCCGGGAGCGGATGAGCGGCAACCTGTGCCGCTGCGGGGCCTACGCGAACATGGTCCCGGCCATCAAAGAGGCGGCGGCCCGGTGAAGACCTTCACTTACCGGACGGCCACCGACGCGGAGGGCGGCCTCGAGCCGGGCGCGACGTTCCTGGCCGGCGGCACCAACCTGGTCGACCTGATGAAGCTGGGCGTGGCCACGCCGGACGTGCTGGTCGACGTGACCCGGCTCGGCCTGGACGAGGTCAGCGAGCGGCCCGGCGGCGGGCTGCGGATCGGAGCCGGCGTGCGCAACAGCGACCTGGCCGCCCATCCGCTCGTGCGCCGCGACTTCCCGGTGCTGAGTCAGGCGTTGCTGGCGGGGGCTTCGGGTCAGCTGCGCAACATGGCCACCACCGGGGGCAACCTGCTGCAGCGAACCCGGTGCCGCTACTTCATGGACCCCACCAAGCCGTGCAACAAACACGCGCCGGGTACGGGCTGTCCCGCGCGCGAGGGCGACCATCGCAACCTGGCCGTCCTGGGCGGCTCCGAGCACTGCATCGCCACGCACCCGTCGGACATGGCGGTGGCCATGGTCGCGCTGGACGCCGTGGTGAACACGTCGCAGCGGGCCATTCCGGTCAGCGATCTCTACCGGCTGCCCGGCGACGACCCGTCCCGGGACACCGTCCTCGAGCACGGTGAGCTGATCACCTCAGTCGATCTTCCCGTTCTGAAGGGGAAGTCGGCCTACCGGAAAGTGCGCGACCGGGCCTCGTACGCCTTCGCCGTCTCCTCCGTCGCGGCCGCGGTGACCGTCGCGGACGGCCGGGTGACCGACGTCCGGCTCGCGTTCGGCGCGGTGGCGCCGAAACCGTGGCGGGCGCTGATCGCCGAGGAGGCGCTGCGCGGACAGCCCGCCACGCGGGAATCCTTCCTGGCCGCGGCCGACGCCGAGCTGGCCGCCGCCGAGCCGCTACGGGACAACGCTTTCAAGATTCCGCTCGTCCGCAACCTGGTCGCCTCCGTGCTCGAAGGGCTGACGTCATGACCGCCACCGCACACCGCGCCGTCGGGCAGCCGCTGCCGCGCGTCGAGGGACCGGACAAGGTCACCGGCACGGCGAAGTACGCGGCCGAGTATCAGGTGGGCGACGACGTCGCGTACGCCTGGGTCGTGCAGTCGCCGGTGCCCCGGGGGCGGCTCGTCGACGTCCAGGTCGATCCGCTGCTCGACGTGATCGCCGTTCTCTGGCACGGCAACGCGCCCCGGCTCGCCGACGGCGACGACCCCGAGCTGGCCGTCCTCCAGTCCGACCAGATCAGCTACCGGGGCCAGGCCGTGGCGCTGGTCGTAGCCCGCACCCTCGAAGCCGCCCGGCGCGGGGCGCAGGAGCTGTCACTGACCATCGAGAAGGAGCCGCACGACGCCGTCCTGCGCACCGACCATCCGGACCTTTACACCCCTTCGGTCGTCAACCCGAGCTTCCCCTCGGAGACCTCGGCCGGCGACGTCTCGGTCGCGGCGCCGGTGACGGTCGACGTCACCTACACGACGCCGGCACTGCACAACAACCCGATGGAACCCCACGCCACGACCGCCGTGTGGTCCGGCGACGACCTCATCCTGTACGACTCGAACCAGCACCCGGCCGGCGTCGCGGCCACCGTGGGCGCGCTCTTCGGTCTCGAACCGGAGCAGGTGCACGTGGTGACCGAGCACGTCGGCGGCGGGTTCGGCTCCAAGGGAACGGCCCGGCCCAACGCCGTCCTGGCCGCGATGGCGGCCCGGGTCACCGGCCACCCGGTGAAGCTGGCCCTGCCCCGGCAGGCGCTGTTCAGCATGGTCGGCCACCGCACGCCGACGATCCAGCGGGTCCGCCTCGGCGCCACCGCCGACGGGGTGCTCACCGTGATCGACCACGAGGCGTACTCGCAAAGCTCCCGTCTCCTGGAATTCGCCGAGCAGACGGCGGTGGCCACCCGGCACATGTACGCGGCCCCGAACCGCCGCACCGGCCACCGCCTGACCCGGCTCGACATGCCGACGCCGCGCTGGATGCGCGCCCCCGGCGAGGCGCCCGGCATGGTGGCGCTGGAATGCGCGATGGACGAGCTGGCCGTGGCGCTCGACATGGACCCGATCGAGCTGCGCGTGCGCAACGAGCCGACGGTCGACCCGGACTCGGGCAAGCCGTTCACGTCACGCCACTACGTGGAATGCCTGCGCCGGGGCGCCGACCGTTTCGGCTGGGTGAACCGCAATCCCCGGCCCCGGCAGCGACGCGAGGGCGACTGGTGGATCGGCACGGGCGTGGCCGGCGCGACGTACCCGACGATGGCCCAGCCGTCCACGGCCCGCGTCCGCGACCTCGGCGAGGACCACTTCGAGGTGGCGATCGCGGCGGCCGACCTGGGCACGGGCGCCCGCACCATCCTGACCCAGATCGCCGCCGACGCCCTCGGCGTGCCGGTCACCCGGGTGCGCCTGCGGATCGGCGACAGCACGCTGCCCAAGGCGTCGGTGGCCGGCGGCTCGTCGGGCAGCGCCTCCTGGGGCTGGGCGGTCACCGGGGCCTGCCGGTCGCTGCGCGAGACCGGACAGAGCGAAGTCGTCTTCGACAGCACGGAGATCGTCGGCCGGCAGGAGAAGGAGGGAAAGCACGCCTTCGGCGCCCACTTCGCCGAGGTACGGGTGGACGCGGTCACCGGCGAGGTGCGCGTGTCCCGGCTCTTCGGCATGTACGCGTGCGGCCGCATCCTGAACCCGCGCACGGCCCGCAGCCAGTTCATCGGCGGCATGACGATGGGCATGGGGATGGCCCTGTTCGAGGAGGGCGTCCTCGACCCGGCCATGGGCGAATGGGTCAACCACGACCTGGCCGAGTACCACATCCCGGCGCACGCCGACATCGAGTCCATCGAGGCGGAGTGGCTGGACGAAGAGGACTCCGCGGTCAACCCGATGGGCAGCAAGGGCATCGGCGAGATCGGCATCGTGGGGTCCCCCGCCGCCATCCTCAACGCCGTCTGGCACGCCACCGGCGTCCGGATCCGCGACCTCCCGGCCCGCCTGGACAAGATCCTGCCGTTCCTCTAGCCCGTTCCGCCGGCCCCCGGGGGCACGTCAGCGGCCGCCGATCCGCCGGCGCCGCCCACGAATGATCACCGCTCGCGGTTCACCGAGCAGGGCGAGATCGTGGCGGGGGTCGGCGTCGTAGACGACCGCGTCCGCCGGAGCGCCCTCGACCAGGCCGGGCAGGCCGAGATAGGCGCGGGCGGTCCAGGACGCGGCGGCGATCGCGTCGTGCGGGGACACCCCGGCCGCGACCATGGCCCGGATCTCCCGGGCGATGCCGCCGTGCGGCCGGGTGTCCGTGCCGGCCAGCACGGTGACCCCGGCCTCGACGGCGGCGGCGGTCAGCCGGCCGTGCGCGCTCGCCCCCGGCACGTACCAGCTCCGGCCGGCCCGATCCGGGTCGGCGGTGATCCGCTCAAGGGACTCGGTGATCACCGCCAGCGTCGGGGTCAGCGCGATGCCTCTCTCCGCCATGCGGGGCAGAAGCCGGGGATCCAGGCCCATGCCGTGCTCGATCGAGTCCACGCACGCCTCGACCGCGACCTCGCCACCCGCCGCGTGCTGCGAGTGCACCGCCAGGCGCCCGCCCACCGCGTGTACCCGCGTGACGGCCTCCCGCAGCACGTCCACCGGCATGACCTCGTCGCCGGGCTTCCAGTCGACGACCACCTTCGCCCATCCCGTACGGGCGGCCTGCTCGGCGGCGACGGCGGGCAGGTCCACCGGCTCGGGCCGGCGACCCCACCCCTCGAAGAACTGTCCGTGCTGGACGATCCACGGCCCGGCGTGCCGGGCCCGGGGGCTGTCGTCGTGCCGGCCGAACCACTCGGGCGGATCGCCGGCCAGGCCCGGGGACCGGATCAGCGTGACCCCCGAGTCCAGGTGCGCCCGGAGGTCGCGGCGCAGGGTGCCGTCGTCCAGCGGCCGGCCGGGCGCCTCCGCCCCCGGGTGCGTGTGCGCGTCGACCAGCCCCGGCAGGATCCAGCCCTCGGCCACCAGTTCGGCGTGGGGAACCGGGTCGGCCGTCCATCGGTCGCCGTCCGCGTAGAGGTCGATCGGCTCACCGTGGGGAAGGGCGAAGCCCCGGATGCGCAGCGCTGCCATGCCGGCGATCCTAAGGTCGATCGACACCTCGCGATGGCCGGCGATCGGCGAACCGTGATGGTGTGCGGAATTGGACGAGCCGCCCCGGCGCCGGAGAATCGGCTACGAGGCGGCTCGGGTCTTTGCGGGCTAGACCCTGGCGCAGGCGGTGCCGTTGAGGGTGAAGGCGGCCGGGGCCGCGGTGTTGCCGGTGTGGGTGGCCTGGAAACCGAAGCTGGTGCTCGCGTTCGGGGCCAGCGTGCCGTTGTGGGCGACGTTTCTGGCGGTGACCGCACCCGAGGAACCGGTCAGGTTGGCGTTCCAGGAGCCGGTAATGGTCTGGCCGGAAGGCAGCGTGAATCCGAGCGCCCAGCCGTTGAGGGCAGTACTGCCTGTATTGGTCACCGTTACATTTGCGGTAAGGCCGGTGTTCCAAGTGTTGGTCGCATAGGTGACGCGGCAGGCGGAACTGGCGGGCGGCGGCGAGGTTGTTGTCGGCGGGGAAGTGGGGACGCCTCCACCGTTAACCGTGGCCGCGAAATCGGTCACGGCCAGACCGGCGCCGCCGATCCACGGCTCGAATCCGGCTTGAATGCTCGTCAAATACCAAGCGTTGGTGATCGCGCCGCGATTCTGCACGTCGCGGATGAAGTCGAGGACGCTGAACGACCATGACGTGATCGGTGCCGGTGCCACGTACGAAATCACGGCATTGGCGCCGTTGCTCCCCCGCCACACCTCCCAGGACCGGCCGCCGATCGTGGTGGTGCCGACGACCGAGCCGATGGGCTGGATGGAGCCCTGCCGGTTGAACCAGATCATGATTTCCTGCTGGTTGACGCCGTCGGTCCGCGGCGAGGGGTCCAGCCAGATGTCGAACGCGGCGTCGTAGGTGGCGCCCTGCACGTAGTTGAAGCTGACCCGGCTGGTGGCGCTGGAGATGTCGCTGACCCGGATCGGCAGGTTCGTGCCGGGGGAGCACTTGGTGTAGTGGCAGCCGAAATAGACCGCCGGATAGGAGACCGGGGCACCGCTGGTGCTGCCGGTGCCCTGCTGGCTGGTGATGGTGAAACCGCTGCCGGTCACGTTGATGCACTGCTGGGCCGAGGTGCCCCAGCGGTTGTTCATCACGACGTAGCGGCCGCCGATGGTGGTGGTCCCGTATTGCTCGCAGATCTCGGCGTCGGCCGAGGCGGGCCCGGCGACGGCGAACGCCGCCACGCCGGCCGCGGCGAGCAATCCGGCGGCCAGGCAGGCACGGAAGAGGCGTCTCATTTCCACATGCTCCGGGGGAGGGGGACGGGGGTGGGAGCGCTCCCAGCACACGTTACAGGACATTCACAAGCATGAAAAGAGGGGCACCGGAGGAGCGGAATTGCGACATGCGAAGGGGTCAAATTTGCTCTGACAAGGGTCGGGAGACAGAATGAAAGCGTATCGACATTCACGGCGTCGCCGACGTGCGCATAGTCGTGACTCAAATGACATCGCTGTAGGAGCGGGGCACACCATGGCCAAGCAGGTAATAACCCTTCTGACCGACGACCTCGACGGTGGGGAGGCCGACCGCACGGTCGAGTTCGGACTGGACGGTGTGAACTACACGATCGACCTCTCCGAGAAGAACGCCGGCAAGCTGCGCAAGGCGCTCGACCCGTTCCTGAACGCGGCGACCCGGGTCGGCCGCAGTTCGGTCGCGTCGCCGGCGCGCCGGGGCGCCCAGGCCAGCACGGGCCGGGCCAGCCGCGACCAGAACCAGGCGATTCGCGAGTGGGCGAACAAGAACGGCTATGAGGTCTCCGAGCGCGGCCGCATCCCGAGCCACATCGTCGAGGCGTACCACAGCAAGCGCTGAACCGAATCGGCGCCGCCGGGAAACCGGCGGCGCCGCTTTGTTTTGTGGGGGAGGCAAGCGAATGCCGGTCGTCATCGTCACGGGCGCGTCGAGCGGGATCGGGCGCGCCACCGCCCAGCGCCTGGCCCGCAACGGCACCACAGTCGTGCTGGCGGCCCGCCGCGCCGACAAACTGCGGGCGCTGGCCGAGGAGACCGGCGGCCTCGCCGTCCCGACCGACGTCCGCGACCCGGCGGCGATCACCGCCCTGGTCGCCCGGGCCCGCGAACTGACCGGCCGCGTCGACGGCCTGGTGAACAACGCCGGCCTCGGCGGCGCCGCGTCGATCCTCTCGGACGACGAGGTGGTGGTCGGCATGGTCGAGGTGAACCTGATCGCCCCCATCCGCCTGATGCGCGCGGTCATCCCCCTCATGCGCGACCAGGGCACCGGCGCCATCGTCAACATCGGCTCGGTGGCCGGCGAGGTCGGCATGAGCGGCGCCTATTCGGCCACCAAGTTCGCACTGCGGGGCATGACCGATTCCGTACGCCGTGAGCTGGCCGGCACAGGCATCGGCGTCACCCTGGTGGAGCCCGGCTACATAGCCGGCCCCGCCAACAAGAACCGCCCCGGCCTCCCCGGCCCCGAGATCGTCGCCGCCGCCATCGAAAAGGCCCTGAAACACCCCCGCCGCCGGGTGATCGTCCCCGCCAAATACCGGGCCGCCGTCGCCGCGGCCAACGTTTTCCCGTTTCTCGCCGACCGCATGTACGCGGGCAAGGCCGCCGGCAAGAACGAACTGAAAGGCCGCCTCTGAGCCGGCCGCCCCACCTTGCCGGCTCACTCCGCTTCTCCGCTAGCCGCCTGGCCGCCGACTTCGATCGGGTGAGGCGGCAATTCGCCGCCGCCGCCCGCACCGACGACGATCGACGACCCGGTACGGTGCCGCCGGTGGACCACGGCGCGTCTGGTCGCGCTCGACCTCGAAGGAAGCTCGCCGAGCCGGCCCGGCGGGGTGAGGCCGCCTTCGACGAGATCCGCGGTGACCTGCTCGCCCGGCTGGCCGGTGTCTACCTGGTCGGGCACAACATCGGCGTGGACTGGCGGATGCTGCACTGGCATCTGCCGGAACTGTCGGTCGCGGGGCTGATCGACACTCATCGCCTGGCAAAGCCGCCAACGTGACCGGCGCTAGGCCTCGCCGATCTGCTCCCCACCGTCCGCCTCACCGGCGCCGTCACCCACGCTGCGCCCGGCAGCCGGCCGCATCGGGCGCTGGGGGATGCCGCCGGCGCCGCGTTGCTGCTGCCTGAACTGGTCCGACGGCGACCCGGCGCTTCACTACCGGCATCCCGACGGCGCCGGCAGCCTCACCGCCGTTGGGCTCACGGGCCCGGCTGACCGGCACAGGCGGAGACGCTGCTGCGCACCGCGGTCCGCGGCGTCACCCACATCGACACCGCCGCCGTCCCCGGGCCGCGCACCGTTCTCTGCGCGACGGCGATTCGCCGCTGGTAGCGGGGCGGGCGGGGAGAACGATGGGCGCGGACGTCGCCTTCGGCGCGGGAATTGGTGCTCGGGCTGCCATGGTTGCTCTGGGGCCGCGCGGTTCTACGACCCTTCGCCGGGCTGAGAGGATGGTGGGTGTGGATCTGAGTGAGGCGCGGGAATTGGTGCTCGGGCTGCCGCGGCTGCTCGGGAGCGCACGGCGGGTTCGGATCTACGACCAACGGGGGCCGATGGCGCCGCCGCGGAAGCGGCGGGACTGGGGGGAGTCGTCGCTTCTCGCTGATGTCACGTATGTCCCGGCGGTGGCGGCGTTCGCCGAGGCGCTTCGGGTGCGGGCGGACACCGAATTCATGGACTGGATGGAGCATCCGGGGCTCTGGCTCGTGTTCGACGGGGCGGACGGGCGCCCCCTCGTCCGGCTGGGGCTGCTCGGAACCGAGTGGCTGCGATGGGGCTCGCGCGGCGATGTTCAGCTTGCCTCGCCGGACACGTTGCGGTCGGTGCTGTCCGCGTGGGTAGGTCCGGGCGGCGCGCAGTAGAGTTTGCGCGATGCTGCGACGGCGCCTGCTCTATCCGATCGTGGTCGCGCTGTTGCTCGGGCAGATGGCGTTCGCCATGGTGACGACGGCGGTTCAGCAGTCGCCGACCATCGACGAGCCGGTCTATGTGGGTACGGCGGCGGTCTACGCGCAGCAGCACAGCCTGCGCTACAACCCGGAGCATCCGCCGCTGGCCAAGCTGCTCATGGCGGCCGGGATGGCCTTCGAGGACGCGGAGCTCGATCCGGCTTACCGGGGCGATCAGACGATGCTCGGACGGCATCTGCTGTACGAGTCGGGGAACAACCCGTTCCGGCTGATGCTCGCGGCGCGGCTGCCGATCATCGTGCTCACGCTGCTGTTCGGGCTGGTGGTGCTCTTCTTCGCGCGGGACCTGGCCGGGCCGTGGGCGGGGCTGGTGGCGCTGGCCCTCTACAGCTTCTCGCCCGACCTGATCGCCCACGGATCGCTGGCGACGCTCGACGTGCCGGCGGCGGGTCTCGTGCTGACCACGTTCTGGCTGCTCTGGCGGGGGCGCGAGAAGCCCAAGCTCTACCTGCCGCTGGCCGGGGTCGCGCTGGGCGCGGCGCTGGCGACCCGGGCCAGCACGCTTCCGGCGGTGCCGATCGCTTTGCTTCTTGCGCTCTTTCCCCTCCGTACGCCATGGAAAGCTCTGGGCAGGAAGGTTTTGACCGCCGTGGGGGTCGGGGTGATCGCGGTCGCCGTGGTCTGGGCGGTCTACCTGGCCGTGGATCCGCGGCTCCGCTTCACCACGCCGGCCGGGGTGACGAACCCGGGCGGACTGCGCGGGCTCGCGGTGGACCTGCTGCCGTTCCCGAAGGCGTACCGGGACGGGGTGCTGATCCAGTTCAAGTTCGAGTCGCAGACGTTCAACGGGTTCCTGCTCGGCGAGGCGTACCGGGGGTCGCGCTGGTACTACCTGCCGGCCGCGCTGCTGATCAAGACGCCGCTGGGGATGCTCGCGCTGTGGGTCGCCGGGACGGTCGCGCTGCTGGTCAGGAAGTGGGTCGCGGGGCTGTACACGCTGCTGCCGGCCGGGGTGCTGACGCTGGTGGCGATGACGGGGGCGCGGGACTACGGCAGCCGGTACGTCATCTTCCTGCCGATGTTCCTGGCGGTGGTGGCCGGGACGGTGATGCTGATCCGGTGGAAGTGGACGTGGATCCCGGCCGCGGTGCTGGTCGCGGTCGTGGCGGTGAGTTCGTTGCGCACGTTCCCGTACTACCTGCCGTACTCGAACGAGGCTTTCGGCGGTACCGCGAACACCCACAACAACCTGCACGATTCGAACGTCGACTGGGGTCAGGACCTGCCGCGGCTGGCGGCGACGCTGAAGAAGAAGTACCCGGGCGAGAAAGTGTGGCTGGTCTACAAGGGAAGCGGGGTGCCGAGCTACTACGGCATCGACGCGCCGGACCCGCTCGGGGTGCCGCTCGACGAGGTGCACGGGATCGTCGTGGTGTCGGACTCGCGGGTGGCCCTCGCCACCAACCAGCTGAAGCGGCTGATCGACTCGAGCACGGTGATCGATCAGGTCGGCTTCTCAATGACCGTCTACCGCCGCTGAGCCGAGCGTGAGCAGGCCGGTCACCGCCACCACCAGGGCCCGGCCGAGCCGCGAGGCGAAGTCGACCCGCGAACCCGCCAGCCGGGGGTCTCGAACGGCCTCGGCCACCCCGGGGGACGGGTTGGCGAACGGCCACAGGCCGGCCAGGAGCAGGATCGTGTACGAGACGAGCTCGCGGGACGACGGCCCGGTCAGCTCCGGGATCCGCTCCCGCAGCTTGCCGGCCAGCGCCGCCTGGAGCTCGCCGTTCGCCAGTTTGAAGTCGCGGACCGCCTCGGCCGAGATGTTGCGTTCCAGCTCGGTGCCGAGCGAACTCCACAGATCGCAGATCAGCGGCCGCCCGGCCAGGGACCGGGCCAGCGCCTCCACCACCCCGGCCGGCGGGCCGGCGGGCAGCTCGAGCGTGTCGAGCCACTCGCCGACGGCCTGGTTGAGCAGCGCGAAGAACACCGCCTCGCGCGTCTCGAAGTAGCGGACCACGTTGGTCTTGGACAGGCCGACCCGGCGGGCGAGCTCGCGGAGGCTGATCTCGCTCACCGGCATCTCGGCCAGCAGTTGCTCCGCCACCTCGAGGATCGCCCGCCGGCGGGCCTCGCGCTGTTCGGGGCTGCGGGCCCGCTGGAAGTCAGTCATCGCCGGTCACCTTACGCAAAGCTGACCGACTCGCTCACCGCCCGCCACTCGGCGTCCGAGGCGGCGAGCGCGTCGGCCTTGGCCTGGGCGACCGCGACGGCGTCGGCACCGAGCAGCAGGTGCAACGGCGGCTCGGGGTGGTTTGCCACGTCGATCAGGACCTGGGCGATGCGGGCCGGGTCGCCGGGCTGGTTGCCGTTGTGCTCGCTGAAGCGGGCCACGGCCGGCTCGAGGACCGGCTTGTACGCGTCGCTGATGGGCAGCGTGCCCATCGAGTCGCCGGCCCAGTCGGTGCGCATGCCGCCCGGCTCGGCCACGGTGATCCGGATGCCGAACGGCGCGACCTCCCGGGCCAGTACCTCGGAGAAGCCGCCGACGGCCCACTTGGCCGACTGGTAGCCGCCGAGGCCGATGCTGGCGACGCGGCCGCCGACCGAGGAGATCTGGATGATGTGGCCGCCGCCCTGCTGCCGCATGACCGGCAGCGCGGCCCGGGTGACGTTGACGACGCCGAAGAAGTTGGCCTCGATCTGGGCCCGGAAGACGTCCTCGGGCATGTCCTCGATCGCCGCCACGTCGGCGTATCCGGCGTTGTTGACCAGCACGTCGAGCCGGCCGAAGGCGCTGACCGCCTCGGCGACCGCGTGCCGGGCGGCGGCGGGGTCGGTGACGTCGAGCGCGACGGCACGGACCCGGTCGCCGTAGGTCGTGGTGAGGTCTTCCAGTTGTTCCGGGCGGCGGGCGGTGGCCACGACCCGGTCGCCGTGCTCCAGCACGGAGACGGCCAGCTGGCGGCCCAGGCCGCGGGACGTACCGGTGATCAGCCAAACCTTGCTCATTGCGGGCTCCTTAAGAGGCCAGTGGACTTTTGCTACGTCCACCGTAACGGGCCACCGGCCTCTTATATGCCCGTCGTGTCGGGGGTCACTCGAGTCCGAGGATGCCGGCCGCCTCCTCGCGCATCTGGACCTTGCGGACCTTGCCGGTGACGGTCATCGGGAAGCCGTCGACCACGTGCACGTAGCGCGGGATCTTGTAGTGGCTGAGCTTCCCGGCGCAGAACGCCTTCACGTCGTCGGCGGTCAGCGGGGAGGCCCCGGGGCGCAGGACCACCCAGGCCATCAGCTCCTCGCCGTACTTGGGGTCGGGGACGCCGATCACCTGGACGTCGGCGATGTCGGGATGGGCGTAGAGGAACTCCTCGACCTCGCGCGGATAGACGTTCTCGCCGCCGCGGATCACCAGGTCCTTGATCCGGCCGACGATGTTCAGGTAGCCGTCGGCGTCCATGGTCGCCAGGTCGCCGGTGTGCATCCAGCGGGCGGCGTCGATCGCCTCGGCGGTCGCCTCGGGCTGGTTCCAGTAGCCGAGCATCACCGAGTAGCCACGGGTGCACAGCTCGCCCGGCTCGCCGCGGGCCACGGCCAGGCCGGTGGTGGGGTCGACGACCTTCGACTCCAGGTGCGGCATGACGCGGCCGACGGTCTCGGTACGCCGGGCCAGGTTGTCGTCGGGGCGGGTCATGGTGGAGACCGGCGACGTCTCGGTCATGCCGTAACAGATCGCCACCTCGGCCATGTTCATCTCGGCCACGACCCGCCTCATCACCTCGACCGGGCAGGGGGAGCCGGCCATGATGCCCGTACGCAGGGAACTCAGGTCGTACGCGGCGAAGTCGGGCAGGCCCAGTTCCGCGATGAACATGGTGGGCACCCCGTACAGCGAAGTGATCTTCTCTTGCGAGACGGCCCGCAGCGTGGCGGCCGGGTCGAAACCGGGGGCGGGCAGCACGACGCACGCGCCGTGGGAGGTGGCGGCGAGATTGCCCATGACCATGCCGAAGCAGTGGTAGAGCGGCACCGGCAGGCAGACCCGGTCGTGCTCGGTGTAATCGATCAGCTCGCCGACGAAGTAGCCGTTGTTGAGGATGTTGTGATGCGACAGCGTCGCGCCCTTGGGAAATCCGGTCGTTCCGGACGTGTACTGGATGTTGATCGGATCGTCGAACGACAGGTCGGCGACGACCGGACCGCCCTCCTCGTAGATTTCCGGCAAGTCGGAAATGTAGATGACGTCGCGGAACCCGATCTCGCCGATCATCGCGCGATAGTCGCTGGTCTTGAATGAGGCGGCGCTGATCAGCAACCGCATGCCGGACTGTTCGACGACATAGCGCAATTCGTGCGTACGGTAAGCGGGGTTGACATTTACCAGAATTGCCCCGATTTTGGCCGTCGCGTACTGCGTGATCACCCACTCGCCGCAGTTCGGGGCCCAGATGCCGACCCGGTCGCCCTTGGCGATCCCGCGCCGGAGCAGTCCCCGCGCCAACCGATCCACGTCGTCGTTCAGTTCCGCGTACGTCCAGCGGCGCCCGGCCGCCACGTCCACCAGAGCCTCCCGCTCACCGAAGCGGGACACCGTCCGTTCGAGGTTGGCGCCGATCGTCTCGCCGAGCAGGGGCAGATCCGAGGTTCCCGATGCATACGACAGCATTTCCGCAGCATGGACCGGCCGCCACCGCCGGCGCTAGAGTCAGCGCGGAAGTGGCGGCCGGAGCGGGCTCAGTGCTTCTTGATCCAGGCCTGCTGGTGGTTGTTCGTCTTGTTGCTGCACTTGGCGGCGTCGCCGCGGAGCAGCGTGGCCGTGATGACGTCCACATTGACCTGGCAGGTCTGCGCCGCCTGGAGCACCGACACGTTCTGGAACAGGTAGTACTCGTTACCGGAGGCGATGTCGGTCACCGTGATGTCGACGTTGCCGATGTCGATGGTGGCCTGGGCCGGGGCGCTGAAGGCCAGCACCGCGGCGGCGCCGGCGGCCACCGCGAAAGCAGAGCGAATCCGCATGGAGTCCCTTTCTCAACGGCGGGCGTCCTGCCCGCACGGCGGCAATTTGTCCATAAAAAAGGGCTTTGTAGAAGTGGAAACGCCGGGACTGGGAAAGGTCAGACCGCACCGCGACACTTTCGGATTAAGGTCAGCCCGTGAGAATGCAGCGTGCAATTGTCTCGGCCGGCGGAGTCGCGGTCGTGGACGCCGAAGTGCCCACGCCCCGGCCCGGTGAGGTTCAGGTGCGAACGGCGGTGGCCGGGATCTGCGGGTCGGACACGCACGCGCTGCACGGGCTGCATCCGTTCATCGAGCTGCCGTACGCGCCCGGCCACGAGGTCTCCGGCACGATCTCCGCGCTCGGCGACGGCGTCAGCGCGTTCCAGGTGGGGCAGCGGGTCACCGTCGAGCCGTTCCTGCCCTGCTGGGAGTGCAAGCAGTGCCGGGCCGGCCGGCAGAACATCTGCGAGCGGCTGCGGTTCTTCGGCTGCGCCCACGACCAGGGCGGCATGGCCGACTACTTCACCATCGACCAGCGCCGGCTGCACGTCATCCCGGACGAGCTCGACTGGCCGGCGGCGGCGTTCATCGAGCCGCTGAGCACTCCGGTGCACGCGGCCGGGCTGGCCGGCGGCGTGGCCGGAAAGACCGTGGCCATTCTGGGGGCCGGGCCGATCGGGCTTCTCACGCTGCAAACCGCTTGGGCGTACGGGGCCACGCGCGTCGTGATGACCGCGCGTTCCGCCGCCAACCGCGAACGGGCGCTGTCCTTCGGCGCCTCGGCCGCCGTCGACGCGACCGCTGACGACGCCGTCGAGCAGGTCCGGGACGCGCTGGGCGAGAGCGCCGACGTGGTGTTCGACTGCGTCGCCACGCAGAGCTCGATCACCCAGGCGCTGGGCCTGGCGGCCAAGGGTGGCACCGTCGTCGTGGTCGGGGTGCCGCCGGCCGACGTGACCATCCCGCTGCCGCTCGTCCAGGACAGTCAGCTGCGGATCCAGGGCAGCGCCACCTACCTGCCGGACGACTTCACCGAGGCGATCCGGCTGCTGGTCACGGGAGCGGTCGACGTGTCCCGGCTGGTGTCGGCCACGTACCCCCTGTCGCAAGCCGCATCGGCCTTCGACGATGCCGCCTCGGGCCGCCATCTCAAGGTTTTACTGGTCTGAGGTCTGGTGGTTACCGGCGGGTAATGCAAAAGTGGGGCCGTGGCTGATTACGACGTCGTGATCGTGGGCAGCGGCTTCGGCGGCAGCGTGAGCGCGCTGCGCCTGGCCGAGAAGGGCTACCGGGTCGGCGTGCTCGAGGCGGGCCGGCGATTCACCGCGCGGACCCTGCCGAAAAGCTCGTGGGATCTGCGGAACTTCCTGTGGGCGCCGAAGCTCGGCTTCCGCGGCATCCAGCGGATCACCCTGCTCAAAGACATCGTGGTGCTGTCGGCGGCAGGGGTCGGCGGCGGCTCCCTGGTGTACGCCAACACGCTGTACCGCCCGCCGGCCACGTTCTTCGAGGACGCGCGCTGGTCGGGCATCACCGACTGGGCGGCCGAGCTGGCGCCGTACTACGACCAGGCGTCGCGGATGCTGGGCGTGACCGAACAGCCCACCATGACACCGTCCGACGTGGTCATCCGCGACGTGGCGGAGGAGATGGGGGTCGGGCACACGTTCCGCCGTACGCCGGTCGGGGTCTTCTTCGGCGAAGCCGGCAAGAGCGTCCCCGACCCGTTCTTCGGCGGGGCCGGCCCGGCCCGCACCGGCTGCACCCAATGCGGCAACTGCATGATCGGCTGCAAGGTGGGCGCCAAGAACCGCCTCGACGTCAACTACCTCTACCTGGCCGAACAGGCCGGCGTGACAGTGCACCCGCTGACCACGGCGACCTCGCTGCGGCCCTCGGCCGGCGGCTGGACGGTGACCACCTCGCGGGGTACCTTCACCGCGCGCGACGTGATCCTCTCAGCCGGGGCGCTGGGCACGCAGTCGCTGCTGCACGCCATGCGCGACAAGGGAATCCTGCCGAACATCTCACCCCAGCTGGGCACCCTGACCCGGACCAACTCGGAGGCGCTGCTGGGCGCGCAGGCGGGCACGGTGCCGGCCGAGCCGTTCTCGACCGGCGTGGCCATCACATCGTCGTTCCACCCCGACGAGACCACCCACATCGAGCCGGTCCGGTACGGCCCCGGCAGCAACGCGATGGGACTGCTCTCGACCCTGCTGGTCGACGGCGGCGGACGGGTGCCCCGCCCGCTGCGCTTCCTGGCCGAGGCGCTGCGCCACCCGTACCTGCTGATGCGGTCGCTGTCGGTGCGCCGCTGGAGCGAACGGACCATCATCGCGCTGGTCATGCAGACGGCGGACAATTCGCTGACCGTACGCCGGACGAAAAGCGGCCGCCTCACGACCGGCCCCGGACACGGCGCCCCCAACCCGGCCTGGATCCCGGTCGGCCACGAGGCGGTACGCCGGATAGCCGCCCGGATCGGCGGCTTCCCGGGCGGCACGGTCGGCGACATCTTCAACATCCCGATGACCGCCCACATCCTCGGCGGCGCCACCATCGGCGCCGACCCGTCCGCGGGCGTGGTCGACGCCTACCACCGGGTCTTCGGCTACCCCGGCCTGCACATCATCGACGGCTCGGCGGTGCCGGCCAACCTGGGCGTGAACCCGTCCCTGACCATCACCGCGATGGCCGAGCGGGCCATCGCCCTGTGGCCCAACAAGGGCGAACCCGACCAGCGCCCGGCCGAGGGCTACGCCCGCCTGGCCCCGATCGCACCGCACACACCGGCCGTCCCGGCCCACGCCCCGGCCGCACTGAGGCTGCTCGGCTGACGTAGCGCCAGCCCTGCTCGATGCCACCATCGAGACGACAAACGCCCACCGCGACGCCGCCGGCGACGTCGCCGCCGCCGGCGTTTCGATCCGTGCCGTCCAGCCCGGCGGGACCATGCGGTCAAGGCCGCGGTCGCGGTGCAACGGGTGGGATCAGCCGGTGAACTCGCCGGGTGGGGTGGTGTCGGGGGTGGGGCGCTTGGTGAGTTCGGCGGCCCGTAGTTCCACTCGGCGGATCTTGCCGGAGATGGTTTTCGGGAGGTCGGTGAACTCGAGGCGGCGGATGCGGGCGTACGGCGGCATGTGCTCACGGGCGTACTGGAAAATCGCCTCTGCCGTCTTCTCGTCGGCGGGCCAGCTCTCGGCCAGCACGATGTACGCCTTGGGGACCGCCAGGCGCACCGGGTCGGGGGACGGGACCACGGCCGCCTCGACCACGGCCTCGTGCTCGATGAGGATGCTCTCCAACTCGAACGGGGAGATCCGGTAGTCCGACGCCTTGAAGACGTCGTCGGTGCGTCCCACGTACGTGATGTAGCCGTCCTCGTCGCGGGAGGCCACGTCGCCGGTGTGGTAGTAGCCGCCGGCCATGCGGTCGGCGGTCAGTTCGGCGTCGCCGTGGTAGCCGACCATCAGGCCGGCCGGGCGCGGGTCCAGGGCCACGCAGATCTCGCCCTCGGTGGCCGGCTCGCCCGTGTTCGGGTCGATCAGCTCGATGCGGTATCCGGGGACCGGGCGGCCCATCGACCCCGGCTTGACCGGCTGGCCGGGGGTGTTGGCGATCTGCACCGTCGTCTCGGTCTGGCCGAAACCGTCGCGGATCGTCACGCCCCAGGCCTTGTTCACCTGGTCGATCACTTCCGGATTGAGCGGCTCACCGGCGCCCACCACCAGGCGGGGTGGGGTGGTCAGGGCGCTCAGGTCGGACTGGATGAGCATCCGCCAGACGGTCGGCGGGGCGCAGAAGCTGGTGACGCCGCAGCGCTGCATCTCGGCCATCAGGCGGCCGGCGTCGAAGCGCGTGTAGTTGTAGATGAAGACGCAGGCCTGGGCGTTCCACGGGGCGAAGACGTTGCTCCACGCGTGTTTCGCCCAGCCCGGCGACGAGATGTTCAGGTGCACGTCGCCCGGTTGCAGGCCGATCCAGTACATGGTCGAGAGATGCCCGGCCGGGTACGAGGCGTGGGTGTGCTCGACCAGTTTCGGGTTGGCCGTCGTGCCCGACGTGAAGTAGAGCAGCAGCGTGTCGTCGGCCCGGGTCACGCCGTCCGGCTCGAAACCCGCGCCGGAGGAGTAGGCCGAGCGGAAGTCGAGCCAGCCGTCGACGGCCGGGCCGACCGCGATGCGCGTGATTCCGGGATCGACCGCGGCGAACTTCTCGGCCGCGGGCGAGCCGGCGATCACGTGCTTGGCCCCGCCGCGGGCCACCCGGCCGGCGGCGTCGGCCGGGCCCAGCAGCGGCGTGGCCGGGATCAGCACGGCGCCCAGCTTCATCACGGCCAGGATGGTGTCCCACAACTCGACCTGGTTGCCCAGCATCAGCACGATGCGGTCCCCACGGCGTACACCCTGAAGCCGCAACCACGACGCGACCTGATCCGACCGCCGGGACATCTCGGCGAAGGAGAACCGCTGCTCGGAGCCGTCCTCCTCGACGATCCACAGCGCCGGCGCGTCGTTGCCGGCCGCGATCACGTCGAACCAGTCGAGCGCCCAGTTGAACTCGCCGAGCTCGGGCCAGCGGAAACCGGCCAGGGCGCCCTCGTAGTCGGTGGCATGGGCGAGCAGGAAATCCCGAGCCTGGCGGAACGAATCTGCTGTCATTCGGCCGAGTCTGCCCCCGATGGGCTCAGATGTTAATCGTGCGGGTGGCCGTGAAGCCGCGTTCAAGATCACCCGTGACGCAGGCCATCGCCAGCGCGTGCGGATTCGTGCCGGCCGGGTCGGCCCCGGTCAGGCGGTCGCGGCTGCCCTCGTACCCCTTGGTGGTGTAGACCTGCTGGCAGACGTCGCCGGGCAGGGAGATCTGACCGCGTACGCCAAGCTCGGCCTCGAAGTGCAGATGCGGCCACTCGTCGCGGTAGGCGCCGGGGAAGACGCTGGTGAAGGTGACCCAGCCGGTGCCGTCGGTGGTCTGGAGCCCGCGCAGGTAGTTCTGCCCGGCCAGGCCCGGCGAGTAGAGCGAGTACGCGCCGTCCCGGTCGCCGTGCCAGAGATAGACACCGTGCCCGCTCAGCGGCCGCCCGGAGGTGGCGCTGGTCAGCCGCAGCCGAATGGTCAGCGGGACGCCCTTGGCGACGCCGGTCGCCGTGCCGAAACCCCAGCGCAGGTCACTGCGCACGATGCCCGAGCGGCTGAGGGCGTCGCCCCCGGGCGTGGCCAGCGCCGCCACCGTGACCCCGGTGACCAGGCCCAGCATGCGGCGCCGCCGCAGCGTGGGGAAGTCGAGCGCGAGGCCGCCGTCGTGCTGCCTGGTCTGCGTCTGCACGGTCATGCCTTCATTGGGCCGGGCCCCGGTTGCCAATCGGGTTTCCCGGCGGGTGCGAGTCGGTTACTGTCCGTTCCATGGGCGGTGATCGATCTTTGAGCCCGGAGGTCGTCTACGACGACGAGGAGCTGCCCGCCCGCCGGCTGGCCGGGCGCGTCGGGCTCGCCGTCTCGATCGTCGCGTTCGCCGTGGCCGTGCTCGTGCTCGTGCAGGTGTTCCGGCCGCTCGCCCGGGGCAGCCAGTACTACCTGATCATCTTCCTGGCCGGGACGCTGCCGCTGGTCTTCCTGGCGTACAAGTTCCGCCTTTCCTCCCGAGAACGCCCGACAACACCGGACTGGATTCTTTCCGGTACGGCGGTGCTCGTCGGCCTCTACCCCTTGAACCCCTTCACCGGCGGGTACGACGCGTTCCTCGACCGCCAGGGCCTGCTCGACCCGATCGACGTGGTCTTCGGCGCGATCATGCTGGTGCTGGTGGTCGAGGCGTGCCGCCGGACCACCGGCTGGGCGCTGCCCGTCGTCTGTCTCGCTTTCCTGGGGTACGCGTATTACGGCGGTCTCCTGCCGCAGAGCTGGCCCATCGCCCACGCCGGTCTCGACTTCGCGCAGATCGTGGACGCGCTCTACAACTCGGGCAGCGGTTTCTACGGCACCCCGCTCGACGTCGCGGCCACGTACATCGTGCTCTTCACCATCTACGGCGCCGTCCTCGACCTCAGCGGCGCCAGCCGGTTCTTCGTCGACCTGTCGGTGGCCGCGTTCCGCCGCTCGCGCAGCGCCGCCGGCCGCACCGCGGTGGCCGCCGGCTTCCTGCTCGGCACGGTCTCCGGCTCCGGCACGGCCACAGCGGTCAGCGTCGGCGCGGTCACCTGGCCGATGCTGCGCCGCGCCGGCTACCCGGCCGAACAGGCGGGCGGCATGCTGGCCGCGGCCGGCGTCGGCGCCATCCTGTCACCACCCACGCTCGGCGCGGCCGCATTCATCGTCGCCGAATACCTCGACGTCTCCTACCTGACCGTCCTGGGCTGGGCGACGATCCCCACGATCCTCTACTACCTGGGCATCCTGCTGGCCGTCGAGATCGACGTCCGTCGCTTCCGGGTACGGTCGCTGGACACCCCGCCGGTCAGCACGCTCCGGCTGCTGGCCCGGTTCGGCTACCACTTCTCGTCGCTGGTGCTCATCGTCGTCCTGCTGGCCCTGGGGGAGAGCGCCACCCGCGCGGTCGTCTACGCGACGCTGCTGGCGTTCCTGCTCTCGTTCCTCGACCGGAGCTCCCGGCTGACCCCGGGGCGGGTCTTCGAGGCGCTGAGCGCCGGCGTCCGCGGCGTCCTGCCGGTGGTGGCGGTCTGCGCGGCCGCGGGCATCATCACCGCGACCACCACGAAAACCGGACTGGGCGCCCAGCTCGCCTCGCTGCTGGTCCGAGGCGCGCAGGCCCTGTTCACCGACCCGACAGCGGTGCTGGCCACGACGGTGGTGCTGGCGGCGGTGGCACTGGCCCTGCTCGGCCTGGCCGTACCGGTCACGGCCAGCTTCATCATCGGCTGGGTCATCATCGGCCCGGCGCTGCTGGCCCTGGGCGTACCGGCCCCCGCGGCGGCGATGTTCGTCTTCTACTACTCGGTGCTGTCGGAGGTAACACCCCCGACGGCCTTGGCCGCGGTGGGCGCCAGCGCCATCACCGGCGGCCGAACCATCCCGACGATGTGGCAGACGCTGAAGTACGCGCTGCCGGCGTTCCTGGCCCCGATAGCGTTCGTGCTGACCCCCGCCGGCTCCTACCTGCTGGCCCGAGGCTCAGCCCTGGAGGTCACCTGGGCCACAGCGGTCGCCATGCTGGCGGTGGCCGCCCTCGCGGTGGCAACCGGCGGCTGGATCCTCGGCCTGGGCCGAGCCGGAACAGCTCCCCGGGTCCTGGCCGCCCTGTCCGGCTTGTTCCTGCTCTACCTGTCCCCGACAGCCATAACGGCCGGCATCGCGCTGTTCGCCGCGGCCATCATCTGGACCTTCGCCCAGCGCCGCCGCTCCTCACCCACCGCCGACCCTTCTCCCGCCCCCTCCGCCGACCCTCGCGCCGATTCTTCCTCCGGGTCGTCGTCCGAGCCTCGCACCGAGCCCTCCTCCGAGCCCCGCGTCCAGCCCCGCTCCGAGTCATCGGTCGTGTCCTCCGTTGAGCCGTCTGCCGAGCCGTCTGCCGAGCCCCTCTCGGGGCCTTTCGGTGAACCCGCCGGGGAGCCTGCTTCCGAGGCTTCGGTCGCGACGCCGACTTCGCCGAGTGGCCGCCCCGTCCAGCCGTCCACGTCCTCCTCACCCGCCCGGCCGTCTGCGGGACACCCCGCGCCGGCGGGGCCGTCTGCGGCGCATCCCACGCCGGCGGGGCCGGCCGATGCCGCTCCCGGCGAGACCGGCAGCCCGCCCTCCGCTCCGCTCCCTTCTCCGCCCTCCTCCTCTTCCAACGAACGGGGTTGACATGAAGCGAAATATCGGATTTGTCCGAGCGATGACCCGCCGGGCGGCGGGGTTCAGAGCCTGGGCTTTGCCCTCCCGCGGCGTCCGGTCGGCGGCATGGCCGGTTCCCGGCGCCTGGTCGGCTGGCCAGCCTGTCCGCGTTGGGTTGGTGGCCGAGCCTGTCCGCGTTGGGTTGGCGGCCGAGCCTGTCTGCGTTGGGTTGGTGGCCGAGCCTGTCCGCGTTGGGTTGGCGGCCGAGCCTGTCTGCGTTGGGTTGGTGGCCGAGTCCGTCCGCGTTGGGTCGGCGGCCCAGCCATTCCGCGTTCAGTCGGCGGCTTTGGCCGGACATGGCGGTCGTTCTGTGGGCCTGGCCGGTCGTGGCGGTCGGTCTGTGGGGCTAGGCGGTCGTGGCGGTCGGTCGGTGGGTGTGCCTGTGATGCTGGCGGCGACGCTCGTGGTGGGTGTTGCCGGGTGTGGTGGGCGGCAGGACGCCGCCACGACCGATGCCGGTGGGGAAGTTACGTGCACTGTGGACAAGGAGACTCGGGTCGGCATTGCCACCGGGAACGCGACCGGTGTCTACTTCGCCCTGGGCAATGCTTACGCCGAGCAGATCAATGCCGGTGGGGGGAAGCTCAAAGCCACCGCCTCCGAGACCGGCGCCTCCGTGCAGAACATTCAGCAGGTTGTCGCCGGGCAGTATGCCGTTGCCTTTTCGCTGGCCGACACCGCCGCCGATGCCGTCGACGGGAGTGGGAGTTTCGACAGCCGGCAACCTGTGGCCGCGCTGGCCCGGATCCATACGAACTACACGCAGGTGATCGTTCGTAAGGCGGCCGGCATCAAGGATGTCGCCGGCATGAAGGGTAAGCGGGTCTCCACCGGGTCGCCCAAGTCCGGTACCGAGGTCATCGCCAACCGGATGCTCACCGCGGCCGGGCTCGACCCCGCCCAGGATGTCAGCGCGCAGAAGCTCGACCTCACCAAGACCGTCGACGGGATGAAGGACGGCTCGATCGACGCCCTGTTCTGGTCGGGTGGTCTGCCCACGCCCGGCATCACCGACCTGCTCACCACGTCGGCCGGGCAGGTCGAGTTCCTTGACGTCACGCCTCTGCTGCCGGCCCTTCAGAAGATCAATCCGGTGTACGAGGCCGGCGCCATCCCGGCCGCGACCTACAAGCTCGCCGCCGACACGCCGACCGTTGTCGTGCCCAACCTTCTTCTCGTACGCGATGACCTCGACCCGAATGTGGCCTGCGTGCTCACCAAGACCCTGTTCGAACGGCAGCCGCAGCTCGTCCAAGCCAACGCCGCCGCCAAGGAGATCTCGCTCGGCCAGGCCCGCAGGACCGATCCGGTTCCGCTGCACCGTGGGGCCGTGAAAGGGCTCGACGATCTGAACGCCCCCAAGTAACCGGGTTGCCGTTCCGGCGGGAGGGGGTCATCATGGTCGCCATGATGATCTTCTCCCGGAAGGGCGCGTGCGCCCTCGCGCTGTGATCGCGCTCGCGCGGCGGGACGCCGCGCTCCGTACGAACCTCTGGCAGCAGGCGGTGGACATCCGCCGCGAATGGCTGGACATCGGATTCTCCACCGAGCCGGCCGACCGCCAGACCGCTGAAGAGGCCATCGCCTCGATCTGTCATCGCCGGCCCGAGTTCGTCTGGGTCGACTCCCCGCGCGCGGCCCGGCCGTACCTCGCAGGTCTGCCCACGCACGACGACCTGCGATCCTGGGTCGCCTCCCGGCGCCCACCGGGCCGCCCGCCGATCGCCAGCGACATCGCGGCGGGGCTCTCGTTTCTCAGGTCCACGGTGGACGAGACGTACACCGAACCGCCCTCGGACCGGCCCGCCCCGAAGCGCAAGAAAGGCGAGTCCTGGCCCCTCCTGCCGCCGGAGCGGGCCCTCGAGATGGGCCTTCCCTTTCGGGAGATCCTGGCCCAGGGCGTACGCCAATCGCTGTTCCAGACATTCTCCACCTTCTATCTTGCCGTGCGGGCGGCTCTCGGTCCGGTCCCGGTGGGCTGGTACGGGCAGCAGGACGCCTGGTGGATCGCCCACGTCGACGTTCTGCGCCGGCTCGGGCTGGTCGCGCCCGGCGCCGGTCGTGAGCTGGCCGCCTGGGAGGCGCTGGCCCGGTCGACGGGATGGTGGTGGCCCGGTGAGGACCGCTGTGTGCTCGTCGAGCGACCTGCCGCCGTACACAGCAAGCGTGTCGAATTTCGCGACGGGTGGGTCGTGAACCTGGGCGGCTGACGATTTGATGGTTCGCCGGGCATCGATTTGCCGGTGCCCGGCCCTACGATCGCGGAGTGACGACAACGCTGGCTCCGGAGCCGACGACTCTTCGCGCGGTGCCCGACATCGTCCGGCGCCGGCTGGCCACCCTCGACAACTGGCTCGACCCGCATTCGTGGGCGGTCACCGGGGTGATCGTGGTGATCGCGGCGATCCTGCGGCTCAACGGCATCACCAGCGCCAAGGGTTACGTCTTCGACGAGGTCTACTATCCGACCGACGCCTGGGACATGCTCCAGCACGGCGTCGAGTGGGACGAGAAGACCAACGGCCCGGCGTACGTCGTGCATCCACCGCTGGGCAAATGGCTGATCTCGGTCGGCGAGGCGCTGTTCGGCAACACCGAGCTCGGCTGGCGGTTCATGCCCGCCGTGGCCGGCATCCTGATGATCCTGGTGCTCGTCCGGGTGGCGTACCGGCTGTTCCACTCGGTCGTCCTGGCCGGCGCGGCCGGGCTGCTGATGACCCTCGACGGCTATCAGCTGGTGCTGTCGCGGATCTCGCTGCTCGACATCTTCCTCGGCCTGTTCATCCTGATGACGTTCGCCGCCGTCGTGCTCGACCGCGACCACTACCGGCGCGGACTGCTGCGGGCGCTGGAAACCGGCGGCGACCCACCCCGGGTGCCCTGGTGGCTGCTGACCTCGGGAGTGATGCTGGGCCTGGCCTGCGGCGTGAAGTGGAGCGCGCTGTTCTTCGCGCCCTTCTTCGCCGCGCTGGTGCTCGTCTGGCGGATCCAGGCACGCCGCTCGGCCGGCGTCCCGGGGCGGATCGGCCGCGACCTCGGCTGGCTGATCCTGACGCTGGGTGTGGCGCTCGTGGTGTACCTGGCCACGTGGACCGGGTGGTTCGTCACCGACACGGGCTACTTCCGGCACGACCGCGCGCGCAACGGGCGCGACGAACCGCCGGTGATCGGCGCGCTCATGAACCTGTGGCATTACCACCGGATGGCGTACGAGTTCCACAGTGGCCTGACCTCGAAGCATCCGTACCAGTCGTGGCCGTGGCAGTGGCTGCTGCTGGGCCGCCCGGTCAACTTCTACTGGCCCAGCGCGACCGGCTGCGGCGCCCCCAGCTGCGTACGGCAGATCCTGCTCCTCGGCACGCCGGTCCTGTGGTGGTCGTTCCTGCCCGCGCTGGCCGCCCTGACCTGGTTCGGCATCGCCCGGCGGGACTGGCGGGCGTGGGCGATCGGCACCGGCGTGGTGGCCGGCCTGCTCCCGTGGTTCTACTACGCGATCAAGGACGGGCGCACGATGTTCTCGTTCTACGCGCTGCCCGCCCTGCCGTTCCTGATCCTGGCCGTCGTCTACGTGCTCGGCGCGATCATGACCCCGCCGGAGGGCGTCACCACCGGGGCCGCGCGGTCGGACCGGCAGATGATCGGCACGATCGCGGCGGCGGCGTACGTGGTCCTGGTCGCTCTCTGCTTCGCGTACTTCTATCCGATCTTCGTGGGCTCGTCGATCCCGTACGGCAGCTGGTCCCAGAGAATGTGGCTGGGGAGCCGCTGGATCTGAGGAATCCCCTCATTCGGGGGCATCCGGCGTGGGAGCCTCCAGAAGTGTCGTTCACGATCAAGATGAGAATCATCGTCTCGATGGTGCTGATGCTGGTGATCTCGATGGTGGCGGTGGTCTGGTACATCACCCACCGCAACGCCGGCGACGCGCGGGACACCGGCTTCTCCTACGCCGACGAGGTCGCCCAGCGCAACGCCGCCGAGGTCCGGCAGGTGGTGCTGGGCGGCCTCGATACGGCGCGGGACATGGCTCAGGCGCTCTCCGTGACCTCGAGCCGGGCCGCCGCCAACGCCCAGCTGCGCTCGGTGCTGGCCGGCCACGACGACTTCCTCGCCGTGTGGACGGCCTGGGAGCCCGGCGCGTTCGACGGGCGGGACAGCCGGCACCGCAACGCGGGCGCGGGTGACGACGCCACCGGGCGCTTCGTGCCGTACTGGTACCGCGACGCCGGCAAGATCGCTCTCACGCCGCTGACCGACTACGACAAGAGCGGGCCGGGCGACTACTACCAGATTCCCAAGACCACCGGCGCCGAGAAGGTCATCGAGCCTTACCTGTACGAGGTCGGCGGTGTCGACACTCTGATCACTTCCGTCTCGGTGCCGATCAAACGCGGCGGTACGGTCGTCGGTGTCTCCGGCATCGACATGTCGCTGGCCAGCCTGCAGACGCTGGTCGGTGCGATCAGGCCGTTCGGCACGGGCCGGGCCGTGCTGGTCAGCACCGCGGGCGTGGTGGTCGGCGGTGGGGACTCCGCCGCGGCCGGCAAGGCGGCCCCGGACGACATCGCGGCGCTGGCGGCCAAGGCCGTGCAAGCGGGCGACACCACCCAGGAGGTCAGCGACACCGGCGACGAGACGCTGTGGACCGCGGCGCCGGTGGCGCTCGGGGCGAGCGACACGTGGACGCTCGTGGTCTCGGTGCCGACCGCCACGATCCTGGGCACGGCGAACACGACCCGCCAGATCAGCGTCGTCCTGACGCTGATCGCCGTGCTCGTCGCCGCGGCGGCGGCGCTGTACCTGGCCCGCACGATCGTGCGCCCGATCGAGAAGCTGCGCGACCGGATGGCCGAGATCGCCGACGGCGACGGCGACCTGACCCAGCGGGTCACCATCGCCCGCGACGACGAGGCCGGGCAGCTCGCCGGCGCCTTCAACCGCTTCGTGGAGAAGGTGGCGGTGACGATCCGCGGCATCGCCGACTCCACGGGCCGGCTGACCGGCGCCGCCCAGGACCTCAACCAGGTCAGCGCCCAGCTGCAGGCGGGCGCGGCCGACGCCTCGGGCCGGGCCCTGACCGCCCGTTCGGCCAGCGAGCAGGTCAACTCGGGCGTGCACTCCATCGCGGCCGGGGCCGAGCAGATGACCGCCTCCATCGGCGAGATCTCCACCAACGCGGCCCGGGCCGCGCAGGTCGCCAACCAGGCCATGTCGGTCGCCGAACGCACGAACAGCCAGGTGGCCGAGCTGGGCTCGGCCAGCGCCGAGGTGAGCGAGGTGGTCCGGCTGATCACGTCGATCGCCGAGCAGACCAACCTGCTGGCCCTGAACGCGACGATCGAGGCGGCCCGGGCCGGCGAGATGGGCAAGGGCTTCGCGGTGGTGGCGGGCGAGGTGAAGGAGCTGGCCCAGCAGACCGCCCAGGCCACCGAGCAGATCACGGCCCGGATCGGTGCCATCCAGTCGTCGAGCACGGCCGCCGCGGCCGCGATCGGCGAGATCGCCGAGGTCATCAACCAGATCGGCGAGTACACGACGACGATCGCCTCGGCGGTCGAGGAACAGACGGCGACAACGGCCGAGATGAGCCGCACGGTGACCGAGGCCGCGGCCAACAGCGGCGACGTGGCCCAGACCATCACCGGCGTGGCCGACGTGGCCTCCTCCACCGCCGGCGTGGCGGCGACGACCCAGCAGGCCGCGGCCAACCTGTCCGAGCTGGCCGCCGACCTGACCACCCTGGTCCGAGCATTCCGCTACTAGGGTTCGCCCGGCACGACGATCACGACCTCGCCCCGGCCGGGCGGGTTCCACCCCTCGCACGGCACAGTCGTACGGCTGGATGCCGGCCGTCCGGATCCGCACACCCACCGGCCCAGCGGGCGCCTCCATCTCCTTCAGAACCTCGGGCGGTCCCGGCGTCTCGAACGCAGCTGCTCGCATTCCCACCCGCCAACCTGAACCGTACTTGAGGTCAACCGCTATTGCTCGGGAAAAAGGGATTGTCAGAATGGCGAGCACGGGCTAATCTTCAACAAGTCAGAACGTCGAACGTACGAGAAAGGGGAGCGAGATGATGTGGCAGGCCACCAACATGGTCGCCCTCCGCGCGTGCGGACCGGTGTCCTGGCGACGAGCCGTGTCGGGGGTGTGCAGGCGAAACAGCTGATCAGCAGCTGTACGGCCGCCGCCCTCCCGGTTCGGGACGGGCGGCTTTTTCATGTCGTATGGGCGTAGCTCAATGGGGAGAGCGGCGGCCTCCAAAGCCGAAGGTTGCGGGTTCGATTCCTGCCGCCCGTGTGCTTAATTCCAAGACAATTTAATAGCACCCAGAAATGGGTCGAGAACGTGGCCACGCGGGCCGGCTGCGGCGGGTAGGACAACCGCCGGGCTAGCTGGGCGGGACTACTTGCGCTACCCACCCAACGCGCCGGCCACCTCTTCCCGAACCCGCCACCCTTCCCACCCCGCGCTCCCCGGCCACCGTCGTCGGCTGGCGTCTCTTCCCGCGTTCCCGGCCACCGCTCTTGCTGTCCGACTCGTCGGCTAGCGTTTCTTCCCGCGTTTCCGGCCACCGCTCTTCCTGCCCCATCTGTCGGCTGGCGTTTTCTCCGCCCACGCTTCTGACCACGGCTCTTCATGCCAGCCCGACGGCTGCCCTTCCGATTCGCGCTCTCGGCCATTCACACCTCACCCCACTTCTCCTTGCCAGCGCAGCCGTGTCGGGTGGGGAGTGGGTGCGGTAGGCGTGGTTGTGCTGGGGAGTGGGTGCGGTAGGCGTGGTCGTGCTGGTGGCGGTGGGCGCGGAAGAGCTCGCGGTGCTGGGGGCGGGCGCGGTAGGGCTCGCGGTACTGGGAGCGGGCGCGGTAGGGCTGGCGATGCTGGGTGGGAGCGGGCGCAGTAGGGCTGGCGGTGCCGGGTGGGCAGTGGACGCGGTAGGGCTGGCGGTGCCGGCTGGGCAGTGGACGCGGTAAGCCTGGTGGTGACGGGCGGGAGTGGGTGCGGTAAGCCCGGCGCGGCCGAGCCGGGTAATTGATGGGCTCGTAGCTCAGTAGGGAGAGCGCCCGCCTTGCAAGCGGGAGGTGGCCGGTTCGAGACCGGCCGGGTCCACGGTGGCGCGGCGGCGGCCGTGTCCCGACGAGTCGTCGTAGCTCAGCGGTAGAGCGCCGCCCTCATAAGGCGGAGGCCGGATGGTTCGACACCACCCGACGACATGCAAGCCCCTGTAGCGCAGCTGGACAGCGCGCCGGTCTACGAAGCCGGAGATCGGGAGTTCGAATCTCCCCGGGGGCACGGAGTGCCGCTAGCTCGACAGGTAGAGCAATCGCAGGGTGGAGGAGTTCGGTCTCATGAGCCGGGGATCGAATCCCGCCCCTGCCACCAAATCCCGGCGTTGTCGATACACTCCGGCCTCAACACGAGGGGGGATCGATGCGCGTCAGTCGGCGGGGGTTGTTCGGTGGGGTGGCCGCGGTGGGCGTGGGAGCGTTCGCCGGGTCGGAGCCGGCGCGGGCCGAGAGCTTGGACCGGCCTTTCGTGCCGGTGTCGGCACCCCATCTGATCGTCGCCGAGCAGATGGTGCAATATCAGCGGCTGCTTGCCGCGGGGCATCTGCCGGAAGGGCTGGCCGGGCACTGGCCGCTGTGCGGGGACGGCGTCGACCGCACGGGGCGTGGGGCGCTCGTCCGGGGCGCCGGCACCAGTTTCACCACGCTGCGGGCCGGTGGTGAGCTCAGTTTCGACACGACGCCGGCTGCCAATGCGACTGCCGCCGCCGTTCTCGACACGAGCAAGCCGTTCACCGTGTCGGCCTGGGTTCGGCTCGCGGCGGGTGCCGCCCTCACCACCATGTACACCGCGGTCAGCCAGGATTCGGGGGCGACCAGCCGGTTCCTGTTGCAGTGGGATCCGGAGTTCGGCTGGGCGTTCAAGGTGCGTGACCCGGCCGGAACCGTCAAGGAGTCGGCGGCCGGCGGCAACGGCGGTGATCCGCGTGGGGTCTGGGTCCATCTGGCCGGGGTCAGCGCCGGCGGCACGATCCGGCTTTTCGTCGACGGCGTGCCGGGCGCCGAGGTCGCCTCCTCGATCACGCCGTGGGCCGCGACCACCAGCCTCCACCTCGGACGGGCCACCTGGAACAGCGCGCCGGCCAACCGGTGGAACGGGGCGATCTCCGACGTCCGGGTCTATCAGCGCGCCTTGAGCGCCGACGAGGTCCGGGTGGTGTCCGGGGTCAAGGCCCGGGCCAACAACGTGTACGACATGGACAACCCGGCCGTGCTCACGTTCGGGAGTCCGGGTGATCCGGCCTCCTGGATCGCCCGCGCCCGGTGCGCCTCGTTCATCTCCGGGGTTCTCGGGCGTACGTACCCCTGGGTGACCGCCGCGTTCTTCGACCAGTTCTTCGGCGAGTCCCCGGAGGCCGAGGACTACCAGCGGGTCTTCGCCGCCGGCAGCTGTACCCGCTTCCGGCGCGTGGAGCGGGTCACCGATCTCCAGCCGGGCGACCTGATCGCCATCGACTACGACCCGGCCCGCACCGGACCGGGCCAGGTGAACAGCGGGCACATCGTGATGGTGCGCGAGCTGAAGGGTGAGAACCCGAACGGCCCGGCGATCGAGGGCGCGAAGCAGTACGCGGTGGAGGTGGTCGACTGCACGGCCGACCCGCACGGTGTGTACGGCAAGGCCACCTACGCGCCGTACCCGGACACCCGGATGGTCGACGACGTGAGTAATTTCCAGGGCGCCGGGATCGGCCACATGATGTTCTACGCCGACGCCGCCGGCCTGTTCGCCGGGTACCGCTGGAGCGCGAACAGCGGCAGCGACGGCACGTACCCGATCGCGAAGAGGCCTGTGGCCGCCGCCCGCGTCGTCTGAGCCCGGCGAGAGCGGACCGAGAGCGAAACGGAAGGCGCTCCCCGGATGATCCCTCCTGCCCGCACCTATCGGGCCGGGAGTGGGTTCAGGAGTGAGTGTTCTTTCTTTCCGCGTGCTCGGGCCGCTCGTCGTGGAGCGGGGAACCGAGACGATCGATCTGGGTGGGCCGCAGCGGCGCCTGGTTCTGGGGCTGTTGCTGGCCCACGCCGGCCAGGTGGTCTCGGCCGACGAGCTGGCCGACGCGTTGTGGGGCGAGCACCCGCCACCCTCGTACCGTGTGCAATTGCAGGGGATGGTCTCGGATCTGCGCCGGCGACTCGCGGCCGGCGGCGACCGGGCGGCCGCGCCGATCCTGACCAGGCCGCCCGGCTACCTGGTCCGGGTGAGCGGCGACAGCTTCGACCTGGCGCAGTTCCGCGCTGACGTCGCCGGCGCCCGCGCGCTGCGGGCCTCGGGTGACGACGAGGGCGCGGCCCGGCTGCTCGAAGTGGCCCTGGGGCGCTGGCGCGGGCCGGCCTTCAGCGGCCTCGAGCACGCCGCGATCGGCTTCGTCGCCGCCGCGGCCGAGGAGTCGCGGGCCGAAGCCCATGAGGAGCGGGTCGACGCGCTGCTCGCCGGCGGCCGCGTCGCCGGGCTGGCGGCCGAGTTGACCGCGCTCGTGGCCGAACACCCGCTGCGCGAGACCTTCCACCGGCAACTGATGACCGTGTACGCCGGGACCGGCCGCGCCGCCGAAGCCTTCACCGTCTACCGCGATCTGCGCCGGCGGCTGGTCGACGAGGTCGGCGTCGAGCCGTCCGAGCCACTGCGGGAGCTGCACCGGCGGATCCTGGCCGAGGATCCGGGGGTGCTCGCCGGGGACGGCCGCCCGCCGGTGAACACCTACCGCCAGCTGCCGCCGGACATCGCCGAGTTCACCGGGCGGGCGGCCGAAGTCGCGGCCATGGCCTCGTCCGTGTGCGGCGACCCCGCGACGGCGGCGACCCTGTGGACCGTGGCCGGCATGGCCGGCGTCGGCAAGACGCGTCTCGCGCTGCGCGTGACCCATCAGCTGGTCGCCGCCGGCCGGTACGACGAGGGCCAGCTCTACGTGGATCTGCGGGGCTTCGCGCCGGCCGAGGCGCCGGCCGACCCGTCCGCCGTGCTGGAGTCCTTCCTGCGGGCCTCCGGTGTGCCGGCCGGCCGGATCCCGCCCGATCTCGGCGGCCGGTCCGCCGTCTACCGCGATCTGCTGGCCGGCCGGCGGATGGTGGTCGTGCTGGACAACGCCGCCGACGAGGAGCAGGTCCTCCCGCTCCTGCCGGGCAGTTCGGCCTGCCTGGTCATCGTCACCAGCCGGCGCACGCTCGCGCTGGACGGGGCCCTTTCGGTCGAGCTGCACCCGTTCACCGAGGCCGAGGCGGTGGAACTGCTCGGCGAGATCGCCGGCCGGGCCCGGCTCGACGCCGAACCGGCCCCGGCCCGCGAACTGGCCGCCCTCTGCGGGCATCTGCCGCTGGCCGTGGCCCTGGCCGGGCAACGGTTGCGGGCGCGACCGTGCTGGACGGTCGAGCACCTGGTGACCCGCCTGTCCGGCCGGGCCCACCGGCTGGACGAGCTGGTGGCCGGCCGCCGGGCGGTCGAGCCGGTTCTGGCCCGGTCGTACGACGCCCTCGACCCGGCCGCTCGCCGCCTGTTCCGCCTGCTCGGCCTGCACCCCGGCGACGACATGACGCCGGCCTCGGTGGCGGCGCTGGCCGGGCTGGAGGTGGCCGAGGCCGAGGCGGGGCTGGAGGCGCTGCTCGACGAGCACCTGCTGCAGCAGTCCGTCCCCGGGCGCTACCACCTGCACGATCTGCTGCGGGAGTACGCGGTCCGGCTGAGCCGTCGCGACGACAGCACCGAGGAACGCGACCGGGCGTTGCGAGCGGTCCTCGACTGGTACCTGCACGGCACCCACGCCGTGCCGCTGCCGGCCGACCGCCGCGCCGCCCGCCAGTGGACCCGCGCCGAGTACGCGAACGTCCGGGCCGCGCTGTTCCTCGCGGCCAGCACGCCCTGGTACGAGCACGCCCAGCAACTGGCCACCTTCCTGCAGGCTTAGCGGTTTGTTAGCGGCCGCCGATACGTTCCGATCCGTTCCGCCGCAAGATCCGCGGCGGGGCGGATCGCACACCATCGAGGAGGTTGGACATGCACGAGCTTCACGTGCTGGACCTGTCCGTCGAGGACGTCACCGAGGGCTTCCAGAAGGAAGACACCGATCTCGGCAGCGAGACCTGGTGCGAGGCCAGCGCCGGCGGTGGCGGCAACGCCTGGTGTGACTGCTCGCGCAACGAGTGACGGTCACCGTGCGGGGTGGCGTGGACGCGCCACCCCGCACGGCATCACCCGGCCGAGGCCGCGAAGGGAAAGTCCCATGACATCCACCCTGGACCACCTGGTGTCGCCGGCGGGCATCGTCGCCACCGTCGGCCGCCCCGACGCCGCCCGCGGCCTGGCCCGGCTGACCGGTGTCGGCGCCTCCGCCGGTGGCCCGCGCGACGACCGGACGCGGGGCGGCGGCCGCTCGCTGCGCGGGCCGGAACACGCCCGCCTGATCGCCATCGCGGAGGCGGCGGAGCGGTACGCGGCGCGCGTCTACGGCGAGACCGCGCCGGCCGTGACCGCGACGGCGCGCGACCTCGACGGCATGGTGCTCGACCCGGCCCGGTACCCGCGCTGTTCGGCGGCCGAGCGCGCGCGACCGCAATGCCGTGTCGTGCCGTTCGATGCCGGTACGCCGATCCGCTGGGTGCGCGGGCTGGAGCTCACCTCGGGCGAACCGATCTGGGTGCCCGCGGTGCAGGCGGCCTATCGCCTGCACGACGTGACACCCGCGGAACGGTTCACCTACCGGATCTCCACCGGGTGGTCGGTGCACACCGACCCGGTCGAGGCCGTGATCGGAGCCGTCTGCGAGGTCGTCGAGCGGGACGCCATCGCGCTGACCTGGCTCCAGCGCCTGCCGCTGCCGCTGATCGGCGCGGAGGTCACCTCCGAGGACCTGCGTTATCTGCTCCGCGGGGCCGAGCGGCATTTCGTCCGGACGTACCTGTTCGACGCCACGACCGACCTCGGCGTGCCGACCGTCTACTGCCTGCAGGTCGCCGAGCACGACCCGGTGCTGCGCAACGTGGTCGGCTGTGCGACCGCCCGCGATCTCGTCACGGCGGCCGAGAAGGCGCTGGTCGACACGATGACGATCACCCCGTACCTGCACTCGGCCACCACACCGGTTCCCGACTCGGTGGACCGGATCCGCGAGATCGACGACGGCGCCCGGTACATGGGGTTGCCGGAGCGGGCGCACGCCTTCGACTTCCTGGTCGACGGCGCCCGGGACCGGCCGCGCCGGCGCCGCGAGCCGTTGCCCGCCGATCCGCGGGCCGCTCTGGCCCGGCTGACCGCTGTCTTCGCCGAGCGCGGCATGCCGGTGGCCGTGGTCGACACGACACCGGAAGACCTGGCCGACGCCGGACTGACCTCGGTGAGCGTCGTCATCCCCGACCTCCAGCCGATGAGCCTGCACCCGTACGCCCAGTTCCTGGCCCATCCCCGGCTGTACGGCGCGCCGGCCCGGATGGGACACCGGGTGCTGCCCGAACAGGAGTTGAACACATGGCCCCAACCGTTCGCGTGATCAGTGCCCTGGGCGTCGGCGCGTTCGGCCGCCGCGTCGCCGCCGACCTTCCGGCCACGCCGGCCGGTGATCTGGGAACCGCGTTCGCGAGCCGCCCGGACGTCGTGGTCGTGGCGTTGTGGCGGCCGTCGCCGGCCCTCTGCGACGAGGCCGACCGGATGTCGTTCGGCACCGGCACGCCGTGGCTTCCGGTGATCCTCGACCATCCCGTGGTCCGGATCGGCCCGTGGATCGCCCCGCCGGCGGCGCCGTGTTTCGACTGCTGTCGCCGGCGCCGCGCGCAGCACACCATGCACGGTGACAAGAGCGCGATGCTGCACGAGGCGTACGACCGGGACCCCGCCCTCGGTCCGTCCGGCTTCCTCCCGCATCACGCGCGGGCCACCGCGGCCACCGTCCGGCTCCTGCTGCGGCGCGTGGCGGATCTGGCCGGGCGCGTGGTCACGCTTCAGCCGGACGGGCCGCGCCTGACCGCCGATCCGGTCGCGCCCATGCCCGGCTGCGCCCGCTGCGGGCCGCCGGTGCGTCCCCGCGATCCGGCCGCGCTGTTCGGGCTCGGCACGCCGGTGGGTGCGCGGTGACCGCCCCTCGGCTGGCCCGCGGACTGGCTGTCGTGCCCGGGCCGAACGGCCTGCTCATCGAGGGCGGCCCGAGCCGGCACTGGTTCACCGGCCGCGCCGCCACCACGGTCCTGCCCCGGCTGCTCGACCTGCTCGACGGCCGCCACGACACGGGCGAGCTGGCCGCGGGTCTCGGGCTCGGCCCGGAACAGCTGGCGCCGGCCCTGGCCATGCTCGAGGCCCGCGGGCTGCTGGACGGCTCGCCCGGCGGCGACGCCTATTTCTCCCGCATGCTTCCGGCCGCGGGCGGCTACCGCTCCAGCGCCGAGTTGCGTGACGTCCTGCGCCGCGCGGTGGTCGTGCCGGCCGTCGCGGGTCCCGTCCGTGACCAGCTCGCGGCCGACCTGCTCGAGGCCGGTGTCGGGACGGTCTCGTCCGACCTCGGCGCCGCCCTCGACGGCGACGGGCCGCGGCTGGTGGTCGCCGGTGACGACCAGCTCGAGGCCGTGGTGGCGGTGTGCCGCCCGGCCGGGGTTCCCGTCCTGCGGGCGGCGGCCGGCGCCGATCAGATCCAGCTCGGCCCGCTCTTCGACCGGCAGATGCCGCTGTGCCCGTCGTGTCTGTCGACCGGCCTGGCCGGCGCCGGCTGGACGGTCGGTGGCGCCCCGGACGACGCGACCGCCGGCCTGCTCGCCGGTCTCGCCGCGGGTGAGGTGCTGGCCCGGGTGGCACACACCCATCAGCCCGCGCCGCCGCCTCGGGTCGTCCGGGTCACGGTGGCCGGCCTGACCTCGGAGGCCCGGCTGGCGGTGCCCGAGCCGGGCTGTGCCGAGTGCGGCCTGGCCGGCGGGGACGCCACCACCGCGGAGGCCTACGAGTGGTGGATGCGGACCCGCCGGCACGAGCCGGTGTGGGCGGGCCGGACCACCCCGGAGGAGGAGCGCCGGCTGCTGGAGCTCCAGACGACGCGCCCCGCGTTCTGGTCCTCGCCCCGCCGGCCGCTGCCGTCCGGCGACCCGCTCGGCACGGTCCTGTCCCGCGTCGCCGGGCAGCGGGCCGTGGCGGATCCGGCCGACCGGCGGCGGTGGGCGCCGAGCGGCGGCAATCAGGCGTCGCCGGCCGCCTACGTCATCACCGCCGACGGCGAGGTCTGCCGCTACGACGACCTCACCCACGAGCTCGTCGTGGCCCACGCCGACCGGATCGGCCTGGGCGAAGCCCTGGCCGGCACCGACCTGGCGCCCGGCGGGCTCGACGCGGTGCTGGTGCTGGTCGGTGACGTCGGCCGGCTCGGGCAGAAGTATGGCGCCTTCGCCTTGCGCCTGGCGCACCTCGACGCGGGCTGCGCGGCGATGCAGCTCGCGGTGGTGTCCCGCGAACTCGGCCTGACGGCGCGGCCGGCGACGGCCTGGGACGAGCGCCTCGCGGACGTGCTCGACCTGCGCCCGGACCGGGAGATCGTGACCGTCGTCGCCGGCCTGGCCGGCCTCGTGAGCTGAGAGGAGCGGGCGACCATGCCCCTTGTCGAGGAAACCGTGCTCATGGAGGAGGCCGGGCGTCTGCTGGGCCGTCGCCACAGTGGACCGGCACCCACTCCGGTCCGGCCGGTGGCGGCCCCACGGCCCGGCCCGCGGCCGTGGTCCGACGTTCTCGGCGACCGCCGGTCGGTCCGCCGGTTCACGGCCGATCCACTGTCGCCGGCCGAGCTCGCCTTCATCACGGGCAACGCCGTGGACATGCTCCGGCCGGAGTTCCCCCTCGCCGCGGACCTGCTCACCATCGGGACCACCGAGGTGCTCGGGTCGCTCGCGCCGACGGCCCCGGTGATCCTGGCCGTCCGGGGTGACCTCGTCCGCGCGTGCTCGCCGGCCGGGCCCGGATACGGCGGGCTGCTGGTCGCGGCCGGTGCCCTCGGTTACGCCGCGTGGCTGTCGGCCCTGTCGGTGGGGCTGTCCGCCTCCGTCTACGGCGCGACGACCGAAGCGGCGGGCCGCGCCGGCCTGCGGCATCTGTTCACCGTGGCGATCGGCCGGGCCGCGTGACCGGGGCGTCCCGGTGGCGGCGGATCGCCGCCCGGTTCCGGCCCCACCGCCGGGCGGTGCTGCTCGCGGTGACGCTGATGGCGGTCTCGGTCGGCTTGTCGGCGGGAAGCCAGCTGTTGCTGCGGAGACTCATCGACGAGGCCCTGCCCCGTCACGACGTCACGGCGGTCGGCTGGCTGTGCGGCGGGATGCTGGCCGCCGGCGTGATCGGCACGCTCGCCTCGGTCGGGCAGACCGCGCTCACCCACCGGACCGGCCTGCGGGTCGTGCGGGACCTCCGGGCCGATCTGTACGACCGGGTCCAGCGCCGGCCGCTCGGTTTCTTCACCGAGAACTCCACCGCGGAAGTGCAGGCCCGGCTCGTCAGCGACATGGGCGGCATCAGCGAGATCCTGACCTCGACCGGGCAGAGCGTCGTCTTCGCCGCCCTCGGCCTGATCGCCGCCTTCGCCGTCATGCTGGCCCTCAACTGGCCGCTCGCGCTCATCTCGATCGGCCTCGCCCTGCTGCTGAACCTGGCCAACAACGTGCTGGCCCGCCGGGGCCGGGTGCTGGCCCGGCAGCGCCAGGACGGCGTCGGCGAGATGATGCGCGTCGTCGGCGAGGACCTGAGCCTGTCCGGCATCGTGCTCGGCCGCACGCTCGGCCGGCAGGAGTGGCAGCGTGACCGCTTCGGCACCGTGTCCGAGCGCATCGGCGACCTGTCGTACCGCCAGCGGATGGTCGGCACCAACGCGTGGGCGCTGAGCGCGGTCACCTTCGCCTGCCTCCCGCCGGCGGTGTACTGGCTGTCCGGGACGGTCTTCCCCGGCCTGACTCTGGGCACGGTCGTCGTGATCGCCACGCTCCAGTTGCGGCTGTCCGGCCCGATCCAGCAGCTCCTGCAGCTGAGCACGACCGTGCAGAGCGCCGGGGCGATGGTCGACCGGGTCTTCGACTACCTCGACGCGCCGGCCACTGTGGAGCCGGCCGGCCCGGTGACACCGGGGCCGGTGCCGGCGCTGAGGGTCCGGGGGGTCGGATACACGTACCGGAATCGTCGCGCCCTGCACGACGTCGACCTGGAGATCCCGGCCGGATCGTTCGTGCTGATCGCCGGCGCGACCGGATCGGGCAAGAGCACGCTGGCGCTGGCCCTGGCCGGGCTCCTGCCGCCCGGCGAGGGTGTCATCGAGGTGGCCGGCTCGGGCCCGGCCGACGAGAGGCGGCTGCGGGAGCTGGTGACCCTGGTGCCGCAGGAGTCGGTGCTGTTCAACGCCTCGCTGCGGGAGAACCTGATGCTGGCCCGGCCCGGCGCCACGGCCGCCGAGCTGGCCGCGGCGACCTCGGCGGCCGCCCTCGACGAGCTCGTCGCCCGGCTCCCGGACGGGCTCGACACGACGGTGGGCGAGCGCGGTTACCAGTTGTCGGGCGGCGAACGGCAACGCCTCGCGGTGGCCCGCGGCTTGCTGGCGCCCCGTGGCGTGATCGTTCTGGACGAGGCGACGAGCGCCCTCGACCCGGCGACCGCCGACCGGGTCGTCCGCGGGGTCGTCGACCACGCCGGAGGCCGGACGGTGGTGATGATCGCGCACCGGATCCCGGCTCTGCACGCCGGCGACCGGGTGGTGCTGCTGGACGGCGGGCGGGTGCGGGAGTCGGGCACGCACGAGGAACTGATGGCTCTGGGAGGCGCCTACGCGGCGATGGGTGTGAGGCGCGACTCCGTTGCGCCGGCAACGGCGGCGGGTAGGTAGGTCCCCGTACTCACGAGGGCGGGAGGCCGAAATGTTCGGCAGGAGTCAGACGGTCGCGGATCAGCTGGTCGAGGTGCTGGTTCAGGCGGGTGTGCGGCGGATCTACGGGATCGTGGGGGACAGTCTCAACTCCCTGAGCGACGCCATCCGGCGCAGCGACGAGATCGAGTGGGTGCATGTGCACAACGAGGAGGCCGCGGCGTTCGCGGCAGCCGCCGAGGCGCAGCTCACCGGCAAGCTGGCCGTGTGTGCCGGCAGTTGCGGGCCGGGTAACACGCACCTGATCCAGGGCGTCTTCGACGCGCACCGGTCGGGCGTGCCGGTGCTGGCCCTCGCCTCGCACATCGTCTCGACCGAGATCGGCACCGGCTTCTTCCAGGAGACCGACCCGAAGCGCCTGTTCGAGCAGGCCAGCCACTGGACCGAGATGGTCTCGGCGCCCGAGCAGATGCCGCGGATGGCCCGCGTCGGCATCCAGACCGCGGTCGGCAAGCGGGGCGCGGCCGTGCTCGTGCTGCCGGGTGACGTGCTGGCCATGGAGGCGACGAACGAGACCGGTACCGGGCATCCGGTGGCCGGTCCGGTGATCGGCGCGCCGCCGGCCGACGTGCTCGAGGACCTGGCCGTACGGATCAACGCCGCCGGCAAGGTGGCCATCTTCGGCGGCATCGGCTGCACCGGCGCCCGCGACGAGGTGCTGCAGCTGGCCGGCGTGCTGAACGCGCCGGTCGGGCACACGCTGCGCGGCAAGGACGTGCTGCAGTACGACAACCCGTACGACGTGGGAATGACCGGTCTTCTGGGTTACGGCTCGTGTTACGAGGCCATGCACGAGGCCGACCTGGTCCTGCTGCTGGGCACCGACTTCCCGTACCGTCAGTTCCTGCCCCAGAAGAACACGATCCAGGTCGACATCGACCCGTCGCGGCTCGGCCGGCGCACCGCCCTCGAGCTGGGCGTGGCCGGCGACGTCGGCGCGACGATCCGGGCGCTGCTGCCCAAGCTGCGGCGCAAGGACGGCAAGTTCCTCGCCAAGATGCTGCACAAGCACGTCGACGAGCTCGACAAGGTCGTCAACGCCTACACCCACGACGTCGACAACCTCGTGCCGATCCACCCCGAGTACGTGGCGCGGGTGCTCGACGAGGAGGCCGCCGACGACGCGGTCTTCACCGTCGACACCGGCATGTGCTGCAGCTGGGCCGCCCGTTTCATCACCCCGAACGGGCAGCGCCGGATCCTCGGCTCGTTCGTGCACGGGACGATGGCGAACGCGCTGCCGCACGCGCTCGGCGCCGCCAAACTCGACCCGCGGCGTCAGGTCGTCTCGATGTCCGGCGACGGCGGCCTGGCCATGCTGCTCGGTGAGCTGCTGACCGCCCGTACCCATCAATTGCCCGTCAAGGTCGTGGTCTTCAACAACTCGAGCCTGGGCATGGTCCGCCTCGAGATGATGGTGGCCGGCGACCCGCCCTACGAGACCGATCACGACGCGGTCGATTTCGCGGCCATCGCCCGGGCCGCGGGTTTCCACACGGTACGCGTGGAGAAGCCGGGCGAGCTCAGGGCGGCCCTGCGCTCGGTGCTCGACCACGACGGCCCGGCCCTGCTGGACGTGGTCACCGACCCGAACGCGCTGGAGATCCCGCCGCACATCACCGCCGAGGAGGCGAAGGGTTTCGCGCTCTCCGCCGGCAAGACGGTGCTGGCCGGTGGGGTCGGCCAGATGCTGCAACTGGCCCGCACGAACCTGCGCAACCTCCCGCGTTAACGCCCGGCGCGGAGGTCGGCGCCCACCTCGTGGAGGTGACTCAAGGCTTGGCGGTACGAATCGGTCAGGCTGGTCATCTCGTACGGGACGCCGATCTCCGCGCAGTACGCCTGCACGATGGGCTGCGCCGTGGGCAGGTTGGGCGTCGGCATCGCCGGGAACAGGTGGTGCTCGATCTGGTAGTTCAGCCCGCCCAGGGCGATGTCGGTGAGCCGTCCGCCGCGCACGTTGCGCGAGGTCAGCACCTGCTTGCGCAGGAAGTCCTCGGTGCCGTCGGGGTGCGGCATGCCCTTGTGGTTGGGCGCGAAGGTCAGACCGAGATAAACCCCGAAGATCGCTTGGTGTACGACGAGGAACGCCACCGCCTGCAGCGGGGTCAGCACGAGGGCGAGCGCGGCGATGTATCCGACGAAGTGGACACTCAGCAGAAGCGCTTCCATGCCCCGGTGCTTGCGCACGGTGCCGTTCATCAAGGCGCGCACGCTGTCCTTCTTGAGCGAAAGGCCGAGCAGGGTCAGGAGCGGGAAAAAGAGATATGCCTGGTATTTGCCGATGAAACCGCGTGCATTCTCCGGCGACCAGGCGAGCACACCCGGGCCCACGTCGGGGTCGAGGTCGTCATGGTTCGGGTTGGCGTGGTGCTTGGTGTGTTTGTCCATCCAGTAGCCGTAGGACATGCCCATGGCCAGGTTGGCCACGATCAGGCCGGCCCGGGAACTCGGCTTGTTGGTGCGGAACACCTGCCGGTGGGCCAGGTCGTGCGCGACCAGCGCCGTCTGCGCGAAGACCACGGCCAGGACCGCGGCCACGGCCAGGGTCCACCAGGACGCGCCGATCAGGAAGAAGGCGGCCCAGCCGCCCACCAGCGCGGCGGCGACCAGGCCGAGGCGAAGCACGTAGTAGGCCGGGCGCCGGCGCAGCAGACCGGCCGCGTTGATCCGTCGGTTGAGCTCGGCGAAGTCGCTGCCGGCCGTCGATCTCGGCCGCTCTGCCATTGTCGTCATGCCGGTCAAGGCTTCTCGGTTTCGCCCGCGAGGGCAGTAATGCCAGGCCCCCGAATTCGGTAGGGCTAGCACTACTGCACCGACCGGCACCGGTGGGTCACGATGAGTCGGTGGAGACACGAGACTGGATTCGCGACGGACTGCGGGCGGTGGCCACCGGGCTGCTGACGATCGTGCTGGCGATCATGAACATCCCGCTGTTCGTGTTCTTCGTGCTCGGCCTGGTGCTGACCCCGGTGCTCGGCCTCGGCCTGGTGATCCTGCCGGGCGTGACCGCGCTGATCCGTGCCAAGGCCGACCTGTCCCGGCGGCTCGCCGGGTGGTACGGGGTGCGGATCGACCGGCCCTACCGCCCGCGCCCAGAGGGCAGCCTGCCCATCGGGTGGGGCGCGTTCCGGCGGATCGTCACCGACCCGGCCACCTGGCGCGACTTCGCCTGGCTGCTGCCCGGCGCGGTGGCCGGCCTGGCCCTCGGCATCGTGACGCTGGCCCTTCCGGCGTACGGGCTGGAGGGCATCCTTCTGCTGCCGCTCTGGCTGCACCTCGGCGGCGTCTGGTACGGCTACGGTGTCAACTGGCCGATCGAGAGTGTCGCCCAGGGCTTCCTGTCGCTGCCGCAGGGCGTGCTCATCGCCATGCTGGGCCTGGTCGTCGCGCCCTACCTGCGCCGCTTCGACGCGCTGTTCAACCAGCTGTTCCTCGGGCCGACCAAGGCCGCCGAGCTGCGCTCGCGGGTCAGCCGGCTGACCGTCACCCGGGCCGACGCGGTCGACGCCCAGGCCGCCGAGCTGCGCCGCATCGAGCGCGATCTGCACGACGGCGCGCAGGCCCGGCTCGCCTCGCTCGGCATGACCATCGGCCTGGCCGAGGAACTGGTCGAGCGCGACCCGGCCACCGCGCGCAAACTGCTGGCCGAGGCCCGCGAGACGAGCTCGGACGCGCTGACCGAGCTGCGTCACCTGGTCCGCGGCATCCACCCGCCGGTGCTGGCCGAGCGCGGCCTCGACGGGGCGGTGCGCGCGCTCGCGCTGACGCTGCGCATCCCGACGTCGGTCGACTCGACGCTCACCGGGCGGCTCGAGACGCCGGTCGAGTCCGCCGCCTACTTCGCGGTCGCCGAGTGCCTGGCCAACGTGGTGCGCCACAGCGGCGCCACCTTCGCCTACGTCAGCATGCACCACGAGGACGACTCGCTGCGCCTGGAGGTCGGCGACGACGGCCACGGCGGCGCCGATCCCCGGCGCGGGACCGGGCTGGCCGGAATGGAACGCCGCCTGGCCGCCTTCGATGGCACGATGTCCGTGTCCAGCCCGCCGGGCGGACCGACCATCGTGACCATGGAGGTGCCGTGCGCGTCGTCATCGCCGAGGACCATGCTCTCCTCCGGGACGGACTGACCAGGATCCTCCAGGCGTTCGACTACGAGGTGATCGCCGTCGTCGACGACGGCCCGTCGGTGCTGCCCACGCTGCTGGAGCGCAAGCCCGACGTGGCCGTGCTCGACGTCCGCCTGCCACCCACCTTCACCGACGAGGGGCTTCAGGCCGCCATCGCCGCGCGGGCCGAGATACCGGGGCTGCCGATCCTGGTGCTGTCCCAGCACGTCGAGCCGCTGTACGCCCGGGAGCTGCTCTCCGACCGCCGGGGCGGCGTCGGATACCTGCTCAAGGACCGGGTGTCGGACGTGGCGCAGTTCCTCGACGCCGTGCAGCAGGTCGCGGGCGGCGGCACGGTGATGGACCCCGAGGTGGTGGCCCAGCTCCTCGAGCGCAACCGCCCGATCGACGTGCTCACGGCCCGCGAGCGGGAGGTGCTCGGCGAGATGGCGGCCGGCCGGTCCAACGCCGCGATCGCGGGCCGGCTCTTCGTCACCGAGAAGGCCGTGAGCAAGCACATCAACAACATCTTCACCAAGCTCGGCCTGCCGCCGTCGGAGGACGACAACCGCCGGGTGCTCGCCGTGCTGGCCTATCTGGACAGCTGAGGCAACACTTCCGAGGCGATCAGGTCGACGTGGTCGAGGTCGTCCATCTCGGTGATCCGCAGGTGGACGCGGGTCGCGCCGATTTCTCGCAGCTCGCCGATCCGCTGGACGAGCCGGTCGGGGGAGCCGACCACCGGGTCCTCCGGCGGCAGCACGCTCTTGGCGTGCAGCGGGGCCTCGCGGCGCCGGGCCTCGGCGTCCGTGCGCCCCAGGGCCACGACGACACCGGCCGACAGGGTGATCGGGCGGGTGCGCTCCTTGCATGCCACGCGGACCCGCTCGAAGGCGGCGGCGGTGTCGGCCACGCTCTTGAACGGCATGTTGTACTCGTCGGCGTACCGGGCGGCCAGCTCCGGCGTCCGCTTCGGTCCCTTGCCGCCCACGATGATCGGCGGATGCGGCCGCTGGACCGGCCGGGGCAGCGCGGGCGCGTCCCGGAGCCGATAGTGCTTTCCGTCGTACGAATACCCCTCGCCCTCGGGCGCCGACCAGATCCCGGTCAGGATCTCCAGCTGCTCCTCGAGCCGGTCGAAGCGTTCACCGAGCGCCGGGAACGGGATGCCGTACGCGGTGTGCTCGATCTCGACCCAGCCCGCGCCCATGCCCAGCTCGACCCGGCCGCCGCTCATCTGGTCGACCTGAGCCACCATGATCGACAGTGGACCGGGCAGCCGGAACGTGGCCGAGTTGACCAGCGTGCCGAGTCGCAGTGTGGTCGTCTCCCGGGCCAGGCCGGCCAGCGTGATCCAGGCGTCCGTGGGGCCGGGCAGCCCCGGCTCGGGCGTCAGCGAGCGATAGTGGTCGGCCCGCAGCAGTCCCTCGAAACCGGCGTCCTCGGCGTGCCGGGCCAGCCTCAATTGGGTGTCGTACGTCGCACCCCGGTGCGGCTCGATGAACAGACAGACGCGCATCATCGTCCCTAATAATCCCTGATCCGGACGCATACCGGCTCATCATGATCGATCATCCGAGATACGTCCACTTCGTGGTTTGAGACGAACTTGTCATCGAGACATGGACCAGTTTGCCCTACGATCCCCGGTCGGGGCATCCCCGTCCCACGTTCGACCCCCCTCGGCGTTTTGCCGGGATCACACCCCCCACCGGAGGATCACGGTGCAGAGAAGGACCTTCGTGCGTTCGGTCGTCGCCGGCGCCCTCGCCCTCACGATGAGCGCCGCGGCCGGCTGCTCCGACGACTCCGGCGACTCGGGCGACAGCAAGGCCGGCGGCGGCAACGGCTCGACCGAGAAGATCACGTACCTGACCTCCTTCAACACCTTCGGCCGGGACGCGTACGCCTATGTCGCCCTCGAGAAGGGCTACTTCAAGGACGCGGGCTTCGACGTCGACATCAAGCCCGGCTCCGGCACGGGTAACAACATCAAGGCCGTCGTGGCCGGTCAGGCCCAGTTCACCCCGGTCGACCTGACCGGCGCCCTGCTCAACGCGGGCGGCAAGGACAAGGTCACCGGCTTCACCGCGGTCGCGGCGATCCAGCAGCGCACGATGGCCGCGATCATCTCGCTCGAGGGCAACGGCATCACCTCGCCGAAGGACCTCGAAGGCAAGCTGCTCGCCGACCAGCCCGGCTCCGTGGTGCAGGGGCTGTTCCCGACGTACGCGAAGCTCGCGAACATCGACGACACCAAGGTCAAGTGGCAGCCGGCCGACGCCAAGGCGCTGATGGGCACGCTCGCCTCGGGCCGGGTGCAGGGCATCGGCCAGTTCGTCGTCGGCAAGCCCACGGTCGAGGGCATCTCGAAGAAGAAGGCGGTCGTCCTGCCGTACAGCGACTTCCTCCAGGACCTCTACGGCAACGTCCTGATCACCTCCAGCGACTACGCCAAGAACAACCCGGAGAAGGTCAAGAAGTTCAACGAGGCGTTGCTCAAGGGCCTCCAGGACTCCATCGACAACCCGGCCGACGCCGGCAAGATCCTCACCAAGTACGTCCCCACGGCCAAGGCGGACTCGGCGGCCGCCGAGCTCACCCTGATGGCGCCGTACGTCCGCTCGGCCGCCGCCGGCATCCCGGTCGGCGCGCTCGACGCCGAGCGCGTGGCCCGCAGCATCGCCATCCTGCAGGGCTCCGGCCAGATCGACCCGGGCCTCAAGCCCGAGGCGGTCATCAACTTCGACCTGACGCCGAAGGCCTGATCCTTCCTAGGGGCGCGCCGTCTCGGACGGCGCGCCCGCTCTCTTAAGGAGCCCCCGTGGTGCAGGAGACGTTGGCCCGCCCCGATTCCCCGGCGGTCGCCCCGCCCCGCCGCCGCTGGTCGCCGTCGGTGGTCCTGTGGCCGCTGCTCGGTCTCGTGGTCACCGTCGCGGTGTGGTGGCTGTCGGTCGAGATGTTCGACCTGCAGACCATCATCCTGCCGTCGCCGCCCGAGGTCGTGGACGCGTTCGCCCAGTACCCGTCGCTGCTCCTGAAGGCCACCTGGGGCACCACCAAGATCACGCTGATCGGCTTCGCGCTGTCGGTGGTGGTCGGCGTGGCCATCGGCGCCGCGCTGGCCGCGTGGAAGCCGTTCGAGCGGGCGTTCGCGCCGCTCCTGGTGGCACTCAACGCCGTACCCAAAGTAGCCCTGGCCCCTCTGATGATCGCCTGGTTCGGCTTCGGCAACACCCCGGTGCTGGCCATGGCGTTCCTGGTCTGCTTCTTCCCGATCGTGCTGTCCACCGCGACCGGCCTGACCAGCACCCCGGCCGACCTGGCCGAACTGGCCCGCTCGCTGGACGCGACACGCCTGCAGACCTTCCACCGGATCCGGGTCCCGGGCGCCCTGCCGCAGATCTTCACCGGCCTCAAGCTGGCCATGCCGCTGGCCGTGATCGGCGTGGCGGTCGGCGAGATGCAGTCCGGCGCGGTCGACGCGGGCCTCGGCACGATCATCGTGCAGACCAGCGGCCAGGGCGACACGGCGACCGCCTTCGCCGCCCTGACCCTGATGGCGATCGTCAGCATCGTGCTCTACTACGCCTTGGTCTGGCTGGAGCACGTGTCGCTGCCGTGGGTGCGCGGCACCACCGGTTAGAAGTTTTCTCGCCGGCCGTGTCGAGAACGCGTGTGCGGCTCCGTCCCCGGTGGTGAGAGCGACCAGAATGGGGTCGCCGCCGCATCGAGGAGAGTTCCCATGGCCAAGTACCTGCTGCTCAAGCACTACCGTGGCGCGCCGTCAGCGGTGAACGACGTGCCGATGGACAAGTGGGCGCCCGAGGAGATCACGGCCCACATCCAGTACATGAACGACTTCGCGGCCCGCCTCGAGAAGTCCGGCGAGTACGTCGACGGCCAGGCGCTCGCCCCCGAGGGCGAGTGGGTCCGCTACGACGGCGAGGGCCGCCCACCGGTCACCGACGGCCCGTTCGCCGAGACCAAGGACCTCATCGCCGGCTGGATGATCATCGACGTGGACAGCCGCGACCGCGCCGTCGAACTGGCCGGCGAACTCTCGGCCGCCCCCGGCGCCGGCGGCAAGCCGATCCACGAGTGGCTCGAGGTCCGCCCGTTCCTGACCGAGACGCCCACCATCACCGAATGAACTCGTCCCTGCTGAGGGGCCTCACCCCCGGCGTGATCGGGGTCCTCGTCCGCCGCGGAGCCGACTTCGCGGCGGCCGAGGACGCCGTCCAGGACGCCCTTCTCGAGGCCGTACGGGTGTGGCCCACCGCCGAGCCCCGCGACCCGAAAGCCTGGCTGATCACCGTCGCCTGGAACAGGTTCCTCGACGCCACCCGGGCCGACACGGCCCGCCGCCGCCGCGAGGACCTGGCCGACGCCGAACCCGCGCCGGGCCCCGCCGCGGCCGCCGACGACACGCTGCGCCTGTACTTCCTCTGCGCCCACCCGTCGTTGACGCCGTCGTCGGCGGTGGCGCTCACCCTGCGCGCCGTCGGCGGCCTGACCACCCGCCAGATCGCCGAGGCATACCTGGTGCCCGAGGCCACCATGGCCCAGCGCATCAGCCGAGCCAAGAAGACGGTGTCCTCGGTCCGCCTCGACCAGCCCGGCGACGTGGCCACGGTCCTGCGCGTCCTGTACCTGGTCTTCAACGAGGGCTACTCGGGCGACGTCGACCTGGCCGCCGAGGCGATCCGCCTGACCCGCCAACTGGCCACCACGATCGACCACCCCGAGGTAGCCGGCCTGCTGGCCCTGATGCTGCTCCACCACGCCCGCCGCCCGGCCCGCACGGCCCCCGACGGCACCCTGATCCCGCTGGCCGACCAGGACCGCACCCGCTGGAACACCACCCTGATCGCCGAGGGCGTCCAGATCCTGCAGACGGCCCTGTCCCAAGACCGCCTGGGCGAGTTCCAGTGCCAGGCGGCGATAGCGGCCCTGCACGCCGACGCTCCCACCGCAGCGGAAACAGACTGGCTGCAGATCGTCGAGTGGTACGACGAGCTGACCGCCCTGACCGACAGCCCGGTGGTCCGCCTGAATCGCGCGGTAGCGGTAGGCGAGGCCGACGGCCCGCAGGCGGGCCTGGCCGCCTTGACCCCCCTGAACCCGTCCCTGCCCCGCTACACGGCAGTCGCCGCCCACCTCCACGAGCGCGCCGGCGACCTCCCCACGGCGGCCCGCCTTTACGCCCAGGCCGCCCGAGAGGCCACCAACACCGCCGAACGAGACCACCTGACCCGTCAGGCCGCCCGCCTCAACTTCCACGACCCGCGTTAGGGCCATCTCTCGTCGCGTTCGTTCCACCAGGTGACCAGCTGTCGCGCCGCGGCCTCGTCCGGCACGCCCAGCTCGTGCAGTTCTTCGACGCCACCCTCGCTGGCCAGCGCTACCAGGGCCGGTCCGATCAGGTGGTCGTCGCCGAGAAGGCGGCGGGCCTCGTGGATCGCGTCGCGGTGGTCGAGGGCCATCGCCCGTACCTGGTCGTCGGGGTCGTCCCTCAGCCGCACGGTCATGTCCTCCACCGCGTGGACGTCCAGGGCGGCCAGCTCGCGTGTGACCGCGTACAGGGCGTAGAAACGTACGTCGGCGTCTTCGTCCTCGCAGAGCTGGAACAGCGCCTCGGCGGCGGCCGGCTCCACCGCGGAGAGATTCACCAGCCCGGGCAGTGTCCCGGCCACGGAGAACCGCACCTGCGCGTCCGGATGCGTGGCGAGGCGTACGACGGCCGGGAGATCCTCGACGGCGGCGTTGTTGCCCAACGCGTACACGAGCTGGCTGATGACGTCCGGGTCCTCCTCGTCGGCGAGGCGGCCCCGCAGCAGGGGGATCGCCTCGGTGCGGAACGGCCGCTCGTCGCCGAGCCGGCTCAGGATCGCCGCGCCGAACTCGCGTGAGGTGGCGTCCTCGTCGTTCAGGAGCTCGGCGGCCCGATCGAAGACCGGGCGCTCCGGCCGGCGGTGCAGCTCGGCCAGGTGGGGCTGTGGCACGTCGCCGCCGACGTCGATCTCGCGGCGGGCCAGGCGGAGCAGCAGGTCGAGCGGCATCTCGGCCAGCAGGTCCAGGTCAGTCACTCGACGGTGGCGGCCCCGGGCGGGTCCACGAGCTGGCCGGACGGGTCGTCGAGGCGGATCGCACCATGTGGCCGGAGGGCTGGATGATCGATGTCGACGGGGTCGGGATCTACGTCATCGGGGTGCCTGTCCCGCCGCCGGGCGGCCTCGTGCAGGCGCGGGGGCGGCTCGGCTTCGCCGACGACTACCTGACCGGCGACTTTCTGCTGGATCTGGCGCTCGTGCCCTAGCATGTGTCCGTCCACTTCAGACTTACCCGGGGCGGCGGCCGATGAGCGACGCGCAGTTCGACACGAATGAGCCGCAGACGGCTCGGATCTGGAACTACTGGCTGGGCGGCAAGGACAACTTCGCCGTCGACCGGGCGGTGGGCGATCAGATCCGGCAGGCCTTCCCGGACATCGTCGACAACGCCCGGGCGTCACGCGCTTTTCTCGTACGGGCGGTCACCTTCGCCGCCGGGGCCGGGATCCGGCAGTTCCTCGACGTCGGTACGGGGCTGCCGACCGCCGACAACACGCACGAGGTGGCGCAGCGGGTCGCGCCCGAGTCGCGGATCGTGTACGTCGACTTCGACCCGATGATCCTGTCGCACGCGCGGGCTTTGCTGACCAGCAGCCCGGAGGGCGCCACCCACTACGTCGACGCCGACGGCCGCGACTCGGCCACGGTGCTGGCCGCGGCGGCGGACACGCTCGACTTCGCCCAGCCGGTCGCCCTGATCATGTCGGGGCTGCTGGGGCACGTCACCGACGACGACGAGGCCGAGACGATGGTCCGGGCCTACCTCGGCGCGCTCGCGCCGGGCAGCTATTTCATCGCGCTCGACGGCTCGCACAGCGTCGAGCACGGCGAGGCCGAGAAGATCTGGAACGAGCAGGCCAATCCGCCGTACGTGCTGCGCGGCCCCGCTCAGTTCGCCCGTTTCTTCGAGGGCTTGGAGCTGGTCGAGCCCGGCGTGGTCTCGGCGCCGCTGTGGCGCCCGCCCGCAGGCGACGCCAAGCACCTCGACGTCGTCTGCGGGGTGGCGCGCAAGCCGTGACCTGACCCCCGTCAGGCCCGCCGCGCGGCGAGAGTGCCGGCGGGCTGCCCGCGGACCGCGCGCTTCTTGCTCGCCTTACGTGCGGCCCGGGCCAGCCGGGCCGAGGTGAGCAGCCGCCGGCGGTCGGTCTCGGCGATCAGGTCGCGCTGGTGCTCGGTGGCCAGGGTCAGCATCAGGTCGGGGTGCGTCAACATGGCTTGTCTCCTTGTCGGCCGGTGATGCTTCAAGTCTCGGCCGCGCAACCCCTCGCCACATCGGTCGCGGATGCGTATCTTCGCTGTTCAGCGCCCGTCTAGGTATACCTAGGCCGGACCGTGAACTTCCGCCCGTCGGGATCGGTCAGCACACCTTCCCCGGCCCGCGACGCTCCCAGGGCGACCAGCCGATCGACCTCCTCCGGCCCGTCCACCTCGACCGCCAGGAACAGGTCCTTCCCCACCCGTGGCTCCACCGGCGGCCCACCCCAGGTGATCTTCGTGCCGCCGTACGGGGACTGAATCGCCGTCTCCTCATCCTGATCCCAGACCAGGGGCCAGCCCAGCGCCGTACTCCAGAAACAGCCGACCGCCCGCGACCCGTCACAGGCCAGCGCCCCGACCGGCCCGCACCCGGCGAGGAACTTGTTCCCCGGCTCGATCACGCAGAATTCATTGCCTTCGGGATCGGCCAGTACGACGTGTCCCTCGTCCCCTTTCTGCCCGACGTCCGCATGACGTGCCCCGAGGGCCAGCGCCCGCTCCACCGTCCGCAGCTGCCCCTGCTCCGACTCACTGGTCAGATCGAAGTGCATGATGTTCTGCGCGAGCTTCACCTCGTCGGTCGGCACGAACCACACCGGAATCGGTGCCTCGAGCAGCAGCGGATCCTCGTCCGAGGCTTTCCACCCCAGCAGCTCGCTCCAGAAGAGCGCCAGTTCCCGCGGCCGCCGAGCCTCGAAGCAGATGGCGACAAGTCGAGATGTCATGCCCCTTCATAGGCGCCCATCGACCCCACGCGCACCCGAGTTTCGCCTGGCGTCGCCGAATGCGCCTGCCGCATCTGTCCGCCGGTCGTCGTGCCCGGCGTGGCGGTGCAGAAGGCGGCCGGCCTGCGCAACGGACCGGAACTGGCCGGCGCGATCAGCGGCTCCGACGTGCGGCTGCCGCTCTGCGGGCACTTGCACGCCCGGGACCCGCTCGCCGGCCGGACCGCGTACGAGATCGGCGTCGAAGAACTGAACGCCGTGATCGCCGAACTGGGCTCACCCCGCCCGCCTCACGACGAGCGGGCTGGCGCGAGTTGATCACCATGATGGGGTGATCGTGCTGAGGCGGGTCGGCCGGCAGCGGCTGGCGTGGATCTCGTTCGGGGAGGAAAGGACTCTCGGCGCTGGGGGACGGCGGTGATGTCGGGGCCGTCCTCATGGTGGGCATTCTCGCGGTGCTCGCCGTTGCGGTGCTGGGTGCGTTCCTGCTGACGCTGCTGCGGACCACGGTGGTTCTCCCGTGCCGGAGGATCGCCGACCGGTGGCCGGTGGTGGCGTACGTGGTGAACGGGCCGAGCGGCGAGCCGGAAAGTGGCCGATGCGCTCGTGCGGCAGTGGGCGGCCGACCTCGAGCGGTACGGCCGGCCCCGCATGCTGGTCGACGTCTTCGGCTAGCGCTGGGCCTCGAAGTGTTCCTTCATCGACGGGTAGTAGTCGTTGAAGTCGGGCATCGGCCGTCCGTCACGGGAGGCGGCCAGGCCGTCCAGGTAGTACTCCCAGCCGGGGCCGACCTCGCCGACGCTGTCGGTGTCGGTCAGGTGCTGGGTGAAGCGCAGCTCGGTCACGCCGTCGGCCTCGGTGAGCGCCAGCTCCAGGTGCCAGCTGCCGTGATCGTCCACCGAGGAGAGCGCCAACCGGTTCGGTGGCTCGCAGGCGCCGACCGTCAGGTCCATCCAGGGCCGGCCCTCCTCGTGCACCATCTGAACCTGGATGGCGGCGCCCGGAGCCGCGTCACCCTTCCACGGGCCGAACCAGCGTGCCGTACGGACGGGGTCGGTGAGGCTGGCCCAGACATCGGCGAGGGGCGCGTGGAACGTACGGACAAGAACCAGGTCTTTGCCGAAAAGCCGGCCGGTGGGTGTCGGGCTCATGCGCTCTTCTCCTCTGATCGTCCGGGCTGGCCGGCCCGGCGCCGCTCGCGGCGGGTGCGGTAGACCTCGGTCTCCAGTGCGTCGAGGTGGTGTTCCCAGCCGGCCGGCCGGTTCAGCCGCTCGATCCAGCCGGTCAGCTCGGCCAGGGGCGCGGTGACCAGCTCGTAGACGCGCAGGCGCCCGTCCGCGTGGTCGGCGACCAGACCGGCTTCGCGGAGAACCCGCAGGTGGCGGCTGACGGCGGGCCGGCTGATCTCGAAGCGGCCGGCGATCTGGCCGGCCGACAACCGCTCGTCCCGCAGCATCAGCAGGATGTCGCGCCGCACCGGGTCGGCGATCGCCGCGGCCACCTCGTCCACGCCGGAAAGCGTAACCTATCGGTTACGCGTCAGCCTAATTTCGGTTGACCCGCGTACGGCCGGGCTGGCATGCTGCTGAGGCTTCCCGCGCGATCGGCGCGGGCACTCTGCACGAGGGAATGAAGCCTGTGATCTCGGAAGGCCCGACGGCCGCCTGAGGCAAGCTGCCTGATCGGCGGCCATCTCATCACGTCTTCTCTCGTCCCTTTTCTCAGCAGAGGCTTCCTGAAATGACCTTGGATGTACGCATCCAGCAGTCCGTCGTCGCCAACCTCTCCACCCGGCCCACCCCGGTCCGGACCGGGCCGTTCGTGATCGGCATCGACCCGTCGATCGACAGCCCCGGCATCAACTACGCGACGCCGCTCCCCGGCGCCGAGATCTCCGGGGCTGATGTCACCGCGCTGGTGACGGCTTTCCGGTCGTACGACCGCAAGCCCCGATTGGAGTACGTGGTGAGCACGGCGCCCGGCCTGGAGCAGCTCCTGCTCGACGCCGGCTTCACCGTCGAAGAACGCCACGAATACCTGGTCTGCACACCCGACTCGATCCAGCTCCGGCCGGCACCCGACGGCTACGAGCTGCGCGAGCCGGCCACGGACGCCGACCGGGCCGCGATGATCGCCGCCCAGAACGCGGCCTTCGGCGGCGAGCCCATCTCCACCGAGGCGGACATCGCCCGCATCGGCGGCCTCCAGGCCAGGGGCGGCATCGCGGTCATGGCGACTGCCCCCGACGGCACCTGCGCCGGCGGCGGCATGGCGGTACCCCCGAACGACGGCGTCAGCGAGGTGGCCGGCATCGCCACCCCCAAACCGCACCGCCGCCGAGGACTCGCCGGCGCGGTGACCACGGAAATCACCCGGCGCCTCTTCACCGCCGGCGTCGACGTCGCCTGGCTGGAGGCGTCGGGCGAGGATTCGTGGCGCGTGTACGAGCGTGTGGGCTACCGGCCGACTGGCCGGCGCCTTTACATAGCGCTCGACTAGCAGGTTCCGCGGGCGGCTAGTTCGCTCGAATGAGGGCGTACTGGTCGAAGTGCCTGCCGGGGCCGGCCCGGGTGAACCGGGCCGGCCTTCGGCGGCGGTCAGTGGGTCAGCCTGGCCACGCGGCCGTTCGGGCCGGACGCCCAGCATGAGCCGTCGGTCGTGCAGGCGACGGCATCGAAGTTGCCTGTGTCGAAGCGGGTCCATGTGCGGCCGCCGTCTCGGGAGTAGTCGCTGCCCGTGGGGCCCACCGCCAAAGCCGCGCTGCGGGACGCCCACGCCGCGCCCGACCGGTATTCGCCCGGCGCCGTTCGGGCCTTCTTCCACGTGCGGCCGTGCGAGTAGGCGGCTCCGTCCGGGGCCGCCGTCGGGGCGTTGTAGTCGCCGCCGACCGCGATCGCCTCGCCCGACGGGCGCACCGCCAGGCTGTAGATGCCCGCCGTCGGGCCGCTCGGGACCGGAGTGTCGGCTACCGTCCAGGAGCGGCCGCCGTCGCGGGAGGTGAAGACCCGGGCCGTGGCTCCGCCGCCCGTGGCGAACAGGGCCTTGCCGCCCGCCGCGACCAGGCAGGTGCCGCTGGCCGCGAAGGCGAACTCGCCCGGCAGCGCCGCCGGCATGCCGGCGGTGGGGCGGACCTTCCATGTGCGGCCGCCGTCGGCGGTGGCCAGGATGCGGAACTTGCCGCCGACCGGGTCGGACAGGGCCAGGCCGTGCCGGCGGTCGAGGAACGTCACGCAGTCGTAGAAGGCGGCCGGGTCGTCGTTGCGGAACGTCTCGCGCCAGGAGCGGCCGCCGTCCGTGGTGGCGTAGATGCGGGACGCCTCGCCCTCGCCGATGGACAGGGCCACCGCCGTCCGCGAGTCGAACGCCTCGATGTCGCGGAACAGCAGCTCGGTGGCGCCGGCCGGGCTCACGTCGGCCCAGTGGCGGCCGCCGTCGACCGTGCGCAGGATGGTGCCGGCCGAGCCGGCGACCCAGGCGACCCGCGCGTTGACCGGGGCGAGGCCGCGGAACTGCGCGGTCGACCCGGTGTCGGTGAGGCGCCAGGCGGGCTGGTGACTCGCGGCGGCGGCGGGCCCGGCCGTCACAAGAGCCGACAAAGCTGAGACAGCCAGGACCATCGACAACTTTCGCTTCAAGGTCATGTGGCGGAACTTACCGTGTGTGCCACGGCACGGAAACCGGGAGCGCACCCCGCCGGAAACCCGGGGATACCACAATGTGGGACATGGAGACTGTCACCGTCGCGATCACGCGCCGCGCCGACCCGTCGCGTACGGCCGAGATGATCGCCTGGGTGAACGCCGGCACCACCCTGGCCGAGGACTTCCCGGGCTTTCTCGGCACCGGCTGGGTGCGGCCCGACCAGGCGTCGAGCGAGTGGCACATGCTCTACCGCTTCGCCGACGCGGACGCGCTGCGCAACTGGGAGGAGTCCCCGCAGCGCCGCTGGTGGCTGTCGTCGGCCGAGGGCTTCGTCGAGCACACCCGCGTCGAGCGCCGCACCGGCATCGAGGGCTGGTTCGACCCGCCGCAAAGCCAAGAAGCGCAAAACGCGGAAAGTGTCCCGAAAGCGCCGGCGCGGTGGAAGCAGGCGGTGACGATCTGGCTCGGCTTCTTCCCGGTGAGCCTCCTGGCCGCGTACACCCTCAATCACCTGTTGGTTGATCTTCACGTGGTAGTGCGGACCCTGATCAGCACCCTGGTGCTGACCCCGATCATGACGTATCTGGTGTTGCCGCAGGTCACGCGCCTGCTGCAGCCGTGGCTGAAACGCTAGTCGAGCACTGAGCGGAGCCGGATGGTGTCCGCAACCGTCCAACCGGGCGGCGGCGCCAGAGCGGCCCACCCGTCGACCGCCCCCGACTTGTACACGTGTCCGTGCCCGATCGGGACCTTGTTGGCGAAGATCGCGTCCACGGTCGTCTGCCAGAACGTGACCACCGGGTACCACTGCATGGCCGGCGTGACGTCCGGCCCTCGGGTGCCGCTCAGCCACTGCGGTTTCTTCCAGAACAGGCTCGGGCTCCACCACACGACCGGGTCCGACGAGTTCTGCATGTAGACGACCTTGGGCTGCCGCCCGCCCAGATCACGCAGTTCCTCGGCCCGTGACGAGAACTCCACCGGCAGGCTCGGGTACGACGGGTCCCACACCGGCGTCCCGGCCGAGCGGCCGGCGGTCAGCTCCTGGTGGATCGGGTTGGCGAAGGTCGGCCCCTCGAGCAGGATCCCGTCCGCCCCGGAGACCATGGCCGGCGCGCTGCCGAAGGTCTTCTCGGTCCCGTACGTCCCCAGGCTCTCCCCGAAGATCAGCAGCTTGGGCCGGCTGCCCGCGGGCATCGCCGCCCACCGCGCCCGCACCGCGGTGATCAGCGCCGACGACGCCTCCACCACGTTCGAGCGGTCGGCCAGGAAGGAGATGACGCTGGGCAGGTACGAGTACTGCATCGACACGAGCGCGGTGTCGCCCGCGTACATGTACTCGAGCGAGCTCGGCACGTCGTTGTCGACCCACCCGGTCCCGGTCGGCGTGAAGACCGCGATCACGGCCCGGCCGAAGGCGCCGGTGCGGTCCATCTCCCGGACCAGCAGGTCGGCCCGTTCGGTCACCGAGCCGGCCGAGGACAGCCCCGCGTACAGCCGGATCGGGTCGGCCACCGGCCGGCGGGCGAACGCCGCCAGCTGATCGTGGCTGGGCGCCTTGGCCACGAAGTTGCGGCCCTGCCGGCCCAGCGAATCCCACGACACCAGCGAGGCCGGGCTGCCCGAGCGCAGCGGCGACATCTGCCGTTCGACGCCGCGCCCGGTGCCGCTGTCGGTGATGGCGGCCGAGCGGTCGGCCGTGGTGTACAGGTTGCTGACCAGCAGCCCGTCGAACGCGGTGTAGCTGAGCACGGTCACCACCACGAAGCCGGCGCAGTAGGCCGCCGACTCCGGCACCAGCCGCCCGAACAGCCGGGCCAGCCCGTGCGCGGCCAGCCGCAGGCAGCGGGCGACCAGCAGGAGCAGCCCGAAGGTGAGCAGGCTGATCCCCACCGTGCGGATCAGGTCGTACTCCTGCTGGGGTGGCATGCCCAGGCGCAGGCGGAGCTCACGCTGCCATCGGGTGCCGAGCCAGAGGAAGAGCAGGATCAGCGGCGGTACGAGCAGGAACAGCACCCGCCAGGCGATCCGTTCCGCGCGCCGCGACGGCCACCAGCGCCACCGGACGAGCGCCCCGATGGCCGTGCCGAGCGCGTAGCCGATGGCGGCGGTCAGCCCGGCCACCACGCCCTGCAGCGACCAGGTGCGCGGGAGCAGCGACGGCGTGTAGGAGAGGCAGTAGAAGACGGCGCAGAGGCCGAAACCGGTGACGCTCAGTCCGCAGCTGACGACGCGGCGGCGGGGCGGGGCGGTGGCGATGACGCGGCCGCGTTGCGTGGGTATCCAGGGGCGGGGTGGCGCCAGCAGCACGAGCCTGCGCATGGATCGCCCCCAATCCGCCTCAAACGCAGGATCATCCCCTTCGGTGCCGCACCGCAAGCACCTTTTCCCTTCGTGCTCGCAGCGGGAACTTCGACAAACCGGGCCGTATTTGCTTGGACCGGCGCCGCGCGCTGCCGATAGCTAGCGCCGAGGGGGTCAACATTCATGCGATTGCGTACCTGGATCGCGGTCGTGATCAGCGTTGTTCTGCTGGCCGCCGCGGGCACCATCGGCATCCTGGTCAACCGGTCGGCGCTGCGGGCGGCCGATCAGGTCCACCGGGCCGACTCACGCGCGCTCGGCGTGAACAACAAGACTCTCGTCGGCGCCATGCAGAGGCTGTCGGCGTCCGAGCTCGGTGAGTTCCTGAACGACAACTCGCTGCACCTCGGCCGGGACAGCGCGGTCGATCGGACGGCGTTGCGGCAACTGGCCGCCAAGAGCACCTACTTCTCGTACGGGGCTCTGCTGCTCGACCTCAAGGGCACCGTCCTGACGAGCTCGCGGGACACCGGGGTGCCGGCCATGACCGACGCCGGCTGGAAGCCGATGCTGGCCATGCTGGCCGCGGATCAGACGTACGGCGTCTCGTCGATCATGTCGGTCGACGCCACCTACCTGGAGGCCGTCGCCGTCCCGGTGATGGTCGGCGGCGGCGCGGTGGCGCTGCTGGTCGGCCTGAACGACGTGGCCCACACGCCGTTGCAGAAGTACACCGTCTCCCTGGGCGGGAAGACCCACCTCACCACGATCGTCGACAGCACCGGCACGATCGCCGCGACCAGCGATTCCGCCGACCTCGGCCACAAGGTCGACCCGGCGATCCGCGCCGCGCTCGCCGCCGACCCGAACACCGAGTTCGTCGAGTACACCGACGTCTCCGGCGCCAAGATGATCGCCATCGTGGTCGGCGGCCTGCCCGGCGGCTGGGCCTACGTGCGTACGCAGAGCCAGGCCTCGTTCGACGGCGCCGTGCACTCCAAGAGCCAGACCCTGAACCTGACCCTGCTCGCCATGCTGCTGATCGGCGTGCTGGCCATCGCCGCCCTCGGATACCGCACCATGAAGCAGCGCCGCCAGGCCGACCAGCGCTTCCAGGCCCTCTTCCAGCACGCGCCCGACCTGGTCTCGGTGCTCGACGTGAACGGCGACATCGAGTACTCGAGCCCGAGCGCCAAGGCGATCCTCGGCTTCGAGCAGGGGCAGCTGGTCGGCAGCAGCGTCTTCGACATCATCCACCCGGACGACCGCGGGTACATGCGGGAGCAGTTCGCCCTGCTGCTGAGCCGCCGGGACGCCGTGCTGCGCCTGCAATGCCGCTCGCGCTCGGTGCGCGGCGAGTACCGCTGGTTCGAGTTCACCGCCTCCAACCAGATGCACAACCCGGCCCTGCACGGCGTCGTGATCAACGCTCGGGACATCTCGGAGACCCGCGCCTTCCAGGAGCGGCTGGCGCACGAGGCGCAGCACGACGCGCTGACCGGCCTGCCGAACCGGCGCCGCATGCAGGACGCCCTCGGCGCCTCGCTGCGGGAGCAGCCGGTCGGCGTGCTCTTCGTCGACCTGGACGGCTTCAAGCCGGTGAACGACGCGCACGGGCACGAGGCCGGCGACGAGCTGCTGCGGCAGGTCGCCCGGCGGCTGACCGGCTGCGTGCGGGAGGGCGACGTGCTGGCCCGGGTCGGCGGCGACGAGTTCGTCGTGCTCATGCCCGGCGTCGCCGGCGATACCGACACCGGTGCCGCCTGCGACCGGATCCGGTCGGCGATCGAGAAGCCATTCACGATCGACGGCATCGACGTACGGATCGGCGCGAGCGTCGGCGTGCATCTCGCCCCGAGCGCCGGCGATCCGGACGAGGCCCTGCGTGCGGCCGATCACGCCATGTACGCGGTGAAGAAATCCGGCCGGGATCGCCGGAGCACGGGCGGGCGGCACCGCGCGGCGGACTGAAAAGCGGCACACTGGGTGCAACTTCCCGATCGAAGGTGGTGCCGGTGGTGTCCAAGATCCTCTCGCGTCGTGATCTCGACTTCCTCCTGTACGAGTGGCTCGACGTCGAGACGCTCACCAAACGGGAGCGCTTCGCCGAGCACTCCCGCGAGACGTTCGACGCCTTCCTCGACGTCTCCGCGCAGATCGCCGAGCGCGACTTCGCCCCGCACAACCGCCGCAGCGATCTGGAGGAGCCGACCTTCGACGGGGTACGGGTCCAGGTGCACCCGGAGGTCGGCGCCGCGCTGAAGGTCTTCAACGAGACGGGCCTGATCTCCGGCACGATGGACGCCGAACTGGGCGGGCTCCAGTTGCCGGCCGTGGTGGCCCGCGCCTGTTTCCTGTGGTTCCAGGCGGCGAACATCGCCACCTCGTCGTACCCGCTGCTGACCATGGCCAACGCCCACCTGCTGACCACCTACGGCAGTCCCGCGCAGGTCGCGCGATTCGTCCAGCCGATGGTCGAGGGCCGGTTCACCGGGACCATGTGCCTGTCCGAGCCGCAGGCCGGCTCGTCGCTCAGTGACGTGCTCACGCGGGCGGTGGCGAGCGGCGACGGGTCGTACAAGATCAGCGGCAGCAAGATGTGGATCTCCGGCGGTGACCACGAGCTGAGCGAGACGATCGTGCACCTCGTGCTGGCCCGCGTCGCCGGGGCGCCGCCCGGCGTCAAGAGCCTGTCGCTGTTCATCGTGCCCAAGCACCACGTGGCCGAGGACGGCACGGTGGGCGAGCGCAACGGCGTCTCGCTGTCCGGGCTCAACCACAAGATGGGCTGGCGCGGTACGACGAACGCGGTGCTCTCCTTCGACGAGGCGACCGGATATCTGGTCGGCGAGGAGGGCAAGGGCCTGGCCTACATGTTCCACATGATGAACGAGGCCCGGATCGGTGTCGGGGCGGGCGCGGTGGCGCTGGGCTACACCGGATATCTGCACGCGCTCGACTACGCGCGCGAACGCCTTCAGGGGCGGCCGGTGGCGGCCAAGGACCCGGCCGCGCCGCCCGTGCCGATCGTCGACCATCCCGACGTACGCCGCATGCTGCTCGCCTCCAAGGCGTACGTCGAAGGGGGTCTGGGGTTGATCCTCTACGCGGCGAAGCTGCTGGACGAGCCATCGGGAGAGAACGACCTGCTGCTGGACGTGCTGACGCCGATCGTGAAGGCGTGGCCGTCGCAGTGGTGCCGGGTGGCCAACGACCACGCGATCCAGATCCATGGTGGGTACGGGTACACGCGCGAATATCCGGTGGAGCAGTTCTACCGGGACAACCGGCTGAACTCGATCCACGAGGGCACCGACGGGATCCAGGCTCTGGACCTGCTCGGCCGCAAGGCCGTGATGAAGGGCGGGGCCGGCCTATCTCTGCTTCTGTCGAAAATTCGGGCGTCATGTCAGGACGCGTCGGTACTCGCTTTCTGTGACCGCGTCGAACGCACGACCGCCAGGCTCTGGGACGGCGGCGATCCCACGGTCGCGCTGGCCAACGCGACCGCCTACCTCGACGCCGTCGGCCATCTGGTGATCGCCTGGATCTGGTTGTCGCAGCTGGACGCCGTGGGGGACAAGACGGGCGCGTTCTACGACGGGAAGCGGCTGGCGGCCCGCTACTTCATCACCCACGAGCTGCCGAAGATCGGGCCCATGCTCGACCTGCTCGACTCCCGCGACACGCTGCTGGCCGACCTCGACCCCGCCTGGCTCGGCTGACATGGCGTCCCCGGCGATCCAGGTCGAGGTCGGCGACTTCGACGTCCGCGTCTCCAACCCCGACCGTGTCTACTTTCCCGAGCTCGGGCTGACCAAGCGGGACCTGGTCGACTACTACCTCTCGGTCGGCGACGGCATCGTGCGGGCGCTGCGCGAACGGCCGTGCATGCTGCACCGCTTCCCGGACGGGCTGGCCGGCGAGAAGGTCCACCAGAAGCGGGTGCCCAACGGCGCCCCGCCCTGGCTCGAGACGGTCCGGGTGAAGTTCCCGCGCTACAACCGGCACGCCGACGAGCTCTGCGTGACCAAGCTGGCCGACGTCATCTGGGCCGTGCAGATGTCCACGGTCGAGTTCCACCCGTGGAACTCGCGCCGGGCCGACACCGAACAGCCCGACGAGTGGCGCATCGACCTCGACCCGATGCCCGACTGCCCGTTCGACCGGGTCCGCCGCGTCGCCGGCGTGGCCCGCTCGGTCCTCGACGACCTGGGCATCACCGGATATCCCAAGACGTCCGGCGGCCGCGGCCTGCACGTCTACGTCCGGATCCGCCCCGACTGGGGTTTCGGCGACGTCCGCCGGGCCGCCCTCGCCTTCGCCCGCGAGGTGGAGCGCCGCGCCCCCGACGACGTGACCACCACCTGGTGGCGCAAGGACCGCGACCCGGCGGCCCTGTTCGTCGACTACAACCAGAACGCCCGCGACCACACGATCGCCAGCGCCTACTCGGTCCGCGGCAACCAGCGCGGCACGGTCTCCACCCCGATCACCTGGGACGAGATCGCCGACGTCGAGCCGGACGACTTCACCATCCGGACCGTCCCGGCCCGCTTCGCCGGCCTGGGCGACCTGCACGCCACCATCGACGACGAGCACTTCTCGCTGGAAACCCTGCTCGAGTGGGCCGACCGCGACGAGAAAGCCGGCCTGGAGGGACCGGCCGACGTGTGAGGCCGCCGACATAACGCCCCGGCGGCGATCTTTGTGGGCTACGACAGACAGATGGCCAAGCTCGGACCGCCGCCGGACTCGCTGCCCCGCGCCATCGAAGCGCGCGGGGTGCGGCACAACACGCTGCGCGACCTCGACGTCGACGTGCCCCTGTGGCGGACCGTGGCCGTCGTCGGGGTGTCCGGCTCGGGCAAGACGTCGCTGGCGATGGGCACGCTGTACGCCGAGGGCCTGCACCGGTTCCTGGAGGGCCTCAGCACGTACAGCCGCCGCCGTCTCACCCAGGCCCAGCGGCCGGACGCCGACCGGATCGACCACCTGCCGCCGGCCCTCGCCCTGCGGCAGCGGCCGCCGGTGCCGGGGCCGCGCAGCACCGTCGGCACGATGAGCCAGGTGCTGAATGTGCTGCGGCTGACCATGTCGCGGCTCGGCACCCACGTCTGCCCCAACGGCCACGACGTGCCGCCGTCGATCGCCACCCAGGCCATGGAGATCACCTGCCCGGTGTGCGGCGCCCGGTTCGAGGCGCCCGGGGCCGAGACGTTCGCGTTCAACTCGATCGGCGCCTGCCCGCGCTGCGACGGTCTCGGCACGGTGTACGAGGTCGACCCGGCCACCCTGGTGCCCGACCCCGGCCAGACGATCGCCGGGGGCGCGGTGCGGCCGTGGAACGTGGGCGGCCGCCGGCTGAGCATGTACGCGGCGGGCGAACTCGGCGTCCGGCTCGACGTGCCGTACGGAAAACTGTCCAAGAAGGAGAAAGATCTCGTCCTGTACGGCGAGCCGGTGAAGCAGCCGGTGACCGTCTCCGGCCGCGACGGCCGCCCGGTGCGGCTCAACGTCACGTACGACAACGCCGTCACCGCCGCCGAGAAGTCGGCCGACAGCAAGTACCTGAACTCGCACACCTGCCCGGTCTGTCACGGCTCCCGGCTGCGCCCCGAGGCCCTGCGCTCCCGGCTCGCCGGCCGTGACCTGGCCCAGATCAGCGCGCTCGACCTCGACCACCTGGCCGCCTTCACCCACGAGCTGCCGCCGCTGATGCCACCCGAGCTGGACCGCCTCACCACCGGCCTGACCGGCGAGCTGACCGGCGCGATCGGTCCCCTGCTCGACCTGGGCCTCGGCTACCTCGGCCTGGACCGGGCCGGCGCCACCCTGTCGACCGGCGAACGCCAGCGGATCGAGCTGACCTCGACGGTCCGCACCAGCACCACCGGCATGCTCTACGTGCTCGACGAGCCGTCGGTCGGCCTGCACCCGAGCAACGTCGAGGGGCTGCGCAGGACGATCGCCGCCCTGGCCGGCAACGGCAACTCGGTGGTGATCGTCGAACACGACCTCGACGTCATCCGCACCGCCGACTGGATCATCGAGATGGGTCCCGGCGCCGGCCGCGCCGGCGGCACGATCGTCGCCGAGGGCACACCCGCCCAGATCCAGCGCGACCGCCGCTCCGTCATCGGCCCGTTCCTGGCCGGTCGCCCGGCCGTGTCCCGCGCGCCCCTCGGCCCGGCCCGGTCCGCGATCGAGCTCAAGGTCGGCCGTCTCTACAACCTGCGCGACGTCGCCGCGACCTTCCCGATCAACCGCCTGACCGCCCTGGCCGGCCCGTCCGGCGCCGGAAAGACGGCCCTGGTCCTCGACAGCCTGGTCCCCGCCGCCCGCGCCCGCCTGGCCGGCACCCCGCTGCCGCCCCACGTCACGTCCGTGGATCTGGGCCCCCTACGCCAGGTGGTGGAGATCGACGCCACCCCGATCGGCCTCAACGCCCGCTCGACACCGGCCACGTATTCGGGCGCTTTCGACGCCGTACGGGCCCACTTCGCCGCCGCGTCCGGCCGCACCCCCGCCCACTTCTCGTTCAACACCAGGGAAGGTCAGTGCCCCACCTGCCGCGGCCTGGGCACCATCGACCTGGACGTGCAGTACCTGCCCGACATCACCGTCGACTGCCCCCAATGCCACGGCGCGAGATTCAACGACGAGACGCTTGCCGTACGCGTGGACGACCTCACCATCGCCGACGTGCTCACCATGACCGTCCGCGAGGCCCTGGACCGTTACACGGCGATCCCGGCGATCGCCCGCCCCCTACGCCCCATAGCCGACGTGGGCCTCGACTACCTGCGCCTGGGCGAACCCACCCCCGCCCTCTCCGGCGGCGAGTCCCAGCGCCTGCGCATAGCGGCCCGCCTGCGCTCCACCCAGCGCGACGTCCTCTACGTCCTGGACGAGCCGTCGACGGGCCTGCACCCGGTGGACATCGCCACCTTGGTGAAGGTCCTGGACCGCCTGCTGTCCGACGGCGCCACCGTAGTAGTCATCGACCACGACCTGGACCTCCTGGCCGCCGCCGACCACGTCATCGACATGGGCCCGACCGGCGGCCCCGACGGCGGCCGCATAGTCGCCCAGGGCACCCCCGCCGAAATAGCCACGTCCCCCCACAGCGTGACCGGCCCTTACCTGGCCTCCCACCTGCCGCCCTCCTGAAGCCCGTCCGCCCGTTCCCGCCGCCCGCGAAGCCGGCCCGATTCCTGGCCGACCTCGATGCCCCTGGCCACGGACATCTTCAACTGCGGCGAGGAGGAGTTCGACGACTTCCCGCACTTCACCTACATCGAGCGCCGCCGAGTCAGGGCCGACATTCGCGATCTCGACGGGGGCGTGGACGGCCCCGGCCATGAGCGATGCGTGGTTGTCGTTCGCGGCCTCGCCCGGCGGCTGCCGACGGCGACGCAGTTGCACCACCGTTCGAGGTCGTGACCGCGCCGGCACGCGGACGACCCCGATTTCGCGGGCGAGTAGGTGAGCGGACGGCCCGTCGGCGCGGGCAACTGGTGGCGGGCCGCTCGGGGGACGCGTTCCACGAGGGCGCGGCGGCTCTCGCGAGGGCGGGCGCGAGTGTCCGGGGCGGGAACCGGGTCGCTCGGTGGGCGGGTTGCCGGTAAGCATGTGTGGCATGAAGGTCTTTCGTGACGCGTACGGGATTCCGCATCTGCGGGCGGGCTCGGTCGATGAGCTGGCGTTTCTGCAAGGGCGGGTGGCCGTCGCCGATCGGGGGCGGCAGCTCGAGGTGGAGCGGCGGCGGGCCGAAGGGCTGCTGGCCGAGCTGGTCGGGGCGGACGGGGTGGCCTGGGACCGGTTCGCGCGGCGGGCCCGGATCGCTGACACGGCGCGGAAGGCGTACGACAAGCTGGATGAGCGGACCCGGGGCTGGCTGGCCGCGTACGGGGAAGGGGTTCGCAGTCAAGGGCTTGTCTGGGCGGACTGGACGCCGCTCGGGGTGTTCCTGGCTCGGCACATCGTGTTCGGCAGCTTCACGGCGAAGATGTTCAACGCCCATGTCGCGCGAACGCTCGGTGAGGACAAGGTGGGGTGGTTCGACGCCGAAGGGCCGGGGGAGACCGGCAGCAACGCGTGGGCCAGGGACGGGGAGATCGCCGGGGATCCGCATCGGGCGATCGAGCTGCCCGGTGGCTATCAGCAGGTGCGGCTGAGCTGTCCGGAGTTCGACGTCTTCGGGCTCACCTTCCCCGGTGTGCCGGGAGTGCAGCATTTCGGGCAGGCCGAGACGGTGGCCTGGGCCGTCACCAACGCTCAGGCCGACTACCAGGATCTCTACATCGAGGACATTCGCGGGGATCGGGCGCGCGGGCCCGAGGGCTGGGAGCCGGTCACGCGGCACGTCGAGACGATTCCGGTCCGGGGCGGCGACGATGTCGAGGTGGAGGTCGTGGAGACGGCCCGGGGGCCGGTCATCGATCACAACCTTTCCCTGCGTACGCCGGCCCGCGCCGGCCTGGAGCTCGGGTTCGCCGCCCTTCTGCCGTTGCTGCACGCCCGGACCGTCGATGACGTGGCCGGCGCTCTGGAAGGCTGGGTGGAACCGGTCAACAGCATCCTCACCGCGGACACGAGCGGGCGGCTCCTGCAGCTCACCGTGGGGCGCGTGCCCCTGCGCGACGAGCGGAACAAGCGCCTGCCCGTGCCGGCCTGGGAGCCGGCGTACACCTGGCAGCCCGGTCACGTGCCGATGACCCGCGTGGCGATGGCGAGCGCGGTGAACGCCAACGATCGACGGCCGGACACCGAGGCGTACGGCGTCTCGTTCGCCTCGAAGAAGCGGGCCGACCGGATCCGGGAGCTGCTCGACGCGGGGACGCCGCACGAGCGGATCCACATGGACACGAGCATGCCGGCCGACAGCGTCGAGGCGGGCCGCCGGGCCGCGTTCCGGGACCGGGTGGCGCGGCGGCTCTACGACCATCCGGCGCTGGCCGGCTTGAAGGAGCCGACCGGGTTCGACGAGATCTTCGACGTCGATCCGCGGGCGCGGGTCGGGCTTCTGCAGGACAGCGTGCTGGCGGGGCTGAACCTGAAGCCGGAGGACCTGGTCGACCCGGCGACGATCACCTCGGGGCCGTGGGGCGAGCGGCACCTGCTCGACCCCGTACGGCTGCCGGGTCTTGACGTCGACCTTCCCCGCGTCGAGTTGTCGGGGGAGCGGGACACCGTGCTGTGCACGTCGAGCGCGCCCGGGATCACGGATCTCTGCCGCAAGGGCCCAGTCGCCAGGTACGTCTGGGATGTCAACGACCGCGCCCGGAGCCGATGGGTGGTTCCGTTCGGGGCGTCCGGCGACCCGGAAAGTCCGCATTTTCGCGACCAGCTGCCGCTCTGGGCGCGGGGTGAGATGATCCCGCTCGTCCTGGACTGGACCGAGCTGATCGAGGAGTGACCCGATGAGGTTCCGCGCCGAACTGCAGCGCACCGGCGGCACGACCACCGGTTTCGAGGTGCCCGACGAGATCGTCACCGCGCTCGGCGGTGGTGGCCGGCCCAAGGTCGTCGCCACCTTCCACGGCTTCACCATGCGCTCGACCATCGCCAAGATGGGCGGCGGCTACTGGCTCGGGGTGAGCGCCGAGCGCCGCGCCGCCGCCGGGGTCGAGGGCGGCGAGGTCTTCGACGTCGACGTGGAGCTCGACACCGCGCCGCGCGAGATCGAGGTGCCGGACGATCTGCGGGCCGCCCTCGACGCCGAGCCGGCCGCGCGCGAGTTCTGGTCGACGCTGTCGTTCAGCAACCAGCGCTGGCACGTCGACCAGCTCACCTCGGCCAAGACGGCCGAGACCCGGAGCCGGCGGCTGGCCAAGTCGGTCGGGCTGCTCCGGGAGGGCAAGCCTCGTTAGGGCTATCGGGGGCGGTACGCGACCTCGGGGTCGAGCAACCGCGCCCACCCCGGGCGCCACGCCGGGCCGCGGGCGGCCATCTCCTCCTGCAGGTTCGTGCGCCACGGGCCGGAGACGCCGTCGTCGGCCCACCACTGCGGCCACGAGTCGTAGCGGCGTTCCACCAGCACGTCGGCGGCCGTGGTCTGCACACGCAGGAACAGCCAGCGCCCGTAACGGGGGTCGGCCTCGGCGCGGCGCAGACGGCGTACGAGATCACCCAGCTCCTGGAAGGACGCGAAGCGCGCCTCGCCGGGGCGTTCCAGCGGCGGGTGCTTGCCGGGCTGCGCGCTCAGGCTGGTCGCGTCCGCGTAGACCAGGGCCGTGCACCGGCCGTCGCCGTCCGGGGAACGGTCACGCATCCACGCCGCCAGCGCCTCGAGCTCGTCGGTGGCCGGCGGCTCCGGGCGGGTCAGCTCGGCCGCGTCCCGCATGGCCGACCACACCAGACGGTCGTGTTCGCCCTGGCTGAGCTTGCGGACCCGGCGCATCGGCGGCCGCACGCCGGGCTCGACGCGCGGTGGCCGGTGGCCGGCGGTGATCCCGCCGCGGTCGGCGCAGGCCAGGGCGGCCGCCAGGTCGAGCGTGGGCTCGGTGAGGCGGCCGAGCAGCCGTTCGAAGGCGGGGCCGGTGACCTGCCCTCGTACCGCCGCCGACAGCAGATCCTCGCCGGCGGCCCGGACGTCGTCGCGCTCGGCCGGGGTGCGCAGCTCGTGCCGGCCCCACTCGGCGACGATCTCGGCCAGCTCGGTCAGCGTGTTCTCGTTGCTCAGCACGGCGCCGACCGTCTGCACGAGCCCGTCGCCCACGCCGTCGCGGTAGCGGGTGCGTGACCAGCGGCCCTCGGCGTGCCACACCACGAAGCCGAGCGCGTCGGTCTCGGCCAGGGCGGTCAGATCGTCCCAGGGCAGCCAGTCGGGCGCGCCGGTGAGCAGGTCGATCGGCGGGTCGGCGTCGGCCGTCCCGCTGTGATCGCGGTCATAGCCGAACAGGACCGCGCGGGCGCCGTCGAGCAGCGCGAGCCGGGCCCAGCTGCCCCCGTGATCGTCGTGGTGGGCGCCCCGGCCGTCGACGAACCAGACGTCGTCGTACCCGATGCCGGTCAGGCCGGCGGCCAGGGTCGCCCATCGGGTCCAGAGCAATCCGGGCGCGGGCAGGTCCACGTCGGTCAGCATCTGTCCACTGTGCCAAACCGGGCCGAGGCAATGTCACCCCCCTTGCCTCATGCGAAAGGTTCGGACCGGACGGTTGCAGATCGGTGGCTTCGAGCCGGAGTCCTTCAGAAGCCGGTGGCCCGCGGCGATGGGAACGGGGTCATGCTTACCCACGCTCTCGGCCTCGTCGCCGCCACGCTGTCCGTTTCCCTCTCCTGGCCCCAGGTCTACAAGTCCTGCGTGCAACGCCGGACCAGCGGCCTGTCGGCCACCGCCTGCGCCCTCGGGGTGGCCATGCCGATCGGCTGGATCACCTACGGCCTGCTCAGCGGGGAGGGGATCCAGGTGATGACGAACACGGCGACCGGACTGGCCGGCCTGGCCATCCTGGTCGCGCTCCTGGTCACCCAGCCGTCGCCGCGCCCCGGGCGGGCCCTGTTAGTGGCCGGCGCGGTCGCCGTGGCCGCCCTGCTCAGCGCGGTCGCCGCGGCGCTGCCCGCGGTGACCGGTCACATGGCCGCCTCCGTCCTGGGTCCGCTGCTGGCCGGCGTCTCCTTCCTTTCCGCGATCCCGCAACCGCTGGCGTTGCTTCGCAACCGCCAGGCGGACATCAGCGGTCTCTCTCCGCTGCGCTGGCGTCTGGGAGCGGGTGCTTCCGCTTCCTGGCTTCTGTACGGCGTACTGACCGCCCAGCCGGCCGTCGCCGCGTCCGCCCTGGTCGGCCTGGTGAGCGCCACCATCGTCGTCACCTGCCTGCACCGGCGCCGCGAGCGCCGGCCGGTCACCGCCCCCGTCACCGCCGTCTCCTGGCGGCACTCGATCACCACCCGTAACCTGGCGATGGCCGGAGTCTGACCGGTTCCTGGGCTTTTGTCATCGTTGCAAGATCACTGAGCGTGCATCGACCCCCTACTATGCCGGGCGTCATTCCCGTCAGAAGGGTCGTTCCGTATGCCTCTGAAGACGCACCGACTACTCACCGCCGCGCTGGCGGGGGCCCTGGCGGCGGGTGCCGTCACGGCCCCCGCGCTGGCCGGCACCGCCACAACGGGCCCGGACGCCGTGCCCACGCCCAAACTCGGCTGGTACAAGTGCTACGACTACGCCGAGTGCGCCACGGTCAGGCTTCCGCTCGACTACGACAACCCGCGCGGCGCCACCACCGAGATCGCCGTGCTGCGGGTGAAGGCCAAGAACCAGGCCAAGAAGATCGGCAGCCTGTTCGTCAACCCGGGCGGGCCGGGCGGCTCGGCCACCCAGTTCGCGCTGGACGCGCCCAACTGGCTCACCGACCCGCTGCTCCAGCGCTTCGACGTCGTCGGCGTCGACCCGCGCGGCATCGGCGCCAGCCAGAACGTGCGCTGCTTCAAGTCCGTCAAGGACCAGACCGCGGTCCTCGACCTGATGAACGTGCCCTTCCCGGTCACCACGGCCGAGGAGAAGGCGTACGTCAAAGGGTCGCAGTTGCTCGGTAAGGCCTGCTCGACCACGGGCCGGCCACTGACCGGCGCCGCCTCCACGGCCGAGGTCGCCCGCGACATGGACGTCATCCGCCGCGCGGTCGGCGACAAGAAGCTGAACTACCTGGGCTTCAGCTACGGCAGCGCGCTCGGGCAGTACTACGCCAACATGTTCCCGAGCCGGTTCCGGGCGCTGGTCGTCGACGGCGTGCTCGACCCGAACGCCTGGGTCGGCAACACCCGGCAGATCATCGACGACCGGCTGCACTCCAGCGACGGTGCGTACAAGGCGCTGATCGAGATCCTGAAACGCTGCGACAAGGCGGGCGAGAGCAAGTGCGTCTTCGCCGAGGGTGATCCGGTCAAGCGGTTCGACGCCATCGCCCAGAGCCTGAAGAAGAAGCCGCTCGCCCTGCCGGACGGCGAGGGCGGGACGATCCAGGTGACGTACGCCGTCTTCGTCGGGGCGATCCTCGGCGCGCTCTACCAGTTCGACGCCGGCGAGCAGGTCACCGCCCTGGCCGACCTGGTCGGGGACGCCCTTCGGGGTGGTTCCACGGCGGCCCTGGTCACGCGGGTGAAGGACGCGCGGGCCTCGCGGGCGTACGACTTCCCGTACGACAACGGCGCCGAGGCGGGCACCACGGTGATCTGTACCGACGGCCGGTTCCCGGCCAACGCGGCGGACTGGCCGCGGTACGCCGACCGGCGAGACGCCAAGGCGCCGTACTTCGGCCGCTCGTGGGGCTGGATCGACAGCCCGTGCGCCCACAAGACGTGGACCGTGCGGGACGAGGACGCGTACACCGGTCCCTTCACCCGCCGGACGGCCGCCCCCGTGCTGGTCGTCGGCAGTTTCTGGGATCCGGCCACCAACTACCGGGGCGCGGTCTCGTCGAGCCGGCTGCTGCCGAACTCGGTGCTGCTGTCGAGCAACAACTGGGGCCACACCGCGTACGGCTCCGGGGTCTGCGCCACCACGGCGATCGACACCTACCTGCTGACCGGCAAGCCGCCGGCCCGCGGCAAGGTCTGCACCGACGCGCCGCAGCCGTTCCAGACCCCGGTTTTGACCGCCACCTCGTTCTTGAAGAAGCGGCCGCCGATCGCGGCGCCGTTACCGGATTCGATCCTGACTCCGGCCAAGCTCTGAAATTCTCCGATGGTGGGGCGGCTTCCGGGCCGCCCCACCGCTAGTGCCAGCCGCTTCGGTCGCGGGAGTCCGCGACCTTGCCGGTGATCGACGCGACGAGGATGACCAGGAAGAAGAGCGCGAGTACGAGTTCCATGCATTGAGCATCTTCGTCTTCCGGCCGGGCCGACAGTGGCAGATATGCCATGCATCTTCAAAATCCTGCCAACCGGCCGTATGCTGCGTCACATGCTGCGCAACGTGGCCGTGATCGCCCTGCCCGACGTCGCCCCGTTCGAGCTGGGCGTCCTCTGTGAACTGTTCGGCTACGACCGCTCGGCCGACGGCCTGCCCACCTACGACTTCGCCGTCTGCTCGATCGACGGCGCCCCGGTGCCCAGCCGGTCCGGCTTCGACGTCGCCGTCAAACACGACCTTTCCCGTACGGAAGCCGCCGACCTGGTCGTGGTCGCCCCCTTCGACAATCCCTGGTACGGGCCGCCCGAGTCGGTCAGCGCGGCCCTGCGCTCCGCGTACGACCGGGGCGCGTGGGTGATGAGCGTCTGCACCAGCGCGTTCGCGCTCGGCGCGGCCGGGCTGCTCGACGGCCGCCGCTGCACCACCCACTGGCTGCACACGGAACGGCTGGCCCGGCAGTTCCCGTCCGCGATCGTCGACGCCGACGTGCTCTACGTGCAGGACGGGCGCGTGCTCACCAGCGCCGGCACGGCCGCCAGCATCGACGCCGGCCTCCACCTGATCCGCCAGGAACACGGCAGCGCGGTCGCCACCATGCTGGCCCGGCGCATGGTCGTGCCCCCACACCGCGACGGCGGCCAGGCGCAGTACATCGAAACCCCGCTCAAGCCGGTCGAGTGCGCCACCATGCAGCCGGTGCTGACCGCGGTGATGGAAACCCTCGACCAGCCGCACACGGTCGACACCATGGCCGACCTGGCGCACATGGCCCCGCGTACCTTCGCCCGCAAATTCCGGGAGGAGACCGGCGTGACCCCGCACGACTGGCTCACCGGCCAGCGCCTGCTGCTCGCCCGCCGCCTGCTCGAGGAGTCCGACCTCGGCGTCGACGTGGTCGCCGACCGGACCGGCTTCGGCAGCGCGGCCACCCTGCGCCACCACTTCGCGCAACGGCTGAGCACGACCCCGCAGGCCTACCGGGGAACGTTCCGGTCGTCACAGCCGGTGTGATTACCTGCCGGCGCGGGCAAACGCCCGGTCATGGCGAAGACTCCCGGCCCCACGCTGTTCGTGCTCTTCGGAGCCACCGGTGACCTGGCCCGGCGGATGGTGCTGCCGGCCTTCTACACGCTCGCGGCCGAAGGGCTGCTCCCCGACGACTGGATCCTGGTCGGCAACGGCCGCGGCGACGTCACCCACGAGAACTTCCGCAAGCACGTCCACGACGCGCTGACCGAGTTCGGCCCGGCGCCGGCCAAGGGGCCGTGGAAGGAGTTCGCGTCCCGGCTGCGCTTCGCCGGCGGCGGCTTCAACAGCGACGACCCGGGCAGCCTGCTCGACGTCATCGCCGACGCCCGATCGTCGCTGGGCTCGTCGGCGCAGCTCGTCCACTACCTGGCGATCCCGCCGGTGGCGTTCCCGGAGACCACCGAGGCGCTCGGGAAACACGGGCTCGCCGACGGGGCGCGGGTGGTCTACGAGAAGCCGTACGGGACCTCGCCCTCGTCTTTCCGCTCCCTCAACCGGCTCGTGCACCGGGTGCTGAAGGAGGAGCAGGTCTACCGGATCGACCACTTCCTGGGCAAGGAGGCCACACAGAACCTGCACGTGGCCCGCTTCGCGAACGAGGCGATGGCCGCGCTGTGGAACCGCGACCACATCGAGAGCGTGCAGATCGACGTTCCCGAGACGCTGGGCGTGGAGGACCGGGCGGGCTTCTACGACGCGACCGGCGCCGTGCTCGACATGCTGGTCACCCACCTGTTCCAGGTGGCGGCCGAGGTGGCGATGGAACCACCGGCCAGCCTGGGCGCGGCCGACCTGCAGACCGCGAGGGAGAAGGTGATCCGCGCGTTCCGCCCGATCGACCCGGCCGAGGTGGTGCTGGGCCAGTACACGGGCTACAAGTCCATCAAGGGCGTCAAGCGAGGATCGAAGACGGACACGTACGTGGCGGCCAAGCTGTGGATCGACAACCCGCGCTGGCGCGGCGTGCCGTTCCTGCTGCGTACGGGAAAGAGGCTGGCCGAAAGCAGGCAGGTGGTGAGCCTGGTGCTGAAGAGGCCGGCCGGCCCGTTCGCTTCCCTGCCGTCCCAGTCGAACGTGCTGACGTTCGACCTGGCGGGCGACGGCGCGATCGACCTGTCCCTGCTGGTCAAGAGGCCGGGGGTGGCCCTGGAACTCGATCCGGGGAGCGTGCGGCTGCCGCTGTCCGAACTGCCGGAGGCGGAGCCGCTGCCCCCGTACGTCCGCCTGATCCACGACGTCCTGCTGGGCGACCGTTCCCTGTTCACCCGCCCGGACGGCCTGAGCGCGACGTGGAAGACGATCGGCCCCCTGCTGGACGCGCCACCGGCACCGGCCGCCTACGCCCAGGGGTCGTGGGGTCCGGCCCAGGCCCGCAAGCTGGCGCCCTGGCTGCTGGGCTCCTGACAGAGTTCTCGTCGCGGATTCGTTCCGCTCCGGCCACATCCATCCGCCCGAAATGTCTTCAGGCCAAACTTGTCAGTCTGAACTGACGACATTACGGTGGGAGCCATGACAGACATCCCGGAATCGGCGGCGCACGCGGCCACCGAGGTGCGGGTCGTCTTCAGCCGGTTGCGGCGGCGGCTTCGGGAAGTGGCGAAACTCGACGAGCTCACCCCCTCGCAGACCTCGGTTCTGAGCCGCCTCGACAAGGGCGGGCCGGCCTCCTCATCCGCGCTGGCCGCGGCCGAGCAGGTGCGCCCACAGTCGATGGCGGCCACGATCGCCGCGATCGAGCAGGCCGGGCTCGTCACGCGTACGCCGGATCCGGCCGACGGGCGCAAGCAGCTGATCTCCCTGAGTGACCTCGGCCGCGAGCGGATCGGCGTCTCGCGGCAGGCGCGTGAGGAGTGGATGGCCCGCGCGCTGACCGACGACTTCACCGAGGACGAGCGCCAGACGATCATCGCGGCGCTCGCGCTGCTTGATCGACTGGCCGATCGATGACCGTAGCCACCGCCGAGACCGCTTTTGATCGGCGCTTGATAGCGCCCATGGTGCTCGGCTCGATCCTCAATCCGATCAACTCGTCGATGATCGCGGTGGCGCTGGTCCCGATCGGCCTGGCGCTCGGCGCCTCGCCGTCCGAAACGGCGTGGCTCGTCTCGGCGCTCTATCTGGCCACCGCCACCGGGCAGCCGGTGGTCGGCAAGCTCGTCGACCGGTACGGCCCCCGCAATCTCTATCTCGCCGGCAGCGCCCTGGTCGGAATAGCCGGCGTCCTCGGCCTCCTCGCCCCTGACCTCGGTGTGCTCATCGTTTCCCGCGTGCTGCTCGGTCTCGGTACTTGCGCGGGCTATCCGGCCGCGATGTATCTGATCAGGAGCGAATCCCGGCGTACGGGAAAAGACAGCCCCGGCGGCGTCCTCACCGCGCTCGCCGTCTCGGCTCAGACGATCATCGTCATCGGTCCCACCTTCGGCGGCCTCCTCATCGGGCTGGGCGGATGGCGCTCGATCTTCGCGGTCAACATTCCGCTCGCGCTCGCCTGTGTCGTGTTCGGACTGCTGCGCCTGCCGCGTTTCACCGGTGAGCCGCCGGCCACCCGTCTCGACTTCCTCGGTATCGGCCTGTTCGCCGCGACGTTGACCGCGCTGATGCTGTATCTGATGGATCCGGCGCTCGATGACCTCTGGCTGCTGGCCGTCATGGCCCTGTGCGCGGCCGGATTCGCCTGGCGGGAACTGCGCGTCGCCGACCCTTTTCTCGACCTGCGCGTCCTCGGCGGCAACGGGCCGCTGATCGCGACCTATGTGCGTGCGCTGCTCGCCCAGACGGCTTCCTACGCCATTCTGTACGGCTTCACCCAGTGGCTGGAAGCGGGACGCGGACTGAGCGCCTCGCACGCCGGTCTGGTCCTGCTGCCGATGTCCCTGTTCGCCATCGTGATTTCGGGTGTGACGGGGCGCCGGAAGGCGTACCGACCGAAATTGATCGTTGGTGGTCTGGGTCAGCTCGTGGTGAGCGTCCTGATGCTCACACTGAACGCGGAGAGCCCGCTCTGGCTGCCGGTCCTCGTGACGCTGATCTGCGGCCTTCCGCAGGGTCTGAACAACCTGGCCAATCAGAACGCCCTCTACTACCAGGCCGACCCATCACGCATCGGAGCGGCGTCCGGCCTGCTGCGCACTTTCAGTTACCTCGGCGCGATGGTGTCCTCGGCCGCCACCGGCATCTACTTCAAGCACGGCGCCGACACGTCCGGCCTGCACGGCCTGGCGATCTTCCTGTCCGTCGTGGCCGTCCTGATGCTCATCCTCGTTCTGGCCGACCGCTCGCTGTCGCGCGTCGGCACCCGATCCCCGTCCTGAAAGGCACCACCATGCCCGTCACCACCCTCGACCCGAAGACCGCGCTCGTGGTCGTCGACCTGCAGCGCGGCATCGTCACCGCCCCGGTCACCCCGCACTCGGCGGCCGACGTGGTCGCCCGTACCGCTTCGCTGGCGTCCGCGTTCCGCGAGAAAAACCTTCCCGTCATTCTCGTACGCGTCACCGGCCGCCCCGACGGCGCCGACTCGCTCCGCGCCCGCACCGACACCTCCCGCCCGGCCGGCCCCCGCCCCGAGGGCTGGGACCACATCGTCGACGACCTCACCAAGGGCGACGACATCATCGTCACCAAGCGCAACTGGGGCGCCTTCTACGGCACCGACCTGGACCTCCAGCTGCGCCGCCGCGGCATCACCCAGGTCGTCCTCACCGGCATCGCCACCAGCATCGGCGTCGAGTCGACGGCCCGGGCCGCCCACGAGCACGGCTACCAGGTCACCATCGCCACCGACGCGGTGAGCGACCTCGACCCCGGCACCCACCGCAACAGCATCGAGAAGATCTTCCCCCGCCTCGCCGAAACCGGCACCACCGCCGAAATCCTCGCCCTGCTCGCCTGACCAGGCCCGGCCCCGCATCAAATCTGGTGCAGCCAGGCGATGAAGAAGACGATCGCCGGCACCGGCGCCAACACGGCCACGGGGATCACCCAGGGTTCGCGGGGGCGGCCGGCCAGCCCGGCGGTCAGTCGCCGGTGCACGGCGGCGATCCCGACCAGGGCCAGCGCCGCCACGGCGGTGATCGGGATTCCGACGGCGAAGTGGGTCAGCCAGGCGCCGGCGCGGGTCGGCCCACCCCAGGAATTGTCGTACGGGCCGTGGTCGACCAGCCCGTACAGCAATCCGCGGAGCACCCCCAGCAGCTCGACGCCGAGCGGGACGAGCGCCGCCACACCGAGCAGGACACTCAGCACGCCGTAGCCGAACGCCGCCGCTCGCCCGCGGGGCCGTCCCGTCACCACTGCGGCGACCGACCGGGGAAGAAGCGTCAAGCAGTAGAGGGAGTCGCGGCCGGCGGCTGACAGCGCCCGTCCGAGCCGTGAGCGCGCAACGGCAATAGTCATGCCCCGATGCTCGGCCGATCCGGCCGGCGCCTCCAGCGTGCTGACCCGGCCATCGAAGTTCGGTTATCCACACCGGCCCCGCCCACCTGGTCGTGGGACCGTTGCCCGGCCCCGGGCGAAGCAGTCCGGGCACCGTAGCCGGCCCGGGTGGAGCGGTCGGGGACCGTTGCCCGGACCCGCTGAAGCGGTCGAGGGACCGTTACCCGGCGCGGGTGATGCGGTCGGCGACCTCCTCGACCGAGGTGGCGGCGACCACGCCCGCGGGAAGCGGCGGCCGGTCGACCATCACCACCGGGATGCCGCGTTCGCGGGCGGCGGCGAGCTTGGCGCCGGGACCGCCGCTGTCCTTGGTGACCAGGACGTCGATGGCGTGGCCGGCGAGGATGCGCCGCTCGCCGTCCAGGGTGAAGGGCCCCCGGTCGAGCAGCACCTCCAGCCGCGCGGGCATGGGCGGGGCCGGCGGCTCCACCGAGCGGGCCAGGAACCAGGCGTCCACGTCGGCGAAGGCCGCGATGCCCTGACGGCCGGTGGTCAGGAAGACGCGGCAGCCGAGGCGGGGGAGCAGCGCGGCGGCGCCGGGAAGATCCGGAACCCGGTGCCACTCGTCGCCCGGACTCTCGGCCCATCCGGGACGGCGCAAGGCAATTAGCGGTACGCCGGTGGCCGCGGCGGCCGCGGCGGCGTTCGCACTGATCCCGGCCGCGAACGGGTGAGTGGCGTCGACCAGGACATCGATCCGCGATGTCCGCAAATATCCGGCCAATCCGGCCACACCGCCGAAGCCGCCGATCCGGACCTCTCCCGGCGGCAGCAGAGGAGCCGACGTCCGCCCCGCCAGCGAAGTGATCACCACAATCACCGAGGCCGGCGAGCCGATCGCTGGGCCGGCTGCGGGCAAAGGGAAGCGCGGCGAAGGGCCGTGCGGCGCAGAGGAGGGCAGCGCGGACGAGGGCGGCGCGGAGGAGGGCGGCGCGGAGGAGGGCGGCGCGGACGAGGGCGGCGCGGAGGAGGGCGGCGCGGAGGAGGGCGGCGCGGAGGAGGGCGGCGAAGAGGAGGGCGGCGAAGAAGAGGGCGGCGAATGGAAGCGTGGCGAAGGGGAGGTTGGCGGAGCGAAGTGCGGCGAAGGGGAGGGCGCGGAAGCCAGGGCGGTGGCCAGGGCGCGGGCCTCGGTGGTGCCGCCCAGGATCAGGACTCTCGGCATCGGGTGGTGGAGTAGAGGTGGCTGTCGGGGAAGTGGGCGGCGGTCAGAGCGGGCCCCACGACGATCACCGCCGTGCGCTTGATGCCGGCCTCCTTCACCTGGGCCGCGATGTCGGACAGGGTGCCGCGCAGGATCTGCTCGTCGGGGCGGCTGGCCCGGGCCACCACCGCGACCGGGCAGCCGGCGCCGTAGGACGGGATCAGGTCGGCCACCACGGCCTCGATGCGCTGGACGGCCAGGTGCAGGACCATCGTGGAGCGGCTGGCGCTCAACGTGTGCAGGTCCTCGCCCGGCGGCATGGCCGTGGCCCGTTCGGCGGTGCGGGTCAGGATGACCGTCTGCGCCACCTCGGGGACCGTGAACTCGCGGGCCAGGGACGCCGCGGCCGCGGCGAAGGCGGGAACACCGGGGGTCACGTCGTACGGGACGCCGGCCGCGTCGAGGCGGCGCATCTGCTCGGCCACGGCGCTGAAGACCGACGGGTCGCCGGAGTGCAGGCGGGCCACGTCCTGGCCGGCCGCGTGGGCGGCGACCATCTCGGCGAGGATCTGGTCGAGGTTGAGGCCGGCGGTGTCGATTTTGCGGGCGCCCGGCGGGCAGCCCTCGAGCAGTTCGGCCGGGACCAGGCTGCCCGCGTACAGGCAGACGGGTGACGAGGCGATCAACCGCTGTCCCCGTACGGTGATCAGATCGGCCGCGCCCGGACCGGCGCCGATGAAGTGGATCATCGGGTCACCGACCAGATGGTCACCGGCATCATTGCTCTCCATCCCGTGAAGCCGCCCACCGGCGACGCCCGATTGACCGCCACCCGGGTCATCTCACCGCCGTGCTCGGCGTACGCCGCGGCCAGGAACGCCTCGGACTCGACGGTCACCGCGTTCGCCACCAGGCGCCCACCGGGCCGCAGGGCCGCCAGGCAGGCCTCGAGCACCCCGTCGCGGGTCAGCCCGCCCCCGATGAAGATCGTGTCCGGCGCCGGCAGCCCTTCGAGCGCGGCCGGCGCGCTGCCCTGCACCACCCGCAACCCGGGAACGCCCAGAGATGCGGCATTCACCCCGATTGTCGAGACGCGGTCGGCGTGCGACTCGACGGCGATGGCCCGGCACGACGGATGACTCCGCATCCATTCGATCCCGATGGACCCCGACCCCGCACCCACATCCCACAGAAGCGCCCCGGGAACCGGAGCCAGGACGGACATGGTCACCGCCCGCACCTCCCGCTTGGTCAGCTGCCCGTCCGAGACGTACGACGAATCCGGCAACCCGGGCACGAGCGACGACGAGGGCCCAGCCCCGCAGTCGATCGCCACCACGTTCAGCGGATCGGCGCCCGAAATATCGGAAGAGACCTGCTCCAAAGGGCCGCCGAGCTGGGAAAGCACCGTAACGGAGGCCGCCGCAAAACCGGCCGAGGAAAGCAGGGAGGCCACCGCGGCCGGCGTGGAGGCGTCCCGCGACAGCACCAGGATCTTCCGCCCGGGATTGAGAACCCGGCGCACCACGTCGACCGGCTCCGTGACCAGGCTCACGACCTCCACCGAGGCCAGCGGCCACCCCAGCCGGGCCGCCGCGAGCGACACCGACGACGGATGCGGCAACACGCGTACCCGGGAAGCTCCCAGCACCCGCACCAGAGTCGCCCCGATGCCATGGAACATCGGATCACCGCTTGCCAGTACGCACACCCCCGGCCCCGCGTGCTCCTCGAAGAGCCCCGGCAGCGCCGGTACCAGCGGAGACGGCCAGGCCACGCGCTCGGCCGGCACCGCGGGCGGCAGCAGTTCGAGCTGCCGCGAGCTACCCAGGATCACCCGTGCTTCGGTGAGCGCGCTCCGGGACGTACGGGAAAGGCCGTCCCACCCGCCGGCGCCGATGCCGACCACAGTGACCAGGTCGGGGTTGCCGTCGCGCATGCGCCGAACCTATCGCGACCCCACCTGGCGAGATTTTCCGGATCCGGTTGAGCGATGGTCGCGCCGGGTGCGTACAACCTCCCGACGGCTTGTCGGACCGCTGAACGGGTGAGGACTATGGCGCAGGGACCCCCCACGTTCCAGCAGCGCTACGTGCCGGACGAGGACGAGCAGTATTTCGCCGATCTGCGCGGAGCGCCCGACCCGGACGACCCGTGGGGCGCGCAGGACGACGATCCGCGCCTGTCCGGCGGCCACGGCGTGCGGGAGGTCGACAACTGGCTGCCCGACGACGAGTTCCGCCGCAGCGACATCCTGATCGAGTCGCAGACCGACCCGACCGGCTGGAAGACCACCGGCGCGGTGCAGCCGCCGATGTCCGACGACCGCCCGCCGGCCGAGGCCATCTCCGGCAACCGGCTGCTCACGGTCCTGCTCTTCTTCTCCGGGCTCGCCACCAGCGTCGCCCTGTGGGTCTTCGACACCCAGCCGGGCGCGGTCAGCGACACGCCGACCCTGATGCTCGCGGCCGGCCGGATCACCGGGCTGATCGGCGGCTACCTGCTCTTCGTGCAGCTGCTGATGATGAGCCGGGTCTCCTGGCTCGAGGAGTGGGTCGGGGCGCGTGACCTGCTGCGCTGGCACCGCTGGCTCGGCACCTCGCTCGTGGTCTTCGTGCTGGCCCACATCGTCTTCATCGTGTACGGGTACGCGCTGACCGGCGACACCGGCGTGGTCGACCAGGGCTGGACGATCATCACCACGTTCCCCGAGATGATCAGTGCCACGGTCGCGACCGGCCTGCTGGTCCTGATCAGCCTGATCTCGATCCGGGCGGCACGGGCCAAGTTGCCGTACGAACTGTGGCACCTGATCCATCTTTCCGGCTATCTGGTGCTTCTCCTCGGGTACGGGCACCAGGTCGCGACCGGCGCCGACCTGAGCGGCCGCTTCGCCTCCGTGTTCTGGCCCGCGCTGGGCGCCCTGGTCATCTCGGCGCTGGTCTGGGGCCGTCTGATCGAGCCGCTCTGGCTCAACGTGCGGCACCGCTTCGAGGTGGCCGAGGTGGTCGGCGAGGCGTCCGGCACGTTCTCGGTGTACATCGGCGGCAAGAACCTGGAGAAACTGCCCGCGCAGGCCGGCCAGTTCATGCGGTGGCGCTTCCTGACCCGTAACGGCTGGTGGCAGTCCCATCCGTTCTCGCTGTCGGCGGCGCCCAACGCCCAGTGGCTGCGGCTCACCGTGACCGCTGTCGGCGGGCACACGTCACGGCTGGCCACGATGAAGCCGGGCACGCCGATCTGGGCCGAGGGGCCGTTCGGGGTCTTCACGGCCCAGCGCCGTACGCGCCGGCGCGCGCTGCTGATCGCCGGCGGCAGCGGCATCGCGCCGATCCGGGCCCTGCTCGAGGACATGCCGCCGGACACCATCGTGATCTACCGGGCCTCGCGCCCGGACGAACTCGTCTTCCGCGGCGAGCTGGAGGACCTGGCCGAGCAGCGCGACGCCTGGGTCCGCTACATCGTCGGCTCCCGCAACGATCCCGGCCCGAAGCGGCTGTTCACCCCGGACGGGCTGCTCGGCCTGGTCCCGGACGTGAGCCGTCGCGACGTCTACCTGTGCGGACCGCCGGGCCTGGTCGGTGCGGCCGTGGCGACCCTGCGCGAGCTGGACGTCCCCGACAGTCAGCTGCACCTGGACCCGTTCGAGTTCTAGAGGAGTTCTTCCGATGCGACGTAGTACCGCGGCCGCCGTGGGCACCCTGACCGGTGCGGCGCTGATCATCGGGGTCCGGTTGAGCGTGCAGCCGCCGGCGGCCCCGGTGGCCGCCCCGCCCGCCGTCGACCTGGCCGGCGGCACCCCGGCCCCCAAGCCCTCCACCTCCGCCGCCGGCAACAAGTCGGGCAAGACGACGGCTCCGAAGCCGAAGACCGGCCTCAAGGACGGCGTCTACAAGGGCAAGGGCGCCACCAACCCGTACGGCACGGTCCAGGTCCAGATCCGCGTCGAGGGTGGCGAGATCACCGCGGCCGAGGCGACCTACCCGACCACCGCCGACAGCGCCACCATCAACCCGCCCGCGGTCGCCGCCCTCAAACAGGAGACCCTGGGCGCCAAGACCGCCAAGGACGTGGCCGCCGTCTCCGGCGCCACCTACACGAGCAAGTCCTACGCCGAGTCCCTCCAGGCAGCGCTGGACGCCGCAAAGGCGTAGGGTCACGCTCTGTGCGCCACGTCGAGCATGTGATGGGTACGACGGTCAGCATCGAACTGACCCCCGATCGTCCCGACGACGAGCTCCGAGCCCTGATCGCGGACGTCTGCGGTTGGCTGCACGAGGTCGACGCCCGTTTCAGCACGTACAAGGCGGACAGCGAGGTGTGCCGCTTCCGCCGGGGCGAGATCACCCACGCCGACCTGTCCCCGGACATGCGCCACGTCCTCGACGCCTGCGCCGACCTGTGGCGCGACACGGACGGTTACTTCGACGCGTACGCGACGGGCCCGCTCGACCCGTCGGGCTACGTGAAGGGCTGGTCGGTCGAGGTGGCCTCGGCCCGCCTGCTGGCCAAGGGCTCGACCAGCCACTACATCAACGCCGGGGGCGACATCCGCATGCGCGGCCACCACCCCGACGGCGGCCCCTGGCGGGTCGGCATCCGCCATCCGTGGGAGGCCGGCAAACTGAGCTGGGTCCTCGCCCTGACCGACGGCGCCGTAGCCACCTCAGGCACGTACGAGCGAGGCGACCATGTCATCAACCCCCGCACCGGCCGCCCGGCCCAGGGCCTTCGCTCGGTCACGGTCGTCGGCCCCGACCTGGCCCGGGCCGACGCCTACGCCACCGCCGCCCTGGCCATGGGCGAGCCCGGCACAACCTGGCTGGCCAAACAGGCCGCCAACGGCTACGACTCAGCCGTGGTGACCGACGACGGCCGAGCCTTCAGCTCAGCCAACCTCCCCGCCGCCGTCTGAGCGCCCAGATCACTAGTCGCCGATGAAGACCATGTGATCGTGCGTCGACACCAGCCGCGCCAGAGTCAGTAGTCGCCGCGCCATGTCGGACTCCTCCGGCGGGGCCATGGGCATGCCGGCCGCTAACGCTGATGGCCACCCGCGGATGGTGATTGCCTGAGGTCGCCGATGGCGGTGCCGAGGTCTCGTTCGATGCCGTCGGGTTGTTGGAGGCCGTTGTTGAACAAGAGCTGGACGAAGGGGCGGTGTTCGGGGCGGCCGGCGGTGGCGAAGTAGGACTTCAGGCCCTCGGCGAACTCCGTGTCGGGTGGGAGGGTCGCTTCGTCGACCAGTTTCTTGATGCCGGTGACGGCTACGCGGTCGAACGCGGCGATCCGGCGGGCGAAGCCGTCGGTGAAAGCCTCGAGCTCGGCGTCGGGGACGACCCGGTTGACGTAGCCGTAGTCGGCGGCTCGGGCGGCCGGGATGTCGTCGCCGCCCAGCAGGATCTCCAGGGCCCGGCCCCGGCCCGCGAGGCGGGACAGGCGGGCCATGGCGCCGCCGCCGGGTACCGAGCCGACGCCGATCTCGAACTGGCCGAAGATGGCCTGGTCGGAGGCGAAGCGGATGTCGGTGGCCAGGACGAACTCGCTGCCGGCGCCGCGCGCTCGGCCCCGTACCTCGGCGATGGTGGCGATCGGGAGCCGGCTCAGGCGTACGAAATTGTCCACATAGGGGTGGAGTCCGGTGGGGCCCGGCTTCATGGCCACCACCCGCCGGGTGTCGGACAGGAAGTCCCAATGGGCCATGAAGTAGCCGGGTGTCTCGCTGCGGAAGACGACGACGGTCAGCGCCGGGTCGTTCTCCATCTCCGTTGTCAGGGTGGCCAGCTGCTCGACGGTGTCCGGGTCGATGAGGTTCGCCGGGCCGTTGCCGAACGTGACCCGCCAGTACGACGGCTGGACCTTGGTGACGCGGAACTGTTCCATGGCCCGAGCCTGCCGCCGGCGTCCGGCCGAAGGACCGGTCAGACTCCCTGGTCGTTCGTCTCCAGGGCGGTGCCCAGTTCGCTGCGCGAGGTGATGCCGAGCTTGGGGAAGATGCGGTACAGGTGGGTGCTGACCGTGCGCGGCGACAGGAACAGCCGGCCGCCGATCTCCTTGTTGGTCAGACCCTGCGCGGCCAAAGCCGCGATCTGGGCCTCCTGGGCGGTGAGGCGGTCGTCCGTACGCCGTACCGTCTCGCCCGTCGCCCGAAGCTCCTGCCGTGACCGGTCGGCCCAGGCCGTCGTGCCCAGGGCCTCGAAGAGGCTGGCCGCCGCCCGCAGGTAGGGCCGGGCCCGGACGTACTGGCGGTCCCGGCGCAGCGCCACCCCGTACGCGTGATCCGCCCGGGCCTTGTCGAAGGGGTGCGCCGGGAGCACGGCCGCGATGTCGCCGGGCGCGTAGTCGTCGGCCGAGCGTTGCAGCCGCAGCAGCGCCCGGGCGTAGACGAGCCCGCGGGTCAGCGCCGGCGAACCGGTGGCCGCCTCCTCGGCCTCGAGCTTGGGCAGCAGGTCCTCGAACCGGGCGGTCCGCCCGCCCATGACCGCCGCCTCGGCCAGCGAGCCGACCGCCCAGAACCGCACCGTCGGGTGGTAGGCGATGTCGCCGGTGTCGAACAGGCGCAGCAGGTGGTCGAAGGCGGCGGCGCCGTTGCCGGCGGCCAGCGCCGCGTGGCCGCGGACGAACTGGCAGAGGCAGATCATGCCGTGCGCGCCGCTGGGCAGCAGGGCCCGGACGGCGCCGTCGGCGATCTGTTCGGCCAGGGCCTGCTCGCCGCGGAGCGCGGCCGTCATGCCCTGGGCCAGCCGGGCCACGATGGCCCAGCGGGGCTGGCCGGTCTCGGCCGCGAGCCGCAGGGCCTGGCCGGCGGCGCCCTCGATCAGGTGGGCGTCCTTGGCGAAGACGCCGACCCAGGCCTCGGTGACCAGGGTCTGGGTGAGCAGGCCGATCCGGCGCTGGGACCGGCTGGCCGTGACGGCGTCGGCGGCCAGCGTCTTGGCCGGGCCGAGCGCGCCCACGGCCAGCGCCGCCCAGGCCAGCTGGTAGTCGGGGCGGGGCGCGGCGACGAACTCGGGCAGCGCGGCCACCACCTGTTTGCCGTACTCGAGCGGCACGGCCAGGGCGAGCAGCGTGGCGATCCGGGGATGGTCGGCGCCCAGGCCCGTGCGCTGCACGAACTCGACGACGGCGGCCCGCACCTCGGCGGTCAGCGGGGTGAAGTAGAGCTGCAGGACGACCCCGTTGAGCACGTCGAACGCGTCGTCGAGGTCGCCCTCGGCCAGCGACCGCTCGGCCGCCTCGAGGTGGGTGAGCAGGCGGATGTTGGTCACCTCGATGTCCCCGCCGACCCCGGCGTTGGCCCAGTTCAGCCACAACCGTTCGGGCCGGCTGAGCACCCGGTCGTCGATCAGGGGCGACAGCCGGCGTACGGTCCGAGTCTCGCCCGCGTCGAAGGCCGTGTTCACGGCCCGCAGGTAACGGTAGGCCCGGCGTCCCGGGTCGGTGGTCAGTTCGGCCGCCCGTTCCCAGGCCACCGCGGTTCCGCGTACCCGGGCCACGCGCTGCATGGCGGCCGCCAGGTCGTCGTCCGGCCCGGTCGCGGCGAAGGCGAGATGCCAGGTCCGGCGCTCGGGGTCGTCGACCACCGCGGCCAGGGCGGCGTGGGCGCCCCGGCGGTCGGCCACCTCCAGCGGGCGGGTCAGCCGCAGGGTGTGGCCCTCCAGTGTGGCCAGCCGCGCGTCGAGGGCCGGTTGCAGATCGTCCGCCGCGAGGCCGGTGGCCCGCAGGATCTCGTCGACGTCGTTCCGGTCGTCGACCGCGGCCACCTCCAGCAGCCGCCGGGCCGGCGGCGGCAGGTCGGCCAGGATGGCCCGGTACGCCTCGGCGAGCCGGGCCGGTTCGCGCAGCCCGAGCGGATTGCCGGCCGCCTCGGCCAGGACGCGGGCGCGTTCCGCCTCCGGCCGGCCCGGGGCGACGATGAGCGCCGCGGCCTCCGGCGACACCGGGCCGATCGGCATCTCGCGCAGGCCGGAGCCGCGGAGCCGCCGCGCGGTCTCGGCGCCGTCCCGCATGCCCATCAGCAGGGCCAGTTCCGCGCCGGCGAGCCGCCGTCCCACGTACGCCAGAACCTGCCAGCTCTGTTCGTCGAGCCATTGGGCGTCGTCGGCCACCAGCAGCGTGCCGGCGCCGAGCCGGTCGAGGACGGCCAGCGAGACCCGGTACGGGTCCCGGCCGGCCAGGACGTCATCGACCGGCATGGCGGTGCGGAGCAGTCGCTCCAGGCCCGCGAAAGAGACCTGGCTCTCAGCGGGCACACCGGTTACCGTGAGCACTCGCCACCCGGTGGTCCGCGCCACATGATCCAACAGCGCCGATTTGCCTATCCCGGGCGGACCGGTCAGCACCACAGCCTGCCCGGTCAGGGCCGTGAGCTGCTCCAACTCGCCGTCGCGGCCGATCAGGTCTGACACGGTCGAAAAATACCCGATCCGCGGGCACGCTCCCACGCGTGATCCGTCACGTGACGCAGGGATGACTCAACAGTGCCCGGACATCCGGCCGAACGTTCCTGACCGACCTACGCTCGGCCCATGACCAGGGCACTTGTGATGGATGACTTCGGGCCGCCGGATGTGTTGCGGCTCGCCGAGACCGACGTGCCCGCTCCGGGCGACGGGCAGATCCGGGTGACGGTGCGTTACACCGGCGTCGGCCCGACCGACCTGGCCATCCGGGCCGGGCATCTCAAGGGGGTCTTCCCGGGCGGGCCGGGCACGGTTCTCGGCTTCGAGGCGGCCGGCGTGGTCGAGAGCGTCGGCGACGGCGTCTCCGACGTGGCGGTGGGCGATGAGGTCGCGGTGTTCCTGCCGCGGCTCGGCGGCTACGCCGCCCTCGCTCTGGCCGACTTCTGGGTGCCGAAGCCGGCCTCGGTGAGCTGGGCCGACGCCGCGGCGCTGCCGGCTTCGGGCGAGGCCGCCGTACGGGTTCTCGGCCAGCTGGCGGTGAGCGCGGGGGAGACCCTGCTGGTGCTGGGCGCGGCCGGCTCGGTGGGGCGCGTCGCGACCCAGCTCGCCGTGGCCCGGGGCGTACGGGTCGTGGCCGCCGTTCGTCCTTCGGATTTCGATCTTGTACGGGGTCTCGGCGCGACGCCGATCGACTATCACGAACTGTCGGGCCGGGTGGACGCCGTCCTCGACGCGTCGGGCCGTAGCGACCTGCCCCGGGCCATCGCGCTCGCCGGTGGCACGTCGCGGGTCATCACGCTGTCCGATCCGCGAGGCCCCGGGCTCGGGGTGAAGCTTTCCGACGTCGTACCGGAAGGGGTCGTTTCCGCTCTGCACGAGGCGATGAGCGGCCTGGCCTCGGGTCGGCTCGCGCTGCAGACGCAGGTGGTGGTTCCGCTTGCCGAGGCCGCCGACGTGCACCGCCGCCTGGAGTCGGGTTCGCTGCAGGCCAAGGCCCTCCTCGAGCTATAGGTTCGGCACCGCTCGCATCGCCAGGTCGACCGTGGCGTGCAGACTCGCCCGGTCGACCCCGGCGGCGGCGTGCACGGCGTTGCCCTCGCTGACCGTCATCACATAGCGGGCCAGGGCCGCCGGGTCGGTGCCGGCGGGCAGGTCGCCCTCGTCCACCGCGCGGGCCAGGCGCTCGGCCAGGGCCCGTTCGCCGCCCAGCCGGCTCGCGGCCAGGAACTGCGCCATCTCGCCGTTGTCGCTGCCGCCGGCCAGCCCGCCCTGGATCGACAGACACCCGGCCGGGCGGTCGGCCCGGGTCAGCGCGTCGGCGTTGGACCGGAGGAACTTCTCGATCACCCGGTACGCGGTGGGCTCGGCCAGCGCCTCTTTCGCGTACGCCATGTCGTGCTCCGCGTAACGGGCCACGGCCCGGCGGAACAACTGCTCCTTATTGCCGTACGCGGCGTACATGCTCGGCCGGTTGATGCCCATCGCGCTGGTCAGGTCGGTGAGCGAGGCGCCTTCGTACCCGTGCTCCCAGAAGACCTCGATGGCGCGATCCAGCGCCTCGTCCGCGTCGAAGGCCCGCGGCCGGCCCTTTGTCTTCACCGTCACACCACCCACTCTACCGCTTGGTACAGAAGTGGGCTACTGTCATTCCGTACCGAGCGATACAAAACAACGAAGGGGGTGGCACCGATGAAACAGGCAGGACTGTGGAGCATGCGGTTCGGCGACGTGGCGAAGCTCGAGGAACTGGGCTGGGACGCGTTCTGGACGCCCGGTCTCGACGGCTCCGGCGCTCTCGGCACCGTGGCGCGACTGCTGAGCGCCGCGCCGAACAGCACGGTCGCCACGGGCGTGCTGAACATCTGGGGCCAGACACCGGCCGAGCTGTCGACGTTCTTCGCGCGGCACGGCGACCGGCTGCTGGTCGGTCTCGGCATCGGCAACGCGGCCGGCGCGGCCGCCCGGGGCCAGGACTACGGCAACCCGATCACGTCGATGAGCCGCTACCTCGACCAGCTCGAGATCCCGGCCGAGCGCCTGCTGCTGGGCGCCCTCGGCCCGAAGATGGTCGACCTGGCCGTCTCCCGGACCGCCGGCTGGCATCCGTTCCTGGTGACGCCCGAATACGTCGCCCGGGAACGTGCTCGCGTCGGCAACGATCCGCTGATCGCCCCGCACCAGGCCGTGGTCGTCGGCGCCTCGCCGGCCGAGGCCCGCGCCCTGGCCCGCGCCCAGGTCGGCATGTTCATCGGCTTCCCCGCCTACCGCAACAACCTGCGCCGCCTCGGATTCACCGACGACGACCTCGTGCCCGGCGGCAGCGACCGCCTCATCGACGCCCTCGTCGCGCACGGCACCACCGACGACATCGCCGACCGCGTCCGTCAGCACCTGGACGCCGGCGCCGACCACGTGGCGCTCCACGTGCTCGGTTCACCGACCCCCGCTTTCGCTTCGATCGTCAAGGAGAACTGATCATGGGACAGCTCGACGGCAAGACCGCTCTCGTCACCGGCGCCACCGCGGGTATCGGCCTCGCCGCCGCCCGCCGCCTGGCCGCCGAAGGCGCACACGTGTTCGTCACGGGCCGCCGCAAGGAGGCGCTGGACGAGTTCGGCGACGGCTTCACTGCCATCCAGGCCGACGTCGCCAACCCCGACGACCTCGACCGCGTCTACGCCGCCATCGCCGAGCACGGCAAGGGCCTGGACGTCCTGTACGCCAACGCGGGCGGCGGCGAGTTCTCGGCGCTGGCCGACATCACGTGGGACCACTACGCCACCACGTTCAACACCAACGTCGGCGGCACCATCTTCACTGTGCAGAAGGCCCTGCCGCACCTGAACGAGGGCGCGTCGGTCATCATCACCAGCTCCAACATCGACGTGAAGGCCGCGCCCGCGTTCAGCGTGTACGCCGCGTCGAAGGCCGCGCTGCGCTCCTTCACCCGCAGCTGGGCCGCGGAACTGGTCGAGCGCAAGATCCGGGTCAACGCCATCGCCCCCGGACCGATCAACACCCCCGGCCTGTCCGGCCTGGCCGGCACCCCCGAGGACGCCGCCCAGCTCCTGAAGGGCCTCGCCTCCGGCGTCCCGATGGCCCGCCTGGGCACGCCCGACGAGATCGCCGACACGGTCCTGTACCTGGCCTCGCCGGCCAGCGCCTACGTGACCGGCTCGGAGATCTACGTGGACGGTGGCGCCAGCCAGGTCTGACGCTCCTGACGGTCCAGGCCCTCATCGGCCTGGGCCGTCGCTCCGTCGGCCGGCCGCTGGGCGGCGGCCTGCAGCCGCAGCACCTCGACCAGCGCGTCGATGCTCCGGATCAGGGCGCCGATCTGATCGTCCTCGGGCCGGCGCTGGTCCGGTATCACCTCGAGGCCGCCGTCCTCGTCGTCCTCGTCGTGGCCGAGCCGTGCCTCGACCGCGAGCGGCTCGTACATCTCCTCGATGATCCGCAGGTAGAGCTCGCCGGGGTGGGGCAGGTCCCGAAGCCGCCGCAGCGGCCGCCGCCAGCCGGCACTCTTGTTCTCGAACGTCCCGTAGCCCAGCACGCGACCGAGCGGCGACTGGACGTACCGGATGTCGGTCACCCGCAACAGCGGCAGCATCTCCACCCGCCGCCGGACGACCCCGCGTACCACCATGATCCGTTTGTTGGTCAGCGTGAACCGGTCGAAATACCACCGCGGCACCTGCCAGAGCAGCAGAACCAGCGCCACGGCGCAGATCCCGATCGTGAACAGATCCACGTACTGCGGCTTGATCCGCAGTTGTACGGCCCAGACGCCCAGAACGGCGTACAGCAGAATGACGGAGGCCGACTTCACCGGCGAGATCCAGTGCCGCTTCCACTCGCCGCGGTACCGCTCGGTGGGGAACAGATACCGGGCGATGAGCGTGGTCGGTTCGTCCTCCAGGGCGAGCACCCGGCGCGGCCCGAGCTCGGAAAGATCGGAGACCGGGGCGTCGGTGATCGTCGTCTCGGGCCGGACCAGCCGCCGCAGCCGGAAGAGCAGAGCCGACGAGGCGAACCCGACGCCGGTGAAAAGCTTGAACAACTTCCCGGGGCGGGCGTCGATCAGAGCCTGAAGTTCCTCCTGGCGGGTGGCCCCGAGCTCGGACTCCCCATACCGCAGACGGGCCGACCAGCGCACGAAGAGGCGCCCCAGCCACGGCGACAGATCGGTCGTCTCATTGACGACAAGCCCGAGAAGAACACCGAGAACAATCTCGACGCCGCTCATGACGCCGGCGCCACAAACCCGAACTTCGGCCGCAGCGCGGGCTCGGCCCGGCCCCGCCCGGCCGCGAGCCTCGAACGAGCGGCCTCGACGCGGTCGGCCGCGATCCGGTAGTACCGCTTGCGGGGCCGTTTCTCACCGGGCCGCAGCGACTCCCAGCGGGCTTCCACCCAGCCCCACTCTTCGAGCTTGTCCAGCGACCGGTAGACCCGCGGCCCCGACCGCCCGACCTGCTGCATGATCCGCCAGCCGTGCATCTCCACGTTCTTGTCGAACCCGTCCAACAGGGCGTCAAGAACCAGCGCGGTGGTGAGGTCGAGCTCCGGCCCGCTCATTCCGTAATCATATGGTCACCGCCCGCATAAGCCCATGCCCCGGACAGGTCACTCGACCGGGGCCGCCTCTGATTGTCAGCCGGCCCGAGATTCCGGGGGTGCGCTCCGCAGGGTCCGCTCGGCGGTCTCCAGGCGTTCCCGCAGGGGTGCCGTTCGTACGCCGGACAGGTCGTCGAGAATCCGCCGCGCCATTCGGATCTGGTGGTCGGCCGATGCCGGATCCCCGGCGGCGAACAGCGTCTCCCCGATCACCGTCATGGCTTCGACCTGCCGGAACGAGTCGGACATCTGCCGGCTCAGCAGCACGGCACGCCGCCCGTTCCGGGTGGCTTCGGCGAAGCTCCCGAGGCCCCGCTGGATGTCGGCGAGAGTGATGAGGGTGTCGCACTCCGCCCTCTCGTCGTGTGCGCGAAGGTGGATGGCCAGTGCGGCCTCGCCGTGCCGCAACGCCGGCCGGAGCCGGCCGGTCGCCAGATACAGGGCGGCCAGGCTGCCGTGGCTCTGGCCGGCGCCTCGGTCGGCTCCTATCTGTTCGCGTATGGCGAGGGCCTGATGAAAGTTCTCGGCCGCTCGCTGATGCTGACCGAGCCGTAGGCGGGCCGTGCCGAGCCAGTTCAGGACCGCCGACTCGCCGGCCGGGCTGCCCATCTTGCGGCACGCCTCGAGGACCCGGTCGTAGATGTCGATCGCCCGGGAGGCCTGACCGATACTGACGTACGTCGAGGCCAGGTTGTGCGAGCAGAGGGCCTCGGCCTCGAAGTGCCCGACCGCCGCGGCGAGCTGCTGGGCTTCGTGGAAGGCGGCGACGGCGTGGCCGTAGTCGTGCAGGGCGAAGTAGGTCGCCCCGAGGTTGTTCAGTATTCCGATCTGCCCCTCGTCGTGGCGGTCCCGGCGGGCCGACTGCAAGGCCCGTTGGTTGAGCTTCAGGATGTCCTCCTGGCGGCCGAAACGCTCGAGAACCTCGTGGATGACTCCGGGAATCTGCCACCCGTGACGGTGGTACCCGTGATCCTGAGCCCACCGGCTGACGGAGCAGAGGTTGTCCCGTTCGGCGTCACACCACCGCATCGCCTCGTCGCTCGTTTCGAAGACCATCGGGCGGATCTCCGGCGCGTGCGGCAGCTCGCCCATCGCCGGCCATTCCGGCGCGATGACCGCTACCGCGTTGGCCGCCGACAAGAGATACCAATCCAGCAGCCTTCGCTGTTCCGGCTCGGCGAATCCGGGATCGTCCTCGGCGGCGGCCCGCTCGCTCGCATACCGGTGGAGCAAGCTGTGGAAGCGATAGCGGCGAGTGGTGTCGTGATTGATCATGTGAGCTTTGGCCAGGAGATTCAGGAGGGCTTCGGCGCGCTGCGGCGTCGTGCCGATGACGGCGGCTGTGGCTTCCGGGCTGAAGCTCGTTCCCGGGTAGAGCGAGACGCGCCGGAACGCGTAGGCGGCCTCGTCCGGCAGGGCTTGGTACGACCAGTCGAACACCGTGGCGAGACTGGCCGCCTGATCCTCCTCGCCACCCGCGTCGAGAAGCCGGTGCTTCAGTTCGCCGGCCAGCTCCGCGATGCCGGCCCGGGGCCGTTCCGCCACGTGTTCGCCGACGATCCGAACCGCCAGGGGGAGGCCGCCGGACAGCCGGGCCAGCTGCCGCAGACCGTCGGCCTGTGATGTTCCGCGAGGGCCGACGATGCGCGCCAGCAACGACGTGGACTCGGCCTCGGCGAGCGGCGTCGCGGTCACGGGCCGCACTCCGTCGCGGATGGTCAGCCCGCTCAACCGGGTACGGCTGGTGATCACCGTCAGACAGTGCATGGACCGGGGGATCAGCGGACGGACCTGGGCCGAATCCAGGACGTTGTCGATCAGGATCAGGATCCGCCGGTCACCGATCAGATCCTCGAATCGGTCCCGGCGCTGCTCCAGCGTCACGGGAAGCTGATCGAGCGGCACACCGAGCATCCGCAGGAAACGGTCGAGACCATCCCGCGGGTCGAGCGCGGGAGTGAGCCCGTACGCGCCGGCGTCGAGGTAGAGCTGACCGTCGGGATACCGCTCGCGGAGACGATGTGCCCAGTGGATGGCGAGGGTGGTCTTGCCGACGCCGGGCATTCCGGTGATCACGACGACGTTGTTGGCGCGCAGCTGTTCCAGCTCGTCGAGCAGCGCCTGACGCCCGGTGAAGTCCGCGATGTCCGGAGGCAGATACCGGGGAACTCGTTCGGTGACCGGTTGTGGTGGCGGCCGGTCCGCCACGGCGGCGACCTCGAGGTCCGGCTCGGCACGCATTTCCTTGAGGAATCGACGCTGGAAGGCCATCGCGAACCGTTTCGCCTCGTCGTGGCGCCCCGCCGCGCGCAACGCCCGGATCCAGCAACGCGCCAATGCCTCGTCGAGGTCGTATTCGCGGATCACGCCGTCCAGTTGTTCGAGCACGGATTGCGGCTCTCCACACGACAGCCGGCTCTCCGCAAGCTGCTTGTGGGCCTCGAGAAGGACGTCGTCCAGCGAACGGCGCAGTTGCTCCGCCCGCGCACCGCGAATCTCCGGCAACGGATCGCCACGCCAGAGCAGAAGGGTCTGTACGAGTATTTCGACGGCGGATTCCGGCCGGCCCTGCGCATGTGCGCGCCGGGCCTCGGCCAGCTTCCGCCGGAAGCGGTGCAGGTCGACCGTGCCCGGATCGACGTCGAGCCGATAGGCGCCTGCTCCCGGCACGCGCACGAGTGCCCGGCCCAGGCCGACCTCGGACAGGACGGACCGCAGACGGCTGGCGAGCGAATACAGCGTCGGCCGATGGTCCTCGTTTCCTCGCCGCTCCCACAGAAAGTCGATCAGAGCGTCGGTACGGACGGGCTCGCCCGCGTGGTACAGAAGCACCGCGATCATGGCGCGTTGCTTCGCCGGTCCCAACGGGACGATTTTTCCGTCGTCGATCAACTCGGTCGTGCCCAGTATGCCGAATTCCACGTGTGCCCCCATCAGCGTGTAACAAGGCCATTACTGAGTGTGTTTCAGCTGGGCAAATGATTGGGTGGGTGCGTCGCTCTGCGCAATATCTGACACGTCATCGCCAGTTCACGTGCATCTGCCCGGCAAGGTTTCTGCAATGCCGCCGGCAAGGCGCCGCCCCCATCGTGGCCTTATCAGATCGCTGACCAGGGGGTGGGCCGGATGAGTGATCCGGATTGGGTCAAGGCGCCGATTGGCATCGACGCACGAAGATGGGTTTCGCGTCCCGGCTGCCGGACGCTGTTGGCCGTGATTCACACGATGGCGAGCTGCCAGCGCCTGCTCGACATCGTGGATCTGGTGGAGGCCGACCCTCGGGTGCAGACCGTTTTCACGGTGGCGCCCGACGTTTTCAACGCGGGTGTCGTCGCTCATCTCCAGCGGCTGGGAGCTCTCGTGGTTCCCTGGCAGCAGGCCGTTCGGGAGAACTTCGACCTGGCCATCGCGGCGGCCCATGGCGGGCTGCACGAACTGCACGCGCCCGTGATGCTGACGGCGCACGGGGCGGGCCGCGCCCGTCTCGTCCGGTCTTCGAGTGTGTACGGACTCGACGCGCCCCGGCTCGTCCGCGACGGCCGGGTGATCGCGTCGGCGCTGATGCTGTCGCACGAGAACGAACGCGCTGTGCTGGCCCGGCAGTGCCCCGACGCGCTACCGGTGGCCACGGTCGCGGGTGATCTCTGTTTCGACCGGCTCGTCACCGATCTCGCGGCGCGCTCGAGCCACCGGAAGGCGCTGGCTCTGACCGAGAGTCAGAAGCTCGTCGTCGTCACCTCGACGTGGGGGGACGACGGACTCTTCGGCGGTGTCCCTCAGCTGCTTCCGATGCTCATGGAGCAGCTCCCGCCGGCGTCGTTCCGGGTGGCGCTGCTCCTGCATCCGGCCATCGCGGCTGCCCACGGACATCGGCAGGTCAACGCGTGGACCCGGGCCTGCCGGGAGGCGGGAATGACGTTGGCCGACCCGGTCGACGACTGGCGTCCGTACATCGCGGCCGCCGATCATCTGATCGGGGACCGAGGCTCGGTGACCACGTACGGGGCGGCGGTCGGACTGCCGGTTCTCTGTGTGGCGGCCAACGGTGACGCCACCGCCCCGGGCTCTCCCCAGTCTCTGGTTCTGAACGCGGCCGACCGTCTGGACACAGCGAAGCCGATTCTTCCGCAACTGCTCGCCGCACGCCCGGTCGGCCGCCGGCGCATCGCCGCCGCGGTGACGTCCCGTCCGGGCCGGTCGGCTCGTCTTTTCCGGCGAGCGATCTACCGGCTCCTGCGGCTCCCGCAAAGAACCAGGGAGATGGCCTCGTGAATCCTCCGTACGACCCGGTGGTCGCTCTCGTGGGCGACCCCTCCGGCCTGGAGCCGGTCGCTGACATCCTCATCGACGAGACCGGCGACGCGGCGCCGGAGGAGCTGCTCGCCCGGTTCCCCGGTGCGGCCCTCGTTCTGGTCGTGACGGGCGAGGGTGCCGCCATCGGATTCCGGGACGGGCTAAGCGCCGTCCATCTGCCCGAGCTGATCCCGCTCCTGTACGCCTGGTGGTGCCGGCAGTCGCCGGCGCAGGGCAACGGCCCGTGGTGATCCATGAGCTTCCAGGATCTCCACGGCCCGCTCGAGACAGAGCCTGCCCCGGGTCGGGTCTCCGCGGCGGTCGGCGATCTCGCCGGCGATCTCGAGGGCGTCCGCTTCTCCGACGGCGGCGCCGAGCCGCCGCATACCCTCGACCGCCTCGGTCGCGGCGTGAGCGGCGGCCACGAGATCACCGCCCGCGAGGTTCGCCCGGGCCAGCCCGAGCTTCACCAGGGCCAGGTTGTACGGATCGGCTGCCACCGACCGGTCGAGCAACGTTCCCGACTCCCGCAGGAGCCCGATCGCCTCTGCGGCACGCCCCCGCCGGGACAACAGCTCCCCGAGGTTGATCAGTGTGAGCCCGATGTCGCGGCTGTCGCCCAGCCGCCGCCGGTCGGTCAACACGGACCCCAGCATGTCGATCGCGGCGTCGTCGTCGCCCGAATCGCGGTACACGAGGGCGAGCATCTCCTCCGCCTCGATGCGTCCCGCCACGTCTCCGGCCTGCCGGTACGTGGTGATCGCGGCTCGGAGCAGTTGCTCGGCCCGGCCGTACTCGCCGGCCGTGGTGCAGGTGCGCCCGAGCCGTTTGAGCATGCGCCCCTCGGCGTGCGGCTCGCCCCACAACCGGGCGGCGGCCAGACCTCGTTCGTCGATCTCCCGGCGATCGACGCTCTTGCGATACAGCTGCAACGGCCACATGACGTCCGTGAGATGCCAGGCCAGTTCCGTCCATCCCCGGTCCAGGGCTGCTTGCCCGGCCAGGCCGAGGTTGGCGCGTTCCCGGTCCAGCCAGGAGAGGGCGTGGTCGCGGTCGCCGAAGGCCGGAAGACCGACGGGGTCGGTGCGAAACGCGTAGGCGAGCCGGCGCCGGTACGGCGTGCTGGCGACATCGGCCGCGCCGGCCGCCCCGAGGTACCACTCGAGCATGGCGACCAGAGCCCCGTCGCGATCCGCCTCGGTGTCGTCCTCGGCCGCCTTCTGGCGCGCGAAAAGCCGGAGCAGCGGATGATAGCCAAACCGGTTCTCGGCGACCTCCTGCAGCAGGTTGACCTCGAGCAGGACGCCCATCAGGCGGTCGGCGGTTGACTCGGTCCGGATCCCCGGGAGAAGTGCCGACGCCGGGCCCATACCGAACTCCGGGCCCGGATGCAGGGCGAGCCTCCGATAGAGGACCGCGGCCGGCCCGTCCAGGGCTCGATAGGACAACTCGAATGATCCACTCACCGAGGTCTCCTCGTTGGGTGTCTCCAGCCGGGCCAGCCGATCGGAGGTGTCGGCCAGCGCCGCGACCACACCGGCCACCGACTGACGAGGCCGCGTCGACAATCGGGCGGCCACCACACAGAGAGCGATCGGCAGCCCGGCACACAACTCGGCCAGGCGCTCGGACTGCTGTCGTTCGCCGTCGATCCGGCGCCCGCCGACGATGGCCGCCAGCAACGCCGTCGATTCGCCGGCGGTCAGCGGCGGGACGTCGACGAAGGTCGCGCCCTCGGCGATCAGACCCGAAAGGCGGCTACGGCTCGTGACCACGGTCAGGCTCGACGACGAGGCCGGCAGCAGTACCCGCACCTGAGCCGCCGAGAAGGCGTCGTCCAGGACCACCAGCAGCGCACGACCGGCCGTGTGTGACCGGTAAAGAGCGGTGAGCTCGGCCAGGGTGACCGGCAGGCTCTCGCCGGGAACTCCCAGGGCGCGAAGGAACGCGCGCAAAGCGTCGGCCGGATCGACCGCCGGCGGGGAGCCGAAACCGTCGAGGTTCACGTAGAGCTGACCGTCGGGGTAGGCGTCCGCCGCCTGGTGAGCGTAGTGCCGGGCCAGCGCCGTCTTGCCGACCCCACCAGGGCCGCTGAGCACAACGACTGTCGAACCGGTCTCGGCCGCGCGCTTCAGCGCTTCCAGCTCGGACTGCCGCGCGGTGAAATGCCGCGGTGGGGCGGCTGACTGCCGAGGGATCGCCCGCGCCGGGACGCCGGCCCCGTGGTAGTGAATCCCGCCGTGGATGTCGAGCGCCTGGACGCTCGGCCCGAAGATGGTGCCCGAGACCGTGTTCTCCAGCGGCGCCGGGCGATCAGAATCTGATGTCGCCACGGACGGTCCGTGTCTGCACCACCTGATCGGCCCGGCCGCTGAAATTGTTGACGACGGCGGCATCGGTGGCGGACCCGTGCGCCGTCGCGTCGTGCCAGGCGGTGGTCACCTGCCGCGCGAAGGCGGGATCCTCGGCCATGACGCTCGCCAGATGCCGCGCGAACTCCTCGACGCGGTCGGTGTCGGCCGGATGCTCGATGGCGGCCGCGAGGCTTTCGGCCTCGGGCGTGTCCCGGCCGAAGCGCGCCCGGACGATCTCGAAGAGCGAGGCGAACGCGCTCTTGCCACCGGCGACGAGCAACTCCGACCCTTGCGCGGACAGGGCCGACGCGATGGCCGGCACGACTTCCTCGAACATCTCCGGTCCCCCAGTTGCCGCGAGCACACAACTTTAACGGCGGCGAGGCATCCTCAAGATCAGCTTTCGCATAGAGGGAGCCATATGTAAAAAGGCCCGAAACGGCGGCGCGATCACCCGGACAGGGTCGTTCGACCGTGCGCCAGGGCGGGGACGGACGTCCACTGTGGACGGACTATTCGGAGCTGAAGGTTAAATTGCACCTTAAATACTATATGAAACGTCTTGTCCTCGGGGTTGACAGGTGTCAAGATCTTGCACTGTTCCATCCGCCGATTGTTGGAGGTTGCAGTTGCACGACCTCGTGCTGTCGCTCGCGCACATGATCGACGCGCAGCTCGTTCACGCCATTTTCGCGGCTTCGGCTCATGCGGTAGCCGAGAGCGCTGAATGGATGAAGTGGCTCTGACATAACGATGTCAAGTTCCAGGCGGCAGTGCTGACTGGCGTCTGAGTTTTCTTTCGGGCGGTGTGGCCGGTCTCCAGGAGCGGTTGCACCGCTCTTGTCGTGCGTCACATAGTCGCACGGTCACTAGTCGCTAGTCCAGCGCCGTTCCACGTTAGAGGGACCGGCCGCTCGTGGAACCCAGTTTAATCGACCGGCTTCAGCATCTGAACGGGCTGGGTGGGAAGGCGCGGCACCTGTCACATCGACTGAAAACGGGCAGCGCTCGGGGGTCGCTCTGGGGCAGAGTGGCCGACGTGGAGATACGGGGACCGGGGCGGTTTTTGTGGTGGCTGGGGCGGGAGCACAAGCGGGGGGTCGGGTTGGGGGCGATGTTCGGGTCGCTGTGGTTCGTCAGCTTGGCGACCACGCCGTACCTCATCTCGCAAGCCATCGACCGCGGCCTGGGGGCGCGGCAACCAGATGTGCTGATCGGCTGGGTCGCGGCCGTTCTGGTCGTCGGGGTGGCGAGCGCGGTGCTCGGGATCATGCGGCACCGCAGCATGTCGAAGTTGCGGATGGCGGCCGCCTTGCGGACGGCCGACCTGGTCCTGACGCATGCGACGCGGCTCGGGTCGGCGCTGCCGCGGCGGGTCACGGCCGGTGAGGTGGTCACGATCGGCATCTCGGACGTGTGGACCATCGGGCGGTCGATGAACGTCGGCGGGGTCGGGGTGGCGTCCACCCTGGCGTACATCGTGGTGGCGATTCTGCTGTCGCGGACGGCGCCGTCGCTGGCGATCGTCGTGCTGGCCGGGGTGCCGGTGCTGGCCCTGTTCGTCGGGCCGCTGCTGCAGCGCAGTCAGCGCGCGTCGCAGAGCTACCGGCAGCGGCAGGGTGAGCTCAACGCCCGCCTGGTCGACGTGCTCGGCGGCCTGCGGATCCTCAACGGACTCGGCGGCAAAGAGACCCATTTGCGGCGGTACGAGGGTGAGTCCGGCAAACTCCGGGCGCAGGGTTACCGGGTCGGCGGCCCGTCGAGCTGGATCGGGGCGCTCGGTGACGGCCTGCCGGTCGTGTTCCTCGCCGTCGTCGTCTGGCTCGCGGCCCGGCTCGCCGCGCAGGGGCAGCTCACCGCCGGGGAGCTGGTGGCGGTGTACGGCTACACGGCGATGCTCGTGATCCCGGTCAACGTGCTGATCTTCTGCTCCTTCGACGTCACGCGCGGGCTCGTCGCGGCCCGCCGGGTGGTCAACTTCCTGCGGATCCCGGTCGACGACCCGGCCGGGCGGGCCGCGCCCGAGGGGCCGGCCGTGCTGCACGATCCGGAGTCCGGTGTGGTCGCCGAGCCGGGGCGTTTCACCGCGCTCGCCGGTTCCCGCCCGGCCGACGCGGCCGCGGTGATCGACCGGCTCGGACGGTACGGGCCGACCACGGCGACCTGGGGTGGCCTCCCGCTCGGGGCGATCTCCCAGCCGCTGATCAGGGAACGGATCCTGGTCACCGAGCCGTCCGCCGACCTGTTCGCGGGCGAGCTGCGCGAGGTGGTCGCCGGTCGCGGCGAACCGCACGACGAGAAGGTCCGGGCCGCGATCGACACCGCTGTCGCCCACGACGTCGCGGCCGACCTGGGCCGCCCGGTCGAGTGGGCCGGCCGCAACCTCTCCGGCGGGCAGCGCCAGCGCGTCCGGCTGGCCCGCGCCGTCCACGCCGACCCGGAGATGCTGCTCGCGGCCGAACCGACCTCCGCTGTGGACGCGCACACCGAATCCGCGATCGCCGAGCGCCTGGTCGAAGCCCGCCGGGGCCGGGGCACTGTCATCGCCACCACGTCGCCGGTGCTGCTCGACAAGGCGGACGTCGTGCACTACCTGGTCGACGGCCGGGTCGCCGCCTCCGGCACCCACCGCGACCTGCTGGCCGGTGAACCCGGATACCGCGCGCTGGTCACCCGCGTGTTCGGTGAGGAGGACGGCGAATGAGCTCGGTACTTCCCGTCGCCGACCAGCGGACCGTCGCCCGCGCCGCGTGGCGCCTGATCATGCTGGACCGGCGTTCCGTCGTGGCGATGCTCGCCCTCAACTCGCTCGTCGCGCTGGCCGGCGTCGCCGGTCCGTGGCTGCTCGGCCGGATCATCGACGAGGTCACGCACGGCGGCGGGGTCGGCTCGGTCGACAAGCTGGCGGCGGCCGTGCTGGTCTGCGCCGTCATCCAGACAATTCTTTCCCGGTACGCCCTGGCGATCGCTTACCGCTTCGGCGAGCGGACCGCCGCCCGGATCCGCGAGAGCTTCCTCCGGCGCTCGCTGGCCCTGCCCGCCGCCGTGGTGGAGCGGGTGCCGGCCGGTGACATCGCGGCCCGCGGGACCACGGACGTGGACGCGGTCGCCACCACACTGCGCGACATCCTGCCGATGTTGCTGATCAGCTTCGTCCAGATCGTCTTCCTGGTGGCGGCGCTGCTGCTGCTCAACCCGCTGCTCGGGGTGATCGGCCTGCTCGGGCTGTCCGGGATCTGGTTCTCCACCCGCTGGTACCTGCGGCGGGCCCGTCCCGCGTACCTGAAGGAGGGCGAGGCGAACTCGCAGCTGGCCGAGGAGCTGGCGGCGACGACGGCCGGCGCCCGCACCATCGAAGCCTTCGACCTGGCCGACCGCCGTCTGGCGGCGGGCCGGGCGGCGATCGCCGAGACGCTGCGCACCCGCCTGGCGACGCTGAGGTTGCGGAGCTTCTTCTTCCCGTCGGTGGAGATCTCGTACGCCCTGCCAAGCGTGCTGGTGCTGCTGGTCGGCGGCATGCTCTACATCAACGGTCATGTCACCCTGGGCACGGTGAGCGCGGCCGTGCTGTTCCTGCGGCAGCTGGTCGGGCCGCTCGACGCGATCACAATCTGGATCGAGCAGTTGCAGAGCAGCAGCGCGTCGTTCGCCCGGGTGGAGGGGCTGGCCGCGATTCCGGCGCCGAGGTTCGAGACGCGGCTGCCCGAGGGCGATCGCATCGAGGTCCGGAACGTGCGTTACGCGTACGACGAGGGCCGTGACGTTCTGCACGACGTCGACCTGACGGTGCAGCCCGGCGAGCGCCTGGCGATCGTCGGCCTGTCCGGCGCGGGCAAGTCGACGCTGGGCCGGCTGATCGCCGGCGTGGACCGCCCGGGCGCCGGCTCGGTGACGGTCGGCGGGGTGGCGGTGGCGGAGCTGCCCCCGGACGAGTTGCGCCGCCAGGTGGTACTGGTAACGCAGGAACATCACGTCTTCCGCGAGACGCTGCGCGACAACCTGATGGTGGCGGCCCCCGACGAGGAGCTGCGCCGCGCCCTGAAGACGGTCGGCGCCGACTGGGCCGACGACCTCGACCGCGACTTGGGCGAGGACCCACCGGACGGCGCCCAGGCCCAGCAGCTGGCCTTGGCCCGCGTGGTGCTGGCCGACCCCCACACGGTGATCCTCGACGAGGCGACGGCCTTGCTGGACCCCACCGCGGCCCGAACAGCGGAACGCGCCTTGGCCGCGGTGCTGCACGAACGCACGGTCATCGCCATCGCCCACCGTCTACAAACGGCCCACGACGCCGACCGCGTGGTAGTCATGGACGACGGCCGCATCATCGAGCTGGGCACCCACGACGACCTGGTCGGCGCCGGCGGCCCCTACGCGGCCCTATGGCGCTCATGGCACGGGCATGAGGCCGTCTAGCGCCAGCTCGATCGCCTTAGCGGCATGCTCCCCGATAGCCCCTTGCCAGTAGACCCCACCGTGACCACCGCCCTCGCGCGGACTGTCGGCCCCTTGTGGGCTGCCGGTCCCGCGCTGGCTCTCGGCCCCGCGCTGGCTGCTGGCTGCGCCATGGCCGCCGGCCTCGCTTTGCCCGGCGGCTGCACCCGGTCGGCCCGCCCCGCGCTGTCCGCCGGCCGTGCCCTGTCCGCCGGCCGTGCCGTGTCCGCCGGCCGTGCCGTGTCCGCCGGCCGTGCCGTGTCCGCCGGCCGTGCCGTGTCCGCCGGCCGTGCGGTGCCAGCCGGCTCCGAGCGGCCCACCGGCGGGGCCTTCCGGGCCGGTGCCGTCGGTGAGCATGCCCTCGGCCACGCCCTCCACCATGCCGAAGAGCAGGAGCAGGTCGGCCGGTACGAGGTCACGGCGCACCAGACCCTGCTCCTGCGCCCGCTGCAACGGCCCGGCGAGCAGCCCGACGATCTGGCGCAGGTAACGCCCTTGCACGGCCGGTTCGAGGCGGCGGGCCAGATGAACGAGCGGCCGCATGGCGACCTGGGAGCTGAGGACCGCACCGAGCAGCGGCCGGAACGCGGCCGGCTGCTGCCGGTTGGCGTCCACGCAGGCCTCGAGGCGCTCCACCTGAAAGGCGATCACCCCCGAAGTCAGCGCATACCGGTCGGGAAAGTGCCTGTAGAGGGTGGCCTGCCCGATCCCCGCCCGGCGCGCGATCTCCGGCATGCCGACGGCGTCCCGCCGCCCGGTCATCAGGTCGCTCGCCGCCTCGAGAATCGCCTGGCGGTTGCGCTGCGCGTCCCGGCGGCGCGGGGTCTGTACGCCATAGATCAAGGCCCGCCCCCTCTCCCGAGTGACAAACGTTACTGGCAAGTAACGATAATGTCATGAAGTTCAATTTCTCGGAACAGGCGGCGCTCCCCACCGGCCGGCCT